>NZ_OZ242352.1:1300000-2500000 GCF_965208695.1 Candidatus Palauibacter irciniicola
GGAGTCACCGCCCCTGTATCCCGTGGATGAACTCTCCGACGCACCGGTCCGGCACTTCGTCGCAGAGATGATCCGTGAGACGTGTCTCGAGGAGCTGGCGGATGAGGTCCCGTACGCGGTGGCCATCCGGATCGAGGAGTTTCGCGACCGGGAAGGGGGGAAACCCACCTACATCGAGGCCCTGATTCACGTCGAGAAGGAATCCCAGAAGGGAATCGTCGTCGGGGCCGGCGGAAGGACGATCCGAAAGCTGGGGACCCGCTCCCGCCGGAAGATCGAACGCTTCCTCGGGCGGCGGATCTACCTCCGGCTGCGCGTCAAGGTCCTCCCGAACTGGCGGAAGAAAACGCACCACCTTAGGGTGCTCGGATTCCGGGTGCCCCCGCGGGAGAACTGATGCCCCTCGACGACAGACTGCTTGAGATCCTCGTCTGCCCGAAGTGCAAGGGCGAGCTGGAGTACCGTGCCGGCGAAGGCCAGGAAGCCCTGCTCTGTCACCCCTGCCGCCTGAAGTTCGAGGTCGACGAGGGGATCCCCATCATGCTCATCGACGAGGCGAAGCCTCTCTGACCGCCCGCGGCCGGTCCGGCAGCCGCGGCCGACCGGGGGGCCGCAGCCGATCCGGAGGCCGCGGAGGATCCCGGGGCCGCGGTCGCTCCCGGGGTCGACGGCCGGTCAGCGGACGGCTGCAACGGATCGAGAGCGGCGCGGCCTTCGTCATTCCGGACGAGGGGGGCGACGACGTCTTCGTCCGCGCCCGCGATCTCGGCACCGCCGTGGACGGCGACCGCGTCGCCGTGCGGATCGAAGACCGCGGACGGCGCGGACCTCGCGGAACCATCGTCGAGGTGCTCGACCGGGCCCATCGGCATGTGGTCGGCGTCTTCCGGGGCGAGCGCGGGCACGGTTGGCTCGCCGCGACCCGGCCGAAGCTCGGAATCGACGTATTCATCCCGGCGCGCGACCGCGGAGAGGCCGAATCCGGCGATCTCGCGGTCGTGGAGGTCACGGACTGGGGAGAAAAGGGTCCCGGCCCGGCGGGCCGCGTCGAACGTGTGCTAGGGCCCTCCGAAGATCCCGGCGTGGAGGTGCTCGCGATCCAGGTCGGCTACGGGATCGAGGATGCGTTCCCCGAAGCCGTCGAGGAAGCGGCGGCGGCCCTGGTCGCGCGGGGGATCCGGCCGGCGGATCTCGCGGGGCGGGAGGATTGCCGGGGCGAGCGCGTGATCACGATCGACCCCGTGGACGCCCGCGACCACGACGACGCGATCTCCATCGCGCGTCTCGCGGGGGGCGGGGCGCGGATCGGCATTCACATCGCGGACGTGTCCCACTATGTGCGCGAGGGAGATCCGCTCGACACGGAGGCCTGGGAGCGTGGCACGAGCGTGTACCTGGTGGATCGCGTGCTGCCCATGCTCCCCCACGCGCTGTCGAGCGACCTCTGCTCCCTCGTGCCCGGCGAAGACCGGCTGACGCTCGCCGCCTTCCTCACCGTCGATCGCCGGGGGGCGCTCCAGGGGACGCGCTTTGCCCGGGCCGTCATCCGAAGCGCGCACCGGCTCTCCTACGAGGAGGCGCAGGAAGCGCTGGACGGCGCCAGGACGCCGGCGACGGAGCGGGATCCCGGCCTGGGCGAGGATCTTCGGGCGTTGCTCGAGGCGAGCCGGAGCTTCCGTCGGCGGCGCAGGGCGCGCGGGAGCCTGGACTTCGACCTGCCGGAGTCCCGTGTCGTACTCGACGAGGAGGGGGCTCCCGTCGACGTGCGGCGGCGCGAGCGGTTCGACGCGCACCGGCTCATCGAGGACCTGATGATCGCGGCGAACGAAGCGGTGGCGAACTGGGCGCTCGAAAATGGGGTGCCCGTACTCTACCGCATCCACGGAGAACCGAACCCGGAGAAGCTCGACACGCTGCGTCTCCTGGCGGCCGAGTTCGGATTCTCCTTCCCCCGGGGGACGCGCGCCCCCGCGATTTCCAGCGCCTGCTCGACGCGGTGAAGGGCAGGGTGGAGGAGCCGGTCATCTCGGTTCAGGTGCTCCGGAGTCTCGCAAAGGCACGCTACGAAACGGGCAACGAGGGCCATTTCGGGCTCGCTTCCCCCGCCTACCTCCACTTCACATCGCCCATCCGCCGGTACCCGGACCTCGTCGTCCACCGGCAACTGTCCCGGTGGCTCGCGGAGCCGCGCACCGTTCGCGACATCGACCGGGAATGGCTCTCGGCGACGGCCCGGCACGCTTCGGCGCGCGAGGAGAACGCGGCGCGGGCGGAGCGGGATTCGGTGGAGCTCAAGAAGGTCGAGTTCATGGCCCGTCACGTGGGCGATCACTTCGAGGGCACGATCAGCGCCACGGCCCGGTTCGGTTTCTTCGTCCGGCTCGATGCGTACGACATCGAGGGACTCGTCCACGTGAGCCGGCTCGCGGGGGACCGCTACGCATACGATCCGGCGAAACACGCGCTCCGGGGCCGTCGCACGCGGACGAACTACCGCCTGGGCGATCCCGTGGAGGTTCAGGTCGTCCGCGTGGATCGCGACGCGCGACGGATCGATTTCGACCTCGTCACGCCGCCGCCGACACTCGTGTGACGCAGTCCCGGAAAGTTCGCCTTCGGCGGGGAAACGTGGTCTATTTACGGCCGGTGCGGTTCCGAGGCACCACACGCATCACACCCCATGCGGACCTGACGCGCGAGCGGAGGGACGGGAGCCGGAAATGACGGAGTTGGCGAGACGAAAGGAACGCGCGGAGGCGCTGCGCAGCCGGCTCGATGAGCTACGGGGGTATCTTTGAGATCCCCGGGAAGCTGATCCGCATCGCGGAACTCGAGAAGAAGATGGCGGCCCCCGACTTCTGGAACGACCGCGACGGCGCGAAAGAGGTCATCGGCGAGGCGAACCTCCTCAAGAGCTGGACCCGTCCATGGGGCGACTGCTCCGCCCGGGTAGACGACCTGTTCGAGATGGCGCTTCTGCTCGAAGAGGAGGACGACGCCGAGCTGGAGGCGGAACTCGAGGCGGGGCTCGAACGGACGGAGATCGAAGCCGCCCGCCTGGAGTCCCGGAACATGCTGCGGGGGGAGGACGCCCACCGCAGCGCGCTCGTCACGATCAACCCGGGCGCCGGCGGGACGGAGTCGCAGGACTGGGCGGAGATGCTCATGCGCATGTACCTGCGCTGGGCGGAACAGCACGACTACAAGGTCGAGGTGATGGACCTCCTTCCGGCCGAGGAAGCGGGGATCAAGTCGGCCACGCTCGATGTGGATGGTCAGTTCGCCTACGGGTACCTCTCGGCGGAACGGGGCGTCCACCGCCTCGTGCGCATCTCCCCCTTCGACTCGCAGGGGCGCCGCCACACTTCTTTCGCTTCCGTCTTCGTCTATCCGGTCGTGGACGAGGACATCGAGGTCGCGGTCAACGACGAGGATCTCCGGGTCGACACCTTCCGCGCCTCCGGGGCGGGAGGGCAGCACGTGAACAAGACGGACTCCGCGGTGCGCATCACGCACCTGCCGACGGGTATCGTCGTCTCGTGCCAGCAGGAGCGCAGCCAGCACAAGAACAAGTCCAAGGCGATGAAGATGCTGCAGGCCGCCCTCTACCAGCGGGCCGTCGAGGAACGGGAAGCGCGCCGGGCCGAACTGGAGGGGGCGAAGACGCGGATCGAGTGGGGTCGGCAGATCCGGTCCTACGTCCTGCAGCCCTACAAGATGGTCAAGGACCACCGGACGAACCTCGAGGTCGGCAACGTCGACGCCGTGCTCGACGGCGAGATCGACGGGTTCATCCAGGCGTTTCTCCAGGAATCCGGCAAGACGGGCACGTGAACTGCCCCTCCTGCGGCTCCGGCACCCCCGGACTCCGGGACGGCGTCTGTACCGCCTGCTGGTACGCGTCGACCGAGCGGCCGAAGCCGGTAAGGGACCGCTTCGCGAAACTCGCCCGGCTGCGCGAACTCGGCGTCGAACCCTACGGCCGCGCCTTCGACCGTTCCCACGAGCTGCGCGAGGCTTTTGCCACGTTCGAGGAGGCGGAGGCGGTCGCCGAAGAGGCAGCGGACGGGGGGGACCCTCCCGAGCTCGAGGGGGTCCGGGTCGCGGGGCGCATCCTCTCCTACCGCGATCTGGGAGGGAGCGCCTTCGCGCATATCGGCGACCGCGACGGGCGGCTGCAGATCCACATGCGGCGCAACCTCCTGGGCGATGAGGGGTCCGCGCTGATGGATCTGCTCGACCTCGGGGACTGGATCGGGGTCGAGGGGGCCGTTTTCCGGACCCGGCGCGGAGAAGTCACCGTGCGCGCGGAATCGCTGGCCCTCCTGACCAAGACCCTCCGCCCGCTCCCGTTCGGGAAGGAGGAGGTCGGCGAGGACGGGCGGCGCGTCGTGCACAGCGTGTTCAGCGACCAGGCCTCGCGCTACCGGCAGCGGTACGCGGACCTGGCGGTGAACCCGGACGTCCGCGAGGTGTTCCGGATCCGGGGCAGAGTCGTCACGGAACTTCGCCGCTGGCTCGACGCACGCGGCTTCCTCGAGGTCGAGACTCCGATCCTGCAGCCGCTCTACGGCGGGGCGCTCGCCCGGCCCTTCTCCACCCACCACCACCGGCTCGACCGGAAGATGTACCTGCGGATCGCCGATGAACTCTACCTGAAGCGGCTCATCGTCGGGAATCTCGACCGCGTGTACGAGATCGGACACGACTTTCGCAACGAGGGGATCGACCGCACGCACAACCCCGAGTTCACGATGCTCGAGTTGTACTTCGCGTTCGCCGATTACGAGGACGTGATGAGGCTCACGGAGACGATGATCGGCGACGTCGCGCGGGAGGTGATGGGGACGACGCGCTTCACATACGAGGGGACGGTCGTCGACCTCGCCGCCCCCTGGGCCCGCGTCCGGTGGGATGAGGCGTTCTCGGAGGCCACCGGACTCGATCCGCGGGAGGCGGGAGACGAGGATCTCCGCGCCCTGGCAAGGGAGACCGGGCGCGCCGACGCGGACGAACTCTCCCGCGTGCAGATGCTGGACGCCCTGTTCTCGGACCTGGTCGAAGGCCGGATCACGAACCCGGTCTTCGTGTACGGTCACCCGATCGAGATGAGCCCGCTCGCGAAGCCGAAGCGGGGCGAGCCGGCGTTCGCGGAGCGCTTCGAGGTCATCGCGTGCGGCTTCGAACTCGTGAACGCGTTCAGCGAGCTCAACGACCCGGCGGACCAGTGGAACCGGTTCGCGGCGCAGCAACGGCTGCGGGAAGCGGGCGACCAGGAGGCGATGGAGATCGACGAGGACTACGTACGGGCGCTGGAATACGGGCTGCCGCCCACGGGCGGGTTCGGGCTCGGGGTCGACCGCCTCGTGATGCTGATGACGGGACAGACTTCGATTCGCGACGTCGTCCTCTTCCCCATCCTCCGTCCCGAGGAGGGGCGCTCGTGAGCGGAGGGCGGGGGCGCTTCGAGCGTTTCGTCGCCCGGCGCTATCTGCGGGGGACCGGACGCCGCATGTCGCTCTTCGGGGGGGTCCGCGCCGTCGGCCGCTTCCTCCGCCGGCCGTGGCGGCCCCTCGCGGGCGCCGGCACCGTGGACGAGAAGGACTCGAGGCTCGTCGCCTTCATCTCGAGTCTCGCCGTGGGAGGCGTGGCCGTCGGCGTAATGGCCCTCATCGTCGTGATCGGCGTCCTCAACGGCCTCCAGGAGAGCCTGAGGGACCGGATCCTCAGCGGCGGTCCGCACGCGCACGTAATGGAACTCGACAGCGGCTTCCAGATGGCCGACTGGGAAGCGGTCCTCGACCGGGTCCGGCAGGATGACGACGTGGTCGCGGCCGCCCCGTTCGCCTTCAACAACGTCATCCTCACCCAGGAAGGCGACCGGTACAACGAGTCCGTCGTCCTGCGGGGGATCCCGGACGACCCGCAGGGGATGCGGATCGCCGGGCTCATGGAGCACCTCATCATCGGGGAACCGCCCTTCGGGCCGACCGAATCCGGCAACCCGGGCATCGTGGTGGGACGGGGTCTCGCCCAGAGGATGGGCCTCTATCAGGGAAAGCTCATCGCCGCGGCCTCCACCCGGGACGCGACGCTGTCCGCCGCGGGGCTCTCGGTCTCGCTGAGACGCTTCGAGGTCACGGGGATCTTCCAGACGGGCCTCTACCAGTACGACGACGAGCTTGCGATGGCCCCGCTCGCCGAGGCGCAGGCGCTGTTCGGACTCGGCGACGCCGTGACCGGGATCGAGTTCGACGTGAGCGACCCGTGGGAGGCGACGGAAGTGTCCGCGCGCCTGGAGGAGGCGCTCGGCTGGCCCTACCGGGTAGAGGGCTGGCAGGAACTCAACCGGAGCCTCTTCTCCGCGCTCCGGCTCGAGAAGCTCGGCATGGCCGTCGTCCTCATCCTCATCGTCCTCGTCGCTTCGTTCAACATCGTCTCGACGCTCGTGATGATGGTCGCGGACCGCACGCGCGAGATCGGCATTCTCCGCTCGATGGGGGTGAGCGCCGGCAGCGTGGGGAGGGTGTTCACGAACATGGGGCTCTTCATCGGCGTCGTCGGCACGACCCTCGGCGCCGCGCTCGGCGCCAGCCTCGCCTGGGCGCTGTCCCGCTACGAGTTCATCTCCCTGCCGAGCGACGTGTATTTCATCGACCGGCTGCCGATCTCGCTCGCGCCGCTCGATGTCACGCTGATCATCCTCGGATCGCTCCTCATCTCCTACCTGGCCACGATCTACCCGGCGCGAAAGGCCGCGGCGCTCGCGCCGGTCGACGCCATCCGGCACGAATGACGGCGCATCGCGACGGAAGCGCGGCGTCGGCGGTGCGGGCGGTGGGACTGGAGCGGACCTTTCCGAGCCCCGATGGCGGTCTCCTCCCCGTCCTGAAGGGGATCGACCTGACCGTGGACCCCGGAGACGCCCTGGCGATCGTGGGTCCGAGTGGGTCGGGGAAGTCCACACTGCTACATTTGCTCGGCGCCCTCGACCGGCCGACGGCGGGAGACGTCTGGCTCGGGGGCGAGCGGGTGTCGGAACTCGGGGGAGAGCGGCTGGCCGAACTGCGGAACCGGTTCGTCGGCTTCGTGTTCCAGTTCCACCACCTGCTGCGCGACTTCACGGCGCTGGAGAACGTGATGCTGCCGCGGCTCATCGCCGGGGCGTCGCGGGAGGAAGCCCGGGACCGGGCCGCCGAACTGCTGGCGCAGGTGGGGCTGGCGGAACGGGCGAGCCACCGGCCGCGCCGCCTCTCCGGGGGCGAGCAGCAGCGGGTCGCGGTGGCGCGGGCGCTGGCGAACGCGCCGCCGCTCGTGCTGGCGGACGAGCCGTCCGGGAACCTGGACGCCGAGGCGACGCTGCGCCTGCACGACCTGCTGTTCGAACTGGTGGACGGACACGGGGCGGCGCTGGTCGTCGTGACGCACAGCCGCGAACTGGCGGGTCGCGCGGGTCGCGTGCTGCGCATCGAGAGCGGGGCGCTCGTCGCCGCGTGATGGAACGCCGGGCGACGTAACGGAGAAACGGGATGGACTGCGAGAACTGCGGGGAGCGCAAGGCGAAGATCACGCTCACGGAGATTGAGAACAACGAGATGCGTACGCTCAATCTCTGTTCGACGTGCGCGACGCTGAAGGGGGTGTCGGCCGGCGGCGGATCCGCGCCCATGGCGGACCTGCTCGCGCACCTCGGCGGGAGCGCCGGGGACACGCTGTTCGACGAGGCCGGAGAGGCGTGCGAGTACTGCGGCACCGGGGCCGGCGACTTCCGCAAGTCCGGGAGGCTGGGCTGTCCGCAGTGCTACGCGCACTTTCACCGCCAGCTCCGCGCGCTCCTCCGCCGCGTGCACGGCTCTTCGCAGCACATGGGGAAGGTGTACGTGAGCACGGCCCCGGACGCGGACCCGGAGCAGGTCCGCCTCTCCACCCTCCGGCGACGGCTCGAGCGCGCGGTGGAAATCGAGGACTTCGAATCCGCGGCGGACCTCAGGGACGCGATCCACGCGCTGACGGAGGTCTCGTGACGGACGGGCCCGCGGCCGCACCGCCCATCGGGACCCACGGTCTCGACTGGCTGGATGACGAAGGGCCCGACGGAGACATCGTCGTCTCGAGTCGCGTACGCCTCGCCCGCAACCTCCAGGGGTATTCGTTCTCGGCGCACGCGACCGGAGAGGAACGCGAAGCCCTGCTCGAGAAGGCGCGGGCGGCGACGGAGGCCGCGGGCGTGCTCCAGGAGGCCGACTTCTGGGAGATCTCGCGCCTCGACCGGGTGGACCGCCTCCTCCTGCTCGAGCGGCGCCTCGTAAGCAAGGAACTCATCGGCAAACCGGACGCCGGACCGCGTCGCGGCGCGGGCCTCGCCCTGTCCCGGGCACGGACGCTCGGGATGATGGTGAACGAGGAAGATCACCTCCGGCTGCAGACGCTGCGCGGGGGCTTCCAGCTCGCGGCCGCATGGCGCGACCTCGATCAGCTCGACGAGGAGATGGGGGCGCGTCTTCCGTACGCCTTCCACCAGGAGTTCGGCTTCCTCACCTCCTGCCCGACCAACGTGGGGACCGGGCTGAGGGCCTCCGTCTTCATCCACCTGCCCGGTCTCGTCCTCACCCGTCAGATCCGCAAGGTGCTCGAGGGGATGGGGCAACTCGGCGTGACCTACCGGGGTCTATACGGAGAGGGTTCGAGGATCGTGGGGAACCTGTTCCAGATCTCGAACCAGACGACCCTGGGGAAGACCGAGGAGGACCTGATCGACCAGCTCGAACGCCTGGTCGGGCGCGTCATCGGGTACGAGAAGCAGGCGCGGGCCGTCCTGCTGCGCGAGGCGCCGAACGTGCTCGAGGACAAGGTCTGGCGCGCCTACGGCATCCTGTGTCACGCGAGGAGCCTGCCCTTCGAGGAGATGATGAACCTCCTCTCCGGAGTCCGTCTCGGCATCTCGCTGAAACTTCTGAAATCGCCTCGGGTAGACGTGATCAGCCGCATGATGATCCATGCCCAGACCGCCCATCTCGCGCGCGCGGCCGGGCGGCGGCTCGACGAGGCGGATGCGGACGCGTTCCGCGCGAGCTACGTTCGAAGAGCCCTTGCGTAGCACGGGATCGAACCGGTCACGACGCCGGCCGTCGCGTCGGCGCCACATGAGGCTCGGATGAACTACAACTTCACGGATCGTGTTCGGAAGGTGCTCGCCATGGCGCGCGAGGAAGCCATCCGCCTCAAGCACGATTACGTGGGTACGGAGCACATCCTCCTCGGCCTGATCCGCGAAGGGGAGGGCGTCGCCGCCGCCGTTCTGGCCAACCTCTCCGCCGACCTCGACGAGTTGAAGCGGCTCGTGGAGGGGAACATCCGGACGGGGAAGAGCAGTTCGTCGATCGGCGAACTCCCCTACACGACGCAGGCGAAGAACGTGCTCGAGCACGCCATGGCCGAAACGGAGGAACTCAACCACACCTACGTGGGGACGGAGCACCTCCTGCTCGGGCTCCTCCGCCAGGAGAAGGGGCTCGCGGCGAAGGTGCTCGGAGAGGCCGGCATAGGGCTCGACGGCGCGCGGGCCGAGACGCTGAAGCTGCTCGGGACGGACATGCCCGCCAGCGGCACGCCCGCCACGGCCTCCGTCTCCGATCCCGCGAGTTCGTCCGGCAAGAAGGGCGACAAGAAGTCGAAGACCCCGGCGCTGGACCATTTCTGCCGCGACCTCACGCAGCTCGCGAGGCAGGGGAAACTCGATCCGACGATCGGACGGCTGGGCGAGATCGAGCGCATGATGGAGGTCCTCTCGCGCCGCAAGAAGAACAACCCCGTGCTCATCGGCGAGCCGGGAGTGGGCAAGACGGCGATCGTCGAAGGGCTCGCCCAGGCCATCCAGCGGGGCGACGTGCCGGACAGCCTGAAGCGGCACCGCGTCCTGGCGCTCGACATGGCGGCGGTCATCGCCGGCACGAAGTACCGGGGGCAGTTCGAGGAGCGGCTCAAGGCGATCGTCAACGAGACTTCGCAGGCGAAGGGCGTCATCCTCTTCATCGACGAATTGCACACGCTCGTCGGCGCGGGCGCGGCGGAAGGCGCGATCGACGCGTCGAACATGCTCAAGCCGGCCCTTTCCCGGGGCGAGCTGCAGTGCGTGGGCGCCTCCACGCTCAACGAGTACCGCAAGTACATCGAGAAGGACGGGGCCCTCGAACGCCGCTTCCAGACCGTGATCGTCGAAGCGCCGACGATCGACGAGACCGTCGAGATCCTCCAGGGTCTGCGGAAGTACTACGAGGACCACCACAACGTGGAGATCCCGGATCCGTCGCTCTCCGCCGCCGCCCGGCTGGCGGAGCGCTACATCACGGACCGCTTTCTCCCGGACAAGGCGATCGATGTGATCGACGAGGCGGGCGCGCGGTCGAGGCTCGCCGCGCAGGTGCCGCCGGCCGAGGTGCAGGAGTTCCACACGAAGCTCGAGGAACTCGCGGAGTGGAAGGACCAGGCGATCAGCGACCAGGACTTCGAGCGCGCCGCCTACCTGAGGGACCGCGAGAAGGAGGTTCAGGAGGAGATCAAGCGCCGGCGCGACGAATGGGAGCGCGCGCGGGCCGAGTTCCGCCCCACGGTCGACGAGGAGGACATCGCCTTCATCGTGGGCCGCTGGACGGGGATCCCCGTGACCCGGCTGCGGGAGGCGGAAACGGACCGGCTGCTCCGCATGGAGGACGAACTGCACGAGAGCGTCGTCGGGCAGGACGAGGCCATCGAGGCGGTGAGTCGCGCCATCCGCCGCGGGAGGGCGGGCCTGAAGGACCCCAACCGGCCCATCGGGAGCTTCATATTCTGCGGTCCGACGGGGGTGGGGAAGACGGAACTGGCGCGGGCGCTGGCGCGCTTCCTGTTCGCGGAGGAGAGCGCGCTCGTGCGCGTGGACATGTCGGAGTACATGGAGAAGTTCTCCGTGAGCCGTCTCATCGGCGCGCCCCCGGGCTACGTCGGCTACGAAGACTCCGGGGCGCTCACGAAGGCCATCCGGCGGCGGCCGTACAGCGTGGTCCTGCTCGACGAGATCGAGAAGGCGCATCCCGATGTCTTCAACATCCTCCTCCAGGTCCTCGACGAGGGCCGGCTCACGGACAACTACGGCCGGGTCATCGACTTCAAGAATACTGTCGTCATCATGACGTCGAACGTCGGCAGCCGGGACATCGGCAGTTCGACGCGCGTGGGGTTCACGGAGGATAAGGGCGGGATCGACTACGACCGGATCCGGGAACGGGTGTCGGACGAGATCGACCGCGTGTTCACGCCCGAGTTCCTGAACCGGGTCGAAGAGACGATCGTCTTCCATCCGCTGTCGAAGGAGCAGTTGGGCGAGATCGTGCACATCCAGCTCAGGGAGGTGCAGAAGCGCCTCGCGGAGGAGAGGCTCGAGCTGGAGCTGACCGATGCGGCGATCCGTTTCCTGGTGGACCGCGGATATGACGAGAAGTTCGGGGCGCGCCCGCTCAAGCGGACGATTCAGCGGCACGTCGAGGATGCGCTCTCCGAGCGGATCCTGATGGCCGATTTCGAGCCCGGCGACCGGATCCGGGTGGACATCGCCGACGACGAGGACAGCCTGGTGTTTGCCACGCCCACGACGTCCTCGGCGAAATGAACCGCCGACGGCCGCCTGCCGGAGCGGCGGGCGGACTGTGGCTGACGGGCCTCGTCCTCGGGCTCTCCGCGGCGGAGCCGGCGGCGGCGCAGCTTCAGCTCGACCAGTCGTCCGTCCGCGTCGATTCGGTCGTGGTGGTGGGGAACGAGCGCCACTCCGCGAACATCATCATCACCCGGAGCGGGCTCCGCGCGGGCAACGTCGTGCGGCAGCCCCAGATCCAGGACGCGATCCGCCGCCTGTTCAGCTCCGGAGACTTCTCGGACGTCGAGATCGGCGTGGAGGAGTCGGAGGATCCCGAGCGCGGCGTGTTCTACATCCGCGTGGAGGAACGGCCCTACATCACGCAGTACGCGTTCCGCGGACTGGAGCGGGTCGACGAGGATGTCATCCGGGACACGATCGGCCTCGCGAGCAACAGCCCGCTCGACCCCAGCCGCATCGGGCGGGCGCGCGTCACGCTCCTCGAACTGCTGTCGAACGAGGGATTCCCGACCGCGAGCGTGGATACGCTCATCCGTCCGGACCCGGCGTTTCCGCGCGACCTTCTCGTCGTGTTCGACGTGGACGAAGGGCCGCGGCTCGGGGTCACCGCGATCACGTTCGAGGGGAACGAAGCGTTTACGGACGCGGACCTGCGGGCGGCGATGGCCACGGACGAGGAGGGGTTCTTCTGGTTCGATTCGGGCGAGCTCAAGAAGGATGAGTTCCGGCGCGACCTGACGGAGCGGCTCCCGGAGTTCTACCGGGCGAACGGCTTTCTCGACTTCGAGGTCCTCGGCGACACGGTCATATCGGACCGCCTGACCGGGAAGGGCCGGATCGAGATCCGCGTCGAGGAGGGCGCCCGGTACCTGCTCGAGGACCTGAGGATCACGGGGAACCGCGCCTTCCCGCTCGCGACGATCGAGCCCATCGTCCGCCGCGGCCAGCACGAGGCCGAAGGGGACGAGGAGTATCCGCCCTTCAACTTCACCGCCTTCTACGCTTCTCCGGCGGACCTCGGCGACCTGTACCGCAACAACGGATACCTCGGGTCCCGCGTCACGCCGGACGTGCGGCGCGTGGAGGTCCCGGAGGGCGAGGCGCCCCGCGTCACGGCCCACCTCGTGATCCAGGAAGGCCCGCGGAGCTATATCCGCGAGATCGCGATCGAGGGGAACACGGCCACGCACGACCGTGTGATCCGGAACCGCCTGCTCATCTTCCCCGGCGACGTGTACTCGCAGGAACGCCTGATCCAGTCGTTCCAGAACATCCAGGGGCTGAACTTCTTCGAGCCGCTGCCGCCGGACGAGGCGATCGACATCCGGCCGCGCCCGGACGGGGACATCGACATCTCGCTGCGCGTCCAGGAGAAGCAGACGGGGACGCTGAACTTCGGGATCACGGCCTCCGGCTACACGGGGCTCGCGGGGTTCATCGGCTATACGCAGCCGAACCTCTTCGGGCTCGCGAAGACGGGGAGCCTGCGCTGGATCTTCGGCCGCCGGCAGCGGGACCTCGACATCAGCTACTCTGATCCGGAAGTCCTCGGAAGCCACTACTCCGCCAACGTCTCGCTCCGGGATTCGCGCGACCAGTTCACCGGTTTCAGCCTCGGGGACCGCCGCCAGAGGGGCGGCCTGACCGAGGTCGGCGTCCCCATCTTCGGGATACGGAACACGCGCGTGTTCGTCGGCTACTCGCTCTTCGACGACGACGTGCGGGGGCTGGACACGACGAACGTGATCGGGCGGCGGTTCTCGCTCTTCTCCGGCCTGCGGTCCACGCTCTCCGGGCGCCTGGTCCAGGACAGCCGGAACAATCCGCTGTTCGCGACCGCCGGCGCCCGCAACCAGATCGCGTTCCGGCAGACGGGCGGCTTTCTGGGAGGCGACGGGAACTACCAGAAGCTCGATCTGACGAGCGAGTGGTTCGTGCCCGTGGGCCGGCTCGGCGGAGGGCCGGGGAGCACGAGCCCCCCCATCGAACTCACCTTCGGCCTCAGCTTCGAGGCGGGGCTCATCCTGGGCCGGAATCCGTTCTTCACCGAACGCTACTACGCGGGGGGCACGCAGGCGGGGATCCAGTTACGAGGGTACGACGAGGCCTCGATCACACCGTCGGGGCACATCCCGGACAACGCCCCCTTCAGCGACCTCGACCGCGTGGGAGAATCGTTCTTCCGGACCGGGGTGACTTTCGGGATCAAGCTCACGAGCAGCATCTTCATGAGCGCCTTCATGGACGCGGGGAACGTCTGGCTGGACGCCAGCCAGCTCAACCCGACGGATCTCCTGGTGGGGGCCGGGATCGGCGCGAGTCTCGTGACGCCGTTCGGTCCGCTGGGCCTCGACTACGCATACGGGTTCGACCGGCGCGACATCCTGGGCCGACCGGATCCGGGCTGGCAGTTGCACTTCAAGTTCGGACGTGTGTTCTGAACCGAGAGGGATACCGACATGAACTGGATTCACAGGGGCGCGGGGCCGGCGGCGCTGGTCGCGCTTGGCTCGCTGCTCGCGGGCCCTCTGGCCGGGCAGGAGCCGGCGGGGGCGCCACCGGTGCTGGAGGCCGTCCCGCTGCCCCCCGAGGGGACGCCCATCGTCTACGTGAACACGCAGGCGATCCTCCCCGTCGCGCCCGGCGCCGATTCGGCCGGCGCGGCGTTTCAGCAGCTCTCCGTCGAGTTCGAGGGTGAGCTCGACGCCTTCGCGGCGGAGATCGACTCTCTCATCACGGCATACCAGCAGCAGCAGTCCCTGCTCGACCCGGCGGGTCGCCAGCAGAAGGAGCAGGAGATCCGCGACAAGCAGCAGGAGGCGGCAACGAGACAGCAGGAACTGAACGTGGAACTGGACCGGCGTCGCGCGGCACTGCTCGAACCGATCGTGGTCCGCGTGAACGAGGTGATCGAGGAGATCCGGGCGGAACGCGGCTACTCGATCGTACTCGATGTCGCCGCGGGCGTGGTGGCGGCGGACACCTCGCTCGACATCACCACGTCGGTGCTCGAGCGTCTCGGCGTCGATCTCGCCGCCCTGTCGGCCACGCCCGGCAGCTAATCCGGCTGCCACCGGCGCGGCTCCGGCTCCGTTCCCCGAATGCCGGCGTTCACGGTCTCCGATCTCGCCCGTCGCGTGGGGGCGGATGTACTGGGGGATCCCGACCGCCGGTTGACCGGAGTCGCCTCACTCGACGTGGCCGGCCCGGAGGACCTCGCATTCTTCGCTCGTGAAGCGATGCGGGAGGCCGTTCGCGGAACCGGGGCGGGGGCCGTGTTGACCCCCCGCGGCTTCGAAGCGGGCGCGGTCCGGTTCAGCGTCCTCAAGGTCGACGACCCCCAGCTCTCCTTCGCGAGGATCGTGCGGCTGTTCCATCCGGAGCCCGCGCCGCCGCCCGGGATCGACCCCTCCGCCCGGGTCGACGATGGGGCCCGGATCGGAGAGGCGGTGTCGCTCGGCGCGGGGGTGGTCGTGGAAGATGGGGCCGTGATCGGGCACGGAACGTGGGTGGGACCGGGGACGCTGATCGGCCGTGGAGCCCGGATCGGGGCGGACTGCCGGCTCGGCCACGCCGTTTCCATCCTCCACGGCGTCGAGTTGGGCGACCGTGTGCGAGTGCACGCCGGGGCGCGCGTCGGGACGGATGGTTTCGGGTACGTGCCGGGGCCGGACGGCGCGCACAAGGTGCCACAGATCGGCGGCTGCGTGATCGGCGCCGACGTCGAGATCGGCGCGAACTGCACGATCGACCGCGGCGCGCTCGACGACACGCGGATCGGGGACCGGACCAAGCTCGACAACCTCGTGCACGTGGCGCACAACGTGCGGATCGGGACCGACTGTCTCATCGCCGCCCACGTCGGCATCGCCGGAAGCTGCGAGATCGGCGCCGGAACGCAGTTCGGCGGGCAGGCGGGGGTGGCTGGCCACCTGACGATCGGAGCCGGCGCACGCATCGCGGGCCAGACGGGCGTCGTGCGGGACGTACCCCCGGGAGCGGAGGTGGGAGGGACGCCGGCCCGGCCTCAACGGTCGTGGCTGAAGGAGGCCGCGCACCTGAGCCGGCTGCCGGACCTCTTCCATCGCGTCGCGCGGCTCGAGCGGCGAGCCGGCGCGGGTGGCGACGAGGGGCACGTCCGACTGGACGGGCCGGACGATGGAAGCGCTTGACGGCGAAACAGCGCACGATCGCGCGGGCCGTGGAGGTTCGCGGGTACGGAATACACACGGGCGAGCCCTCCGTCGTGAGGCTTCGCCCCGCGCCCGAACACGGCGGCCTGCGCTTCCGCCGCACGGATCTGCCGGGCGCGCCGGAGATCCCCGCCACGGTGGAGTCCGTGCACTCCGCCCACCGCGAGACCGCCCTCCGGAAGGGCGAGGCCGTGGTTCGCACCGCCGAACACGTGCTCGCCGCGGCGCACGGGCTGGCGCTCGACAACCTGTGGATCGACGTCTCCGGGCCGGAACCTCCCGCGCTCGACGGGAGCGCGGCCGCGTGGTGCGACCGGTTGCTGGACGCCGGGCCGGTCGCGCAGGAAGCGGAGGCGCCGAGCCTCCGGATCGACCGTCCCCTGCATCTGAACATCGGGGGGACCAAGTACGACGTCCTCCCCGCGGAGACCGGCCGGATCTCGGCGACGATCGACTTCGACCACCCTCTCATCGGGCGGCAGTCCGCCAGCGCGCGCCTGGAGCCCGTGGAGTTCGCGCGGGAGGTCGCGCCGGCCCGCACCTTCGGCCTGTCCGCATGGGCGGAGGCGCTGCGGGAGCGAGGACTCGCGCTCGGAGCGACGCGGGAAAACACGCTCGTCCTCTCCGGGGACGGGCTTGAAGCCGGGCAGGAACTCCGGTTTCCCGACGAGTTCGTGCGCCACAAGATCCTGGACATCATCGGCGACCTCGCACTCGTGGGCGCGAGGCTGCAATGTCATGTGGTCGCGGAAAGGCCGGGACATCGCGGCAACCTGGAACTCGCCCGCCGGCTGGCAGCAGCCCGTGCCACGGCACAGGGACGCGGGTCGAAGGAGAACGAGATGAACGAGGAAGGGTGATGGACGTCACCGAAATACTGAACATCCTCCCGCACCGGTATCCGATGCTCCTGGTGGACCGCGTGCTGGAAATCGAGCCGGGGCAGCGGATCGTCGGCCTGAAGAACGTGAGCGCGAACGAACCGTTCTTCGCCGGGCATTTTCCGGGCCGTCCCGTGATGCCCGGCGTGCTCATCATCGAGGCGCTGGCCCAGTGCGGGGGCGTCCTGCTGATGAGCGGCCTGCAGAACCCCGAGGACAAGGTCATCTACTTCCTGTCGGTGGACGGCGTGAAGTTCCGGCGGCCCGTCATCCCCGGCGACCAGTTGGTCCTCGAACTGGACCTCGTTCAGGGACGCGGCAAACGCGGGAAGCTGAAGGGGATTGCGCGGGTGGACGGCCGGGTGGCGGCGGAGGCCACGATTCTCGGACAGGTCATGGACCGGTGACCTCGGCGGGCTACGCTCCCGGGCGCCACGCGACGGCCGTGATCGATGCGTCGGCGAGCGTCGCTTCCAGCGCCACCGTGGGCCCGTACACCGTGATCGGCCCCGACGTGGAGGTCGGCGAACGGGTCCGGATCGGCCCGCACGTGTTCATCGAACGGGATACGCGCGTGGCGGAGGACGTGCGCATCGCGAAGGGCGCCGTCCTGGGTTCGGACCCGCAGGACCTGAAATACGCGGGAGAACGCACCTTTCTGGAGATCGGCCCCCGCACGGTCGTGCGCGAATTCACGACGCTGAACCGGGGGACCGCCGCGAGCGGCCTGACTTCGGTCGGGGCGGACACGCTCGTGATGGCCTACGTGCACGTCGCCCATGACTGCCTCATCGGAGACCATGTCGTGCTCGCGAACGGCGTGACCATGGGGGGACACGTGGAGATCGGCGACTGGGGGATCGTCGGAGGGCTGACGGGCATCCACCAGTTCACGCGCATCGGGCGGCATGCGATGGTCGGGGGTGGCGCCCGCGTCTCGCGGGACGTCGCGCCGTACACCCTCGTCGGGGGAGGCCGGACCCGCACGTACGGCGTCAACCGCATCGGCCTCGAACGCCGGGGCTTCGAACCGGACGCGATCCGCGCCCTCCAGGCCGCATACCGGACGATCTTCCGGTCGGGCGAACCCCTCCGGGCGAGTCTCGACCGCGTCCGGCAAGGCGAGATGACCCCCGAAGTGCGGGAACTCGTGGACTTCATCCGCGATTCCGAGCGGGGCGTGACCCCGACCCGCGTCGGACCGGACGACGACCTGCCGCCGGAGCCGCGCGAGGCGACCCGGCCCTCCGTTTGAGCCGGATCCCGGCCGGCGTCGTCGGGGTCGGGAGGCTGGGCGCCCAGCACGCCCGGCTCCTGGCGCAGAGCGACGCGTTCGAGTTGGAGGGGGTCTACGACCGGTCGACCGCTCGGGCGAAGGAGGTCGCGGACGCGCTGTCCGTGCCGGCCTTCGCGGAGGCGGAAGCGCTGCTCCGCCGCGTCGAAGCCGTCATCATCGCGGTGCCCACCGTGGCGCACCACCAGGCCGCGGCGGGCGCGATCCGCGCCGGCTGCCACGTCCTGGTCGAGAAACCGCTGGCCGCGACCCTCGCCGAGGCGAACGAGATCCTCGCGCTCGCGGAGGAAGCGGGGGTCGTCCTCGGCGTCGGGCACGTCGAGCGCTTCAACGGCATCCTCCTCGCCGCGGATCCATGGCTGGATCGCCCGCGGTTCATCGAGTCGCTGCGCATGGCGCCGTTTCAGACCCGCGGGGCGGACACCACGGTGATCCTGGATCTCATGATTCACGATATCGACCTCGTTCTCACGCTGACGGAGGCTCCGCTGGCGGACGTGCGCGCGGTGGGCGTGCCCGTCATTTCCCCCCGGATCGACCTCGCCAACGCGCGCCTCTCCTTCGAGGACGGCACGGTGGCGAACATCACCGCGAGCCGCGTGGCGCTGAAGCCGCTGCGGAAGCTGCGGTTGTTCCAGCGCTCCGGGTACTTCAGCTTGGACCTGGCGGCCGAAACGGGGCATCACTACCGGCGGCGCGATCCACGGACCGGGAACGCGATCGAGGGAGTGGAGGCCCTGGTGGAGCATGTGCCGCTGCAAGCTCGCGGCGGCGAGGCGCTCGCCCGGGAAATCGCGGCCTTCGCCGACGCGATCGCAGGGCGTCCGAGCCGCCTGGTATCGGGTCGCGCGGGCAGGGAGGCGCTGGAGATCGCGATCCGGATCACCCGCGAAATCGAGGAGTTCGTTCATGTCGTTGCTCAAGATCCGTGAGGAGCGGAAGAAGCTCGGAGGGGCGGTCAAGCGGGGACCCCGGACGCTGGTCCTCCTCATCCTCCTCGCGCTCGTCCTCATGCTGATGGCCTACCTCGGCCGGGTGTCCTGACCCCGGAACCGACTCCGCGGCCGGCGATCTTCATCTCCGCCGGCGAGTCGTCGGGAGACCACCACGGCGCGGCGGTCGCGCGGGAGATTCGCCGGAGGCTGCCCGACGCGAGGCTGTTCGGCATTGGCGGCGGCGAGATGGACGCGGCCGGAGTGTCGAGGCTCGCCGGGCTGGATGAGTTGTCGGTCATGGGGGGGATGGAGGTTCTGCGGCGCCTGCCGGGCTTCCTCCGACTGGAGCGCCGGATCCGGCGTCTCTTCGTGAGGGAGGATGTGCGGCTGTTTCTTCCGATCGACTACCCGGGGCTGAACCTGCGGCTGGCCCGGAGCGCCCGGCGGCAGGGGCGGCGGGTCCTCTACTACATCGCGCCTCAGGTGTGGGCCTGGCGGGAGGGCCGGGCCCGCAAGCTGCGGCGCGACTGCGACCGCGTCCTCACCGTCCTCCCGTTCGAAGCGGCGCTGCTCGAGCGGTACGGTGTGCGCGCGGAGTTCGTCGGACACCCTCTCCTCGACGAGACTCGCGCTCCCGAAGGCGGCCCCGGAGGTCGCGCGGCCGCGGGGCGGCGTCCGTCGGGTGGGAGGAGAGTGGTGGGACTCTTCCCGGGATCGCGGGCGCAGGAGGTCCGGTACATGCTGCCCGTCTTCGCGGAAGCCGCGCGGCGCCTCGCGCGGCGGCATCGGGATCTCGACTTCATCGTCGCGCGCCCCCCGCACCTCCCGAAAGCGCTCTATGCGAAAGCGGGCTTCCCGACCGCGGGGCGCGCGAGGCGACGGCGCGCTCCTGCGCGGCTCTCACGAAGTCCGGCACGATCACGCTCGAACTCGCGCTCGCGGGCGTGCCGATGGTCGTGGGCTACCGCATGGGACGGGTGGAGTGGGCGATCGGCCGCCGGCTCGTGCGCGTTCCCTCCATCGTCCTCGTCAACCTCGTGGCGGAGGCCCCTGTCGTCCCGGAGCTCCTCCAGGACGGGCTGACGGCCGGGCGCGCGGCGGAGGCGCTCGAGGCGCTCCTCGCCGAAGGAGCACCCGCGCGGCTCGAGATGCTGCGCGGCTTCGACGTCGTTCGCGAGCGGCTCGGGCAACCGGGGTGTTCGGCCCGGGTCGCGGAACACGCGGTCGAACTCCTGGCAGGCGGCGCGTCGGCGGGGCCGGGCGCGCCGTGCTGAGCGCCCGCCGCATCCCGCTGGGCATCGCCGTCCGGCTCGTGCGGGCCGCGCTGCCGATCAGCCGGACGTGGCGTTTCCGGCATCCCGACGACCCCGGCCGGCCGTATCGGCCTGTGCTGAAGCGCGAGGTCCACGCGTGCTGGCACGAACACCTTCTTCCGCTCACATGCCTCCTCGCGGGCCAGGAACTCGCCACGCTCGCGAGCCGCGACCGGGATGGCGAGATCATCTCGCGCGTCCTCCGGCGCCTCGGTTATGAGGTGGCCCGGGGCTCCAGCACCCGCGGCGGTTCGGCGGGGTTCCGGCAGTTGGCCCGCTCCTTCGCGGCGGGGCGCGGGGTGATTCTCACGGGGGACGGACCGCGCGGCCCGCGACGATCGCTGAAGGAAGGCGCGGCGCGCATCGCGAAGCTGACCGACAGCGCCGTGACCGTCGTGGGCGTCGCGGCCTCTTCGGGCCGGCGGCTCCCGAGCTGGGATCGCTTTCTCATCCCCGCTCCGGGGGCCACGGTGTTCGTGTCGCTCGCGCCGGTCGTCGCGGATGGCGCGCCGGGCACGGGGGATATACAGGCCGCGCTCCGGTGCCAGGTGGCGCGCTGCGAGCAGGCGGCCCGCGAGGCCCGCTGGTCCCGTCCTCCGGGAGTCGTACGGAGCGGACGGGGGGCGGCGCGGGACGCTTCGCCGCGGCCCGGCCGCGGGACCCCGGCGCGGCGCTCGCTCGAACTCCGCCTCCGCCGCCACTGGCGCCGTTCGCGCGCGGCCCTGCCGCTGAGGGGGCTGGCCCGCATATACGGCGGCGTCCACGACGCCCGGGGCCGCCTCTACGACGCCGGTTTCCTGCTCACGCACTCCGCCGGCATCCCCGTGATATCGGTCGGCGGCGTCACGGTCGGGGGCAGCGGCAAGACGCCGCTCGCGGCCTCCATCGGGCGTACGTTGCGGGAGGCCGGGCATCGCCCGGCCCTCCTCGCGCGGGGATTCGCCGACGAAGTCGACCTGCTCGCGCACGAGGCGCCCGGAGCGTCGATCCGGGGTCACGCGGACCGGCTCCGATCGGGCCGGCGGGCGGCGGCGGAGGGAGCGACGGTCGCCATCGTCGACGATGGCTTTCAGCATCGCCGCCTCTTCCGAGACCTGGACCTCCTCGTGCTCGATCGGGACGCCCTTCGCCGCACGAACGGAGCACGCCTCCCGGCCGGTCCGTTTCGCGAGCGCTGGGATCGCGCCGTCGTCCGCGCGGACGCGATCATCGTCACGGGACGGGAGTCCTGGACGGCCGAAGTGTCCCGCTTCGACGCGGAACTCCGGGACCGCCTGTGGGATCTGGCCCCCGGCGTTCCGGTGGCAACGGCCGTGTTCGGGCACGGACCCCTCGAGGCCGCCAGCGCGGGGGCGCGCGGCTGGCCCGGGTCTCCCGCCCCCCGGCTCGCCTTGACCGGGATCATGAAGCCCAATCTCTTCTTCGCGCAGGCCGGCGCCGCGTGCGCGTCGGTTCGGGAGCGCCTCGCGCTGAGCGATCACGGGAGCCCCTCGCGGCGGGAGCGGACGGCCGCGATCCGGGCGGCGGGACGGGGCGGCGTGCTCACCACGCGCAAGGATCTCGCCCGGCTCCGCCCGTTCTTCGACCCGGGCCTGCCGATCTGGGTACTTCCCGAGACTCTCGCATGGAAGGCCGGGTGGGACGACGTGAGACGTCTGATTCTCGATACGGCATCGGGCCGGCAGGACCGTGATCCGGCGGCCGCGGGGTGACGCGGATCCTCGTGGCTTCGGTCGGGCGGAACCGGGCGACCCTTCTTCGAAGGGCGACGGAGGAGTACGAGGACCGGCTGCGGCGGTACATCCGGTTCGACGCCGTGGTGGTCGAGCCGGCGGGACTTCCGGATGCGCGCGCGGCGGAAGCGCGGGAGCGGGAGGCGGCGGCCCTCGAGCGGCGCCTCCCCGACGAACTGGACCTCATCGCGCTCACGCGCGAGGGCCGGAGCTGGACCACGCGGGCCCTCGCGGACTACCTGGACGACATGCGGACGTACGGACGGCCCGGTGCCGCGTTCGCGATCGGCGGGGCCCACGGGCTTGCCCCGCGGTTGCTCGCCCGCGCACGGACAAGACTCGCGCTTTCGGCCATGACCCTCCCGCACGAGGTGGCCCGGCTCGTCCTCACGGAACAACTCTACCGCGCGGCCACGATTCTCCGTGGCGAGCCGTACCACAAGGGCCCCTGAGCCGCTTATGAGCGGACCGACGAGCGCCCCCGCCGAGTGGTTCAGGGACTGGTTCGGCAGAGCCTACCTCGAGCTGTATCCGCATCGGGACGAGGACGAGGCCGCCCGGGCGGTCGCGCTCTATCGCGAGCGCGCGGGCCTCGCGGCGGGTGCCCGCGTCCTCGACCTCGCCTGCGGTGCGGGCCGGCACCTGCAGCGTCTCCGGGCGGCGGGCCTGCGGGCGGTCGGGATCGACCTTTCCGCCCCGCTCCTGGATGCGGCGCGAACGCGGCCGGGCGTGGATGGGTCCCTCGTCCGGGCGGACATGCGCGGACTCCCCTTCGCGGCCGGGGCGTTCGACGGTCTCGTGAACTTCTTCACCTCCTTCGGCTACTTTCTCACGCCGGAGGAGGACGTCGAGGTCCTGCGGGAGATCCGGCGCGTGCTGCGGCCCGGCGCCCCTTTCCTGATGGACTATCTGCACGCGGCCTGGGTCATCGACCGTCTCGACCCCGAATCCGTGGGCGAGATCAACGGAACTCCCGTGAGGCAGACGCGGTGGGTGGAAGGAGATCAGGTCTTCAAGCGAATCGAGATCGGCGGCACCGCGGACCGGGAACCGGAGGTCTATCACGAGCGCGTGCGCCTCTATTCCCCGGAGGCGCTGCAGCGGCTCCTGCGCGAGCAGGGACTCGAGGCGACGAACACGTTCGGCGGTTATGACGGGGCGCCGTTCCAGAGCGACTCGGCTCGCCTTCTCCTGCTGGGACGGACCCTTTGAACCCGCCCGACAACCCGGAAATCCTCCCCCGGCCCCTGGGCGTCCCCGGCTCCATCGCGCACGCGGTGCTGGGAGCCGATGATCCCGGCCTTCTGCCGCTCGCCAGCCGTCTTTCCGGGATCCACCCTGCGCCCTCGCGCCGCTCCCGGCTGGAGCCCGATGCCTTCGGCGTTTCCGGGCCCGGCGTCCGCGCGCGCCTCGAGTCCGTCCTCCGGGGGCAGGGAGCCTTCGTCACGACGGGGCACCAGCCCATCCTCCTCCTCGGACCTCTCTACGTCCTCTACAAGGCCCTCACCGCCATCTCGCTCGCCGCCCGGCTGGAGAAGGCGCTCGGCGCGCCCGTCGTCCCCCTCTTCTGGATCGCCTCGGATGACCACGACTGGGCCGAGGTGGGAGGCACGACGATCCTCGACCCTTCCGACGCGCCGCGGACGCTCGCCCTGCCGGTGCCCCCCGGTGGCGAGCGCCGATCCGTGGGATCCCATGTCCTGGACGGGCGCGGAATGGAGGTCCTCGACGCCCTCCCCGAAATCGTTCCTGAATTGGAGTTTACGGCGCACTACCTCGAGCTGGTGCGAGATGCCTATGCGGAGGGACGGTCCGTGTCCGCGGCCTTCGCCCGGCTCCTCGCGGGGGTCCTCGGCGATCGGGAGTACGCGTGGATCGATTCCGCGCGGCCCGAGGTTCGGCGCGCCGCGGCTTCGTTCCACCGGCGGCTTCTCTCCGACTGGGACGGCATCCTCGAGGCCGAGGCGGCGGGCGTGCGTGCGCTGCGGACGTCGGGGTTCGAGGCGCCGATCCCGCGCGTGGAGGATGCGCTGCCGCTGTTCTTCGACGCGGGCGGCGGCCGGCATCGCGTCCGGCGCGACGGGACGGCGCCCCCGGAAGCCTGGCTCGAACGGCTTGAATCCGCGCCCGAGGGGTTTTCGCCGAACGTCGCGTCCCGCCCTGCGCTCGAATCGTACCTCCTTCCCGTGGCCGCAACGGTGCTGGGACCCGGCGAAATCGCGTACTGGAGCCAGCTCGGGCCGCTGTTCGGCGCCCTCGATGTCCCCCTGCCGTCCGTCCAGCCGCGCGCGGCATGGACGCTGGTCGAGGCGCGCACGCGACGGATTCTCGAGCGCACCGGGCTTTCGCCGCAGGATCTGGCCATGGGGGCCGACCCGGTCGTGGAACGGCTCACGCGGGAGGCGCGGCCGGAAGCGGTGGTGCGGGCCCTCGGCCGTTTTCGGGAGGGGATCGAGACCGGCATGGCCGCGATCGAGGAGGCCGTGGCCGAAGAGGTGCCGGGACTCCGGGGGGCGGCGGGGAAGATGCGGAAAGGCATCCTCGACGCGGCCTCCGAACTGTCCCGTCAGGTGGACCGCGCGACCCGGGAACGGCTCGACGTCCGGCTGGGCCAGGTGCGTCGCGCGGGGGCGAACCTCTTCCCGCGCCGGCGCCCTCAGGAACGCGTGCTGAACCCGCTCTCCTTCCTCTGCCGCTACGGGCCCGGACTCGTGGGGCGGCTGGCCCGCGAAACCGACCGCCGGGTCGCGTCCTTCTTGGCGGGTCGCGCGGAAGATGGATAGCTTTCGGCGTTCGCGGGTACATCGTCCCGGAGCAGGCGCCTGGCAAGGCCCCGCGAACGGACGTTCTTCCACGGAGGGCGCGACAATGAGCGGCACGGGAGATCCGAGATGACCTTCGCCTTCATGGTCGTCCTCGGGCTGATCGTCCTCATCCCCGTGCTCGCCATCGTGATCGACTCTCCCCTCTCCGAAGCCCTGGCGCGGCGGATCGGGAACACCGACTCGGGCACGAACCAGTCGGCGCGCATCGACGCCCTGGAACAGGAGATCCAGTACCTGACGCAGGCGGTCGAGGGCATCCGGGAAGAGACCGCCTTCGTGCGCGCACTCGTGGAGGGAGACGAAGCGCTCCCGGCACTTCCCGCCCGGGACGCGGGCCGGCCGGCCGGAGACGACGGGGAGCGTTGATCTGACCGAGGGGAAGGCGCCGGGGCAGGGCCGTTCCGCGACCCGCGTCGCCGCCGGTATTCTCGCCAGCCGCATCACCGGGTTTCTGCGAGACGTCATCATCGCCGCCACGTTCGGGGTCGGGCCGGTCACGGACGCCTACGCGGCCGCACTCAAGATCCCGAACGCCTTTCGCAACCTGCTCAGCGAAGGCGCCCTCTCGGCCTCCTTCGTGCCGGTGTTCTCCTCGTTGACGGAGCGGGGCGACACGGCCGGCGCGCGCAGGCTCGCGCAGGGCGTGCTGGGCGGCCTCCTCATCCTCTCCGCCCTCGTCGTGGCCGCGGTCGTCGCCGCCGCGCCCTGGCTGCTGGGGATCCTCGCGCCCGGCTACGATGCCGAGTTGAGCGAGCTTACGACGCGCCTGGTGCGCATCCTCTTTCCCATGTCGGGCGTGATGATCGTCGGTGCGTGGTGTCTCGGCATCCTCACGAGCCACCGCCGTTTCTTCCTCCCCTTCGCCGCGCCGGTCGTCTGGAACCTGTCCCAGATCGCCGGCCTCCTGCTCGGGGCGCGGCTGGGCTGGGCGCCGCTCATCGTCGTGCTCACCTGGTCGACTCTCATCGGGAGCGTGCTGCAGGTCGCGGTCCAGCTCCCCGCCGTGTACCGCCTGCTCGGGACGCTCCGGCCGCGGGTCGACCTCCGCTTCGAGCCCACGCGCCGCGTCGCGCGCAACGCCATGCCGGTCGCGGCGGGACAGGGGATCTTCCAGCTCTCGAGCCTGACGGATGTGTTCGTCGCCAGCCTCCTCGCCGAGGGCGCGCTCACGGGCATCTACTTCGCGCAGCGCATCGCGATGGTGCCGATGGCCCTTTTCGGCGCCTCCGTGGCGGTGGCCGCGCTACCGGAGATGTCCCGCGAGAAGGGGGTCGAGGCCCTGCGGTCCCATCTCTCCACCGGCGTGCGGCGGGTCGCCTACTTCATCCTTCCATCGGTCGCCGTGCTCCTCCTGCTCGGGGACCTCGTGACGTCGCTCATCTACGAACGGGGGGCGTTCGAGGCCGAACACGTCCCGGTCGTGCGGTGGGCCCTGGGCGCCTACGCGCTGGGGCTCGTCGCGACCGGCCTCACGAAGCTGTTCGCGAGCGCGTTCCACGCCCTCCAGGACACGCGCACGCCGGTGAAGTACGCCATGGCCGGGGTGGGGGCCGGAATCCTCATCGGAGCGGCGACCGCGCTGTGGATGGAGGACCGCGGGTTCGGGCTGCGCGCCGCGGCCGGCCTCGTGTTCGGCAGTTCGGTCGGAGCCTGGATCAACCTCATCCTGCTCGTGCGCGGACTGAGCCGGCGGGGTGCGGGGGGATGGTTCCTCCCGGTGCGGCGTTCGCTCGGCCGCATGGCGGCCGGCGCCGGCCTCGCGAGCGGCGCCTTCCTGGCGGTCCGCTCCCTGCTCGGGGCCCGCGTCCCGGACGGATTCCTCGGCGACGCGGCCCTCCTCGCGGCCGCGCTCATCGCGGGCGGGCTCTGCTATGCCGGCTGCGCCGGTCTCCCGACCGGGCTGCGGACCGTCGGGGCGCCCCCGCCCGAGGAGGGAAGGGGATGAGCGGGGAGGGGGTGTCGCGAGGGCCGGATCGCGACGCACTTCGCGGGCAGGCCCGGGGGCTGGGTCACGAGCCCGGCGTGTACCTGTTCCGGGATGCCGCAGGTGAGGTTCTCTACGTGGGAAAGGCGAAGTCGCTCCGCTCGCGCGTCGCCTCCTATTTCGGCGCCGAGGCGAGCCGTTCCGTGAAGCTCGTCCGTCTCGTGCGGGAGATCGACAGCATCGAGACCTTCCCCGTGCGCTCGGAAGCCGAAGCCCTCCTCCTCGAATGGAACCTCATCCGCGAGTTCGGCCCGCGCTTCAACATCCAGCTCCGCGACGACAAGAGCTATCCGTACATCAAGGTGACGGTCGGGGAGCCCTTTCCGCGGATCTTCGTGACGCGCCGACTGAGGGATGACGGCTCGCGGTACCTGGGTCCCTTCACCGATGTCGGGGCGATGCGGCGCGCGCTGCGCACGATCAAGAAGATGTACACCGTGCGGTCGTGCCATTACCGAATGCCGGCGGAGCTTCCGCCCCGGCCCTGTCTCGACTATCACATCGGGCGCTGCAAGGCGCCGTGCGCGGGCCTCCAGTCCGAAGCGGACTACCGGACGATGATCGACGAGATCCTCGAGATCCTCGGAGGGCGGACGGGGGCCGTGAGGCGCTCGGTGGAGGACCGGATGGAGGAGGCCGCCGAAGCGCTGGACTACGAACGGGCGGGGGAGTTGAGGGACGTATTGCGCGGCCTTGACCAGCTCGAGAGCCGGCAGGCGGCGATCGACCCCAGGGGCGGGAGCCACGACGCGATCGGATTCGCGCGCCAGCCGGCGGGCGGCTCGGTGTGCGGGATCGTGTTGAGGGTGAGGGAGGGAAGGCTCGTCGGCCGCCGGGTGCACTATCTCGCGAACGTCGGGGATGAGCCGGACGAAGCCGTGCTCGGCGCTCTGGTGAAGGGGTACTATCTGCGCCAGGCGGATGATGTCCCGTCGGAACTGCTCGTTGCTGACCCGTTCGACGAGCAGGACCTCGTGGAGGAGTACCTTTCCGGCGTCGCCGGACACCGCTTCCGCATCCGCGTGCCGGCGCGCGGGCCCGGGCTGGAACTGACGCGGGCCGCGAGCCGGAACGCGGCGCATGTGCTGGAGCGGGACCGGTTGGAGCGCGGCGACGAGGCGGAGGTCGGGGTCGAAGCGGCGGGGCCGCCGCCCGCCGCGGCGCGGCTCGCGGAGGCGCTCGCGCTGGAGGCGCCCGCGCGGGACCTCGTCTGCTTCGACGTGTCGACGCTCGCGGGCCGGGAGTCCGTCGGCAGTTGCGTGTGGCTGCGGGACGGCCGGCCGCACAAGGATGAGTACCGCAGGTTCCGGATCCGGGACTCGGAGGAGGGGCGGACCGATGATTACGCCATGATGCAGGAGATCGTCTCGCGCTACTTCGACCGGCGCGTCCGGGAGGGGCGTGCGCTGCCCGACCTCGTCGTCGTGGACGGGGGCAGGGGGCAGCTGTCGGCGGCGCGGCAGGCCATGGATGGCGCGGGCGTCTCGGACCTGCCCACCGTGGCCCTCGCGAAGCGCGAAGAGGAGGTGTTCCGGCCCGGGACCCCGACGCCGCTGCGGCTTCCGCGCGCGGACCCGGGCCTGCACTGGCTGCAGCGGGCGCGCGATGAGGCCCACCGCTTCGCGCTCCGCTACAACCGGACCCTGCGCCGGCGCCGCGCCCTCAGATCGAGGCTGAGCGAGATCCCGGGGGTGGGACCGGAGCGCGAGCAGCGCCTGCTGGAGCGGTTCGGCAGTCTCGACCTCATCCGCCGGGCCACGCCCGCGCAGCTCGCGCGCACGCCGGGGATCGGCCCGGCGACCGCCACGTCGATCCTCGCCGCCCTCCGCGACGACGACCCGGCCCGGGGAGCCGCCTCGTGATGCGGGGAGGACGCCCTCCCGCGGGTCTGTGCGCGCGCTGCCGTCACCGCCGGTGGATCCGGAGCGACCGCGGATCCGCTTTCCTCCTGTGCCGGCTCTCGCGCACGGACCCGCGCTTCCGGCGCTATCCGACGCTGCCCGTGCTGCGCTGCGCCGGCTTCCAGGCGGAAGAGGAGGCTCCGTGACCGCTCCGACCGCCCTGCCGGCGCGGGTCCGAACCCGTTTCGCGCCGAGCCCGACCGGAGCCCTCCACCTGGGCAACGCCCGCACCGCGATCCTGAACTGGCTCTTCGCGCGGCGGCACGGCGGCGACTTTGTGCTCCGCCTCGAGGATACGGACACCGAGCGGGCCGTACCGAGGGGGGAGGAGATGATCTACGAGGCCCTCGACTGGCTCGGCATCGCCCCCGACGAGGGCCCGCGGGAGGGGGGGCCGTTCGCGCCGTACCGCCAGTTGGCGCGCGCCGACCGGCATCGGGCCCGGGCGGCGGCTCTGCTGGAGTCGGGGAGGGCCTTCCGCTGCTACTGCCGGCCGGACGAACTCGAGGCGAGGCGGGAGGCCGCGATCGCGGCGGGGGAGCCCACCGGACGCGATGCGCGCTGCCGCGACCTTCCCGCCGAGTTGGCGCGCCGCCACGAGGCGGAGGGGCGGGAGGCCGCGATCCGGCTTCGCGTGGACCCCGGGCCCGTCGAGTTCACCGATCTCCTGAAGGGCACCCTCTCGATCGACGGCGACGACCTCGGGGACCTGGTCCTCGTACGGAGCGACGGGCGGCCCACATACAACTTCGCCGTCGCGGTGGACGACATCGAGATGGAGATCAGCCACGTGATCCGGGGCGTGGGCCATCTCTCGAACACACCCAAGCAGGTGCTCCTGTACCGCGCCTTCGGAGTGAGGCCTCCGGAGTTCGTCCACATCCCGACCGTCCTCGCCCCCGGGGGAGGGAAGCTCTCCAAGCGGCGCGGCGCGGCCGGGGTCCTCGACTACCGGGAGCGGGGGTTCCATCCGGATGCCGTGGTCAACTACCTGTCGCTCCTCTCGTGGTCCTCGGAGGACGGGGAGGAGTTCCTGAGCCGGGAGGCGCTCGTGGAGCGGATCGACCTCGACCGGTTGGGGGCGGCCGATACCGAGGTGGACGAGGAGAAGATGACCTGGCTGTCGGGACAGCACCTGCGGGCGGAACCGGCGGGTCGTCTGGCCCGCGACTGGGCGGGGCGGCTCGACGTGGAGGGGCTGGGGCTGAACGACGCCGATCTCCGCCGCGCGGCGGAAGTCTTCGCCAAACGCACGCGTCTCCTCTCCGATGTCGCGTCCGAGGTCGAGCCGATCTACCGCGCGCCGGAGACCGGCGGAGCCGCCGCGCGGGAGTCGCTCTCCGCCCCGGCGGCCGCGACCGCGATCCGCCTCGCCCGCGCGGCGTGGGCGGACACGGCGTGGCGACCCGAACCCCTCGCGGCGGCGCTTCGCGGCGCGATGCGCGACGCCGGGCTCGCGGGGCGTACCTTCTTTCCGCCCGTCCGGGTCGCCCTGACCGGGCAGCTTCACGGCCCCGACCTGGGCGAGGTCGCCTACGCGCTCGGACAGGAGCGCACCCTGGCCCGCCTCGCGGCGGCGATGCCGTCCGCGCCATCGGAAACCGGCGATTGACGAACAAGGAGCGAAGCGTATGAGCTGGCGCCTCGAATGCGGCCTCTGCGAGCGACCCGTCGCCCGGGGGCTGGCCACAGTGTGCCCGGACCCGGACTGCTCGAAGCCCCTGCTGGCCCGCTACGACCTCGGAGCCCTGGACGGGGAGGCGCTGCGGCGGGCATGGACGGGGCGACAGGGCGGCATGTGGCGCTTTCGGGAGATCATGCCCGTCGAGCCGAGCGAGGATCCGGTGACGCTCGGCGAGGGCGGCACGCCGCTGCTCGAGATCGAGATCGGAGGGGAGTTCGAGGGCCTCACGCTCATGGTGAAGGACGAGGGCCTCAACCCCACGGGAAGCTTCAAGGACCGGGGCCTCTGCGCGGCCGTCACGCGGGCGGTGCACGAGGGGGCGACCGACCTCGTCATCCCGAGCGCCGGAAACGCGGGTGCGGCCCTCGCGGCCTACGCGGCGCGCGCGGGCGTGCCCTCTCGCCTCTTTATCCCCGAAGACACGCCGGAGGGCGTCGCCCGGCGCTGCGAGCACTACGGCGCGGACATCGTCCGGGTCGACGGACTCATCGACGAATGCGGCCGCCTCTCCGCCGAATACGGCGCGGAAACGGGCGCGTTCAACATCTCCACGCTGAAGGAGCCGTACCGGATCGAAGGGAAGAAGACGATGATGCTCGAGATTGTCGAAGCCCTCGGCTGGAGGGCGCCCGACGCCATCGTCTATCCCACCGGTGGCGGCACCGGCCTCATCGGCAGCGCCAAGACGCTGGCGGAACTGCGGGAACTCGGCCTGGTCGACGGGGACACGCGGCTCTATGCCGTGCAGGGCACGGGCTGCGCGCCCATCGTGCGGGCGCATGCGGCGGGCGAGACGTACGCCGAGCCGTGGCGAAACGCCTCGACCGAAGCCTGGGGGCTTCGCGTCCCGGGCGCGCTCGGAGACTTCCTGATGCTGGAAGCCATCCGCGAATCGGGCGGAGGCGGGGTCGCCGTTTCCGACGAGGCGATGAAGGATGGCGCCCTCGAACTCGGCGCGGCCGGCGTGGGGGCCTCGATCGAGGGCGGAGCTACGCTCGCGGGAGCGCGCGAACTCCGGCGAGCCGGGGAGTTGCGCGATGGCGAGACCGTCGTCCTCTTCAACACCGCACACCTCCTCACGTACTAGCGCGGGCGGTCGCAACCGCGCGCGGGGCTCCGTGCGCTGCGGGGGGCTTCCGGCTACCTTGACCGTGGTTGCGACTCAAAACAGAAACAGGGGTTCAGAGCGATGTCGAACATGGTGCGTACTGGCGCGAGAGCGGCGACCGCCGCCACCCTCGCGTCGATCTTCACTTCCGCGGGACTCTTCGGGCAGGAATGCGAGTTCGACGCGAACAGCGCGGCCTCGACGGCTTCGGAGGCGATTCAGAGGCTCACCGAGGCCCCGACGGCCGCCGACAGCACGACCATCTTCGAGGAGGCGTGGGCGGCGCTCGGATCGGATCTGGACAGCGACAACCCGGTGGTCCCCCTGCTGGGCGCCCAGATCCAGATAGGTCTCGGCAACTTCCCGGCTGCCGTGGAGTTTCTTGACCGCTACGACGCCACCGCGGCGCCCGAGTGCATGATGCACGGGCAGGCACAGCGGTACAACGCCTGGGTCCGGCTCTACAACCAGGGTGTGACGGCCTACGGCGCATCCGACTACGAGACGGCGCTCGACGCCTTCGTGCTTGCGAACGATTTCAATCCCGACCTCCGCACGTACAGCAATGCGGCCCTCCTGCAGTCCCAACTGGGCGACAACGCGGGTGCGATCGAGACGTACCAGGCCGCGCTCGCCGCGGACATTCCCGACGCGGACACGGAGTCGCTGCGCGGCATCGTCCGCGGACTCGGCGAAATGCTGGCGGCGGAAGGCAGGGCGGATGAAGCCCTCCAGACGTACCGCGACTACCTCGCCGGGAATCCGGACGATGTCGTGATCCAGATCCAGTATGCGGGAGTCCTGGCCGATGAGGGGCAGGCCGAGGAGTCGGCCGCGATCTATGCCGAAACCCTGGAGCGAGCGGATCTGACGTACCAGCAGTGGCTCGAAGTCGGGGTGGGGTTCTACAACGCCCAGAATTTCCCGGACGCGGCGACCGCCTTCGCGAACGCCCGCGAGGGGAACGCCTACAGCAAGGAAGCGATGGAGAACTACGTCAACGCCTCCATCCAGTCGGGCCGGCCCGGGCCCGTCATCGCGCTCGCGGACACCTTGACGCAGTGGTATCCCTACGATGCGCTCGCTCACCAGTTGAAGTTCCAGGCGCTCGGACGCGCCGAAATGAACGAGCAGGCGATGGAGGCCATGGGCGTGGAGCAGGAGTTGCCGCTCTCCGTCACGTTCGCGCAGATGGCCCCTGCCGCGAACGGCCGGTACATCGTGCAGCTCGCGTTTACGAACCGCACCGCCTCCGGCACGCTGCAGATGGCGTTCGAGTTCGTCGACGCCGGCGGGCAGGTCGTCACGGAGCATACGCAGGCCTTCGGGGCCGATTCCGGCAGCTTCACCTTCGAGATCCAGTCCGACGTGCCCCTGGCCGGGTTCCGGTACGGAACGATCGGCGGCTGACCGCCCGGCAGACCGTGCCTGGCCGGGGCGTGGCCCGCCCGGCCGCGGGTCCAGGCACGGGCCGCTCCCGGGAAGCCGGGGCGGCCCGCTAGCCTCGCGCTAGCAGGGGTTTGCCACGGGCTGCTAAACCATGATTCGAATCGCCAGCGTCGAGCCGGGTTCGATCGCCGCAGATCTCGAACTGCCGGCGGGTCTCGCCGTGCTCGAGATCAACGACAAGCCCATCCGGGACGGCCTGGACCTTCTCTTCTACCAGGCGGAGCCGACGCTCCGGGTGCTCACCGAGCAGCGGTCCGGTGAGCGGTTCCTGTTCGAGATCGAGAAACCGGCGGACGAACCCCTCGGCATCGTCCCGGAGCCCGACAAGATCCGCCGCTGCACGAACGCGTGCCCCTTCTGCTTCGTGAAGGGAAACCCGAAATTCGACAAGCTTCGGGCGCCCCTCTATGTGAAGGATGACGACTATCGGCTGTCCTTCCTGCACGGCCACTACATCACGCTGACGAACCTGCGTCCCGATGACTGGGACCGGATATTCGAACAGCGGCTCTCCCCGCTCTACGTGAGCGTCCACTCGATGGACCCCGCGGTCCGGCTGGGGATGCTGAAGAACCCTCGGAGCGCGAATATCGGACAGGATCTCGACCGGTTGGCCGAGGGCCGCATCGTCGTGCACGCGCAGGTCGTCCTCTGTCCGGAGGTGAACGACGGCGAACACCTGAGGCGAACGATCGAGGACCTCTATCGCCGCGGGGACGCGATCCGGTCGCTCTCCATCGTACCCGTGGGCCTGACCTCGTGGAACGCGGCGCCGGGCGGGCGGACGCTCGAACCGGAGGAATGTCGCGAGGCGCTCGACGCCGTGGACGCGATCCGCGAGCGGGCGCTGTCGGAGCGGGGGCAGGGGTGGTGCTACGCCGCCGACGAAATGTACCTGCAGGCGGGACTCGAGCCGCCCGGCGCCGCGTACTTCGACGACCATGAACTCGAGAGCAACGGCGTCGGGGCGATCTCTACCCTGACGGATCGCGTGACCGGACAGCTGGAGGCGCTCCACCCGCTGGAAGGGTGCCGCGTCGTAGCGGTCACGGGGACCTCGATGGGGCCGACGCTGACCCGCCTCGCGGGCCGCATCGCGCGACGCACCGGCGCCGAGGTGTCGACGGTGGCGGCCGAGAACACGCTGTACGGGCCGACGGTCACGACGGCCGGCCTCCTGCCGGGCGCGGATCACCGGAGCGCACTTCGCGGCGCGGGGGACTTCGACGTGGCCCTGTTCTCGGCGCAGGCGCTGAACGACGGCGACCTCTTTCTCGACGACGTCAGCCTCTCCGAACTGCAGGCCGATTTTCCCGGCCGCCGGGTCGAGCCTTCCCACGACCTCGTCGACGTCCTCTCGCGGCTCTAGCGGCGATACCGATGGCTCTCCGCACGGTCGCCATCGTGGGCCGCCCCAACGTCGGCAAGTCGACGCTCTTCAACCGGATCCTGAGGCGCCGCGTCGCGATCGTCGCCGAACGCCCCGGCGTGACGCGGGACCGGCAGTTCGCCGAGGCGGAATGGGCCGGGCGGCGCTTCCTGCTCGTCGACACCGGGGGCCTCGTCGTGCGGCCGGATGAACGCATCGACGTCGAGGTGCGCCGCCAGGCCGAGACCGCGATCGGCCACGCGGACGTCGTCGTCTTCGTCGTGGACGGCCGGGACGGGGTCCAGCCCGTGGACCGCCACGTCGCGGACCTCCTGCGGCGCTCGGGCCTGCCCGTGATCGTCGCCGCGAACAAGCTCGACGAACTCGGCGGCGCGATCGGGCACGTCGACTTCTACGAACTCGGCCTCGGCGACCCCACGCCGCTCGCGGCCCTCAGCGGCAAGGGGTCGGGGGACCTCCTCGACCGCGTGGTCGCGGCCCTCCCGGAGTCGCCGGAGACGGAAGAGGGCGACGCCGACATCCGCATCGCGGTCATCGGGCGGCCCAACGTGGGCAAGTCGAGCTTCGTGAACCGTCTCCTCGGAGAAGACCGCGTCATCGTCCACGAGGAGGCGGGGACGACCCGCGACGCCATCGACACGGACCTCGTCCTGGACGGGCGCCGCATCCGTCTCATCGACACCGCGGGCCTCCGGCGCCGGGCCCGCATCGTGGATGACCTCGAATTCCTCGGGCGGCTGCGGGCGGCCTCGGCCATCGACCGGGCCGATGTCTGTCTCCTCCTCGTGGATACGCAGGCCGGTGCGGCGAACCAGGATTTCCGGATCGGGCACGAGGCGTGGGACGAAGGGAAGGGCCTCGTGTTCGTCGCCAACAAGTGGGACCTGATCGAGGACCGCGGACCCTCGGCGCTGGCGGGCTTCGAGCGCGAACTCCGCGAGCGCGCGCACTACCTTCGCTGGGTGCCCATCATCACCTGTTCGGCGTTGACGGGGAAACGGGTGCGGAAGGCCATCGACCTCGCGTTCGAGGTGCGGGAGGCGCGGGCGCGGCGGGTGCCCACGGCGGAGGTGAACGAAGTCCTTCAACAGCTCGTCGCGCGCCGGCAGCCTCCCCAGGGCGGGCGGGGCGACGTGCGGCTGCTGTACGGCAGCCAGGTGGCGGCGTCCCCGCCGCAGTTCGTACTCTGGTCCAACCGGCCGCACGACCTGAAGGAGCACTATGTGAGATACCTCGTCGCCGGCTTCCGGGAGGCCTGGGGATTCGAGGGATCTCCCATCCGGATCAAGCTCAGGAAGCGTTCGGGGCGGGAATGACCGCACCCCTCCTGACGCTCGCCGCCTATCTCATCGGGGCCTTCCCTACGAGCTACCTCGTCGGGCGCGCCTACGGGTACGACCTCCGGCGGGAGGGGAGCGGCAACCTCGGCTCCACGAACGCCTACCGGGTCCTCGGGTTCTTCCCGGCCGTGGGTGTGCTCGTCGTGGATCTGCTGAAGGGGTTCGTGCCCGTGTGGCTCTTCCCGGCGTGGGACGGGCGGGCGGGCGCCTGGGCGCTCGCGTACGGGCTCGCGGCCATTTCCGGACACGTGTGGCCCGTGTATACGAAATTCAAGGGAGGGAAGGGGGTTGCGACCGCCGCCGGCACGATGGCCGCCCTGGTGCCGGTGGCCGTGATCGTCGCCTTCTCCGTGTGGGTCGTGACCGTCGTCCTCACGCGGACGGCTTCCATGGCGTCCCTCCTCTCCGCGGCCCTCGTGCCCATCATGGCGCGCGGTTCGGCGGCGCCGCGCTCGGTCGTGTTCTACGCGCTCCTCCTCGCCATCACCGTCTGGTGGACGCACCGCTCGAACCTCGTGCGGATCGTGAGACGCGAGGAGTTCCAGGTGGATTGGCGCCGCGGCCGGCTCCCGCGCCGGGAGCGGACGGCGCGGAAGCCCCCGGAGGACGAGGCGTGAGCGGGCAGCGGGTCGCCGTGCTGGGCGCGGGGAGCTGGGGTACGGCGCTGGCGGATGTCCTCGTGCGGAACGGCCACGAAGTGCGGCTGTGGGCACGGGACCCCGCACACGCCGCCGCGATGCGCGGCAGCGGGACGAACGAACGCTATCTGCCCGGAATCGAACTCGGCCGCCCCCTCACGGTGACGTCGGATCTCGCCGAGGCGATGGACGGCACCGGTTTCGTGCTCTCGGTCTGCCCATCGCACGCGGTGCGCGAGGTGTTGCGTCACGCCGCGCCGCACCTCGGCGACCAGGTGCTGGTCTCGGCCTCCAAGGGGATCGAGCTCGGGACGCACCGGAGGATGTCGGAGGTCATCGTGGAGACGCTGGGCGAGGCCGCGGGACCTCGCACGGTCGTCCTCTCGGGGCCCAGCTTCGCGGAGGAACTCCTCCGCCGGCTCCCGACCGCGGTCGTCGCCGCGAGCCGGAGCGAGGCGCACGCGCTCGCCGTGCAGAGCCTGTTCCGGAACGGGTATTTTCGGGTGTACACGCAGCCGGATGTGGATGGGGTGGAACTCGGCGGGGCCCTCAAGAACGTGATCGCCCTCGCGGCCGGGATCTCGGACGGGCTGGAGCTGGGTTCGAACGCGCGCGCGGCGCTCATAAACCGAGGACTGGCGGAGATCGCCCGGCTCGCCCGGCACTTCGGGGCGCGGGAAACGACGCTCGGGGGCCTCGCCGGGCTCGGCGACCTCGTCCTCACCTGCACCGGACGGCTGAGCCGGAATCGCTCGGCCGGACTCGCGATCGGGGCAGGTCGCCGGCCTTCGGAGGTGATCGGAGAGATGGACCAGGTGGTGGAAGGCGTGCGAACGGCGCGCGCGGCGTACGAACTGAGCCGGGATCTCGACGTGGAGATGCCGATCACGAGCAGTGTATATTCGATCCTGTACGAAGATGTGGCGCCCCGGGAGGCGCTGGCGCGGCTGATGGCCCGCGAACCGAAACCCGAGCGCTGGGGCTAGCGCCGGGAACCGATGGAAGGGGAAGGCGTGTCCGACCGGATCGCCCCGAAGGAGTACTACTCGATCGGCGAAGCGTGCGAGATCGCGGATCTCAAGCCGCACGTCCTGCGCTACTGGGAAACGCAGTTCTCGGCGCTTCGTCCTACGAAGAACCGGGCGGGGAACCGGGTGTACCGCCCGAAGCAGATCCAGCTCGTACAGCTCCTGCGGCACCTCCTCTACACCGAGAGGTACACGATCGAGGGAGCGAAGCGTAAGCTCGACCAGCTGCGCGCGGGCGGGGAACTCGCGGAGCAGGCGCGCGTGGCCTGGGACCGGGAGACGATCCGCGATCTCCGAAGGGAGGCCGACGAACTGGTCCGGCTTCTCGAGGACGGCGAGGCCGGGTGACCGAAGCGGAAAAACCCGTCCTCCTGTGCACGAACGACGATGGCGTGAAGTCGAACGGGCTCGCGCTCCTCGCCCGCGTGGCCGGGGCGTTCGGCGACGTGTGGACGGTGGCGCCGGACCGGGAGCAGAGCGCCACGAGCCATGCGCTGTCGCTGTTCCGCCCGCTCCGGCTGACGCGGCTCGGACCGCGGCGCTACATGGTGGACGGGACGCCGACCGATTGCGTGCTCCTCGCCCTCAAGGAGATCCTCGAGGCGCGGCCCCGCTTCGTCCTTTCGGGCGTCAACCACGGCCCCAACATGGGGGAAGACGTGCTCTATTCCGGCACGGTGGCGGCGGCGATGGAGGCGACGATCCTCGGCGTGCCCGCGATCGCCTTCTCGTTCACGGGCAGCGACGACGGCATTCTCGAAACCTACGAGGAGATGCTCGGCCGGATCATCGCCGCCTGCCTCGACAGGGATTCCTTTCCCGACGAGACGTTCTTCAACGTCAACCTTCCGGATCGGCCGGCGGGCCAGGTGAAGGGAATCACGGTGACGGCGCTCGGCCGTCGGGTGTACCACGACTCGCTCCGCCGGATTCACGATGAGGAAGGGACCGAGTACTTCAAGATCGGTGGGGGACATTCGGCCTGGCGCGGCCGGGAGGACTCGGACTTCCGCGCCGTGCGCGCCGGCTTCGTCTCGGTGACGCCGCTCCACCTCGACCTGACGAATTTCGAACTGCTGAACGAGGTGAGGTCGTGGCGGCTGGGAGGCTGACGGAGCGGGACCCCGCGGCGGACTACCGGCGCGACCGCCGCCGCCTCGTGGAACGGCTCCGGGATGGGGGGGTGAGCGATCTGGCCGTCCTGCACGCGTTCGACAGCGTTCCGCGGCACGCGTTCGTGCCCGACGTGATGCGGGCCCGCGCATACGAGGACGTGCCGCTCCCCATCGGCCGGGGGCAGACGATTTCGAGCCCCACGATCCACGCCCTCAGTCTCGAATACGCCGCAATCCGCCCCGGTCATCGCGTGCTCGAGGTGGGGACGGGCGCAGGGTTTCAAACGGCGCTCCTCGCGGCGCTCGGGGCGAGGGTGTACTCCATCGAACGGATCGCTTCCCTGTACGAGGCCGCGGCACGCAGGCTGGACCGCCTCGGCGTGGAGGCGCGTCTCATGCACGGGGACGGGAGCCGGGGCTGGCCGAAACACGCGCCCTTCCAGGCGATCATCGTGGGCGCGGCCGCCGTCCGTCCGCCCGAAGCGCTCTTCAGGCAGCTCGCCGACGGGGGCCACCTCATCGTGCCCGTCGGTACGCGGCGGCAGGAACTGCGGCGCTACACGCGACGCGGAGACGACTTCGCGCGGGAGACGATCACCGGCGCCCGCTTCGTGCCGCTCATCGAGGATCGGCTGCGGGGCGAGGGCCCCGAGTGAGGTCGGTGAGAGCCTGGGCCGGGGTGTACGCGAGGGGTCTCGCCATGGGGCTGGCGGATCTCGTGCCCGGGGTTTCGGGCGGGACGATCGCCTTCATCTCGGGCATCTACGACGAACTCGTCGCGACGATCGCGGGTCTCGACCGCCGCCTGCTCGGGGCGCTGCGGGAGGGCGGGGTGCGCGGCGCCTGGCAGGCGGGCAACCTGGGCTTCCTCGCCGTCCTGCTCGCCGGCATCGGCACGAGCGTGTTCGCCTTCGCCGGGCTGCTGCACTGGCTGCTCGCGAACCGGCCCGTGGAGCTGTGGGCCTTCTTCTTCGGCCTCGTGGCGGCGTCGGTGCCGCTCGTCGGGCGGCGCGTCACGGATCGCCGGGCCGGCACCTGGACCCTTGCCGCCGCCGGGGCCGCGCTGGCCGTCGTCGTCACGTCGCTGCCCCCGCTCGTCCGCTCCGACGCGCCCGTCTTTCTCGCGGCGGCCGCGGCCGTGGCGGCGTGCGCGATGATCCTGCCCGGCATCTCCGGCAGCTTCATCCTGTTAATCCTGGGCGCGTACGCTCCCGTGATCGCGGCGCTCGACAGCCTCGACTTCGTCCGGCTCGCGGCCGTGGGCCTCGGGGTCGTCACCGGCCTCCTCGCGTTCAGCCGCGGCCTGAGGCGCCTCCTCGCCCGCCACCGGACACGCACGCTGGCGGTGCTCACGGGGTTTCTCCTCGGCTCGCTCAACGCGCTGTGGCCGTGGAAGGCGCAGATCCGTGAGCTTTACACGCACAGCGATGGCCGCATCGAATGGCTGGTGGCGAATCGCTGGCCCGCAGGCGCCGGCGAGATCTGGCCGGCGGCGGCGCTCGCGCTCCTCGGGGCGGCGGCCGTCCTCGCCATCGACCGCGTCGCCGGCGAGCGCGGGTCCGGCCGTCCGTGATGGCCATGCAAGTAGCGGCGATCCGCCGGGCCGGGTAGCTTCCACGCCGTTCGACAACCGCGCAGAAAACGAGGAGGGCACGGCAGATGGCGGACGCGCTCGCCAGCGGAAAGCGACCAGACGACGAGGGCGGCCGGCAGGATGCCTTCGTGCGGTCCACGTTCCGCCTGGCCACCTGGGTCAACAAGAACATGCGGGCGGTGCTGGTGGGGGCCGCCGGCGTCGCGATGGTCGTCGTGGGCTTCGTGTACTACACGAACTTCCAGGCTTCGGTGCGCGAGCAGGCGGCGTCCGAGCTCGCGACGCTGCGCATGACCGCGATCGACCCCGAGATGCTCATCGCGGACCTCGAAACCTACGTCGACCGTTTCGATGGCGTGGCGGCGGCGAACGAGGGCCGGCTCCTCCTCGCGCGGACCTATCTCGACCAGGGGCGGTCCGTGGAGGCCGCACAGGTCGCGAGCACGATTTCAGAGGCGCCGGACCGGCCGGTCGGGCTCGCCGCCCGCGCACTCCTCGCCGCCGCGCAGGAGGCGTCCGGCGACGCGGAGACCGCGCTCGCGACGTGGGAAGCCCTGGGGGAGACGGCGCGTTTCGCCTTCCAGCGCCGCGAGGCGCTCGCTTCCGCGGCGAGAATCCTCGCGTCCCTCGGCCGTCTCGAGGAAGCCGAGACGATCTTCGGCGCCATCGCCGAGGAAGCCGCGCGGGAAGACCCGGTGGAAGCCGGCGTCTACCGCCTCCGACTCGGAGAGATCAAGGCCCAGCTGGCCGACAACGGCTGACGTCGGAACACCCCGGCCGGATTCCCGGCACCCCACAAGAAGATCTCATGCGAGGGGTGCGGTCGTGTGGCACCCCCTAATGGCGCATAAGATATATTATGTAAACTTGGGCGGAGTGTGACCGTGCCGGCGAGGGCTAGAACGCGAAGGTGTGGGAGTACTTCACCATGAGCGCCCGGCCCGACGAGAACGGGAGGCGCGGGTCGACGCCGCCGTTCGTGCGGTCCATGAAGTAGCCTTCGTTGTACACCACCCAGAGGTCCACGCCCTCGCGGAAGTGGTAGCGGAAGCGGGCGTTCACGCTCACCTGGTCCGTCGTCGAGTTGTACTGTGCGAGCGTGCTCAGCGAGAGGTGCGTGTCGAGCGCGAAGTCCAGGTTGAGTCTCGCCAGGTGCGTCGTCAGGAAGTCGCGGTTCGGCAACTCGAAGCGGTTGATGTCATAGCTCGGGCGGAGCTCGAAATGCCGGGAGAGGTTCAGCGCCGGGCTCAGACGAAGGCTCACCCGGCGACCGTCGTAGAAGCTCCCGGCCGAACCCCCGATTTCCCCCCGCACGAGACCGCCCCGGGCGAGCCGGAGCGAGGCATCGGCTTCGTGGAACCAGTATTCCCCCGGGTCGATCGTCAGTCCCGCGATCGGGAACGGGTCGCGGATGCTCTCGAAGCTCGAACGGGACGTGAGCATCAGGAACGTCCCCGACTTCATGCCGATCATCACCTGAGGAGCGATAACTCGTGATTCCGGCGTGAGATCCACGTTCCTGTAGTAGTGCTGCGTGTCGCCGCTCAGCGTCACGGCGCGCAACGCCGAGTTGGCGCCCATGAACCAGGAATAGCCGGCCGATCCGCCGAAGAGCGTGAACTCGTTCCGCAACTGGAAGCCCAGGCGCGGCAGGTAGTCTCCCCCCACGCGACGATACTGCGCGCTGTAGGCGAACCCCTCCTGCCGCCTCCGCTCGAACTGCGCGAAGAAGGTGCCCGCGTCGAGCGGGTTGCGCTCCACGACATCGTCATCGAAGGACTGGGCCCAGCGCAACGTCAGGTACTCGTCCCCGAACACCCGGACTTCGCTGTCCGCCCCGTAGGCCACGTTCGTCTTGCCGTACGCATCGACGCGCGTGGTGACGATCCCGCCGACGGACGAATTCTGGTTGAAGACCTGCTGCTTGAGCCGCAGCACGCCCATGTTCTCACCCGGCCGCCCGACCGCGGGGGCGGTCTGCATGTTCAGCAGGCCGAAGTCGAGTCCGCCGGCGCGCCCCACCACCCGCGCGCCCCCGTAGATGCGGACGAGTTCGCCGCGGTCCAGCCCGATCCGGCGGCTGAAGAAGACCCGGTCGGTGACGCCGCCGGTCGCGAAGTCGAAGGTCGCCGAGCGTTCCTGGAAGAACTGACGTTTCTGAAGAAGAGGGGGAACCGCGTGACATTGATCTGCTGGTCGTCGGCCTCCACCTGGGCGAAGTCCGTGTTCGCCGTGAGGTCGATCGACAGGTTCGACGACGGCGAATACTTGAAGTCGAGGCCCGGTTCGCCGGTAGGGTCGTCCGCCGTCTCCCAGTACGCCCGCACGTCCGGCGGTTCGCGCAGCGTCGGGATCTGCGTCATCCCCCCGAGGAGGTACGGCGTCACGTAGATCGGGTTCGTGCGATCCACGCCCCTGAACGTGACCCGTTGCGCCAGCGACGGTTTGCCGAAGCCGAAGAACCCGTACTCGGGCGAGATGTCGGGGTAGACGTGGCGTTCGTTCTTGCGCGAAATCGACCGGTAGACGATGAGCCCCATCGTCACTTCCCCGCCCGTATTCTGGAACCCGAGCGTCGAGAACGGGATCCGCATCTCCGCCGACCAGCCGTCGTTCGTCCGCTGGACGGCGCCATCCCAGTGCGCGTTCCAGTCGCTGTTGAAGGGCCGGGTCCCTGCCGTCCACTCCGCGTCGCCCCAGACCGCGCGGTCGGATCGGGCGCCGTTGGGGTTCACCACGAAGGCCACGGCCGTCTCGTGGTCGTTGTAACTGTCGATCACGACCGAGAACTGGTCGTCGCCGCTGAACCCGTCGCGGGCGAAGCTGTTCGCGCGGATCCCGCCGAGGTCCGAATCGAACAGTTGTCCCGAGACATACAGGTACGCGTCATCGTACGCGATCCGGATCCGCGTCTCCTCGGTAGGGGCCTGGCCGTAGGTGGGCGAATACACCACGAGCGGCACGGGGTCGATCTCCTGCCACGCGGGTTCGTCGACGAAGCCGTCGAGGTCGATGTGCCCCTGCCCGTCGAACCGGTGGAGGGGCACCGCGGGCTTCCCCCGCCCGCCGTCCTGCGCCGCCGCCGCCGCGGGCGCCACCCCCGCGAGCATGGCGCACAACCACAGGGCCGCCCACGCGACGGACCCCGCTCCCCTCCCGCGCGCGCAGCTTCACCAGATGAAGGTGTGGGAGTATTTGATCATGATGTTTCGCCCCGCCGACCACGGCAGCCTCGGATCGAACCCGCGGTCCCGTTCGAAGTTGAACCCTTCATTATACACAATCCAGAGGTCCGTGCCCTCCCGGAAGTGATAGCGGAAGCGTGCGTTGACGCTCGTCCGCTCGTCGAGGTTGTTGTACTGAGCGAAGGCGCTGAAGGAGATGTGCGTGTTGAAGGCGAAGTTCAGCCGCAGCCGGCCCAGGTGCGTCGTCGTCGCCTCGCCCCGGTCGGGGAACTCGAGCCGGTTCACCTCGTAACCGCCGACGACCTCCAGGAAGCGGGAGACGGTCCACGTGGGATTGAAGATGAGACCCACGCGGCGCCCATCGTAGAAGCTCCCCGCCGTCGTCCGGATGTCGCCGCGGAAGATCGTGCTGCGCGGCAGCGACCAGTCGATCCCGGCCTCCGTAAACCGGTGTTCCCCCGGCTCGATGGACACCCCGGCGGCCCGGAACGGCCTCCGGATGTCCTCGATCTGGCTGTTCGCGTAGGCCGTGATCATCGCGGTCGACTTGAATTCGAGCCGCACCTCGGGACGGATCGAGCGCGACTCGAGGGTGAGGTCGACGTTGCGCTGGTAGTTCTCGCCCACCAGCGCCAGGGTGATCCCGTTCAGCGTCGCGTCGGCCCCGCGGAGCCAGGTATGGGCAAACTCCCCGCCGAACAGCGTGAAGTCGTTCCGCAGTTGAAAGCCGAGGCGCGGCAGGTAGTCCGGGCCCACGCGCCGGTAGAAGAGGTTGTAGGAGACCCCGCGGTCCGTCCGCCGCTCCCAGCGCGCCCGCACGAGGCTCGCGTCGAGCACGTTGCGCTCCCGGACGACCTCGTCCTGCGTCTGCGCCCAGGTGACCGTCAGGTACTCGTCCCCGAACAGCCGCAGCTGCGAGTCCAGGCCGTAGGCGACGTTGTTCCGGCCGTTGGAGCCGTAGCGGGTCGTGAGGATCCCCCCGACGAACGAATACGGGTTGAGCACCTGCTGCTTGAGGCGCATGACCCCCATGTTCTCGCCGGACCGCCCCGCGGTCGGCGCCGTCTGCATGTTGAGGACCCCGAAGTCCAGGCCGGCGATGCGGCCGACCAGCCTCGCGCCTCCGTAGATGCGGACGAGTTCGCCGCGTTCGAGCCCGATGCGCCGGCTGAAGAACACGCGGTCCGTGAACCCTCCCGTCCCGAAATCGAACGTCGAGGAGCGTTCCTGGAAGAACTGCCGTTTCTCGGGGAAGAAGAGCGAGAACCGGGTGAGGTTCACCTGCTGGTCGTCCGCCTCGACCTGCGCGAAATCCGTGTTGACGGTGAGGTCGATCGCCAGGTTCGACGAGGGAGAGTACTTGAGATCGACGCCCGGCTCCGCCAACTGGTCCCGCTCCGTCCCCCAGAAGGACGCGGCGTCCGACGGTTCCCTGAGTACCGGCGTCCGGCTCAGGCCCCCGAGTACGTAGGGGGTCACGTAGGCCGGCGTCGCGGGCCGCACGCCGCGCAGCGTCATGCGCTGGCCCTGCGACGGCTTGAGAAAGCCCCCCTGCCCCCATTCGCGGCCGATGAACGGGAAGACGTGGCGCTCGTTCTTCCGGGCGATGAAGCGGTAGACGATGATCCCCATCGTCACTTCGTCCCCCTGCGCCTGGAATCCCAGCGAGGAGAACGGGACCCGGTATTCCGCGAACCATCCCTCGTCGTTCCGCGAGGTGACGACCTGCCAGTGGGCGTTCCAGTCCACGTTGAACGGCATCACGTCGCCCGTGAAGTCGCCGTCGTTGGAGAGCGAGCGATCCTGGCGGACGCCGGCGGGCGTGGTCCCGAGCCAGGCCCCGGTCTCGTAGTCGTTGTAGCTGTCGATCACGAACGAGAGGAGGTCGTCGCCGCTGAACGCATCCCGGAGGTAGGTGTTCGCCCGGATGCCGTCGGGGTTCGAGTCGTACATCCGGCCGGACAGGTAGAGGTATTCGTCGTCGTGGGCGATCCGGACCTCGGTCCGCTCCGTCATCTCGCCCCCGTGGGTGGGAGCCCACATGAACATCGGGAGCGGCTCGATGGCCTCCCAGGCCGGCTCGTCGACGACCCCGTCGACGTCGATCTCCCCCGCCAGTCGGGGGATGGGAACCGGAACAGGCGACCGCAGCGCCGCCGCATCGGCTTCGTCCGTGGCCCCGGTCTGCGCGGCGAGCCCCGGCGCCGCGAGCAGGTACACGGGCACGGCCCACGCGCACGAAGTCGCGAGTCGCCGACATCGACGGCCGATGTGGATCAACGGCATCTACCCAGGATCGGGGGTGGCACCGGGAAGGTCTGCTCGCCGAAACAACACCCCGGCGAGCCCGGGGGTTCAATCCCGGCGGCGGAGGGCGCGGCGGCAGCCGAAGGCCGGCGCCCCCGGCCTACGAGCTCAAGGTGTGGCTACCAGCTGAAGGTGTGCGAGTACTTGACCATGACGTTGCGCCCGGCCGACCACGGCAGCCTCGGATCGAATCCCCGTTCGCGATCGAAGTTCAGCCCCTCGTTGTACACGATCCAGAGATCCGTTCCCTCGCGGAAGTGGTAGCGGAAGCGGGCGTTGATGCTCAGCCGCTCGTCGAGGTTGTTGTACTGCGCGAACGTGGTGAACGAGACCTGCGGATTGAGGGCGAAGGCGAGCCGCACCCGGCCGAGTTGCGCGGTCACCGCCTCCCCCCGGTCCGGGAACTCGATCCGGTTCACCTCGTAGCCGCCCCCGATCTCGAGATAACGGGACACGCTCCACATCGGGTTGAAGATCAGGCCGGCACGCCGGCCGTCGTAGAAGCTCCCGACCGAGGTCCTGATGTCTCCCCGGAAGATCGCGGTGCGCGGCAGCATCCAGTCGATGCCCACTTCCCGGAACCAGTACTCGCCCGGCGGGATCGAGAGACCGGTGATGCGAAACGGCGTCCGGATGTCCTCGAACTGCGTGTTCGAATAGGCCGCAATGCGCGACCCCGACTTGAAGGCGAGTTCCAATTCGGGGCGGATCGATTGCGATTCCGGCGTCACGTCGGCGTTGCGGTAGTAGCTCTCACCCATCACCGACAGCGTGACGGTGTTCAGCGAAGCGGTCGGACCCTGGAGCCAGGTGTGGGCGACCTCGCCGCCGAAGAGCGTGAAGTCGCTGCGCAACTGGAAGCCGAGCCGCGGCGTGTAATCGGGGCCGACCCGCCGGTAGTAGAGGTTGTACGACAGGCCGCGGTCCGTCCGCCGTTCCCACCGGACGCGAAACAGCGCCGCGTCGAGCGGGTTCCTCTCTTGCACCGCCTCGTCGAACGTCTGCGCCCACGTCAGCGTCACCCACTCGTTGCCGAGCGGGCGGATCTGCGTGTCCACGCCGTAGGCGACGTTGTCCTGGCCGTTGTGCCCGATCCGGGTCGCCACGATCCCGCCCACGAACGAAAAGGGATTGAACACCTGCTGCTTCACCCGCATTACACCGACGTTTTCCCCCGAGCGTCCCCCGGCGGGAGCCGTCTGCATGTTCAGGAGCCCGTAGTCGAGTCCCCCCACGCGGCCGACGACGCGGGCGCCCCCGTAGATGCGAACGAGTTCCCCCCCTTCGAGGCCGATCCGCCGGCTGAAGAACACGCGATCCGTGAAGCCGCCCGTCCCGAAATCGAAGGTCGAGGACCGCTCCTGGAAGAACTGGCGTTTCTCCGGAAAAAAGAGAGAGAACCGCGTGAGGTTGACCTGCTGCTCGTCCGCCTCCACCTGGGCGAAATCGGTGTTGACCGTGAGGTCGATGGCCAGGTTGGAGGACGGCGAGTACTTGAGATCGACCCCCGGTTCCGTGGTCGGGTCCTGTTCCGTCGCCCAGTAGGCGGCCGCGTCCGCGGGCTCGCGCAGCACCGGCGTCCGGCGCAGGCCGCCGAGCGCATACGGGGTCACGTAGACCGGCGCGGTGGGCCGAACGTCGCGCAGCGTCACCCGCTGCGTCTGCGACGGTTTCATGAAGGCGAGCCGGCCCCACTCGCGCGAGATCGGCGGGTACACCTGGCGTTCGTTCTTTCGGCCGATGTAGCGATAGACGGTGATTCCCATCGTCACTTCATCGCCCTCCGCCTGGAATCCCAGCGTGGAGAACGGGATGCGGAACTCCGCGAACCACCCTTCCCCGTTGCGGGTCGTACGGACGTCCCAGTGCGCGTTCCAGTCCTCGTTGAACGGTGGGAGGTCGCCCGTAAACTCGGCGTCGCCGGAGATCGAGCGGTCCTGGCGCACGCCGGCCGGGGTCGTGCCGAACCAGAGCGCGGTCTCGTAGTCGTTGTAGCTGTCGATCACGAAGGAGAACAGGTCATCGCCGCTGTAACTGTCTCGATAGAAAGTGTTTACGCGGATGCCGTCCGGGTTCGAGTCGTACATCCGCCCGGACACGTAGAGATACCGGTCATCGTGCGCGAGACGAATCTCGGTCCGCTCCGTCTGCTCCCCGCCGTGGGTGGGCGACATGATGAAGAGCGGGAGCGGATCGATCGTCTCCCACACGGGTTCGTTCACGACCCCGTCCACGTCGATCGCCTCGGAGATGCGGGCGATGGGGACCGGAGCGCGGGGCCGCAGCGCCTCCACGTCCACGGCATCCGCGGCATCGGCCTGGGCCGCGAGCCCCGGGGCCGTGCACGCCGCCGCGACGGCGGCGCCGAACAGGGCCCGCGAGAGCCGGTCGGGGTGCCGCGGGCGGATCATTCGAGCAGTTCGGTGCCGCAGTGCTTGCAATGACGGGCATCCGGGTCGTGGCCGGACGTGGCGCAGCGCAGGCACATCCGCTCCATGGCGGCGCGCAGTCTCGCTTCACGGCCGCCCGTGATCTCGGCCGTCACGATGCCTGTCGGGACGGCGATCACGCCGTATCCCAGGATCATCAGGAGCGCGGCAAGCATCTGTCCCGGCGTGGTCTGCGGCGTGATGTCGCCGAACCCCACCGTCGTCACGGTGACGATGGCCCAGTAGACGCCGCGAGGGATGCTGCTGAAGCCGGACTCCGCGCCTTCGATCACGTACATCGCCGCGCCCACGACCGTCACTACGACGAGCACCGCGACGATGAAGACGGCGACCTTGTAGGCGCTCGAGCGCAACGCGCTGATCAGGAGTCGCTCTCCGCCGACGAACTGGGCGAGCTTCAGAACCCGGAACACGCGTAGCACCCGCAGCAGGCGGATGACGGCGAGCGCCTGTCCCCCCGGGATCAGCAGCCCGACGAAGTTCGGCAGGACGGCGAGCAGGTCGATGATCCCGAAGAAGGAACGGGCGTATTGGCCGGCCCGCTCCGCCGCGATGAGGCGGAGCACATATTCGACCGTGAACAGCAGCGTGAACACCCATTCGAGCGTCCACAGCGCGCCTCGAGCACGAACGTTGAAATCCTGCACGCTCTCCAGCATCACGACGACCACGCTGGCGAGGATGACGCCGATGAGGATGAGGTCGAAGAGGCGCCCGGCCCGCGTCAGGTTGCCGAAGATGATGCGGTGGGCTTCACACCTCCACCGCGGCCGCTTCGAGAAGACCGGATGATTGTCGTAGTCGATCGCCCGAGGCGGCGGTTCCCGCCGGGACGGGAAGTACGACATCGTCCGGTTTCTGGCCATCACAGCCTCCCGATGAGGGAGCGCAGACGCAGCGCCCACACGCGCCACACCGCCTCCCGCACGATCGCCCCCGACATCTTGCTCTGCCCGAGGCGCCGGTCCGTGAACACGATGGGGACTTCCCCTACACGGAACCCCTTCTTCCATGCGCGGAAGTTCATTTCAATCTGGAACGTGTACCCGGTCGACCCCACGCGGTCGAGGTCGATCGCCTCCAATACGCGGCGGGTGAAGCACTTGAAGCCGCTCGTGGAATCGGCGAGGCGCAGTCCCGTGGCGATGCGCGCGTACTTGTTCGCGTAGTAGCTGAGGAGCAGGCGCGACATGGGCCAGTTGATGACGTTCACTCCCGCAGTATAGCGGGATCCGACGACGACATCGAAGCGGCCGGTCGCGGCGATCATGTCGGGAATATAGCGCGCATCATGCGAGCCGTCGGCGTCCATCTCGAAGATCCATTCGAAATCCCGCTCCAGCGCCCAGCGGAAACCGGCGATGTAGGCGGTCCCGAGCCCCAGCTTCCCTTCCCTGTGCAGCACGTTCACGCGCGGCTCCGCCGCGGCGAGCGAGTCGACGAGGGCTCCCGTTCCGTCGGGCGAGGCGTCGTCGACGACGAGGACGGAAAGCCGGGGGTCCTGGGCCAGCGCGCCCTCGACGATCCCGGCGATGGAATCGACCTCGTTGTACGTAGGCAGGATGACGAGGCCCCGTTCGCCCCCCGTGGGGACGGTGGCGACCGGATCCTCGTCGGAATCCGCGGAGGGAGTGGGGGACGTGTCCGGGCTCATTGCAGCCGGAAGTTACGTCTCCTCAGGAATTGCAGAAACCAATGGCGGCGTTTTCGAATACCGACCGTATCTCCTCAACGCCGAGCGCGCGTCCGAAGAACATCACTTCATCGATTTCGCCCGTAAACTCGAAGTCGAGTTCGCCGTCCTGGAACCCCTCCTCGCTTCGCCCGCCGATTCCGACGAACGCGTCGGTCACGTGGATGCTTTCGATGTCGCGGGTCCCCTGCTCGACCGCATCGACGTAGAGGGCGAGCCGGTCGCCGTCCCAGGTCATGGCAAGGTGCGTCCACTCGCCGGGGACGAGACGCGGTCCGTAGACTTTTTCGTCTCCCCGGTCTCGATCCCTCATGAACGTCCTCCACCTGCCGTTGTGATTGTCCAGTACCCATGACTCCATCCAGGGGTGTCCCTTGCCGATGATCACCCCGCTGCCAGCCGTTTCGGCCCGTCCCGGTCTGGCCCACGCCATGACGGTGAACGGACCCTCCGGATTGAGGGTCGGAGCGTCGGATACGACGGCGAGTGCGTCCACGCCATCGAAGGAGAACGCTTCCCCGCCGGTGGCGCCGACGACGCCCCGGGCGTAGGTGGCTCCGCTCATGAGGGTCGCGTCCACGCCCCCGATGCGGTCGGCGCCGCTGCCCTCGGCCGACCACCAGTGCAGGATGCCTGCCGGAACGGCGCAGACGGCCAGTTCGAAGCTCTGCCGAGCCTCGGCGCCTTCCGGGTCCCGCGCGTTCACGGTCGCCTCCGCCACGCCCGGCGAAAGCCCGACCATGGCCAACTCGCTCCCGGAAACGGAGACCCACGCCACGCGGGCGTCGGATGACGAAGCGCCGTACGTGAGAGCATCGCCGTCCGCATCGCTGAAGTAACGGGAGACGTCCATCGTCGCCACGCTCCCCGCGGCGATCGTCCTCGAGCGGATCGCCCCCACAGGAATCGGCGGAGCGTTCGGGATGGGCGCCGAAACGGCCACGGAGAACGACAGATGGGCTTCCCCGCCCATCCCGTCGCTCGCGGTGACGGTGGCCGATGCGGCGCCCCGGGACACGGCGATGAGGATCAGGCGCGTGCCGGAGACCGCGGCCTCCGCGACGAGCGTGTCGGACGATGTGGCGCTGTACGTCAGCGGATCGCCTTCCGGATCGATAAAGTAACCGGAGAGATCGATGGTTTCCGTGCCGCCCGGGGCAAGCGCCCTTGAAGCAATCTCGCGCACGGCCATCGGCGGCGAATTCGGCACCGTCACCGAGAATGACTGGTGGGCCTCTCCGCCCCTCCCATCGGCGGCGGTGACGGTGGCCGATGCCGCGCCCCGGGACACGGCGACGAGGATCAGCCGCTCGCCGGACACCGCGGCCTCCGCGACGAGCGTGTCGGACGATGCGGCGCTGTACGTCAGCGCGTCGCCATCCGGATCCCGGAAGAACGGCGAGAGGTTCACCGTGACGTTCATGCCGACGGCAAGGGACTGTGCCGGAATGGCGCCGGTGGTCTCGGGCGCCCGGTTCGGCGGGGGCACCGGGTCGGGATCCACGATCAGGCTGTCCCCGCCGCCGCAGCCGATCGCCGTGGCGATAGCCAGGACCGGTAGAAGGGCCATCTTGCTGACGTTAGCGGAAGGGGCCATGGCATCCTCAACAGGTTGGCGGCCCGTCGATGGTCGTTTGGCAGCCTGTCGGTCGCTGCGTAGCTTTGTGGTTCGTATCCTCAAACCGGTATCAGGTTCCCCGCCCGCGACTCGGCCGGCGGCCAAGCCGCTGCGGCATTCGAGGCGATCCCGCCGGGCCCGCCGCTCCCACAAATTTCGGGCGCGGGAGTCGTGCGAGAAAGGACCAGTCGGTAGCACCCGTGCTCCACGAGTCGCCGCTCCAGACGACACCGCCCCGAGACGCCGTCCGCCGAGCGGGGCTGCTCGCCTCCTGCGTCCGGGCGCTTCACCGCCGACTGCCCCGCCTCGTGGGCGGGGCCAGACGAATCGTGTACCGGACCCCGCTGCTGCGGAACGTCATGCTGCCGAGGTATCCGTACTGGGTGGATCCCGGGGTGCTGGCAGCGATGCTGGGCCTGATCGATGCCACGCGACGGACCGGGGCCGCCGTGGTGGAGATCGGCGTCGGCCGCGGAGACAGCTCCGTGTTCATCCTCGAACATCTCCTGACGACCCGCGACCCGCGCGAGCTGGTGCTCGTGGACACGTTCGACGGCTTCACTCCGGAGAGCATCGCGCACGAGACCGGTGAGCGGCGCAAGACAAGGTCGGAAATCTCGGACTATTCCTACCTCGACCACCGGGTGTTCGAACACGGCGTCGCGCGGCTGGGCTATTCGAACTACCGCATCGTCGAAGGCGACTGCGCGAAGGTAAACTGGGCCGAAATCACGGGTCCGGTCGGCGCGGTCCTGCTCGACGTGGACCTATACCTGCCCACGCGGGACGTGCTGGAGGCGATCTGGCCCCTTGTCGTCCCCGGAGGCGGGTTCGTCGTGGATGACTGCATCGAACCGAACTGGGCGGACGGCGCCCTCCAGGCGTATTCCGAATTCACGGACCGCCATGGCTTGCCGTTCATCAGGGTGGGGCGCAGCGGCGGCCTCATCGTCAAGCGGGCCGCCGAGGAATGACCCCCGTTCCGCGAATCCTGATCGTGATCGGGACCCGTCCGGAAGCGATCAAGATGGCGCCGGTGCATGACGCGCTCCGCCACCTCGAACCGGCGTTCGAGACGAAGATCGCGCTGAGCGGGCAACACCTCGACCTTGTGGAGCCGGCGCTCGACATCTTCGGCCTGGCGCCGGACTACCGGCTGAACGTGATGCGGGAAGGCCAGGACGTGGCGGATGTCGTGAGCCGCGTCCTCCGTGGCGTGCGCGGTATCCTGCGCGAGGCCGCGCCGGATGTCCTCCTCGTGCAGGGCGACACTGCGACGGTGTTCGCCGCTTCGCTGGCCGGTTTCCTCGAGAAGGTGAAGGTGGGGCACGTGGAGGCGGGGCTTCGGAGCCACGACCGCCACGCGCCCTTCCCCGAGGAGATCCTGCGCCGGCTCACGGATGTCGCGTCCGAGTACCATTTTGCCCCGACGATCCGGGCCCGCGACGAGTTGCTGCAAGAGAACACTTCCCCGGACTCGGTGTTCGTTACCGGGAACACGGTGGTCGACGCCCTGCTTTCCGTCGCCCGCCGCCAGCGCCCCGTGAGGGATCCTTCCCTGGCGGAGATCCAGTCACGGGTGCGGGGCGACGAGGCGCGGCTCGTCCTGTTGACCGCGCATCGCCGCGAGGCGTTCGGTCCTCCCCTCGCCGAGATCTTCCGGGCCGTGCGGGACGTGGTCGATGCACACCCCGATGTGTGCGTGCTCTATCCCGTCCACCCCAACCCGAACGTCCTCGTGCCGGCGCGTGAGTGGCTGGCGGACCACCCGCGCATTCGCCTTACGGAACCGCTCGATTACCTGGACCTGGTAGCGGCGCTGGAAACCGCAGCGCTCGTGATGACCGATTCCGGCGGCATTCAGGAGGAGGCGCCGACGTTCGCCACCCCGGTCCTCGTGTTGCGGGACGTCACGGAGCGCCCGGAGGGAGTGGAGGCCGGAGTCGCCGAACTCGTCGGAACGGATCGCCGGCTCATCGCGGAGCGCGCGCGGGCGGCCCTGTCTCGCGAACCCGGTCTCGAACCCCCCCGCAACCCGTACGGGGACGGGCGCGCCGGCGAGCGGATCGCGGACATCCTGGCGGCGGACCTTCTCGGCCGGACGCGGCGATGCGAGGATTGGGCCGGATGAACATTCTCATGCACACCGTCTACTATGCGCCCGAGGTCGGAGGCCTGGAGAGCCACGTACACTTTCTCTGCCGCGCGCTGGCCGCACGAGGGCACACGGTGCGCGTGGTGACGTCCGCTTCGCTGCCCGGCCTGCCTGCGTCCGAGACCATGGACGGTGTAGAGCTTCGGAGAACATGGCTTCCGGCGCGGAATACGCCCGGGTGGGCCGCGCACGCGGTGGGGTCGTTGCCGAGCTTCATCGAGTGGGCCCGGGAGGCGGATATCCTCCACGCGCAGGACATCGCGGCGGTCCCGCCCTGCCTCGTGGCGCGCGGCACCAGCGGGATGCCGATCGTCACCACCTACCACACGAGCCATTTCCTCCGGCGTGCGGACTCACCCCTTTGGCGCCCGATCTTTCGCGGGTTCCTGCGGGCGGCGGACCACAACCTCGCGGCGAGCCGGGAGATCGCGGACGTCGGCGAGTCGATCGCTCCGGGCGTGCACGTGGAGCCGCTGACGAACGGCGTGGATACCGTGACCTTCCAGCGCACCGGCGCGCCGGATCCGCGCCCGCCCGCCGAGCGACCCGCCCGCCTGATCGCCCCACGGCGCCTGTTCGAGAAGAACGGCGTCGAGTACTTCGTGCGGGCGCTCCCGCTCATCGCCGAACATGCCGCCGTCGAAGCGCTCATCGTCGGCGACGGCCCGGAACGGGATCGGCTCGAGGCGCTGGCACGCGAACTCGGGGTTTCGGACCGGGTGAACTTCCTCGGGGCCCGACCGCACGCCGAGATGCCTCGGCTGCTGTCCTCGTGCGACCTCGCCGTCTTCCCTTCCCTCATGGAAGCGACATCCGTGGCCGCGCTCGAGGCGATGGCGTGTGAATTGCCGGTGGCGGCAACGAATGTCGGAGGTCTCCCGGAGATCGTGGACGTCGGCGTCGGAGGACTCTGCGAGCCCGCCGACCCGGTGAGTTTGGCGCGGCTGGTCGTGGGCTTGCTGAGCGGTGGCCGGCTGCCCGACCTGGGGGCCGAGGCCCGACGACGGGTGGTCTCGCAGTGGAGCAACGAACGCCTGGCGGACCGCCACGAGGAGATCTACGCGGAACTTCTCTCCGAGCGTGCGCGCCGGAACTGAACGCCGTTGGCCACGATCAGGGCAAGCAGTACCGCGATTCCCAGCCAGAACGACCACCGCAGCAGACGGGATTCGTAGTACATCTCCACCTGTGTCTGTCCCGCCGGCACCGGCACCGCCCGCAGCGTGTGGTACGCGCGCATGACCGGCACGCTCTCCCCGTCCACGCGGGCCTTCCACGCGGGATACCAGTTGTCCGCGACCACAAGGAGGGCGGGCCGCTCGGCGACTACCTCGAGCCGAAGCTGATCGGGTCCGCGCTCCAGCCACCTCACCTCCCCGCCGACGGGCCCCTCCTGGAGCTCCAGCGGCGCCGCCTCCGCCAGAACCACTTCCCTCTCCGGGTCGAAGTCCGGCGACAGCATGTAGGGCACGACCTCCGCGTCGGTCTTGACGGTGGCGGAGCCCACGAGGCGAGCCCGCGGCAACCCCGCTTCCTCGAAGACGGACTCCACGGTCCGACCGTCCGGCGTTTGCGTGCGGCTGAGGACCGGTCCGGCGGGAGATTGCCCCATGGCGAGATCCGGCCAGAGGATGTAACGCACGTTCAGCAGGGCCCGGATTTTGCCGGACTGCAGGAGATTGAGCGGGAGCCCGGAACCGGCCATCCCGATGAGTTCACGGTACCGGGCGAGGTCGTTCGGATGATGGCCGGCCGCCAGTTCGATCCCGCTCAGGACCGGATCGAGGTCCTGTCCCGCCCTCCGCAGGGACAGCATGCGGTAGGGCTCCTCGCTCCCCCTCTCGCGCTCCAGCACGGCCTGGATGTTCGCATCGGGGGTGGCCCATTGGTGGAAGTCCATCGTTTGAACGAAGACGCGGTCCACCCGCAGCGCGTCCGTGGCCACCAGCGCGACGAGTCCGACAACGAACAGGACCGGGCGAAGGCGGGACCCGCGGTGGGCCCACGCCAGGATCGCGAGCACTCCAGCCAGCGCGAACGCGAGCCAGGCACCGGCTGTAATGTGCGGCGCGGCTGCCGCGAGCGCGGCCTGGCGCCCTTCGCCGATCCCGAAGACCGCCGTCCATGTGGAGGTCAGACCCCCGACGGAGGCGAGTAGCGCCAGTCCTCCCAGGATGGCGGCGCCCCAGAGGAGTACGCGCTGCGGCTTGCCGGACGCCGGCGCCTCCGCCCGCGCGTCGCGGAGACGGTCGACGCCCAGGGCGGCCAGCGTCGCCACGGAGAATGCGAACAGGAACATCGCCGTGGACGGAGCCCGGAACATTCGGATGCCGGGCACGACTTCGTAGGCAATACGCCACACAGGCGTATGCGCGCCGAGCGCGAACAGGAGCACGACGCCGGCCAGACCCCCGAAGAACCAGCGCGTGCCGCGTCTGGCGCCGCCGGCAAAGGACACCGCCGCCAGCAGGAGAAGCACCAGGCCCGCGTACTCGGAGTTGAGCTTGAACGGATTCCGGCCCCAATAGGTGCCCGCGGCCCACGCGGCAGACCCATTCACGCTGCTGCCGACGAACTGCGGGATCACGAGCGAGGCCACTTCCTCGGGGTGGAGCGACCACGAACTCGACCACGCCTCGCCGGTGTCGCCCGCGAGTTCACCGGACGTGGCCGTGCGCCGGGAAAACTCGGACACGTAGTCGACGGCGGGAATGAGCTGTCCACCCGCGATGACCGCACCCACGACCGAAGCCAGCAGGAAGAGCCCGAAGCGACCGAGCGCCCGGCGGCTCCGCACGCCGGACAGACCTCCCGTTCTGTCGGAGGTCTCCTCCTCGCGCCCCGTCCCCTGCCGCAGGAAGCCGATCGTCCTGAAGATCGCGAACGCTCCGACGGCCGCGAACAGGAAATACGCCAACTGGAAGTGCGGCGTCAGGATGACCGCTGCCACGGTGAACGCGATGCCGGTGAACGAACCCAGCCGCGGGCGGCGGAAATAGCGTTCCGTACAGAGAAACAGAAGCGGCGCCAGGGCGGTCACGAACAACTTCCCGTCCTGCCCGCCGTAGACGAAGCTCACCATCACCGGGGCCAGCATGTAACCGACGCCGGACACGAGGGCCGCGCTCCGCGAGACGCCGAGGGCCCGGGTCCAACCGAACATGAAGAATCCCGCCGCGATCACGTGCAGGATGAGCTTCCAGCCCAACGACCGATACGTCTCGGTGAGGAGGAGGAGGAGCAACGACGGCGGATAGAGCGCGTCGCCGGCGCTCAACCCGTCAATGTACGGAGTGCCTCCCAACACCTCGGGCTGCCAGAGCGGCAACCGGCCGAGTTCCCTGATGTCCTCCGCGTAGAGGGCGCGAGCGTGATATCCGCCGGAGAGCGTATCGGTACCCACCAACATCGCATCGCTGAAGATGAAGGATGCGAAGAGCACGATCCCGAGGCCGGGAAACAGAACCCAGGGAGCCCAACGCGGCACGACAGACGCGGGTTCGGCGTGCGCTCCTCCACTTCGGCGCTCGAGCGCCGTCTCGTGGCGCCGCCGCCGTTTACCGCTCGAACCCATTCATGACTCCCTCAATCATCGCTTTCTCCGGGCCTGCTCAACCCGCACTCAACGTACCGGCCGACCTGGGGCAACTCCACGGCTTCGCGCCTATCGCCGGCGGGCGCCCATCCCGATCAGCGCCGCCAGCCCGAACCCGAGGAGTTCAGCCAGCGTGGACCAGAGCCTGGCCGCCAGGGCCAGCGCGGCCGCGGGTCCGATCGGCAGGCCCCCCGCAACCCCGAGCAGGCTCGCCATGGCCGCTTCGCGCACGACCATGCCGGCGGGCGCCAGGATGACCAGGTATCCGGCCACGTAAGCGGCCGCGAACACCGCGGTCGCCTCGAGGGGGCCCAGAGGGTTGGAGACGAGCATCCCTTCGAGCAGCAACCAGAAACCCAGGCCGTGCGGCAACCACAGCACGAGGCGCGCCAGGGTGGCCCGGAGGAGGAGGCGTCCCTGCACCGCGGGAGGCTCGGAGTCGGACGGTTCCCGCAACAGCCGGCGGCCCAGCCGGATCATGGCGCGAAGCACGGGCGGCGCGAGGGCGGCGCCGATGAGGAGAACGCCGAACACCGCCGACCACGGTCCGATGGCGCCGAAGACGCCCGGGCCGAGTACGGCCGCCCCGATGCCCGCGCCGGTGGCGAGCGTGCCCGCCTGCAGGACGAGCGCCACCGTGAGCGCGACCACCCCGGAATCGCCGCGCGCGCGGACATAGGCGACAAGACCCGTGGCCTGCCAGATCCTGCCCGGCAGGTATCGGGCGAGCTGCGACCCGAGCCACACGGAGACGCCTTCCCGCACGCCCATGCGGGCGCCGCAGGCGCGGAACACGGAAGCCCAGAGGACGGCGCCCGCCAAAAGGGCCAGGACTTCGCAGACAACCGCTCCCACCAGCCACGGCGTGCGAAGCCGCCAACCGACACCCTCCGCCCCGGCCACCGCCGCCCAGGCGTCCCAGCGACCGGACAGGGCGACGGCCACCGCAACGAGCGCGGCCAGCAGGAAGAGCGATGCGCCAATGACGACGGCGGGACGCGGCGGCCCCACCCGCATCCCGTGATCCCCCGCCATCTCAGTCAGTGGATGCGGGCGCAGGCAGGAGACGGAAGATGTACGAGGGCGGATCGCCGTCCTCGTATACCAACTCAAACCGCGTCTGGTACGCCTGAATCGCGGGGACGAGATACCGCCCCGTCGTCCCGCTCACCTGATCCACGACCACGTAGTCCGCTCCCATCTCCTCGAGGCCACCGAGCACGACATCGGGATCGCTCGACAGAGGATAGGCGTCCCCCCGTCGGCGCGAATACCAGTAGAACAGGCGGGGCTTTCTGTTCGCGATGATCGCGTCTGGCTGGGTGTTCTCTCTGGCCCAGATGGCCGCCGCATAAAGGCTCGCCCATTGGGGCCCATCGCACGGCGCGCCAACGGCATACGACGCCGCACACTCCAGGCGCTCAGGCGCCGTCCGGGCGATCCACGAAGTGCCGAACGCCGCCAGCACCGCGGGTACCGCCCACCAAAGCCAACGTCGTGGCGCCCGTGGCAGTCGCCACACTGCAGCGACGGCGAACGTCAGGATCACGGGTATGAGCGGGAGCAGAAAACGCCGGTCAGACCAGGCGGACGGCCAGGTCGCAATGATGCCCCCATAAAGCACGACAAACAGTTCGGGCCCCCGAGCTCGCTCACGCGCAAAGATCGCCCACCCAACGAGCGCTGCGAGGGCGACTCCCAACCCCAGTACCATCGAGACGCCGCCCGTACCCGCGCCGGGGCCGAACAGTGTCTCCGGCAGGATGCGGCTCGCGTAAGTCCAGGTGTTGCCGGCCACGCGCGTGACCAGCTCCGTGAACTCCAGGGTGCCGGATTCCGGCGTGTAGGGATCCCGCTGTAACAGCACCTCGAGGTAGCTTGGTGCATCCGCCGCGGCGAACCGTTGATAGACAAGCCAGCTCGCCATGGCGGTCGCCCCTCCCACCGCCGACCACACCGCCTGTCGCCTCGAACCGGCCAACAGTCGCGCCATCGGAAGAGCCAGAAGCAGGGCCATGCCGGCGCTGCGCGTGGCGAATGCCGCACATGCAGCCAGTGTCATCAGCACCGCGCCCTGTCGACCCTCGCGTTGAGAGAACAGGAGGGCCGTGAGAACCAGCAGCGTGAATGGTGCCTCACTCAAGACGTAGTGACCGTATTCGAGCAGGGTCGGGTTCACCGAGAGAAGGGCCGCGGCCGCGACCGCCGGCCCTGCCCCTGAGTGCCGTCGGGCGAAATGCGCAGTGATCCACACGATCCCGGCCGTCAGCAACAGCATGGCGGCCTTCGCCAAATTCACGCCGCCAACCCAGCCGAGCACGGCAAGGAACATGGGGAAAAGCGGAGGATACCGCGCGTGGAGCGGAGTGCCGGGAAGGTACAGGTCTCGATACCCCTCCCCGGTCCGCAGTGCTTCACCGAGGATGAGGTAATGCGCATTGTCACCCCCGGTGAACAGGATCGGCTCGAACACCAGGACCCCGAGCACGAGATGCAGGGCCGCGAATCCAGCAGCGATGAACCGAAAGTTGCGGTCCAGGAAGGTGAGCCCTTCTACGGGGGAAGCTTCCGACCGGTTCGGGGTCACCTGGGCCTCGGCGAAATCACAGAGGCCTGCGGGCTATTGCCATCAGGTTCTTGCCGAGCGGCGGGCTCAGCCGACGTCCCAATAAACTCGTGACCGGCATCACGAATCGGTCATAGATGCCTACCTTCATTGGGCTCAGCTCCTGCCCGAGGATCCGGCACACCACAAACCACGCGAGCATCCCGACGACATCCCGATAGGCAACGTGGACGGGCACGAAGCCGACGCGTTCAAGTTTCTGCACGAGGTTCTGTTTCCGGTATCGTCTATAGTGACCGAGAGTCCGGTCAAAACGGCTATAGAGTACCGGCAACGCCGGTACCCAGAGGCAAAGATGGCCGCCGGGACGAAGCGCCCTTCGCATCATCGTCAACTCCCCGATGTCGTCCCGGACGTGCTCCAGGACGTTCACGCTCACCACCGAATCCACTCCAGGTTCCTTCTCCGTTTCCATGAAGTCCGAAAGGAGGGAGTGGTGAACGCTCGCGTTCAGATTCCCCCGCAGGCGTTCCCGAAGGATCGCGCACATCCCGTCGCTCGGCTCCACCGCATACAGGTGCTCCGGCTGCCGCGTGAGGATCAGTTGCGAGATATTTCCGCTACCCGCACCGACCTCCAGGGTCCGGTTTCCGAGATACGGTGAGAAAATTCGAAGAATGTCGCGGTGGTATCGCACAGCCTCCGACATCGCCTCAAGATCTCTGCCGGGGTAGTCATGCGTGCGCGACGTGGCCCCGTCAGGCGTTGCCCATGCGCGCGAATCTCCACTCTCACTCCGCCTCATGCGACCTTCACGGGCTTCCGCCGCGCTTGAGGTCCTCGATCTCGTCGCGGAGTTGGGCCATCGTCTCCGCCAGGAAGCCGAGGATGAAGAGGAGGAGGCCTCCCACGACGAGGAGAACCACGAGCGTGAGGAGGGGGCGATACCCGAGGCCGAACCCGAAGCGCAGGACCAGCGCCGTCAGTCCCGTGACGCAGCCCGCCGCGATCAGCGCGAGGCCGCTCGTGCCGAAGAAGAGGAGCGGCTTGCGCCCGAACACGAGCTGGAACCAGACCGACACCATGTCCAGCATCCCGATCAGGATTCGCCGGCGCCCCGAGAACTTGGGTTCCCCGTGCCGGCGCGGGAGGAGGTCGATGTCCAGTTCGCCGAGCCGGTATCCCCGGGCATGGGCGAGCACGACGAAATAGCGGTGCCAGTCGTGCCGCAGCCTGAGACCCGTGAGGACGTCGGCCCGGAAGGCCTTCATCGAGTTGAGGTCGCGTACGGGCACCTTGAAAATCGCGCGCGCGAGCCGGTTGTAGATGGACGACGTGAAGCGCTTCTCGTAGCGCCCCACCTTGCGGCCCGCCACGAGGTCGTACCCCTCGTCGAGCTTCGCCGCGAAGCGCGGGATCTCCTCCGTGGAATGTTGCAGATCCGCGTCGAACAGGACGAGGTACTCACCGCGGGCGGCCTCCGCGGCCGTGAGCATCGCCTCCGTCTTCCCCCGGTTGACCCGATGCCGCAGCACGACGGCCCCACCGCCCAACCCCGCCCGCGCGGCCGCCTCCTCCGCGGCTTCGGCCGTCCCGTCGGCGGAACCGTCGTCGACGAGGACGACCTCCGCAGCGAGATCGTGCTTCGCGAACGTCGCCGCGAGTTCCGCGAACAGCTCGGGCATGTTCTCGGCTTCGTCGTACGCCGGGACGAGCACCGAGATTCTCGGATCGCTCATACGCGCCTGCGCAGCCGCGCCGAGAGGATCCCGAGCCGGTCCCGGTACTTCGCCACCGTGCGGCGCGCGATCCGGACGCCCCCCTCCTGCAGGCGGGCGGTGATCTCGTGGTCGCTGAGCGGCGCCGTGGGGTCCTCCTCCGCCACCAGATTGCGGATCCGGGCCCGCACGCCCTCCGACGACAGGTCTTCCCCCTCGAGCGTCGAATAGCCGCCCGAAAAGAAGAACTTGAGCGGATAGAGTCCGCGCGGCGTCTGCACGTACTTGCCGTTCGTCACGCGAGAGACGGTGGACTCGTGCATCTCGATGTGTTTCGCCACGTCGCGAAGCGTGAGCGGGCGCAGGTGTTCGACCCCCTTCTCGAAGAAGTCGTGCTGCCGCTCGACGATGAAGGCCATCACCTTCAGCATCGTCTGCCGGCGCTGCTCGATCGCCTGGATCAGCCACCGGGCGCTGTTGAGCCGCTCCGAGATGAACGCCTTGCCTGCCGCCTCGAACCGGGAGCGATCTGCGGCCACGTCGCGGTAGACGGGCGAGAGCTTCAACCGCGGCAGCGACGTGTCGGCATGCGAGACGCGGTACCGCCCTTCGACCTTCTCTACCGTGAGGTCCGGGATCACGTAGGATTCAGAGGCATCCGCGTACCTCAGACCCGGCTTGGGATCCAGCTTCGCGATCTCGTCCGCCGCCGCCTGTACCTCGCGCGGCTCGACTCCGTACGCTTCCGCCAACTCCGGCCACCGGCGGTGCGCGAGGTCATCGAAGTGTCCGACGACGATCCGGCAGGCCAGCGACCCCTCCCTCCCCCGGTCCCGCAACTGCAGCAGGAGCGTCTCGCGCAGGTCCCGCGCCGCGACGCCGCTCGGTTCGAAGGACTGGATCCGGGCGAGCATCTCCTCCACCTCCGCCCGCGAGACCTCCTCCAGCGCCTCGACGATCCGGTCGAGCGGGCAGGAGAGGAATCCGTCGCGGTCCACGTTGCCGATGATCTCTTCACCGATCCGCAACTGACGCTCGCCGAGACGGAGCAGGTTCAACTGCTCGTGGAGGTGATCCCAGAGGGTCTGCGCGGCGGCCGGCGTGGGCGCGTTGTACTCCGGCTCCCCGTATTCCTCGCGCCGCCCGCCCGCATCGAAGTCGTCGAGGAGGAGGTCCTCCCAATCCACGTCCTCCGCCTCTTCCCCGGAGTCTTCTCCCGCGTCATCGGCGAGGGACTCGGGCAGGTCATCGACGGGGTCGTCCGGCTCGTCTCCGGGTTCCACGAGGTCGAGGAACGGGTTGTCGACGAGCGCCTCTCGCAGGTGGCTCTGGAGGTCGAGCAGCGGCATGTGCAGAAGGTCCATCGCCTGGTAGAGGCGAGGCTGCGCCTTCTGTTCCTGCCGCAGGTCGAGGCCCGCGGCGAGACTCGGCCGTCCCGATGCCATGTTCAGAGCCTGAAGTCCTCCCCGAGGTACAGTTGCCGGGCTTCCGGATCGTTCACGAGATGGTCCGCCTCGCCCTGCACCAGGATCTTCCCTTCGAACAGGAGATACGCGCGATCCGTGATCGACAGCGTTTCGCGCACGTTGTGGTCGGTGATGAGAACCCCCAGACCCTTTTCCCTGAGGCCCCGCACGATCCGCTGGATGTCGTCGATCGCGATCGGATCGACCCCGGTGAAGGGTTCATCGAGCAGCAGGAACTTGGGCCGGGTCGCCAACGCCCGGGTGATCTCCAGCCGCCGCCGCTCTCCCCCGGAGAGCGAATAGGCCTTGTTCGCCCGAAGGTGCTTGATGGACAGTTCGTCGAGCAACTCCTCCAGCCGGTCGCGCCGCTCCTGCCGCGACATCTTCAGCGTCTCGAGGATCGCCATCACGTTCTGTTCGACCGTGAGCTTCTGGAAGATCGACGCTTCCTGGGGAAGATAGCCGATGCCGGCGCGCGCCCGCCGGTACATGGGCCAGCTCGTGAGTTCGTCGCTGTCGAGGTAGACGCGCCCCTCGTCGGCCTTGAGCAGGCCGACGATCATGTAGAACGTCGTCGTCTTCCCCGCGCCGTTGGGGCCGAGCAATCCGACGACCTCTCCCTGCCGCACCTCGATCTCCACCTGGTTCACGACGCAGCGGCGCTTGAAGGAGCGGACGAGGCCTTCGGCCCGAAGTACACTGCTCAACGGGACCTCCGAGGTCTGAGGGCCGGAAACGCACCGGACGTCATGCGCCGCTCCCGTCCCGGTTGGCGGTTACGCGCGGCGAGCTGGACATCGCTCAAGGGCTGCCCGCGCCGGTGTACGGTGTCCGGGGGTGCGCCGACCGTATCGGGCGGCGCCGCCGTGCTGTCGGGCCGGACTTCCGACGTGTCCGCTGGCGCGCCGAGCGAATCGGCGGCGGCTGACGCGCTGTCGGCCACGGCTGACGCGCTGTCGGCCACGGCTGCGCTGTCCGCTGGCGACGGTGTCCCGAACGCCTCGCGCGGTTCCAGGTAGGCGCCGATCGCGTGTTCTCCCTCGACTCCCGCGGGCTCTCCCGCCTCGAAGTCGATCTGGATGCGCCGCGCCACGATATAGTTCAGCGACGGTCGCCTGCTCGTCGTCGAGTCCCGAACCATCCGGTAGAAGGCGCTGGCATTCCCGTCGAGCACGAGTTGCCGCATGAAGGGGTCCGGTGCGGGCGCCGAGTCCGCGACCGCGGCTTCGGAGCGCTCGAAGACCGCGACGAGCGTATCGCCACGCGCCCAGTTCGCGGAGCCGTCGGTCGCCAGTTCGATGCCCGCCGGCTCATCGCCCTCCTCGGCGACTTCGGTGGTGTCCGCGACGGTGGTGCCTGCTCCGGCGGTGTCCGCAACGGTACCTGCGGCGGTGGTGTCTGCTGCAGCGTCTGCGGCAGCCGCGGTTTCCGTCCCGGCGGCTGCGGCCGTGCTGTCCGCAGTGACCTGGGCGGAGTCCGCCGGGGGAGCCTCCACCGCAGTGTCCTGGGCAGCCGCCGCCGAGTCGGCGGCCGTCGCATCACTGGCTGTCGAATCGGCGGCTGTCGAGTCGGCGGCGGTCGAATCGGCCGGTTCCGGCTCGGGCGGCACCGCCCAGGACGAGTCGCGCTGGACCGCGACCGCACCGCCGATCGCATAGGCCGTGTCGATCTGGCTCCCGTACATCACGAAGTGGATCGAGTCGCCGAGAAGCTCGTGGCTGCCGGAGAGCGCCCGACTCACGCCCTCCCCGTGCGCCTGCACCTGCTCCACCACGCGATTCGCCAGGTCGATGTCGATCAGTTCCGCCGCCACCTCGAACCTCTCTCCCGACGCATAGCCGTCCCCGATGGCGCGGATTTCTTCGAGTTCCTGGTTCTGGGAGGCGAACCGTATCGAGTCGCCCTCCAGCCGGATTCCCTCGGCCTCGAGCCACGGCTCGCCCCACAGGACGCCGAGGCCATCGGCACGCGTGAGCATGGCGCTGTCCGCCTGGGCGTTCAGGTCGCTCCGCTCTACGACCGCATCCCCGTAGAAGCGGGCCTCGTCCTCGCCGGCGAAGATGGCCAACTCCGATTCGACCGTGAACGGCTCCGGCGACTCGGTGTTCGTCGGATAGAACGTAACGGTCGGCCGCCCGGGCGCGGTCGTGACGGCGTCGACGCCGGAGACGGCCCGCAAGAACTCCACTCGGGGGCCGAGGAGGGTAGAGCGATCCGTCAGCCGGACGAGTTCCACATCTTCTTCGGCGATGATGAAGTCGGAGAGCTGAAAGTACAGGAGGCGTTCCGACTTCAGCGTCCTTATCGAGTCTTCGTAGACGACGGCGCCGAGGAGTTCGACCTGCCGGGGGCCGTCGCGCTTTATCGCGCTGTCCGCCTCCATCGTGGCGGTTCCGCAGGTCCACAGGTATCGGCCGCTGAGCACCGTGACGTGGGCACCGGTCGGGTCGCGGTTCGTGACGCTCCTCGTGTCGGCTTCGAGCGGTTGCCACCGGAGACTGCACCGGTCGAGCGCCGACCCGACGCCGGCCTGCGGCTCCTGTGCGGCGAGCGGGCAGGTGAGCCATGCAGTGATCGCGAGGCCGCCCGCAAGCCCGATGCGTGCCCGACTCACCGGCGCGCCGTCGCCGTCGTATCGGGTGGCGCCCCGAGGCTGTCCGGCGGGGCCACCGTCGCGGTCGTGTCAGGCGGCGCCTCCACGCTGTCCGGTGGGGTTACTGCCGCCGTGGTGTCGGGGGGCGCCTCCGCGCTGTCCGGCGGGGTGACCGCCGCGGTCGTGTCGGGCGGCGGCGTCACGCTGTCCGGCGGGGCCGCCGCCGCGGTATCGGCGGGCATCTCCGCAATGTCCGGCGGGACGGCCTCCGGGTCGATCTCCGCCGCCGGATCCACTTCCCCGCGCGCCGGATCGATCTCCGCCCGCGGGTCGAGCTCCGCCGCCATCGAGTCGCCCGGCGCCGGTTCGCCGGCGACCGGCTCCCCGGCTGCCGGCTCCGCTCCGCCCTCCGTCGTTTCCCCGGCCGGGACTGCGGGCAGGGGGACCGACTCCGAGAGGGCCATCCCGGGCTGCATCTCCCCCTCCTGGTTCAGGACGATGACCGAGTCGAGCGCGGGATCCGACTCGAACCCCGTCCCCGCGAGCGTCAGACCCTCCATCCTGTTCAGCAGCCGGAAGGCGGTATCGCCGGTCAGGCGGCCGTCGAGATTCTGATAGCCGAGCCGCTCCGTCTCGAGACGCTGGCCGTCCACCCGGTCCTCCACGACCACGTTCCCTTCGGCGTCGAGATCGCCCGTGAGTTGATAGAAGATCCCGAACTCCGCGGTGACGTCGGTCGATTCCCGTCCGTTTGGATCGAAGAACGTCAGCGTCATCCGCCGCAGGTGAATCTCGTTCTCCGCGCGCCATTCCGCCGTGTCGGCTTCCACGAGGGCGCGGCGGACTCCATCGCGCGTGACGAACGTCCGCATCCCCCGCACGGCGGTGTCCACCCCATCGGGGAGCGGTTCGCTCGCCGTCGGGGGCCCATCGTCGGAGCCGCACGCGGCGAGAATGGGCAGCACCGAAACCCAGGCGAACAGACCGAGCGCGCCCGGGCGCCCCGTGCGCTCCCCGTTTTCAACCCGCAAACCGTCCTCCTTCCCGGAACTCCGTCACCAGCCCGTCCCATTCCCCCCGGGCGACGAGCAGGGCCTCCGCGAATTCGCGCACCGCCCCTTCCCCGCCGGGTACCGTCCCCACCCACCGCGCGGCGGCCCGGACTTCGGGCACCGCGCCGACGACCGCGGCCGGCAGCCGCACCCGTTCCATGACCGCCAGGTCCGTGAGATCGTCGCCAAGGTGCGCCGCCTGGTCCCACGTGCAACCGCGTCGCGCGAGCATACCCCGAAGCGCCGAAAGCTTTCCCTTTCGGGAACCGAGCGAAACCTCGGCGATGTCCAGCTCCCGCGCCCGGAGGCGGACGGCAGCCGACCGCTTGCCGCTGAGGAACGCGACGACGAGTCCCGCCCGCTGCATCATCCGGATCGCCAGACCATCGAGGGCGTGAAAGCGACGCAGCTCCCCCGGGGCGCCGAGGTCCGAGCCCGCGCCCACCCAGATCGAACCGTCCGTGAGCACGCCGTCCACGTCGAGCGACACGAAACGGACGGACTCCGCCAGCCGGCGATCCATCGGGGGTCTCGGGTTCATGGGGACCGGGCTCTCAGACCGCCACGGCCTCACGCACGCGCAGCGCCCGGTCCACGACGCGCTCGAGTTCGGCGAGCGGCAGCATGTTCGACCCATCGGAGGGGGCCGCCGCGGGATCCGGGTGCACCTCGATGAAGAGGCCGTCCGCCCCGGCCGCGACCGCCGCCGCCGCCAGGCGTCCGATGTGCTCCGGCTCCCCGCCGCTCCTCGCCCCCTCTCCGCCCGGCAACTGCACGGCGTGGGACGCGTCGAACACCGTCGGACAGCCCGTCGCCTCGCGCATGAGGGCGAAGCTCCGCATGTCGACGACCCAGCGCCCGTAGCCGAAGGCGAACCCGCGTTCCGTCACCGCCATCTCACGCGCACCCCCCTGTCGGAGCTTCCCGATCACGCCCTCGACATCCCCCGGGGCCATCCACTGTCCCTTTTTCACGTTCACCGGCCGTCCCGTGGCCGCCGCCGCCCGCAGCAGATCCGTCTGCCGGCAGAGGAAGGCGGGAATCTGGAGCGCGTCCACGACCGCCGCCGCGGGCGCCGCCTGTTCGGGGAGGTGAATGTCGGTGAGCAGCGGGAGTCCGGTGCGGTCTCGCACCCGGACGAGCGCCGCCAGCCCTTCGTCGAGACCCGGTCCCCGGGCCGACGACGCGGAACTCCGGTTCGCCTTGTCGAACGAGCCCTTGAACGTCACCGGCAGGTCGAGCCGTCTCCCGAGTGCCGCCAGGTGATCCGCGACCTCGAAGTTGAGGGCGTCGTCCTCGAGCACGCAGGGCCCGGCGATGAGAAAGAGCGATGTGCGCCGGCGGCCCGAAAAAAAAGAGGGACGCCCCGCGTTCATCTCCCGACCGTGACCCCGCTCGTCCGGTCCGCCGCCGGGTCCGCCCACTCCTCGGCAGCCCCGTTCTGCCCGGCGGAGTCGCGGGGTGTTCCCCGGAGCACGTCCCGCCGCGTCACCGCCGCCTCGACGAACGCCGCGAAGAGCGGGTGCGCCTTCGTCGGCCGCGACTTGAGTTCCGGGTGAAACTGCGTGGCGAGGAAGTAGGGATGTTCGGGAAGTTCGAGCATCTCGACGAGTCCCCCGTCGGGCGACATGCCGCTGAAGACCAGCCCCTTCGCTCCCAGCGTCTCTCGATAGGCCGGGTTGACCTCATACCGGTGGCGGTGCCGCTCGGAGATCTCGTCGGCGCCGTAAACGCCATGCACCCGGGATCCCGGCTGAAGCAGGCACGGGTAGGCTCCGAGCCGCATGGTGCCGCCCATGTCCGTCACCTGGTGCTGCGAGTCCAGGAGCGAGATCACGGGATCGCTCGTCCCCGGGTCGAACTCGGTCGAGTGGGCCGTCGGGAGACCGCATACGTTGCGCGCGAACTCGATGATGGCGCACTGCAGGCCCAGACAGATCCCGAAATAGGGGATCTCCCGCTCCCGGACGAACCGGATCGTGTCGATCATCCCGTCGATGCCGCGCTCCCCGAAGCCGCCCGGGATGAGCACCCCGTGGAAGCCTTCGAGGAAGTCGGTCCCCCGCGCCTCCACGTCCTCCGCGGACCGCCACTCGACATCCATCTCGACGTCGTTCACCGCGCCGCCGTGGATGAACGCCTCCGCGATCGACTTGTACGAATCCACGAGTTCCGTGTACTTCCCCACCACGCAGATCCGGACCCGGCCGTTCGACGGGTTCTTGATCCGGTCCACCATCGCCTTCCAGCTGTCGAGGTTCGGCGGAGGCGTGTCGAACCCGAACTGCTCGCAGATGCGGTCGTCCACCTCCTGCGCGCGATAGGCGAGCGGGAGTTCGTAGATCGTCGATACGTCGCGCGACTCGATGACCCGGTTCACGTCGACGTTGCAGAAGCGGGCGATCTTCTGCTTGATCCCATCGTCGAGGTCGTGTTCGGTCCGGCACACGAGCAGGTCGGGCTGGATTCCGATGCTCAGGAGTTCCCGCACCGAGTGCTGCGTCGGCTTTGTCTTCAGTTCGCCGGATGCGTTGATCCAGGGGACGAGCGTGAGGTGGATGAAGAGGGAATGCTCGCGGCCCACATCCTGCCGGAACTGCCGGATCGCCTCCAGGAAGGGGAGCGACTCGATGTCGCCGACGGTCCCGCCGATCTCCGTGATCACGACATCGTGATCCGGACCCAGGCGCCGCGCCGCCGTCTTGATCTCGTCGGTCACGTGCGGGATGACCTGGACCGTGACGCCGAGGAAGTCGCCCCGGCGCTCCTTCGTGATGATGTCCTGATAGACGCGGCCCGTCGTGACGTTGTTCGCCTGCGAGAGCGACTCGTCGATGAACCGTTCGTAGTGGCCGAGGTCGAGGTCGGTCTCCGCCCCGTCGTCCGTCACGTAGACCTCGCCGTGCTGGAACGGCGACATCGTCCCCGGGTCGACGTTCAGGTACGGGTCGAACTTCTGGATCGTCACGCGCAGGCCACGTTCGACGAGCAGGCGCCCGATCGAGGCCGCCGTGATGCCCTTCCCCAGCGCGGAGACGACCCCTCCCGTGATGAATATGTACTTCGTCGGCGACTTGTCGTCCCTCATCCCCGCACCTCCTTGCTGGACAATACTCGTTCCGCCCGCGCGATATCCGCGGGAAGATCGACTCCCGGCTCGGTCCACGGACCGAGTTCGACGTGGATCCGCATGCCCGCCTCGAGCGCCCTCAACTGTTCCAGCCGCTCGGCACGTTCGAGCGCGGACTCGGGCAGGGCCGCCCACCGCTTGAGCGCCGAGCGCCGGCAGGCGTACACGCCGATGTGGCGCAGCCGCGCGCGGGTGCCGAACTCCGGCGACGCGTCCCGCGAGAACGGGATCGGGCTGCGGCTGAAGTAGAGCGCCCTCCCGTCGGCGGCCCGGGCGACCTTGACCACGGCCGGGGACCGCCACTCCTCATCCCCGCGGATCGGCGCCGCGATCGTCGCGACTTCCCGCGCGCTCCGCACCGCGCCCTCGATCGCCCCGCCGTCCACGAACGGCTCGTCCGCCTGGAAGTTCACGACGACGTCATCCTCCGCCGCGCCGAGAAGGTCGGCGGCTTCATCCACGCGGTCCGTGCCGGACGGGTGATCCGACCGCGTGCGGACGACCTCCGCATCGAACCCCCGCGCGCATTCCTCGATCTCGTCGCTGTCCGTCGCGATCACGACCCTGTCGAAGGCGCGGATCGCCGAGGCGGCGCGCCAGCACCACTCAAGGAGCGTGCGGCCGGCCAGCGGCTGGAGGGGCTTCCTGGAGATACGGGTGCTGGAGATACGGGCGGGAAGGACGCAGATCACGCCCATCGCTGGGAGGGCCGGGAGACGGTCCGGAGCGGCATCGCGAAAAGCTAGGTTCGCGCTCCGGGGTTGTCAAAAGAATCAGCGCGGTGGCGGCATGCGCGTGGGACGGTGGGATTTGCGCGTCCGGACGTCGATGAAACCGATGAGGCCGGGATCATCGGGCTCGAGCGTGGAACCCGCCGCAACCCCGAACTCGAGCTTGAAGTCCCACATGCGGAGGGCCAGCCCGCCCTGGATCGAACCGTACAGTCGAAGCCCGTTTTCCGAACCGACGCCCCCGCCGCTGCCGCGCGCGAAGGCGTCCAGCCCGCCGAGCGCCACGTCGCCAACGAGGGGGATGCCGTACGCCGCCTCCGCGTAGACCAGGCGGGCGTCCCGCAGGCCGCGCAACGGCATGGTCGGCAGCGTTCCGATGCCCCCGATCATCGAGTGGCGCTGCGTGGGCAGGCGACCGGTGACGTCGAGACGCCCGATCCCGAACGCTTCAACCGCATGCCCCGACGCCGTCACCCGACGAGCGGAGAAGCGCCCCTCCACCAGCAGGAAGTCGTACTCCGAAATCGGGCCGATGCCGGCTACGACGCGGCTCAACTCGTCCTCCAACCCGACCTCAACGCCGAGACCCATCGCCGTGTGCCCGTCTCTACCCTGCGATTCCCACTCGAAGCCGAGGCGCCCGAACCACAGACTGCCGTCGGCAACCTGGAGATGAGGATCGTAATCCGGCAGCGACCGGAGCGGCCCCGGCGGCTCGTCGCCAAAGAGGATCGTGACCTGGCGGACGAGAAAGTCCGCCGCCTCCTCGCGTCCCAACGCGGCGACGACGCGCCAGCGGGGCGCATCCTCCCACACGGGCGGCTCCGGCGACCTCCATTCCACTTCCAGGCCGATCTCCCTCGAGTCGTAGTGGCTGCGGACGTCGTCGCCGGCCACGAAGTGCGCGAGGCTGTTGTACCACGTCGGCCGGATCCATTCCTCGTTGCTGACCACGGCGCTGGTCGCGAACAGGCCCAGTCGGACGCGTTCGCCGAGGTGCCAGGAGTTGTGGAGGCGGTAGTCCACATCCTCGCGGGCCGGGATCCATGTCATCCCGGCCGCCAGTTCGGGCCGGGCGGGGGCGGCGGAGAGGCGGGCCAGCGCGCCGACCGGGAAGGCGAGGCCGTTCACGCGGTCGTAGGTGGGGAGATGGAAACCGTAGGTGCCGTCGAACTCGAAGGCGGGTTCGGGCTCGACTTCGGAGATGATCTCGAACCCGCCCCGCGCGGGCCGGACGCGCAGCGGCTCGCTCGGACGGTAGGTGACGGCCCCCTCGACTTCCGCCACGTCCGAGTCGTAGAACCCGCCCCCGAGCACCAGCACGTCGCCGGCGATGGACGCGCCGGAGCGCAGGAAGAGGTCGCCGTCGACGACGTAGAGATCGCCCTCGATCCGCCCCGCGATACGCGCCGTGCCTTCGAGCAGGAGGACGGCTCCCGGCACCGTATCTCCCCGCGCCAGGACCGTGTCCCTCGTCCACACCGCGAAGCCGCCGGCGTCGAGGAAGGCCGCCAGCGCCGCCTGCGCCTCCGACCGCGGCTCCTCGGCCAGCCACACCTCCTGCCCGCTCCCGGGGGCCGGCAGCCCGGCCGCCGGCGCCGCGGCGAGCGCGACCGCAAGCACGAGGCGTTTCATTGTCCGGCCCTCACCGCCGTCCGCCAGCGGTCCCAGGCGATCACCTCCTCGCGCGGCAGCCGCTCCGGCAGTTCCGCCAGCCCGTCGTGGTACCCGAGGCAGAAGAGGGCCACGATCGGCACGTGCTCCGGAACGCCCAGGATCTCGCGGACGTCGCCCTCCCGGAAGCCGTAGACCCAGCTCGACTGCACGCCGAGATCCGCCGCCGCCAGCATCATCGTCTGCGTGGCGGAAGCGAGGTCCATGGCGAAGCTCGGACGCCCCGTGCCGCTCACGTGCGAGTGGATCCGCGCGCAGCAGGCGACGACGACGGGCGCCGTCATCACGTGGGGATGGTTGAAGGCGGCCGCCGCGATCCTGTGGCGTGCCAGCGCCTCCTGCACGACGACGAAGCGCCACGGCTGCGCCTCCCGCGCGGACGACGCGTAGCGCGCCGCCTCCAGCACCGCCTCCACGACCTCGGGTTCGACGAGATGGTCGCGGAAGCGCCGGACGGGACGCCGGTTGCGCGACAGATGGAGGAGGCGGGTCAACCTCATCGACGCCGCTCAGCCACGCGGATGGTGGCTGCGGTGCACCTGCCGCAGGAGCGACCGGTCCGCATGCGTGTAGATCTCGGTCGTCGAGATGTCTGCATGTCCGAGCATCTCCTGGACCGACGCGAGGTCGGCGCCTCCCTCCAGCAGGTGAGTCGCGAAGCTGTGGCGCAGCGTATGGGGCGTCACGCGCTTCAGGATGCCGGCACGCTCGACGCGGCGGCGAAGGATCTTCAAGACGCCCATCCGGCTCAGCGGACGCCCCCGCGCATTGAGGAAAACGCAACCTTCGGAGTGTCCCCGGTCGAGTTCGGGCCTCAGTGCTTCAAGGTATCGGCCCACCGCCGAACATGCATACGCGCCGATCGGAACGATTCGCTCCTTCCCGCCCTTCCCGCGCACGCGCACAAAGGCTTCCTCAAGGTCGACATCTCTCCCCTTCAACGACAGGAGTTCCGACACGCGGAGCCCGCAGCCGTAGAGGATCTCGAGCATGGCGTTATCCCGCGGCACCGTACGGCCCTCCGGGTCGCCCGCCGCGACCAGCGCCTCGATCTCGTGGACGGACAGCACGTCCGGGAGAGGGCGGCCCGCGCGCGGCGCTTCGAGGCGCTCGCTCGGATCGGCCTCGAGGGCGCCCTCGACGATGAGGAAGCGGAAGTAGCCGCGCAGCGCGTATACGCTCCGCGCGACGCTCGATGCCGCCAGTCCCTCGTCGGCCAACCATGCGACATGGTCGCGCAGCAGCCCGTACGTGACCCCGGCCGGCTCCGCCACGCCCTCCGATGCCGCGAAGGCCGCGAAACGCCGGGCCTCGCGGAGGTACGCGTCGATGGTGCGCGTAGAGAGCCCCCGCTCGAAGCCGAGGTGGTCCCGGAAAGGCTCGATGTGGAAGGCGCGCTCGATGTCCGGACCTTCTCCCGTCATGGCGACGCGTCCGACGCGCCGTCATCGCGCCGGCTTCGGATCCACCAGCCGATGATGGCGCCGATGAGGACGGCGGCCACGAGCAGGAGCCAGGCGTTGACCTGTCCGAGCAGCTCCATGAGGCGGTCCACGTTGCGCGAGGCGAACATGCCTCCCGCCAGCATGAGCCCGTTCCAGAGCAGCGACGCGGCGACGACCGGGGCCATCGCCCGCACCCAGCCCAGCCCCGTGAACCCCGCGAAGGTAGGGGCGACCACGCGCAGGACCGGCAGGCAGCGGGCGAAAAAGATGGCCCACAGCCCGTGACGCTCGTAGAAGCGGGACAGACGCTCGAACTGGTGCGGGCGGAGGAGGCGCCGGCCCCAGCGCGTCTCGAAGGCGCCCCGGCCGCGCCGCCGCGCGAGTCCGAACACGACCATCGCGCCGCCCGAGTTTGCGATCCACGCGCAGAGCAGGACGGGGAGGGGCTGCAACGATCCCCTGTCCGCGAGCACGGCGCCGAGCACCACGAACGTGTCGGATGGGACGGGCGGGAAGATGTTCTCCAGGGCGGAGCCCGCGGTGATGAGCGCGTAGGCGGTGACCGCCGGGAGGGCGAGGAGGAAGTCGAGGAGGGGTTGAACGCCGGGAACCTCAGGCACCGTCCCCCGCAGCCGCGGTCACCGTCGCGACCGCGATGGCGGCGAGGCCCTCGCCCCGTCCGATCCACCCCATCCCCTCGTTCGACTTGCCCTTGATCGACACGCCGGCCGCCCCCGTGCCCAGAGCCTCGCCGAGCCGCTCCCGCATGGCCGCGGCGTGCGGCGAGATGCGGGGCCGCTCGGCGATGACGGTCGCGTCGACGTTCACCACCCGGAATCCCTCGCCGCGCAGGCGGCGCACCGCCGAGGCGAGGAGTTCGATGGAGTCGGCGCCCGCGTACGCGGGGTCCGTATCCGGGAAGAGCACGCCGATGTCCCCGAGGCCCGCGGCGCCCAGGACCGCATCCGTGATCGCGTGCGCGACCGCGTCTCCATCGGAGTGTCCCTTCAGTCCGGGGGCATCGGGGATCGTCACGCCCCCCAGCACGAGAGGCCGCGCCTCATCGAAGCGGTGGGAATCGTACCCGACGCCGGTCCGCACCGAACGAACCTCCGCGGCGGGGCTAGTCCCGCCCCGTGCCCAGGATGCGGAGGGCGAGGTGGGCCGCGTTCTTCGCGTTGTCGATGCCCACCGCGGCGACGGGGACGCCCGGCGGCATCTGCGCGCACGAAAGGAGCGCGTCGAGCCCTCCGAGCGTGCCCGCGGAGACGGGGACGCCGATCACCGGGAGGGAGGTGTGCGCCGCCACGACGCCGGGAAGCGCCGCCGACAGGCCCGCCCCGCAGATTACGACGGAATGGCCAGCCGCCGCCGCGCCCTCCGCCAACTCCGCGGTCCGCTTCGGCTGCCGGTGGGCCGAACTCACCTCGACCTGCACCTCGACCCCGTGCTCGCGAAGGATCGCCACGCCCTTGTCCATCGTGGGCATGTCCGATTCCGACCCCATCATCACCAGTACCGAACTCATCGTATCCTCCCGGCCGATCCGCCGCGGGCGCCGCCCGCGCGGAAGGCCGCTAGCGTCCTAGTCGTCGTTCCAGCGCCGGACGGCCAGACAGACGTTGTGGCCGCCGAACCCGAAAGAATTCGAGAGCGCGACCTCGACCTCGCGTTCCAGCACGCCTCCGTGGGCGTATTCGAGATCGCACTCGGGATCCGCTTCCTCGAAGTTGATCGTGGGCGGGATGATTCCGCGCAGGCAGACGAGAGCGGAGATCGCCCCCTCTATGGCCCCGGCCGCCCCGAGCGTGTGCCCCGTCATCGACTTCGTCGAACCCACGACGATCGAATACGCGTGGTCGCCCAGGACGTCCTTGATCGCCTTCGTCTCGGACACGTCGTTCGCGGGCGTCGACGTGCCGTGGGCGTTGATGTACCCGACGTCCGCCGGGTCGAGTCCCGCGTCGTCGAGCGCCTGCTCCATGGCGAGCCGCGCCCCCGAGCCATCCGGCGCCGGCGCCGTCATGTGGTAGGCATCCGCGCTCTGTCCGAAGCCCGCCACCTCCCCGAGGATCGTCGCCCCGCGTGCCTTCGCGTGCTCGAGTTCCTCGAGGATGAACATCCCCGCGCCCTCCCCGAGCACGAACCCGTCGCGGTGCGCGTCGAAGGGGCGCGAGGCCCGCTTCGGATCGTCGTTGCGCGTCGACATCGCCCGCATGTTCGCGAAGCCGGCGACCGCGAGCGGCGTGATGGTGGACTCGCTGCCCCCCGTGATCATCACGTCGGCCTCGCCGTTCCGGATCGAGCGGAAGGCCAGCCCGACGGAATGGCCGCTGGAGGCGCAGGCCGAGACGGTCGCATAGTTGGGGCCCTGCGCCCCGTACCGCATCGACACCATCCCCGAAGCCATGTCCGGGATGAACATGGGGATGAAGAAGGGGGAGACGCGCCGGGGTCCGCCGGCGAGGAGCTTCTCGTGCTGGGCCTCGAGCAGCGGAAGCCCGCCGATCCCGACGCCGATGAGCACGCCGACCCGATCCGGGGGAAGCTCTCCGAATCCATCCGCGAAACCGGCCTCGGTCACGGCCTGCTCCGCCGCGGCCATCGAGAAGTGGAGGAACCGGTCCGCCCGTCGGGCGTCCTTCCGGTCCATGTACTGCGCCGGGTCGAAGTCCTTCACCTCGCAGGCGAAGCGGACCGACTGGTCGGATGCGTCGAACTGGGTGATGGGCCCCGCGCCGCTCACGCCGCGGAGGAGCGCGTCCCAGGTCGAGTCGGGATCGAGTCCGATCGGGGTGACGAGGCCGATCCCCGTGATCGCTACACGTCTTCTCATGAAATGAAAGGCCCGCGGGCGCCGGCCGCCCGTACGAAGCCTCCCTAGACCTTCTCGTTCAGATACGCGATGGCCTCCTCGACCGTCTGCATCCTCTCCGCGTCCTCATCCGGGATCTCGATCCCGAACTCCTCCTCGAAAGCCATCACGAGTTCGACGGTATCGAGCGAGTCGGCGCCCAGATCATCGACGAAGTTCGCGTCGTCCACCACCTTCTCCTGCTCCACGCCGAGTTCCTGCGCGATGATCTCCCGCACGCGTGCCGCGTTGTCCATGATTGCGTGTTCTCCTTGTAATGAAGGGGACCGACCCGCGGCCCCTGTTTCCCGACGCTACGACTGCATGACCATCCCGCCGTCGACGACGATCACCTGCCCGGTAACGTACGAAGCCCCGGGACCGACGAGAAATCGCACCACCGTGGCGACATCTTCCGGGGACCCCGGCCGGCCGAGGGGAATCCTCTCCGACATGGCTTTTTGAACGCTTTCGGGCAGTCCCGAGGTCATGTCGGTCGAGATGAACCCGGGGGCGACCGCGTTGGCCCGCACGCCGCGACTCGCAAGCTCCTGAGCGACGCTTCGGGTGAGCGAGATCAGGGCGGCTTTGGCCGCCGCATAGTTGGACTGGCCGCGGTTTCCCGTCAAGCCCACGACGCTGGAGATGTTCACGATGTTTCCGGCGCGCCGCTTCATCATGCCGCGGGCGACGGCCCGCATGAGATAGAAGGCCCCCGACAGGTTCGTGTCGAGCACGGACCGCCAGTCCTCGTCCTTGAGGCGGAGGAGGATGTTGTCGCGCGTGATCCCGGCGTTGTTCACGAGGATCGTCGCGGCGCCGAGCGTCTCGGACACGTCCGCGACGAGTCGCTTGCACGCCTCCGGGTCGGAGACGTCGCAGCCGAAGCCCGCGTGGCCCTCGCCGGGCAGGCCCTCGGCCACGGCCCGGGCGCGGTCCGCCCCGGTGCCGATCACGGCGACGCGCGCGCCCGCGCGGGCCAGTTCCTCCGCGATCGCGGTCCCGATGCCGCGCGTCGCCCCCGTGACGATCGCGATCTCCCCCGTGAGTTCACTCATGCAGGCACCCTTCAGTCCGAAGATCCGAGGTAGGCGTCCACGGACGGCGAGTCTCCGACCGCGGTCACGCGCAGGCTTCGATCGATGCGGCGGGCGAGGCCCGAGAGCACGTTTCCGGGTCCGACCTCGAGCCAGCGCGCGGTCCCCGTCTCGCGGATGCGGTCGATCCCCTCCATCCACCGGACGGGCGACGTGAGCTGCAGGATGAGGGTTCTCCGCGCCTCCCCGGATTCCGTCACGGGCGTCGCCGTGGCGTTGGAGACGATGGGAAACGAGGGATCGCGCCAATCCGTCCCCTCGAGTGCCGCCGCCAGCCCTTCGGCCGCCGTCGCCATGAGGGGCGAATGGAACGCGCCGCTCACGTTGAGCGGGAGGACGCGGCGCGCGCCGGCCTCCGAAGCGAGCCGACCCGCCGCGGCCACGGTCTCGACATCGCCGCTGATGACGACCTGGCCCGGCGCGTTGAGATTCGCGGGCACGGCGATCCCCCCGGCCGCCCCCGCCCGCTCGCAGGCGTCGGCCACGGATTCCGCGTCCAACCCGAGTACGGCGGCCATCGTGCCCGGCCGGTCCGCGCCCGAGGCCCCCATGAGCCGTCCGCGCTCGCGCACGATCCGGAGGCCGTCCTCGAAGCCGAAGGCGTCGGACACGAGGTACGCCGACAGTTCGCCGAGCGAATGTCCCGCCCCGATGCCCGCTTCCCCGGCGCGCGCGGCGATGAGGTGCCAGATGGCGAAGGAGTGCAGCATGATCGCCGGTTGCGCGTTCTCGGTCGCCCGAAGCTCCTCCTCGGGCCCCTCCCAGCAGATCCGGCTCAGCGGCATGCCGAGCGTATCGTCCGCGCGCTCGTAGAGTTCCCGCACCGACCCGTCGTCTTCCGTCAGGTCCCGCCCCATGCCCACGTACTGGGCGCCCTGTCCCGGAAAGAGGAGCGCGACCCTGCTCACGCGCCGCTCTCCTGCGGCATCCGGGCGAGGGAGGTGCGCGTGACGGAGGTGAAGCCCGAAGCGGCGCAGTCGGCCGCCGTGCGAATCCCGTTCATGATGGCGCGCGAGGGGGAAGTCCCGTGACAGATGACCGTGACTCCGTCCACGCCGAACAGGGGCGCGCCGCCGTACTCGGCGTAGTCGAGAAAGCGCAGCGCCTCGCCGAGTTCGCCCCCTTCGCCCACGCCGGCGTTGCGGAAGATCCCGAGCACGAACTCGGCGATCGACTCGTAGAACTTGAGCAGCACGTTGCCGACGAAACCGCCGCACACGAGCACGTCGCAGGCCCCGGTCACGATCTGGTGTCCCTCCACGTTGCCGACGAAATGGAGCTCCGGGTCGGCGGAGAGGAGCCCGTGGGCCGTCGCGATCGCGCCTCCTCCCTTCTCTCCCTCCACGCCGATGTTGAGGAGGCCGACCCGCGGCCGCCCGACCGAAAGCGTCCGGCGCAGATAGGTCGAGCCCAGGTGCGCGAACTGGTGCAGTTGCCGCGGACGGACGTCCACGTTCGCGCCTACGTCCATGACGAGCACGCGCCCGGTCGCGGTCGGAAAGAGGGCGCCCACGGGCGGGCGGTCCACGCCGGGGAGCAAGCCGAGCGTGAGCACCGAAGCCACGACGGTGGCTCCCGTCGGCCCGGCGGACACGAAGCCGTCGGCCCTCCCGTCGCGCACGGCCTCGAGGCCGCGGACCACGGTGCTGTCGGCCTTCCGCCGCACGGCGAGGGCGGGCGGTTCCGCCGGGCCGATGAACTCCTCCGCCGCGAGCCACGCCACCCGGTCGCGCGGGAAGCGGCTTCGCGCTTCGCGCAGGAGATCGCCGGGCCCCACGAGCAGGAGTGAAAGATCATCCGGCCACGCGTCGAGCGCCGCCGCGGCGGCCTGCAGCGTGGCTTCCGGCGCGGCGTCTCCGCCCAGCAGATCGAGCGCTACCCGCATCACGGGCTGCTCGCCCGACTCATCTACCCGGCCCGGCCGCCGGAGGGCGGCGGCCGCGCTCGGGGGCTTCAAAAGTCGTCGACCTGAACGACCTCGCGGTCCGCGTAGTAGCCGCAGGTCGGGCAGACGCGATGCGGTCGCTTCGGATCCCCGCACTTGGGACACGCCTGGCGCGCGTTGTCCGGCGCCCTGTAGTGCGTGCGCCGCTTGCGCTTGCGCTGCTTCGACGTCCGTCTCTTGGGAACAGCCATATCGTCAACTCACTCCTGGCCATCGAATGGAACTCCGCGACGTTCGAACGGAGCGTGGTAACTGGCGCTTTTCGCCCCCGAATGTCAAGGAATTTCGCCCTCCGGGGCCCCCTCCGAAGCGCCCTCCGAGGCGTCCGCCGAACCTCCTCCCAGTCCCTCCAGCGCGGCCCAGCGCGCGTCGGGTTCAGGCGGCGGGCAGCGGCACGGCTGTTCCGCGACCCGCGCGCCGCACGCCGGGCAGAGCCCCGGGCACTCGGGCGAGCACTCCACCCAGGCGGGCGCCTGGACCCACAACTCCTCGCGGATCGGCCCCGCCAGGTCCAGTTCGCCCGACTCGGCGTCCAGCGCCCAGACCCCCTCTTCGCCCGGCGTGACCCGGGCGGGCGGGCGGTATAGCGCGTCCCACCTGGCGCGCACGCGGACCCGGGTCGGATCGAGGCAGCGGCGGCACTCGACCGTGGCCCGCGCGCCGAGCGTGCCCCGGGCGCGAACCGAGGCCCCATCCGCCTTCCGGATTTCGACCTCGATGTCGACGTACTCGAAGGGGAGCGGCAACGCGCCGAGCGATTCGTCCGGCGTCTCGACGCGAAACGCCCGCTCGATGGGGCCGGCGTCGAGGCCCGCAAGTCCGATTCGCGCAGATTCCGCCGGGTCCGGCGGCGGCGATGCGCGACGCGGGCTCACGCGCTCTCGATGAGGTCGACCTGTCCGAAGAAAAAGCCGAGTTCCGCCCTCGCGTTCTCGTCCGAGTCGGAGCCGTGGATCGCGTTGCGCTCCTTGCTCTCCGCGTACAGCGCGCGCACGGTGCCCGGCGCGGCCTCCGCCGGGTCCGTGGCGCCGATGACCTCGCGCAGGTAGGGCACCGCGCGGTCGTGTTCGAGCGCGAGCGCCATGCAGGGCCCCGACGTCATGAACTCCACGAGCGCCCCGAAGAAGGGCCGCTCCCGGTGCACGGCATAGAAGGCTTCGGCTCCGGCGCGCCGGAGCCGCAGAACCCGTGACCCCCGTATGCGAAAGCCCGCGTCCTCGAGCGCCGCGAGGACCCTGCCGGCCTTCCCGGACCCGAACGCATCGGGCTTGATGATCGCGAGCGTCATCGTCTGCACGGCTTCACTCCCCTTTCGTTTCTTCGGCTTCCGTTTCTTCCGCCTCGCCCGCCGCGTCCCGAAGAAGGAGCCTTCGGATGATGTCACCGCGCGTCAGAAACCCGACGAGCTCGCCTTCGCGGACGACGGGAAAACGTTCGATTTCCCTGTCCAGCATCAGGCGAACCACGTTGGCCAGCGGTTCGTCCTCCTTCACGCACATCACGGCCCGTTCCATGATGTCTCGCACCTCGCCGGCGTGGACGCTTCCCGTCGCCGGCCGGCCCGCCTCCGCCCGCTCGAGCGCGGGCAGGAGGCGGCTGATCAACAGGCGGTCCGTGAGCATCCCGAGCACATGGCCCTCGTCATCGATGACCGGCATCGCGCGGAGCCGGCGGCGCGCGAGCATGTCCGCCGCCGCCTCCACCGTCATGCCGGGAGGGACCGTGGTCACGTCGCGGGTCATGATCTCCCGTACCTTCATTGTCGCCTCCCGCCGGTTCTGCGTCGCCGCGTCCCGCCCCCGACCCGCCCTAGCGGTCGTGGATCAGACCCACCAGGTCGGCGGGCCGCCGGGCGACGCCGATCCCGTGGCTCTCGAAGGCGCGGATCTTCTCCTCCGCCGTCCCCTCGGAGCCCGAGATGATCGCGCCCGCGTGCCCCATGCGCCTGCCGGGAGGTGCCGTCTGGCCCGCGATGAACCCGACGACGGGCTTGCTCATCTCCCGCGACACGTACTCCGCCGCCACCTGCTCGTCCGTCCCGCCGATCTCCCCGATCACCGCGACGGCCTCCGTCTCCGGGTCCGCCTCGAACGCCGCCAGACAATCGACGAAGTCCGTGCCGATGAGCGGGTCGCCCCCGATCCCGACGCAGGCGGACTGTCCGATGCCGGCCCGCGTGAGCTGGAAGATGACCTCGTACGTGAGCGTGCCGGAACGGCTCACGATCCCGACCGGCCCCTCGCGCACGATCTGGCCCGGGAGAATCCCGACCTTGCAGCGGCCGGGGACGATGAGCCCCGGGCAGTTGGGGCCGATGAGACGCGCGCCCTTCTCCCGCACGTACGGCAGCACGCGCAGCATGTCCCCGACGGGCACGCCCTCGGTGATGCACACGATGAGCGCGATCCCCGCGTCCGCCGCCTCGAACACCGCGTCCGCCGCGAAGCGCGCGGGCACGTAGATGACGCTCGTGTTCGCCTCCGCCTCGGCCACCGCCTCCTCCACGGTGTCGAACACGGGCACGGCGTCGTCGAACGACCGGCCGCCCTTCCCCGGCGTCACGCCGGCCACGACGCGCGTGCCGTACTCCATCATCTGCCGCGTGTGGAACGAGCCGTCGCGCCCCGTGATCCCCTGGACCACGAGCCTCGTATCGTCTCCGATGAAGATCCCCATCAGCGGCCGCCCTCCGTGGCGCCGCCCGCGCGGCGAACGGCGGTCTCCACCGCCCGGTCCATGTCCACCATCGCCTCGAACCCCCGCGCAGCGAGGATCGCGACGCCCTCCTCCTCGTTCGTTCCCGTCAGGCGGATCGTGATCGGCACCCCGAGTTCCATGCGGTCCGTCGCCTCCACGATCCCGTTCGCGACGTCGTCGCAGCGCGTGATGCCGCCGAAGATGTTGAACAGAATCGACTTCACGTTCGGGTCCGCGGTGATGAGTTCGAGCGCCGCCACGACCTTGTCGGGATTCGAGGAGCCGCCGATGTCGAGGAAGTTCGCCGGCTCGCCGCCGTAGTACTTGACCAGGTCCATCGTGGCCATCGCGAGGCCGGCCCCGTTCACGCAGCACCCGACGTTGCCGTCGAGCGGGATGTAGGAGAGTTCGGCCTCGCGCGCCCGCACCTCGGCCGGATTCTCCGCCTCCGTGTCGCGGAGCGCGGCGATGTCGGGAAGCCGGAAGAGGGCGTTGTCATCGATGTTCATCTTCGCGTCGATCGCCTTCACCTCTCCGGCGGGGTTCACGATCATCGGGTTGATCTCCGCCAGCGTGGCGCCGCTCGCCCGGTACGCCTCGTAGAGCTTCGCGATGATGGACGAAGCCTGCCGCGCCGCGCGCGGGTCGTCGTAGAGGTGATGGCCGAGCAGGGCCGCCTGGTGGGCGAGGAGCCCGTAGCGCGGGTCCACGGCGACCTTCCGGATCGCCCCGGGCATCGTCGCGGCGACCTCCTCGATGTCGACGCCGCCCTCCGAGGAGACCATGATCGTGTCCGCCTGGCGCGCCCGGTCGAGCACGATGCCGACATAGGCCTCGGAGGCGATGTCCTCGGCCGGCGCGACGAGGACCCGCCGCACCTCGATTCCCTTGATCTCCATCCCGAGGATGGCGTCGGCGCTGTCGCGCGCCTCGGCCGGGGTCGCGGCGAGCTTGACGCCTCCCGCCTTGCCGCGGCCTCCGGCGTGGACCTGGGCCTTGACGACCACTTGTCCGCCGAAGCGTTCGGCCGCCGCCGCGGCTTCGTCCGCGGTCGCGGCGACCTCGGCCTCCGGCACGGGGATGCCGTGCCGCGCGAAGATCGCCCGCGCCTGGAATTCGTGAATGTTCATAGGATCGTCGTCATGCTCCGAATTTCGCGTCAAACCGCCGGCAGGTCGACCCCCTGACCGGCCAGGAACGTCCGCGCCACGCCCGCGATCTCGCGCAGGCGCTCCTCCGTGTCCGCCTCCACGCGCGCCACGACGGCCGGCTGGGTGTTGCTCGCCCGGATCAGCAGCCACCCGCCGTCAAACAGGACGCGCACGCCGTCGATGTCGATGACCTCGTACCGCTCGCGGAAGAAGCGGACCGCCTCCGCCACGAGGCCGAACTTCCGCTCTTCCGGACAGTCCAGGCGCAGTTCGGGCGTCGCCGGATAGCTCGGAATCTCCGCCGCCAACTCCGACAGCCGGCGTCCCGAGCGGGACACGAGACCCCCGAGGCGGGCCGCCGCGTAGATCGCGTCGTCCGTGCCGAAGAACCTGTCCGCAAAGCAGATATGCCCGCTCATCTCACCCGCGATCGGAGATCTCCCGGCCCGCATGCGCTCCTTGATGAGCGAGTGTCCCGTCTTCCACATCACGGGGACGCCCCCGTGGGCCCGGATGACCCGGGGCAGCGCCTGCGAGCACTTCACGTCGAACACGACCTCGGCCCCCGGCCGTTCCGCGAGCACTTCCTTCGCGAACAGAAGCAGCAGGTGGTCGCCCCGGATGATCCTCCCCTCTTCGGTCACGGCGCCGATCCGGTCCGCGTCCCCGTCGAGTCCCACGCCGAGGTCCGCGCCGGTCGCGGGCACGCGCGCGATGAGGTCCCGGATATATTCGTCCACCGTCGGGTCCGGGTGGTGGTTCGGGAAGGTCCCGTCCGACTCGCAGTAGAGGCCGTCCACGTCGATGCCCGCGGCGGTCAGGGCGCGCACCGCGATGACGCTCCCCACCCCGTTCCCGCAGTCGAGCACCATGCGCACGTCGCCCTCGACGCGTCCCCGCGCGGCGATCTCCTCCACGTAGCGGTCGAGGATCTCCGCCTCCCGCATCTCCCCGCGGCCCGACGCGAAGGCCTCCGCCTCGATCCGGTCGCGGAGGGCACGGATCGCCGGGCCGTAGAGCGCCGCGCCGTCCCGCACCATCTTGATGCCGTTGTATTCGGGCGGGTTGTGGGATCCGGTGATCTGAATCGCCCCGTCCGTCCCGAACTCGATCGCCGCGAAATAGAGGGTCGGCGTGGGGACCGTGCCGACCGTCGTCACGTCGACGCCGGCCGCGCACAGGCCGCGGCACAGGGCGGCGGTGAGCGCCGGAGACGAAGGCCGGTTGTCGTGGCCGACGACGACGCGCGGCGCCGGACGGTCCGCGAGTTCCGTCCCGAAGGCGCGCCCCACGAGTTCGGCCGCCGTCTCCGTCAGGTCGTCCCCGACGATCCCGCGAATGTCGTATTCGCGGAAGATTCCGGATGGGATCGGCATTACGGCGACGGCGGGTCCTCGGCCTGGACGACCATGCCCGGCGCGGGCGCGTCCGCGGGCACATCCGCGAGGGCCTCGCGGGCCCGGTCGATGATGCGTCCGGGGAAGAGGCCGCCGAGAAGGATCAGCGCCACGCACGTCCCGATCGCGAGGTTGAACCCCGGCCTGGGCGGCGGCGGCGTGTGGGCGTCCTCGGGCGCCGCCTCGAAGTACATCTTCCACACCACGCGGAGGTAGTAGTAGTAGGCGACGAGGCTCGTCAGCACGAGCGTGACCGCCAGCGCAATCTCCCCCGCATCCACCGCGGCGCGAAGCAGGTACAGCTTGCCGACGAAGCCCGCCGTGGGCGGGAAGCCGGCCAGCGAGAGCAGGAAGACGAGGAGCGCCGCCCCGAGCACCGGACGCCGCCAGCCCAGCCCCCGGTAGTCCTGCACGCGCTGGTTCCGGTCGCCCCGTCCCGCCACGTGGAAGACGATGGCGAAGCTCCCCGCGGTCACCACGGTGTACGCCGCGAGGTAGAAGATCGAGGCGGACCGCCCCAGTTCGGAGGCCGCGACCACGCCGACGAGGAGGTACCCGGCGTGCGCCACCGAGGAGTAGGCCAGCATCCGCTTCACGTCCTGCTGCGAGAGCGCGATGAGGTTGGGCACGATCATGGTCAGGATCGCGAGCCACCACACGGCGCCCTTCCACACCTCGGCCGCGCCCCCGAGATCCACGGTCAGCACGCGCAGGAGCGCGACGAAGGCGGCCGCCTTGACCCCCGTCGCCATGAACGACGTGACCGGCGTCGGGGCGCCGTCGTAGGCGTCCGGGGCCCACATGTGGAAGGGGACGGCGGCGATCTTGAACGCGAAGCCGATGAGCAGGAGGCCGATGCCGGCGACGAGCAGCAGGTCCCCCCCGGCCGGCGCGGCCGCGATGCGCTCGGCGGCGGTGGCCAGGCGCGTCGTCCCGGTGGCCCCGTAGAGGAGCGCCATCCCGTACACGACGAAGGCGCTCGCGAAGGCGCCGACGATGAAGTACTTGAGGCTCGCCTCGGAGGAGCGCGGGTTCTTCCGCACGAATCCCGTGAGGATGTAGACGGAGATCGACATCAGCTCGAGGCCGACGAAGAGGAGGATGAGGTCGCGCGCCGCGACGAGCACCATCATCCCGACGAGGGCCAGCAGAATCAGCGCGTGGAACTCCGGCGACCGCAGCCCCTCCCGGCTCAGGTAGTCGCGCGAGAGCGACACCACGAGCAGGGCGCCGCCGCACAGGATCGTGTCCGCCGCCACGCGGAAGCCGTCGAGCGCGATCATCGCGTCCGGCGGGGCGGAAGCGTCCATGAGCCACAGGCTCGCGATGAACGCGCCCGCGATCGAGTACAGCGTGACGAGGCAGTCGACGGACATCCGCCCATCGCCGGCCCCGCCTCCCGCGGCACCGTCCGCGCCCGCGCCACCCCCGCTCGCGCGCGCGAACGCGTCGTGCATGAGGATGAACATCGCCGCCAGCGACAGGATGACTTCCGGCAGGAGCGCGACCCAGTGGTTCACGTCACTCCCCTCCCCCGGCTTCGACCGGCATGGCCTCGACCGGCATGGCTTCGACGCTCGCCGACCGCGTCTCCACGTGCTCGATCAGCGCCTCCACGGACGCCCGCGTCCGGTTCAGGAAGGGGCCCGGCCACACGCCGATGAGCAGGATGAGCGCGAGCAGCGGCGCGAGGATCAGCCGCTCCCGGCGGTTCACGTCGGTGAGCGCGCGGTTCTCCTCGCGGTCGAGCCGGTTGAAGAGGACCCGCTGCACCATGGGCAGCATGTAGCAGGCCGCGAAGATCACGCCCGTCGTCGCGATCGCGGCGATCCACGGGTGCGTCCGGAACGTCCCCACGAGGATGAGGAACTCGCCCACGAAGCCGTTCGTCCCCGGCAGCCCGACGGACGACAGCGCGACGACGACGAGCGCGAAGGCGAACACCGGCATCACCTTCGCGATGCCGCCGAAGTCCGCGATCTGCCGCGAGTGGCGCCGCTCGTACAGCATCCCGATGAGGAGGAAGAGCGCCCCCGTGGAGATCCCGTGGTTCACCATCTGCAGGATGCCGCCCTCGATTCCCTGCGTCGTGAGCCCGAACACGCCGAGCACGACGAAGCCGAGGTGGGCGACCGACGTGTAGGCGATGAGCTTCTTCGCGTCCGGCTGCACCGCCGCCACCCAGGCCGCGTACAGGATCCCGATCAGCCCCAGCACGAGCATCGCGTTCACGACCACGGGGTCCGTCGCCGCGGCCGGGAAGAACGGGAGGCCGAAGCGCAGGAACCCGTACACGCCCATCTTGAGCAGCACCCCCGCCAGGATCACCGAGCCCGCCGTCGGCGCCTCCACGTGCGCGTCCGGCAGCCAGGTGTGGAACGGGAACAGCGGCACCTTGATCGCGAACGCGAGCGCGAACCCGCCGAAGAGCCACAGTTGCGCGCGCCGCGCGAGTTCGAGCGACACGAGGTCCTCGTAGGCGAAGCTCCACGCCCCCGAGCCGTCCTGGAAGATCCAGGCCAGGGTCACGATCGCGACCAGCATCAGGAGCGAGCCCACCGCCGTGTAGAGGAAGAACTTCACGGCGGAATAGATCCGGCGCTTCCCGCCCCAGACCCCGATGAGGAAGTACATCGGGATCAGCATGATCTCCCAGAACACGTAGAACAGGAAGAGATCGAGCGCGACGAAGACGCCGATCATCCCCGTCGTGAGGAAGAGGAGCATCGCGTAGAAGGCGCGCTCGCGGGTCCGGATGTGGGCGAACGACCCCGCCACCGCCAGCGGCATCGTGAACGTCGTGAGCAGGATCATGAGGATGGAGATCCCGTCCAGGCCCACCGCGTACGAGATCCCCCACGCCTCGATCCACGGGATGGAGACGAGATTCTGGAATCCGGGCTCCGCCGTGTCGAAGGTCCAGAAGAGCGGCAGCGAGAGCGCGAACAGGACGAGCGTCGTCGCGAGGGCGACGGTCTTCGCGCGCGCCTCCGGCGCCACGAGGCAGGCCGCCCCGCCGATGAGGGGGAGGACCACGAGCGCGGTCAGGATCCAGTGCCCCTCGTAGAAGGCCGTCACGAGAGCACCCCGAGGACGAGGAGGGCCCCGAGCATGAAGGCGACGAGGTAGGTCGTCACGCGGCCCGTCTGGAGCTGTCCCCCGGCCCAGCCGAGGAGGCGGGCGGCGCGCCCCGCGCCGTTCACGGCGCCGTCGATGAGCCCCGCGTCCACGATCCGCCAGCAGGCGCGCCACAGGGCGAGCGAGGGGCGGACGATCGCGCGGTCGTACAGTTCATCCACGTACCACTTGTCGTGCAGCACGCGGGCGAACCCGGTCGGCGCCACGGCCTCCGCCTCCGTCGGCACCGGCTTCGGCGACAGGACCCGGACGGTCCCGACGACGGCCGCGATCGCGATCGCCGCGGAGATCACCGCCCACAGCGCCTCGCCGCCCCCGACGGGCGACCGGTATTCCGGGGCGAAGCCGTGCGCCTCCTTGACGGCGATCGCCGGCGCGAACACCGGCTCCAGCCAGTGGTGCAGCCACTCGACGGTCGGGAGCAGCGGCAGCGCCTCGGGGATGTTCGCCCACCCGCCCACGACCGAGAGGACCGCGAGAACCGCGAGCGGCGCCCACATGACGGCGGGCACCTCGTGCAGCTTCCGCCCGGCCTCCGCGGCGCCCTCGTGGCCGAAGGTCCGGTTCCCTCCGTGGAAGGTCATCACCATGAGCCGGGCCATGTACACCGCCGTGAGCAGCGCCGTGGCCAGCGCCACGCCCCACAGGATCGGGTACCCGTACGCCCCGGAGTACCAGATGATCTCGTCCTTCGAGAAGAACCCGGCCAGCGGCGGCACGCCCGCGATCGCGAGCGTCGCGACCCACATGAAGACGAACGTGCGGGGCATGAACTTCCGCAGCCCGCCGTGGTTCCGCATGTCGTTCGGGTCGCCGTGCCCGTCCCCCCCGTCCCCGTGCGCCCACGCGTGGTGCACGGCGTGGATCACGGCCCCGGCGCCGAGGAAGAGGAGCGCCTTGAAGAAGGCGTGCGTCATGAGGTGGAAGACGCCGGCCGTGAACGCCCCGATCCCGACGGCGAGGAACATGTAGCCGAGCTGCGAGATCGTGGAGTACGCGAGCACCTTCTTGATGTCGTACTGCCGGATCGCGATCGAGGCCGCGAACAGCGCCGTCCCCGCCCCGACCGCGGCCACCACGCCCTGGGACACCGGCGAGAGCGCGAACAGGACGCTGGTGCGCGCGATGAGATAGACCCCCGCCGTGACCATCGTCGCCGCGTGAATGAGCGCCGAGACCGGCGTCGGACCCGCCATCGCGTCCGGGAGCCAGGTGTGGAGCGGGATCTGGGCCGACTTCCCCGTGCAGCCGAGGAAGAGGAGGAGCGTGATGCCGGTGACGAGCGCGCCGCCGTACGCGAGCGTCCCGTCCGCCGCCGCGAGGACGGGAATGAAGTCCAGCGTCCCGAAGGCGACGAAGATGAGGAACATGGCGACGAGGAAACCCGCGTCGCCGATGCGGTTCATGATGAACGCCTTCTTCCCGGCGTTCGCGTAGTCCCGGTTCTCGTACCAGAAGCCGATGAGCAGGTACGAGCACAGCCCCACGCCCTCCCAGCCCACGAACATGAGCGGGAAGCTGGCTCCGAGGACGAGGACGAGCATGAAGAAGACGAACAGGTTGAGATACGAGAAGTAGCGCGAATAGCCGGGATCGTCGCGCATGTAGCCGACGGAATAGATGTGGATCAGGCTCCCGACCCCGGTGACGATCATGCACATCAGCATCGAGAGCTGGTCGAACTGGAGGTCGACCCCGATGCGGAGATCCCCGGACACGATCCAGTTCCACAGGCTGACGACTTCCGCGCCGTGCAGGTCCGCGCCGCTCATCGCGATGAAGTTCACGAGGACGACGGCGAAGCTCCCGAGCAGCGCGGCGGGCCCGACGATCGTCGGGATGCGCTTGTCGTCGCGCCACAGGAAGGCCCCCGCCCCGTTCACCGCCGCTCCGAGCAGCGGGAGGGCGAGGATGAGCCACGGGAGCACGGGCTGGAAGCTCACCACTTCAGGAGCCGGAAGCGGTCGAGGTCCACGACTTCATAGTGCCGGAAGATCGCGATGATGATCGCGAGCCCCACGGCGGCCTCCGCCGCGGCCACGGCCATGACGAAGAAGACGAAGATCTGGCCCTCGATCCCGTGCATGCGCGCGAAGGCGACGAGCGACAGGTTCGCGGCGTTCAGCATGAGTTCTATGCACATGAACACGATGATCGCGTTGCGCCGCAGCAGGACCCCGATGACGCCGATCGAGAACAGGATCGCGCTCACGAAGAGGGCGATGAGCCCGTTGAGGCCGAGCGCGGCCGCCATGCCCGCCTCGTTCACGTCCGCTCCCTGCGGGCGAGCAGGATCGTCCCCACGATGGACACGAGCAGGAGGACGCCGGTGACCTCGAGCACGATCGTGTACTCCGTGAACAGCGGCCGGGCCACGACGCCGACGACGCCCTGCTCCGCCGCCGCCTCGCGCAGCGCGCTGCCCGCGATCTCGACGACCGGCCGGGCGTCCGTGCCGCCCACGAAGAGGCGCGTGAGGACGCCGAGGAAGGCGATGGAGATCGAGCCGCCGATGAGCCCTCCCACCGGCCCCCGCAGGTCGCGCCAGTCCGCGTGCCCCAGGTTCAGGAGCATGAGGACGAAGAGGAACAGGACCATGATGGCCCCGCCGTACAGGATCACGTTGATCGCCGCGATGTAGTGCGCGTCCAGCATGAGGAACATGCCCGACGTGGCGAAGAACACGCCCACCAGGAAGATCACGGCGGACACGGGATTCCGGCGCGTGACCATGATCACCGCGCCCAGAATCGCGCCCGCCGCGAAGGCCTGGAAGAGGAAATCCTGGATCATCGGGCCATCACTGCGACGCCGGGTCCTGCGGATCCCACAGCGCCGTCACGGGGTGCTCCTGCTCGACGAGGCGCTCGAGGTCGTACACCCAGCGCTCGCGCGAGTACTCCGCGTTCTCGTAGTGCACGCCCAGGTGGATCGCCTCCACCGGGCACACCTCCTGGCAGTAGCCGCAGAAGATGCAGCGGAACTCGTCGATCTCGTAGATCGCCGCGTAGCGCTCCCCGTTCTCGTCCTCCGCCGGCACGAGCTTGATGCAGTTCACGGGGCACACGGTCGGGCACAGGCCGCAGGCCACGCACTTCGCCCGTCCGTCCTCGTGCACCGCCATGCGGTGCGTTCCGCGCGTCCGCGGCGCGAGTTCCCACTTCTCGTCCGGGTACTGCTGCGTCTTCTTGTTCGGGCTCAGGAGGTGCCGCATCGTGATCGACATCCCCTTCGCCGCCGCCCGCACGTACGAACTCTCGGCCCGCGGCCGCTCCACGACCTTCACGTCTCCAGGCATCCTACCCTCCCTGGCCCGCGGCTTCGCCGCCGGCCGACTTCGCCCCCTTCGCCCCGCCGCGGATCAGCGTCCCCCGGTCCATGGCGAAGAAGAGCACCCCCGCGAGCGCAAGGTTCACGAGGAAGAGAACGAACGCGTACCACCCGCCGGCCGGGATCCCGACCGCCTCGATGCCGAGGATGACGAAGGCGATGACGAGGATGTAGACCGTCACCGCTTCGAGCATGAACTTCCAGCCCAGATCCATGAGCTGGTCGTAGCGGAAGCGCGGCAGCGTCCACCGAATCCACACGAAGACGAGCACGAGCAGCGACGTCTTCACGCCGAAGGCGCCGAGCGTGAGCAGCGTCTTCCACCACGTCGGCTCCCCGATCACCGTCCCATCGGAGAGGACGCGGATGTTGTCCCCCTGCCAGAACGGGATGTCCCATCCGCCGAGGAAGAAGACCGTGACGAGCGCGGCGACCGTGATCACGTGCGCGAACTCGCCGATCATGAACATCGAGAACTTCATCGCCGAATATTCCGTGTGGTATCCGGTGATGAGCTCGGCCTCCGCTTCGGGCATGTCGAAGGGAAGGCGGTTCGTCTCCGCGAGCCCCGAGACGAAGAAGAAGAAGAGGCCGACGAGGAGCGGAAACACGAACCACGTCGCGTAGGTCGCGGGCCCCGCGGTGAACGTCTGCTGCATGGAGACGATCTCGGGGGCGCGCACATCTCCCGGTGAGGAGGATGAGGGGGACGAGGCTGAGCGCGAGCGCCACTTCGTAGCTCACCATCTGCGCGGAGCCGCGCAGGCCGCCGAGCAGCGAGTACTTCGACCCGGAGGCCCAGCCGCCCATCGCGACGCCGTACACGCCGATCGAGCCGATCGCGAGCACGTAGAGGAAACCGATCGGCACGTCCGCCACGATCATCTCCACGAGTCCCCACTGCGTGGGCAGGGGTGAGGCGAACGGGATCACGGCGAACAGGATCGTGGCCGGCAGGATCGCGAGTACGGGCGCGAGGAGGAAGAAGGGCCGGACCGCCTGCTCCGGCATCGTCTCTTCCTTGAGGAGGTTCTTGAGCCCGTCGGCGATGACCTGGAGGAGTCCCCACGGGCCGACGCGGTTGGGGCCGCTCCGGTCCTGCATGAAGCCGCACACCTTGCGCTCGAAGATCGTGGCGAACATGACCGCGAGCATCAGCACCGAGAAGAAGATCACGACCTTCCCCACGGTGGCGAGGACGAAGGCGCCGCCCGTGACCGCGTTCACCGGCCTACCTCCGCGCCCTTGAGCCCGATCCCGTCCCACGTCAGGCCCGCGAAGGCCGGAGCTTCCGCCGCCATCCGCTCGAACGCGGTGCGCACCTCGTTGACGGCCTCGCCGTCTCCCAGGCGGGCGAGCACGCGACTCAGCACCATCCAGCCCGGGCGGGCCAGACCCGGCGGCCGCAGCGCCTGGTGGAAGCGCTGCACGCGGCCCTCGAAGTTCGTGAACGTGCCGTCCATCTCCGCGAAGGTCGCGATCGGGAGCACCGCATCCGCGTTGCGCGCCGCGCCGGGCAGCCGCGTGCCGATGTAGAGGAAGAAGCCGGCCGAGGCGCCGAAGTCCTCAGGGGCCCCCTCGAGGAGGTCATCGAGCACGACGAGCGCCCGGCCCGCCGAGCCGCCGCCCGCCGAGCCGTTCGCCGCGGCGCCGTTCCGGAGCGCGTCCACGCGGCGCCCGCCGAAGATCCCGGCGCCCGCGACGTTCGCGGCGCGATCCGCCCGCAGCTTCAGCGTCGGCACCGTGGGCAATTCGGCGGTCTCGCCCTGCTCGACCTGGAAGGTGGCATCCGCGACCGCGAGCCGGTCCAGGAGCCGCCGGACGTAGAACAGATTCTCGTTCGAGGCGTCCGGGGACACGACCGCGCTTCCTCCCGGCGAGCCGAGCGCGGCGATCTTCTCCGCCACCCAGTCGAGCGCCGTCGCCCAGTCGACCGGCCGGAGGTCGCCGCGGTCGCCATCGCCGCCCCCGTCGCGGATGAGGGGGACCTCGGCGCGCACGCCGCGGTTCGTCATCACGAGGTGATTGCGCCCGTAGTCGCACATCCACCAGGAGTTGACCGCCGCATTGTGCCGCGGCTTCACGCGCACGATCTGGTTCTCCTTCGTGTCGATCGTGACGTTGCAGCCGGTCGGACACCCCGGGCACACGCTCGCCGTCGCGTCCATGTCCCAGGACCGCGCCTTGAACACGAAGTCCTCGTGCACGAGCGCGCCCACCGGGCACACGTCGACGATGTTCCCCTGGAAGGGGTTGTCGAGTTCGCGCCCGGGGAAGGTGTCGATGTAGGCCTTGTCGCCGCGCTGGGCGACGATGAGCGAATCGTCCTCGGCGACGTCGCGCATGAAGCGGACGCAGCGCGTGCAGATGACGCAGCGGTCCGCGAAGTAGAGGATGTCGTCGGAGATGCGGTCCCGCCCCATGATCCGCTTGGGCTCGTCGACCCGGCTCTCGAGCTGGTTCGTGACGTAGGCGTAGTCCTGGAGCATGCACTGCCCCGCGGCGTCGCAGATCGGGCAGTCGAGCGGGTGGTTGACGAGCAGGAACTCGATGACCGACTGGCGGGCGGTGCGCGCCGTGTCGCTCGCCGTGTTCACGACCATGTCGTCGGCCGCCTGCAGCGTGCACGAGGGCTCGAGCTTGGGGCGTCCCTCGACCTCCACGAGACACATGCGGCACTGCGCCGGCCGGGAGGGGATCCCCGGATGGTAGCAGTAGCGCGGCACGACGACGCCCACGTGTTCCGCCGCCTCGATGACGCGGGTGCCGCTCGGGACCGTGACCTCGACCCCGTCGATCGTGAGCGTGACCGTCGCCTTCGCGCCGTTCTCAGCCATGCCTCACCCCGCCGCGACCAGAGAAGGCTTCATCAGCGCCTCGTAGTCGGCGCGGAACTTGTCGAGCGAGGACTCGAGCGGGAACACGACGCTGTCCGCGAGCACGCAGATCGTGCGTCCCGTCATCTGCTCGCACAGCTCGTACAGCGTGTCGATGTCGCTCGGGCGGCCATCGCCCGCCTCGATGCGCTGCAGGATGCGGACGACCCACGACGTGCCCTCGCGGCACTGCACGCACTGGCCGCACGACTCGTGCGCGTAGAACTGCGCGATCCGCCGCATGGCCGCGACGATGTCGGTGTCCTCGTCCATCACGATCGGCGAGGCGGTGCCGAGGGCGCTGCCCGCCTCCGCGAGCCCCTCGTACGTCGTCGCGCAGTCCAGTTCGTCTCCGCTCAGGAACGCCGTGGACGACCCGCCCGGGATCACGGCCTTCACCGGCTTGCCCGAGGGCGTGCCGCCGCAGGCGTCGAAGATGATGTCGCTCAGCGGAAGCCCGAGCGCGAACTCGTAGTTGCCGGGGCGCACGAGGTGGCCCGAGCAGCTCCACAGTTTGGTGCCGGGCGACTGCTCGCTCCCCCACTGCCGGTACCAGTCCGCGCCGTTCTCGAGGATCATGGGGACCGCCGCGAGCGTCTCGACGTTGTTCACCGTCGTCGGCATCCCGAACGCTCCGGCCTGCGCCGGGAAGGGCGGCTTGGCCCAGGGTTCCGCGCGGTTCCCCATGAGCGAGTTCATGAGGCCGGTCTCCTCGCCGGCGATGTACGCCCCTGCCCCGGCGTGGATCGTCACGTCGCAGGACCACGACGAGCCCAGGATTCCCTCCCCCGCGAGACCGGCTTCGTACGCCTCGACGACCGCGGCGTTCAGCACCTGCGTTTCCTCGAAGAACTCGCCCCGCACGTAGATGTAGGCGTGCTCGGCCCCGATCGCGCGCGACGCGATGAGGCAGCCCTCAATGAGGAGGTGCGGCGTCCAGCGGATGACCTCGCGATCCTTGAAGGCGCCCGGCTCGGACTCGTCCGCGTTGCAGCACAGGTAGTGCGGCTTGCCGTCGTCCTTCGGCATGAAGCTCCACTTGAGCCCCGTCGGGAAGCCGGCGCCGCCGCGCCCGCGGAGGCCGGAGTCCTTCACGACCTCGGTGATCTCGGCGGGCGACATGTCGAGGGACCGCCGGAGCGCCTCGTAGCCGCCCCGGGCGCGCCAGCCGTCGAGCGTGCGCGCCTCGGCCTCGCCCTGGTGGCGCGACAGCCGCGTCGTGACCTCGAGGTCGCTCCGGTGGGGAAAGCTCATGCGCCGTCCCCCGCCTCCGACCCGCCGTCGCGTGATCCGCGCAGGCCGGCCACGATCTCGGGCACGCGCTCCGGCGTCACGTCCTCGAGGTAGCGGTCGTTGACCTGCACGACGGTCGCGAAGCCGCACGCGCCGAGACATTCCGCCTCGATCACGGTGAACTCCCCATCCTCGGAGATCTCGCCCTCCCGCGTCCCCGTCTCGGCGAGGAAGCCGCGCAGCACCTCCTCGGCCCGGTTCAGGTGGCAGGAGATGTTCGTGCACACCTGGACGAAGTGACGTCCGACCGGGTGCTTGTTGTACATCGTGTAGAAGGTCGCGATCGAGTGGACGTAGGCCGGGGTCAGGTCCAGCGCCTCGGCGACCTCGACCATGTCCGCGGGCTCGATCCACCCCTTCACCGACTGCACGAAGCCGAGCATGGGGAGGAGCGCGGCCTGCTTCGTCGGATAGCGGGAAAGGGCCGCCTCGAGCCGGTGCTTCCCCTCCTCCGTCGCGAAGATGGGACCGTCGAACGTCTCCCTCGCCGTCAACTGGAAGGGCTGCGCGCCGACGACCGCGGGGTGGATGCGCCGGCTCACCGGTCGATCTCTCCGAGCACGACGTCGAGCGAGGCGTTGATCGCGACGACATCCGCGACGAGTTCGTCCTTCACGAGTTCCGGGAGCGACGCGATGTTGATGAACGACGGGCCGCGGAAACGGCAGCGCACGGGCTTCGTGCCGCCGTCGGAGATGATCCCGAACCCCAGTTCCCCCTTCGAGCTTTCGATGGAGTACCACGTCTCGCCGGCCGGCACGCGGACGCCCTCCATCACGAGCTTGAAGTGCGAGATCATGGTGTCGATCGACCCCATCGCCTCGCCCTTCGGGGGGAGGACGATCCGGTAGTCGTCGATGTTGATCGGGCCGCCGGGGAGCCCGTCCAGCGCCTGCTCGATGATGCGGACGCTCTGCCGCATCTCCTCCACCCGCACGAGATAGCGGTCGTAGACGTCGCCCTCGGTCCCCACGGGCACGTCGAAGTCGTACTCCTCGTAGCCGAGGTAGGGGCGCGCCTTCCGCACGTCGTAGGCCACGCCGCTGGCGCGCAGCGTGGGCCCCGTGACGCCGTAGCTCACCGCCTTCTCCGCGGATAGCACGCCGATGTCCATGGTGCGACCCTGCCAGATCGCGTTGCGTGACAGGAGCCGCTCGACCTCGTCCAGCGTCTCCGGGAAGGTCGCCGCGAAGTCCCGCGCCGCCGCCGTCCAGCCCACGGGCAGGTCCGCCATCATCCCGCCGACGCGCGTGACGGAGGTCGTGATCCGGCCCCCCGTGTACGCCTCGTGCAGGTTGTAGATCCGCTCGCGCTCCTGGAAGGTGTAGAGGAAGACGGAGAAGGCGCCGATATCGATCGCCGTCGTGCCCAGCCACAGGAGGTGACCGAGGATGCGGTTCAACTCGCCGAGGATGACGCGGACGACGCGGCACCGCTCCGTGATCTCGACGTCGAGGAGCGCTTCGACCGCTCCGGCGAAGCCGATGTTGTAGAGCATCGGCGCGAGGTAGTCCATGCGGTCCGTGTAGGGGACGCACTGGTTCCACTCGCGGTATTCGCACGTCTTCTCGAAGCCCGTGTGCAGGTATCCGATGTGGGGGGAGCAGCGCACGATGCGCTCCCCGTCGAGCTGCAGCACGAGCCGGAGGACGCCGTGCGTGGCCGGGTGCTGCGGCCCCATGTTGATGAGGATGGGCTCGCCCTCGAGCGCGTCCTCGGGCTTCTCCTCCGGGCTCACGTCGCGGATGCCGCCCGGCGCACCCCCCTCCGCCGCGCCCTCCGACGGATCCCGCACCTCTCCCTCCTCGGTGACGGCGTAGCCCGCCAGCTCCAGCTCCTCGACGGCGTACATGTCGATGAGGTCGCGGGAGAGCGCGCGGCTCACCTGCGCGGAGCGGCTGAAGCGGCCGCGGAGCGGGAAGTCCTTCCGGAGCGGGAACCCCTCCTCGTAGTTCTCCGGCATGAGGATGCGGCGCAGGTCCGGATGGCCGCGGAAGCTCACGCCGTACATGTCCCACACCTCGCGTTCGAGCCAGTCCGCGGCGAGCCACTGGTCGGTGACGCTGTCCAGTTCGAGGTCGTGCATCGGCACTTCGCACGCGACTCGGAGCTGGCGGCCGTGCGCCATGGACCAGAGCTGGTACCACACCTGGATCGGGGCCCCGATCCCCGCGTGCGCCCCCATGAGGTCCGCGAGCAGATCGTACGCCTGGTCGGGCGTCTCACGGAGGAAGCGGAGCGCCTCGGCGTTGATGGCGGGATCGATCCACACGACGGGATAGCCGACTGCGTCGCTCTCCACGCGCCTGACGCCCTCCCCGAAGCGTTCGCGAAGGGCGCGGACCGAGGGATGGCTCGCCGCTTCCCCGTCGAGGGACGAGCCCCGCACCATGCGCGGAGGCGCGGTCGTCGTTGCGGTCGTCAACGGCGGAGCGCTCCGCTCAATCCCGGTGTTCCAGGCGGCGTTCGCGCCGGTCGCGGGAGCGCGCCAGCGCGGAGGTCGGGCCGAGCCCGCTCATCCGGTTCTGGTTCGTCGAGTTGCCGAACGGCTGGGCCACGAGTTCGATCGTTTCCGGGGGCAGGTTCGGGCGTCCGACCGCCTCCGGCGCCTCGTCCCGCGCCCGGGGATCGGCCAGCGACTCTCCCTTGATCTTCTCCTGGATCATGAGGAGTCCGTAGATGAGCCCTTCCGGCCGTGGCGGGCAGCCCGGGACGTAGACGTCGACCGGCACGATCGTGTCGATGCCCTGGACGATCGTGTAGTTGTCGAACATCCCGCCGGAACTCGCGCACGCGCCCATCGACACGCACCACTTGGGCTGCGGCATCTGGTCCCACACCCGGCGCAGGACCGGGGCCAGCTTGTAGGTGACCCGGCCGGCGACGATCATCAGGTCCGCCTGCCGCGGGCTGAACGACATGCGCTCCATCCCGAAGCGGCCGATGTCGTACTTGCTCGCGGCGGAGGCCATCATCTCGATCGCGCAGCAGGCGGTCCCGAACGGCATGGGCCACAGCGAGTTGCGGCGCGCCCAGTTGATGACGTAGTCGAGCTTCGTCGTCATCCAGTTGTGCGGGATGCCGGTGTCGAGTTCGCCGGGGTTGGCGTCCGGGTGCGCGCCGGGCGGAAGCGTATCGAGGGTTCTCATCGTGTCTGCCCGCCCGGTCCCGGGTTCAGTCCCATTCGAGGGCCCCCTTCTTCCACGCGTACACGAGTCCGACGCCGAGCACGGAGAGGAACGCCGTGATCTCCACGAACCCGACCATCCCCAGCTCCCGGAAGATCGCGGCCCACGGAATGAGGAAGAGCGTCTCGATATCGAGGACGATGAAGAGCATCGCCACGATGTAGAAATTGACCGAGAACCGCTCCCGCGTCGTCCCGAGCGGGGGAATCCCCGACTCGTACGGGCTCGCCTTCACCGGAGTCGGTCGCCGGGAGCCCACGAAATGCGATACGCCCATCATCGCGGCCGCGTTCAGCACGCCGACCAACGCGAGGATCAGGATGCCGAGATATGGGTCGAGCAAGGGGGTTCGCTCCTCTCGTGCGAGCTTGTGAATTTCTTCACTTTCCCGCGCCGCGAAGGTATCGCGGAGGGGTATGAGCGGCAAGCGGTATTTGGCCTCGGAAAGCAGAGGGAGCGAGTGAGTCGAAAGCGGCCTGTGGTGCGGAATGTGACGATCGGCGACGGCACCGTGCGCGTGACCGTTCTGGGCGCGGGGCGCCCCGTCCTCTTCCTGCACGGGATCAGCGCCCACGGGCGGGCGTGGCGGCCCGTCGCCGAACGCTTCGCCGAGGCACATCAGGGGTGGGAATGCTGGCTTCTCGACCTGCCTGGCCGGGGCGCCTCGGACGCGCGGGCGGAACTCTCCTACACGCTGGATGACGAGGTGCGCCGGGTTCGCGCGGTGGTGCGGGCGCTGTCGCCGGACGGCCCCCGGCCGCGACTCGTCGCGGGACACTCGCAGGGGGCGGCCATCGCGCTCGCACTCGCGGAGGCGGAACCGGACATCGGCGGCCTCCTGCTCTCGAACCCGGTCACGCCGGAAATCCGGAGTCCGGCCATCCTGCGGCTGCTGCGGTCATCCGCGGTGCGGCGGGGGGTCGGAAGCCTCCTCGCGCCGCTTCACGCGCCGCTGGGGCACCTGGTCCTGAAGCGGGCGTGCGGCCCCGCCTTCCGGGCCCCCTCGGAGCTGGTCGCCGCCTACGCGCGGCCGTGGGCGAGCCCGGCGCGCGCCCGCACGCTCCTGCGCATCCTCGCCGACTGGCATCCGGCGGAACTCGAGGATCGCATGCCCCGCCGCCCCGTCGCCGCCCACGTCGTGACGGGCGCCCACGACCCGAGGATCCCCGTCGAAGCGGCGAGGCGCCTGGCCGCCCGCCTCGACTGCGGCTTCACCCTGTCCCCCGACGGCGGCCATGTCCTGACCGAACAACACCCCCGCCTCCTGACCCGCCTCCTCGCCGAACTCGCCACCGGGTTCACGCCATAGTCCCCTCGCCGAGGAGTCAGAGCTTCGGCGGGGTGACTCCGGTCTGGCCCTGGTACTTTCCGGCCTTGTCCGCGTAGCTGACCTCGCAGACCTCGTCGGACTCGAAGAAGAGGACCTGGGCGATCCCCTCGTTCGCGTACACGCGGGCCGGGAGCGGCGTCGTGTTCGAGATCTCGAGCGTCACGTGCCCCTCCCACTCCGGTTCGAAGGGCGTGACGTTCACGATGAGGCCGCAGCGCGCGTAGGTGCTCTTCCCCACGCAGATCGTGAGGATGTTGCGCGGAATCCGGAAGTACTCGATCGAGCGCGCGAGGGCGAAGGAGTTCGGGGGGATGATGCAGACGTCGCCCGAGTACTCGAGGAAGGAGCGCTCGTCGAACTTCTTGGGGTCGACGACCGGGAAGAGCGCGTTGTGGAAGATCCGGAATTCGTCGGCGACCCGCATGTCGTAGCCGTAGCTGCTGACGCCGTAGGAGATGACGCCGTCGCGCACCTGGCGGTCGGCGAAGGGTTCGATCATCCCCTGCTCGCGCGCCATGCGCCGACCCTTCGCGGGCGTGTGCTCGCCACGCGCGATGGCCATGGTGCGGGCCTTCATCTGATCGTAGCCGGCGATCCCGATCCAGCCGTCACTCTTGATCGCCATCGGACCTCTCGGTTGGGGGCACGGCCGCTCGCGGCCCAACTTCTATCGAGTGAACCTACGCGCACGTCAAGGGGGCGCGGAGCGGAGCGGGTGCGTCAGGGGTGGGTGAGGGCGAGCCAGGCCGCCCAGATCCAGGCGGCGATGAGGGCGGCGCCGCCGATGGGCGTGATCGCGCCGAGCCAGCCGATTCCGGACAGGGCGAGGGCGTAGAGCGTGCCGCTGAACACCGCGATGCCACACAGCATGAGCAGGCCGGGACAGTGCCACGCCGCATCCGGCCAGCGGGCCGCCGCGAGGCCGAGGAGGATGAGCCCCAGGGCGTGCAGCATGTGGTAGCGGGCCGCCGTGTCGAAGATCGCGAGGGCATCGGCCGAGAGGCGGCCTTCGAGCGAGTGCGCGCCGAACGCTCCGGCGGCGACTCCGAGGCCCGCCAGCAGGCACCCGGCCGCGAGGAGTTTGCGGTGCGGGGAAGCGGCGCCGGTCAAGCGAAGACGGTCAGTCGAACATCGGGGCCGCGCCCGCGCCCGCCCTCCGCGCCGCCTCCCCGGCGATCGTCTCCATGACCCGGTCCCAGCGCTCCGGACTGATCTCGGCCAGCGTGGCTTCGAGGAGGGCCGCCAGTTCGGCCCCTTCCTCGCGCCGCATGGGGGAATCGCCGTCTTCGAGTTCGAGCCGCCTGCGCAGGTCGGTCGCCCGTTCGAGCAGATCCCTGTGCCGGAGTCGTTCCTCGTAGTTCGTCATCCGCCGACCTGACTCAGGGCGGCGAGCCCGCCGCTGCCGGCCGCCGTTCCCAGTTCCAGGTAGTGGCGCTTCGGCTTCCCGGCGAGCGCCTCCGCCACCGCACCCTCGATGCGGCCCGTCTCGCGCAGCGGACCCTTCAGGTCGACCTCGTGGTCGCCGAACAGGCAGGTCCGCAGCTTCCCGTCGGCGGTCAGCCGCATGCGGTTGCAGCGTTCGCAGTAGTTGTGGGAGAGGGGCGTGATCGCGCCCACGGTTCCGGCGCCGCCCGGGAAGCGGTAGTACACGGCGGGCCCGTTCCCCCGCGGCCCCGGGTCCGGCAGGAGGTCCTCGATCGAGCGGATCTTCTCGAGCACCTCATCGGTCGAGATGAACCGGTCGGTGAGGTGCAGGTTCTCCCCCACCGGCATGAGTTCGATGAAGCGTACGTGCCACGGCCGCTCCCGCGTGATCTCGGCGAAGTCGACGACCTCGTGGTCGTTGAGGCCCCGCATGATGACGCAGTTGATCTTGATCGGAGCGAAGCCCGCCTCCTCGGCGGCCCGGAGGCCTTCCATCGTCTCGTCGAAGCGCCGCGCCGGCCGCCGGGCGATCTCCTCGAACCCGTCCCGGTCGAGCGTGTCCAGGCTGACGTTCACCCGCGCGACCCCCGCTTCCCGGAGGGCCGTCGCGAAACGCGGCAGGAGGATGGCGTTCGTGGAGAGGGAGATGTCGTCGATGCCGGGGACCGCGGCGATCATGCGCACGAGGTCCGGCAGATCCTTGCGGACGAGCGGCTCGCCGCCCGTGATCCGGACCCGTTCCAGCCCGAGCGCGGCCATCTGGCGCACGATCTCGGCGATCTCCTCGTACGCGAGCATTTCGGGCTTGGGGATCCAGGCGAGCCCCTCCTCCGGCATGCAGTACGTGCAGCGCAGGTTGCAGCGGTCCGTGACCGAGATCCGAAGGTACCGGATTCGGCGGCCGAATTGATCTTTCATGAGCGGTGAGTGTGCGGGGACCCCGCGCAGCCGTGGCGGCCGCGCGGAATCCCCGCCGGCGGACTGCTAGCCGATGACCGTGACGCCTTCCTGCATCATCATGTTGTCGTCGTCGTCGCCACAATCTCCGGCAAACGAGACCGTCGCGATCATCGCGACGACCAGCAGGTTGCGGACCATCTTAAACATGGCGTCCTCCTCGATTTGGGCGCCCGGGCCCGAGGCCGGCTGCCTCGAAGTCCGTCGGACGGCCCCTGACCAGACCTCCCTACTCGAACCGCGCGCCGCCGGCCGGGGCTTCCGCCTCCATGGCCGGGGCTCCCACCCAGTGGGACTCGCCGTCCTCGTAGTGCTCGTGCTTCCAGATCGGCAGTCTGACCTTGATCGTTTCGATAATCCACCGCGACGCCCGGTAGCCGTCGTCGCGGTGGGCCGACGTGACCGCGATCGCCACGCTGACCTCACCCAGCCCGAGATCGCCCACGCGGTGGGCCGCGGCGACGGAGCCCACGTCGAACCGCTCCAGCGCCTCGTGGCAGATGGCCGACAGCTCCCGCTCCGCCATCTCTCCGTACGCGTCGTACGCGAGGCGCGACACCGCGCGACCGCGGTTCGTGCGGCGAACCCGCCCCTGAAAAAAGAGCAGCGCGCCGTCCTCCACGGATCCGATCTCCCGTACAATATCCTCGAATTGCGCGAAGTCGTCCAGACTTTCGCGGGTGATCCATGTCCGCACGCGGCCGTTTGCCGCCTTCGACATCGGCTCAGCCCCCCGCAACAGGGGGGATGAGCGCGACCTCGTCTCCGTCGGACAGGGTCGTGCCGGCCTCCGCGTAACTCTGGTTGACGGCGACGACGACCCTCTCCGGGAGCCAGTCGAGCCCGCCCGGTCCGCGCAGGGTCTCGACGAGGTCGCCCACGGTGCTGTCCGCCGCGAGTTCCGCCGATCCCTCCCTGCGCGCGGCGAGTTCGCCGTACACGCCGAAGAAGAGCGTGCGCACCGAGATCCGGTCCATCAGGAGCGCCTGTTCATGCGCGCGCGTTCGCGAGCGCGAGGTGGGCGAGGAGCCTGGGCACGATCCCCTCTTCGCGCAGCGTCGTCACCCGGATCCGCGTCCCGTCGGACCCGGCGGGATCCGGGAAGGCGGCAACCGAGAGGTTGCCCCTGAAGGTGCAGAACGCAATGTGCGTGTCGCTCTCGGTGTCGACCCAGGCATCGACCATCCGGTCGTCCCCGAGAAAGAAGTCTCGCGTGGCGGCCAGCACGTCCGCCGGGGCCAGCGCGCTTCCGGTCTCTGTCGTCATGGACTCTCCCCGCATACCATCCAGCAGCCGAAAGATAGGGGCCCCGCAGCCCTCTCTCAAATCCGACCCACCCCTTCGACAAGAGCGCCCGAACGTGCCCGCAACGCAGTTTTCCCCGAACGTCGCCCGGCTCGAGGCATCGGCCACGCTGGTGCTGGCCGCCCGCGCCCGGAAGCTGAGGGCGGCGGGAGTTCCGGTCGTGGACCTCTCGGCCGGCGAGCCGCAGTACCCCGCCCCGCCCTTCGCGGCCCACGCGGGCATTCGGGCCGTGGAGGAGGGGAAGACGGGATATCCCCCCACCTCCGGCCTGCCCGAACTGCGCGAGGCGATCGCGCGCTATCTCCGCGAGACGACGGAGGCCGAGGCCGTGGATCCGGACTCCGTGATCGTGAGCGCGGGCGTGAAGCAGTCGCTGTTCAACTGCTGCTATGCCCTCTTCGGCGCTGGCGAGGAGGTGCTGGTGCCCTCCCCCTTCTGGCCGAGCTACACAACGATCGTCCGGCTCGCGGGGGCGGAGCCGGTCATCGTGGAGACGACGTGGGAAGGCGGGTTCGTGCCGGCCGTCGAGGACCTCGAGGCGGCCCGCACGACGCGGACGCGGGGGCTCATGCTCAACAGCCCGGGAAACCCGACCGGGGCCGTCATCCCGCCCGGCCTGCTGCGCGAGATCATGGCGTGGGCGGAGCGGCACGGGATCTGGGTGCTCTCCGACGAGATCTACCGGCGGCTCGCCTACGGGGCTCCGTCTCCGTCCGTGTTCGACATTGCGGAGCGCGGGGAGAGGACGATCCTGCTCGACGGCGTCTCGAAGGCGTTCTGCATGCCGGGGTTCCGGATCGGGTATGCCGTGGGGCCGCGGGAGGTCGTCCGGAAGATGGCGGACCTGCAGGGACAGACGACCTCCGGGGCGGTCGGCCCCTCCCAGTACGCCGCCGCGGCCGCGCTCGGCGAGAGCGCTCCCCGCGAGGCGTTCGTCTCGGAACTCCTGTCCAGGCTCTCCGGACTCAGGGAACTCGGGCTGTCGAGATTCGCGGAGATGGACGGGATCGAGGCGTTCGCGCCGGACGGCGCGCTGTACTTCTACGGACGGCTCACCGACCGCGGCGCCACGTCGCTGGACGTCGCCGAGCGGCTGCTCGCCGATGCGAAGGTCGCGTGCATGCCCGGAGAACCGTTCGGCTCTCCGGGGCACCTGCGCTTCAACTTCGCGGTGGAGCGGGACGTCCTGGAGGAGGGACTGGAGCGGATCGCCGGCTTCTTCGGCTGACCCGCCCGCATTACCTCACTCTCTGCTAGTCCCCGAGGCTCGACGCCACCTCGTCGCGCAGCAGACGCGAGGGCTTGAAGACGGGCACCTTCCTCGGCGGCACGCGGACGGGATCTCCCGTGCGCGGATTGCGCGCCATGCGGGTCCGGCGTTCCCGGACCTTGAACGTGCCGAAGCCGCGAATCTCGATGTGGTTGCCTTGTACGACGGCGCCCTTGACGGCGTTCAGAAACGCGTTGACCACCGCGGCGCAGTCCCGCTTCGTCACGCCGGGGCCGATGGCCTCGTGGACCTGTTCGATGAGATCCGCCTTCGTCATCTCCCTCTCCTCCGAGCGTTGTGCAACCGTTCAAGAATGGTTCTCCGCTCCGGGATGGGAGCGGCTTATCTCAGTTCAAAGAGGAGTCTCGGCGCGCTTGGGCGCAGGGGCGCCAGCGATCCGATCCACGCTCGCGCATCGCCCAGGCTCAGCCCGCCGATCAGGTCCCACAGGCCGACCCTCGGTTCGCGCGGCCGCACGACTCTCGGATCCGCGCCCAGACCCGCCATCCGGCCTGCGAGGTCGATCGTCTCGGGCAGGGTCATCAGGCCGTCGACGAGTCCCAGTTCGTTCGCCTGCCGGCCCGTGAACACCCGGCCGTCCGCCAACCCGCGAACGGTCTCCCGATCGAGATCCCGGTTGTCGGACACCACCTCGACGAACTGCTCGTGGACGTCGCTCACAAGTTCCTCGAGGATCTCGCGGTCCTCGGGAGAAAGGGAGCGCCCGTAGCCGCCCAGATCCTTGTGCTCCGCGCTCGCCACGACTTCCCAGTCGACGCCGACCTTGCGGAACAACTCCTCTGCGTTGGGGAATTCCATGATGACGCCGATGGATCCCGTCATCGTGCCGGGCAGCGCGTACACGCTGTCGGCCCCGACCGCGGCGTAGTATCCGCCGGAGGCTCCCACATCGCCCATCCAGGCGAGGACGGGCCGGTCGTCGTCGTCCCGCAGATCGCGAATGGCTTCGAAGATGCTCTGCGAGGCCCCGACGGTGCCGCCCGGGGACTCGATCTCGATCACGAAGGCGCGCACGCCGGGGTCTTCGCGAAAGCCGTCGAGCGTCCGGGTGAAGGCCGCTTCGTCCGTGATCACGCCCCGCAGCGGGACGACCGCCACGCGCCCGCCGGCGAGAAACGACGTATTCCCTACCGTCCACCAGATGGAGAGGATCGCGCCCACGCCGAAGATGCCCAGGAGCGCGAGGAGGGCGATCACCGTGTTCCGCTTGTCGTAGGTCACGTCGCGCGACGGTCCATGAGTGTGGGTCCGTGGCTGGAGGCCCGACGCAACCTAGACCACACGTCGTCAACGTTCAACGGACCGCGCACGGTCAACCCGGGGCGGAGCTTCCGTGATTCCGCATCGTCTCGACGAAGCGGTTGAACAGATACCGGCTGTCGTGGGGTCCCGGGGCCGACTCGGGATGGTACTGCACCGCGAATACCGGCCGCTCCCGGTGGACCAGCCCTTCCACCGTGCCGTCGTTCAGATTCCGGTGCGTGATCTCGAGATCGTCGCCGCCCTCGATCCGTCCGTCCTTTTCGAGTACCGAGAAGCCGTGGTTCTGCGAGGTGATCTCCACGGCGCCCGTGGCATGGTTGATCACGGGGTGATTCCCGCCGCGGTGCCCGTAGGGCAGCTTGTAGTTCGTGCCCCCGAAGGCGCGCGCTATGAGCTGGTGTCCGAGGCAGATGCCGAACAGCGGGACCCCGGCGTCGCTCAGCGTGCGGATGCGCTCGACGGCGCCCGGCACCGCCTCCGGATCGCCGGGCCCGTTCGAGACGAAGACCCCGTCCGGGCGGGCGGAGAGCAGCGCCTCGGCGTCCGTGTCGCACGGGACGACGCGCACGCGGTATCCCTCGCGACGGAAGAGGTCGAGGCTTCGCGTCTTTACCCCATAGTCGAGGCAAAGCACGAGGCCGCGCTCGGCCACCCCGTCGAGGGGGCCGAGTTCGTACGGTTCGGGCGTCGAGACGGCGGTCGCGAGGTCGCGGCCGGACATCTCCGGCTCGGCGGCCAGCCGCTCGGCGGCCTGTTGCGGCGACACCCCATCGTGCGCCATGACCGCCCGCATCGCGCCCGCATCCCGGATATGGCGCGTCAGCGCGCGCGTGTCCGCGCCGACCAGCGTCGGAATCCCGTGCGAGGCGAGGTACTCGGGCAGCGTGGAATCGGCCGGCCCGGACCCGATCTCGTGCGAAAGGTGCCTCACGACGAAGCCCGCGACCCAGGGCCGCCGCGATTGAACGTCGGGATCGCGGATGCCGTAGACCCCCTGCATGGGCGCGGTCATGACGACGATCTGCGCGGCAAAGGAAGGATCGGTGAGCACCTCGTGATACCCCGTCATCACCGTCGTGAAGACGGCTTCGCCGGCGGTCTCGGTCTCGGGGCCCACGTAGGCGCCGCCGAAACGGCGGCCATCTTCGAGCAGGAGGTATCCGGGGCGTGCTTGCGTCTCGCTCAAGTGGCGCGTCCAATGTGGCGGTTGAAGGTGCGGGGACCCGGGCAGCGGCCCGCGGCCCGCGTGCCGGGCGAACCCAAGCCGCGGGAGGCGCGTTGACCACCGACTCCGGACCCGGGCGGGAGAGCGGGACCGACGCTCCGCTCGTTCATATCTTCGCCGACGAGTCCTGCCTCGGCAACCAGTTCGAGAATCGCCGGAATCCGGGGGCGGCCGCCGGTCTCATCGAACGGTTCGACGAGCGCGGCGGCTGGTATCGGCGGGACTTCGCCCACTTCGATCCGGACACGACGAACAACCGGATGGCGATCGTCTCCGGCATCGTCGGGCTGGGCGCCCTGCGGCGGGCGTGCCGCGTCGTCTTTACGAGCGACAGCCAGTATCTCGTCCGAGGAATGAAGGAGTGGGTGCACGGCTGGGCCCGCCGCGGCTGGCGCCGGAAGGGCGGGCCGATCGAGAACCTCGATCTGTGGCGGGAACTCGTGCGGGCCGCCGCGCGGCACCGCGTGGAGTGGCGCTGGACCCGGGGACACGCCGACGACGTGAAGAACGCCTACGCGGACCACCTGGCGGTGACGGCGGCGCGGGAGCGGCGCGGCATCGACGGACTCGTCCCATCCGGGTTCGAGAGCTGGCTCGCCGAAGCGCAGGAGAAGGAGCGGTACGTCGAGTTTCTGGATCTGCCGAGCGACGCTTTCGCCGAGGATCCTCGCCCGCCCGACTAGGAGCCGGGGTCCTCTTCCTCGCCTTCCTCCGACCCGGGTGCGGCGGCTTCATCGGAGGGGGCTGCGCCTTCTCCGAGGTCGGGCGACACCTCCAGGAGCGAAGCGGGCGCTTCGGGGAGGCTCTGCTGGCCGGGAAGTCCCTGACGCAGGATCGATTCGGGGGCCGCGTCCGGACGGGCGGAGAGCACCGTCAGCACGAGGGCGAGGAAGAGGAAACTCCCCCCGCCGTACCAGCTCGCCTTCGTCAGCGCGTTGGCCGCCTGGCGTCCTCCCATGAAGGAATCCGTGGAGGACGAGGCCCCGCCAAAGGAGGCGGCGAGCCCGCCGCCCTTCGCGGACTGGAGGAGGATCATCACGCACAGCACGAGTGCGATCAGCGAAATCAATACGATCAGGAACGGGAACATCGTCTACCTGCCATTGGTTGGATCGGGCCGTAAAACTAGAGCCGCCGGCAAGATGGGGCCAGTTTTTCCGGTTATCTGCCCGCCGCGCAGATCGCGGCCCAGCTGTCGGGATCGAGGCTCGCGCCGCCCACGAGCACGCCGTCCACCCCGGGGGCGGCCAGGAGCGCTTCGATGTTGGCCGGCTTGACGCTCCCTCCGTACAGGATCGCGGCGCGCTCCGCGTCGCATCCTTCCGCCCGCGCCAGTTGGTCCCGGACGATGGCGTGCGCCTCCTCGGCGTCGGCCGGGCTCGCCGTCCGTCCGGTGCCGATCGCCCACACGGGTTCGTAGGCGTAGACGAGACGGGCCCGGCCGTCGGGGTCGAGGGGGCGGAGGGCTTCCCGGATCTGCGTTTCCAGCACCGTCGCGAGCCGTCCGGCCTCCCGCTCCTCGAGCGTCTCGCCCACGCACAGGACGGGACGGAGTCCGGCCTCCAGCAGGCGGACCAGCTTGCGCCCCACGTCCGCGTCGGTATCGCCGAACTCCCGCCGGCGTTCCGAGTGGCCGGCCAGCCCCCAGGTGGCGCCGGTCGCCGGGACCATGGCGGCCGAGATGCCGCTGGTGTGGGCGCCCTCCACCTCCGTGTGCACGTCCTGCACGCCGAACTCGAGGTCCGGACGCCCGGAGGCCGCGGCGGCGAAGGCCGCCAGGCTGATGGCGGGAGGAAACACAATGACCGTCGCATCGCCGCGCGGCCGATGGCGCCCGGCGAACCGTTCCACGAACGCCCCGGTCTCGGCCGGGCCATGGCTCATCTTCCAGTTCGCGGCGAACACGGGGGTGTGCGGCTGACTCACGAACGCCTCCTTTCGGTGAGGGCGTCGAGGCCGGGTAGACGGCCGCTCGACAGGTACTCGAGGGCCGCTCCGCCCCCGGTGCAGACGTGCGACACGCGGTCGGAAAGCCCGGCGCGGCGGATGGCCGCGGCGGAGTCGCCGCCCCCGATGACGGTGAACCCGCCCGCCGCCGTCGCCTCCGCTGCGGCCTCCGCGATGGCGAACGTGCCCGCCGCGAACCGAGGGTCTTCGAACAGCCCCATGGGACCGTTCCAGAAGAAGGCGGCGCACCCCCGCAACGCCTCGGCGTAGCGGGCGCGAGACTCGGGTCCGATGTCCAGGGCGGCCATCTCCGGCCCGATCGCGTCGACCCCGACGCCCTCGACACTCTCCCCGTCCCCGTTCGACCGGTCGAGGACCATCACGTCCGTGGGCAGCCGGATCCGCTCCCCTCCCGCGGCCAGGATCGAGCGGGCGAGATCCAGCGCCGCCTCCTCGACGAGCGAGGCTCCGGTCTCGGCCCCCTGCGCGCGGAGGAACGTGTTCGCCATGGCGCCGCCCACGAGGATGAGGTCGGCGCGTTCCAGGAAGCGGCGCAGGAGTTCGATCTTGTCGCCGATCTTGGCCCCTCCGAAGGCGACGACGAACGGCCGGCGCGGCTGCTCGAGCGCGCCCAGCGCCTCCAGTTCGCGCTCGACGAGCAAGCCCGCCACGGAAGGACTCAGGAGGGCCGGCACGCCCGTCGTCGAGGCGTGCGCGCGGTGCAGCGTGCCGAACGCGTCGTTGACGAAGAAGTCGCCGAGCCGGGCGAGACGGCCGGCGAGCGCCGCGTCGTTCTCCGTCTCCCCGGGCAGGAAACGCGTGTTCTCCACGAGGAGCACCTGTCCGGCCTTCAGCCCGCGGCTGGCGCGGAGCGCGTCCTCGCCGTCGCACGGCGCGGAGAAGAGGACTCCGGTCCCGAGGAGGCCGGCGAGCGCGGAGGCCACGGGCGACAGCGAGAGCGCGGGGTCCGGCCGCCCCCCCGGCCGGCCGAGGTGCGAGAGCAGCACCGGCCGGGCCTCCCGCCGCAGCAACCACCGGAGGGTCGGCAGCGACGCCTCAATGCGCGTCGCATCGGCGACCCGCCCGGCGTCGAGCGGCACGTTGTAGTCCACCCGCACGAGCCCCCGCTTCCCGGCCAGGTCGGCCGGGAGGTCGCGCAGCGCTCTGGTCACGAGGGGACCGGCCGGGGCCGCTCAGGCCCCGACGGCGGCGGGCAGGCGCTCTCCGACGAAGCTCGCCAGGTCCACGAGGCGGTTCGAATACCCCCACTCGTTGTCGTACCACGAGATGACCTTGACGAGCGTGCCGTCCATGACGGACGTCGACTTCGCGTCGACGATGGCGCTGGCCGGGTGTCCCGTGAAGTCGACGGAGACGAGCGGCTCCTCGGTGTATTCGAGCACGCCGTCGAGCGGCCCTTCCGCGGCCTCGCGGAACGCCGCGTTGATCTCGCCGGCCGACGTGTCCCGCGACACGGTGGCCACGAGGTCCACGATCGACACGTCCGGCGTCGGCACGCGCATCGCCATGCCGTCGAGCTTCCCCCTGACCTGCGGGAGGACGAGGCCCACGGCCTTCGCCGCGCCCGTCGTCGTGGGGATGATCGAAAGCGCGGCGGCGCGGGCGCGCCGGAGGTCCTTGTGCGGGAGGTCGAGGAGCTGCTGGCCGTTCGTGTACGCGTGGACCGTCGTCATGAGGCCGCGCTCGAAGCCGAAGCGATCGAGCAGGACCTTCACGACCGGAGCGATGCAGTTGGTCGTGCAGCTCGCGTTCGAGATCACGTCGTGCCGCGCCGGGTCGTATTCGTCCGCGTTCACGCCCAGCACCAGGGTGATGTCCGGCTCGATGCCCGGCGCGGAGATGAGGACCTTCTTCGCCCCGGCGCTCAGGTGCCGGGTCGCATCTTCCCGCTTGCGGAAGATCCCGGTGGATTCGATGACGATGTCCACGTCGAGTTCCCGCCACGGGAGGTCGGCCGGGTCGCGTTCGGAGAAGACGCCCACGCGCTCGTCCCCCAGCACGAGTTCTGCTCCGTCCACGCGGACCTCGCCGGGAAAGCGCCCGTGCACGGAGTCGTACTTGAACAGATGGGCGAGCGTCGCCCCATCCGTGAGATCGTTTATCGCGACGAAGTCAAGGTCCCCGCGCGGGTTCTGGAGCGCCGCGCGGAGGATGTTCCGGCCGATGCGGCCGAAACCGTTGATGGCAACCCTCACACTCATTCGGATTCCTCTCGGGAAGGATTAAGGGGGAGCAAAGTCCGGGCAAAACTAACGGTGGCGACGCTGCGGAATCCAGCCTCGGCCAGCGTCTCGGCGCAGGCGATCGCGGTGGCTCCGGTCGTGAGCACATCGTCGACGATGATGGCGCTCCGGCGCCCGTCCGGGAGGCCGGCACGCAACCGGAAGCGACCCTGTACGTTCGCGCGGCGCAGCGCCCCGCCGACGCCCGCCTGACGGCTGCCCCCCGGACGGCGGTCGAGGAACGGGCCCAGCGACCCGACGCCGCGGTCGGCCAGCGCGCGGGCCAGCTCCCCGGCCTGGTTGAAGCCCCGTTCCCGCCGCCGGGCCGGCGTGAGCGGCACCGGGATCAGCCAGGTCGCGCCTTCGCCGAGCCGGGACGCCATCACCTCGGCGGCCGGAGCCATGCGCGCGGCCATCCACGGGGCGAGGGAGCGCCAGCGGTCGTACTTCAGCGCACGCACCGTCCGGGCGGCGAGGCCCTCGAAGGCGAAGGGGGCGTCGGCCGCCACCAGGACGTCGGGCCACTCCTCGCACGTGCCGCACCGCACGAGCTCGCCGGCCGCGGCGGCGATGTTGCCGAGCGGCTGGGCGCAGCGGCGGCAGCGGGGACTCGCCAGTCGAGGGAGCCGGGACCGGCACAGGGCGCACAGCGGCGGGCCATCGGGCGCGACGCCGCGGCGACACCCCACGCACGCCGCGGGCACGAGAGCATCGAAGGCCGCGGCGGCGGCTCGGCCCAGGAGGCGGAGCCGGCCGGCGCGCGCCACCGCCCTCACGCGGCGTTCGATCCGTCCCCTGGTTCCGACGCCGTCCGCGACGCGAGTTCCGCCACGGCCGCCTCTCGCATCGCATCGAACGGGGCCTCGCGGCCGGGGAACCAGCGTTCGAGGGAGAGCGCCGCCTGGCCCACGAGCATGTCGAGCCCGCCGGCGGCCGGGATTCCGAGGGCACGCGCGTGTCGAACCCACGCCGTCCCGCCCGCTGCATACACCATGTCGAAGGCGGCGCCGAACCGGACCCGGTCCGCGCTCCGGTCCAGGTCGAGGGGGAGCGGATCCCCGGGCGAAAGCCCGAGGCTCGTCGAGTTCAGCACGAGGTCGTACGCCGCGCCGGAGCGCGGCCCCGCGACGACGCGCACGGCATCCACCGAGCCGTCGGCGTCGGTCGCGCGGGCCAGTGCCCGATCGCGCAGCGCGCGTGCCCGAGCCGGGGTCCGGTTGAGGATTTCGACGGACGATGCGCCGCCTTCGAGCAGCGCGTGGACCGCCGCCCGGGCCGCGCCGCCGGCGCCCAGCAGAAGGACGCGCGCGCCCCCGGGGTGGAGCCCGAGGCGGGAAAGGGCCCCCTGGAGCCCGCCGACGTCCGTGTTGTCGCCGGCGAGTTCGCCATCCGGTCGCCGCCACCAGCAGTTGCACGCCCCGGTCGCCCGCACCGCGGCGCTCGGCCGCGCGAGCGCCCGGGCGGCTCGGAGCTTGTGGGGGAGCGTCACGTTTCCGCCCGCCAGATCCGCGCTCCGCATCGCCGGCCCGACCTCGTCGGGAGCGGTCCGCCGGGCCACGTATTCCGCGTCGAGTCCGAGGATCTCGAAGGCCGCGCGGTGCATGGCGGGCGAGATCGAGTGCCGCACGGGATCCCCGAGGAGCGCGAAGCGGAGCGTCACGACCCGGACCCTTCGCGCCCTCCCCGTTCTTCGCCGAGCGCGTCGAAGAGCCCCTGCATGGCCCGCGTCAGCAACTCCCGGGTCGCCTCGTACGTGTCGAGATCTCCGCCGTACGGGTCCGGGACGCCGCTCCCCCTCCACTCGTCATCCGCAGACAGGAAATCCGTCATGACGCGGATGGCCGCATGCGGAGCCAGGCGCGCGGCCCCCCGGGCATGGGAGGCCTCCATGCCGATGACCAAGTCGGCCCACTCGACCAGTTCGAGCGAGAGTTCCCGTGAGACGTGCCCCCCGAGGTCGAGTCCGTGGGCGGCGGCGACCGCGATTCCGGGACCCGAGGCCGGCTGGCCGGGAAACGCGAAGGTGCCCGCTGATGCGCAGCAGACCTCCGCCCACCCGCGCGCGTCCGCTTCCGCCCGCGCGATCACCTCCGCCAGCGGGCTGCGGCAGATGTTGCCGGTGCAGACGAAGAGGAGGTTCACGTGGGCCGCCTCCCGACAGCGTGCGGGGACCCGGGAGGGTGGGCCGAGAGGACCCGGGCGACCTCCGTCGCCGGCACGGCCCCTTCCCGCAGAACCTCGACCGCTTCCCCCGCCGCACGCACGAGCGTCGACGGGGTCGACCCGCTGGCGAGGTCGCCGGCGTCGAGCCAGCCGACGGCACCGTGCTCCGGCCCGATCCCCGACAACGCGGCGCGGGCCGCGCGGCGGGTCCGCGCCGGCGCCTCCCCGGTAACGTTCAGGCTCGTGGACGTCAGCAGCCCGCCGGCCCGGTCGAGGAGGCGTCGCACGACCGGATGGGGGTCGACGCGCACGGCGACGCCGGTATCGGTCCCGTCCTCCAGCACCAGGGTGAGCGGCCCCGGCCAGAAGGCGTCGGCGAGCCGGCGCGCGGCCTCCGGCCACCGTGCCCCCGGCAGCGCCCGCCGGAGCGTCTCGGGGCTCGCGGCGAGCCGGATCAGCGGCCCCGGCGGCCGACGCTTGATCGCGGCGATCCGCGCGTCGACATCCGGCCACGGCCGGCCGCCCAGCCCGTACACCGTCGAAGTCGGGTGCGCCACCACGCCTCCGGCATCGAGCAGCGCCGCGGCCCGGTCCAGCGCCTCATCCCCCGTAGCCAGCGCCCGGCCCGGCCCGGCGGTCCCCGAAGCGCTCGTCCACTCGCGCCATTTCACCACGTCGAACCCGTTCCCGCACCCGTCCATGACACTAGTTCCCCGCAGCGATCAACCCGGTCTCAACCATGGCGCGCGCGAGCGCCAGGTCGCGCGCGGTCGTGATCTTCAGGTTCGCCGGATCCCCTTCCACCGTGGAAACGTCGATGCCGAGCCGCTCGCACAGCAGCGCGTCGTCCGTCATGGCTGCGGCGTCCTGCGCTTCCCACGCGCCCGCATCGTCGAGCGCGTGGGTACGGTTCAGAACCGCGACCGGAAACCCCTGAGGGGTCTGTACGCGGCGGAGCCGGTCGCGCGGCACCGTCTCCTCGATCCAGCCTCCCTCGTCTACCCGCTTCACCGTGTCCTCGACGGCGATCGCCGGCACGACCGGCCCGTTCCGGGCCCCGTCCACGACGCGGGACACGAGTTCGGCCGACACGAACGGACGCGCCCCATCGTGCACGAGCACGGTCTCGACGTCTCCCGCAAGCGCCTCTACGCCGGCACGCACGGAATCGGCCCGAAACACCCCGCCCGGCACGACGAGAACCCCCTCCGGAAGCCAGGCCGGGGGCGAGGCCGCCCTCGGCGGCGACAGCACGACCACGACCCTGTCGACGTCGGGATGGTTCATGAGCGTCCGCACCGACCAGGCGAGCACCGGCATGCCGCAGAGGTCGACGAACTGCTTCGGCCGCGACGCGCCGAAGCGATGTCCCTGCCCCGCCGCGACGACGACGGCCCCGACGCCGCGGGCGGCCGCCGGGCCTGCCGCCGGCACTAGTCGGGTTCCGGACGGCGGCTCACGGATTCGAACGCCGTGAAGGCCTTGTGGAAATAGAGTTCGACGGTGCCGGTGGGCCCGTTGCGCTGCTTGCCCACGATGAGTTCGGCCTTCCCCGCCAATCCCCGTTCCTCCACCTCTTCCGGCTTGCGGTGCATCTCCTCGCGGAAGATGAAGAGGACGACGTCCGCATCCTGTTCGATCGCGCCCGACTCCCGCAGGTCGGAGAGCCTTGGACGGTTCCCTTCGCGCTGTTCTGGCGCCCGCGAGAGCTGCGAGAGCGCGAGGAGCGGCACGCCGACCTCCTTCGCGATCGCCTTCAGCGACCGGGAGATCGCGCTGATTTCCTGTTGGCGGTTCTCGATCCGCGCTCCGCCGGACATCAGCTGCAGGTAGTCGAGCACGACGAGCCCGACGCCGACTTCCGCGTGCAGACGCCGCACCTTGGCGCGGAGTTCGATGGGCGAGATCGCGGGCGTATCGTCGATCCAGATCGGGGCCGTGTTCAGGTGCCCGGCCCCGCTCGCCAGCCGCGTGAAGTCGTCGGAATTCAATCGCCCGGTCCGGATCCGGCTCGAATCCACCTTGGACTCCGCGCTCAGCATCCTCTGGACGAGCGACTCTCTCGACATTTCGAGCGAGAAGATCGCCACCGGGACGTCCTCGCCGATCGCCGTATGCTGGGCGATGTTCAGCGCGAGGGCCGTCTTGCCCATCGAGGGGCGCCCGGCGAGGACGACGAGGTCGGCCGGCTGGAACCCCGCCGTCATGCGGTCGAGATCGGTGAACCCGGACGCGACGCCGGTGATCGTGCCCGGGTTGCGCACGAGTTCGTCGATCCGGTCCATCGTCGAGCGCAGGACTTCCTTGATGCGGACGAAGGTCCCGCGCTGCTCCGCCTGCGAGATCTCGAAGATCCTCTGCTCCGCGCGGTCGAGCGTCTCGTCGACTTCGCCCGATCCCGCCTCGTAGGCGTCCTGGATGATCTCGGTGGCGCTGGAGATGAGCCGCCGGAGCACCGTCTTGTCGCGGAGAATCCGGCAGTGGTGGCCGACGTTGGCCGCGGTGGGGACCGCGTCCACGAGTCTCGCGAGGTAGGCCATCCCGCCGACGGCGTCGAGTTCCGCGGCCGTCTGCAGTTCGTCCGCGAGCGTGACGGCGTCGATCACGTCGCCGCGCCCGTACAGGCGCACCATGGCGCGGAAGATCCGGCGGTTGCCTTCCCGGTGGAAGGCGGAATCGTCGATCTGTTCGAGGGCGACGGCCACGGCGTCGCCGTCGATGAGCATCGCCCCGAGGACCGAGATCTCGGCCTCCTCGGACCAGGGCGTGCGCCGGGCCTCGATCGCGTCGCTGGGGAGGCTGATCGCCGTGTCAACCACCGCGGGCCTCGCGATCTCCGACGCCGTCGAGCATGCGGCGCACGATCTGCAGATCCTCCCACGTCGGCCGGATCCAGCCCGGGTTTCGGAGCAGCGCCGCCGGGTGGTACGTGGCGACGACGGGATACCCGGAATAGCGGTGCACGGTGCCGCGGAGCCGCCCCAGCGCGGACTTCGTTTCGAGCAGCGTGCGCGCGGCGAAGGCGCCGAAGGCGATGATCACCTCGGGTTCGATGAGCGCGAGCTGCCTCAGGAGATAGGGAGAGCAGGCCGCGACCTCCTCGGGGAGCGGATCGCGGTTCCGGGGGGGCCGGGACTTCAGCACGTTGCAGATGTAGACGGATTTCCGCGGAAGCCCGATCGACAGCAGCAGGCGGTCGAGCAGGCCGCCGGCGCGGCCGACGAAGGGGCGGCCGGTCTCATCCTCGCGCGCCCCGGGCGCCTCCCCGACGCACACGACGCGGGCGTCCGCCGCGCCCTCGCCGAACACCGGGTTCTTTCGCGATTCGTGGAGCGTGCAGCGAGTGCAGGAGGCGACGAGCGCGGCCAGGGTTTCCAGGTCCGGCGCCTCCGCGATCTGCGGCCCCGTCGCGACCTCCGGCCCCTTCGCCGCGGGGTCCGGGCTCGGCTCCCGTCCGCGCGACCGGCGGCGTCCGCCCGCGCCGCGCGACGGGCGGAAGCCAGGCCGCGGATGACCTCTTCGCGCGTCGCATGTTCGAGCATGAGCGCGTTCCCTTCCGCGGAGAGCGTCTGCTCGAGGAAGGCGCGAGCGAGCGTCCGGGCGTCGGCGTCCGGCGGGCTCACCCCGCCGCCGCCGGGATCGAGGCCTCGACCCGGTCGAGCAGCGCGTCCGCCAACTCGGTCTTCTTCGCCAAAGGCAACTCCTCGACCTGGCCACTCCGGTCGATCAACGTGATGCGGTTCGTCTCGGACTCGAATCCCGCGCCGGGCTCCACGGCCGAGTTCACGGCGACCAGGTGCATGCCCTTCCGCTCGAGCTTCTCGCGTCCGCGGGCCAGAAGGTCCTCCGTCTCGAGCGCAAAACCCAGAGTAAAGATTCCCTTCCGTTCGCGGAACGCCCGCGTCTCCAGCAGCAGGTCCGGTCCCGCCCGGAGCGTGAGTTCGAACCCCTTCCCGGCCCCGCTCTTCCTGATCTTCGAGTCCGCCGCCCGGGCCGGCTCGAAATCGCCGACGGCGGCGGCCATCAACAGGATGTCCGCATCGGTCAACGCGGTCTCCAGCGCGGCCAGCATCTCGCCCGCCGTCTCGACCTCCACCACGTCGGGCCCCGTGGGTCGCGGCAGGCGACTGGGTCCGCTGATGAGGGTGACGTCGCCCCCGCGCCGCCACGCGGCCTGGGCGAGCGCGAAGCCCATGCGGCCCGACGAGCGGTTCGTGATGAAGCGGACGGGGTCCAGCGCGGCCCTCGTCGGCCCCGCCGTCGCGACGACCTTCCGGCCGCGCAGACCGGTCGCCGTTTCGAGCGCCCGCCCGATGCGCGGCAGGATCTCCTCCGGCTCCAGCAGCCGCCCCGGCCCGCTTTCCCCCTCCGCGAGCGGACCATCGGCCGGCCCCGCGATCCCGTAGCCGACCCCGGCCAGCCGCGCGACGTTCGCCTGCGTGATCGGATGCTCCCACATCCGCGTGTTCATCGCGGGGCAGACGATGACCGGCGCGCGCGAGGCCAGCACGGCGGTCGTCGCCAGGTCGTCCGCGGCCCCGGCCGCGAGCCTGGAGATGAGGTTGGCCGTCGCGGGCGCGACGACGACGACATCGGCCTCGAGCCCGAGATCCAGGTGCGCCATGGGCCGGTCCCACAGCGACGCGTGCACCGGACGGCCCGTAATCCCCTCGAAGGTGACGCGTCCGATGAAACGCTCGGCCGACGCGGTGAGGATGACCTCGACCCCGGCCCCGGCCTCGATCAGGCGGCGGGCGAGGATCGCGCTCTTGTACGCGGCGATCCCGCCGGATACGACGAGCAGCACGCGACGACCATCAAAGGGCCGCACGGGCTAGCAGTCCGGCAGGGGTTTCGCCACGGGCTGCTGCTAGGGAATCAGGGTGGGGCGCGCCCGGACCAGCCGGTATTGCAGCTTCTTCTCCTCCGAGGTCAGCGCGTCCGCGGCGACCGTGGTCAGCTTCTCCGCGCCGTACGGCGAGCGTTCGAGCGGGAGGGCGTTGAGTTCGCGCGCATACTTCGCGGCGACGAGCACGCCCAGATACTTGTTGGTCGCCGCCTTCGCCACGGCGTCCGGGGTAAACACCTTCATTCTATTTCTCCCTCGACCCTCACGGTCCAGCGGGTTTCGTCGCATTCCGTGCCGCGGTCCGTCGCCGAACCGCGCCCAGCCATGAATCTACCACATGCGTCACAGGGCATCCAACTCCCCGATGATGCGTCTCACGTACCGCCACTCCGCCGCTCCGAGCCGGCGGCCGGGCACGAGTCCCTCCGCCACCACCGCCGACACCTCGTCGACCGCGTCCTCGATGCGGTCGTTGACGACCAGCCGGTCGAACTCCGCCGCGGCCTCCAGCTCCGATCGCGCGTTCCCGAGCCGGCGCCGGAGCTGCTCCGCGCTCTCGCTGCCCCGCCCCCTGAGCTGCCGCGCAATCCGCTCGCCGGTGGGCGGGACGATGAAGATGGAGAGAACTTCCGCGACGGTCTGCCACACCTGGCGAGCCCCCTGTACGTCGATGTCCAGCAGGAGATGGGCGCCCGCTTCCCGCGCGCGGCCGAGGTTGTCGCTCGGCGTACCGTACCGTTCGCCGTGGACCGTTGCGTATTCGAGCATGGCCCCCGAGTCCACCAGCGCCTCGAACCGGCTGCGCGAGACGAAGCGGTAGTCCACGCCGTCCCGTTCGCCCGCGCGCGGCGCCCGCGTCGTCATCGAGACCGAGAACACGAATCCGGGAGAGCCGGCTCCCGCGAGCAACCGATCCCGAATCGTCGTCTTCCCCGCTCCGGAGGGTCCGGAGAGAATGACGGGAAAGAGGGAACGGGACCCGGATTCCGCGGGGCTCACTCGACGTTCTCCACCTGTTCCCGGAGCCGCTCGATCTCGTTCTTCGCTTCCACCACGAGTCTCGAGATTCGGGAGTCGTTCGCCTTCGCGCCCAGCGTGTTGAACTCGCGCTGCAACTCCTGAACAAGAAAGCCGAGCCGCCGCCCCACCGGCTCGTCGACCGGGGCCTCGAGGAACTCCTCGAAGGCCTCCACGTGCGACCGGGCCCGCACGAGTTCCTCGCTGATCTCCCAGCGGTCGGCGATGAGCGCGATTTCGCGCAGCAACCGGTCCTCATCGAGGCTCTTCCCGGCCAGGTCCGCGACCGCGTCACGGAGCCGGCGTCGCTCGCGCTCGAGCCGCTCCGGCGCCAACGCCTCGGCACCATCGATGGCCTTCCCGAGCCCCGCCAGCCGTCCCCGAAGGTCGACCTCGAGCCGAGCCCCCTCGCGGTCCCGCATCTCCACCAGCAGGTCGAGCGCCTCCGCCGCCGCCTGCTTCACATCGTCCGTCTCCGGCACGAACTCGGCGCCCTCGCCGCCCGCCCTCCGGAAAATCCCGCCCACGCCCAGCAGCGAAGCCATGTCCGGTTCGCCGGACACCCCGAAGTCGTCCCGGAGCCGTCGGCACGCCTCGAGCACCTCCCGCACGCGCGCCTCGTCCAGGCTCGCGCCGCCCGCCTCGGGCGTGCCCTCCACGCGGACGAAGAGGTCCAGGCGGCCGCGGCGCGCGCGGGATTCCGCGAGGGCGCGAAGGTCACCCTCCGAGCGCTCCACCCCGGGCGGCGCCTTCACCACCACCTTCAGCCCGCGCGAATTCACGGAGCGCGCTTCGACGGTGACCGTCCCGGTCTCCCGCGTCACGGTCGCCGAGCCGTAGCCGGTCATGCTGCGAATCACTTCGATCTCTCCCGCCGCGGCGCCCGCGCGGTCAATTGAAGAAGTCCCAACGAAGTCCGTATACGTTGAGCTGCCGCGGGAACCCCGCCCCCTGAAAATCGCCGAGTCGAGCCGCCCCCAGGTTGCCGAAACGCCAGAAGAAACGAAAGTCGGCGATCTTGAACATCAGGTGCCCGCCCATCCAGCTGTCCGCCTCCAGCATCACCGGGTCGGGCGAGCCGGGGACGGGGACCAGCCGCTCCCCGCGGCGGTCGATGTGCAGGGACAGCCATATCCGGAGGTTCTCATCGAAAAAGGTGTCGGTCAGGTACAGCTCCGTGCGGAACAGGCGGTCGGGCAGGAAGAGGGTCTCGGCCCCGCGGGAGTCGAACTTTCGCCACGAAGCGCGGAGGCGGATCGGCTCCACGCCGCGAAGCAGCACGCCGAGGGGCACGACCGGCCCGTCGAAGCGCACCTCCAGCGACGTGATGTCCACCTCCCCCGAGTCCGCGACGACGAGCCGGTCGAAGGGGGCGCCGAAGCCGACCTGTCGGTCCAGCCACTGCTCCGAGTAGCGGCCGCCGAGGTTGAACGGCCCGATCTCGAAGGCCGCGGAGGCGCCGCGGGAATCGAACCGCAGGCTGTCGGCGAGCGGGAATTCCGCTGTCCCGAGGCTGTCGAGCCCGGGATGCTGCGGGAAGCCGACGCCCCGGGTTCCCTCCGCGGTGAAGGCCCGCAACTCGATCGGAAACAGGAGCGTGTCCCGGAAGGCGATCCCCGCCCGCCAGGACTCCGTCGGAAACTCGTTCCAGCTCGCGAGTTCCGCCCCACCCTCGAGCGCGAAGGGGCCGATGGGCTGCCAGGCGGAGAGATCCGCGAGGCGCGAGGCGTAGGCGTCGCGCCCGGCGAAACGGAGGCCCATCGAGATCCCTCCCGAGCCGGGCCGGGCCGAGAACCGCAGGCCGACGCCATCCGCGCCCCGCTGCGGCGGCGAAACGCTGTCCGGGAGGTTTTCGACGACATCCGTGAAGCTCGTGGCCTGTCCGTAGGCTTCGACCTGGGCCCGCTCCCCGAGGTTCGCCCGCGTCCGGAGCACGAATTCCCGGCGCGAGAAATTGAGCGTGTCGAGCCCGGTGCGCTCGATGGTCTCCGAACGATACGCGAACTGAACCCCGAAATCGTTCGAGCGCGGCATCCACGAGAAGCGGCCCTGCACCGCGAAGCGGTCCTGGTCGTTCTGCCGGTCCCGGACATCGTACCGCTCGAAGGAGGCTTCGACGTTGGACGCGCCGCCCAGCGAGTTGGCGAAGACGGCGTCGAGGATCTCGGAGCGCGGATCCCCGGTGATCCCGCTCACCCGCGAGTAGGCCTGGACCCCGTCGTGGCGGATGAGGTCGACGTCGATGACGAGGCCGTCCGCGCCGCGATACACGCGCACCCGGTCGACGTAGTTCAACGATACGCGACGGAGGTCCGCCTGGGTTCGGGAGAGGGGGAGGACTTCGCGGCCGTCGATGTAGAGGGTCGCGAGCCCCGGTCCGAAGCCGCCGTCGAACACGTGGTGCGGCCCCTGGTAGAACTCGCCGCGAACGCCCGTAATGCCCGGAACGTGCTCGAGCAGGAGTTCAATGAGGGTGAACGAGGGGGACGAGTGCACGCACTCCCGGTCGCAGTCGAAGATCTCGTGCGTGGGGCCGCGCAGGCCCGTCAGCCGCCCCGGAAAGCTCTGCGCCCGCTGCCGCAGGCTGTCGGCGAACGCGGCGAGGACGGAATCGGGCACGACCTCCAGGCTGTCCGAAACCGGCGGCAGGCTGTCCGGGACGGGCGGGTCCTGGGCATGCGCCGCGGAGACGCCCCCGGCCGCGAGCAGCAGCGCGCCCAGCAGCCCGTGGCGAACCCCTGCGCCGGCGCCCGGGGCGCCGACGAAGATCTTCGTCACTCTCGCTCGCGGACGCGCAGCCATTCGTGGACGAGCCGGACCCCGACCCCGGTGGCTCCCTTCGGCTGCCAGCCGCGGGCCTCCTTCGCCCACGCCGTACCCGCGATGTCGAGGTGGGCCCAGGGCACGTCGTCCGACACGAACTCGCGCAGGAACCAGCCCGCGGTGATCGTGCCCGCGCCGCGACCGCCGATGTTCTTGATGTCGGCGATATCGGAGTCGAGTTGCGCCCGATACGCCTTCCACAGCGGCAGGGGCCACGTCCGTTCCCCCGTCGCCTCGCCGGCCTCCGACAGCTCGTCCGCGATCCCCCCGTCGTTCGCGAGCACCGCCACCGCGTGGTGGCCGAGGGCGATGACGCAGGCCCCGGTCAGCGTGGCCATGTCGACGATCGCCACCGGATCGAGCCGCTGCGCGTAGGTCAGGGCGTCCGAAAGGATGAGGCGGCCCTCCGCGTCCGTGTTGATGACCTCGATCGACTTGCCCGAAAGGCCGCGGATCACGTCGCCCGGCTTCACCGCATCCCCCGCCGGGAGGTTCTCCGTCGCGGGCACGAGGCCGATCACGCGCTGCGGGATATCGAGGCGCGCCGCCGCGATGAGGACGCCGAACACGGCCGCCGCGCCCGCCATGTCGTACTTCATGTCCTCCATCCCCGAGGCGGGCTTGAGCGAGATGCCTCCCGCATCGAAGGTCACGCCCTTGCCGACGACGATGACGGGATCGCCGCCCGACCCCTCGTGCTCCATCTCGATGAAGCGCGGCTCCTCGACGGACCCTCGGGCCACGGTGAGGAGGCCGCCGAATCCTTCCTCCTCCAGCTGCGCCCGGTCCCGCACCTCGACCCGGAAGCCGTGTTCCTCCGCCAGCCGCTCCGCCTCCGCCGCGAGGTAGCGCGGGGTCGCCACGTTGCCCGGCAGGGTCACGAGTTCGCGCGTCGCGTTCTGCGCCTCGGCGAGCACACGGCCCCGCCGCACGGCGGCCGCGACCTCGCGGTCGGCCTCGCTCCCCGAGATGAGGACCCGCTCTTCGGGCGCGGCGGTGCGGCCTTCCGCATCGCGGAGCCCGTCGTAACGCCAGTCACCCAGCGCAAGCCCCTCGGCAGACGCCTGCCACACGGTCCCGTCCGCCGTCTCCGGCACGCGGAACCCGACGGACCCGAGGCCGCGCTCGCGCGCCGCCCTGACCCCGGCTCCCGCCGCCCGCCGGCACGACTCGGCCCGCGGCCGCGCTCCGGCGTCGAGGCGAACGACGAAGACATCCGGCGCCTCCGCCGCCCCGAGCCGCGCCCAGCCCGACGCTTCCCCGGAGCGGCCGTGGCCCTCCAGCCACGCCGCCGCCGGGCCTTCCCACCACTCTCCCGTCGACTCCGCGTCATCGAACCACGGGACCACGAGAGCGTCCAGTTCCCGTTCGACGGGGATCCCCGAGCGTATCTCCACCGACACCTTCCTTGTCTCGACCCTTGTCTCAACGAAAGAAGCGGGCTCGGCAGCCCTCTGAAGGCCTGCGGCCCGCTTCCGTTGGCGTGTTGGCCGGCGCCGGACGCGGCGGGTTCCGGCCCTTTCCGCGACTTCGGCTCAGCGCTCGTCCATCGGCACCCAGCGCAGGTCCATCTCACCCACATACTCCGCACGCGGCCGAATGAGCCGGTTGTCGGCGTGCTGCTCCATCACGTGCGCCGTCCAGCCGCCCATCCGCCCCATCGCGAAGAGCGGCGTGTAGAGGTCGATCGGAATGCCCAGCGCGTAGTAGACCGTCGCGCAGTAGAAGTCGACATTCGGATTGATCCCCTTCTCGGAGATCATCCGGTCCTCCAGGGCGCGGGACATCTCGTAGAACTTCCCGAGACCCGCCTGCTGCGTGAGCACGCGGGACATCTCGCGCAGGTGCGTCGCCCGCGGATCCTCCGTCTTGTAGACGCGGTGGCCGAAGCCCATGATCTTCCGCTTCTCGGCGAAGGCCCGGTCGAGCCACGGTCCGACGTTCTCCGTCTCGCCGATCTCGAGCAGCGTGTGCATGGCCCTCGCGTTCGCCCCGCCGTGCAGCTCGCCCTTCAGCGCCCCGACGCCCCCGGTCACGGCCGAGTGCATGTCCCCGAGGGTGGCGGCGATAACGCGGCAGGCGAAGGTCGACGCGTTGAACCCGTGGTCGAGGTACAGAAGCAGCGTCCGGTCGAGCGCATCAACGGCTTCCTCCGTGCCGGGCTCGCCGTTCGCCATCCGCACGAAGTCGGCGGACAGCGAGAGCGACGGGTCGGGCTCCAGCGGCTCCAGCCCCTGCCGAATGCGGTGTATCGCCGCGATGATCGTCGGGGTCCGCGCCACGAGCCGCTCCGCCTTGCGCCGGTTCGCCGCCCTCGAGTTGTCCTCCGCGTCCGGATCGTACACGCCCTCGAGGGAGACCCCGGTCCGCAGCGCGGCCATCGGCACGGTCTCCGCCGGGAGATCCTTCAGCCCGTCTATCGTTCTCGGATCCAGCGCCCGCTGCGCGGCAAGCGCCGCCTCGAACTCGTCGAGTTCCGAACGCCCGGGCAGCCGCCCGTTCCAGAGCAGGAACACGCTTTCCGGGAACGAGACGTTCGGCGCGAGTTCGTGGATGTTGTAGCCCCGATAGACGAGGATGCCTTTGAGTCCGTCAATGAAGCTGAGGTGGGTCTGCGAGGCGACGACGCCTTCCAGTCCTTTCCCGGCGGCGGCGGTCATTCTGTCACGAGGCCTTTCGGTATGGCGCGGAGGCTTCCGCGCGGGCGGTCAGCAGCCCGTGGCAAAAGCCCCGACGCAGGGTTTTGCCACGGACCGCTATCGGATAGCGGGATCGAGTTTTGCCTTCTTGAAGTGCTTCTTGAGATCATCGAGACTGAGCTGCTCGAACGAACCCTGCGGGAGCCGAAGCCGCCGCTGGGTCTGGTACGGATCGGAGAAACAGACGAACACGACCGCCTCGAAATCGTCGGGCGGAGCCTTCTCGTTCGGGTCGGGCCAAAAAACCTCGCGGGAAGCGAGCCATGCTTTCCACCGGCGGCCGTCGTCATCCTGGAAGGTCTTTGTCATTTCCACCTCTGGCGGCCGGCACGCGTCGCTCGCGAACGGGCGACGGGACGTTTCCGGCCTGGATACGCATTCATCGCAGCCAAGAAAGATAGCGTGCGATCACGGCATCGGGAAGAAGTTCGCGTCTCGGAGGGACCGGCGAATGCGGTCGGATTCGGTCAGCCCGGCGGGACCTCCCGGTCCGGCGCATCGGGCGCGGGGAGCCGGCATGCGAACGCGAAACCGCCACCCATGAGAAGACCCACGAGCAGCCCGAGCAGAATCGTCACGAGGACGTAGTACAGTGTGATTGTCATGGGGGAAGAATGTCGGATCGGACCGCGGATGTCCAGCGCTCGCGGGCCGCGGCAAAACTCCGCGTCAGCGCCGGGAGCGGCGCAGGCGGCGGAGGACGCGCTGCTGGAAGGCGATCCGTTCCATGACCCGGTCGACGATCTGTTGCGCGTTCTTCCGCGAGCGGCCCTCGGCGGCCAGGTCGTCGTACCGCACGGGCCGGCCCACGTAGATCGAAACCCGCTGTCCGATCCGCGGCAGGCGGGAACCGATGGGAAGGACGCGATCCAGTCCGTCCAGCGTGATCGGGACGACGTGCGGGCGGGTTTGGAGGATGACCATACCCGCGCCGGCCCGCCCGCGTCCGACCCGCCCGTTCCGTGAGCGCGTCCCCTCGGGGAAGAGCGTCAGGATTCCGGCTCGAAGCACGTTTGCGGAGCGGATCATCGCGCTGAGGTCGCGGCGGCCGCGCCGCACCGGGATGCACTGGAACTGGTGGAACACCCAGCCGAAAAACGGGTTCCTGAAGAAGTTCTCCGCGGCGGCCGCATTCCAGGGCGCGAGGTGGGGCCTGAATGTCTTTTCGGGAAAGAACAGGTAATAGGCGATCGGAAACGAGTCGATCATCGATTGGTGATTCGAGAGGACGAGCGTGTTCGGGAGGTGGGGGACGCGTCGCCGTCCATAGACCCGCGTTCGGTTGAGTAGACCGAAGAGGAGGAAGACGCAGGGGGGCGCCACGATGTTCGTAATGAACCATCGCGTGACCGGCGTCAGCCACCGCGTGATGGGGCCCGGGGCCCAGTCCGGGGGCGATGCGCTCGCCCGTTTCGGGTTCTCGCGATCCATTATCGCCTGAGAGTAGGTTGCCTCGGAATCGGCGGGAAGGCCGGACGGTCGAGACGCCCGCGAACCACGGAGATCTGGAGCCAGCGCGCGTGCAAGCGATGGACCTTGCCATCATCGGAGGAGGGCCGGTCGGGCTCGAGGCCGCGGCCCGGGCGGCCCGCGCGGGACTCGCGACGGTCCTGTTCGAGGCGGGCGAGGTGGCGGACCACGTCCGCGCCTGGGGCTGGCTGCGACTCTTCTCCCCCTTCGAGTGGAATGCCGGACCGGCGGGGATCGAAGTCCTGCGCGACCGGGGGCACGTACTGCCGGCGGCGGAGGCGCTGCTCACGGGCGCGGAGTTGCGGACGCACTATCTGCTGCCCCTGGCCGCGGCCCTGCGGTCGGGCGTGGAGGTCCGCGAGGGCGCGCGCGTGCGGGATGTCGCCCGGGCGGACCGGCTGAAGGGCGAGGCGCTCGGCGATGCCGCCCGGGCCGAGGAGCCCTTCCGGCTGCTCGTGGAGGAGAAAGGGGCCGAGACCGAGGTGTTCGCCCGGGCCGTGTTCGACTGCTCGGGGACGTACGGGCAGCCCAACTGGGCGGGTCCGGCCGGCACACCCGCCATCGGCGAGCGGGCCGCGCGGCGCGCGATCGAATACCGCATCCCCGATGTGCTCGGCGCCCAGCGCCGGCGCTATGCCGCGCGGCGCACGCTGCTCCTCGGAAGCGGTCATTCCGCCGCCACGACCGCGTGCGGCCTCGGGGCGCTGGCCCGGGCCGTGCCGGGGACGCGGTTCACCTGGGCCAGTCGCGAGGCGCACGGCGTCCCGCTGCGGGCGATCCCGGACGATCCGCTCCCGGAGCGGGTGAAGCTCACGCGCCGCGCCAACGCGATCGCCGCCGAACCGCCCCCGGGTTGCGAGTGGCTCTCGAGGAGCCGGCTGCTCGCCGTCCGGCAGGCCGATTCGCGGGGGCTCGAGGTCGACCTGGACGTCGATGGGCACGTTCGGCGCGACCGCTTCGACCGGGTCGTGGCGAACGTCGGCTACGAGCCCGACGACGGCCTGTATCGCCAGCTCCAGGTGCATGCCTGCTACGCGTCCCTCGGCCCGATGGGCGTCTCCGCCGCGCTCCTCGCCGCTCAGGGCCCGCCGGACGACGCGCCGGCGGACTGCTGTATCGGGGCGGACGCGCTCGGACCGGACACGCTGCGCAACCCCGAACCCGACTTCTTCATCCTGGGCGCCAAGAGCTTCGGCAAGAACTCCGCCTTCCTCATGCGGACGGGGTACGAGCAGGTCGCCGACGCATTCTCGCTGCTCGGCTGGAACACCGCGCGCGCGACCGGAGCACGCTGATCCGGCAGGCCGGGCCGGCCCGCGAGGCTCACATCCTCTTGTAGGCCGGACCGCTGCCGCCCTCCCGCGGCGTCCAGCGGGGACCGAGGACGTCCGTCGCCTTGCAGTCGATGCAGTTCGGCGCGTTCACGACCAGGCGGTCCCCGTCGCGCTCGTACACGCCCGCCGGACAGAGGCTCGCGTACAGTTCCGCCATCACCGGAGAAACCTCCGTTCCGGCCACCGCACCCACCACCAGGTGCGAAGGGACGTCGTCCCGGGTCGCGTTCCCGGAGCGGAAGACCGCGTCGACCTTGGCGACGGCGTGCTCGCCGTCGTACGCGGACTCGAGCCCCAGCCGCTTGCGACGAGGGCCCGCCGCGTCCGGCTCGCTCGGGATCCGGCCGCCGGGAAACGTCCCGCCCGTCACCTGCATGAGCCCCGCCCTGACGCCTCCGGCGAAGAAGCCGGACTTGAAGGCGAGCCGCTGGTTCCGGTTGCGGTACAGCGGGTCCTGGATGAGGCTCTCCCTCAGTGCCGCGTCGTAGGACGCGAGTCGGCCCCCGGGAACGGCGCCTTCCACGCCGTCCGCCCCATCGCTCTGGTCCATCCCTGCGCCCCGGTCCGACAGAGCCCGGCCGATCGCGTCCGCCGCGAGGACGCCCGAGCGCATCGCGTAGTGGATGCCCTTGAGGGAGGCGACGTCGACGAGTCCCGCGGCATCCCCCGCGATGAGCAGGCCGTCCCCGCTCAGCCGATCCGGGATGGCGTGGTATCCGCCCTCGGGAATCGTCTTCGCTCCCCACTCCACGAGTTCGCCGCCGTCCAGGATCTCGCGCACGAACGGGTGCTGCTTGAAGCGCTGCAGCAGCGCGTGCACATCGAGGTCGACGTAGGGCGCGTCCAGACCCACGACGAGGCCCAGCGACACGAGGTTCTCGCCCATGGGGTAGATGAAGCTGCCCCCGAACGCATCCCTCGGCAGCGGCCAGCCCATGGTATGCGTGACCGCGTCGGGCGGCTGCGCGACCTCCCACAGTTCCTTGACGCCGAGCGCGAAGATCTGGGGGTTCGCGGAGCCGACCCCTTCCCGCTCGAGCCAGGCCTGGCTCAGGGGCCCGCGGGTTCCTTCGGCGAGGACGGTGACCCGCGCGGAGAGGTCCGTCGCCGGCATGTACCCGCCCGCCGGGTTCCCTTCCCGGTCGAGACCGGCGGGCGTCGTGCGGACGCCCACCACCTGCCCACCGCGCACGAGGAGCGCATCGGCGGGGAATCCCGTGAACACGTTCACCCCCAGTTCCTCCGCCTGCCCTCCCAGCCAGCGCACGACCTCGCAGATGGAGGCCACGTGGTGGCCGTGGTTCCGCATCGAGGGAGGGGTCGGGAGCCGGATCCTTCCGCGCTCCGTGAGGAGCAGCACCCGGTCGCCCGCCACGCGGCCCCGCAGGGGAAGCTCCGTCTCGTCGAGGTCCGGGAAGAGCGTGTGAAAGGCCTCCGGGTTCACGACGGCCCCGGAGAGGCAGTGCTCCCCGAGTTCACCCGACTTCTCGAGGACGCCGATCTCGAGGTCGGCGAGCGGCCCGCCCTCCGCGCGGTCGCGCGCCGCCAGTTGCGCCAGCCGGATCGCTCCCGCGAGCCCGGCCGGACCTCCGCCCACGAAGAGGACATCGAGCGGCACCGCCTCCGGGTCGGGATCCTCCTCGACGATGAGGCGCCCCCGCGGCAGCGGTGGCTGCGCGGAAGCGGGAATCAGCGGCTTCACCGCGGCGTCCCGAGGACCCCCGCCTCGCGGAGCCATTCCAGCGTGGGGTCGAGCGGGAGCGATTCGATCGTCCGTCCCCCGTGCCCCGTGACGGATGTCGCCCTGAACAGGGAGTTGATGACGGCTTCGTCCGTCGCCTCGACCACCGCCTCGAACACGCGCGACAGCGCGCCGCCGCCTCGAACGGCCTCCCCCTCCCCCGTCGAGAAGGCGATCGCGTAGTCTCCGGAGCCGTGCGACATGTACGATCCCGTGCGGGCGAGCCCCATGAACGAGCGATCGGCCACCCGGTCGAGTTCGCGGTGGGCCAGCGGCAGGTCCGTCGCGATCACGATCATCACGGACCCGTCGCCATCTCCCTGGTCGCGGGCGCCGCGCAGGCCGGCCGCCGCGAGCTTCTCTCCCACGCGCACGCCGTCGATGCGCAGCGAACCCCCGAAGTTGCTCTGCACGAGCACGCCGACATTCACGACCCGCCCGCCGATCTCGACCCGCCGGGACGAGGTCCCGATGCCGCCCTTCCAGCCGAAGGCGATCGTCCCCGTCCCCGCCCCGACCGTTCCCTCCTCCACCGGGCCGCCCGCCGCCGTCCGCAGCGCCTCGCGCACGTGCTCGGGCCGGATCGGGCGGACGCGGATGTCGCTCAGGTACCCGTCGTTCGTCTCGCCGACGACCGGGTTCATCGAGCGCACGTCGCGGTTCGCCGGGAGCGAAAGGAGGGTATCGAGGAGCGCGTCCGCCGCGCGGAACACGCTCAGCGTCCCGGTGAGGAGGATCGGCGTCTCGAGTTCGCCGAGTTCGTTGACCTGGCTCAGCCCCACCAGCTTCCCGAACCCGTTGCCGACCGCGATCGCCGCCCGCACCCGCCGCTCGAACACGTTGTCCCCGTGCGGGAGAATCGCCGTGACCCCCGTGCGGATCGAGTCGCCCACCCACACCGTGCGGTGGCCCACGCGCACCCCGGGCACGTCCGTGATCGCATTCAGCGGCCCCGTCGGCAGGCGCCCGATGAGGACGCCCGCCTCACGTGCCCGCGGCCGCTCCGCGCCGGCCGGCCGCGCCTCCTGGCCGGTGGCGTCCGCGGGCGGCAACACCGTCATCGCCGCGAGAACGAGCGCCGCCGCAGATCCCGCCAGATTGGCAGCGCGGCTAATTCTCACTGCTGATGGTCGCCCGCTCGATGTAGTCCAGTTCGGTGAACTCCGCCTCAAGGTAGACGTTCCCCTCCTCCTGGATACGCCCCTGGCTCGGTCCGTTCCCGCCGGGCGCCCCTTCCCCGTACCCGGAGTAGAGCGCGTCTACGACGTCCATGCCCGAAATGATCTCGCCGATGGCGGCAAATCCCATCCCATCGAGCCGCGAGTTGTCGCCGAAGTTGATGAAGAGCTGCGTACTGCGGCTGTTCGGCATGGACGTCTGCGCGAAGCTTATCCGCCCGCGCGTATTCCCCATGACCACCGGATCGTCCTGGATGTTCGCGTCCCGCCACCCGGACTGGATTGCCGGGTCTCCGTTGATCCCGAACTGCGCCATGAAGCCCGCGATCACGCGGAAGAACCTCACGTCGTCGAAGAACCCGTTCTCCACCAGGTTGTAGAAGCGGTCCACGCCGTTGGGAGCCCACTCGCGGTGCGCCTCCACCACGAACGTGCCCTTCGTCGTCTCGAAACGAGCCTGAAAAGTCTCCGGAGCCGTCATGTTCACCTCTGCCGATCCCGGGTCCCGAAGGAATTCGCTCGGTCCTCCGCCCGGTTCACAGGCGGTCCCCGCCAGCAGACACCCGAGGAGCAGCCAACCCGGCCTGAAACCGGACCTGGACAGACGCGACCGTGCCATTCTCGACCCCCGTCAGCTTTCGTGTTCCCGTGCGCCCCCCGGACCGTTGCCGTGGCCTCCCGGCGGGCGTGCCGTCAGATACGGCGTGCCACGATGTAACGATATGCCACCGGAATTGCGACGAGCACGAATAACGTACTCGAAATCAACCCGCCGATGGTCGCGAGCGCGAGCGCGTTCCAGATGTTCTGATCCTGGGAGGGGGCGAAGAGGACGAGCGGCAGGAGTCCGAACACCGTCGTGAGCGTCGTCATGAGGATGGGGCGCACGCGCTCCAGCGTTCCCTGCACGATCGCCGCCGCCGTCGGCATGCGTTTGCGCACCTCGCCGATGTGGTAGACCACAAGGATGGCGTTGTTCACCACGATGCCGCCCATCATGATCGTGCCGATGAACGCGGTGCGGGTGAAGGTCGCATCGGTGTAGAAGAAGATGAGGAAGACGCCGATGAGGGCGAAGGGCAGCGAGAAGAGCACGACGAACGGCGCCAGGAGCGACTCGAACAGACCGGCCGTCACCATGTAGATGAGGAGGATGGAGAAGGCGAGGACGACCCACATCTGCGTCGTCTCCTCCGTCGTCCAGCCCCCGTAGCGCGATTTCTCGATCCGGTATCCCGGCGGGAGTTCCATCGCGTCCACCACCGCGTCGCGGACGACATCGCCGAACCGTACCGGCCCCCGGAACTCCCACGCCACGGTCCGCTCGTACTGCTGGTCTTCCCGCCGGATGCTGGCCAGGACCTGCCGGCGCCCCACCTCCGCGACGTTGGCGAGCCGGAGTTCCTCGCGGGAGGAGATCGGCACGCGCAGATCGCTCAGGTCATGGAAGTCGAACTCGCGATACCCGTCCACCTTTACGGCGTACTGCACCTCCTCGCCGCCCACGCGGATCCGGCTCACGGCCGGCCGGCCCTGAATGTTGCTCGACACGTAGTTGAGCAACTGCTGCACCGGGAGGTTGTAGGCCGCCAGCGCCTCCCGATCCGGCTCCACGTAGTACTCGAATTCCCGGTCGCGCTGATACCAGTTGCCGCTCGCGTTCGGGTCTACGTCGCGGATCCGGGAGAATCGCGTCAGACGCGACGCGATCTCCTCGGCGATCTCCTGCACCGTCAGGTAGTTGTACCCGAGCACCTGCAGGCTGTAGTTGGGCGGACTCGAGCCGCCGCCGTAGAAACTGGGACCGTATCCCCGCACGAAGACGTCGACGCCCGAGAACCCGTAGCTGTACGCCGTCATCTGGTCCTTGATGGCCACCGGGATCGACGTGTGCTCGAGTTCGTCGGGGAATTCCGCGCGCATGTACGCGTAGTTGGGCCGGACCTGCGCCTCGAAGCGTTCGACTTCATCGATGGTGGCGAGCTTCGCCTCGAAGGAGCGCACAAGTTCGTCCGTGCGTTCCAGCCCCGCGCCGCGCGGGAAGCTGATCGTGATCGTGATCCCGCTTCCGCCCCCTCCGAATCCGCTCCAGTAGCTCCCCCTGCTCACGTGCTCGTCGAACAGGTACCAGCTCCCCGCGAGACTCCCGAGGCAGACGAGTGCGACGAGGACGGGATGCCGAAGCGCGAACCCGAGGAGCGACCGGTATCCCGCGATGTAGAACGGTTCGGACTGTCGGGTCGGCGCTGCCGCGGCGTCCCCCGTCGTCAGGGCCGAATCGACCACGGCCCCGGCGGAATCCCGCATGCGGGAGACGCGCGAGGCGAGCGCCGGGACGAAGGTGAACGCCACGAAGAGGCTCGCGATGATCGAGAAGCCCACGGCGAACGTGAGCGGCAGGTAGTAGACCCGCAGCTCTCCCTGCAGGAAGAGGAAGGGGACGAGCACGATCGCGGTCGTCAGCGTTGCGGCGAGCACGGGCAGGACGACCTGGCGCGCCCCGCGGCTCGCGGCATCGGATGGGCCCGCCCCCGCCCTACGGTGACGCTCCACGTTTTCGAGCACGACGATGCCGTTGTCGACGACGAGGCCGAACCCCCACGCGAGCCCCCACAGCGTGAGCAGGTTCAGCGAGAATCCGCCGATGTAGAGGAAGTTCACCGCCGTCAGGACGCTGAATCCGATCGTCGCGAACACGACGAGGACGGCGCCGAGCGACCGCAGGAAGAGCGTGAGCACGATGAAGATCACGATGGCGGCGGCGATGGCGCGGAGCCGGAGCTCCGTGAGCTGCTCGCGGATGTTCTCGCTCTGATCCCGCAGCAACTCGAGCCCCACGCCCGCCGGCAGCGTCGAACCCAGTTCGGTCATCGCGGCCTTCACGTCGTCCGCGATCTGGATCACGTTCGTGCCCGACTGGCGGTACACGCTGATCGAGATCGTGGGCTGCGAGTTGATGCGCCAGAAGAACAGCGGGTCTTCCGTCTGGTCGCGCACCTGCCCCAGATCGCCCACGCGGACGGGCCCATCCGGCCGGGTGAGGACGATCATGTCCGCGATGTCCGACACCTCGAGCGCCCGGGTGCGCACGGCGATGGCGAACTGCCGCCCATCGAGTTCGACCGACCCCGGAGCCTTCGGCTCTGAGAGTTCGACGATCCGGCGGCTGACCTCCTCCGGCCGCAGCCCGAGCGCCTCCAGCCGGCCCCGGTCGAGCTCGACCGCGATCTCGCGGCGCTCGGCCCCCCGCACGTCCACCGCGGACACGCCCGGCAACCCCCGCACGAAGGGCGCGATCTCCTCCTCGGCGATCTCGCCCAGGCGCGCGAAGGTGTAGGGGCCGGTCAGCGAGAAGGTGAGAAGCTGCTCCTCTTCCTCGGCGAATTCCTGCGGGACGTACTCGGAGAGGAGGGGCACCACGCCCTCGGGCAGCTCGTCCCGGATCGAGTTGATCCGTTCGCCGAGCTCGAGGCGGGCGAACTCCATCCGCGTATCGCGCTCGAATTCGACTTCGATCCGGGCGCTGGACCCCGTCCCGCGCTGATCGGCGGAGGATTCCGAGACGACCTTCTCCACCCCGCCGACCTGCTGGATGACGGTTTCGAGCGGCGCGGTCACGAACGCTTCCAGCGCCTCGGGCGAGGCGCCGTCCCAGGTGGCGGTGACCGTGAGACGGGGGAACTCGACCTCGGGCAGGTCCTCGACCGGGATGAGCCGGAAGCTCGTCACGCCGAGCGCGAAGAGCGCGATGTAGATCGCGGCGGTCGCCACCGGTCGGCGGATGGCCAGATCGATCATGGTTCCACACTCCCTCTCGCCATGCCCGGAGCCGCCGGTCCGGAGCCGCCGCCGAGGCCGTACCCCGGCGTCGGCCGGAGCGCGGACGGGTCGCGGCGCTCGGGCCGCGGGCCCGGGTCGGGCCCCACGGACACGGAGGGCTCGACGAGGACCGAATATACGACCGGCACGACGATGAGCGTGAGGAAGGTCGCGGAGATGAGGCCGCCGATCACCGCGACGGCCAGCGGGGCGCGGAGGTCGGCCCCGGCCCCGAGCCCGGCGGCGAGCGGGAGGAGCCCGACCACGGTCGTGATGGTCGTCATCACGATGGGGCGGAGCCGCAGCCGGCCCGCTTCGAGGATCGCGGCCCGCTTCGCGAGCCCCGCCCGTCTCCGCTGGTTGATGAAGTCGACCTTGACGATCGCGTCATTGACGACAATGCCGATGAGGATCACGAACCCGATGCCGCTCATCGCGTTGAGGCCGTCCCCGGCGATCCAGAGCGCCGTCACCGCCCCGATCGCCGCCAGCGGCACCGCGGTGAGGACGACGAGCGGCTGCACGAGCGACTCGAACTGGGCGGCCATGATGAGGAAGACGAGGGCCAGCGCGAGCGCGAAGGCGAAGGTGAGCGAGCGGAAGCTGTCCTGCATCTCCTCGTTCTCGCCGCCGACGCGCACGGTCGTGAGCGCCGGCCGCGGGATGTCCGCGATCGCGGCCTCCACCTCCCGCACGGCCGTCCGGAGTCCGCCCTCGGCCACGTCCGCGAGCACCTGGATCGTGCGGTTCTGATCCTCGCGCCGGATTTCGACCGGACCGAACCCCTGCCGGACCGTCACGAGTTCCCCGATCGGCACGCCCTGCAGCCGAAGCCCGAGCACCCGGTCGAGTTCCCGCCGGGCGGTCTCCGGGATCGTGACCCGGATGTCGACCTTGTCCGCGAATACCGAGTACGCGTTGTTCGTCTCCGACCCCCGGAGGTAGTCCTCGATCGCCGTCGCGACCGAAGTCACGGTGATCTGGTGACGGGCCGCCACCTCCCGATTGACTTCGATGACGAGTTCCGGCTGCGTGCGAAGGAAGTCCAGCCGGACATCGGCCAGCGTCGAGACGCCCTCGAGCCGGGTCTCGATCGCCTCGGCGACCGGCACGAGTTCATCCAGTTCCCCGCTCTGCACCTTCACCGCGAGGTCGGCCTCCCCGATCGCCAGCGCCCTGCCGAGCGATGTGGCCCGTCCGGTCTCGATCGTCACGAAGGCCGGATCCACCCCGCTCCCCGCGAGCCGCGCCCGCAGTTCGGCGATGGCTTCGCTCGTCGGCCGGGACGACCCGGCGAGCTGGACGTCGAGCGCCGCGTTGTTGAGTCCGGTCAGGTCGCGCGCCGCGAGTTCGCTGCCCCGGCTGCGGCCCACCCGGGTGAAGATGCCCGAGACGTCCGCCATGTCGAGCAGGAGCCGCTCCACCTCGCCCGCCGTCTCGTCCGTCGTCCGGATCGGCGTCCCCTGGGGGAGGTTGAGTTCGACCCAGAACTGCTGCTCGTCCACGCGCGGCATGAGTCCCCGCGGGAGGGATCCGGCGAGCATGACGGCGCCGGCCAGCGCGACGACGGCGATCGAGAGGACTTCCAGCCGGTGCGCCAGGGCCCACTCGAGCGTCCGCTCGTACCGACCCGCGAAACGGAGGAACGCGCGCTCGAAGGCCCGCAGGAAGGGGCCGAAGAGCAGGCCCAGGACTCTGCCGCCGCCGGTCGCGACATCGACGCCCGTGAGCTTGACCGAGCGCCCCACGTAGGCGACCCCGCCCCCGACGCCTCGCACGCCCGCGACGGCGCCCGCCCGCACGGCTCGGCCGACCCGGCGCACGCGCCCCGGCCGTTCGGCTTCCGGCGCATCGGGCGCCGACGGGAACGTCTCGCCATCGAAGCCCGCCGTCTCCGCTCCGCGCCTCCCGCGGGCCACCTGGGCGGCGAGCACCGGGAGCAGCGTGAGCGCCACGAGCAGCGAGGCGAGGAGGGAGAACGTCACCGCGAGCGAAAGGTCGCCGAAGAGGGCGCCCGCCACGCCCTCCACGTACAGCACCGGTCCGAATACGGCGATCGTCGTGAGCGTCGACGCCGTGATCGCCGCCGCCACCTCCCGGGCGCCCCGCCCGGCCGACTCCCGCGCGCTCCCGCCCGACTCCTCGCGGTGCCGGAAGATGTTCTCGAGCACGACGATGGAGTTGTCGACGAGCAGGCCGACCCCGAGCGCGAGGCCGCCGAGCGACATGATGTTGAGACTGACATCGAACGCGTAGCAGAGCGCGAAGGCCGCCATGACCGAGATCGGGATGGCGAGCCCGATGGCCAGCGGATACCTCGGATCGCGCAGGAAGAGGAAGAGGACGAGGAAGGCCAGCGCCCCGCCGAGCAGCAGGGCGGAGACGACGTTCGAGATCGCGTCCCGGATGAAGGCCGCCTGACTGGAGGCGATCTCGATCGAGATCCCGGAGAACTCCTCCCGCAACTGATCCAGCGTCTCACGCACGCCGTCCGCCACGCGGACCGTGTTCGTCCCCGCCTCCTTGAACACCTGGAGCCCGATCGCGGGTTCCCCGTTGAAGCGCGCGATCGTCTCGAGGTCCGCGATCGTGTCGACCACGGTGGCGACATCGACCAATCGGACGGGACGGGCCCCGACGCCCCGCGGCCGCGCGATGACGACGTCGAGCAGTTCCTCGACCTCCCGGAACTGGCCCAGCGTGCGCAGGCTGTACTCGAACCGGCCCCGCTGGATCGTGCCGCCGGGCGCATTGTAGTTCGCCTGGTCGAGCGCGTTCGAGATCTCGCTGAGCGAGACCTCGTGCACGTCCAGGTATTCCGGGTCCACGATGACCCGCAGCTCCCGCTCGGGTCCGCCCGTCAGCCCCGCCAGCGAGACGCCGTCCAGCTGCTCCAGGCGGCGCTTGAAGACGACCTCGGAGAGATCGCGCAGGCTGCGGAGGTCGGCCCCGCTCACCGCGAGGGTCATGATCGGATCGCTCGTCGGATCCGATCTCAGGATCGTGGGCCGCTCCGAGCCTTCCGGGAGCCTCTCCGTCAGATTGTCCAGCTTCTCCCGGGTGTGGAGGGTCGCGAACTCCATGTCCGTGCCCCAGGCGAACTGGAGCTGGACGAGCGACTGCCCCTCGCGCGATCGCGACGAGATGCGGCGCGCCCCCGGGATCGAGTACAACTGTTGTTCGATGGGTTCCGTGATGAAGCGCTCGACCTCCGCGGGCCCCGCATCCGAGTACGTCGTCCACACGGAGAGCGTCGGGAAGGCGACATCCGGCAGGAGATCGATGGGCAGACGGAGGAACGACACCACGCCCAGCACGGCGATGCCCACATAGAGCATCGCCGTCGCCACCGGCCGCCGAAGCGAAACGTCGGGAAGCGCCAAGGTCAGCCGCCTCGCATGCGGCGGAGTTTCGTCACGGGGTGCCGGGCCCGCTCTCGAGGTACTCGGCGAGACTGGACCACGTGATCCGGTAGTCGTACTGCCGCTGGATCAGATCGGTCTCCGCTCTCTGCACGGCGTCGATCGCCTGCTGGAGTTCGGTGAAGCTCACGGTCCCGAGCCGGTAACGCTCCTGTTGCATCTCGAGCCGCTCGCGCGAGATCGCGTACACGCGCTCGAGCAGACCCAGCGTCTGAGCCAGCTGTGAGATGTCGTCGCCGTAACGCCGCACATCGCGCTCGATCTCCAGCCGCCGGCGCCGCAGATCCTCCTCGGCCTGCCGCCGGGCGGCAGACGCCTGGGCGTTCTCCCGTTCACGCTGGAAGCCGTCGAAGAGGCTCCAGGATGCCGTGATACTGAAACCGTGACTCGTGTCGGCCGGGTCGAACTGCCAGAACGAGTCCTCGGGACCGAAGTTCTCGCTGCGGCTCCATCCCAGATTCACGCTGACCTGCGGCAGGTAGCGGGTGCGCGCGGTCCACAACGACGCGGCCGCGGCGGCGCGCTCCGCATCGAGCGCCGCCAGCTCGGGGTCGGAGGTCACGGCGGTCCGAACGATGAAATCGATGTCCGGGATGCCCTCGGGCATGCCGTCGTCGCCCGTGAGCACGAGGCCGTCGCCCGCGTCGGGCGACAGTCCCATCGACACCACGAGCTGGCGCAGTCCGGCGCGCAACTGGTTTTCCTCGGCGGCGAGGGCAATCCGTGCGTTCAACAGGTTCCCTTCCGCGGCGAGCAGATCCGTTCGTTCCACCGCCGCAATCTCGTACCGCCGGCTGGCGATCTCGAGTTCGAGTTCCCGGTCCGCGATCTGGGTTCGCGTGAGCTCCAGCAGTTCCTGCCGCCGCAGGGCCTCGAGGAAATCGCGGCGCACCGTCAGCACGACCTCGCGCTGCCGGTCGTCGTAGTATCGCTGCGCGGCGCGAAGATTTGCCGCGGACCGCGAGATCTCGGAGAAACGCCGTCCGCGATCCAGGACGACCCAGCTCATCCCCAGTTGCTGCCTCGCGTTCTGGCTCGAAGACGTGAGGACCCCCGGAAGCGTCTCCGACAGCCCCTCCTCGCCGACGAACGTGGTCCGCGAGAAACTCGACCGGCCGAGGTCGGCGTTCACGCTGGCCGTCGGGAGGAACGCTCCCCAGGCGGCCAACCGGTCGGCGCCCGCCCGATCCGCCTGTGTCCGGGATATCCGCAGCACCGGGCTCTCGCTGAGGGCGACCCGGATCGCCCTCGTGATGTCGATCGTGTCCGGGAGCGACGGATTCTGCGCAACGGAGGGCGCCGGGGCCGCGAAACCTGCAGCCGCCAGCACGGCGGCGAGCGCGGCCGCCTCACGGAAGCGGGGCCGGCGTCCCCCGGCTCCGCGCCTCACCGCGAACCGCCCGTGGAGCCGCTCGCGGAGTTGTCCGGTGTGTCGTCCGGGGCGGGTTCCATCGGCGTAACGAGTTCTCCGTGGTTCTCGATCCGCACCTGGGCGTCGTGCGTGAGCGTGGCGTGACCGTCGACGAGCACGACTTCCCCGCCCGCGGGCACGAAGGTGTCGTCTCCGTCCGGACTGGGGATGATCTCGACCTGCGTGTCGTTCTCGAGGCCGAGCGTCACGTACTCCCACTGGGCGCGTCCCGTCTCCGAGCCCGGGGCTCCCGGCTCGAACACGAACACCACCTGCCGCCGGCTCCGCTCGACCACCGCTTCCTTCGGCACGAACGTCCGGTCCGCGAGTTGACGGCCGGCGATCCGCACGTTCCCCGGCATGCCCGGCACGATTCGAGCCTCGGGATTCGACAGGCGCACGGTGACGCGCGCCGTCTGCGTCTCGGGATCGACCAGCGGGTTCACGCTCACGACGCGCCCCTCGAAGATCTCTCCCCGGAGCGCGGGGAACGTCGCCGTCGCCTGTCGCCCCACCTCCACGAGCGGGAGTTCGGAATGCAGGACCTCGGCATCGATGTCGATCTCGGAAAGGTCGACGATGGTCGCGATCGAATCGCCCGTCCTGACGCGGCTCCCGTGCGCGACGGCGAGGTTCGCCACGAGGCCTGCGAAGGGGGCGACGATCCGCGTCTTTTCCAGTTCGTAGCGCGCTTCCGCGAGTTGCGCCTCGTAGTCCGGGAGGCTCACCCGGATGCGGGCCTGCTCGGCGCGGGCCAGCCGGACCGAGTCCGGCAGCTCGTCATCGAAGAGCACCCGGTCCAGATACTCCGCCTGCGCGCGCGCCACGCCGGCCTCCGCCCGCTGCGCCTGGAGTTCGTAGAGCGTCGGGTCGATCCGCGCCAGGAGCTGGCCGGCCCGCACGTGCACGCCCTCCTGCACCGGCACCGCCGTCACCGGCCCCTGGACTTCCGCATGGAGCGGGGCCCGGCGCAGGGATGCGGCCCGTCCGCTCGCGGTGACCCAGAGCACGAAGGTGTCGCGCTGGATGACGGCCCCTTCGACGGGAAGGAAAATGTCCGTGGCGAAGGCGGCCGCGGAGGCCGTCCCCCGCACCGCCTCGGCCACGGAGTCCGCCGCGGCGTCGCCGAAGCTCTGCGGCTCGTCCTCCCCGTCCTCGTTCAGCCGCATGAAGATGCCGACGACGGCCGCGCCCGCGACGAGCAGGACGATCAACGTGACCCAATGACGTGCCTTCATAAGCCTCGCACCGCTTTGTTCGGTTCGCGTAGTCGACCGGTCGGAGTGGTCGCGGCAAGCTCAATCTATCGAAAGACTGTCAACCGGCTATCAACCGTCAGAGGTCGAGGCTTTGACACGGGAACGTGTCCCGACCGTTGTACGGCACCCCGAGCCGGCCCGCCTACCCTGCCGGGAGAACCTGGACGGACGGGGGCGTTCGGTCAACTAGTTCAATAGTAGAACGGGAAGTGCGAGAGGGGTGGTGGTGGGGGCGGCGCGGGTCCAAACGGCGGGAGGGCGGCATCGGGCGATGCCGCCCTCCCCGCAGGTCAGATCCAGTCCTTCTTGCGGAAGTCGGTCATGACCTCGGCGAGCTTCTCCATGTCCGACGGGAGGCCCATCGAGAGCCGGCTCCAGTCCGTCATCGGCGGGAACGGGCGGCCCACGTTGAACCCGGCCTCGAACATGCGCTCGTTGTAGGTCGCGAGTTCGCCCTTGATCCGGTGCATGACGAAGTTCGTGTGGCTCGGCAGGACTTCGATGTCGAGCTGGGCAAGGGCGTCGTACATGATCGCCTTCGCCTCGTCGTTCGTCTTCACGCTCTTCGCGAAGAACTCGTCGTCGGCGAGCGAGGCGACGGCCGCCACGCCCGCGACGTGGTTGGGCGCGTTCCGCGTCGCGAAGGGGAGGACCCGCTGGACGGTGGCTTCGTGCGCGATCCCGTAGCCGAGGCGAATCCCGGCCATCGCGTACACCTTCGAGAAGGTGCGGGCGACGATCAGGTTCGGATGGCGCTCGATGAGCGGGACGAAGGTCTCGTAGCCGGGGTCGTCCGCGAGTTCGAAGTACGCCTCGTCCACGAGGAAGAGGTGCTGCTCGCCCTCGTCGCGGATCCAGTCCATGATCGGCCCGGTCGCGGTAAGCGTGCCGGTCGGGTTGTTCGGGTTGCAGAAGTAGATCACGCTCGGCGCGGACGACTTCGCGACCTCTTCGCGCATACGGCCGATGTCGTGCGCGTAGTCGCTCGTGAGCGGCACCGTGACGTGGTCGTAGGCGAACGGTTGCGAGTACCTCGGGACATCCTCGTACGTCGGCTCGGCGTAGATGAGGCGGCCGCCGGGCGCCGCCCAGGCCGCCGAAGCGATGCGCAGGATCTCGGTCGAGCCGGAGCCGAAGAAGAGCTGGCCGGGCTTGACGCCGAGGCGCGCCACGAGCGCCTCGCGCACGAGTTCGCCGGTCGCGCCGGGATAGCGGTTCGCCTCGTCGAGCCCGTCGATGATCGCCTGCCGCGCCGACGGAGCGATGCCGAGCGGGTTCTCGTTCGAACTCAGCCGGACGGGTCCGTTGTAGTCGCGCCCCGGTCGGCGGGGGTTGAAGAGGGTGTCGAGGCCGCGCGCCGTGGTCGCGCCCGCGAGGGGTGCGGCCAGGGGTGCGGCGGCGATGCCGGCAACGCCGGCGCCCGTGAGTCCGGCTCGGAGAAACGCCCTTCGCTTCATGTGGCCTCCCTGAGGTTCCGAGGACGCCCCCACCGCGGGGAGGCGGCGCCCGCCCATGTTTCGTTGAAACATGGCCCGAACGACGCCGAACGTCCAGCGCGCCGGCCCATCCCGCGTTCAGCGCGGAGGCGGGGGATCCCGCCGCGGGGACGGCTCCTCCGGCGGCTCGCCGCGCGCGGCTCTTCGTTCCGTGACGAGGAGGCGGACACCGGAAATCGCGCCGTCCAGCAGCGAGTCGATCGCGGCCCCCAGTTCCTCCCCGCTGAGGTTCGCCAACTGCTCCCGCACGTCCTCCGGGAGCCGCCGGATGAGCTGTGCGTGGCCGCGCTCCCGCCATTCGCGGCGACGTGACTCGGTCTCGGTGCGGTCGGCATCCGGCGACACCGCCTCCCCCTCCCCGAACGCCCTGACCGCCGTGAGGAACGGGAGCGCGAACGCGCTGTCGAGCGTGGCGGCCCGCTCGTAGTGCGCTTCGGCCTCCTCCGGGCGGCCTTCGCGGTGCAGCGCGTTGCCCCGGTGAAAGGCGGCGAGGGCCTCCAGATTCCGCGTGCCCAGGTGGCTAATGCGAGCGACCTCGGGCGGCGCCGGCGTGCCGGAGAGGTTGGCGGCGAGCCGCACCGTCAGCGTGTCCACGAGTTCGAACACATCGTCGCCCCGGGCGAAGTCCGCGGAGGCGATGGTCCCGTTTTCGAGTTCGATCAACTGGGCGTCGATGCGCATGTCCTCCGCCGACCCCGTCACGCTGCCCCAGAGCAGCAGGCGGGCGCCGCTCCCGCGCGCCACGGTCAGCGCCAGCGCCTCCGGGATTTCCTCCTCCTCGGAGACCCCTCCCTCCATGAGGAGGTCGAAGAGGCTCTGTCGGCCGACCACGCGTAGACCGGGGAGTTGCGCCAGGTTCGTCGTGAGCAGGTCGGCGAGACCCGAACCGAGCCACTCGAGTTCCGGGTCGGGCACGTTGTTCCGGAAGGGCAGGACCGCGAGCGAGCTGGGCCCCAGGTCGGGCGCCGAACCCGCGAAACTCAGCGCTTCTCCGCCGTCATCCGTACGGTCCGCGGCCGTGGCGGGCGTCGCGGCCTCCACGCCGCCGGCCTCCGCCGGTACCGCGGTCGCGATCCGGTAGGTGCCGATCGCGCCCAGGGAGGCCAGGGTGAGCAGGAGCCAGGCTTCGGCCCGGCGGATGCGCTGGGGACCGCGCTCCCCATGAAACCAGCCGATAACGAGAAAGGCGGGGAACCCGAGGATGGCGAGGAAGACGACCGTGTCGAGGATCTTCCTCGAAAACGCGTAGGTCCCGACGATGAAGTCGGTGATCTCCACGCCGAGCCAGGCCGCGCCCACGTACACGAGCGCGATCTGCACCATGCGCCGCTTCCGGATCTTCTCCAGGATCGACGCGCCGTTCCCCTCGCTGTTCATCGTCATCCGCCCATCCCGGTCTCCGGAGCCAACGCTCGTCCCCGCTGAGGGCTATCGAGCCATGCGACACCGCCGGAGCGGCGAACGTTTGCCGCCCCGGCGGGCCACAGGGAGCTACGGATCCTCGCGGTCGTTTTCTCCGTCAGGCTCATCCCAGAACCCGAAGCCTTCCTTCCGTACGACTTCGAGCGGGACCGTGTGGGTTTCGTCGCCGATCGTGATCGCCACGGTGTAGGTGCCCGGATCGGCCAGGCCGCCCCCGCCACCACCGCCGGCGAAGAAGCGACGGAAGGTCGACATGCCGCCCCGCTCCCGGACCGCCTCGCCCACCTGCTGGAAGACTTCGCGCATCGCTGCCGGATCGGCGCCGCTCTGGGCGGCCGCGGCGGCGGCCATCGCCGCGGTGCGGCCTCCTCCCCGGCCTCCGCCCTGCCCCGCCCGGCCGGGCGGCGGATAGCGCTCGGCCGGACGCTCCTGCCAGCCGGCGGCGCCGCCGCCACCGCCCCCGCCGCCGGTGAACATGCGGATGATCGCGCCCTGGTTGCCGCCCTGCATCATTTCGAGCACCTGGTCGATCGTCTCCCGCGCGACCCCTTCGTGCTCGACCAGCGAGTCGCCCACCGCCTCGTAGAGTCGGGCGGTGCGCAGGCTGTCCAGCCGGTCCGCGGGCGACGGCTCCCGCGGCGCGCTCCGCCGGTTGAAGGTCCACCGCACGCGCTGCACGCCGGCCGAGGCCGAACCGTTCAGCGTCTGCACGGTGTCGCCCGCCGCGTTCAGGATCGCGATCGAGGCCTGGGGACGGTTACCGCCTCGCGCAGCCACCATGCCCGCCATGCCCCCGGGCATCGCAAAGGCGGGGGCCGCCGCGCCCGCAGCCTCCTCTTCGGCCTCTTCCTCCTCGGCTTCCTTCCTCCTCGGCCTCCTCTTCGGCCTCTTCCTCGGCCGCCGCGGCGAGCGCCTCCGCGACGTCCTCCGGGACGTAGTAGGAGATCTGCGCCCCGTAGTCGCCCGCGTCTGCCTGGAAGTTGCTCTGCGCGACGAACTCGCCGCCCACCGGCGGATCCCCGAACTGGATCGCCGTCTTCGGCTGGAACACCGTCACCGCCTCCGGCAGGCGCCCGCCGTCGAGCTGCTGCAGGAGCGAGATGTCCGCCACGAAAATGGAGCGCCCGTGCGTGCCCGCGATGATCTCGCTCTCGCGCGGGTGGATCTTCAGGTCGTGGACCGGCACCGTGGGCAAGCCATTCATGAAGCGCGACCACGACCCGCCCCGGTCCGTGGACACGTAGGCCCCGACGTCCGTCCCCACGAAGAGGAGATCCGGGTTCACGGGGTCTTCCCGGACCACGTGCACGAAGTCCGGTTTGCCGGTCGGGAGGTTCGACGAGATCGAGCGGAAGGTCTCCCCGGCGTCGTCCGTCACGTAGACGTACGGTGTGTAGTCGTCGCGCCGGTGGTTGTCGAACGTCACGTAGAAGCGGTTCGGATCGTGGCTCGAGGGCTCGATCCGGCTCACGTACGTCCCCTCCGGGACACCGTCGAAGCGATCCGTGAGTTCGATCCACTCCGCACCCTCGGGCGTCCGCCACACGCGGCCGTCGTCCGTCCCCGCGTAGAGTTCGCCCTCGTTGAGCTTCGATTCGGCGAGCGAGACGATCGTGGCGAAGTTCTCCGCCCCCGTGACGTCCGGCGTGATGCCGCCCGTCGTGTTGTAGGCGATCTCGATCTTCTCCGGGTCCGCGTAGGTGAGGTCGTCCGAGATCGGCGTCATCTCATCCGTGTCGTACGTCCACTTCAGGACCCGGTTCGCCCCGATGTACAGCGTCTGCGGATCGTGCGGCGACAGTTCGAGCGGCGTGTTCCAGTTGAACCGCATTTCGTAGAGTGCGGAATCCTGCGCGACGAGGGCCTGCAGTTCCTCGATCTGCGCCACGTTGCCGGCCGGCGGATTGTCGGGGTCGTCGCCCGTCAGGATCGCGATCGAGTCGCGCAGCGTCTGCGTGCGCTCGCGCCAGTCCGGATGCTGCAGCTGGTGGCGCTCGCCGGTGCGCGTGTTCCGCCAGTAGATCCGCCCCTGCTGCGATTCCCCGAACACGATGTCCGGGTTCGTCGGATCCTGCGGCGCGTAGAAGCCGTCGCCGCCCCCGATCGAATACCACATGTGATTGTCGATGGACCCGCCCGCGCGGGCGCTCGGCCCGCACCACGTATAGTTGTCCTGCAGTCCGCCGCACACCCGGTAGGGCGTATCCATGTTGTAGCTGACCGCATAGAACTGTCCCATCGGGATACGGTTGGGGAACTCGAAGTTGCCGCCCCGGTCCCACGTGATCGCGATCCCGCCGTCGTTGCCCAGTATGAAGTGGTCCGGATTGGTGGGATCCCACCACAGTGCGTGATAGTCGACGTGCACGCCCTGGGCCGGGTTCCCGACCGTGCGCCCTCCGTCCCGGGAAAAGAAGAGGGAGGACCAGTAGATGAAGTCCGGGTCGTCCGGCGACACCCAGACGCCGGAATAGTAGAAGGGCCGGGAGTTGTTCGAGTTCATGAACTCCCACGTCTCGCCGCCGTCGGCGGAGCGGTACAGACCGGAGGCGTGACGGTCCCGTCCTCATCCGCCTCCTCCGGAGCCTCCGCCTCGACCATCGCGTACATGACCTGCGGATAGCTCGGCGCGATCGCGATCTCGAGCCGCCCCAGCATGGTCTCGGGGAGGCCGTTGCCCTCCACCTTCTCCCACGTGTCGCCGGCGTCCGTGGACTTCCAGATCGCGCTCCCGGGGCCGCCGCTGTTGAAGAAGTACGGGCCGCGCACACGCTCCCAACTCGTCGCCCACAGGATGTCGGGATTCTGCGGGTGCATGTCGACATCGACGAAGCCCGCCTTGTCGGACACGAAGTTGATGCGCTCCCACGTGTCGCCGCCGTCCTTCGTGCGGTAGAGCCCGCGCTCCTCGTTGTCCCCCCAGGGGTGCCCGAGCGCGGCCACATACACCCAGTCCGCCTTCGTCGGGTGGACGACGACGCGACCGATGGCCTGCGTGTCCTCAAGCCCCTTCAGCTCCCACGTGAGCCCGCCGTCGACGGACTTGTAGATGCCGCCCCCGGGGGAGATCGAGTTGCGCGAGTCTTCCTCGCCGGTCCCGGCCCACACGATGTCCGGGTTGCTCGGCGCGATCGCCATGTCGCCCATCGAGACGACCCGCTCGTTGTCGAAGACGGGCCGGTAGGTCGTCCCGTTGTTCGTCGTCTTCCAGATCCCGCTCGACGCGCCCGCGATGAAGAAGGTCCCCGTGCCGGGAATCCCTTCGATGTCCGTGACGCGTCCGGCCATGTTCGCCGGGCCGATGGAACGCCATTCCATCTCGGCCATGAACTCTTCATCGGCCACGGCCTCCTGGGCGGCCGCCTGGGCCGGGAGGAGGGTTGTCGCGAAGAGGACGGGGAGAAACGCACGCTTCAGCATGATTCGCGGCTCCTGACTGTGGTGGTGCTCGTAGGCGCAGTAGTGCCTTGTCGGCGCAAGTGAATAGACACCCGCGCGCGCTCCGGCGTTTGAGAAACGCGTCGACGCCCGCGCTTCAACGCCCGCTCCCCGGCGTCGAACTTCCGGGCGGAGGGTCGTCCTCCTTCAGCGCGCGGAGGCGCCGGATCAGCCGGTCGCGCCACGCGCAGAGCTCCCGGGTGGCGGAGCCTCCGTACATCCCCGCCGTCTCGGCGTGGATCCCGTCGATCACGCGGTCGGAGAACTCGGGGTCTGCCTCGAGCTCCCGCCACATCTCGCGGTACGCCTCGCCGTAGCGCCGGTAGTACTCACCGGCGCCGCCGTCCGCGTTCGTGTGGCCGGTGCCGAACGGCCCGAGCAGCGCCCAGCGCAGCCCCAGGCCGTCGCGGACTACCGTGTCGATCGCTTCCGCGGAGGCCGCGCCCGATCCGTACAGGAAGACGGCCTCCCGGATGAGGGCGGCCTGAAGCCGGTTGAGGAGGAAGCCGGACAGGTAGCGGTTCATCTGCACGGGAGACTGGCCCACGCTCTCCAGGAAGGCGAGCGCGGCGGTCAGCACGTCCGGGTGCGTGGCCTCTCCGGGAAGGACCTCCACCATGGGGATGACGTGGGGCGGATTCACGGGGTGGGCGACGATGCACCGCTCGGCGCCCGCCAGACCCGCCGCGATCCGCGACATGTCGTGGGCCGAAGTCGAACTTGCCAGAATCGTGCCGGGATCCGCCGCGGCATCCAGGTCGGCGAAGATCCGCTGCTTGACCGCGAGCGTCTCCGGCCCGCTTTCCTGCACCCAGCCGGCGCCCGACAGCGCCCCCTCCAGCGTGTCGCAGCGGCGAACCGCCCGCCCCTCTTCGGCTGCGGTCCCGGCATCGATGAACCCGAGAGCCTCGTCCTCGTTCGCGGAGTTCCGCGCCCAATCGAGTGCGCGCGCCAACTGCTCCGAGTCGGGGTCGAAGACGCGCGTCTCGCACCCGGCCCGGGCGAACACGCGGATCCAGCTTCGGCCGATGACCCCGGCCCCGACGACGGCGACGGTTCGAATCGTGGGCTGGGTCACGGGCCTGACACCATCGGGAAAACGCCGGGAACACGAGGGCGAAGGGTCATGCCGGAGGAGGGACTCGAACCCTCAAGGGATTGCTCCCACCGGATTTTGAGTCCGGCGCGTCTGCCAGTTCCGCCACTCCGGCTCGCGAGCGCGGCCCTCAGATCTACAACAGCGGGCCGCGCGCGGCTATTGCATCTCGTCGAGCGCCTGGTACACCAGCGTGCGCAGCTTCGCGTGGTCGTCCACGCCGCCCGTCGGGATGAGCTGCGTGAAGTAGACGACGACGAGATCCTCGGCGGGATCCACCCAGTACGTCGAGTGGTACGCGCCGCCCCACCCGTACTCACCCTCCGAGCCGGGGGTTCCGCGCGCGCCGAGATCGGCCAGCACGCTGAACCCGAGGCCGAAGCCGACTCCGCCGTCCCAGTTGAACCGGTCTCCGACGTGGTTGACCGTCATGAGGTCGACGCTCTTGCTCGACAGGACGCGCGCACCGTCGAGTTCGCCCCCGTTCAGCATCATCTGGAGGAAGCGGGCGTAGTCGTGCGCGGTGGAGAGGAGCCCGGCGCCGCCGGAGAAGCTCGTGCGCGGGCCGTCGACGTACGCGCCCTGGCCGACCATGCCGCCCGGATCGGGCGCCGGCGCGAGTTCGCCCTCCGAGGCCGAATACACGACGCTGAGCCGGTCGCGCTTCTCCTCCGGCAGGTAGAAGTGCGTGTCCGCCATGCCCAGCGGCTCGAAGATCCGCGTGCGGAGGAAGCCGTCCAGCGGCTCGCCCGACACCTCTTCGACGAGGGCGCCGAGGATGTCCGTCGCGTAGCCGTACACGAAGCGCTCGCCCGGCTGCGCGTCCATGGGGAGGGCGGCCATGCGCCGCACCGTCTCCCGGACCGGCTCGTCGCGGTGCGCGAAGTACCAGCCCTGGATGTCCGCCTCGCCCACAGCTCCGCCGCGGGGCCGCCCCCGTAGCCGATCCCGGCCGTGTGCGTGAGCAGATCCCGGATCGTGATCGGCCGGTTCGCGGGGACGATGTCGTATCCGCCCGCTCCATCGGACACGGCGACCGTCGTCTCCATGTACTCGGGCAGATAGCGGCCCAGCGGATCGGAGATGAGAAGTTCTCCCTCCTCCTGCAGGATCATCACGCCGACGCTCACGATCGCCTTCGTCTGCGAGGCGATGCGGAAGATGTCGTCCGTCTCCATGGGGTCGCCCGCCGCGACGTCCCGGTGGCCGACCGCCTCGAGGTAGGAGACCTCACCTTCGTGCGCGACGAGCGCGACGGCGCCGGCCAGCTCCCCCTCCTCCACGTAGGACTCCAGGGCGCCGCTGAGCCGCTCGAGGCGACCCGCGTCCGACTCGGCCGCCGTGGACCCCGGGGCCCGGGCAACGGCGAGCGCCCCTCCGACCACGAGGACCGGGAGCACGCCCCACAGGAGGCGCCTGGGCATTCTGTTCATCGTTCGTCCTCCGTTTCCGCCTGTCGTGCTTCCGTCGGTCATGGTCCCCCGTCAATCGAGCGCGGGGTGCCGCGTGTGCCAGTCCGTCGCCGCCTGGAAGGCGTGCGCCACGCTGAGGATCTTGTCGTCGGCGAACAGATCGCCGATGAGGGTCGTCGTCAGCGGCTGCTCCGCCTCCTCGCCCTCGGGCCCGAGCGGGCCGAAGCCGTACTGGACGACGGCCGCCGGGTGCCCCGTCTCGTTCGTGAGCCCCACCTCTCCCGATCCGGTGGCGAACATGTCGAAGCCCTCCATCGCCTCGGCCATGCGCTTCATCACGATGAGGCGGCGGCGCTGGGCGTGCACGTAGTCCATCGCCAGACCCTCGCGCCCGCGGCGGAAGCGCGTGAAGTCGCGCTCCTCCACCTCGCTGAGCCCCTCCGGCACCGGGGGCAGCTCCCCGCCCGGGGCGACGTGGAAGTCGAAGGCCGACGACGACTCCGCGCCCAGCGAACTCGCCGCCTGGTCGGGCAGTTCGCGCATGAGCCGCGGCCGTGCCCCGAGCTCCTCCAGCTTCTCGACGAAGGAGTGCGGCGCGTCCTCCGTGTACCCGATCGAAAGCGCGCCGAGGTCCGGATTCCGCTCGAAACGGAACGGCATCGTGATGGAGGCGGGGTCCTTCTCGTCCGCGCCGTGGATCTCGTTGAACACGAGCGCGCAGTCCTCGATCGTGCGGCACATGGGACCCGTCTTGTCCATGCTCCAGGAGAGCACCATGCCCCCGTAGCGGCTCACGCGGCCGAAGGTGGGGCGAAGGGCGCTCAGCCCGTTGCGGCGGCTCGGGGAGACGATCGACCCGCGCGTCTCGGTCCCGATCGAGAACGCGACGCAGCCCGCCGCCGTCGCCGACCCCGGCCCGGCGGAAGACCCGCTCGATCCCCAGGCCAGGTTCCACGGATTCAGCGTCCGGCCGCGGTACCAACGGTCGCCCCGCGCGAACTCCCCCGTCGCGAGCTTCGCGATGAGCACGGCGCCCGCCGCGTTCAGTCGGCGCACGACCTCCGCATCCTCCTCGATCATCTGGGTCTGGAAGGCCGCCGAGCCCCACGTCGTCCGCGCCCCGACGGTCGAGAAAAGGTCCTTCAGGCCGTAGGGGATCCCGTGCAGGGGGCCGCGCCATTCGCCCGCGCGGATCTCGGCTTCCGCCTGCTCCGCCTCTTCCCTGCCCCGGTCCTCGAGGATCGTCACCGCGCACAGCAGCACGGGGTCGTACCGCTTCATGCGCTCCATGTAGATGTCGAACAGCTCCGTCGGCGAGACCCGGCGCTCCTTCACGAGGGCCGACAGCCGGTGCACGGGGAGGAACGCGATCTCCTCCTCGGTGGACGGCACGGGCCCCTCCCAGGGTTCGACATCGATCGGGGTCTTCTCGAACGGGTTCATCCCCGCCCGCCAGTACTTCTCCAGCAGCGCACCCGTCCCGCCCGGATACGCCTGGAACTGAAGGGCCGGCGGCTCCCCGTTCCCGAGCGGGATGACCTCCTCCTGCACCGGCTCGCGCAGCCCCTCGAACTCCGGAGCATCGGGAGCGGGAGGCATCGCCTCCGGAGTGGCCACGAGCGAGCGCGGATCCAGCGCCCCCGCCGCCGTCGCCGCAGCCGCCGCCTTCAGAAACCCCCGCCGGCGAATCCCGCTCTTCGCCACGTCCACACCTGTTCTCTCGAGGTCTTCAGACACGCTCCCCTCCTGTAGCCGAGTAACGCCAGAGGGTCACACTGCGGCGAGATGCCGGAGCCGACAAGCCGCCCCTGCGAGTTTTCCGAAGGCGGGACGGCCGCAGGCTGGCGAACGAAGTCCGAGGACAGGGAGATGGAGGCCGTGGACAGGGAGGCGGGGGCGGTGGAGTGAGGCCGGGGCGCGCGCGACCACTTCGGTACTACCGACTTCATCCCAACGTCGTCCCTGCCACAGGAGGGTGATCCGCCGCCCCGGCTTCAGTTCTCCCGTCAGACCCGACCCCGCGGAGCGCCAAAAGGTCCCGCGCGTCCGGAACACTGAGACGCCCCGAGTCCGAGAAGCGTTGCTTTGCTGCTAGCCCGGCAGGTTGAAGAAGGCGAGGCCGAGCACGACGTAGACGGCGAGGAGGAGGACGCCCTCCATCCAGTGCGTCTTGCCGTCATCGGCGATCTGTCCCACGACGAGGACGGAGACCGCGACCGCCACCACTTCGAGCGGGGTAAAGACGAGGTCGATCGGCTGCGGCCCGATCGCGTAGGAGAGGAAGACGAGGAGCGGGGCGATGAAGAGGGCGATCTGCAGGGACGATCCCACCGCGATCTGAACCGACAGGTCCATCTTGTTCCGCAGGGCGACGAGCACGGCGGTCGAATGTTCCGCCGCGTTGCCGACGAGGGCGACGACGATCACGCCCACGAAAATCTCGGTCATCCCCAGGGCGTGGGCCGCCTCTTCCGCTCCGCCGACGAGGATCTCGCTCATCCAGCCCACGAGCGCCGCCGCCCCGACGAGGACGGCGAACGACTTGCCCTTCGACCACGCGGGCGCCGCGTGCGCCGCGTCGGCGGCGTGCCCCGTCCCCTGGTAGAGCTCCGCGTGCGTCCGCAGCGCGAAGACGAGTGAGAGGACGTAGCAGACGACGAGGACGACGGAGATCTCGAGGCTCAACCACCCGGACCCCGATCCCGCCCCCGCGGCCGCCCCCGTCGCCGCGGTCCCCATCTCCGCCCCGTCCCGGAGATAGTACAGCAGCGACGGGATGACGAGTCCGACGGCGCTCAGCAGGAGGAGCGTGGCTCCCAGCTTGGCCGCGGTGCGGTTGAAGGTCTGCGTCCGGAACTTCAGCCCCCCGAGCAGCGCGCTGAGTCCGAAGATGAGAAGGATGTTCCCGATGATCGACCCCGTGAGCGACGCCTTGACCAGGTCGTGCAGGCCCGCTCTGAGGGCGAAGATCGCGATGATGAGTTCCGCGGCGTTCCCGAACGTCGCGTTCAGCAGTCCTCCGAGCCCGGCCCCGACGTGCTCGGCCAGCATCTCGGTGGACTTCCCCATGATCCCGGCGAGGGGAACGATCGCGACGGCGGAGGTAAGAAAGAGCGTGGTGGCCGACGCGTGGACGACGTACTCGAGAACGAGGGTGATGGGAACGAAGACGAGAAGGAGCAGGAGAACCTGGTCCGCTTTCAGCCTGAGAGCCAACCCGTTCCCCTCCTGTGTTCGCGGGAGATGCGAAGGGAGTTTCGAAGAAAAAGGCGCCGTCCGGATTCGAACCGGAGTAGGGGGCTTTGCAGGCCCCTGCCTAACCACTCGGCCACGGCGCCGGAGTCCGCACAGCCTAATGGAGCGGCCATACGGATGCCACCGCCGGAAGGTTCTCCATCGCGCCCCGGGCTGCTATACTCGCGCGATGCTTCCGTCGACCCGACGCGCCCTCCCGATCCTTCTCGCCCTCGTCTCCACGGCCATGGCTCCCATCCAGCTGGCCGGGCAGTTCACGGACGCGCGATTGCCGAGGAAGGGCAAGCTGTGGCTCACCGTGGCGCCGACCCTGCTGAACTGGTCCGAACAGTTCGCCCTCGACTCGAACGCGGGGATCGCCGACGGGCAGCGCGAACCGCTTGCCGGGCACTTCGACGGCCCACTCGCCCGCCGCATGTTCCCTCCTCCCTTCGCTCTCATCCAGGAGCTGAACGACGATGCGGAGGCGCTCGGCTTCGAACCCGTGACCGAGGACGACTTCTCGTTCGGCGGGCTCGACTTCTCCGCGATGCGGGCGCAGGTCCGCCGCCTCGGGCTCGGCGTCGAGGTGGGGGTCCTCGACTGGGTCAGCGTGGGCGCCCGGGCCCCGTTCACGCTCACGGACATGACGGTGGGCTTCGCGTTCGATTCCACCGCGACCGTGACCGGAAACGGCCTGGCCCTCGAGTCCGGCGCGCCCTTCGCCAGGGACGCGCGGTCGGCGCTTGACGACCTGGGTGCGCTGATCGATGGCGGTTCCCTGACGGGGACGGCGCTCGAAGAAGCGATCGCGCTCCGGAGTGCGACGCGGGACTTCGTCAACGCTCTGGGACGGCGGGCCGACGACGGAGCCCTGATCCCCACCGCTTCCAGTGCGGCGGGGACCCAGATGGCACGACGCTTTGCGGATTTCGCGACGGCGTTCGACGCGCTCGGCCTGACGCTGCCGGAGCTTGCCCTGCCCGAGTTCGCGACGGAGGATGACTTCGACGCGTTGTTCCTGAGCCAGGGCCTCGCCGACCGGCTGCCGAGGGACACGAGGAACGAGCTTGATCTGGGCGAGGTCGAGGTCTTCGTGCGCATGAACCTCATCGACGGCATCACGCGCCGCAGGCCGATCCCGGGGCCGGCCGCGGCCGCGGCGGCGGGGTCCGATCCCGGACCGGACCCGGAGCGCGGCATCCGGCTGCGAACGAGCGTGGGCGCACTCGCCCGGCTCCCGATCCGAAACCGCAACCTCACGATCTTCGGAGACCCGTCGAATTCGGCGGACATACCGATCGGGGACGGCCAGACCGACATCGAACTGGCGTTGTACCAGGACATCGCCTTCGGGAGCCTCTTCATGATCCGCGCTTCCGCCCGCTACGGGATCCAGCAGCCGGACGAGGGCGTGATCCGCTTCACCCCTCCGGATCGCCCCTACGGCCAGGAGGACCTGGTGGCGCTGATGCGGCGGGACCTGGGAGACTATCTCGCGGTCGTGGTCCGCCCTTCGCTGCGTTTCAACGCGGCCCTCAGCGTGGGACTCGAGTACGACTACTTCCGGCTTCCCGAGCCCACCTATCAGTTCGTGGGGCCCATCGAGGGACTGGACCCGAACACGGTGGCGGCGGAGGGAGCGCAGACCCGCCACCGGCTGGGCGTCGAGTTCCTCATCGATATCTCCGAGGCCGGGGGCGTCGAGGAACTGCAGGCGGGGGCCAGGCCGGTGCGCGGCGCCTACCAGTTCGGCATCTCGCTGCGGCGGGCCATCTCGGGCTCCGGGGGGCGAACGCCGGCCTCCTTCCGCTACGCGGCCGAACTCCGCTTCCCGATCACGCTCTTCTAGTTCGGCGCCGCAACTCGCGCTACAGACGGCCGGCGAGCAACTCCTCGGCGTGGGCGCGCGAGGCGCGGCTGGCGGGGTCGCCTCCCAGCATGCGAGCGACTTCGTGGACGCGTTCTCCCCCGGTGAGCACCCGGACCGATGTCCGCACGCCTTCGGCTTCCGTGACCTTGCCGACCGAATAGTGGGCGTCGGCGCGCGCCGCGATCTGCGCGAGATGCGTGACGACGAGCACCTGGTGCGTGGCGGAAAGCCGCACGAGCCGGGCCGCGACACGGTGCGCCACCTCTCCCCCGATCCCGGCATCGATCTCGTCGAATACGAGCACCGGCAGATCGTCCACCTCGATGAGGGCGGTCTCGAGCGCGAGCATGAGGCGGCTCATCTCTCCCCCCGAGGCCACGCGCCGCAGCGGCGCCGGGGGGAAACCCGGATTCAGGGAGACGAGAAACTCCACCCGTTCGGCGCCGGTGGCCCTGATCTCGCCGTATGCGTCGAGCGCGATCTCGAAACGGCCGCCCCGGAGACCGAGTTCCGGTAGCGCCGCCGTGACGGCCTCGCAGAGCGCGCGGGCCGACTGGCGGCGCCGCTCGGAAAGTTCGGACGCCAGCTCGGCCAGTTCGGCGGACGCCGCCTGCCGCGCCGCTTCGAGGCGCTCGATCTCGTCATCCGCCCCCTGCACGGTCTCCAATTCGCGCCGCGCCTCCTCGCCCGCGCGGATCACGTCTTCCACGGTGCCGCCGTACTTGCGCTTGAGGCGGTAGAGGAGATCCTGCCGGACGCGGATCTCGTCGAGCCGCCGGGGGTCGTGCTCGATCGAGTCGCGGTAGGGAGCGAGGCTCCGCCCGAGTTCCTCCACGTTGCGGAGCGCGGCCTCGAGCAGGTCGCGGAAGGGACTCGCATCGCGGTCGATCGAGACCAGGGCCTCGAGGCGGGCCGCGAACTCGCCCAGCCGGTCGACGATCGACCCCTCGGCCTCGTACAGCCCGTGGTGGAGCGAGCCCGAGAGTTCGACCAGCTCTTCGGAATGCGAGAGGCGGCGGGCCTCCGACTCGAGCGCCTCATCTTCGTTCGGTTCGAGTCCGGCTCCGGCGATCTCGTCCCGCTTGAAGCGCAGGTAGTCCGCCCGTTCGCGTCCCTCGCGCGCGGCGCGGCGCGTATCCTCCAGGCGCGCCTCGATGGCGCCCAACGCTTCGTATGCCGCCGCCGTCCGGGCGCCCAGCCCCTCGTGTCGACCGTGGGCGTCCAGGATCCGCCGCTGCCACGCGCGGTCCAGGAGCCGCTGGTGATCGTGCTGTCCGTGGAGGTCGAGGAGCCGGCCACCGAACTCGCGCAGCCTTCCCGCCGTGGCCGGCGAGCCGTTCACCCATGCCCGGTGCCGGCCCTCGCGGCGCAACTCGCGACACAGGATGAGCCAGCCATCTTCGTGATCGACGCCGGCGTCCTCGCACAGCGTCCGCACTCCGTCGACGTCCTCGATCTCGAAGCGGCCCTCGATGCGGGCGGCCCCGGCGCCCGCCCGGATCATGTCCTGCGACGGCCGGCCTCCGACGAGGAGCGCGAGCGCTTCGACGAGGAGGGACTTCCCCGCTCCCGTCTCGCCGCTGAGCACGCTGAGGCCCGGTCCGAACTCGAGGGTGGCCTCCTCGACGACGGCGAAGTTCCGGACCCGAAGCTCCCTCAGCACTCCGGCTTTCCCTCATTCCCCCCGGACGGGGGCGTCGGGTGTTCGCGGACATCCCCCCACCGCAGCTTCCGCCTCAGGACGGTGAAGAACGAATGGCGGGGCAGCCGGACCAGACCCACGGCGTGCCTCGAGCGGGCGACCTCCACGCGATCTCCCACCGAGAGACGGCAACCGGGCTGTCCGTCGACGGTCAGTTGCAGGTCGTGGTCCCCCGAGAGGAGTTCGACCGAGATCCTCGTGTCTCCCGAAAACACGACCGGGCGCACGGCAAGCGTGTGCGGCGAAATCGGCGTCGCGACGATGCCCTCCATCGTCGGCGACACGATGGGGCCCCCCGCGGAAAGGCTGTAGGCCGTCGAGCCCGTGGCCGTGGCGAGGATGATGCCATCCGCGCTGTAGTGCCCCACTTCGTCGTCGTCAGCCAACACACGCAGCCCGATCAGGCGGGCGAAGCCACTCTTGTGAATGACGGCGTCGTTGATCGCGTAGAAGCTCCGCCCGTCCGGCCCGCTGGATCCGTTCGGAACCACCCGGACGCGGAGGGCGAGCCGCTTCTCGAGCTCATAGTCCCCGCCCGCCACCATCGACATCGCTGCCTCGAGTTCATCCTCCGAAACCATGGTGAGAAACCCGAGCCGGCCCAGGTTGCAGCCCAGCACCGGGATCCCGCGGGGCGCCGCCAGACGCGCGGCCCGCAGCAACGTCCCATCTCCGCCGAGGGCCAGGACGAGGGCGACATCCCCTTCGATCTCCTCCGGCGCGGCGGAGTCACGTCCCGCCGTCGGCGCGAGCGATGGTTCGAAGACGAGAGAGACCCCGAGTTCGTCCGCCTTCCGCTCGACGCGCCGAAGGAGCGGCTCCAGTCCCGGGTGGTCGGCGATGCCGATGATGAAGAACTTCACGGGTGACTCAACGGTCGCGGTCGAGGACGAGACGTCCGATTTCGCGCAGCCGGTCCGCGCCCGGAAGCGGGGAAATCTCGCCCAGCGCCTCGCGGCCGAACTCCTCCGCTCGGGCTCTCGCTCCCTCCAGACCGAGGACCGACGGCGTCGTCGCCTTTCCCAGGGCTTCGTCCCGCCCGCCGACCTTCCCCATCCGGGTCGAGGATCCCGTCACATCGAGGATATCGTCGACCGTCTGGAACGCGAGCCCGATGGCGATTCCGAAGCGGGTCAGCCGACCGACCGTCTCGTCGGAGGCGCGGGCCGCGACGCCGCCCATGGTGCAGCAGGCCGCGATGAGGCGAGCGGTCTTGCCGAGATGGATGCGCTCGAGCGTCTCGAAGCCGACGTGCTTCTTTTCGGCGAGGAGATCGAGGAGCTGGCCCCCGACCATGCCGTCGCCGCCGGCCGCCGCGGTGAGGACCCCGATGAGCCGGCCCGCCACGGGGTCCGGCAGCTTCAGGCCCGCCGCTCCCTCGGCCACGGCGCGGATCGCGAGCGGAAGCAGCGCCGCGCCCGTCATGACCGCGGCGCGCTCCCCGTACCGGACATGCACCGTCGGCCGCCCCCGGCGAAGGTCGTCGTCGTCCATGCACGGGAGGTCATCGTGGATCAGGGAATACGTGTGGACGAGTTCGGGCCCCAGAGCCACGCGGTGGAGCGCACCCGCGCCGTTTCCGGCGCCCTGCCCGGCGGCGGCGCCCGCGGCCTCCCACGCCCCGACGAAGAGAAGCGGCCGGATCCTCTTCCCCTTCGCGAGCACGGCATACCGGATGGGGTCCGCGATCGGGCCCGCCCCCCGCAGCGTTTCGGACAGCCAGCCCTCCAGCTCATCATCGATGGCCGCACGCAGTTCGTGCAGCGCGACGGTCACGGTTCGTCCTCCGTCCGGTCCTCCGACCCCCCGCCCGGCGCTTCCGCACCCTCCAGCGGCATCGCTTCCAGCCCTCCCGTGGAGGAGGCGATGAGCTCCTCGACGCGGCCGCTCGCCGTGTCGAGCCAGCGTCGCGCCTCGCCGAGGCGCTCGATCCCCTGCTCGAAGAGGGCGATCGCCTCGTCCAGGCCGATGCCCTCGCGGTCGAGGCGTGCGACGATCCGTTCCAGTTCCCGGATCGCGGTCTCGAATTCGAACTCCTTCGAAGACTCGCTCATGCGTCCGGCTCCCCGGCGTGCGGCTCCGCCGCGTCGCGTTCCACGGCATCCGCCGTCGCCGCGACCTGGCCCCCGGCCACGCGCAGGCGGAAACGCTGGCTCGGCGCGAAGTCGTCGATCCGCGTGAGGCGGCGTCCCTCGACGTCCGTGGCGACGGCGTAGCCGCGGGCCACCGTCGCGAGCGGGCTCCGCGCGTCGAGCGACGCGGCCAGTTCGGCGAGCCGCGCACGCGAGCGTGCGAGCACGCGCTCCATCCCCGCCGGGAGGCGGGCCGCCATCGTATCGAGCCGCAGCTTCGCCACATCGCGCGCGTGTCCCGCGGAGGCCGGGAGGCGCTGCGCGAGCGCTTCCACGCGATCGCTCCCCCGCACGATGAGCCGGCGCAACCCGCGGGCCAGCCCCCTTCCCGCCGTATCGAGCGAGGCGCGGACGTGCCGGATGTCCGGCACGGCGAGTTCCGCGGCCGCGGATGGCGTCGGCGCCCGGAGGTCGGCCACCAACTCGCACAGGGTCACGTCGACCTCGTGCCCGACGGCGCAGATCACCGGAACCGGACTCGTCGCGACCGCTCGAACCGCCGTCTCCTCGTTGAAGCACCACAGGTCCTCCATGGACCCGCCGCCCCGGCTCAGGATGATCGCGTCGAGCGTCCGGTTCGGATCGCTCGCGCCCCAATCCGCGAGACGCTGAAGGGCGGCCCGCACCTCGGCGGCGGCGCCCTCGCCCTGCACGCGGCAGTGACGCACGACGATCTCGACCCAGGGGGCCCGCCGGCGGAGCACCGTGATGATGTCCTGGAGCGCCGCGCCCTTGCGCGACGTGACGACGCCCACGCGGCGAGGGAACTCGGGCAGCGCCCGCTTGCGCTCCGGGTCCAGCAGGCCCTCCGCCGCGAGCTTCCGGCGGAGCCGCTCGAAGGCGATCCGCCACAACCCTTCGCCCGCCGTCTCGAGGGCGCGCACGCGCAACTGGAACCGGCCCTGCCGCGCGTAGAGGGTCGGACGGCCGTGGACGAAGACCTCCATGCCGTCTTCCGGATCCATCGGCAGGCGCCATGCATCCCCCCGGAAGAAGACGCACGCGACGCTCGCGTCCCGCTCCTGATCCCGGAGGGAGAAGTAGCGGTGCCCGGCGGAGGAGCGGGTCCAGTTCGTCACTTCGCCGCGCACCCAGAGGTCGCCGAACCGCTTCTCCAGCGTGCCGCGCGCCGCCTCGTTCAGGTCCGACACGGTGATCGCGCCCTCCGGCGAGCGGCCATCGCGGACTTCCGCCGCGCCGAACAGCGAGGCCTGACGCGTCACGTTCAACCCGACGCGGCCACCGTGCCCGCCGCGGCGAGGCTTGCCGTCCGCTCCGCCGACCGCACGGTGTTCCGGAGGAGCATGGCGATCGTCATCGGCCCCACGCCGCCGGGAACCGGAGTGATCCAGCTCGCGCGCTCCGCCGCCTCGTCGAACGCCACATCGCCGACGAGCCGATAGCCTCGCTCCGTAGTCGGGTCCTCGACCCGGTTCACGCCCACGTCGATCACGACGGCGCCTTCCCGCACCATGTCGCCGCGGACGATGCCGGGGACGCCGACGGCGACGATGAGGATCTCCCCCTGGCGCGTCACGGCGCCGAGGTCGGCGGTCCGGCTGTGGGCCACGGTCACCGTGGCGTTCGCCCCGGGCTCCTTCTGCAGCATGATCTGGGACATCGGCATGCCGACGATGTTCGAGCGGCCGACGATGACGACGTGGGCGCCCGAGGTCTCCACGCCCGTCCTCCGGATGAGTTCCTGCACGCCGGCGGGGGTGGCGGGACGGAAGGCCGTCGCGTCCCCCTGGGACATCCGGCCCTGGTTCACGGGATGAAATCCGTCGACATCCTTGGCGGGATCGATCCTCTCCGTCACCTCGCGCTCATCGAGGTGTCGAGGCAGGGGGAGCTGCACGAGAATCCCGTGGATGGCGGGATCCGCGTTCAGCTCGTCGACGATGCCAAGGAGTTCCGCGCGCCCGATGTCGGCGGACCGCTTAATGTCGCGGGCCTGGATGCCGGCCTCTTCGCAGGCCCGTGTCTTCATCCGCACGTAGACCTGCGAGGCGGGATCCTCGCCGACGAGGACGACGCCGAGGCCGGGCCGGACCCCCCGCTCCGCAAGGCCCCGCGTCCGTTCCGCCACTTCCGCCCGGATCTCGGCCGCGATCCGCTTCCCGTCGATGAGCTGCGCCGTCATCCATTCTCTCCGTGTTGGCGTGGTTGTCAGCCGGGTTCGTTAGCGCGCGAAGTCGACGGTGCGCGACTCGCGCACGACGACGACCTTGATCTGCCCCGGATACTGCAACTCGTTCTCGATGCGGCGGGCCGTCCGCTCCGACAGCCTCGCCATCTCCTCGTCGGAGACCTTGTCCGGAGTCACCATGATCCGGATCTCCCGCCCCGCCTGAATCGCGTAGACCTTCTCGACCCCGTCCCAGGAACTCGCGATCTCCTCCAGTTTCTCCAATCGCTTCACGTAGTGCTCAAACGACTCCCGCCGGGCGCCGGGACGGGCGCCCGAGATCGCGTCCGCCGCCGTGACGAGGAAGGTCTCCGGATACCGGGCGGGCTCCTCGCCGTGGTGCGCGCGGATCGCGTTCAGCACGCCGTCCTTCTCCCCGCACTGCTTGCACAGGTCGTAGCCGATCTCGACGTGGCTCCCCTCCTTCTCGTGCGTGAGCCCCTTGCCGATGTCGTGCAGCAGACCCATTCGCTTCACCAGCTGCGCATCGAGCGACAGCTCCGCCGCCATCGTCGCCCCGATGAGCGCGACCTCGTGTGCGTGCTGCAGCTGGTTCTGCCCGTAGCTGGTCCGAAAGCGGAGGACGCCGAGGACTTCGCGGAGTTTCGGGTGCAGGTCGTGGATGCCGAGTTCGTACAGGACCTCGTCGGCCGCCTGCCGCATCGTCGTCTGGACGTCTTCCCGCGCCTTCTCCACGACTTCCTCGATGCGGCCGGGGTGGATCCGGCCGTCACCGACGAGGCGATCCATCGCCAGCCGCGCAACCTCGCGGCGGACGGGGTCGAAGCAGGAGAGGATGACGGCCTCGGGCGTATCGTCCACGACCACGTCGACGCCGGTGGCCGCCTCGAAGGACCGGATGTTCCGGCCCTCGCGCCCGATGATCCGGCCTTTCATGTCGTCGCTGGGAAGCGTGACGACCGAGACGGCCGCTTCGGAGGAATGATCGACGGAGAGCTTCTCGATCGCCTGGGAGATGATCTTGCGGGCTTCCCGCTCGGCCTCGTTCCGGGCCCGTTCGGTGACCTCCCGCACGTGCTGCGCGGCGTCCGCCCGCGCCTGGTCGCGAATCTGGCCCACCAACTCGCGGCGCGCGGCTTCCCGGCTGATGCCCGCGATCTCCTCGAGGCGCCTTCCGAGTTCCCGCTCGCGGTCGACGAGTTCCTTCGCCCGGGTGTCGAGTTCGCCGCGCTCGGCCTCGATCTGCTCGCGGCGACGATCCACCCGCTCCTGCCGCTGGTCGATCTTCTCGAGCTTCCGCTCCAGCGTCTCGCTCCGCTCGAGCGTCCGCTGCTCCAGCCGCTCCAGCTCGGTGCGCCGGCGCTCCCCTTCCCTGGCCGATTCCTCCCGGAGCCGCTGCGCCTCTTCGCGCCCCGCCAGTTCCGCCGCCTTGCGGAGGCTGCCCGCCTCCATCTTCGCGGACTCGATGATGTCCCGCCCGTCGCTCTCGAGGCGGCCGCGCGCCCGCCGCAGGCCCCGCCGCTCGATCAGGATCCCCGCGACGCCCCCCGCCACGAGACCCGCGATGGCCAACAGCATCGCCGGCACGGTGATGGATTCCAGCATGGCCAGACTCCAATCCTCGAACCATCTATGAACAAAAAAACCGGCGGACTCATCCACCGGTGCATGCCGCTCAGATCGGACGGAACGATGCGCTCCGGCCGATCATCTATCTGAAGCTGGGGCCACGCTCGTGCGAAGCCGCCTTACGGACAGCACAACACCGACTGCTAACTTACGTCAGGAAACGTTGCTCCGGACTCTGCACGCCGCAAGCGGACCGCGGCACTCCGGTGCGGCGGAGGGGGCGCAGGGCCTAGGGCGCGGTGTTGCCCGCGATGGACTCGAGCCGTTCGGTCACTTCCGTGACGCGCGCCTCGACGGCGGCCGTGAGTTGCTCGATCTCGTGGCGGGCCTGGAGGAGTTCATCGGTGATCTCGAGCGCGGCCAGGATCGCGGCGCGATGGGGCTCGGCCACGCCCGTCATGTGCGCACGCTGAATCGCGTCGTCCACGTACTTCGCGCACGCCCGCGTGTACGCCTCCCCACGGTCCGTCCGGATCCGGTATCGATCGCCGAAGATCGTTACGCCGATCGGAGGCGAATCATCCGCTGAAATCATACCTCATCCTCCACATGAGCGAGGCGGTTGCGCAGTCGCACGGCCCTTTCCCTCGCCTCGGCCAGCATCTCGCGCAGGCGACGGTTCTCCGCCGTCACCGCCTTGAACCGCTCCTCGATGTCGGGGGTCGCCGGTCCGGTCGGGCCCGCGACCCCGGGTTCCTTCCGCCGGGTCTCGATCCTGCCCGCCGCCCGAGAGAGGCGGTCGAGGAGTCGCTCGACTTCCCGTTGCCGGTCAGGATCTGCGGATTCTGGCACCGAACCGTTCCTCCAGGGCGTTGGAAAGGGCGGACATCTCCGATTCGACTTCCCGATCCGTGAGCGTACGGTCGGGAGCCCGGAAGCGAAACGTCCATGCCAGGCCGAGGCGGCCGCCCTCGATCTCCTCACCCGAGTAGACGTCGAAGAGGCGTACGTCCCGCAGCAGATCGGAGGTCGCTTCTCTCGCCGCCCGCTCGATGTCCGCGGCGGGCACGCCTCGCGGCACCGTCATCGAGAGGTCCCGGCGTACGGCGGGGAACGGCGACGTCTTGCGGTAGGCGGGCACGGGCCGTCCCTCGACGGAGGCGAGATCGAACTCGAGCGCGAATGCGGGCGCGGCCCACGGAGGCGCGTCGACGGACGCCAGGTCCACGGCTCCCGCGACGCCAACCGTGCGGCCGTCCTTCACGGCCCGGAACCCGCCGCGGGAGAGCCAGGGCCCCGCGAGGGACGCTCCGCTCCCCGCCGCCTCCGCGGCCCCGGCGCCATCGAGCGGCTCCAGCGTCGCCCCGCACAGGCGATCCGCGAACGACCCGGCGATCTCCTTGAGGTCCCACAGGTCGAAGTCGAGTCCCGGCCCCGACCAGTGATCGGGACGCCGGGCTCCGGCGACGACGGCCCCCACTCTTCCGGACTCCTCGAAACGGCCGGTTCCGTCCGCCTCCTCTTCCCGACCCGGGCCGGCCGCGTACCCGAACACGGTCCCGAGTTCGAACAGGCGCACGTTGCGGTTGCCGCGCGCATAGTTGTGTTCCAGCCGCCTGAGCAGCACGGGGACCATGGCGGAGCGAAGACAGCTCTCCTCGGCCGAGAGCGGGTTCGGCACCGAGACGACGGCGCGATTCCCCCGGTAGTCCTCCGGCATGAAGCTGAGGCTGCGCGCTTCGAGGAGTCCGCGTCCGGTCAGCAGCTCCCGCACTCTGGCCGCCTTTTCGACCCGCGGGTCCGCGGGCACCGCGCTGGGCCGGAACCTGCGGTCCTGACCCGTCGCGGCGTCGTATCCGACCCGGCGCGCGACTTCCTCCACGAGATCGATCTCCCGGGCGACGTCGGTGCGCCACCCGGGCACGGAGACGCGCAGCCGGTCGGCCGCACCGCCCGCGCCATCGCCGCCGTCCGCGCCGGGGAGGGCCTCGAAGCCGATCGGCTCGAGCGCCGCGAGGACCGCCGCCCCGTCGAGACCGAAGCCGAGCACCTGGTTCACGCGGCTCACGCGAACGTCGATCGGCGCGGCCGGGACCGGGGCCGGGCCCGCGCGGAGGCCGATGAGGTCCGCCTCGCCTCCGGCCGTCGCGAGGATGAGTTCGACGCAGCGCGCGAGCGCCCGCTCCTGCGCGTGGATGTCGATCCCGCGCTCGAAGCGGTAGGACGCGTCGGTGGAGAGCCCCGCGCCGGTCCGGGTCCGCCGCACGCCGGCCGGATCGAACGACGCGCACTCGATGAGCAGGTCGACCGTGTCCCCGGTCACCTCCGTGTCGAGCCCCCCCATCACACCCGCGAAGGCGATCGCGCGATCGCGGTCCGCGATCACCGTCTGGTCGGGCGAGAGCTTGTGTTCCTGGCCGTCGAGCGTCATCAGCGGCTCGCCCGCCGCGGCCGGCCGCACGCGGATCTCCGCGCCGGACAGCCGCGCGAGATCGAAGGCATGCAGTGGCTGGTTGCACTCGTGGAGGACGTAGTTCGTCGCGTCGACGACGTTGCTGATCGGACGGGCGCCCACCGCGAGAAGCCGGCCCGCAAGCCACGGCGGCGACGGCCCGACCCTGACCCCCCGAATGACGGCGGCCATGTAGCGCGGACACCGGCCGAGATCTTCGATGCGGACCGTGACTCCGGCTCCGCTCACCTCGGATTCGCCGTCCCGCCACTCGGGCGACCACGCCGGTCCCCCGAAGTCGCGCGGCGACGGAGGCCCCCCTACTTCCCGTGCGACCCCCATGTGGCAGGCGAGGTCGACCCGGTTGGGGTTCAGGTCCAGCGTGAGACGCGTATCCGGCAGGCCCAGCGCCGCCGCGAGCGGCGTTCCCGGCTCGAGCCCGTCCGCGAGGCGCATGATGCCCCCCTTGTCGCGGCCCAGCTCGAGTTCGGCCTCCGAGCACAGCATGCCGTGGCTCAACTCGCCGCGGATCTTCCGGCTCTCGATGCGGAAGCCGGCGGGAAGCTCCCCGCCGGGCGCCACATGCGGATAGAACGCCCCGGGGACGACGACCGGAGCCCCGCACACCACATCGAGCACCTCGCCGGCGCCCCGGTCCACCCTGCACAGCGTGAGCCGGTCCGCGTTCGGGTGCGGACGGGTTTCGAGAACGCGAGACACGACGATCCCGTCGAGCCCCGCGCCCACGGTCTCGATCTTCTCCACGGCGGCGGCCGTCATCGTCAGGCGCTCGGCCAGGGCCCGCGGGTCCCGCAACTCCCCGCGAAGTCGGGCCAGTTCGTCGATCCAGTTGAACGAGATGTTCATGTGAACTGCTGCAGAAAGCTCATCTCCCCCTCGTAGAGGAGCCGCATGTCGGGGATCCCGTGCCGCACCATCGCGATGCGGGCCGGTCCCATCCCGAACGCATAGCCCGTGTAGCGCTCCGGGTCGTACCCCACGGCCTTGAAGACCGCGGGATCCACCATCCCGCTTCCCATGATCGTGATCCATCCCGTGCGCTTGCAGGTGGAGCAACCGCCCCCCGCGCACACGGCGCACGACACGTCCACCTCCGCCGAGGGCTCGGTGAAGGGATAGAAGGACGGCCGAAACCGGCTCTTCGTCCCCCGACCGAAGAAATGGTGCACGAAGTGCTCGATCGCGGCGCGGAACTCCACGAAATCCACGCCTTCGTCGACCGCCAGACCCTCGATCTGCTCGAAGGCCGGCGCGTGCGAGGGATCGAAGGAGTCGCGCCGGTACGCGAGCCCCGGCACGACGACGCGCACGGGCGGCCGGAAGGTCTCCATCACGCGCGCCTGGACGGGCGAGGTGTGCGTCCGCAGCACGACGTCCTTGTCCAGATAGAAGGTGTCCATCATGTCCGCGGCGGGGTGATCGAGCGGAATGTTGAGCGCGGTGAAGTTGTACCACGTGGATTCGATCTCGGGGCCGAGCACGCTCGTGAAGCCGAGTTCGGCGAAGATCTCGCAGATCTCGTCGATGACCCGGGTCACGGGGTGCACGCCGCCGACCCAGCGCCCGCGCGCGGGAAGGGTGAGATCGATGCGGGCGCTCGGCCCGCGGGTGGCGCTCTCCAGCGCCTTCGCCCGCGCCTCGAGGGCGCCGCGCAGCACGGTCTTCACGGCGTTCGCGCGCTGTCCGACGTCGCGTCGGGCCCGGGCTTCGACCGTGCCGATCAGGGACATCACGTCGGCCAGCCGGCCGTTACGGCCCAGGTATTCGACTCGGGCGGACTCGAGCGCGGCGGAGTCCGCGGCCTCCCCGATCGCGGCGAGCCCCTCCCCCTCGATGGCGGCGAGCCGATCGAGGAGAGACGCTCCGGCCGGGGTCATGGGCCGTGCGCTTTGGCCACCTCGACGAGCTTGGTAAAGGCGGCCGGATCCCGGATGGCGAGGTCCGCGAGCACCTTGCGGTTGAGGTCGACGCCGGCGCTCTTCAGCCCGCTGACGAACCGGGAATACGAGATGCCGTTCTGCCGGGCCGCGGCGTTGATGCGGGCGATCCACAGTCGGCGAAAGTCGCGCTTCTTTCTGCGCCGGTCGACGTAGGCATAGGCCCAACCGCGCTCGACGGAGTTCTTCGCCGTGCGATAGAGCTTCGACCGCGCCCCGAACTGGCCGCGGGCTTCCTTGAGGATCTTCTTCTTTCGACGGTTGCGTGCAACGCTGCTCGTCGCGCGTGGCATGACCGCACCTCCTGATTCCTGATGCTGAGACTGTCCGGGTACTGTCCGGGGAATAGGGCGAACGGGCGCCCGAACTAGGTTCCCAGGAGTCGCTTCACCCGCTTCTCGTCCGCTTTCGCCACAAGGGTCCCCTGCCGGAGCCGACGCTTACGCTTGGGGCTCTTCTTCGTCAGGATGTGGCTGTGGAAGGCACGCCGGCGCCGGAATTTTCCGCTGCCGGTCTTTCGAAACCGCTTCGCGGCGGACCGGTTCGTCTTCATTTTCGGCATCTTGCGTATGCTCCGGTTCTGCTCCGTCCGCGACGGAGTCGTCGTTCTCTGCTACGTGCGGTGCGGTCCCATCAGCATCGTCATCGTGCGACCCTCGTGGGAGATGTCCGACTCCACCACCGCGATGTCCTCCAACTCGTCCTTCACCATCTCGAGGATCCGTCGCCCCCGCTCCGGGTGCGTGACCTCGCGGCCCCGGAACATGAGGGTGAACTTCACCTTGTCGCCATCCGAGAGGAACCTGCGGGCGTGCCGCATCTTGAAGTCGATGTCGTGGGCCTCGATCTTCGGCCGCAGCTTCACTTCCTTGACGTTGATGATATGCTGCTTCTTCTTCGCTTCCCGCGCCTTCCTCGCCTGCGCGTATTTGTACTTTCCGAAATCCATGAGCCGGCAGACGGGCGGCCGCGCGCCGGGCGCCACCTCCACGAGGTCGAGCCCGCGTTCGGCCGCAAGGGCGCGAGCTTCATCCGTCGCGACGATGCCGAGCTGATTGCCCTCTTCGTCGATGAGCCGGATCGGGCTGATCCGGATCTTGTCGTTGACTCTGGGATCTCCGTTCACTTCACCTCATAAGAAAAGCCCGGTTCGGCGACGACCGACCGGGCACGAAGGCACGCCCCTCCGAGGGGAGTGCTCGATCGACCCGGCAGCAGCACGATTCCGTGCGCCGATAGGGTGGGGGCATCGCGGCCCCGCTTGTCAGTTTTTCAACGCCCGGAAAGTGCCCCCGGGCGGTCCTCCTGTCAACGACCGCCACCGGGAGAACCGGTAGACGTCGGGGAGGGTAATGGAAATCCGGGAGTCGTTCAGCGCGTCCTGAGCACGGTGACCTGCGTCTGCGCCCGTCCGGGGAGGTTCGACCCGGCCGGGTCCATGACCTCGACGACCAGGCCGGGCGTCGCGCCCGAACTCACGAGCGAGAAATAGCGTCCGGTGGAGGAGTTCACCGTGAATTCGGTCGAGCTGTTCGTCGACACGTGCACGTTCACCCTCGAGGGCGTGAGCGGGAAGTTGCGGGTGAACGGACATCGGTCTCCAAGATTGGATTCGCTCAGTTGCCGGTACAGCGCCGGGAGATTCCAGGTCGTCCACTGCGTCCGGGGATCCGCGTCGGCCGACACGCGGTCGTCCGCGATGAGAGACGTGAGGTACAGCGAGAGGAGTTCCTCCCATTCCATCTCCACGCCGGCGACGGTCCGGAGCGTGCGCTCCACGTTGGTGACGCCCTTGAAGTGCGCGGGCCCACCCGAGGTCAGATACCGGAACAGCTCCTCCTCGCGACTCCCGGGCAGCGCTCCCCCGCTCCCGGACGCCCCGAACTGGTCGCCGAGCCAGCGTACGAACCCGTACGCGAAGCCACGGAACGAGAGGGATTCCACGCCGCCGGGATCCTCGCCGGACGCGTCGCCGAGCGCCGGGGCCACCGCCGGCCCGTTGGGATCCGGGGGACAGCCGCCCCTGAGGAAGCGCCCGAGGCGAATCTGGTTCACGACGTGAAAGTGGTTGTAGGCGGTGAGCTGTTCCTCGCTCGTCGTGATCATGTCCAGATCGAGGTTGGATCTTGTCCCGAGCCCCGCGGCCCGGAGGCCGGCGATCTCCTCCGCCAGGTGGGCCATGCCCTCATCGAGCCATGCGACCTCGCGATCGCCGAAGATGTTCCCGCCCCCGAGGGTGACGCGCTGCTGGGTGTTGAGCAGGTGGGCGAATTCGTGCGCGACCGTCGACCGCGCGAGCGCGTTCGCGAAGCTGATGCTGATGTCCGAGCCGTAGTCCTCGTCCGGGTCCGGCCCGACGAGATAGAAGATCTCCCCTTCGTTCGAGGCCTCGCAGCTCGATCTTGTCGTGAGATCGCGCGCAAGGAAGAAGCCGGCGACGACACTCTCCTCTCCCGCGGGCGTGAGCTTGTTCACCTCGGCCGTGATGAGGGCGAAGACGGTCCCGTTGTTGTCGATGTCCGCCGGCTCGCCGAAGTAGGCGACATCCATCGGATACACGACTTCGTCCAGCTGGCGGCCGATCGCCTCGAATTCGGCCTCCGAGAACCGGTCACTGTCCGGCTGACTGTGGAACTGGAGGTCCTCCACGATGGTGAAGTACTCCCCCGCGTACCGGACTTCGCCCGTGACAGTCGTCGGGTTGCGGCAGTTGACGACCAGATTCGCGCCGACGCCGACTCTGAAGGACAGCGTGTCCCCGAGGTCCGGTGGCCGCAGCGCATCGGCGAGCTTCAGCGGATCGAGCCCCGGCGTTCGAGCCCGTATGGGCTGCGCGCCCACCGCGGCGAGTTCTCGCTGCTCCTGCTCCCGCAGGACGCGTTCGCGGGCGAACCAGGACGCCCGGCGGCGAAGGTCGCGGCTCAACTCTCCGCCTCCGGAGGCGAGACGGGGGGGTCGGGACGGGGTCACGTTCCCGGAGGCGCGCTCGGCGCGAACCCGGATGCAACCGTTCACGCTCTGGCCGGGCGCCTGGGAGGCGCTCTGCACGATGACCTCGTAGTCGCGGGGCGCTTCCGAACCCGCAAGCCTGAAGGCGCGCACGTCCGCCGCGTTGTCGAGCGTGACGTGCTGGCCGGGGGTCAGGTCCAGCGTGACGGACACCGACGGCGTGGCCGTCCCGCCGCATCCCGTGGCGAGCGGAGGAGGTGGAGGGGGAGGCGGGGGGTCCGTCGTGCCGCCGCCGCAAGCCGCGAGCGCGAGACCGGAGACGACACCCGACAGGCCGCGGCACAGTCTCAGCATGCGTGTCTCACAGTTCGATCTCCCTGGCACGGTCCATGACGTCCACCGGCTCCCGGCAGGCCCCGCCGGCCGGCCGGCGCCCTCCGGCGGCCAAGATACCCGCCCTTCACGATCCGCGCCCGCGCGGGCGGGCAAGGTCAACGAGTCCGGAGCACGACGAGGCGGACGGCTTCGGAAGAGGGGACGGCAAGCCCGGCCTGCGTCGTGAGCTTCAGCCGCATCTCCGGGTGCGGCCCCTCGCTCTCAAGGCGGAAATAGTAGCCCGTCGAGGCGGCGAGTTCGAAGTCGATCCGGGTATCCGTCGCATCGGCGAGCGGGATGTCCATCGCCTCGAGCGGGAAGGCGCGCGCGAAGGGCGCCCTTCCCTCCAGTTCCCGGTGCAGGGCGGCGAACACATCGCGAAGGTGCAGCGTCTCCACCTGCGTCGCGGAGGGAGCACCGCGCAGATCGTCCGCGATCGGGGCCAGCGCCCAGGCCGCGAGCAGGGCGTCCCATGTGCCCGGCCCGCCGTGCGCCGACGCGACCCGCTCGACGTTCGCCACCCCCCGCGCGCGGGCCTCACCCCCTCCCGCCAGATCGTGGAAGATGGCCTCCTCGGCGGGGCCGCCGAGCCGTCCGCCGCCCTCCGACGCGTACTGGTCCGCGAGCCAGCGCAGGAAGAGCCACCCGAAGCCTCGCATCGCGAGCGAGGAGATTCCGTCGGGGTCCCGCGCATAGGCGTCGCCCAGCGCGGGGGTCCGGTGCGGACCGAGCAGGTAGAAGGCGGAGCGGCGGAAGTTCGGGAAGTGGTAGGTCGCGAAGTCCTCGGAATCCGCGAAGAGTTCCGAGAAGCCGTAGTTGCGTCCGGGGCTCAGGGACGCACGCGACAGCCCGACGAACGTCTCCGCGGAATGCGCCAGCGCCTCGCTCAGCCAGGTTTCCTCGAGCGAGGCGAACGACCCCCGGGCGAGCACGGTTCGGCGCTCGGCCGAAATGAGGTGCGCCAGTTCGTGCGCGGCCACGCCGACGGCCCCGGTCGTCGCGAACTTCTCGAGTACGGGTTTGGAGAACCGCCCGTCGGGATCGGCCGCGAGGAGGTAGAGGATCTCCCCTCCGTTGGACGCCGGGCAGTCTTCGGGGTCGGCCAGATCGGCCGGATTGAAGAACCCCAGGATCCTGGTCTCGCTGTCGCGGGGCGTGGTCCGGTTCACGACGGGCGTGAACAGGATCCAGACGACGCCGTTTCGGTCGATGTCGGCGGGCTCGCCGAAATACGCCGAGAGCACCGGGAGGACCGATATTTCGAGCGCTCCGAGGACGGCCTCGTAACCGCCGCCGCGCACGGCGCCGGCCCCGTCGAGGTCCTCCACGATCGCGAAGTTCGGGCCCACCGCGCGGACGACCGCGGTCACGTCGTGGATCCCATCGCAGTCCACGTCGAGATTCGGATGCACCGCGTTGCTGAAGATCACCGTGTCGCCGACGGAGGGGGGCGTCGGGGCCGTCGGGGCCGCGTTCGCCCGCGTCATGCCCGGGTCGGATGAAGCCGCGGGCGTCGGGCGGAGCGGGCGCGCGCCCCGCACGGCGCGGCGGGCATTCGTGCGGAAGGCGAGTTCGGCCCGCGACGCTTCCTCGAGGCCGGGTCTGTCGTTCTCGAAGCCGAACACGTCGGCCGGCAGCGCGCGCGCCGGAGCGGCGAGCGAAGGGACTCGCGGGACCCGCGCCGCCGCCCCCCTCGCCTGCGCATCGAGCCTGAGACGCGTCGTTCCCCCCGGCCTGCGCAGGGCGCTCTGCACGACGAGCAGGTATCCCGCCGAGGCGTTGCCGCCCCCGATTTCCACGACCTGGACGCCCTCCGCCGGCAGTACGCACATCTCCCCGGCCGCGAGGGAAAGCGTGGCGCGGGCAGCGCCGCGCCCCGCCACGACGGGACAGAGTTCGTCGGAGGGGCCCGTCGCGTCCGCACAGGCCAGCGGCGTCAGGACGGCGAGCCACAGCGTCGACCGCGCGCCGCGCGCGCGAGCCGCTGGAGGTCCGGGGTGGGCAAGGCGGGATCCGAGGTGCCGCATTGGACGACATTAACCCCGGGGGGCAGATGCGCGAAGGCCCGGCCGAAGCCGGGCCTTTCGCACTTCTCCAACAGCGGACGGCGAGGGACGGCTGTCCGCCCCCGCCGTGCCCACTGTGGACTAGTACATCCCGCCCATGCCGCCGCCCGGCATGCCGCCGGCGGCCGCCGCGGGATCCTCCGCCTCGGGCCGCTCCACCACGACCGCCTCGGTCGTGAGCAGCAGACCCGCGATCGAAGCGGCGTTCTGGAGCGCCGTACGCGTGACCTTGGTCGGGTCGATGACGCCCGCCTTCACCATGTCCTCGTACTCGCCCGTGGCCGCGTTGTAGCCGGTGTTCCGGCCCTCGGCCTCGCGCACCTTCTCGACGATGATCGAGCCCTCGGCTCCGGCGTTCGAGGCGATCGTGCGAACCGGCTCCTCGACCGCGCGGCGCACGATCCGGATTCCGATCGTCTCGTCGGCATCCGAACCCTCGACGCCGTCCAGCGTCCCCTGGCTCCGCAGCAGCGCCACGCCGCCGCCGGGCACGATGCCCTCTTCGACGGCCGCGCGCGTCGCGTGCAGCGCGTCTTCGACCCGAGCCTTCTTCTCCTTCATCTCGGTCTCGGTCGCGGCGCCGACGTTGATGACCGCCACGCCGCCGGCCAGCTTCGCCAGCCGCTCCTGCAGCTTCTCGCGGTCGTAGTCGGACGTGGACTTGTCGATCGCGACCTTGATCTCGCTGATGCGGCCCTGGATCCGGTCCGCGTCACCGGCGCCGTCGACGACCGTCGTATTGTCCTTGTCGATGACGATCCGCTTCGCCTGGCCGAGGTCGCCGACCACCGCGTTCTCGAGCTTGAAGCCGAGTTCCTCGGAGATCACCTGGCCGCCCGTGAGGATCGCGATGTCCTGCAGCATCTGCTTGCGGCGGTCGCCGAAGCCCGGAGCCTTGACGGCCGCGACCTTGAGCGTGCCGCGCAGCTTGTTGACGACGAGCGTGGCAAGCGCCTCGCCCTCGACATCCTCCGCCACGATCAGGAGAGGCTTGCCCATCTGGGCGACCTTCTCGAGGACCGGCAGCAGGTCCTTCATGGCCGAGATCTTCTTGTCGTGGATCAGGATGATCGGCTCGTCGAGGACGACCTCCATCTTGTCCGGATCCGTGACGAAGTACGGCGAGAGGTAGCCGCGGTCGAACTGCATCCCGTCCACGGTCTCCAGCTCGGTCTCGAGGCCGCGGGCCTCCTCGACCGTGATGACGCCGTCCTTCCCGACCTTCTCCATCGCGTCGGCGATCAGTTCGCCGATCTCGCGGTCGCTGTTCGCCGAAATGGCGGCGACCTGGGCGATTTCCGTCTTGCCGGAGGTCTCGACCGAGATCGAATGGAGGTTCGCGACGATCGATTCGACGGCCTTGTCGATGCCGCGCTTGAGCGCCATCGGGTTCGCGCCCGCCGTCACGCTCTTGAGGCCTTCGGTGAAGATCGACTGCGCGAGCACCGTCGCCGTCGTGGTGCCGTCGCCGGCCGCGTCGGACGTCTTCGTCGCGACTTCCTTCACCATCTTCGCGCCGAGATCCTCGACCGGGTCGTCCAGCTCGACTTCCTTCGCGACCGTCACGCCGTCCTTCGTGATCGTCGGGCTGCCGAACTTCTTCTCAAGGACCACGTTCCTCCCCTTGGGGCCGAGCGTGACCTTGACCGCGCGCGCGAGCTTGTCCACGCCCGCCTTCAGGCGCTGCCGTGCAGCGGTATCGAATTCAAGATCCTTCGCCATTTCGTCTCCTTCGCCCGGTCATCCGGGCGCATCAGTCAACGGGTTTGACCCGCCGTCTCCCGCTCGAGCGGCTAGAGGACGGCCAGAACGTCGCTTTCCTTCACGATCAGGTAGTCATCGCCATCCAGCGAAACCTCGGTCCCGGCGTACTTGCCGTAGAGAACCCGGTCTCCGGTGCTGACTTCCATCGGGATGCGGTCGCCGTCATCGTTCATGCGGCCGGGGCCCACGGCGACGACGGTGCCCTGCTGCGGCTTCTCCTTCGCGGTGTCCGGAATGTACAGACCCCCGCGCATCTCCTCGGTCTCCTCGAGCGGCGCGATGACCACGCGGTCGGCCATGGGGGAGATGTTCAGTTTCGTGTTCGAGGCGGTTGCCATCTTGCCTGTCCCTCCTTGGACCTTCGGTGTTGGGTGATCCTTCCGATGAGAGCCGCGAGGGATCCCGCGGCTGTTAGCACTCTCGTGCAGGGAGTGCTAAGGCGAGCCGAAGATACAGGGGTGCACGGTTCCGATCAAGGGGCACGGGGGTTATGAAACCCGCCCCGCGCGCCTATCGTAGGGGCGGACCAGAAAGGGAGGTCGACATGTTTCGTGCAGCCGTAGTGCTGGTGGCCGCGGGCGCGGTGGGTCTGTGGGTGACGGGAATCCTCTTCTCCGTGGTCCTGCCCCTCGTGTGGATGGTCGCGAAGGTCGCGATCTTCGTCGCGGTGTTCTACCTGATCGTGCGGATGATCAATCCGGAGTTCGCGAACAAGATGAAGGAGAAGTGCTGCGGAAGCGCCGCTTTCTTCCGCGGGTCCTGAAGCCGGCCGCGGGACGTTCGCGGCCCGTGGCAGCTAGCCGTCGGAGCCGGCCGGCGGTCCGAACAGGTACCGGTCCGCGATCGCCAGGCCGGTGATCGTCAGCGCCGGTTCGATGCGGTCGACGGTGCGGCAGTGCGGTCCCACGACCCGCGCGAGTCCGCCCGTCGCCACGATCAGCGGCTGCCGCTCCCATTCCTCGACGATCCGCCGCACGATGCCGTCGATCCCCTCCACCACCGAGTAGAACCCGCCGCTCCGCAGACAGTCCTTCGTGTTGCGGCCGATGACCCGGGCCGGTTTCTCCACATGGATCTGCGGGAGTTGCGCCGTCGCGCGCGCGAGCTGGTCCGTTCCGGCCGTGGGCCCCGGCGCGATGACGCCGCCCACGAAGACGCCATCGGCGGTAATGCAATCGAAGGTCGTCGCCGTCCCGAGATCCACGACGACGGTGTCGCGACGGTAGAGTTCCGCCGCGGCGAGGGTGTTCGCGATGCGATCGGCGCCGACTTCGAGGGGGTGGTCGACGTCCAGCCGGACGGGGATGGGGGAGCCGCCGTTGAGGAAGCACAGCGGGGCGTCGAGGGTCCTCCCCACCGCGAGCCAGACGCGGTGTAGCGTGGGGACGACGGACGCGACGACGATCCGCTCCGGAGCGGGCAGTTGCCGGGCTCCGAGGAGTCCCAGGATCTGGAGTCCGATCTCGTCCGCCGTTCGGCGGCGGTCGGTCGCGATCCGCCACGTGTGCACGGGGGTGAGATCCTCGAACCACCCGAGGACGGATTCGGTGTTCCCGATGTCTACGGTGAGGAGCATGAGAATCAGCTTCCGCCAAGAGCGATGGAGCCCGCGACGACGCGGCGCAGGGCGCCTCCGCGCGGCCGGAGCAGGAGGGCGCCGTCCGGAGCGATCCCGGCCGCGAGGCCGACGGCGGGTTCGCGGTCCGAGAGCCGGTGCTCGACCCAGCGATTCTTCAACCAGTCGAGACGGTCGAGCTCATCGAGCGACGCCGCATCGAGCGAAGTCGGTGCACGGGGGAGTCGCCGCTCGAGTCCCGCCACCACCGCGTCCGCGACATCAACCAGGCGCGCCGGACCCACGCAGTCGGCAAGGGCCACGGCCCCGTCCACCTCGTCCGGCAGCCGGCCGGACTCGACGTTGATGCCGACGCCGACGACGAGAAACGCCTCCCTCCCGTCGGCCCGGGCGGTCTCCGCCAGGATGCCGCCGAGCTTCCGCTCCCGCGCCATGAGGTCGTTGGGCCACTTCACGGCCGAGGCCAGCCCCGGGAAGCGCCGGTTGAGTTCGCGAGCCAGATCGACCCCGGCCACGACCGTGACGAGCGGCGGGACGGTGGCTTCGCGCAGTCGGAACGCCATGCTGAGATAGACGCCGGCCCCCGCCGGAGAGGCCCAGCTCCGGCCCGCCCTTCCCCGCCCGGCCGTCTGCTGGCGGCAGAGCACGATCGTGCCGGACGGCGACCCGGCTTCCGCCAGTTCGCGGGCGAGATCGTTCGTCGAAGGGATGCGGTCGAAGGCGAAGACCGACTCCCGGCCCCAGTGCTCGCGCAGCGCGGCGACGGGCTCTCCGGCCCAGTCTCCCGCCTCTTCTGTGAGCATGGTCGCTCCGACGTCAGTCATTCGACGGTCATCCGCGAAGCGCCGGCCAGATCGCCGCCGCCGCCAAATATCCTCCGCCGACGAGCCAGCAGTACCAGGCGAAGCGGTGGAATACACGCTGTTCAAGCATCCGCAGGAAGATACGAATGGCGAAGACCCCTGACAGGGCCGCGGCGGCGAAGGCGACCGCGAGGGGCAGCATCCCGGCCGCGAGTCCGGCCTCCCCGAGTTCCGGCGCCTGCAGCACCGCCGCCCCCCCGATCGCGGGGATGGAGAGGAGAAAGGAGAATTCGGCGGCGCGGCGGGGTTCGACGCCTGCGGCAACCGCCGCGGCCACGGTACTCCCGGAACGGGAAATGCCGGGCAGGATGGCGAAGGCTTGCGCCATACCGATCGCCAGCGCCCCGCCGACGGTCGGCCGCGCGCGCGTGCCCCGACGAGACAGGCGCCGGATCGACCAGACGACGGCGCCGGTGACGAGCAGCATCGCCGCCGCGAGCACGGGCCGCTCGAACGTGGGCTCCAGCGCGTCCCGCAGGCCGACCCCGATGGCGGCGGCGGGGAGCGTGGCCGCGGCCAGGAGTCCGACATCGCGGATGCTCCCGCGATCCGCCGAGCACACACCCCGCGCCAGCTCCGCGAGCCGTCCGCGGTATACCCAGCACACGGCGCACAGCGTCGCGACGTGCACGTTGACCTCGAACACGACGCCGGGGAGTTCGATCCCGAACAGCGCCTGCCCGAGCACGAGATGCCCGGAACTCGACACGGGCAGGAACTCGGTGAGGCCCTGGACGACGCCGAGGACGAAGGCTTCGAGCGGGTTCACCCGGTGGGAACCCCGGAGCCGTGTCCGCCGGCGAGGACGTCGCGGTAGAGGGACTCGTAGCGGGGGACGATGCGGTCGATCGTGAAGCGCTCGAGGGCCCGGTCCCGCGCAGCGCGCGAGAACGCGTCCCAGCGCGCCTCATCGCTCAGCAGCCCGATCGCCGATGTCGCCATCGCGTCGACCGTGCCGACCGGATGGAGGTAGCCGGTCACGCCGTGCTCGACGACCTCGTCGAGGCCCGTCCCGGAGGACCCCACCACGGGAACGGCGGAAGCCTGCGCTTCCAGCGCCACCAGACCGAAGGACTCCTGCTCGCTCGGGAGCAGGAAGAGATCCGCGCCGGCGAGGAGTTCGGCGACGGAGTCGATCTTGCCGAGGAACACGACACGCTCCGCAATGCCCAGTTCCGCGGCGATCTCCGCGGCGCGCTGCCGCTCCGGACCGTCTCCCACAAGGATGAGACGCGCCGGCAGGGCGCGCTGGATCCGCGCGAACATCTCCATGAGGTCCGGGATCCGCTTGACGGCACGAAAGTTCGAGATGTGCATCACGACCTTCTCTCCGGCCCGCGCGAGCCGGTGCCGGCCGCGGTGGCGCTCGCGGTCGTAGATCTTCGGATCGACGAAGTTCGGGATCACCTCGATGGCGCAGCGGCTGCAGTCGAAATCGCGGTGCGTCCGCTCGCGGAGCCACTCGGAGACGGCGGTGATCCGGTCGGACTTCTCGATCGAGAAGCGGGTGATCGACCAGTACGACGGATCCTGGCCCACGAGCGTGATGTCGGTGCCGTGCAGCGTCGTGACGAGCTTCACGTCGCGGCCGCCGTCCCGGAGCATGTCGCGTGCGATCCATCCCGCCGTCGCGTGCGGGATCGCGTAGTGCACGTGGAGGAGGTCGAGTCCCTCGCGCCGCGCCACTTCGTGCATCGTGACGGCCAGCGCGAGCGAGTAGGGAGGATACTCGAACAGCGGGTAGCGATTGACCTCGACTTCGTGGAAGTAGACGCCGTCGATGAAGTGGGTGAGGCGGAACGGCTGGGCATAGGAGATGAAGTGTACCTCGTGCCCCCTGCGGGCGAGGCCGAGCCCCAGCTCGGTGGCGATCGCCCCGGAGCCTCCGTACGTCGGATAGCACGTGATCCCGATCTTCATCGTCCCGTCTTCATCCTGATTCGCGCCAGTCGGCTGCGATGCGGCGGGCAAGTTGTCCCGGTGTCGTCGACTCGTCCAGCGACCGAAGCACGACGGCGTTCTCCGGGACCTGGTGCCGGAACCATGTCCGCTGCCGGCGGGCGTAGCGCCAGGTGGCCCTCGACACGCGCTCGATCGTCTCGTCCGGCCCCGCCTCGCCCCGGACGAGCGCCGCGACGTCCGCGTAGCCCAGCGCGTCGAAGGCGCGCGATCCGTCGAGGCCGCGCGCCAGGAGGTCGCGCACCTCTTCGGGCCAGGCGCCACCGCGGATCAACGCCGCGGCGCGACGCTCGATCCGCTCGCGGAGGAGCGGGGCGGGCCACTCCAGCACATAGGTCGCGGTCCGCAGCGGCGGGCGTTCGGGCGGGGCGCTCGTCATCCAGCGGGTGAGCGGCTCGCCCGTCAGGAGCGCGAGTTCCACCGTGCGCGCCGCGCGCTGCCGGTCGAGCGGACGGCGCCGCGAGGCCAGTGCCGGATCGAGGCGGGCCGCCCAGCGCGCCAGTTCCTCGCGCTCGAGCGCCTCCAGCCAGGCGTGCAGCGCCGTGCGGCGTGCCGGTTCGAGCGGGGGCTCCGCGAACATCGGGTGCGTGAGCGCACGCAGGAACAGCCCCGTCCCGCCGGCGAGGATGGGGACGCGGCCCCGGGCGCGGATCCCGGCGAGCCAGCGGTCCGCCAGGCGCGCGAAGCGCCCCGCACCGTACCGTTCGTGCGGGTCGAGAAAGCCGACGCCGTGGTGCGGCGCCGCGGCGAGTTCGTCGGCGGAGGGAGCCGCGGTCCCGATGACGAAGCCGCGGTACGCCTGTCGGCTGTCCATGGAGATGATCTCGCCGTCCAGCCGGCGCGCGACCTCGATGGCGACGGACGTCTTGCCCGAGGCGGTGGGCCCCGCGATGACCGGCACGGGCGAAATCCCCACGGGCGCGGCGGCTACCCGCGGCCGAACCGCCGGTCGAGCTCCTCGACGCTCAGGCGCACGATCGTCGGGCGGCCGTGGACATCGTGCCCGGGCAGCGGGGTCGCGAACAGCCGGTCGAAGAGTTCTCTCGCCTCTTCCGGGGAAATGGGCTCGCCGGCCTTGATGGCTCCCTTGCACGCCATGCTCTTCGCGAGGCGCTCGTGCTGGTTGCGCGCCGTGTCAACGAGCGGCGAGCCCTCCGCCAGTTCCCGCACCATCTCGCGCAGGCAGCGCTCCGCGTCGAACCGGGAGTGCGGCTGCGGGGCCGCGGTCAGGATCCAGGTCCGCTCGCCGAACGGCTCCAGCTCGAAACCCTGCCGGGCGAGCAATCCGGCCAGATCTTCGAGCGCCTCGGCCTCCGGGGGCGAGAACTGCAGGGTGACGGGAAAGAGCAGCGCCTGGGAGGTGCCCCCCCCGGCTTCGAACCGCGCCATGATCTCCTCGTAGAGCACGCGCTCGTGCGCCGAGTGCTGGTCGACGATGAGGAGTCCCTCCCGGGTAGCGGCCAGGATGTAACGGTCGTGGAGTTGCCACAGTTCCGGACCGGCGAACGGCGCCTCCGCGGCGCTCCCCTGCCCGCGCGCACCGGTGTCGGCCCCCGGCTCGCCCGGTTCGCCCGCGTCGTCCCGTCCGGAGACGAAGAGCGCGAACTGCGGCATCTCCGCCGGCGGCTCGCCGCGAGAGGACGTTCGATGGGCCCGCCCGGCACGCGGCGTGGCGCCGGGGATTCCGACCGGCTTCGTCGAATCGAGCCCCGCCAGCGCGTCGCGCACGGCATCGCGAACCACCGTCTCGACGCTCTCGCGGTCGCGGAAACGCACCTCCGCCTTGGCCGGATGGACGTTGACATCGACCGCTGCGGGCGGCGTCTCGATGCGCAGGAAGAGGCTGGGCCGAAGACCCTCCACGACCGTCGTCCGGAACGCGTCATCCACGAGCCGCAGGAGAGCGGCATCCCGGAAGGGACGGCCGTTCACGAAGGTGTATCGACGCCCTCCCCTCGCGCGCGCCGCATCGGGCCGCTGGATGAAGCCCCGGACCCGCACGGGGCCGCCCGCAGCTTCCACGGGGATGAGCGTGGGGGCGAGGTCGCCCCACAGCTGTCCGATCCGTCCGAGCCAGTCCCGCGCGGGGGCGAGATCCATGGAGACGCGGCGATTCGACTCGAGCCGAAAGCCGACGGCCGGGTTCGCGAGCGCGAGGAGCACGAGCGCCTCGCCCGCGGCCCGCGTCTCTGCGGCCGAACTCCTGAGGAACTTCGCGCGCGCCGGGAGGTCGTGGAACAGGGCGCGGACCGTCACCGTCGTGCCGCGCCGGCGCGGTACGTCATCGACGCTGCGGATGCGCCCGAAGTCGACCCGGGCCCGCACGCCCTCTTCCGGACTCAGCGCCGTGTGCAGTTCGAAACGGCTGACCGCCGCAATGGAGGGCAGCGCCTCGCCACGGAAGCCGAAGGAGCGGACGCTTCGCAGGTCATCCACGCTCCGGATCTTGCTCGTCGCGTGCCGGTCCAGGGCGAGCACGGCGTCCTCGCGGTTCATCCCGCTCCCGTCGTCCGAGACCCGGATCTCGGTCTTGCCGCCGTTGCGGAGCGCGACCTCGACGCGACGGGCCCCGGCGTCGACCGCGTTCTCGGCGAGTTCCTTGACGACGGAGGCGGGACGCTCCACGACCTCGCCCGCCGCGATCTGGTTCGCGACGTGGTCGGGCAGGATCTGCACCCCTCCCGCCCCCGGACGGCTCACGCCGCGTCCTCCACGCGGTAGAAGCGGCGGGCGTTCCCCGCCGTGAGCGCCGCGGCTTCCTCGAAGGACGTGCCGCGCACCGCCGCCAACCGTTCGCACGTGTGCGTGAGGTAGGCGGGTTCGTTTCGGCGGCCGCGGCGTGGGGCGGGCGCGAGGTAGGGGGCGTCCGTCTCGATGAGGAGCCGGTCCGCCGGCACCGCACGGGCCCACTCGGCCAGCTCGGGGACGAACGTAATGAGGCCCGAAAAGGAGACGTACCAGTCCGCGTCCAGGGCGGCACGGAGGAGTGCGTCGCCTCCCGTGAAGCAGTGCAGCACCCCGGCGGCGCCGTCGCCGTGCTCTCTCACCCGTTCCGCCGTCTCGGCCTCCGCGGAGCGCGAATGTACGACGACCGGCAGACCGAGCCGGGCCGCCAGCCCGAGGTGCGCTTCGAAGTTCGCCAGCTGCGCCCGCCGGGCCGCGTTGTCGTAGTGGAAATCGAGGCCCGTCTCCCCGATCGCGACGACTTCAGGGGCTTCGGCGATGCGCTCGATCTCCCTCATGAGGGAGGCCGAGGTCCGGTCCGCCGCGTGGGGATGGAGCCCGGCCGTCGCCCACAGACCGGGCGTCCGCGCGGCCAGCGCCGCAGCCTGCCCGGCGTCCTCGGGGTCCGAGGCGACCGTGACCATCCGGCGTACGCCCCGCGCGCGGGCCCGGTCCACGACCTCGTCCAGATCGGGGTCGAAGCGGGCCGCCGTCAGATGAAGGTGCGAATCGAAGAGCGTCGTCCCGGCTCCCGTACCGGTCACCGTTGGCCCGGTGCGGCTACGTGCGGGCGGCGATCGCCGAGCGCCTGCGCGCCCGGTCGTGAATCTCGAGGAGAACGGGAGACGCGACGAAGATCGAGGAATAGGTGCCGATGAGCACGCCGATGATGAGCACGCCCGCGAAGGGCCGAATCACGGCGCCCCCGATCACGACCAGCGAGAACAGCGCGATGAGCGTCGTGCCGCTGGTGAGGACCGTGCGGGGCAGCGTCTCGTTCAGGCTGCGGTTGAGCGTCGCGTCGTACGGTTCTTTCCGCTTCTTTCTGAGATTCTCCCGCACGCGGTCGAAGACGACGATCGTGTCGTTGAGCGAATAGCCGATGATCGTGAGAATCGCGGCGACCGTCGCGAGGTTGATCTCGATGTCGAACAGCGAGATGAACCCGAACGTGATGAGCATGTCGTGCACCGTCGCGATGACGGCCGCGACGCCGAACCGCCACTCGAAACGGAAGGCGAGGTAGATGAGGGTCAGGAGGAAGGACAGCAGCACGGCGATGACCGCGGTGCGCTGGAACTCGTCGCCCACCTTGGCGCTCAACGTATCGCCCCGCGCAATCTCGAAGCTCCCGGCGGAGTACTGCGTCTCGAGGCTTGCCCTGATCTGGTCGCGGATCGCGTTCTGGTCCTCTTCCTCCCCGACCGGCACGCGCAGCAGAAAGTCGTACGTCTCCGCTCCGACCGTCCGCAACTGCTGAATCTGGACGCCCGTCGTGCCCCCGTCCGTCAGGGCGTCACGGATCTGGCCCACATCGGTCGTCTGCGAGAACTGGACCTCGAGCAGGACGCCGCCCGTGAACTCCACGCCGGTCCGCAGCCCGCCGCGAAAGACGATCGACAGGAGGCCGATCGTGATGATCGCGGCCGACGCGAAGTACGCCGGCCGGCGCATGGAGAGGAACTTGTAGTTCGCGTTCTGGAAGACCCTCATGGTGACTTCGTTCCTATATGCTCACGGACTCCCGGGAGCCGCGTCGGTTCAGGTACATGATGAAGAGCGTCCGCGTCACGTAGATCGCGGAGAAGAACGACGCGAGGATCCCGATGCAGAGCGTCACCGCGAAGCCCTGCACCGCGCCGGTCCCGAACTGGAAGAGGATGATCCCGGTGATGAGCGTCGTGAGGTTCGCGTCGATGATCGCCGACAGGGCGTTGCCGAATCCCGCGTCCACCGCCGTACGCGGCGTCTTCCCCGCCGCGAGTTCCTCGCGCACCCGTTCGAAGATGAGAACGTTCGCATCCACCGCCATTCCGATGGAGAGGATGAGACCCGCGATGCCCGGCAGCGTGAGCGTCGCTTCGAGGCCGGCCAGACCGCCCAGCATGAAGATGACGTATGTGAGCAGCGCCCCGACGGCGAGTATTCCCGCCGCCCGGTAGTAGAGCATCATGACGATGATCACACCGACGATCCCGATGATGAAGGCGGTGCGGCCCTGCCGGATGGAGTCTTCGCCGAGCGAGGCGCTCACGTTGCGCTCCTCGACGACCTCGATCGGCATGGGCAGCGCACCGGCCCGAAGGACGAGCGCGAGTTCCTGCGCCTCCTGGAAGGACGCTCCGGGGGTGAGTTCGATCTGGGCGCGCCGGCTCAGAACGCTCCGGATGACGGCGTAGCTCTGGACCCGGTCGTCGAGGACGATGGCCATGTTCTCGCCGATGTTGCGCGCCGTGCCGCGCTCGAACACCCGCGAGCCCCGCCGCGTCGTCTCGAAGGGAACGATCGGCTGGTTGAAGGTCGGGTCGCGGTTCGCCGGCCCCGCATCCTGAAGCATGTCGCCCGTGATCAGGGGCTCCGCCTCGAGCACATAGAGCGGCACGTAGGATCCCGCGCCCGCCCCGACCTGCTCCACTCCCCAGTGCAGCGTGACGCCCCTGGGGAGCGCTTCCCGCACGCCCTCGAGTTCCAGCCACGCCGCCGCGGTCGGTTGATCCTCCTGCGGCACGAGATACTCGCCCAGGATCCGTCCCTGTCCGAGCAGGGCCGAGAGCGGCCGCGCGGTGGCTTCATCCACCGCGTCCGCAGCCTCCTCTTCGGTCGCGAGCGAATCGGTGGCCGGATCCTCCCCGGCGGCCGGGTCCTCCCCTTCGACCGCCTCCTCCTCGTTGGCCGCATCCTCCGCCGCGGCGGAATCGGCGGCGCCGCCGAGGATGTCGCTGAGGTCGACCTCCGGCTCGGTCTCCAGCGTCGTGACCTGGAGGTTCTCGATCCCCACCTCGTTCACGATCGCCCGGTCGATCCGCTCCAGGGCCTCCATGAAATCCTGACCGTCCGTGACGATCTTGAACTCCATGAACGCGGTCTCCGTGGCGATCCGCTTCGCCTGCTCCGGGTTGTCGACCCCCGCGAGCTCGATGATGATGCGGTTGCCGGAGCGCTGGATCGTCGGCTCGCGGACGCCGAACTCGTCGATCCGGTTCCGAATCGTCGTGAGCGTGCGGTCGACCGCATCGTCGAGATCCTCACCGCTGAGGGCGCCCTCGGGGTCGTAGATCTCGACCGTGAGTTGCATGCCCCCCTGCAGGTCCAGTCCGAGCTTGAGCGGCCACACCCGCTCGGATTCGCCCGTGACTTCGTCGACGATGGTCTCGGGAACCAGGGCGAAACCGCAAATCGTTACCAGAACGGCGATCCAGACCAATCGCCAGCGTACCGAACCGAACATCTAGATTGTCACCGTTCTTCGTGGGTCTCGTGATCGCGGCCCGAGGCGGGGGCACGAGCGACCCCGGCCTGGCGGCCCGTGGCAAAGGGACGCAAAGCTAGCCCAGCGGCCCGTGAGAGGAAACTACGCGGCGTCCCGCGCCGGATGGTACGTTCCTCCGCCGCGGCGCGCCATCTCGGGCGGCGCGCGCCGGACCTCGCTCGGACGGGGTCGAACCCCGGGGCCCGGAGCGGCGAGGAAGCGCATGGCAGACAACCGTTCGGAGAACAGGTCCGCGACGCGCTCGCGCGGCCAGCGCATCGGGCTGTGGCTCGGACCGCTCCTCTTCCTGCTGATGATGCTGCTCGACCTCGAGCCGGGACGGCCGGAGGTCACCCGCATGGCGGCGGTGGCCGTCCTCATGGCCACATGGTGGATCACCGACGCGATTCCGCTGTTCGCGACCGCGCTGCTCCCGCTTCTCCTCTTCCCCATCCTCGGGATCGAACGGACAGGGGAGACGGCGCCCATCTACTTCAACAGCACGATCGTTCTCTTCCTCGGCGGCTTCATGATCGCGCTCACGATGGAGAAGTGGGACGTACACCGGCGGATCGCGCTCTGGGTCATCCGCGCGGTGGGCGGCGGCCCCGCCCGCATCGTGCTCGGCTTCATGCTCGCGGCGGCCTTCCTCTCCATGTGGATCTCGAACACGGCGACCGCGATCATGATGGTCCCGGTCGGACTCGCCGTCATCCTCCGCATGGAGGAGCAGTTCGGGCGCGGCCCGACGCGCGCCTTCTCCGTGTCGATCATGCTGGGAATCGCGTACGCCTGCTCCGCCGGCGGGATCGCGACGCTGGTCGGCACGCCGCCGAACCTCTCTCTCCAGCGCATCTTCGCGATCACCTTCCCGGACGCCCCGCATATCTCCTTCGGGGTGTGGTTCGTCATGGCGCTGCCGATCGCGGCGCTCATGCTGGTCTTCGCGTGGATCCTGATCACGCGGGTCTTCTTCCGCGTGCCGGAGGAGGTTTCCGTCGACCGCGACGTCGTGGAGTCCGAGATGCGGAAGCTCGGCCGCGTCGCCTTCGAGGAGCGGGCGATCCTCGCCGTCTTCGCCGCGACGGCCCTGCTGTGGGTGTTCCGCGCGCCGATCGAGATCGGCCGGTTCACGGTCCCGGGCTGGTCGTCGCTCCTGCCCTACGGGGACCTGATCGACGACGGAACCGTCGCGATCACGATGGCCTGCATTCTCTTTCTCGTCCCGACGAGGTCGCCGGGCGCAAAGTCCGCCACGGTCATGGGACCCGGAGTGGTGCGGCGGCTCCCCTGGAACATCGTGCTTCTGTTCGGGGGAGGCTTCGCCCTCGCGCACGGCTTCCAGACCACGGGGCTGGCGCGGTTCGTCGGAGAGGGGTTCAGCGGACTGTCGGCGGTGCCGCCGCTCGTTCTCATCTTCGTCATCTGCCTCGCGATGACGTTCCTCACCGAACTCACCTCGAACACCGCGACGACGGAGATGGTGCTCCCGATCTTCGCGGCCGTGGCCGTCGCGACCGGCGTTCACCCGCTCCTGCTGATGGTCCCGGCGACGCTCTCCGCCTCGTGCGCCTTCATGATGCCGGTGGCGACGCCGCCCAACGCCGTCGTGTTCGGGAGCAACCGGGTGCGGATCGCGGAGATGGCGCGGGCGGGGATGTTCCTCAACCTCATTGGCGCGGTCGTGATCACGCTGATCTTCTACGCCCTGGGACCGCTGCTGTTCGGGATCGAACCCGGCGTCCTCCCCGACTGGGCGGCGCCGACCCCCTAGCGAAGGCCGCGCAGGGGGCCGGAAAGGAGGGATGCCGGCCGGGTCGCCTGCCGAGACGACCCGACCGGTACGAAGGTGACTACATCCCCTGGTGGGCGCCCATCAGGAACCAGTGCAGCATCAGGCTCCCGTCCTCGCCGCGCGAAAAGAGCGCCGCGTAGTGCCCCCCGCCGGCCCCATCCGCGCCTTCGGTGCCGTAGGTGCCGATGCCCACCGCGTGCCCGTCATCCAGGTCGTGCGCGGACCAGGCCGACATTCCGCTGAACGTGACGCCGGCGTCGAACAGCGCCTGCAGCCCCTCCTCGACGGCCGCGCGGCCCTCGCGGGCCCGCTCGCCGGGCAGCATCGCGACCGCGTCCTCGGTGAACGTGTTCGCGACCATGGAGGCATGCCCCATGTTGTAGTGCGTCACGAAGTAGTCGCCGCTCGCCTGGATGAGGTCACCGCCCATCCCCTCCGGCATGTCCATCATCGCGCCGGCCGACATGGTCTGGTCGGGCGTGTCGAGATTGGCCACCATCCCCTTCAGCGCCCACTCTCCGTCCATGTTCTCCGCCACGGCCATGTAGTAGCCGGAGTTGCGCGCGTCGCCGCCGGTCAGCACGTAGTGTCCGCGCGCGACGATCTGGTCGCCGAACGCCATCGCCGCGCCGGGGTGGATCGCGACCTCCGAACCCCCCGCGTCCATCCGCGACTGGAGGCCCTCGCCGATCGCGTCCCTTCCGTAGAGCATGGCCCCCGAACTACCCCAGAGGACTCCGTCGTCGACAAACTTGCTCGCGACCATGCTGCCGTGACCCATGTTGTAGTGGGTCTGCCAATAGTCCGTGATCGTCGCCATTGCCGCATCGGCGTCGGGCATGGCCGGGGCGTCGTCCATCGCCTCCGTCATCTCCTCCGTCGTCGCGGCCTCTTCCGTCTCCGCCCCGCCGCAGGCGATGGTCAGAGCCAGGGCAAAGGGAGCCAGGATCCGGATGCGCATCGGGGTACCTCCTTCGAGATATGACGTCGCGCCCTCCGCACGCGTGCCTTTCACCGCGGAGATCGTCGACGAGACATGGCGTAACTGTCGGAACGTTAGGCGTTTCAAGGCGGATCCGTCAATGCGGGGGCCGCGCGGATCGACCGTCGCGGCCGGACCGCCGAGATTGGCCCGCCATTCCGCCCCCGCTTACGTTGAGCGCCCGGGCCGCAGGCCGTGGCCCGACCAGGCCATCCCCGAACCGGAAAGTCGACAGAATGGTCCAGATTCCGCGCAGTACACGCCCGCTCACGCTCGTCCTTCTGCTCTCGCTCCTCATCGTGGCCACGGGCTGCATCCGGCCCTTCGCCCGGCCCGCGCCCGCCCCGTCCGCCTCGAGCGGAGGGGGACCCGGCCCCCGGGGCGGCGGCGGGGATGACGAAGACGGGCCGGAGCCCTATGCCGAAGTCGTCACTGAGGAAGCGGTCACGGACTCGGGGATGGTCCACGTCCACCGGGTGGACGACAAATGGCTGTTCGAGATTCCGGAGGAGATCCTGGGGCGCGAGATCCTGCTCGTGAGCCGCCTGGCGTCGGTTCCGGAGGGGATGGGCTACGGCGGCCAGAAGGCGAATACGCAGGTCCTTCGCTGGGAGAGGAACGGGCCCGACAACGAGCGGATCTTCCTCCGCGTCGTTCGACACACGAACGTGGCGGACGAGGCCCTTCCGGTGGCGCGGGCCGTGCGGGGCGCGAACTTCGAACCGATCCTGCGGGCCTTCGACATCGAGGCGCTGAACGACGACTCGACGAGCGTCGTCATCGACGCCACCCCGCTGTTCGAATCCGACACCCCGATGTTCGGGCTGAGCCAGTTCCGCCGCGACGCGTACCGGGTGCGCTCGCTGGACTCCAACCGCACGTACGTCGACTGGATCAAGAGCTTCCCCCGCAACGTCGAAGTGCGGCACGTCCTCACCTACAACGCGCAGACGCCTCCGTCGAACGCGAGCACGAACTCGATCTCGATCGAGATGAACCAGTCGATGGTCCTGCTCCCGGACGAGCCCATGCAGCCGCGCATCTTCGACGAGCGGGTGGGCTACTTCAACGTGAACCAGGTGGACTACGGCCGCAGCGACCAGAAGGTCGTCACGCGCACCTACGTGACGCGGTGGCGGCTCGAGCCCAGCGACACCGCGGCCTTCCGGCGCGGCGAACTCGTCGACCCGGTCAAGCCCATCATCTTCTACCTCGACCCCGCCACGCCCGAGAAGTGGCGGCCGTACCTCATCCAGGGGATCGAGGACTGGCAGGAGGCCTTCGAGGCGGCGGGCTTCAGCAACGCGATCCAGGGCCGGATGCCGCCCTCCTTCGAGGAGGACCCGGAGTTCAGCCCGGAGGACGTGCGCTATTCCGTGATCCGCTGGCTCCCGTCGCAGGTTCAGAACGCCTCCGGACCGCATGTGCACGACCCGCGGACCGGGGAGATCCTCGAGAGCGACATCCAGTGGTACCACAACGTCGCGAACCTGCTGCGGAACTGGTATCTGATTCAGACGGCGGCCGTGAACCCGGCGGCGCGACGGGCGCTGTTCGACGATGACGTGATGGGCCGGCTGATCCGCTTCGTCGCGGCGCACGAGGTCGGACACACGCTCGGCCTCCCGCACAACATGAAGTCGAGTTCCGCCTTCCCCGTGGATTCGCTGCGGGCCCCGGGCTTCGTGTGCCGGGAGGGGGTCGCCCCGTCGATCATGGACTACGCGCGCTTCAACTACGTCGCGCAACCGGAGGACGAGGGCGCGTGCGTGGATCCGCGGATCGGCGAATACGACCGTTTTTCGATCAACTGGGGCTACCGCCCGATCCTCGATGCGGACGCGGACGGGGAGCGCGCGACGCTCGACGCCTGGATCCGGGAGGTCGAGGATGACCCGGTCTACGCTTTCGGCAGTTCGACGCCGATCGACCCGACCTCGCAGACGGAGGCCATCGGCTCCGACGCGATGGAGGCGAGCGATCTCGGGATCGAGAACCTCAAGCGGATCCTGCCCCGGCTCGTCGAGTGGAGCAGCGACGGGCGCGAGGGAGAGAACTACGCGGAGTTGGCGGAACTCTACAACAACCTCATCGGGCAGTGGAACCGCTACATGGGGCACGTCGGGACCGTGGTCGGCGGGGTCACGCGCACGCACAAGCGGATCGGGCAGGAGGGCGCGGTCTACGAGTTCGTGGACGAAGCCACGCAGCGGCGGGCCATGGACTTCTTCGCCCGGCAGGCCTTCGACCCGCCGACGTGGATGATCGACGAGGATATCCTCTCGAAGATCGAGAACCCGTCGACGGTCGACCGCATGCGGGGCATCCAGGTGCGGGTCGTGAACCTGATCCTCGACCCCGGCCGCATGCAGCGGCTGATCGAGGCGGAAGCCCGCAACGGGGATGACCACTACAGCCTCGGCGAGTTGTTCGAGGACCTGCGCGGCTCGATCTGGGGGGAGCTGGAGACCGGCGCCCCGATCGGGGTCTACCGGCGGAACCTCCAGCGCGGGCACCTGGAGCGGCTCGAATACCTGATGACGCAGGAACTCTCGCTCCCGACCTTCATCTTCGGCGGTCTCTCGGACTTCTTCACCTCGGTGGACGTGTCGCAGTCGGACATCCGGGCCTTCGTGCGGGGCGAACTCCACGGGCTCCAGGATGCGATCGAACGCACGCTGCGGCGCCGGCTCGACCGCACGACGGAACTGCACCTGCGCGACGCACTCGCCAGGATCGACGACATCCTCAATCCCGACTGAGCCGCGGGGCGGGCGCGCGACCGAGGCCGAACGTCGGAAAAAACGCGCCGGCTAGAAGCGGACGCGGACGCCGAGTTGCGCACGGCGGGTATCGCCGAGGCCGCTCCGGATCGTGCCGTCGAAGTTGAACAGGAGCCCCGTCTGCGCGGTGTCGAGGAAGTTGTCGGCGCCCGTCAGGTTGAAGACCTCCAGGATCGGTTCGACGGTGCGCCCGTCTCCGATGTCGAAGGCCTTCGAAAGTCGCAGGTCCCAGGTGAAGAAGTCGTTCTCCCGCCGGAGCGTGTTGCGCTTGAGGACGGAACCATCGGCGCACACGCGGTCCGCCGGCGCTCCCACCCGCTGGCCTGCCGGGGCGGCGAGAGGATTCGCCTCCGTCGGACCGCAGCTCGCCGACATCGGCGACGCGGAGAGATATCGGAAGACGTGGTTCAGGACGACGCCGCGCCCGAGATCGAAGAGCATGAAGCCGGTCATCTGGTGCCGCCGGTCCCGGATCGACCAGTTGTACTCGGGCTCGAAATCGGTTGCGGTCGCATAGAAGAAGTTGAACGGATCCCGTTCGTTATCGTCGTCCGACCGGTCGAAACTCAGCGTGTAGTTCGCGTCGAAACTCAGCCTCCCGTCGAGCGCGCCGTCCCCGCGCAGTCCGAGCGTGACGGCGTTGTAACGGGAGCGCGCGCTGCTCTCGGTCACGGTGACCGTCCCAAGCCCGCCGGCCCCCTCCGCGAAGGGCGCCCCGAGTTCGGCCGCGTTGCGGTCCACGAAGCGGAACAGGTTGTCCGTGCGGGCGTGCTGGAGGGATAGCTCCACCGCGGTGTTCGCGCTCAGCGCGTGCTCCACGGCGACGTTGAACGACCACGTCCGCGGCAGTTCGAGGTTGCGGTCCGCGATGTTCACGCCGGGCTGGAAGGGCGGCGTGCCCGGCGGTGGCGGCGTAAGGAACTCTCCGATCTGCGGCGGCGGTGGAAGGAAGGTCGCGTCGCTGGCCGCGAACTGCGTGCCCTGGAACGCGCCGTTCGTCGTGCGGTGCTGCGCGAACACGAGCATCGGGATGCGCGAGAAGTAGGACCCCGCGTTCACGCGTACGAGCGTGCGCCCGTCGTCCCGCGGATCCCAGGCGAGCCCGAACCGCGGCTGGAAGTTGTCGAGGTCGTCCGGGATCGTCCCGTCCGACGGGAAGCCCGCGGTCCCGATCCACGGTCCGTAGAAGGTGTCCCCGGGCTCGATGAACATCCCCGGGTGCCACGACCCTTCCCAGCGCACGCCGAGGTTCAGGGTCAGGTTGTCGCGCGGGCGCCACGTGTCCTGGATGAAGAGCCCGAGTTCGTGCATCGAGAAGTCCTGCAGTCCGAGCTGCTCGGCCGGGGTGTCTCCCAGCGTGACGGCCTGCAGGTAGAGGAGGACGGGGCCGGTGATCGCGGTCCCCGGAGGACAGACGCCCTCCGCGCTGTCGGAACCGTCGGAGCAGGTGACGTACCGGTTCCCCTGCGTGACGAAGTTCGTGAAGCCGTCGACGGAGGAGAACTTGTAGAGGCCGTTCGCGAAGCCGATGAACTGCTGGCCGACCCCCGTCCCGTTGTACTCCGCGCCCACCTTGAACAGGTGATCGCCCGCGAGGAAGGAGAGGTTGTCGACGAGTTGGATCCGGGTGTCGTAGGCCGGGTCGATGGGGAGGAAGAAGGGCATCCCGATGCGGAACCCGTCCGCGAAGTCCATCGCGATGTCCGGGAAGGGACGGCCACCGACCGTGCCGAAGGCGGGCTGCGGCGGGGGGGCGGAGCCGGGAATCAGGGGGCCGGCGTATCCCCGGGGCCGGTCCTCGCGCGCATACTGGACGCGGAACTCGTTGGAGACGGTGTTCGAAAGCTGCGACCTGAGGCTCGCGTTGATCGCGTGGGAGAAGTCCTCCTCGAGGCCGTTGGCGCTGAGGCCCCAGGAATCCACATCGAACGTCCCGTTCACCTGCTGGGACCAGGTGTAGTTGTACTTGACGGACGCCTGGTGCCGGTCGCTGAGGTTGAAGTCGAGCTTCGCCACGAGCGCCCGGTTGTCGTCGGTGCGGTGGATCGGACCGAACTCGTCGTCGAACCGGCCGGGCCACTGCGTCCGCAGGAAGTTCTCCAGCTTCTCGAGTTCGGATCGGTTCACGACGTTGCGCGTGAACTGCTTCGTCTCGCTCGCTTCCTGCTGGTCGTAGGCGACGAAGAAAAATGCCCGGTCGCGCACGATCGGGCCGCCGAGCGTGAAGCCGAACTGGCCGCGTCCGAACTCGGGCTTCCCGCCTCCGCGCTCGCTCGGGTACGCCGTGGAGATGGCATCCCACTGGCCGAAGTAGTGCGCCGAGCCCGCGAACTCGTTCGTGCCCGACTTCGTGATCACGTTCACGAAGCCGCCCGCGGAGCGCCCGAACTCCGCCGACGCTCCCTGGCTCACGACGACGATTTCCTCGATGGCGTCCTGGTTGAAGGTGAAGGCCGGGCGCTGGCCGCCCCGCTGCTCGCCGAAGAAGGGGTTGTTGAAGTCGGCTCCGTCCACGGACACGTTGTTGAAGATCCCCCGCTGTCCCCCGATGTTGAGGACCTCGCCGTCCGGACCCTGCGACACGGATACGCCCGGAGTAAGGAGCGTGTAGTCGAGGAAGTTGCGGCCGTTGTTGGGCAGGTTGTCGACGACCTCCTCGGCGAGGCGATGGGAACTTGACGGATCCTCGGTGTCGACGAGCGGCGTCCGGTCCGCCGTCACGGTGATTTCGGACACCGCGACGGGCCGGAATTCGAGTACGAGATCGAGGACCTCTCCCACGCGGAGGACGAGCCCCTCGGTGCGCTCGTCGCCGAACTGCCCCGGAGCCCGGGCGGTGACGTCATAGACGCCCAGCGGAAGGAGCGTGCGCACGAACGCCCCGTTCGAGCCCGTCATGACTGTCGTCGCGAAGCCGGTCGCGCGATGCTCGATGACCACGGCGGCGCCGGCCACGGGCGCACCGAACGGATCGCGGACGACCCCGCGGATCACGCCGGTCGTCGCCTGTGCCTGCGCGGCCGCTTCCGACGCGGCGGCGCCGCACAGCGCGAGCACGGCGAACAGGAGAGTAGACCCGCGTCGGGAGACCGGAACCCGGCATGGCCGCATGGACGACTCCTTCTCTTGCTGGGGGGAGACTGAAGATGGGCCCGGCAGGATTCGAACCTGCGACCTTGGGATTATGAGTCCCCTGCTCTAACCGGCTGAGCTACGGGCCCGGACGGAGCGTGAAACGTACGCGGCGCGACGCTCCGCACCAACGGCCGGGAGGCCGCCGCGGGACGGCCGCGCTTCCGCGGCGCGATCACGGCGCCACCTCGACCCGGACCGCCGGACCGTCCCGCTCGATGACCTCTCCGATGACGGCGGCCGCATAGCCCGCCGCGGCGAGCGCGGACGACGCGGACGAGGCCTCGTCCGCCGGGACGGCCGCCAGCAGTCCGCCGGAGGTCTGCGGGTCGAGCAACAGGGCCCGAAGGTCTTCGGGGATGGCGTCATCCCACCGCACCCGCGATGCGTAGCCGTCCCGGTTCCGGGTCGTGCCGCCCGGCACGCATCCCTCGCCGGCGAGGCGCAGCGCTCCGGGGAGAAGCTTCGGCGCCGAAGCCCGGATCCGGGCGCTCGCGTCCGAGGCGCGGCACATCTCGAGCAGATGCCCCACGAGCCCGAAGCCGGTGACGTCGGTGGCGGCATGAACGTCGAAGCCGGAAAGGATGGCCGCCGCCTCGCGGTTGAGCTGCCGCATGGAATCGACGGCGACGCGAAGGTCGTCCGGGTCCGTCACCCCGCGCTTGAGCCCGGTCGTGACGACACCCGTTCCGAGCGCCTTGCCCAGCACGAGCGCGTCCCCCGGTCGCGCTCCGCCCTTTCTCCACAGGCGGTCGGGATCGCCGAGTCCGATGGCCACCAGTCCGAACTTCGGCTCCGCGTCGTCGATCGAATGTCCCCCGGCCACGGCGATGCCGGCGTCGCGGCACACCTCTCCCGCGCCGCGGAGGATCGCGCCGACCGTCTCATCGGAGAGGGTCCCGGCGGGAACCGCCAGGATGTTGAGCGCGAAGAGGGGGCGGGCCCGCATCGCGTACAGATCTCCGAGCGCGTTCGCGGCCGCGATGGCGCCGAAGTCCGTCGGATCGTCGACGAGCGGAGTGAAGAAGTCGAGGCTCGCGACGATGGCTTCCCCATCGTCGAGCAGATACACGGCGGCGTCGTCCGGGCCCTCGAGTCCCACGAGGAGCCGGTCGTCCGGAACGTGCGGAACGTACTGCAGGATGCGGCCCAGATCCTCCGGGCCGAGCTTGCACGCTCAGCCGGCTCCGTGCGAGTACTGGGTCAGGCGGGCCGCTTCGGCCGAAGGCGAGTTCACCAGTTCCGCTCCACGACGGGATCCTGGAAACGGTTGCGGCCCATTACGCGGTCGCGGATCGCGGCTTCCGCGTCACCCGCCTGTTCGAGAAGCGCCGCCGCCTGCTCGGGCGACAGCATCTCCATCTCGCCCGACCCCGCGGCCGCCGCGGCGCCGGCGCCCGCCCCCTGTGGCGACTGTCCCTGTCCACCCTGCTGCTCATCGCCGCCGCTCTCCCCTTCCTCCTCGAGCCAGCGTTCGACGAGTTCGAGGTTCCAGCGCGCGTCCTCATCGTCCACGCGGCGGCGGAGGACTTCGCGGAAGGCTTCGCGCGCCGCCTGGAGGGCGGCTCGACGCGCGGACGGGTCGCTCTGGGCGAAACGGCCGTCGAGAGCCGTGCTGAGTCCGAGGTTGTAGAAGGCGCTCTCGCGTACTTCGTCCCGATCGCTGCCGATGGAGAGTTCGAGGGGCGCCTGTGCCTCGCCCACCTGTCCGTCGTGAAGCAGCGCCGTCCCGTAGTTGTAGTGGTCGATCGGCCGGTCGGAGGAAGCGGCTCGCTCCCGGTAGCGCACGACGGTCTCGGATTCCGACGCCTGCGGGTCGGCGGGCCCGGCCTGTCCGGCGGCCCCCGCCGACGCATCCTGCGGTTCACCCGCGGTAAACGCCGCAAGGGAGGCGGCCGCGGCCGCCAGCCCGAAGATCGCGCACCTCCGCGTCGACTCAACCACGTGGCAACAGGAACCCTTCTCCCCAGAGGCTGACGAAAGCGAGCAGAAGCAACGCCGCTACGGCCACGTCGTCGGTCGAGGTCAGGGGTTCCCGGCCACCCTGCGCCAGTTCCCGCTCGATCGCGTCGGTACCGCCCGAACCATCAACATAGAGCCCGCCGGTGCCGAGAGACATCTGCCTCATCTGCGCGGCGTTCAGCCGCGTGATGACGGGGCTGCCGTCCGGTCCCTGAAGCACCGAAGCTCCGCCTCGCCGTCGCGCGGCCATCGTCGGGTCCAGCGACGCCTCCCGCGTCAGGGGAATCTGCCCTCCGAGTTCGGTTCCGATCCCCACCGAATGGATGACGATCCCCGCGTCCCGGGCCCTTCCGATCGCCTCCCCCAGGGGCGCCCCGGCGGTTTCCTCGCCATCGGAGAAGACGACGATCGACTTGCGCGCGCCCTCCTCTCCACCGGCGAGGAGGTCGATCGCCTGGGTGAGGCCGGAGGCGAGGGACGATCCACCCAGACCGACCGCGGCGGGCCGCACGCCCTCCGCCAACATCTCGATCGCGCTCATATCCGTCGTCAGCGGCGAGAGTACGTACGCGCGGCCCGCAAAATAGACGACGCCCATCCGGCCCTGCGTGCGCGTCGCGAGGCGAGCGGCCAACCGGCGCTGCACCTCCAGCCGGCTCGGCTCCACGTCGCCCGCCAGCATCGAGTTCGACGCGTCCAGCACGAGGATCGTTTCCGCCCCTCCTTCATCGAGCCGCCGGGCCTCCGTCCCGCCGGAACCGGAGGCGAGCGCGATCGCGACGACGCCCGCGCCGAGCAGCGCCAGGCGAATGGGAGGGAGGGCATGCGCCGGCAGCCGCACATAGCGCTCGAGCAGCGAGGCCTCGGCGAGCTTCTCGCGGTCGGCCCCCGACCGTCGCGACGCAAGCAGCCTGAGCCCGACGGCCACGGCGCCGAGCAGGAGGGCGATCGGGAGCGGAGTCACGGTCAGACCCAGACCCGGCGGGAACGCGTCGCCGCCACGAGGAGTTCGAGCATCACGAGGGCGAGCGCCGCGATGAGAAGCTCTCGCCGCATCCCGACCCGCTCCTCCGTCCGCACTTCCTTGATCGGGGTGGTTTCGAGTTCGTTGATCCGCTCGTAGATCCGCGTGAGTCCCTCGGGGTCGGTGGCGCGGAAATAGAGCCCCCCGGTTTGAGTCGCCATGCGGTCGAGCAGTTCGTCGTTCACATGGACGCGGATATTCGCGTACTGGTATCCGAAGGCGGTCCGGGCGACGGGCACGGGGGCGACCCCGTCGCGGCCAACGCCGATGGTGTAGACGCGGATGCCGAGCGAGGCGGCCGCGGCCGTCGCCTCCTCCGGCGAGATGCCGCCGCTGTTGTTGTCTCCGTCGGTGAGCAGGACCACGATGCGGGATTCGGGCTCCAGATCGCGGAGCCGGTTCGCCGCCGTGGCGAGCGCGACACCGATGGCGGTCCCATCCCGGAGCTGTCCGGCCTCGAGCCGCTCCACGGCACTCTCCACCACGGCGTGGTCCAGGGTCCCGGGGACCATCGTGAGGGCCTCTCCCGCGAAGGCGACGAGACCGATCCAGTCCGACTCCCGTCCCTCCACGAAGCGGATGACCTCCCGCTTCGCGACCTCGATGCGGTTATCGGGGCGAAAATCCTCCGCCAGCATCGAACTCGAGATATCGACCGCCAGCATGATCGCCACGCCCTCGCGCTCCGATTCCACGCGCTCCCATACCCGCACGGGGTTGACGAGGGTGATGATGACGAGCGCGAGGGCGAGGGAACGAAGCGCGGCCGGAAGCCACCACCAGAACCGCCTCCGACCCCGGCCGCGGGAACCGGCGAGACGGGCGATATCCGGATACGGGAGGCGGATCCTCCCCGAGCCCATCAGGGCCCACCCGAGCGGCAGCAGGACCAGCAGCAGGAGGAACGGCCACCCGGGAAGCGCGAACTCGCTCACGCGCCGCCTCCATTCCGCCGCGGCCCGGCCCCGCCGGCGCCGTCCTTGTCGGCCCCATCCGGCGCGACGCCCGGCTCGCCGGACTCATCGGCCGGAGGCGACTCCTCCATGTCGGCGCGCACGAACGCCTCGCCGACGTCCACGTCGCCGAGCGGACCTTCCCATTCCGTCCGCAGGCGCGCGAAACGGGCCAGGATCGAGTGGCGCAGGGCGGCGACGAGCCCCGTGTCGGAGTCGCCGAGCCCGAGAAGTTCCCTCGACGGCGCCCACCCGCGCGTTACATGCGCGTAGCGCCGAAGCGTCTCCTCGTAGCCATCGTAGAACCGCTCGCCGCTCACCTGCTGCCGGACCCATCCCTCACGGAGGCGGGCGAGGTCGCGAAGCGCGAGGTCCCCGGGGCCGAGGGGGACTTCGGCGGCGGCCGCGGCGACGCGGCCGCGGCGCCAGGTCCACCAGGCGAGCCCGGCGAGCGCCGCGGCGAGCAGAACCAGCCACCAGGGGAGGGCCCGCAGGCTCAGGAGGGGCCGGGCATCCCTCAACTCGAGCGGATCGTCCGCCGCCGGCAGCACGCTCATGACCGGCACCGCGGGCGGCTGCAGTCGACGGACGACGCCGCCCGCGGCCGCGAGTTCCACCTCCACCGGCGGGATGACGAGCGTATCCGCCCGCCATGCGCGAATCGTGTATTCCGCTTCCCAGCGTCGGCCCTCGTCGACGGACCGGATCTGCGCCGGTCCCGTCTGCTCGATCGACTCCGGCCCGTCGATGAGCGCGGGAAAGCGGACATCTCCCGCTCTCTCCTGCCCGACGACGAGGCGAACCGTGAACTCCTCGCCGACCCGCACGGACTCCGGCACCACCGTCGCCTCGAGGTCGACCGCGGACTGGGCCGCGAGACCCGGGCCGAACCCCAACCCCACGCCGAGGACGGCCGGAACCATCCATCGGGACCGCCTCACCGGAGCCTCCGCCGGCCGCGAGCGGCGAAGAACCCGGCGAGCCGGGTCTCGTACGGGATGTCGGTACGGAGCCGCATGAGGTCGACGTGGCAGTGCGCGCACAGCCGCTCCAGTGCCCGCGCTCCCGTGGCCGAGCGCTCCACGAGCCGCTGTCGAACCGCCGCATCTCCGAGGTCGACCACGGCCCGGTCCCCTGTTTCGGGGTCCACGACCTCCACCCAGCCCGATGCCGGGATCGTCGTTTCCGCGGGGTCATCGACCGCGAGCGCGACCACGTCATGGCGGCCCGAGAGCCCCAACAGCGGGCGGGCCAGGTCCCGGGCGCCCACGAAGTCCGAGATCACGAACACGAGGGAGCGGACGGTGAGCATGCGCGCCGCCGTGGCGAGAGCGAGATCGAGATCCGTCCCCTTCCCCTCCGGCCGGACGGACACGAGTTCATGCAGGAGGCGGAGGTTGCGGTTGCGGCCCCGCGCCGGCCGCACGTAGCGCTCGATCCGGTCGCTGAAGAGGAGCATGCCCACCGGATCTCCGGCGCGCATCGCCGCGAGCGCGAGGGTGCTCGCCACCTCCGCGACGAGGTCGCGCTTCAGGGATCGGCGCGTGCCGAACTCGTTCGAGGCGGAGACATCGACGACGAGGAGGACGGCAAGCTCCCGTTCCTCCACGAAGCGCTTCACGTACGGCCGCCGCATGCGGGCGGTCACCTTCCAGTCGATCGCCTGGAACGGGTCGCCCGGCTGATATTCGCGGACCTCGGAAAACTCGATGCCGTGTCCGCGGAAGAGCGACGGGTAGGGCCCCAGAGCCGGGTTGTCCATGAACCGCCGGCTCTTCAACTCCAGCCGCCGAACCTCTTTCGACCCGGCGCCGGAGTCGGCCGTCGGCGCCGGCCGTCGCGGGCGCCACAGGAAGTCGGGCAGCCTCACGGCACCGGCACGGTCTCCAGGAGATGGTCGAGGATGTGATCGGCATCGATCTGTTCCGCCTGCGCCTGGAAGGTCAGGACGAGCCGATGCCGGAGGACGTCGCGGGCGATCGCCTTCACATCCTCCGGAACGACGAAGGCCCGGCCCTCGATGAAGGCATGGGCGCGGGCCGCTCTCGCGAGGAAAATCGTCGCGCGCGGCGAGGCCCCGAACTCGATCCAGTCCACGACCTGCGCCAGGCCGTGGGCCGCGGGCTCACGCGTCGCGAGCACGAGCTGGAGGATGTAGTCCTCGAGCCGCCGGTCCACGTAGATCGCCGGAAGCATGGCGCGCGCGGCGAGGATGCGGTCCGGCTCCACGACGGCCTCGATGGGGGGCGGATCCTCCCCCGCCATGAGCCGCATGATCGACCTCTCCTCCTCGGGCGCGGGGTAGCCGACGCGGGTCTTGAACATGAACCGGTCCACCTGCGCCTCGGGGAGCGGGTACGTGCCCTCGTGCTCGATGGGATTCTGCGTGGCCATGACGAGGAACGGCACGGGGAGCGGATGCGTCTCCTCTCCGATCGTCACCTGGCGTTCCTGCATCGCCTCCAGCAGGGCGGACTGCACCTTGGCGGGCGCGCGGTTGATCTCATCGGCGAGGACGATGTTCGCGAAGATGGGCCCCCGCTTCGGGGTGAAGGTACCCGTCTTCTCCTCCCAGACGAGCGTTCCCACGACATCGGCGGGCAGAAGATCCGGCGTGAACTGGATGCGCCGGAACGTGGTGTGGATCGCCTCGGCAAGCGTGCTGACGGTGAGCGTCTTCGCGAGTCCCGGCACGCCTTCCAGCAGGATATGGCCACCCGTGAGGAGGCTCATCAGAACGCGGTCGAGGAGGGCATGCTGTCCGACGATCCGTTTCGCGAGTTCGTTCCGGACCTCGGCCACGAAGGTCCCCGCCTCCCGGATCGCGGCCTGCTGGGTCTCGAGATCCTCCCCCGAGATCCGTTGGGCCGTCCCGGCTTCTCCGTTCATGCGTTCTCTCGCTGTCGCGGTGATGGTCGGTCTGCCAGCAGCCCGATGTTCACTCCGTAACCGCCCGGGAGCAAGCGGGACCTGCCGCCCGTCGGAGCGCCGCCCGTTCTTTCGGAGACAACTTGCGGGTCTTCCCCGCTGCGAGCGCGCCCAGCCGAATCGGTCCGAACGAGGTCCTGCGAAGCCTCCGCAGCGTGACGCCGAGTGAGGCGAGCATGCGCCGGATTTCGCGGTTTCTTCCCTCGGTCAGGACGATTTCGACGGTGGGGGACGACGTATGCGGAGGGGTGATCCAGCCCGCCCGGCGGGCTCGCGCGGGTCCGTCCTCGAGCGCCACGCCGGCCCGCAACCGATCCGGAAGCTCCGCCATCACGGGCCCGCGGAGCCTCGCATGGTACACCCGCTCGATGCCGGTCCGGGGGTGGAGGAGCCGGTGCACGACGTCCCCCTCATTCGACAGGAGAAGGAGGCCCTCGCTCATGAAGTCGAGCCGGCCCACGTGAGGCAGGTGGCGGGTATCGGAGGGGAGCAGGTCGTAGATGATCGGTCGCCGGCCGGGGTCGCGCCGGGTGCACGCGTACCCCGGCGGCTTGTTGAGCGCCAGCCAGAGGACGGGCTTCAGCCGGATGCGGCGGCGGTCCACCTCGACCCGGTCGGCGTTCGGATCCACCGTGGTGCCGAGCTTCGTCGCGACTTCGCCGTTCACGCGCACGCGGCCGCTGACGATGAGTTCTTCGCTCGCGCGCCGGGAAGCGACGCCCGCCCCGGCAAGGTACTTCTGCAGTCGCATGAGCCGTCCGCCTGGCGTAGCGGTCAGCCCGCGGCGGGCTCTTCCCGCGGCGCCGCCTCGTCGGCGGGCGCCTCCGGCTCGGCGCGCACGAGCGCGACGGACAGGTCCTCCGGCGCGGGGAGATCGTCCAGCGACTGCAGGGCGAAGTGATCCAGAAAACGCGGCGTCGTCCCGTAGAGGAGCGGCCGTCCGAGTCCCTCTCCCCGCCCCACGATCTCGATCAGTTCCCAATCCTGGAGCGTTCGCAGCACCGAAGTGGACGCCACGCCCCGGATCTCTTCGACCTCGATCCGCCCGATCGGCTGCCGGTACGCGATGATCGCCAGCGTCTCGAGTGCGGCCCGGGAGAGCGTCGGCGGTCGCGGCACCGAGTCGAACCGCTCGAGGTACGGCACGAATTCCGGACGCGTGAGGATCTGGAACCCATCCCCGAGCTGGTAGACCTGGAACGCCCGTCCGTCCGTGTCGTAGTGCTCGCGCAGCGCGGCGAGCGCTTCGCGGACGCGCCGCACGTCGAGCGCGTCGTCGGCCCGGGCCAGTTCGCGGGCGGTGAGCGGCGTCTGGCTCGCGAACAGCGCGGCTTCCACGATCTGCTCCGGGCTCACGCGGCCCCCTCTTCTCCGTCGCCCCGCGAGCGGCGTCCGAACAGCCAGATCGCACCGAACCGTTTCACCTGTTCCAGCCTCACGAGCTGCTGTCTGGCGAGTTCCAGGCACGCGAGCAGCGCCGCGACAACGTGCGGCCGCTCCTGCCACGAATCGAACAGCCGGTTGAACGGCACCCGCCGCTGCTCACCGAGCAACCGCCGGATGATGACGATCTTGTCCTCGACCGGGACGATGCGGATGGGGGCGACGTGCGTCGTGACGGGATCCGGGCCCCGGATATCGCCGAGGACCGCGAGGAAATCGTCGAGTGTCGTCGAGAGTTCCTGGCCGTCGGCCTCGCGCGGAGGTTGCGGTGGGAGAAACCCCTTCGACATGTGCCGCCGCCGTTCCAGTTCGGCGGCGCCCAGCGTCCGCGCGATCTCCTGGAACAGCTCGTACTCCAGAAGGCGCCGTACGAGTTCTGCCCGCGGATCGTCTTCCCACTCCGCATCGCGACGCCCCGGCAGCAGGAGCTGCGCCTTGATGTGCACCAGCGTCGCGGCCAGCTCCAGGAACTCGCCGGCGCGATCGAGCTCCAGGCGGTCGATGCCGTCGGTGAGGGCTTCCTGGAACTGCCGGGTGATGGTGGAGATCGGGATATCGAAGATGTCGATGTCCTGCGACCGAATGAGGTGCAGGAGAAGATCCAGGGGCCCCTGAAACCGGTCGAGCTCCACGACGAACGGTTGCGCCGTCCGCTGACTTGGAAGTCGGTTGGGAACCGCCGTCAAGAGACCTCCCCGCACGCTCGGGCCGGCGGAAAGGGAGATCGCCGACCGGTAGGCGCGCAATCTAGCGCCGGGTTGGAGGTATCCGCCAAGTCTGGTATGTTCTTTCGCTGATTTTCGGACGGATGGGAGGGTCGGCCCGCGGCCCGCCGCAACCACCGCACGTTTGAAGCGAAAAAGAAGGAATCGAATGCCGAATAACGAGAGTCAGAAGAAGCGGCTGCGCCAGTCTCGCGCGAGAAGGCTCCGGAACCGCCGGGTGCGGTCCGAGATCCGGACCCGGACCAAGCAGCTCCTCGCGACGGAATCGACGGAGGAGGCGACGCCGGCGCTGTCCGAACTGTACCGCGTTCTCGACCGGGCGACCCGGCGAAACGTCATCAAGGGGAACGCCGCGGCTCGTCAGAAGGCGCGGGCGGCGCGGCACGTCAACAGCCTGAGCTAACCGGCGAAAGGGCCCGCGTGACCGGCCGGGCCCACGTTATCGGGCGTCAGCCGCCCTCCTCATAGCGGGTCTCTCCACCGACGATCGTGCGCTTCACGCGTCCGGTCACTTCCCACCCGCCGAACGGCGTGTTCCGGCTCTTCGAGCGGAAGTTCGCGGGGTCGACCGTCCACGCCTCCTCCGGATCGAAGAGGACGAGATCCGCGCGACTGCCGGGGCTCAGCGTGCCGCCCTCGATCCCCATCAGCCGGGCCGGCGCCGTCGACATCCGCTCGATGAGGTCGAAGAGCGGGAGGTCCCCGGGCGTCACGAGTTCGCCGATGCACACGGCGAGCGCGGTTTCGAGACCGACGATGCCGAAGGGCGCATCGTCGAACTCGCGTTCCTTCTCCTCGTAGTGGTGCGGCGCGTGGTCCGTCGCCACGCACTCCAGCACGCCGTCGATGAGTCCCTGCCGCACCGCGAGGCGATCCGCCTCGGACCGGAGCGGCGGGTTCATCTTGGCTTCGGTGCGGTAGCCGCGCACGGCCTCCTCCGTCAGCGCCATGTGGTGGGGCGAAGCCTCGCCGCTCACCCGCACTCCGCGCTCGCGCGCGAGGCGAATGAGCTCGACCGCCTCGCGGGTTGAGACGTGCTGGACGTGCACGTGCCCGCCCGTGAGTTCGGCGAGATAGATGTCCCGCGCCACGACCGTGGCCTCCGAGGCGTTCGGGATCCCGCGCAGGCCGAGCGCGGTCGCCACGGCGCCTTCGTTCATGACCCCTCCTGCGGAGAGCGCCATGTCCTCCGCATGCTGAAGGACGGGGATCCCGAAGGACTGCGTGTACTCGAGCAGGCGCCGCATGAGCGCCGGATCGTGGATCGGGTGTCCGTCGTCCGTGACCGCGACCGCGCCCGCCTCGACCAGGCCGCCGATCTCGGTCATCTGCCTGCCGGCAAGGCCGAGCGAGGCGGCCGCCACGGGACTCACGCGCGCGCCGCCCTCGCCCTTCCGGGCCCAGCGCCGCGCCTCTTCCCGCACGAAGCCGACCGCGGCGGGGTCGTCGAGCGGCGGATCCGTGTTCGGCATCGCCCAGATCGTCGTGAAGCCGCCGGCCGCGGCCGACCGGGCGCCCGTGCGGATCGTCTCCTTGTGCTCGGCTCCCGGCTCCCTCAGGTGGACGTGCACGTCGATCAGCCCCGGTGCGACGACGAGCCCCCGCGCCTCGATGCGGGGGATGCCCTCCGGTCCCGCTACGCCCCGCGCGACGGCCTCGATCCGCCCATCCCGCACGAGAACGTCCCGCACCTCGTCCATCCCCGCGGAGGGGTCGATCACCCGGCCTCCGGCGAGAAGGAGCGACCCGCTCACGGTCCCCCCACCTTGGCGTCTTCGGCCAGCTCCGGACGTCCGCCCGCGAGCAGGTAGAGGACGGCCATCCGCACGGCGACCCCGTTCGTCACCTGCGGCAGGATCACCGAGCGCGGCCCGTCCGCCACGTCGGAATCGATCTCCACGCCCCTGTTCATGGGCCCGGGGTGGAGGACGATCATCTCGTCGCCGGCGCGGCCGAGGCGCTCGGAACTGACGCCGAACACGCGGTTGTACTCGCGCAGCGAGGGGACGTAGCCGCCCTCCATCCGCTCCAGCTGAAGCCGCAGCACGTAGAGCACGTCGCACCACTCGATCGCCTCCTCGATCGAACCCAGCCGTTGCACGCCCAGCTCCTCGATTCCGGCCGGGATCAGGGTGCGCGGCCCGCACACCGCCACCTCCGCCCCGCACTTCAGAAGGCCCCAGATGTTCGAACGCGCGACGCGCGAGTGGAGGATGTCGCCGACGATGCAGACGCGCCGGCCCGCGATGGCCCCGAACCGGTCGCGGATCGTCAACAGGTCGAGGAGCGCCTGCGTGGGATGCTCGTGCTGACCGTCGCCGGCGTTGATGACGTTGGAGGGAATCCGGTCCGCGAGGAACTTCGCCGCTCCCGACGATCCGTGGCGCACGACGACCATGTGAATCCTCATCGCCTCGAGGTTGCGCGCCGTGTCGACGAGCGTCTCGCCCTTCTGCACGGAGGAGCCCGCGGAGGAGATGTTCACCGTATCGGCCGAGAGCCGCTTCTCCGCGAACTCGAAACTGATGCGCGTCCGGGTGGACGGTTCGAGAAAGAGGTTGACGATGGTCTGTCCGCGGAGGACGGGCACCTTCTTGATCTTGCGCTCGCTGATCTCCTTGAAGGGCTCCGCGGTATCGAGAATCGCCTCGATCTGCGCGCCCGTGAGGGACTCCAGTCCGATGAGGTCCTTCCCGAGCCCGAGTTCGCGGCCCTGCGCCGTCATGCGCCCGCCTCGGGAGCGGCGCGGAGGGCGACGATGTCGACGCCCCAGCCGCCATCGGTGTCCGCGACGCGCACCGCCACGTCCTGGTTGGGTCCGACTTCGATCACGCGGCCCACGTAGTCGGGCTGGATCGGGAGCTGGCGTCCGCCGCGATCCACGAGGACGCAGAGCTGGATCCGGCGGGCGCGCCCGAAATCCGACAGTTCCTGAAGCGCGGCCCGGATCGTTCGTCCCGTGTGGAGCACGTCGTCCACGATGACGATATGCGCGCCTTCGATGGACTCCGGGACGCGGGTCGTCCCGACCGTGGGGAGTGCGCCGACCTGCCCGAAATCATCTCGATAGAGCGTGATGTCGAGCGAACCGATGGGGATGGGGCCGCGCGTCGGTTCGAGGTGACGGCCGATCTCCGCCGCGATCGAATCGCCGCGCCGGTGGATGCCGATGAGGATGAGGCGGGCGTCGGGCTCGATCGCCCGGTCAAGCTGCGCGGAAAGCTCGGCAAGGAGCCCTCGTGCAGCGGCCTCGTCGAGGACGTTGTGCGTCAGTGTCGTCTCGGCTCCGCTCGATCCGTGGCGGGCGGCTCGGCGTCAGCAGCCCGTGGCTGCCTGGGCGGCCCCGGTCGGGCGGGAGTATAGCGACCCGCGTTGACCCTCGCGAGACGGCCCCGGTAGGTTCGGGCATGCGCATGCGATCCGACGTCACCCGGCGCGCCGGACGGTGGCTTCTGCTGCCGGCGTTCGTCCTGCCCGCGTCCCTTCCCGACACCGCCTTCGCTCAGGACGGCCCCTCGCTCGACGTGGAGGGGCCCGCCGTCGTCCTCACCGACATTCCCTTCTCCCTCACGCTTCATACGGAGGACGGGGAGAACGCCCGCTATCGCGTGGTATCCGCCGCGGGACGCGAACTCGCCGCCGGTGCCCTGCCCCTCCGCTCGGAGACCTCCGTCGGCGGGCTGCGGGCCGCGGCGGGGGACCTCCCGCTGTCCGTGGAGATGGACTCGGACCAGGGATCGGCAAGCGCGAGTGTGAACCCGCCGCGGTTCCCGGGCTGGATCAGCCTGCTGCCGCCGCTCATCGCCATTGCTCTCGCGCTCATCTTCCGTCACGTCGTCGTGTCGCTCTTCTTCGGCATCTGGCTCGGCGGATTCTTCATCGCCGGCCTCGACCCGCTGGCGGGGCTCGGGCGAACCGTGGACACGTTCATCGTGCCCTCGCTCGCCGACACCGACAACGCGTCGATCCTCATGTTCTCCGCGCTGTTGAGCGGCATGGTGGGGGTGATGTCGCGCTCCGGGGGCACGCGCGGGATCGTCGAAGCCCTGCGGCCGCTGGCCACCACGCCGCGCCGTGCGCAGCTCGCCACCTTCTTCGCGGGCGTCGGCATCTTCTTCGACGACTACGCGAACACCCTCATCGTCGGAAACACCTTCCGCCCCGTCACGGACAAGCTGAAGGTGTCGCGCGAGAAGCTGGCCTACCTCGTGGATTCGACGGCCGCCCCCGTCGCCACGATCGCCTTCGTGTCGACCTGGGTCGGCTTCGAGATCTCGCTGATCCGCGACGGACTTCGCATCGCCGCCGAGCAGACCTCGGACCCCGCGCTGGCCGGGGCGCTCGCCTCCGCCAGTCCCTTCACCGTGTTCCTGAGCAGCATTCCGTACCTCTTCTATCCCATCCTCGCCCTGTTCATGGTGGCCGCGGTCACCGTCTCGCAGCGGGACTTCGGCCCCATGCACGGCGCGGAGATGCGGGCGCGCACCGGTGGCGGCGTCTTCCGGCCGGGCTCCCAGCTCATGGTGAACTCGGAGGAAACGGGGCTCGACGCGGCGGAGGGCGTGCCCCTGCGCTGGTACAACGCGGCGATCCCCGTGCTGACGGTGGTCGCGACGGTCCTGCTGGGGCTGTACTTCGACGGCCGCGGCGCCGTGGGGCCGGCCTCGCTCTGGGACACGTTCGGCGCGGCGGATCCGTTCAAGGCAATCCTGTGGGGTTCGCTCGCGGGCTGCCTGGTCGCGATCGGGCTGGCCACGACGCAGCGCATCCTGTCGCTGAGCCAGGCGCTCGACGGTTGGCTCACCGGCATCCGGGCGATGACGATGGGGTTCGTGATCCTCACCCTGGCCTGGTCGCTCGGCGAGGTGACGAGTCAGCTCGCGACGGCGCAGTACCTGACCCAGATCCTCGGGGGCAGCCTCGCGCCGGAACTCGTCCCCGTCCTCACCTTCGTGACGGCCGCGGTCGTCAGCTTCTGCACGGGAACGTCATGGGCCACGATGACCATCCTGCTCCCGCTCGTGGTCCCGCTCAGCGTCGCCCTCGGCGGTGCAACCGGCTTCGAGGCCGGCGGCGGCGAGCTGCTCGTGAGCTCGATCAGCTCGGTCCTCGCCGGTTCCGTCTTCGGGGACCACTGCTCGCCCATCTCCGACACGACGGTGCTCAGTTCGATGGCGTCGGCGTGCGACCACATGGACCATGTGCGGACGCAGCTCCCGTACGCCCTGGTCGTGGCGGTGGCCGCGATGCTGTTCGGCCACGTGGGGACGTCGTACGGGCTGTCGCCCTGGATCGCCCACCTTCTCGGCATCGGCGTGGTCATCGTCGTGCTGCGCTTCGTGGGGAGGCCCGTTCCCGCGGGAGCCTGACCGCAGCTTTGCTCGCGACATGGGTCGTCTCCCGGGCCACGGGCAACTTTCGTGACACGGAAGTGAGAATCGATTATCATCATGCCTTCGGTTCTCACGCTCTGCCCTCTTCGCTTCCGGCGTCGACGCGATCACCATGAAAAGCCTTCTCGCAACCGTTCCGTCGAGCACGTACCTGGTTTCCGGATCGCGCCTGGCGGCGTGCGCCGCGGCCTGGTGCGGCGTGCACTGCGCCCTGACGCCGGTCCTCGTCGCGGTGGCGCCCGCGCTCGCGCTCTCCGAGGGGGTCGAGCGCGCGGTCTGGGCCGGGACCGTCGTCCTCGGCGCGGTCATGCTCGCCCTGGGTCCGGCCCGCAGGAACGCGGTTGTGATCCTCGCCTTTGCGGGCGGGGCCGTGTTCTGGGCCGCCTCCCTCGCCGGTTGGCTCGAGCCGCTGCCCGAGACTGCGACGTCGACCGCCGGCAGCCTGGGCCTCGCGGGCGCTCTTCTGCAGGGCGCCCGCGTCTGCCAGGCCGGCGCGTGCGCGGTGTGCGACGACGAGGAGCCCCCGGCTCCGCGAGGCTGAACCGCCGCGTCCCCCACTAGCGCCGTGTGCCGGCGCTGGCGCCGCATCCCGGCTAGCGCCGCTGTCGGAAGAAGTCCCGCAGGAGACGCGCGGATTCGTCGGCGAGCACGCCGGACACGAGTTCCACCCTGTGGTTCAGCCGCGGGTCGCAAACCAGGTTCTCGAGCGACCCGCACATTCCGGCCTTCGGGTCCGCGGCCCCGAACACCACCGTGCTGACGCGCGCGAGGACGGCGGCGCCGGCGCACATCGCGCACGGTTCGAGCGTCGCGTACAGCGTGTGGCCCTCGAGGCGCCAGTCCCCCAGGCGGGCCGCGGCGGCGCGCAGCGCCAGAACTTCCGCGTGGGCCGTAGGGTCGGCATCGGCGCGCGTGCGGTTGTGCGCTTCCGCGACGATCCCGCCCGCCGGGTTCGTGACGAGGGCGGCGACGGGAACCTCTCCGCGCTCGCCTCCGAGGGCCGCGAGTTCGAGCGCCCGCCGCATCGGCGCCTCATGCTCGGCCGGCCACGTCCCGTTCATGCGGTGGCCACCCGGGCTTCCAGGAAACGAACCGCCGCGCCGAGCCGGGCCAGGACCCGCTCCCGCCCCATCGCCTCGAGCACCTCGAAGATCCCCGGGCTCACGCCCTGGCCCATGAGGGCGACGCGGAGGGGGTTGATGATCCGCCCCGCGCCGACCTCGAGTTCCGCCGCGAGACCCCGCACCTCGGACTCCAGCGTCTCCACGTCGCGGAAGACCGCCTCGCCGGCGAGACGCTCCGCCAGGCGCCGCAGGTGGAACGCCGTCTCTTCCGGCCGCTTCCAGAAACGCTTCACCGCATCTTCGTCGTAGCGGACGCTCACCGCGAAGAAGGGAGCAACCTGCCGCGCGAGCGCGGGGAGCGTCCGGGGACGCCCTTTCACGAGATCGATGATGCGCGCCAGACGCTCCGGCGAGGTCTGGAGTCCCGGGTGACTCCCGGCCGGATCCCGCCCCTCCTCGCGCGCCCACCGGCCGAGAATCTCGACGACCGCCGCCGCCAGGTCGGCCGCCGGAGCGTCGGCGATGTGGCGCCCGTTCAGCCAGCCGAGCTTCTCCAGGTCGAACACCGCGCTCTTCTTCAGCACCCGGCCGATGGAAAACGCCCCGATCAGGCCTCCGACATCGAACACTTCCCGGTCGTCCCCCGGAGACCAGCCGAGGAGCGCGAGGAAGTTCACCATCCCCGCGGGCAGGTAACCGTCGTCGCGATAGGCGAGGACCGAGAGCGCGCCGTGGCGCTTCGAGAGTCGCTTGCCGTCCGGTCCGAGGATCAGCGGCACGTGCCCGAAGGCGGGGAGCGGCCGGCCAAGGGCCCGGTAGAGGAGGATCTGCTTCGGCGTGTTCGAGAGGTGGTCGTCCCCGCGGATCACGTGTGTAATCCCGGCCTCCGCATCATCGGAGACGACGGCGAGATTGTAGACGGGCGTCCCGTCGGAGCGAAGGACGATGAAGTCGTCGATCGATCCGGCGGGGAACGACATCGGCCCGTGGATCATGTCCTCCCACTCGATCGCCGCCTCCGGCACCCGAACGCGGAGCGCGAACGGCTCCCCGGCGTCGGCCCGCGCCCGCGAAACCGCGGGGTCCAGCCGGCCGCAGCGGCCATCGTACCCGTATCCCGCCCCGGCCCGCTTCGCCTCTTCGCGTCGCGCCGCGAGTTCCCCGGCACTGCAGAAGCACCGGTAGGCGGCGCCCTGGTCGAGCAGGTGCAGGGCATCGCGCCGGTGGCGCTCGACGCCGTCGGCCTGGAAGACCGGCCCTTCGTCCACGTCCAGCCCCAGCCATGCGAGTCCTTCCAGGATGGCTCGCGTGTGCTCGGGGCGGGAACGCGCCCGGTCCGTGTCCTCCACGCGCAGGAGAAACACCCCTCCCGCGCGGCGAGCATACAGCCAGTTGAACAGCGCCGTGCGCGCGCCGCCCACGTGCAGGAAGCCGGTGGGACTGGGGGCGAACCGCACCCGTACCGCCAATCTGCGCTCCTCTTCCTCGGGGAAACCGCCGAACTCCGCGCGCCCGCGCGCCGAAGCTCGTGGATCGTTCCATCTTGGATGGACGACCGATAGGATGCCACGCATGACCCCTGGATCCGCTTTCGTCCTCCCCGGCCTGCGCAGCCCCTTCGCGAAGATCGACCGCGAACTCTCGCGCTGCGACGGTCTCGCGCTCTCCGCCCCGGTGATCCAGCAGACGGTGGCGGGAGACGGGGGCCCGGGCCGGGACGAGGCGGGCCGGATCGACCTCTTCCTGTGGGGCGCGGTCATCCCCTCGCTCACAGTGAGCAACTGGGGACGGGAAGTCTGGTTCGACGCGGGGCTCGATGCGGGCGTCCCGGCCCAGGGCGTCGTCCAGGCGTGTGCCACGTCGATCGCCGCCGCGACCCTCGGCGCGGGCCAGGTGGCCGCGGGGCGGGCGGACCTCGTGCTCTGCGGCGGCGTGGAGTCGATGAGCCACACGCAGATCGGACTGTCGCCGGGACTCAGCCGCACGATTCGGCGCGCAGGGAGCGCGGGCAGCCCGCCGCGCATGGTGCGGACGCTGGCGGGGATTCGCCCCCGTGACCTCCGGATCTCGGCCCCGGCGGTGAAGGAGCGCACGACGGGGAAGACGATGGGACGGCACGCCGAGGAGATGGCCCGTGAATGGGAGATCTCGCGCGAGGCTCAGGACCGCTTCGCGCTCGCGAGTCACGAGGGAGCCACCCGGGACGAGGGGGCGTTCTTCCGGCCGCTGCTCGTCACGCCCGGCACCTTCCCCGTCGACCGCGACACCCTTCCGCGCGCCGGCACGTCGCTGGAGAAGCTCGCCGGCCTCCGTACCGCCTTCTCCCGCTCCGACGGGACGCTCACGGCGGGCAACTCGACCCCGCTCACGGACGGGGCCGCCGCGTGCTGGGTCGCGTCCGAGGCCGGGCTCTCCCTGCTGCCCGACTCCCTCCCGCGCGCACGCCTCCTCGACTGGCGGCAGGCCGCGATCGATCCGGACCGGGAGGGGCTCCTCATCGCCCCGGCCCTCGCGATCGCCGAACTGCTCCACCGCCGCGGACTCACGCTGGAGGACATCGGGCTGTGGGAGTTCCACGAGGCGTTCGCGGCCCAGGTCCTGTGCACGATCGCGGCCCTCGAGGACCCGGAGTGGCTCGCGGCGCGCTCCTCCGTGAAGGAGGGTCTCGGCTCCTTCCCGCGCGACCGGATCAACCCCAACGGCGGCAGCGTCGCGCTCGGGCACCCCTTCGGCGCCACCGGAGCGCGCATCCTCTCCCAGACCGTGCTTGAACTCGCGGCACACCCCGCGGGCACGCGCGCGATCGTCAGCGTGTGCGCCGCGGGCGGCCTCGGCCACGTGGCGCTCCTCGAGGCCGTTTAGCCGCCCGAGGCCGTCGGGCCGACCTCCGTCCCGCCACCCGGCAACGTCCGCGCACCGGAGACCTCGGCGCGCCCCAGTTCGAAGGTCAGGCCCAGCAGCGCGGTGAAGAGGACGAGCGCGTTCGCCTGGTGGAGCGCGGCCAGGGAGATGGGGACGAAAAGCAGCAGGGTCGCGACCCCCAGCGCGGCCTGAACCCATGCCGCCGCGAAGCCCGCGTGCGCCCACGGCCTCGCCGCCCCCCGGGCGCGCCGCGCGCAGGCCCACCAGAGCGTCGTGACGCCCGCGAGCAGGAGCACGGCGAGGATGCGGTGGTTGAACTGCGCCGTCGTCCGGTCCTCGAAGGGGCTCAGCCACCAGGGGGTCGCCCCGAAGAGGTCCGGGGGGATCCAGCCGTCCCCCATCCTCGGGAACGTGTTGTAGATGAGCCCCGCGTCCAGGCCCGCCACGAAGCCGCCCGAGAGCAGGGTGAGCGCGGCGAGGCCGAGCACGATGGCGGACCCGCGTCGGAGGCCGGCGCCCCGCGCGGCCTCCGGGTCGCCTTTCCCCGCCCCGGGGCGCAGCAGCGAGAGCGCGGTCCAGAGCGTGAGGGCGTAGACGAGCACGGCGAGGGCGAGGTGCGCGGTCAGCCGGTAAGGGCTCACGCGGGGGATGTCGACGAGTCCGCTCCGCACCATCCACCAGCCGAGCAGCCCCTGTGCGCCGCCCAGCGCGAAGAGGAGCAGGAGGCGGGGGATGAGGGAACGGGGAATCATCCGCCGCACGAGGAAGACCGCGAAGGGGATGATGAAGACGAGGCCGATCACGCGCCCCAGGAGCCGGTGGGCGTACTCGAACCAGAAGATGCGCTTGAACTCGGCCAGCGACATCCCCCGATTCACGAGCCGGTACTCCGGCGAGTCGCGATAGGCGGCGAACTCGCGCTCCCAGCCCTCGGCGCTCATCGGAGGAACGACGCCACTCACCGGCTCCCAGTCGACCATCGAAAGGCCCGATCCCGTCAGGCGGGTCACGCCGCCGACGACGAGCGTCGCCGCGACGAGCGCGCAGCCGAGGAGGAGCCAGGCCGCGATGATCCGCGTGTGGCGCCGCGATCCGCTCTGGAGGGGAGGCGATGGCATGACGGGGTCCGGGGTGCGTTTGCGCCGGTTTCGTGACCCGTGCGAACTTCGGTCCCTCCCGGAGTCGCCGGGGCGCGGAAGATAGACGGGGACGGTGGAGAGGCCAAGCGCGATGTCGGACTCCGGAGCACGCATTTCGATGTTCGCCCTCCAGCGGCTCGCCCCGAGACTGCGGGCCCACCGCCCGGCGCTCGTCGGGGCCGGGATCTGCCTCCTCCTGAGCACCGCGATCGGGCTCGCCTTCCCCCTCATCGTCCGCTACCTGATGGACGCGGCCTTCGGAGAGGGGGACCCCGCCCTGCTGGGCGCGATCGCCCTCGGACTTCTGGGACTCTTCGTGCTCCAGGGCGTGTTCAACTTCGGGGAGACCTACTGGCTCGGGGCGACGGGCGAGCGGGTCGTGACGCAGCTGAGGGACGAACTCTTCTCCAGGCTGGTCGGGCTCTCCCCCGGCTTCCATGCGGGCCGAACCAGCGGCGAACTCACCTCGAGGCTGGCCTCCGACTGCTCGACGCTCCAGCAGATCATGGGGCACCAGATCGCCGAACTCGTGCGGCAGGTGCTCTTCCTCATCGGCGCCGTGATCCTGCTCACGCTGCTTCACTGGCAGCTGATGCTGACGACGCTGACCGTCGCCCCCGTAGTCGTCCTCGCGGGCTTCGCCCTCGGCCGGCTCCTGCGGCGGCGGAGCACCGAGGTGCAGGACCGCCTCGCGGCCGCGCACGCGGTTGCGGACGAGGCCTTCGGCCAGATCGAAGTCGTGCAGGGGTTCGTCCGGGAGGAGTGGGAGGCGGCCCGCTACCGCGCCGGCATCGCCGCGGCGCTCGAGGCGGCGCTGTCGCGGGCCGTGGTGCGGGCAGTCCTCTTCGGCGTGCTCACGGTGGTCGCCTTCGGCGGCATCGTGGCCGTCCTGTGGCAGGGCGGGCGACTCGTGCTCGCGGCCCAGATCACGGCCGGCCAACTGGTGTCGTTCCTCCTCTACGCCTTTTCCGTCGCGGCGGCGATCATGGCGCTCGCCTCCCTGTGGGGCAGCTACCAGGAGGCGCAGGGTGCCGCGCGCCGGGTCTTCGACCTCCTCGACCGCGACAGCGAGATCACGGATCCGGAAACCCCGGAATCGCTCGCGGGAGCGGGACCGCCGGAGATCGCCTTCACGGGCGTCTCGTTCCGCTACGGCGAGGACGAACCGTGGGCCCTGGAGGGGATCGAGGCGACGATCGCCCCGGGCGAAGTCGTCGCCCTCGTGGGGCCGAGCGGCGCCGGGAAGACGACCTTCGCGTCACTCATCCCGCGCTTCTGGGATCCGACCGAGGGGAGCGTGCGCGTGCGCGGGACCGACGTACGGGCCTGCGGCGTCGCGGACCTGAGATCGCGGATCGGCATCGTCCCGCAGGACCACCCGCTCTTCGCCGGCACGATCGGGGAGAACATCGTCTACGGGCGGCCGGACGCGGACCAATGGGCGATCGAGGCGGCGGCGGAGGCGGCGCACGCGCGCGAGTTCATCGAGCGGCTTCCGGACGGCTACGACACGCGGGTCGGCGAGCGCGGGGTCCGGCTCTCCGGCGGGCAGCGTCAGCGGATCGCGATCGCCCGCGTCCTCCTCAAGGAACCCGAGATCCTCATCCTGGACGAGGCGACGAGCGGACTGGACGCCGAGAGCGAGGCGCTGGTCGAGGAGGCGCTGCAGCTCGCCTCCGCCGGGCGGACGACCGTCATCATCGCCCACCGCCTGCGCACGGTACGGCGCGCCCACCGGCTCTTCGTCCTGGATCGGGGACGGCTCGTGGACAGCGGCCCGCACGACGCCCTCATCGACCGCTGCGAACTCTACGCCCGCCTCTACCAGGGCCAGCAACTGGGCTAGGGGAGAAGGGCCTCGATCTCCGCCGTCAGGGATGCGGCGGTCTGGGGACCGAGGAGTTCCTTTCGGATCCAGCCCTCCGGGTCCACCATCACGGTGGTCGGGAACCCTACGGCTCCGAAGGTGGCGACGGCGTCATCCATCCCGATCATCCAGTTGGGGTACTCGACGCCGAACTCCTCGAGGAAGTCGCGAATCTCATCGACATCGCCGGAATCGACGGCGAGTCCCAGGACGACGACGGGCCGGTCGGAGTAGATCCGCGCCAACTCCACGAGTTCCGGCAATTCGTCGCGGCACGGAAGGCACCAAGTGCCCCACAGGTTCGCGACGACGACGTTGCCGAGCAGGTCGTCGAAGCCCGCTTCTCCGCCGTCCAGGGCGCGAAACACGTCGTCGGGCGCGGCCTTCGCCCCCGAGGGCACCCCATCCGGGGCGCCGCTCGCGGCCAGATCGCGGACCGCCGCCTCCCCGCCCGCTTCGGACGCTCCGTCGCCCGGGGCGCACCCGAGCCCGATCAGCCCCACGAGGGCGGCGACACTCCACGCACCCGCCATCCGGTCAGCTCTCATCGTCCGCCTCCGGCGTGAGGACGGCGCCGGGCAGTGCCCAGGTCAGCTCGCCGTCGTCGACCACGAAGGTGCCGCCCACCAGCACGTAGTCCACACCCGATGGGTATTGGTGCGGTTCGAAGAAGGTCGCGTTGTCCTGAAGTTCGTCCATGTCCAGCACCGCGATGTCCGCCACCAGTCCCTCCCGGATGAGACCCCGGTCCCGGAGCCCCATGACCTGCGCCGGGAGACTCGTCATCGAGCGCACCGCGCTCTCCGCGGACAGGATGCCGAGATCCATCGCGTAGCGCCTGATCTTCCGGGGGAAGGTGCCGTAGAAGCGGGCGTGCACCGGGCCGTCGCCCGGGAGGGCGATGCCGGCGTCGGAGGCCGTCACAAGCCACGGATGGGCCGAGAACTCCTCGACATCGATCTCCGAGAGGGAGAACCCGCGCACGCGCGCGCCGCCGGGTCTCGCACGGTCGCCCTCCAGTTGCAGCCGGATCGCCACGTCGACGGGGAACGCGTCCCATTCGGCCGCCAGCTCCGCGACCGTCCTGCCCACCAGAGCCTCGTCGGGATGGTCCATGATGACGAGGTTCTCGGGCCCGCCGCGGCGGCTGATCTCGTGCGCGATATCGAGGCGCACCCGTTCACCGCGTTCGGGATCGGAGAGCGCATACCTCAGCACCGCGCCGTAGTCGACCGCCTCCTGGCCGCCCGGACGCCCGCCCGGTCCGCCGCCGGGGAAGATCCAGCGGGGGAGGAGCACGGTGTTTCCGTCGCTCCCCGTCGTGTTGTAGGGATACTGGTCGGCGAAGATCGGGACACCGCGCGCGCGGGCCCGTTCTATGAGGTCCACGAGAGCGCGCCCGGCGCCCCAGAAGTCCGCGCCCCGGGCCTTGATGTGGGTCGCGACGGTCGTCACCCCCGTGCGCTCCGCGACTTCGATGTCCTCGAGGATGGTCTGGATCATGGTTGGAGGACCGGGGTCGTCCTGGCTCGGCCAGAACCACATCGGCGTCATGCCGGAGCTGCGTTCGTGCACGATGTAGATGCCGCCGCTCCGTCCCGCGGCCTCGACGAGCGGGAAGAGTTCGGAGGTCTCGCTCCAGATCCCCGGCACATATTCGAGTCCGGCGCTGAGGCCGTAGGCGCCCTCCGCCATACCCTGCTCCACCATCTCCGTCATGCGCTGGACCTCGGCCGGGGTCGACGGGCGCATGAAGTCGTCGCCGAGGGCCATGCGCCGGATCGTGTTGTGCCCGACCATGAGCGCCGCGTTGGGCCCGTGCCCGCGGGACTCGAGGCGGCCGCGCTGGTCCGCGATCGGCCACGACCCGCCGCCGTCCTGGTTGATGACGACGGTGGTGATGCCCTGGCTCACGAGGTTGGGAGCGGCCCGGCGGCGCGCGCCCTCGCTCCCGGCATCTCCCTCCGCGTCGAGTCCCTGGTCCGCGTGCGAATGAATGTCGATGAATCCGGGGACGACGTACCGGCCATCGAGTTCGATCACGCGGTCGGCGGCGGCCTCGGACAGGTCCCCGACCCGGGCGATGCGACCGCCGCGGATTCCCACGTCGGCGCGGAACCATGGATTCCCCGTTCCGTCCAGGACGCGGCCGCCGCGCAGCAGGATGTCGAAGGCCGGTTCCTGAGCGGCCGCGGTCGCGACGTGCGGGAACCCGAGGATGGCGGCGAGAAGGAGCGCGCGAAGGATTCTGCGGTTCATGATCGCTTCCCCTGTGAGAGATCGAAGGTCGTGGCCGCACGTGGACTGCAAGCTACGCAAGGTCCCGCGCGGGTCCAACGGTGCGGTTTGGCGCCGCGCGGGCGACGGGGTAACATCGGCGGGCCATGAACGATCTCCTTCTGCGCGCGCTCGCGCGCCAACCCGTGGAGCGGACGCCGGTGTGGTTCATGCGGCAGGCGGGACGCTCCCTCCCCGCCTATCGCGAACTCCGCCGGGAGCGCGGGTTCCTCGAACTCGTGCGCGACCCGGAGGCGGCGGCCCGGGTCACGCGACTCCCGCTCGAGTACTTCGACGTGGACGCCCTCGTCCTCTTCATGGACCTGTCGACGCCGTTCGAGGCCGCCGGGATCGAGATCGAGCTGCGGGCCGGCGTGGGGCCCGTTCCCCTGCCCCCGTGGGCCGGCCTCGCCGACGTGGAACGCCTGCGCCCCTTCGAACCGCGCGAGCGACTCGCCTTCGTGCTCGAGGCGATCCGCCTTCTCGCGGCGGACGAGGCGCGTCCGATCATCGGCTTTGTGGGGGCCCCCTTCACCCTGTGCTCGTACCTGACTCGCGGCACGCGCGACAGCCGGCTCGCACAGCTGCGGGCTTTCATGCTCCGGTCCCCGGCGCTCTGGGACCGGCTCGCGGGGTTCTGGGCCGAGCACCTGGCGGAGTTCGCGATCGCCCAGCACGAGGCCGGCGCCGGCGCGATCCAGGTGTTCGACTCCTGGTGCGGCATCCTCGATCCCCACACCTACCGGGCGCATGTGCTTCCCTACTCGCGCCGCCTGCTGCAGCGGCTCCGCGAGAAGGCGATCCCCACCGTGCACTACGGCGCCACGCACGCCGCGGTGGCCGAGGCGGGAGGCGATGCCATCGGCGTCGACTGGCGCACGCCGCTCGACGAGGCATGGGACGTCATCGGCCCGGAACGCGCGATACAGGGAAATCTCGACCCGGCCTGCATCCTGGCGGGCGAGGAGGCGGCGCGCGCGGGGACGCGCGATGTGCTGAGGCGGGCGGGCGGGCGTCCCGGCCACATCTTCAACCTCGGACACGGTCTCCACCCGGATTCCGACCCGGAGGTCATCGCCGCCGTGGTCGACGAGGTCCGGCGCCGGAGCCCGCAGGATCAGACGCCCGCGGCGAGACGCTCCGCGACCGACTCGGCTTCGGCGATTCGGCTCGACAGGCCCAGCCGTCCCGTGTAGCCGGCGGCCAGCGTGATGCCGGGAGGAAGGTCGAGCCCGTCCAGCGCCGCCCACGAGCCGTCATACGCCGGGAGCCGCGGCCGGGCTGTGCAGATGGGGGTCGCCGCCGCCCCATGGATCGCCTGGTACTCGCCGGCCGCGGTCCGCTCGAGTCGGGCCGCGTTCCAGGCGGTAACATCGGGATCGAGACCGCCGCCCAGATAGGCCGTACAGAGGCCGTCGCGCCCGAACAGCGAGGCGTTCCACGTCACGCCGCGCGTACGCCACCGTTCGCCCAGTGCGACCTGGAATCCGAACCCTTCCGGCGTGCGCTCGACCTGCAGCGGCATGACGGCAACGCGGTGATACCGGAGTCCGGCGAGACGGTCCGCCGCGGCGGGCGCGACGGTCCTCAGGAGATCCGCCGCGGCGGGCGCCGGCGTCGCGATCGCCACATGGTCCACGGCCTCGGAGTCCGGCCGCGGGCCCCCGTGGGCGATCTCGAATCGCCGGCCCGAGCGCCGCAACTCGCGGACCGGCGCCGCGACCCGAACCCGATCCGCGTGTCGGCGCGCGATGGCGTGCGGCAGCGTCGCCATGCCCGCCCGAAAGGTGAATGCCGGGGGCGACGCGGCCGGCTGCCAGCGTCTCGCCGCCGCGAGGAGGCTGCGCTTCACGCCGAGCGGGCCGAGCAGCATGGGAAGAACGCGGGCCGCCGGCATCGTCTCCGGATCGGATCCGAAGGTCGCGGATATCAGCGGACCGAACAGCCGCGTGTACGCCTCGCGTCCGGCCTTGCGGCGAAAGTAGCGGGCCACGGACTCCCGCGGTCGAATCCCTCCGGTGAGAGGCTCGAGGGCGGCGCGGGCGCGCCCCACCGGCGAGAGCAGATCCCCCGTCAGGAGCCCGCGCGGCCGGTTCGGCACGACCCGCAGCCGGCCGCGGGCCCAGATGAACAGACGCGCGCCGGACCGCGCCTCCAGGACCTCCGCTCGAAGCTCCAGTTCATCGACAAGGCGCCGCACCGGAGGCGAGAGGCGCGTCCGCTGGGGGCCGAGTTCGACGACCCGGCCGTCGTGGCGGGAGGTACGGATCACCCCCCCGACGTCATCCGCTCCCTCGAGCAGGATCGAGTCGATGCCGCGCCGCGCCAGGGCGTGCGTGAGCGCCAGCCCCGTGATCCCTCCGCCGATGATTCCGACCCGCATGCCTCCCCCTTCCGGCTGCCTCGGCCCTCGAATGGCCTACCGCACCGGGCGGCGGCAACGTCCCGAACCTTTCGGGCACGGGCAAGCCGGGGACCGCGCCGATAGGTTCGGGCGATGGCGAACTCCGAACCCCGACCCGCCGTCCTCCTCCTGAACTTCGGTGAACCGACGGGAGCGGACCCGAGCGCCGTCGCCCGCTTTCTGGAGCGGATCTTCCTCGCCAACGCCCGGCTGGAGCCGCACATGGACGCGGCGGCGGCCCGCGCACGGAGCCGCGAACTCGCGCGGCGGCGGACGCCCGGCTTGCTCGAGGTCTACGACAGGATCGGCGGCTCTCCGCTCCACGCGCAGGCGGAGGCGCAGACGGAGGCGCTCCACCGGGCGCTGAGGGCCCGCGGGCATCCAATGCGCGTGACCATGGGGATGCAGTTCACCGAGCCGTCGATCGAGGAGGCGCTGCGCCGCCTGCGGGAGACAGGCGCCGAGGCACTCGTTCCCCTACCCGTGTACCCGCTCTGCGGCCCCTCGACCACCGTCGCGGCGCTGGACGAAGTCGAGGACGCGCTCGAGCGAATCGGATGGTGCCCGGAGGTGCGCGGGGTGACCGGGTGGCATCGCCATCCCCGCTACGCACGCCTTCGCGCCGACGCGATCCGCCGCGCGGCCGCGGAAGCCGGCTGGAGCCTGACCGACCGGGACGTCCACCTCGTGTTCAGCGCCCACGGCACCCCGCTGCGGTACGTCGAAGCGGGCAGCCGCTACGTGGACTACGTCGAGGAGTGGTGCGCGACGCAGGCCCGCGCGCTGGGCGTGGAGACGTGGACGCTCGGCTACCAGAACCACACGAACCGACGGATCGAATGGACCCCGCCGGACATCGAGACGGCGCTGGAGCGCCTCCGGGGCGTCGCGAAGATCCTCGTCGATCCCGTCAGCTTCATGCACGAGCAGTCCGAGACGTTGATGGAACTGGATGTGGATCTCGCCGGGCACGCCGCCGCACTCGGACTCGAGTTTCGCCGCGTCGGCATACCGCACGACGATGGCGCGTTCGCCGAGGTGCTGGCCGACCTCGCGCTGACGGCGCTGGGCGTCGAAGTTCCGGCCCTCCCTCCGGGGACGTCGTGCCGGTGTCGCCCGGGAACGGACGTCTGCTTCAACGGCGAGCCGTCCACCTGAAAGCCCCCCGGGGGCACGATGTCGCGCGTTCAGCCTTCCGGGCGTGCGGTCAGGTCTTCGAGCACCCGGCCGCCGACGCTGTCCACCTGCCCGCGGATCACGCACGCCAGCATGTCGGCGGCTTCGCGGAGCATCGACGCCGGTTCCCGCCGGTCGCCCTCGAAACGCACGACCTCGCCGAGGAAGATCCCGACGAGTTGGGTGGACCGGGAATCGTCGCCGCCCGACTTGATCGCGTCGTCGTACGCCGCCCCGGGGACGCTGGCCCTCCACGGCTCATCCCGCTCGGATCCGCCCCGCGACGCCCGGTCCATCGGCACGAGCGCGAGCAGGCTGCCCTCCATGCCGGGCCCGCCCTTGCGGACATTCAGCGCGAGCGCGACCGGCCTGTCGAAGAGGTCCATCTCGAGGAAGTCCTGCACGCTGTCGCGGGGGATGGCGCAGCGCCCGATCGGCCGATCTTCGTGAAAGGTCCCTATGCAGATACTGCCTCGGGGCGTCAGGTCATGCTCGATCGGCCGGACGTCGAGCTTGATGGGGGTGGCGGTGCCGACAAGGACGTGTTCGCGGCGCTTCTCGGCTTCGGGCGACGGGGGGAGCATGTCTCCGAAGAACAGTGTCGTCATCCCATCGCCTCCCGGTCGGTCGCCGCCGTTTCTGCCCCCTGGCACCGATACGCGATCGCGCCCCGCATGTTCCCAATGTCGCCCGGGCGGGCACGGCGCGATAGTCTCACGGCGCTCGCGCACGCGATTGCACCCGAGACGGATACGGAGAGGGTATGACCCGCGGCTTTCTCGATGTCACGGAGGCGTGGAACGGCGAGTCCGTCGTCACCGCGTTCGACTCCGCCACCGGGGCCTGGATATTCGTGGCCCTGCACGATACGCGACTGGGTCCGGCCGCCGGAGGCACCCGGATGGCCTCCTATCCCGCGCCCGTGGACGGCCTGATCGATGCCATGCGCCTCGCCGAAGGCATGACCTGGAAGTGGGCGGGCGTGGGCGTTCGATTCGGCGGCGGCAAGGCGGTCATCGCCATCCCGGACGACCTGGGCGACGAAGCCCGCGCGGGCCTGGTCGATCGATATGCGGCACATCTCGTCTCGCTCCGCGGCGCCTTCCAGACCGGCGTCGACATGGGCACGACCCCGGAGGACATGGCCCGCATCGGCGCCATCTCCGGGTACGCCGTCGGTCTCGTGGATGGGAAGCCGGGCGACCCGGGGCCGTACACGGCGCGCGGCGTCCTGGCCGGGATCCGGGCCGCGCTCGAGCACCGGTTCGGCGAGGCGGACTTCGGCGGCCGCGCGGTGCTCGTACAGGGACTCGGCGACGTCGGCTTCCCGCTGGCCGGGCTTCTGGCGGAGGCCGGGGCGACCCTCCACCTGACGGACCTGCGCGAGGAGGCCGCCAGACGGGCGCAGACACGCTTCGGGGGGACGGTGATCCCCGCCGACGGCATGTGGGAGGTCGACGCGGACGTGTACGCGCCCTGCGCCGTCGGGGCGACCCTGAATCCGGACACGATCCCCCGCCTGCGCTGCGGGATCGTCGCCGGTTCGGCGAACAACCAGCTTCTCTCGGACGCCGACGCCGAAAGGCTGCGCGCGCGCGGGATCCTCTACGCCCCCGACTACGTGATCAACGCCGGCGGGGCGGTCGCCTTCTCCGCCATCCACCGGGGCGAGCGGGACGAGACCCGGCTCCGGGCCCGCGTCGACGAGATCGGGTCGTCGCTGCGAGAGATGTTCGAGGAGGCCGCGGGCGCCGGAGAATCGCCGCTTCACGCGGCCCGGCGGCGAGCCCGGCGGTTCCTCGACGCACACGGCGGACCGCCTCCCGGCGCGGGTTAGCCCCCCACCTCCTGCTAGCGGCGGGAGGCGATGCGGTCCAGCGGCTTCTTCGTGATGTCCGGAACGAGCGCGTCGTCCGCGGGATAGCCCACGACGAGCAGCAGGAAGGGCCGCTCGTTGGAGGGGCGGTCGAGGATCTTGTTCAGGAAGCCCATGGGGCTCGGCGTGTGGGTGAGGGTGGCGAGCCCCGCCTGATGCAGCGCCGTGATGAGGATCCCGGTGGCGATGCCGACGGACTCCGTCACGTAGTAGTTCTTGAGCTTCTCCCCGCCGCGCACTTCGTAACTCTCCGCGAAGATCGCGATGAGGACGGGCGCCGTCTCCAGGAACGGCTTGTGCTCGTCCGTTCCGAGGTGGGCGAGCGCTTCGAGCCATGCGGCCGGCGCGCGGTGCTCGTAGAAGTCCCGCTCCTCTTTCTCCGCTTCCACCCGGATCCGGTGCTTCACCCCGCGATCGCGCACGACGACGAAGTGCCACGGTTGCCGGTTCGCGCCGTTGGGGGCCGTTCCCGCCGCCTCGATGCAGGCGTCGATGACCTCCGCGGGGACGGGCTCGTCGGAGTACTCGCGGACCGTCCGGCGCCGCCGCATCTCGTCGCGGAAGGCCCGCGCGCGACGCACCATCTCCTCCTCCCCGCGGCGCGTGAACGTCGCCAGCGGGACCGGACGGTACGCGCCCCCGTGCGTCATCGGACCGACCTGCGAGTCACGCGATCGAAGCCGGAATCAGCGGACTCCGACGAGGCCCCGCGTCGCCTGAATCAGGTCGCCGGAATCGTAGCCGACGCCGTCCTTGAACACCCAGCGGACCGCGCGAATCGCGCGCGGATCGCTTCCGGGATCGCCGTTCAGGACGATGAGGTCGGCCAGCTTCCCGGCCTCCACGGTGCCGAGCTCGTCATCCACGCCGAGGATCTTCGCCCCGTTGGCGCTCACCACCTGCACGGCCTGCACCGGCGTGAGCCCGGCCTCGAGCAGCAGCTCGAAGTTCCGCTGATTCCCGAAGCCGGGGAGCGCGCCGCCGTTGCCCGTGGGATCGACACCCGAGGCGAGCAACCCGCCGGCGTCGACGAACGCCTTCTCGAAGCGCATTTCGTTCCGGAAGTTCTCGGGATCGGGTCCCATCTCCTGGATGCGCCCGCGCTCATCGAGGTAGGCCTCCCTGAGGTCCGGAGCCATCAGCTCGAGCGTGCGCTCGTCCACGACGTCGCGGTCGGGAAAGAACGCCTCGTAGACCGAGAGCGTGGCGGTGAGTCCCACGCCGGCCTCCACCATCGCCTCGATCGTCTCCCGCGCGATGGGTCCCGTGGGGTCCGAGCTTCCGGCCCGCTGCATGATGTTGCCGGGACAGCGGTCCGGCTCCTTCTCCGGCACGAAATCGGACGCCGTGAGCATCCCGTGCTCGAGGTTGTCGATCCCGAGCGCGACGGCCTCCTGGAAGCTCACCGAGCACAGGTGTCCGGTGACGCGGAGGCCCAGGCGATGCGCCTCCTCGATCGCCGCCGCCAGTTCGGCGCTCCCGATCGACGTGTACGCCTTCACCCACGTGGCCCCCTCCCCCGCCCAGTACTCGACGAAGCGCCGGGCCTGTTCGGGAGAGGTCACGCGGGCCTGGTGGGGCGCGCCCGTCGAGCCGGTGATGTACGGCGCGGTGAGGTGGATGCGGGGGCCCGGAGAATCGCCGCGGTCGATCGCGTCCTTCAGGTGGACGTCCGCGTAGGGAGTGACGCTCCCGGTCGTGCGGATCGTCGTGACGCCGGAACCGAGATAGAGCCGCGGCGCGCTGTAGCCGAGCTGCACGCGCCGTCCCCCCACGGCGGTATAGAACAGATGGTCGTGCATGCCGACCATCCCCGGGATCACGGTGTGGCCGCGCAGGTCATGACGATCCGCACCCTCCGGAACGTCGATGGACGCGGCGGGGCCCACGGCGGCGATCCGGCCGTCGCGCAGCAGCACGGTCTGGTCCTCGAGGACCGGGCCGCCGGTGCCGTCGATCACGCGAACGTGTTCGAGCGCCACGGTCGGCGCCCGCACGGCCACATAGGCGCGGGCTTCCTCGGACAACCGGTCGTAGGTCTGCGCGGCCACGGGGTCGGCAAGCACAGTCGCGATGGCCGCGAAGGCGGCGAGAACTCTGGACATCTTCCTTCCTCTCTCGACGGGTCCCTTTTCGTCGGGTCCCCCGGTCACCGAATCCCCACCATCCCCTTCACGGAGTCGATGAGCTTCTCCGAGTCGTAACCCACGCCGTCCTTGAACACGACGGTTACGTTCCTGATGATCGCGGAGTCCGACTCGAGATCGCCCTCGAGCACGACGAGATCCGCGAGCTTTCCGGCCTCGATCGTCCCAAGCTCGTCGTCCACGCCCATGATGCGGGCGCCGTTCGCGCTCACGACCCGGACCACGGTGGAAGCGTCGAAACCCGCTTCAATGAGAAGCTCGTAGTTTCGCTGGTCTCCGAAGCCCGCGATGGCACCCCCGATCCCCGTCGGATCCACGCCCGCGGCGAGCACGCCCCCGGCCTCGACGAAACCGCGCTCGAACGCCATGTGCTTCTGGAGATGCGCCTCGGTCATCGGCCAATCCGGGTTCGCCTCGATCGCGTCGACGGTCTCCAGGTAGTCCTCGCGCACCTCGGGCGCCATCGCCTCGAGCGTCCGCTCGTCGAGGACGGCGCGCCCCTTCGTCATGGGCTCGATCACGGCCATCGTCGAGGTCATCCCGACGTCGTTCTCGACCATCGACAGGATCAGCGCCCGAGCCGTCTCCCCCGTCGGGTCCCCCTCCTCTCCCACGGTGACCATCGAGTTCGGCGGACACTCGTCCGGCCGCTTGCGGGGATCGAAGTCCGTCGCCGTCCCGAAGCCGTGCTCGATGTTGTCCATCCCCAGGTCGACGGCCTCCTGGAAGGTGATCGAACAGATGTGCCCCGTGACCCGAAGGCCCTGCGCGTGCGCCTCCTCGATGACGGCGGCGAGTTCGGCGCGCCGGATCGTCGTGTACGCCTTGATCCAGGAGGCGCCCTCCCCGGCCCAGTAGCGGACGAAGCGGCGCGCTTCCTCGGGCGAGTTCACCTGCGCCATGTCGCCGAGGGCCGGGTTGGGCCCCGTAACGTACGGCGCGGTGACGTGCATGCGGGGTCCCGGCGCCACCCCGCGCTCGATGTTCGACTTGACGTTGAGGTCCGCGTAGGGCGAGACGCTGCCCGTCGTGCGGATCGTCGTGACGCCCGCCGCCAGGTAGAGGCGCGGGGAGGAGATGGTGCCCTGTGACATCCGGCCACCGGCCCCCATGAAGAACATGTGGTTGTGGAGCCCGATCATCCCCGGAATCACGGTGTGTCCGGGCAGTTCGAGGACCTCGGCGCCCGGCGGGATCTCCACCGCGCCCGCCGGGCCCACCGCGGCGATCCGGTTTCCCTCGATCACGACGGTCTGGTTCGTTCGCGCGCCGGCCCCGGTCCCGTCGATCACCTTCACGCCGGTGAGGGCGACCGTCGGGCCGGCGACGGAGACGAACTCGGAGGTCGCGTCGCTGAGTTCGGCCGCGGACTGCGCGGGCAGGTGAGCCGGAGCGAGAAGGGCCGCGAGCGCGACGGGGGCCGCGATGAACTTTCTCATGGGAGACTCCTGTGAGTTGGGCCGTTCAGGACCCGAAAAACCTACCGCGTCACGGCTCCACCGTGAACACCATCTGCATGCCCGCCTCCAGGTGCTCGGCGATGTGGCAGTGCAGCATCCAGCGGCCGGGGTTCGAGAGTTCGAGCAGGAGATCGACCGAACCGCCCACGGGGACCACCACCATGTCCTTCCAGGCGAGGTTGTCGTGCGCCACGCCGTTCGTGGCGAGGACGAGGAAGCGCTGGCCGTGGATGTGGATCGGATGCTGCATCTGGTGCAGCGTCTCGCGCCGGCTCCGGAGCCTCAGCTTGACCACGTCGCCCACGCGGAAGGTCCACCGGATCGCCTCGTTCTCGAGGCCGGTGGAGGGCTCGCGCAGCGTCCACGACACGTTTTCCGGCGTCGAGATCAGGTTCATCATCGGCATCGTTCCCGACCATTCGACCGGGTGGAAGTACGCCGAGTCCACCTGCATGAGACGCTCGACGACGAGCGGGAGGCCGCGCGTCGACATGTCGAGTTCCAGGGTGAGGTCCACCGGCCGGTCGAAGAGGGGGCGGTACGGTGCGATCTCGTCGCGCGCGCGCTCGTTCTCCCGCAGCACCTCGAAGGTCGCGCTCAGATCCGGCGTCGCGTCCGCCGCTCCGACGCGGACGACGCCCAGCGTGTCCTCCTCCGGGAAGAAGCTGCCGCCGATGTGGTCGATCCCCTGCACCCGGTTCAGAAGGGCGTAGCTCCCGCTCTCGGGGAAGGCGACGTGCACGATGTAACGCTCCGCCGGCGCAATGATCACGCTCTCGACCCATTCCTCCCGCTCGAAGTTGCCCACGTCGGCGCCCACGAGCTTCATGGGCGCTCCGCCGAAGGAGAGGTTGAACGTCCGCGTGTTCGACGCGTTCGTGAAGTAGAAACGGACGACCGAGCCGCGCTCCACGTCCAGCGCGTAGTCGGGCCTCCCGTTCACGAGCATGGTGTTGCCGAAGCGGCCCATGAGAGCGTGGGTGGCGCGCTCGAGACCGAAGGGGACGATCCCGTGCTCGCCCAGGAGCAGGTCGTCGAGCATCACGACCTCCTCCCGGTGGACGGGGCTGAAATAGTCCGGATCTTCCGACCGGACCATGAGGTTGCCGGCCAATCCAAGGTCCTGCTGGACATCCTCGCGGTGGTGCGGGTGATACCAGTAGAGGCCGGGGTCGGGGAAATGCACCGTGTAGCGGAAGCTCTCGCCGGGGGCGACGACATCCTGCGTCAGGCCCGGGACGCCATCGAACCGGTTGTCGAGCCGCAGTCCGTGCCAGTGGATCGCGGTCGGCCAGTCGATGCGGTTCGTGAAGTCGATCGTGACCGTGGCGTCCTCGGGGACCCAGAGGAGGGGCCCGGGGATCTGTCCGTTGAAGCCGTAACCCAGGAGTTCGCGGCTCCCGATGCGGCGGCGCACGTAGACGGCGTCGAGGGAGAGCGAGTCGCCGTCGGCGAGTTCGATCAATTCGCGGGGGCGGGCGTCGACGATCTCGCCTTCCCAGCCGTCTCCCGGCAACCAGGGCTGCACGTCCGGCCGAAGCTCCATGAGCGACGGGAGCATCATGACCCCTTCGGGCATCGGTACGCCGCCCCACGCGTCGTCCATCACCATCTCGCCCGGAGGGGTCCGCGTGGCGCCGAGCGCAAACTCGAGGAAGTCGGCGGGCTGCATGCGGCTGGAAGGCGATTGGGCTCGCAGCACGTAGGGACCCGCCGGTTCCGCACCCGCCCCCTCCGCCGCCGCGGGGTCCGCTCCGGATTCCGCCGTGACCAGGATGAGGAACTTGTTGAACCCGACCTGCCCCACCTCGGCCCGGCCGCGCGCCGGCACCTCCCCGAGCCGCTCGATGGGCCAAAGCACCTGGGTCGACGCCCAGGCGACGTAGCGGTCATACGGACCGAGCGTGGAGGGGGGTGGAAGGTCCGTCGAGATCACGGCGTCGTACGCGAGCCGCCCATCCGGCGTCACCCCCACCGAGAACGGCCCCGGGGGGCGGCGCAACTCGACCGTGCCGGTCGCGTCCGGGACCCGGGGCGTCGGGAACAGCGACATGCAGTACAGGTCGGGGCTCGCCGCGCCTCCCGGCGCCGCTCCGGGCGCGCAGGGAGAGGCCTCCTGCCGCGGCGGCATTCCCGGGGGCGCCGCGCCCACCGACAGCCAGAGCGCTCCACCCAGTGCCCCGGCGGCGCCGAGCGCCGCGGCGGCCGCCGCGATGGCGCCGCGTTCCGATGACCGCCGGGCCCCGGGGGTCAATGGAGGGCCCGCGTGCGGCCCCCGTCGACAGCGATGGAAACGCCCGTCACGTAGCTGGCGCGCTCGGAGGCGAGGAACGCCACAACCGCGGCGAACTCGCGCGGGTCGCCGAGACGTCTCGCCGGGATCGCGGCGTTCCACCCCGCTTCCACTTCCTCCGTCGAGATCCCTCCGGCTTCGGCGCGCACGGCGGCCAGTTCCTCCAGCCTCGCGGTGCGCGTGAAGCCCGGGAGCACATTGTTCACCGTCACGCCGTACGCGGCGACCTCGTTCGAAAGAGACTTCGCGAAGCCCGTCACGGCGGCCCGCACGCTGTTGGAGAGGATCAGGTCAGCCTCCGGTTCCTTCGCGGCAACGGACGTGATGTTCAGGATCCGCCCCCAACCGCGCTCCTTCATGCCGGGCAGGACGGCGCGGGTGAGATCCAGGGCGCTCTCCAGGTTGAGGCGCACGGCCGCTTTCCACGCCGCCCGGTCGTGGTCCTCGAACTTCCCCGCGGGTGGCCCTCCCGCGTTGTTCACGAGGATATCGACGCGCCCGAAGCGGGACACCGCCGCTTCCACGAGGCCGGCCACCGCCGCGGGATCCGACAGATCGGCCGGGATCCCGACGACGTCGCCGGGGCCGAGCGCGTCGGCGGAGGCCGCGGCTTCCGCGAGCGCCGCCTCCCCGCGCGCGCACATGAACAGGTGCGCCCCTTCCGCCGCCAGTTCTTCCGCCACGGCCCGGCCGAGACCCCTGGAGGAGGCGGCGACCAGGGCGACGCGGCCCGCGATCCCGAGGTCCATCAGTCGTCCGTGTCGTGAAAGTAGGAGTCCGTCCCGTCGAGCCAGTCGGTACGGGGAGGACAGAAAATGTCCAGGTCCAGCGTCTTTTCGAGCGCAATGGCCTTGTGTGGGACATGCGAGGGGATATGGAGGATCTCGCCCGCCCGTACGACGACCTCGTCGCGCCCGTCTTCGCCCAGCCAGAAGTGCAGCGCGCCCTCGAGGATGTAGGTGAACTGCTCATTCTCGTGCGAGTGCGTGGGAACGACCGCGCCCTTCTCGAGCAGGACCTGCGCGATCATGGCCCGGTCTCCCGTCACCATGCGCCGGCCCAACTCCCCGGTCACGCGCTCCCACGGCAACTCCTCCCAGCGGAAGTGCCGGGGCTTCGCTTCGCTCATGACGTTTCCTCCCTCGCGTGATGTCGTGTGGTTCCGGTCGGCGGAGGATGAGTCGCCTGCCGGTTCCCGGCAAGCGTCCAGGCGACGCCCGCCCGGAGGTTCCAGTCGCCGCTCAGCGCCGTGGTTCCGTGCCCGAACCCGGCGTCGATGGCGAAGGGCCCGCGCCGCCATTCCACCGTCGCACGGAATTCTCCGAGGTCGCCGGTGCCAAGCGGGGACACCCGCCTCGTGCTGGTCCGTCCGCGCGTGCCGATCGACAGTCGCCAGTCCGGGGCCGCGTTCCACAGCGCTTCGAATGCGTAGGCGAACGCGTCGTTCTGCTCGAAGGGCTCGATCGGTACTTCCAGGATGCCGACGCCGAACCAGCCCGTGGCACGCCAGCGAGCCGAACCCCACGAAAAGAGGGCCGCGATCGTGATGTCCGTCGTGTTGAGCCCGATCCCCCGGGTCTCGTCGGAGTTCGGGAGCCTCACGGCCAGATGTCCCCCCGCCGAGAAGCCCGTGGTTCCGCCGATGGGCGCGAACGACACGGCGAGTTCGAAGTCGCCCACGTCACGGGAGGTACCGTCGGCGAGAGAAGGATCGAGATCGACGGAGGAGACGGCATCGCGCCTCTCGATGGAGAGCATCTTCCGGGCCGCGCCCTTCAGTTCGAACACGACGCGCGGTCCGATCGCCCAGGCGGCGTGGAATTCGGGAAACGCCGTCACGTCGCCCCCGAGCCCGGCCAGCGGGAAGTCGGCGTTCGCGGTACGCGAGGCGCCGACGCCGAGCAGGGCCTCGCCGGACCGCGCGCCTCCCACGGGCTGCACGAGCGCCTCGCGCCTGAGCTGCCCCTCCGCCGGCATCGCCACCGCCACGGCGACGGCCGCGGGGAGAACGCACGAGAGCCCGACGCGCGAACGCCGGGCTCCCGGGGACTTCGGCGAAGGGGACCGCCGGCGCGGCGCCGGCCGGTCGCCGGGGCTCAGCTTCGAGCCGCCTGCATGACGTCGCTCACATAACCGTCCAGTCGCGCCATGACCTCGATCGTCTCGGCCTGCGTCCCGGCGTTGGCCAACTCTCTCACCAGGCTGAGAAGCAGTCCGCGGACCGCGGCCGCATCCCCGCTTCCCATCGCCGGGGGCGCGGCCGCCGGGGGCGCGGGCGGCGGCGCTGCCGCCGGCGCGGGCTCCGCCACCGCCGGCGCGGCGGGTTTCGGAGCCTCCGCGGCGGCCAGGCGCCGCTTGACCTGGAGCGGGTACTTTGCATGGAACTGTCGGGGCGACAGTTTGGCGACCGAAGCGTCGATCTTGGAGGCGCCCGCAAACAACTCCGCGTTCGTGACCCCCGGGTTTCTCTTGAGCACGCGCGTCACATACGCCAGCACCGCATCCGCATCTCCCTTCGAAGCCCGCGGTCGCCGCGCCGCTTTCGCCCTGGCCGGCGCCCGAACCGCGCGCCCGGAGCCGGCCCCCGCCAGACGACGCTTGACCTGCAGCGGATACTTCGCGTGGAACTGCCGCGGGTTCAGCTTCGCGATGGTCCTGTCTATGAGTTTCGCCCCTTCAAAGAGCGTCGCGTTCGAGACGCCGGGGTCCTTTTTCAGCTCCAGTTCTATGAATTCCATCACGTTCTCGTTCATTATGCCTCCTCGAGCGGAGCGGTGCGCCGGACGATAGATGCGGCCGGCGCGTGTTTGCGGTGTGGAATGATCCATAATCTCCGGCGGTGCACCGCGAGTCAACTGTAGGGCAAACAATAGACGTAAGGCCCCCCGCTTTCTGCGGCCACCGCGCGGGCATAGCTTCCCGCCCATGCAACCTCGATCGATATCCGCCGCGATCGCCGTTCTGGCGTCGTGCCTGCTCCCGGCGTTCGCACACGCACAGGGGTCGCGCCTCCCGGGCGCGATCGAAACGGGACTCATCCTCCGGCAGCTCGATGGAGTAAAGAGGGTCCTCGTCGTGGCGGCGCACCCGGACGACGAAGATACCGCTCTGCTGACCACGCTCGCGCGCGGATGGGGCGTGGAAGCCGCCTACTTCTCGTTCACGCGGGGCGAGGGAGGCCAGAACCTCATCGGCACCGAACTCGGCGAGGGACTCGGCATCATCCGCTCGGGCGAACTGCTGGCCGCCCGTACGATCGACGGGGCGCAGCAGTTCTTCGGCCGCGCGTTCGACTTCGGCTACTCGAAGACGGCGGAGGAGACCTTCGAGAAGTGGCCGCGCGAGCGCGTCCTCTCCGATCTGGTGTGGACCATCCGGCGCTTCCGGCCGCATGTGCTCATCTCGATGTGGAGCGGAACGGAGCGGGACGGCCACGGGCACCACCAGGTATCCGGCCTGCTCACGCGAGAGGCCTTCGACGCCGCCGGAGACGCGACGCGCTTCCCGGAACAGATCGCGGCGGGCGCGGCACCCTGGGCGCCGTTGAAACTGTACCGCCGACCCCTCTTCGAACTGAACGCCACCGCGATCGAAATCGAGACGGGCGCACTCGATCCCCTGTTCGGCCTCACGCACCACCAGGTCGCGATGGACAGCCGCAGCCAGCACCGCTCGCAGGATTTCGGCACGGCCCTGCCGCTCGGTCCCCGCGTCACACGGCTTTCGCTTGTGTCCTCGCGGGTCGGCGGCTCTCCGACGGAGCCGCTGTGGGCGGGGGTCGACACGACGCTGGCAAGCCTGGCGACCGACCTCGGCGAGACCGCGCAGGCGGATCTCCGTTCCTACCGCGACGCGATCGGCCGCGCCGGCGGCTCGCTCAGTGCGACGAGGCCGGAGACCGCGCTGCCCTTCCTCGCCGACGCGCTTGGGCGGTTGGAACGGCTCCGCGCCGCCGCGCGCCCCGCGGGGGAGAGCGAGTTGCGGCGCGAACTCGACCGCCGCGCGCACCTGCTGATGCGGGCGATCCTCGCGGTGGCCGGAGTGCGGGTCGAACTGCGGGCGCGGGACGATGTACTCGTCCCGGGACAAACCGTACTCGTCGAGGCGCGCGTCTCGAGCGGAGCCGGTGCCTCCCTGGAACTCGACCCGCCGGTCATCGAGGTTCCCCCCGGGTGGTCGGTGGAGGGCATCGGCCCGGACGTCGAGACGGAGCCCGATGATGCGGGTCCTTTCGCCCGCTTCTTCCGACAGGCGGATGTCGTCTTCGACCCGTCGGCCCGGGCGCGGATCGAACCGGGGGAACTCGGGATGTGGCGCTACGCCGTCACGGTGCCCGCGGACGCGCCGCCGGCCTCCCCGTGGTTCCTCGAACAGCCGCGGGACGGCGACCTGTACCAATGGCCGGCGGAGCCCGACCTGCGCGCGCTCCCGTTCCGGCCTCCGCCCCTTCTCGGCCGCGTCGCCGCGGTCGTGTCGGCGGCGGGCGAGCGATTCGACATCGAGGTCACGGATCCGGTGCGTCATCGGACCGTGGATGGCGTGACGGGAGAAGGCTGGCGACCGCTCCAGGTGGCGCCGCGCATATCGGTCGAGGCGACGGCGCCTACGCTGATCTGGCCCGGCGGCCGCCAGGGTTCACGCGTCATCGCCTTCCGGATCTCGAGTTTCGCCAGGGATGCGACAGCCGGAGAGATCGGGCTCGACCTGCCGCCCGGATGGAGCGCGGCGCCCGACACGACGGCGTTCGAACTCGCGGGAGAAGGAGCGGTTCAGACGGTCGGCTTCACGGTCGAGCCCCCGGGGGGAGAGGCGGAAGGGGAGTTCTTCGCCCGGCCGTGGATCCGCATCGCCGGAGCCGCGGTTCCCGCCACGCACGCAACGATGATCGACTATCCGCACATCGAGCCGCGGCTCCTGACGGGCGACGCGGCGGTGCGGATCGTGCGCTTCCCCGTTCGGGTCGCGGACCGGCGCATCGGATACGTGATGGGTTCCGGCGACGACGGACCCGAAGCCATCCGGCAGCTCGGGCTCGACGTCGAACTCATCGAACCGGGAGATTGGGAGGCCGAGAGGCTCGACGAGTTCGATACGATCGTGCTCGGGATCCGTGCCTACGAGGTGCGCGAGGACCTCATTGCGGCCAACGCGGAGCTGCTCGCGTGGGCGGAGCGCGGAGGCACCGTCGTCGTCCAGTACAACCGCTACGAGTTCAACCAGGGGGCGTACGCGCCGTACCCGATCGCGATCGGCCGCCCCGCGCCCCGCGTCACCGAGGAGAACGCCCCCGTCACGCTCGCCGCCCCGGGTGCGCCGGTGCTCGTCGAGCCCAACCGCCTCGGCCCGGCCGACTTCGAAGGCTGGGTGCAGGAGCGCGGACTGTATTTTCCCGATGCGTGGGACGAGAGGTACCAGGCGCCGCTGGAGATGGCCGACACGGGAGAACCGCCGAATCGCGGCAGCCTGCTCGCCGCCCCGGTGGGTCGCGGACTCTACATACACACATCGCTCTCCTTCTTCCGGCAGCTGCGCGCGGGCGTGCCGGGCGCTTTTCGTCTATGGGCGAACCTGCTCTCTCTCGACGGGAGCCGATGGCGCGAGATCGCCGCACCGTGACGGAGCACCGGGACGAGAAGGAGGGCCGGATCGGTCCGTTCCGTAGCTGGCGCGCGCTCTATGTGTCGGTGGTCGTCTATACGGCCGGACTCATCCTCCTCCTCTATCTCGCCACGCGCCTGCTCGACTTCGGCGTGCCGTGAGCGGCCTCGACTGGCTCGTCTTTGCCGTCTATTTCGGCGCGGTCGTCGCCTTCGCCTGGCGGCAGAGCCGGAAGAACCGCGGCGTCGAGGGCTTCTTTCTCGCCAACCGCCGGCTGGGCTGGGGCGCCATAGGCCTCTCCGTGATGGCGACGCAGGCGAGCGCGATCACCTATATCGGCACGACCGGTCAGGCCTTCGACGACGGCATGGAGTTCGTCCAGTTCTATCTGGGCCAGCCGATCGCCATGGTCATTCTCTGCGTCGTCTTCGTCCCCTTCTTCTATCGCTCGAAGGTCTTCACCGCCTACGAATACCTCGAACGCCGCTTCGACCCGAGAACGCGGTCGCTGACGAGTTTTCTTTTTCTCGTATCGCGCGGACTCTCGGCGGGGATCGTCCTCTACGCCCCGGCCATCGTCCTCTCCGTCATCATGGGCTGGGACGAACGCGTGACGATTCTCGTCATGGGGCTGATCACCGTGGCCTATACGATCATGGGCGGCATCACGGCCGTCATCTGGACGGACGTGCTGCAGATGATCGTGATGTTCGCCGGCATCGGGATCGCGATCGCGGTGCTCTTCTCGACGCTGCCGGAGGGCGTGGGCGTCGGCGATGTGGCGTATATCGGCGGGATCCATGAGATGTGGCGCAGCATCGACCTCTCCTGGGATCCGACGAATCGCTACACGCTCTGGTCCGGACTCATTGGAGGACTCTTTCTCGCCCTGGGCTACTTCGGGACCGACCAGAGTCAGGTCCAGCGCTACCTCACGGCGAGTTCGCTCCGCCAGAGCCGACTTTCCCTCATCTTCAACGCGTTCGTCAAGGTTCCGATGCAGGTCTTCATCCTCGCCATCGGCGTCCTCCTCTATGTCTTCTATCACTTCGAGCGCCCCCCGCTCGTCTTCAATTCGGCGGAGGCCGCCATGGTCCGGGAAAGTCCCCGCGCCGGCGCCTTCGCCGAGCTGGAGGCGGAGCACGAACGGACGCACGAGTTGCGCCGCGAAAGCACGCTGGCGGTGCTGGAGGCCCGCCGCTCCGGCGAAGACCCCGCAGCGCTCCAACGCCGGATCGCCGGGTTCGATGACGAACTGGAGCGGTTGAGGGAGGCGTCGAAGTCGCTCGTGTCCGAGGTGCGCGGCTCTTCGTCGAACGATGTCAACTATGTCTTTCCGTCCTATCTCATTTCCTATGTCCCCGCCGGTATCCTGGGACTGCTGATCGCCGTCATCTTCGCGGCCGCGATGTCTTCGCTGGACTCCGAACTCACGGCCCTGTCCAGCGCCACCGTGATCGACTTCTATCGGAGGCACGTGAAGCCGGAGGGGACGGACGCCCACTATCTTCTCGTCTCGCGGCTCGCCACGCTGGGGTGGGGCGGGTTCGCCGTGCTCTTCGCACTTTACGCAGGCCAGTTGGGGTCGCTCGTCGAAGCGGTCAATGAAGTCGGCTCGATCTTCTACGGCGCGCTCCTGGGCGTCTTCCTCCTCGCCTTCCTGGTGAAGCGGGCGACCGCCGCGGGGGCCTTCTACGGGCTGATCTCCGCCATGCTCGCGGTGCTCGCCGTGTCGCGCTTCACGGAGATCGCGTGGCTGTGGTACAACGTCGTGGGGACCCTGGCGGTTCTTGCGGTGGGCCTCGCGCTTCGCAGTCGTGAGCCGCAGGCGCCGCGGAGGTCCGCCGCCTCGGCGGGTTGAGGGACTTCGCGACGGGCACGATCCGCGCTACGGTTTTCAGCGGGCGGCGCGGGCGGTAGAGTCTCCGCTCGGAAAAACGCCGACGCCACCCCGGATCCCTTCCGGGGACGGCTCACGGAAACCTCATCGAACCTTATCGGGATGACACGGATGCTCACGGACGTTCAGATCGCCGAGGCCGCGACGCCCCGGCCCATCGGCGAGATCGGGGAGAAGATCGGGCTGAGCCTCGATGAACTCGTGCCCTACGGCCATTACAAGGCGAAGGTCGACCCGGAGTCCATCTTCGAGCGTGAGCCCGGATCGGGTCGCCTCGTCCTCGTCACCGGCATCACTCCGACGGCCGCGGGCGAGGGCAAGACGACCGTCTCCGTGGGGCTCGCCGACGGCCTGCGCCGCGTGGGGGCCAACTCCGTCCTCTGCATTCGCGAGCCGAGCCTCGGCCCGGTGTTCGGCGTCAAGGGCGGCGCCGCCGGCGGAGGATACTCGCAGGTGATCCCGATGGCGGACATCAACCTCCACTTCACGGGAGACCTGCACGCGATCACGTCGGCGCACGCGCTCCTCTCGGCGGCGCTGGACAACCATCTGCAGCAGGGGAACCGCCTCGGGATCGACCCGCGCCAGATCACCTGGCGGCGCGCCGTCGACATGAACGACCGGGCGCTTCGGAACATCGTCGTCGGGCTGGGGGGCCGGATCAACGGGGTTCCGCGCGAGGACGGCTTCATGATCACGGCGGCCTCGGAGGTGATGGCGATCTTCTGCCTCGCCGCCAGCCTCGAGGATCTGGAAATGCGGCTGAGCAGCATCATCGTGGGATATGACTACGGCGGGGAGCCGGTACGGGCGCGCGAATTGAATGTGGCGGGCGCCATGACCCTGCTCCTGCGGGAGGCGCTCGGACCGAACCTGGTTCAGACGCTGGAGGGCACGCCGGCCTTCGTGCACGGCGGACCCTTCGCGAACATCGCCCACGGCTGCAACTCGCTCATGGCCACGCGGGCCGGACTGGCCTTCGGCGACATCGTGATCACGGAGGCGGGGTTCGGTTCGGACCTCGGGGCCGAGAAGTTCTTCGACATCAAGTGCCGGACGGGCGGACTGAACCCGGAGGCCACCGTGCTCGTGGCCACGATCCGCGCCCTCAAGTTGCACGGCGGGGGCGACCGCACGGCGCTCTCGACGCCGGATCCCGACGCCGTCCGCGGCGGACTCGCGAACCTCGGCGCGCACGTGGAGAACATCCGCGGCTTCGGTATCGAGCCGGTGGTCGCAATCAATGTGTTCGGCACGGATTCGGACGAGGAGATCGCGGCGGTGGCCGCGGCGTGCGAGGATCTGGGCGCGCCCTGGGCCCGCTCCGATGGCCATGCGCTGGGCGGCGCCGGCTGCGAGGACCTGGCCCGCGCGGTGCTGGCGGCGCTGGACGAGGGGGCGGCCGCCTTCGCGCCGAAATACGATGCGACGGCTTCGATCCGGGACAAGATCGAGGCGATCGCGCGGAAGGTGTACGGAGCGGACGGGGTCGACTATGCGGCGCGGGCCTCGAAGGACATCGGGCAACTCGAGGCGGCCGGGCTCGGGGACACGCCCGTCTGCATCGCGAAGACGCCGAACAGCCTGAGCGACGACCCGGGGCGCCTCGGACGGCCGACCGGCTTCCGCATCACGGTTCAGGACGTGCGCCCCTCCGCGGGGGCGGGCTTCGTCGTGGCCAGAGCCGGCACCGTCATGACGATGCCGGGGCTTCCGCGCGTGCCCGCCGCGGAGGGGATCCGGATCGTCGAGGACGGGAGCGTGGTCGGGCTCTTCTGAGCCGCCTGAAACGCCCGAGACGATGATCGAGATCGATCTCTCCGCCGGCGCCCACACGGAGGGCGTGGAGCGCCGGCTCCGGGAATGGGCCGCCGAGGACGCGGTGGCGCGGCTCTGGCGGCGGGATCCGACGCTGTGGAGCGCGGATCCGGATACGCCGGAACTGGCCGACCGGCTCGGTTGGCTGGACCTTCCGGAGACGTCTCCCGCCGCGCTCGGCCCGCTCGAGGAGTTGCGCGCGGACGTGCCCTTCTGGTTCACCGATCTCGTGCTGCTCGGCATGGGCGGCTCGAGCCTCGCGCCCGAGGTGATCGCGCGCACGATGCCGGGCGAGGGGCTGCCGCTCACGCTCGTCGACACCACGCACCCCGGGGCGCTCCGCGACCTGGAGTGGCTGCGTCCGGCGAACACGATCTTCGTCGTCTCGAGCAAGTCGGGCACGACCGTCGAGACGCTGTCGCTCTTCCGCCACTTCTGGTCGCGGACGGCGGAAGTCGTGGAAGACCCCGGCGCGCACTTCATCGCGGTCACGGACCCCGGGTCCCCCCTTGCCGAACTCGGCCGGGAGCGGGGATTCCGAGCCGTGTTCGAGGCGCCCTCCGAGGTGGGCGGCCGCTTCTCGGCCCTGAGCCCGTTCGGCCTGGTCCCGGCGGCGCTCACGGGGGCCGATGTCGCCGCGCTTCTCGCGGAGGCGACCGAGGCCGCGGACAGCTCCAAGGACGAGGCCCACCACAACCCGGGCTTCCTCCTCGGGGCGGCGCTGGGGGAACTGGCGCTCGCGGGGCGCGACAAGGTCACCTTCCTCGCGGCGTCCGATTGGGAGGCGTTTCCGGATTGGGCGGAGCAACTCCTCGCCGAGAGCACCGGCAAGGAGGGTCGGGGCATCGTCCCGGTCGTCGCCGAGCCGTCGCGGCCGCCGGACGAATACGGCGAGGACCGGGTGTTTGTCGGCCTTCTCCTCGGCGGTGACGCGGCGCGCGAAGCGGAGCAATGGGGAGAGGCGGACGAGACGCCCGGGCTCCTCGACGCGCTCGAGGCGGCCGGCCACCCGACGCTCCGCATCCGGCTCGAACGGCCCGAGGAACTCGGCGCGCTCTTCTTCGTCTGGGAGGTGGGCGTGGCCATGGCCGGAGCCGCACTCGGCATCCATCCCTTCAACCAGCCGGACGTACAGCTCGCCAAGCGCCTCGCGCGTCGGGCGATGGCGGGCGAAGGCGCACCCGATGGCAGCGCGGTGGACGCGGAGCCGGCGGAAGACGCGCAGGTCTCCGACGCGGACGAGATCGACCTCGTATGGGAGTTGCCGCAGTTCGGACACGCCCCGCCCCGAACGCCGGTGCCGCCCGATCTGGATGCAATCCGCGAGCGGATGGGGGATTTCCTGGCCGGGGTGACCCCGACGGACTACATCGCCGTGCAGGCGTTCCTCCCCGGGGGCGAGGAGGAGGAGGGATTGCTCGGCACACTGCGCGCGGCCCTCGCGGGAACCACGGGGGCGACGACGACGCTGGGCCATGGCCCGCGATTCCTGCATTCGACCGGACAGCTGCACAAGGGCGGCGCGGACAACGGCGTCTTTCTGCAACTCGTCGACGACGCCGGCGAGCACCTCCACGTCCCCGAGACGGAGTTCAGCTTCCGCCAGTTGATCCGGGCGCAGGCGCTGGGGGACCTGGAGGCCCTCGGACAATGCGAACGCCGGGCGCTGCGGGTCCGCGTGGGCGGTCCCGAAGGCCTCGGCCTGCGCCGCCTGGACTCGTCCGGCAGGCGCAGTGGACCAGGCGCACCTGCAGCCCCAGGCCCCCGCCGCAGGCCGCGGAAGGCGGAGACGGGCTGGAGATCCGGGCCCCTCGGTCGAAGGCTCATCCCGACGGGGCCGAAGGAAGGTCCACGCGACGTATCCGGACACCAACGCCAACGCGGAGTTGGCGAAGGTGGAGCCTGCTGCCCCTATGCTCGAATCTTCCCACTCGCGCGCCGCGTTGACCGCAAGGGCCGCGTGCGCCACGGCAAAGGCTCCATTGAGCGCGCCCACGGCGGTCCTCTCCCAGGCCTCCGGTTGCGTCGCGCCATTCACGACGTAACCGGCGACGACAGCAGAGTGAACGGGGTGACGTACCGCCACGTACGGGACGCCTCAGCCACGATGCAGAGGCAGTAGTCGGCGTAGTTCGGCTGGATCCTCGCTTCCTCCAGCGTCAAACCCATCTCGTCGAGCCATTCGGAGAAGCGCCCGTCATCGGCGAGTTCCCACGCGTACACGTTGTTGTCCGCGCCCGCGATCTCCCGGACGAGGTTCTCGCGACCGGACCTCTGAAGCAGGTAGGCCACCGCGCACGGCGTCCCGTGTTCGTCGACGAAGACGGGTACGCGGCCGCCGGCGTGCGTATGGTTGTGCGGGAACTCCCCTCGTTCCCGGTACTCGCGCAGCCAGTTCAGGGCCGTGTTCCGTCGCTCCCGCTGCGCGGCGCTCAGGGCGTCCGTCGCCTTTCGCCTCAGCGCCTCCTCGACGTCGCGAGGTGCCCCTCGATCCGTCGGGCCTCCAGCACGGCGGGCTCGATCCGCGACGACATCGCGGCGAGCCAATGGGGGACGGCCCCTGTCCGCGCCGCGGTGAGCCCGGACGCCTCTTCGCTGGCTTCACGCGGACCGCCAGAGGCGGCGATGAGCAGGCACAGACCGCCAATGGCGGCAACGGCTCTCGAAGAAGTGGACATGGCTGCGGCTCCCGTGAAGGCCTCCCCCTTCCGGCGGCCGCGTGCAGGCACGGCGCCGGGATCCCATCCCTTGACGTACCGGCGGCACCCGTCGGAGTTCCCGCTTCCCGGCGGGTCAGGCGAGCGGCATCTCGGTCTGGCCCTCCGAGGAGATCGGTCCGGCCCTCGATGTCGAGGAGCGCGCGCTTGTAGCGGAGTCCGCCCGTGTATCCCCCCAGCGTCCGGTCGGTCCGGACGACCCGGTGACACGGCACGATGATCGGTATCGGGTTCCGGCCGAGCGCGTTGCCCACCGCACGCGATGCCTTCGGACGGCCGATTCGCCGGGCGATCTCCGTGTACGTCACCGTCTCGCCGAACTCGAGTCCGGAGGCGGCGTCCAGCACGGCCTGCTGGAAGTCTCCCAGTCCCGCGAGGTCGACGAAGAGATCGAACCGAGCGCGGCGTCGGCCGAAGTACTCCGTCAGTTGTTCTTCCGCGGGGTCGAGTCGGTCGGTATCGCGCACCACGGGTGTCGACGGGTACCGGTGCTCGAGGCCGGCGACGAACGCGTCGTCGCTCTCATCCTGCCACGAGAGCGCGACCAGTCCACCCGTGCTCGCCGCGACCCGCATGGCGCCGAAGGGCGAACCGAAGCGGCGCCAGCGGATGACCCGGCCATCTCGGAGGTTCTCCGCGGAGAGATGCAGAATCCGGTACTCCACCGCGCGCTCCCGGCAGACCGGGCACGCCGCCATGCGTTCGGCGAGCTTCCGAGCGGCGTCCGCATCCGGGTCGTCCAGGACCCAGGCGATGACGTCTTCTTCGTGACAGGTCGTGCAACGTCGCATCATATCGGCCCCTCCTCGCGCCACACCTCGGCGAGGTCGCGGCGCAGCTTCTTCATCCCCTGATAGACGTTCGCTCTCGCGGCTTCGGGGGAGGCCTCCATCCGGCGCGCGATCGTCGCGTAGTCCAACCGCTCGATCCAGCGGAGCCAGACGGCGTCCCGCTGCCGCCGGGGGAGTGCCGCGACACCCTTCCGGACGCGCGCCGCGGCGGCTTCGGAGAGCCGACCGCCGGCGGCATCGGTCGCGGCCAGGGAGGCGGGCCTCACCTCGTCCGCGTGCGCCACGAGCAACGCCGAGCGCCGGCGGCGCGTGGCCAGGTGGTCGAGCGCCCGCCGGGTCGCGACGCGATACAACCATGCGCGGATGTTCACGGCGTCTCCCGCCTCGGGCCGCGCGCGGAGCGCCGCCACCCACAGGTCCTGCACGATATCGCCCGCTTCCTCCGCGTCCCCCAGCATCGCGGCCACATGGCGCCGCAATTCGGGGCCGTAACGTTCGGACCAGTCCTTCACCCGCCGTTCCGGCTCAGCCGCTGTGGTCATGCGCCTTGACTCCACCTCGTCCTCCGCCTTCTCCCTCGTTCTCACTCCATTGAACGTACTGTGCCGGAATCCGTGAAACGGGACCCCCTGTGAACTGGCCGCGCGCGCGCGTGAATCGTACCGTGTCGGCCCGAAGCCCCACCGGAGGCTTGAAGCGTACAGCGGCGGCAAAGGCGCCGCCCGACATCCAACCGCCAGGACCGAGGCTCTCTTGAAATCAGCACATATCGGACCCGTATCGTCCCCGACCTGCATCGCGGTCTCACTCACGGCCGCCGTCCTCACCACGGCCTGTGCCGGTAACGCCGGAGAGGAAGCCGAGGCCGCGACCCACGAGAACGGCGCCGAGAACGCCGCCGTGATCCGCGATCCACTCCCGGGAGAACGGCGCTTCGCCAGTCTGGCTCAACTCACCTTCGAGGGGGAGAACGCCGAGGCCTACTACTCCTCCGACGGACAGCGGCTGATCTTCCAGCGCCGCCACGAGGGCGAGTACGAGTGCGATCAGATCTTCACCATCGGGGTCGAGGGCGGCGACCCGCAGCTCGTTTCGACGGGGCTGGGCCGGACCACGTGCTCCTACTTCTTCCCCGACGATTCGCGGATCGTCTACAGTTCCACGCATCACGCGGCGCCCGAGTGCCCTCCGCCGCCCGACATGCGGCGCGGGTACGTGTGGCCGCTCTACGACTTCGACATCTACACGGCGAACCCGGACGGTTCCGACGTCCAGCCGATCTTCTCGAGTCCCGGCTACGACGCGGAGGCGACCCTCGCTCCGGACGGGTCGCGGATCGTCTTCACCTCGACGCGCGACGGAGACCTGGACATCTACACGATGAACCCCGACGGCTCCGACGTCCGGCAGCTCACGAACGAACCCGGATACGATGGCGGGCCTTTCTTCTCCCCGGACGGATCGAAGATCGTCTACCGGGCGAGATACCCGGAGAGCGAGGAGGAACTCGGGGACTACCAGGCGCTCCTGGCCGAGGGTCTCGTCCGGCCCGGCGTGCTCGACATCTACGTGATGGACGCGGACGGCTCGAACCGGGTGCGTCTCACGGACAACGGGGCCGCGAACTTCGCCCCCTTCTTCCACCCGAGCGGCGAGAAGGTGATCTTCGCTTCGAACCTGAACGAGGACGATCCTCGCAGCCGCAATTTCGATCTCTTCCTCGTGAACCTGGACGGCACGGGGCTGGAGCAGGTGACGTTCAGCGAGGACTTCGAGAGCTTCCCGATGTTCAGCCCGGACGGCCGTTATCTCGTGTTCGGATCGAACCGGCACGGATCCCACCTGGGCAACACGAACATCTTCATCGCGGAGTGGATCGACGATCTGCCCTAGGTGGCGACACCGCACCCGCTGTCCGTGACCGCCGGTGACCGACTTCGCCCGCGGACCGTCTAGTCCTTGAAGACAGTCCCGGCGGCGAACCGGCCGCCCGGGGCGGGGATCGGGAAACACGGGAGCTTGGGATGCGGTTCGCAAAGGCGGCAGGAAACTCCGGAGCGCCCCGGCGGTTGCGGGGCCGGCGGCGGGTGTGGGCGGTCGGGTTGGCGTGGGGCACCTCGTTCGTCGCGCCCCCGGTCTCCGCCCAGGAGGCGGGGACCCCGATCGACTATGACGCCGCGATCGCGCAGAGCGGGATCGACGGCAGCTACGGATACGTCCGTGCCCTGGACGGGTCCGCGACGCTCATTCAGGGAGACACCCGGGAGCGCGTTCAGCTCGCGGTGAACGAACCTGTCCTCGCCGGCGACCGAATCTTCGCGTCCGGCGAATCGCGCGTCGAAATCTCGCTCGCCGACGGGAACCTCGTTCGGATCGGGGACCGGGCGGAACTTCTCTTCCGCGCGCTCGCCAACTCTCCGGATACGAGCGATCCCGCATCCATCCTCGAACTCCTGCGCGGGTCGCTGCAACTCGTAGTGGCCGCGAACCCGCCGGACTCCGAGTGGCCCTCGGTCGTGACGCCGAACGCGACGATCCGGCCGCGGGGAGCCGGTTCCTTCCTGATCGTGGTCGACGACGAGCGCCGCAGCGAGGTCGTCGTGCGCGACGGGCTGGCGGAAGTCACGACAGAGACGGAACTCGCCGAGGTCCGCCGCGGAGAGAGCCTCTTCGTCGAAGGTGCGCGAGGGGACCGGCTCCGCTTCGCGGCGGCCCCGGGTCTCGATCGCCTGGAAGCGTGGGGCCAGGGGCTCGGGGACGACGTGTCCGGCGAGTACACGGCTCATGTGGATCCGGATCTCCACTACGCCGCGTCTTCGCTCGGCGGGCACGGATCGTGGGTACACGTCGACGCGGGGGTTGCCTGGCGGCCGCGCGTGTCGACGGGCTGGGCGCCGTACCGGCACGGGCGCTGGCGACACACGCCCAGCGGGATGTTCTGGGTCTCGTACGAACCATGGGGCTGGGTGCCCTATCACTACGGGTACTGGGACCTCGATCCCGACTGGGGGTGGATCTGGTTCCCGGGCCAGCGTTTCGCCGTCGCGCACGTGTACTGGTACTGGGGTCCGAGCTACGCGGGCTGGATTCCATCGGGCTACTACTGGCGCCACTACCGGAACTACTACGGGAGCAGCTGGGGCTTTCACTTCGGGGTCTACGGACACATCGGGGGCGGCTTCGGGCGCTATCGGCACTGGACCTTCCTGCCGCACGGCCGCCTCGGACACCGGCGACAGCACTTCTACTCGGTGAGCGGCTCGGACTTCGGTCGCGGGCGGAAGGCGGTCGAGCGCGGCGTGCTGCTGACGGACTCCCGCCTGCTCGGGCGCGAGGCGCGGCGGCGGCCCGCGCAGACCCTGGCGAGCCTGCGGCGCGCGGTCTCGCGCGACGGGAGAACGGCCGTGGATGCGAACGGCTTCATCGATCGCGGCACGAGTCTGCCGCGGGAGGTCGAACGCGTCGTGCTGCGAGGGCGCGATGGCCGGTCGGCCCGCCCACGCGACGCGACCGCAGGGGCGCCGAGCGGCACCTCGCGGACGGCCGGCTCACCGCCTGTCCGCGTGACCACGCGGTCGCCGGAGGCCGGCACGTTGCGGCTGGAGCGGGCCGGTGTGCAGCGAACGACGGAGCCCGGCGTGCGGCGGGCGACGCAGCGGGCCGGCGTGCAGCGGGCGACGCCGCCCGCGGCCGGAACCGGCGCCCGCCCGGCGATCCGCCGACCCACGGCACGGGATGTATCCGACACCGCGAGACGCCCCGCCGTGCGGCCCACGACGCGGACGGGCTCCGGCGGCGTGCAGCGCGCATCCCCGCGGACGGGTGACGACGGCGTTCGTCGGATCGTCCGTCCGCGGACGGCGCGGGAATCGCCGGCCGTTCGGCGGACGGGGGGCACGGCGACGCGGCCGACGGCACGGTCCAACCCGGCGCGACCGACCGTGCGCTCCGCACCGGCACGACCGGCGGTGCGGCCCACGACGGCGAGGCCCTCCCGACCGACCGTTCGCCGCCCGTCGTCCACCACGAGACCCGTGACCCGGCAATCCGCCCCGCGGCCGCCGCGGCCGGCGGTGCGGCCGCCCGGCCCGTCGAGGTCGAGTGGCACCGTCAGTCGTTCCGGCGGCGGGTCCCGATCCGGGGGTGCGGTCCGCCGCTCCGGCGGCGGGTCCCGATCCGGGGGCGCGGTCCGTCGTTCCGGCGGCGGGTCCCGGTCCGGGGGCGCGGTCCGCCGCTCCGGCGGCAGCACGCGGTCGACAGGCGCCGCCCGCGCACGCGGCCGGTCCGGAGGCTAGCAGTCCGAGATCAGGGGTCCGGCCACACGGCCGGGTCCCGCTCCATCTCGGGCTCCGGTTCGACGCCGAGCGCCTCGACCATGCGCACGTAGTAGTTGAAGAAGCCGACGACCTCCGTCGCGGTCAGAATCTGCGCGTCGGTCCAGCCGACCTCCCGCAACCCGTCGATGTCCCGCCGAGCCGTGGAGGCCGGCTCGCGCGTGATCGCCACCGCATAGTCCATCAGCCGGCGTGTCTTCGCATCGAGTCCCGCCGTCCGATAGTCGCTCCGGATCGCGCGGGCCAGGTCATCGTCCCCGGTGGCCTGACGGAGATCCTCTCCGTGCGCCTCCGTTCAGTAGAAGCAGTCGAGTTCGCGCGAGGTCACAGTCGCGAGCATCTCGCGCACGTCCCGCCCCAGCGGTCCCGGCGCCAGCATCAACGTCTCGTAGAGCCGGATGGAGGCACGCATGACGGGCGGGTTCAGGCTCTGAATGCCGATCACGTTGAAGACGCGCCCCGCGCGGCGGACGGCCTTCTCGTACTCGCGGGCGACGAGCCCGTCCGCTTCGTCGGGATCTACCGTGTCGATATGCGGCATGTCGCCTCCTGTGGGCGATGGATCCGGGGTGCGAACCGGCTCATCGGCGGAACCGGCGCCTCAGCGTACGAGGAAGCCGTCCCGCCACGGATCCTCCGGGTCGACGAGGAACTCGTGGCGGCCCGTGACCCAGGCCCGGCCGCCCACCTCCGGCACGACGGCCGCGTGCCCGCCGACCGACGTCGTGTCCACGACGCGCCCGCTGAACCGGCCGCCGATGATGCTCTCGACGATGATCTCCGAATCCCCGGAGTGCTCACCCCGTGCGCCAAGGATGGCGAGGCGGCCGCTTACGGCGGTCCCGGTCGGGCTTCGGTCGAGTTCCCCGTCCGCGAAGATGCAGACGTGGCGCGAGTGGTGCGCGGCGTCTGCCGCCGCACCGGTAAAGACGGTGCCATAGAGGAACCCGAGATCGGGATCGTCCGGATGCGCGATGTCGCCGGCGGCGGACGAGGACACCGCTCCCGTGATCCGGCGACCCGCGTCGATGAGGTCGGCCGCGCCGCCGGGGGTGAGGGGGAGCCCGAGCGCGTCCGCGTCGACGTAGGCGTAGAAGGCCCCGCCGAAGGCGAGGTCGTATGACACGGCGCCCAGCCCCTCGACCTCCACGGCCTGCCCAAGCGCGGGCGCGAAGGAAGGCACGTTGACGAACCGGACCTCCCGGACCCGTTCGCCGTCCAGGATTGCGGTGGCGCGCACGAGCCCGGCAGGCGTATCGATCGCCACGGGCCGCTCCCTGCCCGACCCGTCGATCCAGCCGGCTTCGACGGCGATCTTCGCCACGCCGATGATCCCGTGACCGCACATCGTCGAATACCCCTCGTTGTGCATGAAAAGGACGGAAAAGTCCGATCCGGGCCGCACGGGAGGCATCACGAGGCAGCCGTACATGTCCGCGTGCCCGCGCGGTTCCCACATCAGCGCGCGGCGAAGTTCGTCGTGGTCCGCCCGCGCGACGCGACGCCGCGCGAGGACCGTGTCTCCCTGCAGCTCCGGGAAGCCCGCCACGATGACGCGCAGCGGCTCTCCCTCGGTGTGAGCGTCGATCGTCTCGATGCGCAGCCAGTGCTCGGGCGCGGTCCAGGTCATGTGAACTCCTCCGTGAGGCAGTGGCCCCCGGCGACGGAATCGTCGTATGCTGGCGCCGCTGATCTTACATCCCGCCGCCGAAGTCCGCTCCGGTGGCGGCTCGCCGTACCGCGCAAGCAGGGAGAAGGCATGAGGCCGAGGCCTGTCGCCGCCGAACTCGTGGGCACGTTCGCGCTCGCGCTGTCCGTATCGATCTCCGTCAACAACCCCGGTTTTCCCATCCCGACGCCAGCGATGGCGGGACTCACGCTGGGGGTTCTGGTTCACCTGCTCGGGCCTGTCTCGGGCTGCCTGCTCAACCCGGCGGTGACGATCGCCATCTGGTCGATCGGCAGGCTCGAGGCGAAGGACGCCGGCTCGTTCATCGCGGCGCAGTTTGCGGGGGCCGGACTGGCCCTCGCCCTCGGCAGCGCCCTGTTCGCCGACCGCGTCCCGCTCCCCGTGGACGCTTCGGCCGGCACCGGCGTGGCCGAGTTGCTGGGCGCCGCGTTGCTCGCCTTCACGATCGCGGCCGTCTTCATGGGCCGGATCCCGGCCCGGCTGACCGGCGCCGTCATCGGCGCGGCGCTGGTCGTGGCGATCTCGTGGGCCGCGCACGGATCGAACGGCGTGCTCAACCCCGCGGTCGCCCTCGGGATCGGATCCCTCTCGCTCCCCTACATCTGGGGCCCGGTGGCCGGCGCCCTGATCGGCGCGCACCTGTCCCGGTACGTGTGTGACCCGGGCGGCCGGACGACCCGGGTCGATTCCTAGCTGCCGGAGAAGTCCTGGCCCTCGGGCGGGTCCGGTGTCTCGCCCTCCGCGAGGCCGCGGTAGAAGGTGAGTCCGTTCATGTCGAGGTCGTAGAAGGCGAATTCGCGCGTGCCCCAGGGCGTTCGCCGCAGGGCCGTGCGCTCGTGGAAGACCCCCTGTTCCCGATACTCGTCGAACAGGTCCTCGACCGCGGGCACGACGAAGCGGAGCATGGGCCGCTCCACGCGGGACCATTCCTCCTCATCGTGCCACTGGATGTGCAACTCGATCCCGTCCCGCCTCACGCCGGCGTACCCCGGATCGCGGGTCGAATCGGCGAAGGCGAGTTCGAAGCCGAGCCGTCCCACGTAGAAGCCGATCGCCGCGGCGACGTCCCGCGACGGAAGCACGGGCTGCACCGCCTCGAAGCGGGCCGCCCGCTCCTCGGCCGCTATCGGTAGTTCTCCATCAGGGCGTCCAGCGCCTCGGCTCCCGGGCACAACTCCTCGAACGGGAGGTTCCACAGCGGCCGGTCGACCGTTCCCAGCACGTCGTGCAGGTCCCTCGAATCCGGGTCCACGTAGAGGAGACCCGTCGGAACCTCCCCCGCGTTCTGGCGCTCGCGCAGGTAGCCATACACGGCGTCCCTGTCGGTCGCGTCGTAGTCGCCTTCCACCTGCCGGAAGCGGATCACGCTGCCGTCGTGCATGCGGACATCGCGCACATCGGCGGACCCTATGTCGGCCGTGATCTCATCCGCGGGGGGGACGAAGTCCTTCGGGGCCACGAACGCGGCCTCGACCGCTTCGCGGAAGTGCTCGCGCGTGTAGGCGTAGCTCTTCGTCGACCCGACGTGGTCGTTGAAGGTCACGCACGGAGAGATGACGTCGACCAGGGCCAGGCCGGGGTGCCGGATCCCCGCCTTGATGATGGGGACGAGCTGCTGCTTGTCGCCGGAGAAACCGCGGGCCACGAAGGTCGCGCCGATCGAGAGCCCGAGCAGGGCCGGGTCGATGGGAGGCTGTTCGTTCGGCACGCCCCGCTTCGACTTCGAGCCCATGTCGGCCGAGGCCGAGAACTGGCCCTTCGTGAGGCCGTAGACCCCGTTGTTCTCGATGATGTAGAGGAGATTGAGGTTGCGCCGCACCGCGTGGCACAGTTGCCCGAGTCCGATCGAGAGCGAGTCCCCGTCGCCGGAGACGCCGATATAGACGAGGTCGCGGTTCGCGGCGTTCGCTCCGCTCGCCACCGATGGCATCCGCCCGTGCACGCTGTTGAAGCCGTGGGACTCGGACATGAAGTAGGCGGTCGTCTTCGAGGAGCAGCCGATCCCGCTCATCTTCGCGGCCCGGTGCGTGGGGATCGCGAGTTCCCACGCCGCCTCGATCAGCGCCGCGGTGACGGAATCGTGGCCGCACCCCGCGCACAGCGTCGACATCACGCCCTCGTAGTCGCGGCGCGTGAGCCCCAGTTCGTTCTTCTCCAGACTCGGGTGGAAGACCCGCGGCTTGGCGATGTGCGTCACGTACCCACTCCTTCCGCGGTCTCCGCCGCGAGGCCGAGGCGGTCCTTCACGCCCGCGATGACGTGGCGCGCGCTCAGCGGGAGCCCTCCGTAGCGGAGGACCGAGGTCAGCCGGTCCTTCGAGGCCGGCGTCTCCAGCGTGAGCAGCGACTTCAACTGCGCGTCCCGGTTCTGTTCGATGACGATGTTGAGGTCGTGGGCCTCGATGAAGCGCGCGACCTCGGGCGCGAAGGGAAAGCCGCGGATCCGCATGTAGTCGAGCCGGAGCCCGTCTTCCGCCTCCATGCGCTCGATGGCCTCGCGCACCGCGCCGTCGCAGGCGCCCAGCGTGATGAGTCCGTATCGGGCGTCCGGACGCGAGCGGATCTCCGGGGGAGGCACCGCGTCCGCCGCGTTGTCGATCTTCACGGCGATGCGGTCGATGACCTCCTGGTATTCGTCGGGGTCCTCCGTGTACTTGCCGTACTTCGTGTGGCCGGAGCCGCGCGTGAAGTAGGCGCCCTTCGGATCCTCGCCCGGGATCGTCCGATACGGGATCCCGTCGCCGTCCACGTCGAGGTAGCGATAGAAGGTCTCGATCTCGGCGAGCGCCTCCGCGTCGAGCACCTTCCCGCGATCCGGCCTGTACCCGTCGTCCCACTCGAAGCGGGGCACGACCCAGTCGTTCATCCCGATGTCGAGGTCGGAGAGCACGAAGACGGGCGTCTGGAAGCGTTCCGCCAGATCGAACGCCTGTACGCTGAACTCGAAGCACTCCGCCGGGTCCTTCGGGTAGAGGCAGACGTGCTTCGTATCCCCGTGCGAAGCATAGGCGCAGAGAAGGATGTCGCCCTGCTGGGTGCGCGTCGGCATCCCGGTCGACGGGCCGACGCGCTCGACGTCGAAGAACACGCAGGGGACTTCGGCGTAGTACGCGAGTCCGATGAACTCCGTCATGAGCGAGATCCCGGCCCCGCTCGTCGCCGTGAAGGCGCGGGCTCCGGCCCACCCGGCGCCGATCGCGATGCCGGCCGCCGCGAGTTCGTCCTCCGCCTGCAGGATCGCCGCCGTGCTCCGCCCGGTGTCCTCTTCGACGCGCAGGCGCCGGCAGTAGGCCGTGAAGGCGTCGACGAGCGAGGTCGAGGGCGTGATCGGATACCAGGCCGCGACCGTCGCGCCCGCATAGACACAGCCGAGCGCCGCCGCCGTGTTCCCGTCGATCAGGATCGAGTCGCGCGTGGCATCCATGCCCTCGAGCCGGATCGGCAGGGGGCACTCGAAGTTCTCGGCCGCGTAGTCGTAACCGAGCCGGATCGCCTCGAAGTTCGCATCGAGCAGGTGCTTCTTCCGCTCGCCGAACGTTTCCTCGAGCAGTCCCCGGATGACCTCCATGTCGATGTCGAGGAGGGCGGCGAGGGCGCCCGTATAGGCGATGTTCTTCATCAGGATGCGCGTGCGTCCGCCGTCGAACGCCTTCACGCACATCTCGGCCAGCGGGACGCCGAGGAACGTCACTTCCTCGCGCCGCAGCGTATCGGCCATGGGCCAGCTCGAGTCGTACAGCAGCCAGCCGCCGGGGACGAGTTCCTCGATGTCCTGTGCGTACGTCTCCGGGTTCATCGCCACGATGAGGTCGAAGTCCGGCGTGCGGGCGACGTGGCCCGACCGGTTCACGCGGATCTCGTACCAGGTGGGAAGACCCTGGATGTTCGAGGGGAAGACGTTCTTCCCCGACACCGGGACCCCCATCCGGAAGATCGACTGCATGATGAGACCGTTGGCGCTCGCGGAGCCCGTGCCGTTCACGGTGCCGATCTTGAGCGCGAAGTCGTTCACGCGGTCCGCCTTCATGTCGGCCATTCCGTCAGGGAGTCACCGAAACGAGGCCGCCCGGCGCCATCTCCTCGATGCCCAGCCCGGAGTAGGGATGCTCCGCGTCCTGTCCCGCGTAGGGCTTGAGCAGATCGAAGGTCCGCATGTCCCAGGCGGCCGTCGGACAGCGCTCCGCGCACAGCCCGCAGTGAATGCAGAGGTCCTCGTCCTTCACCATGACGCGGGCCGTCTGCGGCAGCGGCTCCGACACGTAGATGTCCTGCTCCGCGTTCTCGGCCGGCGCGGTCAGCCGCGTGCGAAGTTCCGCCTCTTCCCCGTTGTGCGTGATCGTGAGGCAGCTGAGGGGACAGATGTCGATGCAGGCATCGCATTCGATGCACAGGCTGCCGGTAAAATGCGTCTGAATGTCGCAGTTCAGGCAGCGTTCGACCTCGGTCAGCGTCTGCTCGAGGTCGAACCCCTCCTCGACTTCCGTCTCGATGCTCTGGAGACGCTCCTCCAGACGGACGTGCCGCATCTTCCGCCGGTGCGCGTACTCGTAGTCGTTCGAGTAGCTCCACTCGTGGAGCCCCATCTTGGCGCTCACGAGGTTCATGTGCTCGGGCGGGCGCTTCCGGAGATCTTCGCCGTTACAGTACGCGTGGATGGAGATCGCCGCCTGATGCCCGTGCTCGGCCGCCCAGATGATGTTCTCCGGGCCCCACGCCGCGTCGCCGCCGAAGAAGACGCCCTCGCGCGTCGACATGAAGGTCGTCTTGTCGACGACCGCCTCGCGCCACTTGTTGAACTCGATCCCCGCATCGTCCTCGATCCACGGGAAGGCGGTCTCCTGCCCAATGGCGAGGATGACGGCTTCCGCCGGGAAGAACGCCTCGTCGAGCTTCGTAGAGACGAGGCGCCCCTCATCGTTCTCGTGCCATTCGACGATGTCGAAGTTCATCCCCTTCAGGACGCCGTCCTCGACGACGAACTCCGTGGGCGAGTGGTTCTCGACGATGTCGACGAGTTCCTCCTCCGCGTCCTCCAGTTCCCAGGGAGAGGCCTTGAAATACGGCTTCGACTTGCGGGCCATGACCCTGACGTTCGTGCCGCCGATCCGCTTCGACGTCCGGCAGCAGTCCATCGCGGTGTTCCCCACCCCGATGACGAGCACGTTCTCCTCGATCGAGTTCGTGTGCCCGAAGGCGACGGATTCCAGCCAGTCGATGCCGATGTAGATGTGGTCCGTGTCGTACCGGCCCGGCAGGCGCAGCTCCTTGCCGCGCGGGGCGCCGGAGCCGACGAAGACGGCGTCGAAGTCCTGCTCCAGCAGCCACTTCATGCTTTCGACGGGCGCGTTGTAGCGAATGTCCACGCCCATGTCGAGGATGTAGTCGATCTCCTCCCACAGCACTTCGGGAGGCAGGCGGAACTGCGGAATGTTCGTCCACATGAGGCCGCCCGGCCGGTCGTTCTTCTCGAAGATCGTGACCTCGTAGCCGAGGGGCATGAGGTCGCGGGCGACGGTCAGCGACGCGGGGCCCGCGCCCACGCAGGCGATCCTCTTCCCGTTCTTCTGCTTCGGGATCTCCGGGAAGCGGGGCGTGATGTCGCCCCGGAGGTCGGCGGCGACGCGCTTGAGGCGGCAGATCGCGACCGGCTTCTCCTCGACCCTTACGCGGCGGCAGGCAGGCTCGCAGGGGCGGTCGCACGTCCGGCCGAGGATGCCCGGGAAGACGTTCGACTCCCAGTTGAGCATGTAGGCGTCGTCGTACCGTTCCTGCGCGATGAGGCGGATGTAACCCGGTACGTTGGTGTGGGCCGGGCAGGCCCACTGGCAATCCACGACTTTGTGGTAGTAGTCGGGATTCTCGACGTTCGTTGGCTCCACCGTCTCTCCCTCGGGCCGACCCCGCCCGACCGTCCCCACGGCTCCGCAACCCGTGAGTCGTATGGTGAGATAACCGCCCGCAATCCTAGGGGACGAGGGGAGTTGTCGCCAGTTTTGTCGGGCGGTAGTGGCGGATCGTTGCTGCGGCGCCCGGGGCCGCGGAAGTTGAGCCGATGATCAAGCAGCCCGTGCACACGGTGGCCGGCGGGGCTCACCTCTTCCGGCGAGACACGGCGGCCAAGCTCGGACGGATCGCCGGACGCTACCTGGACCGGTACGCGCCGGACCCTGCCGCTCTGCGCGAGACCCTCGGGACTCGCGTTCCCCCGGGCACCGCGGAAGCGGTGCACCGGCGGGTACGCGTCAAGCTCGAACGGGAGCCGGTCGAGTGCTTTCTGATCGACTTCGAGGATGGGTTCGGGACCCGGTCCGAGGCGGAGGAAGATGACGCGGCGGCGACGGCGGCGAGGGAGGTCGCGGCGGGGGTCGCCGCCGGCAGTCTCCCGCCCTCGCTCGGCATCCGCATCAAGTCGCTGGACGAGGTCACCGGCGAACGGGCGTTGCGCACGCTTGAACTCTTTCTTGCGGCGTACGCGCGGACCCGGCGCGATCTGCCGGACGGATTCACCGTGCTTCTTCCCAAGATCATCGCGGCCGGCCAGGTGGAACGGCTCTCGGAGGTCCTGACTCGGCTCGAGACGACGCTCGGCCTGCCGGAGGAGGTGGTGGCGATCGACCTCATGATCGAGACGCCGCAGTCGCTCGTGGCGCCGGATGGACGGATCGCCGTGCCCGAGCTCGTCGCGGCGGCGGGCGGGCGGTGCCGCACCGTGCATCTCGGAGCGTACGACCTCACGGGCGCCGTGGCGGTCGCGGCGGAAGATCAGACGCTGGGGCACCCGTTGTGCGACGTGGCGAGGCAGCTCCTGCAGCTCTCGCTCGCCGGGACCGGCGTCCGGCTTTCGGACGGGGCGACGAACGTGCTGCCCGTCGAACCGCATCGCGGGGAGACGGCGCTCTCGCCGGCCGAACGGGCGGAGAACATGGCGGTCGTGCACCGCGCATGGCGCCTGCACTACTCCGACGTTCGGCGGTCGCTGAGCCAGGGGTTCTACCAGAGCTGGGATCTTCACCCGGCACAGCTCGTCTCCCGTTTCGCGGCCGTATTCTCGTTCTTCCTGGAGGGTCTGGACGCGGCGGCGAGCCGGCTCGACCGCTTCGTGACCGCCGCGGGACAGGCCGTCCTCACGGGATCCGTGTTCGACGATGAAGCCTCGGGCCAGGGCCTCCTGAACTTCTTCCACCGGGGGCTCGCGAGCGGCGCCCTGACGCCGGAGGAGGCGGCGCGCTCCGGTCTGACCGCCGCGGAACTCGAAACCCGGTCGTTCCGTGCGATCCTCGAGCGGCGCCGCGGGTGATCGCGGCCTGGATCGACCGCGGCGCCGTCCGCGTGCGCGAGGATCTGCCGCGGCCCTCACTCGAGCCCGGGGAGGCGATCGTCCGGGTCTCGCTGGCGGGGATCTGCGGGACGGACCTGGAGCTGATGCGGGGCTACCGCAACTTCTCGGGGATTCCGGGGCACGAGTTCGTCGGACGCGTCGAGGAGGGACCGCCCGAATGGGTCGGGGCGCGGGTCGTGGCGGAGATCAACGTCACCTGCCGCTCGCGACCTGCCGAGCCGCTCTGCCCCAGTTGCGCGAACGGCCAGCCGACGCACTGCCTCCGCCGCGAGGCGATCGGCATCCGCGGCCGGGACGGCGCGTTCGCCGAATGGCTGCGGGCGCCCGTCTCGAACCTGCATCGCGTCCCGGAGTCGCTTCCGGACGAGGTTGCCGTGTTCGCGGAGCCGGTGGCGGCCGCCTGCCGCGTTCTGCGGCAGGTGGAGGGCGACATCGAGCACGGCTGCGTGACTCGGGCGCTCGTGGTGGGGGCGGGCCGGCTGGGGCAACTCGTGGCGCGCGTGCTGGCGATCCGGTTGCCGGGGCTGGAGGTCGCCGGGAGGTCGGAGCGGAACCTGGCGCGGGCTCGCGCGGCCGGGTTCGCCGCAGGACCGGTCACCGCGGTGGAGGCGTCGGCCTACGATCTCGTCGTCGAATGCAGCGGCGCGTCGGCCGGCTTCACCGCCGCCCGCCGGGCCGTTCGGCCCCGCGGTACGATCGTTCTCAAGAGTACGCACAAAAACGATTTAGCTGTCGACATCTCATCCGTCGTGGTAGATGAAATCCGACTCCTCGGCTCCCGGTGCGGGCCCTTCGAGGACGCCCTGTCCGCACTGGAGCGAAGAGACGTCGAGGTGCGGGACCTCATCGACGACCGGCTGCCGCTCTCCGCCGCCTCCGAGGCGTTCGACCGGGCGGCGGAGCCGGGAGTCGCGAAGGTGCTTCTCGTCCCCTGACCTTGCCGGACTCAGTCGGAGAGTCGCACGGAGCGGACGCGTACGCCGCCGCCCTCGCCGGGAATCGTCCACGCGAAGAGGAATTCGTCCCCCGCCCGCACCATGCGCGGGAACCCGCTCGAGCGTTCCCCGGCGGTCTCGGAGATCAGAAGCGGCGTCCCGAGCGACCCGTCCGGCTCGACCCGCCGGGCGAGGACACGCGGTGTGTCGTTGGAAGCCTCCAGCCATACCGCGACGACCGAGCCGTCGTCGAGTCGTTCGACGTCCACGCGCCCCAGCGGGAGCCCCTCATCGACCCGGATCCGCGGGCCGAAGGTTGCGCCACCGTCGTGCGAGAATGCGGCGTACACCTGCGGGGCGCCATCGACGCCCGTGTACCACACCGCGGCGAGGGTCCGATCGTCCCCGCTCAACTGCGGGCCGTTCACGGGACAGCCCGGGATGACCCAGCCATCGGTGGACAGGGCCGCGGGTTCGGTCCAACGCTCCCCCGCCCCGCGAACCACGGCGATGTCGCGGACCTCGGATTCGCTCCGGTCGCGGTAGGCGGCCACGAGCCCTTCGCCCACGCGAGCCAGTGCGGTCTGGCAGCACTCGCACGTCCGGTCGTCGAGCAGCACCTCGGGGCCGAGATGGCCATCCGGGGCGAGGGTGCGGAAGCGGACGGACATCGCCCCGCGCTCTCCGCCTCCGCCTCCGGGGAAGTGCTCGCCGCCTCCAGCCAGGTGCTCGCCGCCGGCATCGCCCGCCATGGCGCGGGCGTCGAGCCAGGTCAGCCCCGCGCCGTCGCCCCACGGCACCATCGACACGAAGCCGTGCTCCGTCGGCGACGCGTCGTCGTGCGCGCGGAACGGCGCCGTCCACGTCATCCCGTCATCCGAAGAGAGCGCCAGCATGACATGGTAGGCGTAGGGCGCGTCGGCCACTTTCTCCAGCCAGTGAACGGCGAGCGTCCCGTCCCGCATCTCCACCGAGGACGGAAAGTCGGCCCAGTTCACGAACATCTCTTCCGACGTCCACACGGTCCGCGGCCCGGACCAGCCGTCCTCCCCGCGGATCGCCAGGCGCAAGGCGGGTACGCCCTCGTCGGGCTCGATCCACGTCAGGATGGCGCGGCTCCCGGCACCGACCGACAGGTTCGGCTCGCCGCTGGGCGGCGGCCGATCGAACTCGACATCGCCCGCCTCCAGCGACACCTGCGTTCCCCCGCCGCCGGAGCATCCGCCGAGGAGGGCCGCCACGGCAAGGAACCGGATTCGCCCCGGACCGCATCGGCCACGGACGCGCGTATCGGCTTCGGACATTCTCATCTCCCCTGGTTGAAGCCATATGATACATGCCCAACGCGGAACGGAGAACCAACGGAGAGCCAGGGACGGGAGGCCAGGTGTCACAACGTGCGTCGGTCATGCCGGGACCGGGACGACCGCTCGAGGTCCGGACCTTCGACGATCCCGATCTCGGACCGGGCGAGACGTGGCTCGAGATAGAGGCGAGCGAGGTGTGCGGGACGGATGTCCATCTCCATCACGGACGCCTCGCGGGCGTGCCCTGGCCGATCATCCCGGGGCATGTGAGCGTGGGACGCATCCGGGAGACGCGAGGTCCGGGGGTCGATGCCGCGGGACGGCCGCTGGCCGAGGGGGACGCCGTCACCTTCTTCGATGTGGTGGGCACGTGCCACCGCTGCTTCTACTGCTCCGCCGCCCGGCAGCCGAACCTGTGCCCGCACCGCCGCGTCTACGGCATCACATTCAGCGCTCGCGAAGGACTGCTCGGAGGGTGGGCGACGTCCATGCGGCTCACCGCCGACACGTCGATCTTCAAGCTGCCCGAGGGGCTCGAGACAGCGGATGTCATCGGAGGCGGCTGCGGACTCTTCACCGGTTTCGGAGCCGTCGAGCGCTCGGAACTCCGGCCGGGCGACACGGTCGTCGTCCAGGGCTCCGGCCCCGTCGGCCTCGCGGCCGCCGCCTTCGCCCGGGTCCGGGGCTGCGGCCCCCTCGTGGTCATCGGCGACCCCGACGAGCGCCTCGAACTCGCGACCGCCATGGGCGCCGACGTCACGCTCTCGCTGGACCGAACGTCGGGCCGTGACCGGTCGGCACGCGTGGCCGACCTCACGGAGGGCCGGGGCGCCGACGTCGTCATCGAAGCGAGCGGCAACCCGGCGGCGATCCCGGAGGGGTTCGCCCTCCTCCGCGAAGGAGGCACGTACGTCGTGGCGGGACACTACACGGACGTCGGTCCCGTCTCCATCAACCCGCACCTCGACATCAACCGGAAGCACGCGACCGTGAAGGGGCGCTGGGGGACCGAACTGCCGCACGTCTCGGGCGCGCTCGACCTGCTCGCGCGGCACCGCCTCCCCTTCGCCCGGGTGATCGGGGGCGAATACGGTCTCGGGGAAGCGGGTCGAGCCCTCGCCGATGTCGAGCGGCTCGCCGTCACCAAGGCGATCATCGTTCCGTCCCGGGATCGGACGATCCCCGGCTAGACCCTAGAAGTCGCCGGCGACCTGGGGGGCGGACTCGACGCGGATCGTGAGGATGTCGATGTCATGGTACTGCTGGTGGCGGATGGATGAGGCGTAGTGCCGCAGCAGCCGAAGGGGAGTCTCCGCCTCGACGGGGACCCCCGCGGCCACTTCGCTGAGCATCGCCAGCTGATCCTCGACGTTCTTCTCATCGGTCGTCGCGATGAACTCGAGATCCGCGGCAGGGCCATCGCTGCTCGCGATGAGCAGCAGGCTTCGCGCATCATCGGCGTCGGTTTCGGCCTCCGCGCGGCCGAGAATCTGCATCGTCTCTTCGCCCACCGCGCGCAGACGCGTTTCCATCTCCTCGTCCCAGCCCCTGCGCGCCGCGAACTTCACCAGGAAGGCGTCGACTTCCGACCACGTGTCGTCCGACAACCGCGTCTTGAGGCGGTGGCGACGGCCTCCCGTGACCTCCGCGAAGATGGTGAGCAGGATCACCGTGATGCCGCCGACCGTCATGCCGTTGCCGAGGAATTCCTCCCAGGCCCCGGTGATATGCTCCGGGTAGATCCAGTCGAACTGGAAGACGATGCCCAACCAGAAAGCGACGCCGACGACGAGGCCGTTGCGGTAATCCAACCCCTCCTGGAGCAGAATCTTCATCCCGAAGACGAAGATCAGCGCGACGACCACGATGAAATAGGCCGCCACGACGGGGCCGGGGATCGCGATAATGAGGGCGAGCAGCTTCGGCAGGAAGGCGAACGCCGCGAAGACGACGCCGACGCAGATGCCGATGGCGCGAGAGGTGACGCCGGTGAGTTCGGCCACGGCGATGCCCACGCCGTAGGTCGTGTTGGGGACGGTCCCCGCCAGACCGGAGAGGAGGTTGCCCGCGCCGTCGGCGGCGATCGCCCCCTGGATGGAGCGGAAGTCGATCGCGCGCGGCCTGCGCCAGGAAACTCGCTGAATCGCGATCGCGTCGCCGAGCGTGTCCATCGCGCTCACGAGCGTCACCATGAGGAAGGACGGCAGCAGAGCCCAGAACTCGGGGCGGAAGCTCAGATCGAGACCGGGGTACGCCAGATCCGGCAGGCCGATCCAGCGGGCTTCGTAGACCGTGGACAGGTCGTAGATCCCGAACCCGAGGCCGGCCACGAGAGATCCGGCGACGATCCCGAGGGCCGGGGCCCACAGCCGAAGGGCGCCGGAGAACCGAAGCGGGACCAGGACCGTGACCGCCAGCGTCACGCCGGCCACGAGCGGACCCGTGGCGGTCGGGGCTCCGGCCGGGACCTCGGCGAGCTTCCGCAGGATCATCGGGGTGAGCGTCACCGGGATCAGGATCAGCACGGTGCCCGCCACGGTGGGCGTGAACACCCGGCGCAGGAGCGCCATCCTGGACGCGAGCAGGAACTGGACCAGCGACGAGGCGATGATCAGCACCGCGAGCATGCCCGGCCCGCCCTGCTCGATGGCGGTGACGCTCACCGCGATGAAGGCGCTCGTGCTCCCCATGATGAGCACGTAGCCGGCGCCGATCCGTCCCACTCTGCGCGCCTGGATCGCCGTCGTGACCCCGCTGATCACGAGCGCCGCGAACACCGCCCACGACAGGTATTCGGTGCTGCCGCCCGCCACGGTGATCATGACCGTCGGCGTGAGCACGATGCTGGCGAGGCAGATGAGCGCGTACTGGACGCCGAGTCCGGCGGCCATGGGGAGCGGGGGGCGTTCGTCCGGCTCGAAGCGCACGTCCTGGCGGGCGAGCCCGGGGCCGGAACCCGCCATCAGGCGCCGCCTCCCCCGGCGAGCGCTTCGGCGGGCGCCGCGGAGCGCCAGCGCTCGGGGTGGGCCTCGAGGCGCTCCACGGCTTCCGCGAGGACCTCGAGCGCCAGGTCGATGGTGTCGAGGTGCGTCCGGAACGCGAGCGCCGCCATCCTGAGCAGGAAGGTCCCGTCGATCGTCGTGGAGGAGAGGAAGACCCGGCCATCGCGGTGCGTCTCTTCGATCAGGGCCCGGTTGAAGGCGTCCGCGTCGCCCGACTCCGGGACCCAGCGGTAGGTGACCACCGACAGCGGCGGCTCCGGACCCACCTCGAACCCGAGCGCCTCGATCTCCCGGTGGAAATACCGTGCGAGTTCGAGCTTCTCCCGAAGGCAGGCCTTGAACGGCGCCTCCCCGTGAAGGAGGAGCGGCAGCCAGACCCGCAGTCCGCGAAAATGCTTGGTGAGTTCGGGCGATACGGCGGCGGGAGAGGGCCCCCAGCGCTCGGCCTCGACCGTGTCCTGCAGATAGCTGGCGCCGGAGGCGTGCGCCTCCGCCAGGGCGTTCCCGTCGCGGACGAGCACGGCGCCGGTCCCGTAGGGGAGGAACATGCCCTTGTGCGGGTCGAGGACGAGGGAATCCGAGCGTTCCAGTCCCGCGAGCGCGGGCCGCATCTCCTCGAGCAGGGCGAAGAAGCCGCCGTAGGCGCCGTCCACGTGGAACCAGAGATCCTCGCGCTCGGCGACGTCCGCGATCTCCGCGAGCGGGTCGATGGCGCCGATGTCCACGGTGCCCGCCGATGCGAATACGAGCCAGGGCCGGAGTCCGCGCGCGCGGTCCTCCGCCACGGACTCGGCGAGCGCGTCCACCCGCATCCGGAAGTCGCCGTCCAGCGGGACGTCCCGCCGCACCGCCTCTCCCACCCCGGCCATTCTGAGCGCCTTGTGGAGGCAGTGGTGGAGGTGGGGCGAGGAGTAGACGACCGCCCGCTCGTAGTCGCGGGCGCGCAGTCCGGCCGCCTCGCGGGCGGTGACGACGGCGATGAGGCTCGCGATCGAGCCTCCCGAGGCAAGGTTGCCGGCGCACGTGGCCGGGTATCCCGTGAAGCGCGCCATCCAGCCGAGGATGACGTTCTCCATCTCGACCGCGCCCGGCCCGGTGAACCGTACGCCGGCGTATTCGTTCGTGACGGCCGCAAGATAGTCCGCCAGCGAAGAGGCGTAGATGCCGCCACCGGGGATGTACCCGAGGTGTCCGCCGTGCGAGGGCACGAGTCCCACGCCCACGACGGACTCGTCGATCCGGTCGATGAGCCCCTCGATGGGCCGCGTATCGGTCCCGGCGCCGAGTTCCCGTATCTCGGCGACGGAGGACTTGTCGTGCCGGTAGGCGGGCCGTTCGGGGAGTCCGTCGAGGAACCGCTGCGCGTAGGCGTGCACCTCGGCCATGAGGCGGTCGCGCTCGCCCGCGTCGGGGTCGAGCGGCCGCGCAGCCTGCTCCAGTTCCAGGATCCGGGACCGCTGCCGACTTGAGATCGAGCGCATGATGCGATCCTATCCCTTTCGTTCGGGGGACGCGAGCTTTCCGGCCACGGGCTGCTGGCCCCCTTCCGGTCGCTTTCCGTCTACGGGAGGATCCCGCTTGTATCCGCGTCGCAAGTCATTCTGGAGGTACGGTCTCGCTGCCGCGCTCGTCGCCGGGTTCGCGTCCGCCGCCGAGGCGCAGTCGCGCGCGGAACGGGCGGAAGGCTACCTGCGGTCCTTCCACGATCTGCGGCTCTTCAACGGCGCGGCGCTCATCGTCGACGAGGGCGAGGTCCTGTTCGAGGGAGGGTTCGGACGGTCGGACTTCGCGGAGGGCGGCGCCAACGACCCGAGCACGCGGTTCCGCATCGCGTCGCTGACGAAGCAGTTCACGGCCGCGCTCATCCTGAGACTCGAGGAGGAGGGACTGTTGCGAGTCGAGGACCCGGTGGGCCGCTATGTCGAGGAGTATCCGCCGGAGTTCGCGGAACGGATCACGCTCCACCACCTGCTCACGCACACCTCCGGGTTGCCGAGCTACACGAACCTGCCGGGGTTCATGGACTGGGAGGCCGCGACCCCGTTCTCGCCGGACGAGATCGTCGCCCTGACCTGGGAGGCCCCCCTCTCCTTCGAGCCGGGTACCGATTTCGAGTATTCCAACTCGGGCTACGTACTCCTTGGCTGGATCGCGGAACGCGTCACGGGGCTTAGCTACGAGGGAGCGCTCCGCACGTACGTGCTCGACCCGCTGGAACTGCGCGATACCGGATACGATCACGCGCTCTGGCCGCCGGAGGGCCACGCAGGCGGCCACACGCGCAACCTCGTCGGCTATCGGCCGGCGCGCCTGATCGACCCGTCGGTGCCCTATTCCGCCGGCATGCTCTACTCCACCGTGGGCGATCTCGCGCGCTGGGCCACGAACCTCTTCGTCGAAGGAGGTCTGTTCCGGGACCCGGAGACGCTGGCGCGCATGACGACGCCGGGCCTCGAATCCGGGGCGTACGGGTACGGCGTGGGGGTGCGGACGCGGGATATCGGGCAGGACCGCGGCGTGCGCGCGATCGAACACTCGGGAGGGATCTTCGGCTTCTCCGCCTGGCTGCGCGTCTTCCCGGACCACGGCCGGCTCATCGTGCTGCTGGACAACACCTCCTCCGACCTGGGACCGCTCGTGGATGGGTTGACGAATCTGCTGTGGGGCGCCGAGGCCGTGCGCCCGAAACCTTCGATCGCGGAGCGGCTGCTGCCGGTCGTCGAGGCGGGCGGGGTCGAGGCGGCGATGTCGAGGTACGACAACTGGCGGCGCACGCGACCGGAGGATTACGACTACTCTCCCGGCCAGATCCTGAGGCTCGCGGGCCATTTCCGGGAGCGCGAGCCGGGCACGGCCATCGCAATCCTGGAGGCCTACGCGGCCGGAACGCCGGAACCTCCCGCCATCCGCTTCGCGCTGTCCGAGCTTCACGAAGAGGCCGGGGCCCCGGACGCGGCGTCCGACCACATCCGGGAGGCGCTCACGTACAATCCCGGAATGCCCCGGCTCCTGGGGCGTCTGTCGGACCTGGGCGTCGAACCCGATCCGGCGCTTCGGCTCCCCATCGTGCGCCTGGAACCCGAGAACCTGTCCCTCTTCGTGGGCGAGTACCGCATCGACCCGGCCACGACCCTGACCGTGACGCTCGAGGAGGGCGTGCTCATGGCGGCCCGCACCGGCGAGGCCGCGTTCCGACTCCTTCCCCAGTCCCCGACCACCTTCCTTCTGCGCGGTTCCGCCGTGCAGTTCGTGTTCGAGGTCGTGGACGGCGTCGCGGCGGCGGTCTCCGTCGTGGAAGCCGACCAGCGCCTCGCCTTCCCGAGAATCGGACGCTGAGTCGGCGGCCATCGACATGCACGACTTCGCCGTGATCGGGCTCGGGGCCATCGGAAGCGCAACCGCGGCCGAATTCGTCCGGCGAGGACATTCGGTGGTCGGATTCGACCGCTACACGCCACCGCACACGATGGGGTCGGCGCACAGCGACACGCGGATGATCCGCGCGGCGTGGTACCACGGGTCGCCGTACATGCCGCTCGTCCGCGACGCCTTCCGGTGCTGGAAGAAGCTCGAGCGCTCGTCCGGCCGAACGCTGCTGCGGACGGCGGGCGCCCTCATGATGGGGCCGGAAGACGGCCGCGTGTTCGCGGGGAGCCCGCTTCTCGACGCCCGGCCGGGCACCGACGACGTCCCCCTCTCCGCGGAGGAAGTCGCCGAGCGGTTCCCCTGGCTCCGCCCGGATCCCGGGACCGTCACCATCTACGAACCGGGTGCCGCCATCCTCTCGCTGGAGGCCTGCCTCGAGGCGATGCTGGAGGCGGCCGGGGGCGCGGACTTGCGCTTCGACGAGCCCGCGATCGCGTGGTCCGCTTCGGCCTCGGGCGTCCGGATCCGGACGGAACGGGGAGAATACGCGGCGCGCCGGCTCGCCATCGCCGCGGGAGCCTGGACTCCGCAACTGGTTCCCGCACTTTCCCTGCCGCTCGAGGTGGAGCGCACGGTGCAGTACTGGTTCGAACCCGCCGGGCCGCATGCGGACACGCTCGCGGAGGGTCCCGCCTGGGTGTGGGAGCTCGAACGGGAGGGGACGTGGTACGGGTTCCCGCCGACGGCGCGAGGCCTCAAGGCGGGGATGCACTTTCAGGCCGGACGCGGGACCGATGTCGGGCGGGTCGACCGCGAGGTCGGGACCACGGAGACGGAGGAACTGCGAAGGCTGTTCAGGCGGTACGCGCCGGGCGTGGCGGGCGCGCGGGCCCACGCGTCCGTCTGTCTCTACACGAACACGCCCGACGAGCACTTCATTCTGGACCGCCACCCGGGCCATCCCGGAGTTGTGCTTTTCGCCGGCGGCTCCGGGCACGCGTTCAAGTTCGCCCCCGTCCTCGGGTCGCTCATGGCCGACCTCCTCGCGGATGAGCTACCCCGTGACGCACCGCCGATCTTCTCGATCGGCCGGTTTGGGTGAGACGAGAGACCGTCGCCGACGGCGCCCGCGCGAGGTAGCCGAACTCATCCCCCGGGCTCGGGAGTCAGCGGGATCTCGCGGTTCAGGTCTATGTCCACGGCGTTGCCGCACAGCGTGCCCGAGGCACTCCCCGTCTGCATCAGATCGCCGAAGTCCAGCCGGGATTCCACCGTGACGGAAACCTCGCAGGTCCCGGCTCCTTCCTCGAGTTCGTATGCGAGAGACCCGACCATCGACACGTTCATGTCGAACACGAACACAAGCGCTTCCGGCATGGAGAACGCGTACGAGCCCGTCTGTCGGAGGCTGGGAGCCCCATCGAGCGTGAACGTCCTGCCGCGGGCAGTTTCCACGCAGTCCTCCGGCACGATCGTCAGGTTCGCCAGCAACCTGATCCCGGTGTCGGTTTCCGACGGGATCAGCGTACCGCCCGCGTTGACCAGCCCGCCCCCCGAGCAGTCGGCCGTCAGGCTCACGGAACCGGCGAAGGAGGCCGGGTCCGCCTCCAGCGCCCTCGCCCCGACGAGGTTGATGGCGTCGAGCAGCGCCTCGCTCTCCTCCAACGTCAGCGTGGGCTCCTCCGGCCCCGCCGTGTCGTCGCTGCAGCCCACCACCCCAAGAACCATGGCCAGCAGGACTCCGCTTCGTAGCGCCGTTCCTTTGATCGTCATCTCCCCACCCCTCCTCGCTTCCCAACCAATCCGGCCATCCCGCCATCGACGGGCTTCACTACTCTACTGACGGCCCAAGGGTCCCCGCCGTCACCCGTTCCGGTCGCCGGCGAAGCGGAGGAAGAGGGCCGGGACGACGACCATGTTGAGCGTGGTGGAGGTCAGCAGACCCCCGAGTACGACGACGGCGAGCGGGGCCTGGATCTCCTTGCCGGGTTCGCCGAGGCCCAGGGCGAGCGGAACGAGCGCGAGGCCCGCCGTGAGCGCCGTCATGAGGATGGGACTGAGACGTTCCATGGAGCCGCGCCGGATGCTCGGCCCCAGCCCGGCGCCAGCCGCACGCAGATCCTGGTAGCGGCTCACGAGAAGGATCCCGTTTCGCACGGCGATGCCGAACAGCGTGATGAGCCCGACCAGCGTCGCGATGTTCACGGTGCCGCCGATGAGCAGCACCGCGAGCACGCCTCCCGCCAGTGCCAGAGGCAGGTTCACCATGAGAAGAGCGGCGATCCGGGCGCTCCCGAACGTCCGGAACATGATGAGGAAGATCGCGGCGATCGAGAACAGCGAGAGCAGCGTGATGCGCCGCGTCGCCTCCCGCCCGCTCTCGAACTGGCCCCCGTACTGGACGTAGTAGCCCGGCGGCAGTTCGACCTCGGCGGCGACCCGCGCCTGAAGCTCCTCCGCCGCCCCGCCGACGTCGCGCCCCGCGACGTTCGCGCTCACGACGATTTTCCGCTGCACGTTCTCCCGGCTGATCGTGTTGGGGCCCAGCGACGGCACGATCGAAGCCAGTTGCGACAGCGGCACCGTGGCGCCCGCCGGGGTCGTCATCAGCGTCCGGCCGATCGCTTCGGGGTCCGTGCGGTGTTCGTCCGCGTAGCGCACCACGAGATCGAACGCGCGATCGCCCTCCCGGATGAGCGATACCTCCTCTCCCTGGAACGCGACGTCGACGGCCGCGGCCATCTGCGCCGGCGTGACGCCGTGGCGGGCCATGGCGCGGCGGTCGGCGCGGATCTGAAGCTGGGGGATGTCCGCCTGCCGCTCGACGGAGACGTCCACGAGCCCCTCCACCGTCCCCGCGACGGTCTCGATCTCGGCGGCAATGTCGCGCAGTTGCCGGAGGTCGGGGCCGAACAGATTGGCCGCGATGGCGGCCCGCGTGCCGGAAAGCATGTGGTCGATCCGGTGTCCGATCGGCTGTCCGATCGTGACGTTGGTGCCGGGGAGTCCCGCCAGGCCGTCCCGGAGGGTGGCCATGACTTCCTCCAGGTCATACTCCGAGAGGTCCAGCCGCGCGTCGACTTCGGAGGCGTTGGCGCCCTGCGCGTGCTCGTCGAGCTCGGCCCGGCCGGTCCGCCGCGAGGTGGAGACGACGGCAGGGTGCGCCAGGAGTTGGCGCTCCACGCGGGCGCCGATCGCGTCGGACTCCATTAGTGAGGTTCCGGGCAGGCTCACGACGGAGATGGTGAGCGTTCCCTCCTGGAACTCGGGCAGGAAGCCGCGCCCCAGCAGCGGCACGAGCGCCAGGGTGCCGGCCAGCAGGAGCGTCGCACCGGCAAGCACCGCCCCGGAACGGCGAAGCGCCCCATCGAGCACGCGCCCGTACGCCCGTTCGATCCCGCGCATCAGCCAGGGATCGCGCGGACGGCCGATCGCCCGGTCCCCCGGCAGCAGCATGTGGCAGAGCGCCGGCGTCACCGTCACCGCGACGAGCAGCGACGAGAGAATGCTCACGATGTACGCCAGCCCCAGCGGTCGGAGCATGCGCCCCTCTACGCCCGAGAGGAAGAAGAGCGGGACGAAGACGATGGAGATGATGAGCGTGGCGCTGAGGATCGGGTTCCGGATCTCCCGCGCCGCGTCCCGGACGAGGGCCAGCGTTCGCCGTCGGCGCTCCGGCGGACGGCGGCGGTCTTCGCGCAGACGGCGGTACACGTTCTCGACGACGATGATCGCGTCATCGACCAGCGCTCCGATGGCGATGGCCATGCCGCCCAGCGTCATCGTGTTGATCGTCCCCCCGAGGAGCCGCAGCACGATGACCGCGAGCGCCAGCGAGAGCGGGATCGCAAGCACGGAGATCGCCGTCGTCCTCAGGTTCCACAGGAAGAGCAGGAGCACCGCGACGACGAGCAGCGCGCCGTCGCGCAGGGCTTCGATCACGTTCTCTACGGCAAGTGATATGAAATCGGCCTGCCGGAACACGGACCTCTCGAACGCCACGCCCGCGGGGAGTTCCGCTTCGATCTCGCTCAGTTCGGCGTCGATCCGCTCCGTCAGCTCCAGCGTGTTCGCGCCGGGCTGCTTCTGGATCGAGAGCACGACGGCGGGCTCCGCGTTCACGGAAGCGGTGCCGAGCCGGACGCGCGGACCGATCCGGACTTCCGCCAGGTCCTCGATGAGGACGGGTACCCCCTCCTTCAAAGCGACGACGGTGAGACCGATCTCCTCCAGGTCGCGCGCGCGACCGATGCCGCGGATCAGGATCTCGCGACCGCCCGAACGATAGACGCCTCCGGACGCGTTCCGGTTCGATCCGGCCGCCGCCTCCAGTACCTCGTCGAGCCCGACGCCGTACGCGAGCAGGCGCTCGGGCCGGATCAGGATCTGGTACTGGCGGACCTGTCCGCCGATCGACACCACCTGCGAGACGCCGGGTACGGCGAGCAGTCTGCGCCGCACGGTCCAGTCCGCGGCGGTCCGTGCCTCCATGAGTTGCGGAGCGGGCGCGCTCATGCCGACGAGCAGGATCTCGCCCATGATCGAACTCACGGGCGCGAGGACGGGGGCGCTCACGTCCTCCGGCAGTTGGGCCGTGGCGAGTTGAAGCCGCTCGTTCACGATCTGCCGGGCGCGGAGGATGTCCGTCCCCCAGTCGAAATCCACCCAGACGATGCTGATCCCCTGCGCCGAACTCGACCGGACCCGGCGCACGCCGGCGGCACCGTTCACCGCCGTTTCGATCGGGAAAGTGACGAGGCTCTCGACCTCTTCCGGGGCCAGCCCGTGGGCGTCGCTGAGCACCGTCACCGTGGGGGCGGTGAGGTCGGGAAAGACGTCGACGGGCAGCGTGGCGCCCACCCAGCCCCCGCCCGCCAGGAGGAGGGCCCCGGCGGCCACGGCGAGGAAGCGGTTCTCCAGCGAGGCATGGACGAGCCGGTCCAGCAGTCTGGTGCTCAGTGCGGATGTCCGTGGTCCGAGATCTCCACGTCGCCGAGCGAGGCCAGTCTCACCTGATAGGCACCGACGGCGACCACCTGCTCCCCGCTCGCGACCCCGGAGTGAACGATGGTCCACGAACCGTCCGAGGGGCCGGTCTCCACCACCCGCCGCTGAAACGCTTCGCCGCCGACCTTCACGTAGACGACGGAGAGCCCGTCCTCGTCCAGGATGGCCGGCGTCGGGACGGCCACCCCTTCCACGGGCTCGCCAAGGAGCACATGTCCTTCGGCCAGCATCCCCACCTTGAGCACGCCGTCCGGGTTCGCCACCGCAAACCGGATCGGCAGCGCCCGGCTCCCCGCATCGATGATGCTGCCCACGGACACCACGCGGTCGGCGGCATGCGCCCGGGTGGCGCCTTCGACGGTGAACCATGCTCCGCGGACTTCGCCGGCCGCCTCGGCATGGCGGGCCGGGACCCGCGCGACGAACCAGAGGGTGTCGGGACGCACTACCGTGAACGCGTGCGTCCCGACGGCGACGTGCTCGCCGGGCGCCACGTGGCGATCCGCGATCACGCCCCCGATCGGACTCCGAAGCCGGTAGACGTGCGGGTCGGAACCGCCGTCCTCGTCGGCGGAGCGAATGCCTCCCACGGCTTCGAACGCCGCCCGGGCCACCTCGAGGTTGTGGCGCGCCTCCTCCAGGCGGCGCTCGGCGATGGCGCCGGCAGCGAACAGACGCTCCGCCCGGTCCGCCTCGCGCTCGGCCTCCACGACGTCGGCCCGCATGCGGGCGTACGAATCGTCGAGGCTCGTCGGGGCGATGAGCGCCAACGTCTCCCCCTCCCGCACGCGCTCGCCGGGGGCGGGCGACGGCCCCTGGACGAGCAGGAGGCCTTCCACCGGCGTCGAGACGTGCGCGAGGCCGCCCGCCGGGGCCGTGACCTCTCCGGTCACCGGGATCGAATTCGGGATCCGGCGCGTCTCGGCGACCGCCACCTCGAACGGCATCGCCCACTGCTCTTCCTTCGGTAGCGCGATCAGCCCGGGAAGCGGCTGCTCCTCGTCGTGCGGGAGCGCCTCTTCGCTCGTGAACACCTCCAGTTGTCCCACCGGGATCGCGTGGTCCGCACCGCGGGCCGTGAGGGTCAGGTCCGCCCGCCACGTCCCGGTCTCCGTGAGGGTCGGGCTCGCAGCGTAGACCCCCGGGGTCGCCGGGGCCTGGAGCACGATCTCTTCGCGGGCGCCGCCCGGTCCCCGGAGCAGGAGCACGAGCCGTCCCTCTCGCACCGGCTTCCAGTCCTCCAGCCAGGTGAGGTAGATGGCCCACGGTTCGCTCCGGACGTCCCGGACGTGCGGCGGGTACTCGACGAAGAGTTCGAGCGACTCGGTCCAGTGCGTCACCACGCCGCCGCCGGCATGGGAATGCGTGGCTGCCGCCGCCTGGTCGGCGGGGGGCGAATCGCACCCTACACAAGAGAGCACCGCCACGAAGGCGAGCGCCCGGGTCACGCGCATGACACCTCCTGAAATGCGAACCTGTCCGGTCCGTTCAACGTTGCCCGACTCCCGGCCGGGTGCCAGAGCGCCCGAAACCTCGACCCGGGAGCTACCCGTACTGTAGCTTGAAGCCTACGCCATGCGCGGAAGAGGGAGACCTGATGAGAAAGATCGCCATCGCCGTCGCCGTGATCGTCATTCGGAAGCTGCTCAAGAAGCTCTGACGGCGGGACGGGATACGCCCGGTTCCCGCCGGGCCCTCGGTTCCCGTTAGTCCGGGGCGGGTCCGATCCGTCCCGGCCGCATCGCCGTGAGGAACTTCACGGGTCTCAGCGCGTCCCGGTCGTACGAGAAGTAGATGAAGAAGGGCCTGCCCCGCATCTTCCCGCGCTCGACGAACCCCCAGTAGCGCGAATCGAGGCTCTCGTCCCGGTTGTCCCCCAGCATGAAGTAGCGTTCCGGCGGCACCACGAGCGGTCCCCAGTTCTGTCGCGTGGGTTCGTACTCGCCCCGTTCCGGATCCGGAATCAGGTGCGCCAGTTGCCACTGCATCCGGGGATCCCGTTCATCCAGCACTCGCGGATTCCGGCGGACGTAGGGTTCGTCGGGGGCGACGCCGTTCCGGTAGAAGACGCCTCCCTCCATGCGGAGCGTGTCTCCGGGCAGACCCACGGTGCGCTTGACGATGTCCAGCCCCGGAGAATGGTCCGCCCTGAACACGATGATGTCCCCGTACTCCGGCTCGGCGTATCCCGGCACGCGGGCATTCGTAAACGGGATCGGCGCACCGAGCGATGTCTTGTTCACCAGCAGGAAATCGCCGACCAGGAGCGTCCCCTCCATCGACCCCGACGTGATGACGAACGTCGCCAGCAGGAACGTCCGGAAGAAGATGAAGATGAGGAAGGCGACGAGCAGCGTGCGCGCCCAGTCGCGGAACCACTCCGCGCTGAACGCCGCCGGAGACGGGGGACGTTCCCGCGTTTCCGCGGCGTCGTCCGCCTCTCCGGTACGGCCCTTCGCTCTGCGGCTTCGTGCCATGTTCGGCGTGCTCTTTGCGGGGATCGCCGGCGCGCCGGGCGCCGGGTGTCATCGTCGGTTGCGGCGGACGCTACTCTGCGGCCATCTCACGCGCCACGCAAACACCCGACGCTCGGCATCGTTACATGAGGCCGTCGGAGTATACGTGGAGCCGCCAGAGGTTGCCGCCGCGGACGGCGCGGGCGATGTCGATGCGAAACAGCCCGTCCATGAGCGACAGGCCGACCCCCACGCTCGACCGCCAGCCCTCCGTGCCGAAGGCATCCACCGGCCCCGCCCATCCCGTGTCCCAGAACCCCGTGATCCGCACCGGGCTTCCCCCGACATCGTACGCCGGATCGCCGATCCGGAAACCGCGCCCGAGTTCGAACCGGCCGAACCAGAAGCTCCCGCCTCCGGTCGACACCGGGTCGAACGCGCGCAGCGTGTACGACCCGCCGAGGTGGAAGCGCCGCTGTGGCGGCGGCTCCCCGAACACTCTGCCCGCCCCGCCCTCCAGCGCCACGGACCACTGGCTCACGGGGAGTTGAAGGGCCGCCGAGACCGCGGCACGCCCGTAGAGGTCGAAGTCGCCCGCCGCGGCTTCTCCCCAGATGGAGCCGCTGAGGACCGGGGTGCCCGGATCCACCGAGGAGAACGCGCGCAGGCGACCCGAGATGCCGGCGATGTCGCCGCGCGCGGCGAAGATGTTGTCCGGAAAGACCGCATCGCCGAACAGGTTCGGGAGCGAGGCATCGCTCTGTTTCGGTGCGTTCCGGTGGCGCTCCGCGAAGAGCGCGCCTTCCACGCGGGTCCGCTTCCCCTGGTGGCTCGCCGACATCTCGAAGCCGGTCTCCCGGAAGTAGAGGCCTTCGTCGTACCCCATGACGAGGCTGTTGAAGGAGTTGCCGAAGGAGAGCGGACGGCCCCAGTCCCCGAGGTCCGTGAGGCGCCGGTACGCCGTGACCCCGAAGCCGCCTGTCGCCGTCTGGCGGCGCCACCCGACCTCCAGGCCCGGCTCCCACTCCGGGATGCCGACGCGCGGCGTGACCGAGAACTCCGACGTGACCCCCGTCGGTACGGCGAAGCGGGCGCTGAGCGAGAGCCCTTCGACCCGGTTGTAGCGCAGCCTGCGCAGACCCGGAGCGAGATCCAGGCGGGGGCCCAGCCCCCCGGCGGCGGGGATGTGCAGCGATGACAGGCGGTCCTTCAGATCGTCGAGTTCCGCCGCCGCGAAGGCGTCGACGGTGGCGGAGAAGAGCGGTTCCGGAAGCTCCCGGGACGAGGGGAGTTCCGCGACGGGCGGGACGATGATCACGACCGGCCGCACAGCTTCGAGCAGGGAGTCCGGCTCCGCGGTGAGAGGGTCATCGCGCGTCCGCCCGGCCTCACGCTCCGCCCGACGCCGGGTTCGCCCTTCCGTCACGGTGACGTCGAGCACCTGACCTTCGGGCGCGAGGAACTCCTCGTCGCCCTCGACCCAACGCGTCCAGCCCGGCGGCAGATCCTCGCCCGGATCGAGCGACGGTTCCCGATCCACGGCATAGTCCTCGAAGGTCCATTCGTAGCGCACCGGCATGCTCGCCAGATTCGCCATCGTGGCGACCGCGTCGAAGGCCATGCGATTCGGGAGCCACCAGCGGAGTTCCTGGAGTCCGTAGTCGATCGTGATGAATTCGACCCTGGCGCGGATCGGCTTCACGAACCCGGGAACGTCTTCCGCGTCTTCCGGTTCTTCGCGGTCGAAGTCGTACTCGATCGCGGGACGGTAGGCGGCGCGCGTGAGGACTCCTTCGTCCGCGTCGAACCACAGCGAGCCGGCAATGCGGTCGAAGCGGGCCTCCCGCGGCTCGACGATGGCCTCGATCAGCGTCACCGTGCGGTTGTCCCCGGGGAAGCGGATCCGAAGCGTGTCTCCGGAGCGGTAGCGGTAGTGATAGGCCGCGGTATCGGCGAGGGGATGGAGGGCCCACTCCGAACCGACCGTCACGTGCTCGCTCGCCGGGTCGATCATGTCGAAGTCGAGTTCGAACGCGTCGTCGTCGCGCAGATCGTCCTCGAACTCGACGCCCAGGCCGACGATCGGCACCCCGCGGCGAACTCCCAGCCAGCGGACGATGTGTTCGCCCTCCGCCGCCCAGCGCAGGCGCGCGGCGCGCTCCTGGTGAAACATCGCCCGCTCCCGGCGCAGGGCCGCGCCGCCCAGCCCGGCGTAGATGCGCTCGCGGAAGGTCGCCTCGAAGCTCGTCAGCCCTGCGGCCCGGGCTTTGCGCTGCGCCAGCGCTCGCTCGATCAGCCCCGCGATCCCTTCATCGGCGTAGGCGTCGACCGGAATCGGCCGCGAGACGGAAACGGACGGTTCCTGCAGGGCGCGCGCGTCGGATGCGACGCCCGCGGCCGCCCCCATGCACACCGCCAGTGCAACGGCGCACCCGGCAGCAGACATTCGGTTCAAGAGCGCTCTCCAATCCAGGGCCGACTTCGCGGCGTCGAGGCGCGGGGCTCGCGGCCGGTCGCGAGACGCAACCGGCCCGGGCGGCCGATACATCCCGACAGGTGCCGTTACGTCTATGTTTGGGTAGACGTTTCAACCTTCGCCCGCGTCACCGGGGAGAAAAGCGCGTGGGTCTGTACTCCGAACACATCTTTCCGCGTCTCATGGAGAGCGGACTCAAGGGCGACGTGCATCGCAGGTATCGGCGCCGGGTTCTCTCCCGTGCGCAGGGGAACGTGCTCGAAGTCGGCTTCGGCACCGGCCTGAATCTCGAATGCTACCCGATGTCGGTTCGCCGCGTCACGGGCATCGACCCCGCGGCCGTGCTCGAGCGACGCGTGCGCGCCCGCGTCGCCCGTGCCCCCTTCCCCGTCGAGCGCGTGATCCACGACGCCGCCGACCGACTCCCCTTTCCGGATGGGCATTTCGACACGGTGACGAGCACCTGGACGCTGTGTTCGATCGAACGGCTCCGGGACGCCCTCGTCGAACTGAGGCGCGCGCTGAAGCCCTCCGGCGAGTTCCTCTTCCTCGAGCACGGGCGGAACGACAAGGGCTGGGTTTCGCGCATCCAGGACACCCTGAACCCGGTCCAGAACCTGGTCGCCTGCGGCTGCAACATAAACCGGAAGATCGACGTCGAGATCGAGGACGGCGGATTCCGGATCGTCGACCTCGACCGCTTCACGATGCCCGGGGTGCCCCGGGCGCTGGGTTCCGTCTACCTTGGCGTGGCCAGACCGCGGACCACGGACGGCTAGCCTTTCAGCGTCCTCGTGGCGAGGACGGCGCCCGCCGAGCCCGCGACGGCCGGGCCGAGCAGGAAGAGAAGCGCGAGGCCCCAGTGGCCGGAAGGAGGATCGGTCACCGTCACCCAGACGCCGATGACGCCCAGCAGGGCGAGGCTCCAGCCCGGCGCCAGCCCCCAGAGGAGGGGACGCGCGCCCCGGTGCCACCGCGCGAGGCCGAAGCCCGCCAGAAAGTACAGGAGACCCCCGAGCGCGATGAGCCCGGGACCGGGACCCACAGGCAGATCTCTGAACACGAGCGCCAGCCCTGCGAGGCCGGCGAGGAGGCAGACGATGACGGAAACCAGGAGCTTCAGGGCGGCTCTCATGGCGTGCGAAGATGGGGCGAGATCCGCGGTTTCTCAAACGTCCCCGGCGCGCGCCTTTCGCCGGAGCGCGGCAGCGGTTGCCGTCGCGCTCACCGCCGTCGTCCACCCGTTCGGCGCCGCGGGGGCGATGGGCCAGGCCATCGATCTCGAGGAGCTGGCATGGATCGCCGGCCACTGGGGCGGAGACGCCTTCGGAGGGCAGATCGAGGAGGCGTGGTTCAGCCCCGCGGGACGCTCGATGTCCGGCTCCTTCCGCCTCGTCCGGGACGGTCTCGCGGTCATGTACGAACTTCTGCTGCTGGAGCAGGATGACGATGGCGAGATCTACTACCGGTTCAAGCATGTCGGGCGAGGCTGGGTGCCATGGGAGGAGACGCGGCTCGAATATCGTCTCGCCGCCTTCGAAGGCCGGAAGGCCACCTTCCGGAGCACGGCGGAGACGCCGCCGCCGAACGCTCCCTGGTGGTTCACGTACGAGAGCCCGACAGGCAGCGAGCTGATCGTAACGATACATGGCAGCGCGGGCGGCGATCCCGTGGTGCTGTCGATGACAAGGCGATGAGGCCGTATCTTTCGGGCGACGGAAAGCGTTCATCGGGGAGAGAGCCGGACTCGACCGGGGGAGTCGCATGAGTGTATTGGAGTCGAGACATGGAGGCGCCCGCCTGGCGGCGCTGACCCTCGTCGCGGCGGGCGTGCTGGCGGGTTCGCCGAGTTCGGCCGCGGCGCAGGAGGAGACGGAACGGGAGACGGCGGAGCTGATCGGGCAAGTGGTCAGCGCGTCGACGGGACTCCCGCTCGAAGGGGCCCGGGTGATCCTCCTGGGTTCCGGGTACGGGGCGATCACCGATGCCGAAGGCAACTTCCGGGTCCCGCGGACCTGGGCCGGCAGGGATTCGGTCGAAGTGCGGTACATCGGGTATGAGGCCGGCTATACGATCATCGAGCTCGAGCCGGACCAGACGACGCGCGTCACGTTGACCCTTTCGAGTACCGTCATTCGCATCGCGGATCTCACGGTGGAAGTACGGCAGACCCGCCGCGCGCGGCACGTGGAGGGCTTCCTGGAACGCATGGAAAAGGGGTTCGGGACCTTCTTCACGCCGCGGGACATCATCAATCGTAACCCGCGCCTGCCCAGCGACCTCCTGCGCGGCCTGCCGAACGTCGCCGTGGGCCGGATCGAATACGGGAGAGCGGAGGTCTTCCTTGGAGAGGGTGCCCGGCTCGGATGTCCGCCGGCGCTCTACCTGGACGGGATGTACCAGGCGGGGATGCAGTTCGACGATCTCGAGAAGGAGGTTCTGGGCGCGGTCGAGGTCTACAGGCGGGACGTCGAGACGCCGATGGAGTTCATGCGCACGGGTTCGACCTGCGGCGCGATCGTGGTCTGGACGCCGGACGGCGCGGGCTTCCTGGACTGGGCCGGGGAACTTCCCCCCTTCGAATAGCAGGGCGTGAAAAAACCCCGCGTCAGTCCCGCCCGCCCGCAGGCTCGCCGTTGAGGGTCAGCGTCCATTCGAGTTCCATATCCTTCCGGAGCGAATGGTAGACGGAGCAGTAGCGTTCGAACGAGAGCATAACGGCCCGCCGAGCCTTGGCTTCGTCCACCTTGCCGGAGACGTGGAAGTCGAACTGGAGACCCTTCACGTAGCGCGGCGCCGCTTCCGCCCTGCGCGCCCTCGCCCGGACCGAGAGCCCGGTGAGTTCCTGGCGCCCCTTCTCGAGGATGACGACCACGTCGATCGCGGCACAGGCGGCGACGGATTCCACCATCAGGGCGACCGGGCTGGGGGCGATCCCCTCGTCCCCGTCGATTCGCGTCTCGTGGTCGGCCCGGTCGGCGCTGAACTTGAGGCCGCCGTCCCACCGGACCTGGATTCCGTCCGTATCCATCTCGATCTCCGTGGCAAGTGTAGTGTCGCAGAAATACTGGGTTTGGACTCCGGCAACATAGTACAACGCGGCCGGCAGCCGGTGGCAAACGGGCTGCCGAACCGCTGAAACCGCCCCGGGATGGAGGGCGTACGGGCTCTTCGGGAGGTGCGACATGTTTGAGTTCATCGGGAATTTTCTCTGGCTCGCCATCGCCGGCGCCGCTTCGGTCGGCGGCTACGTGACGATGAAGAGGTTCGTACACAGACGATTGCGCTTCGTGGACGGCGTTCACCGGCGCGGCGTTCCGCTCGTGGCCGGGATCGCAGGCGGCGTGGTCGGATTGCTCGCTGCGGCCCTGCCGCTCATCACTCCCCTCACGGCCGTTCTGTTCGGGATCGGGGTCGGTACGGGCGTGGCGGCGGGCCGAAGGGAGATCAAGCGCCTCCCGAGCCCTTGACCTTCTCCGCGGATCCGCTCCGCCTCACAACCGTCCTCGCGGACCTCGTCACCACGAACTCCGTGAATCCGACCCTCGTGGAGGGGGCGCCGGGCGAGACGGAGATCGCGCGCCTCACGACCCGGCACATGCGCGAGGCGGGCCTCGAAGTGACCCGGTACGAACCCGAGGCGGGCCGGCCGAGCGTCATCGGGCGCCTCGCGGGCGTTGGGGGAGGGCCGGCCCTGATGCTGAACGCCCACTACGACACGGTCGGCGTGGAGGGCATGGAGGCGCCGTTTTCGCCGAGCATACGGGACGGGCGGCTCTACGGACGGGGGGCCTGTGACATGAAGGGGGCGCTGGCCGCCTGCATCGAGGCCGCCCGGCTCCTCCACGAATCGGAAACGCACCTTGCCGGCGACGTCCTCGTGGCCGCCGTGGCGGACGAAGAATACGCGAGCCTGGGCACCGCGGACCTGCTCGAACGGCGCGCGCGCGGTGAACTGGCCTTCGACGCCGCGATCGTCACGGAACCCACATCGCTGGATCTGTGCATCGCCCACCGCGGGTTCACGTGGATCGAGATCACGACCCGCGGGCGCGCCGCCCACGGAAGCCGCTACCGCGACGGTATCGACGCGAATCTTCGCATGGGACGCGTCTTGCACCGGCTGGAGGCGTTCATTGACGAACTCCAGTCCCGGCCGGGGCACGCCCTTCTCGGCCCCCCCTCGATGCACGCGGCGCTGCTCGAGGGCGGGAGCGGGATCAGCACCTACTCCCCGCGCTGCACGCTCAAGGTCGAGCGGCGCACCGTGCCGCCCGAGACGCGGGAGTCCGTGGAGGAAGAGATCGCCGCCATACTCGACGACCTGAGGACCGAGGACCCGTCCCTCGAGGTCGCCTGGTCGACCTTCTTCCACCGCGAACCCTTCGAGACGACGCCGGAGGCGCCCGTCGCGGCCTGCGTATCGCGCGCCGCCCGCACCGTGCTCGGCCGCGCGCCAGCGGTCATCGGCGACTCCCCCTGGATGGACTCCGCCCTGACGCAGGCCGCGGGCGTCGACAGCGTCGTGATCGGCCCGCACGGCGAAGGTGCGCACGCCGACGTCGAGTGGGTGGACCTCGCGTCGTGCGCGAGGCTGGCCGAGATCCTCGCCGGGGCCGCGGCCGACTACTGCGGCTGACCGGGGCCGTTGGCACCCTCGGATCGCGTGACGCCCGTCCATTCGAGGCTCCGGTCCCAGAGCTCCCGGGCGAGATCTGCGTCGTAGGCCTGTGCGGTCGCGGCGACCTCATCTTCCACCTTGAAGTACCTCCCGGTCACCGCATCGCGGGCGGGGTCCGCGACGAGCCGCATCACGGCGCGGCCGCCGACCTCGGGCTTCGCCATCAGGCCCCTGGCCGCGTGCAGGAGCAGGCCCAGCGCGCTCCGGTTCTTCCGCCAGATCCGGGTGCGGAGCACGCCGGGGTGCATGGCGTTCGCGGTGATCCCGCGGGCGCCCCAGCGCCGCACCGACTCGAAGGTGAAGAGGGCGTTGGCCAGCTTCGTGTCGCCGTAGGCCTGGAAACCGCCCTTCCAGGCGTCGCCGCGGACGATGGGCTCGAGGGCGGCGCGGCGCAGGTCCCCGTTGCGGTGGGCTTCGGAACTCACGTTGACGATCCGGCCCCGCCCGGCCGCGAGCGGTGCGAGCAGCCGATGGGTGAGGAGGAAATGGCCGAGGTGGTTCGTCGCGAACGTGACCTCGAAGCCCTCGGACGTGATCTCGCGCCGGTGGAGCCAGACGCCGGCGTTGTTCACGAGGATGTCGATGGCGCGGAAGCGGGCGGCCAGGCGGTCGGCGAGGGTGCGGACGTCGGCCTGGAGCGAGAGGTCGGCGAGTTCGAGGCGGACATCCGCGCCCGTCGCGGCCCCCGCCTGCCGCACGTCGGCGAGCGCCGGCTCCCCCCGCTCGCGGCTGCGGCATACCAGGGTCACGCCGGCGCCCGCGCGCGCGAGGAGTTCGGCGGCGGACTTCCCGACGCCCGAGTTGGCGCCGGTGACGACGGCGACCTGCCCTTTCAGGTCGAGAGCCGCTCCTTCCACCGCCTCCGTCATCGGGCCGGGAGGGCGAACGCCTGCAGCTTCGAGTCGACCTGTCCGTCGGCGGAGGTCGCGACGACGACGAACTGGCGTCCGGACCGGGTGCGATACGTCATCGGGTTGCCGCGCCCCAACCCTCCATCCAGGCCCCCTCGCCAGAGGGTGGCTCCATCGCGGACATCCATGGCCTCGAGCCACGGAGTGCCGCCCGCCAGGAACACAATCCCGCCCGCCGTCGCCAGCGGCCCCGACGTCGTGCCGTGGCTCTGCGGCGTGCCTCCCATGGGCGGCAGGTCGAGGCCCGCGAGCGCCGGGTGCTCCCGGATCGCGGAGTCGTCCCCGAACGGGCGCTGCCACAGGTGGGCCCCCGTGTTGAGGTCGATCGCCGTGATCGTGCCGTAGGGCGGCTTGAGGATCGGAAGCCCGCCGGCCACCGAGAGGGTGCTCGCGAAGTTCGGGAGGTAGTCCGCGTCCCCGGCCCCCGGCTCCGCCGCGGCGACGCGCGCGAGGAAGGGATCGTCATACGCCTTCACGAACATTTGGCCGCTCTCCGGATCGATCGCCGCGCCGCCCCACCCCGCCCCGCCGATGAGCCCCGGCATCATGATCGTCCCCTCGACGGAGGGCGGCGTGAAGATCGGCCCGGTGCGGTGGCGGCCGAACACCTCCAGCGCCTCCGCCCTCAGTTCGGGCGTGAAATCGATGAGGTCGTCTTCCGTGATCCCCTGGCGGGAGAACGGCGCGGGCCGCGTCGGGAACGGCTGGGTCGGCCACGGCACCTCGCCGGGAACCGTGCTCTCGGGCACGGCCCGCTCCTCGACCGGCCACACGGGCTCGCCGGTCTCGCGGTCCAGCACGTACGTGAAGGCCGTCTTCCCCACCGCCACGACCGCGTCGATCTGGCGCCCGTCGACCTCGATCGTCACTAGCCCGGGCGGCGCGGGCAGGTCGTAGTCCCACAGCCCGTGGTGAACGGTCTGGAAGTGCCACACGCGCTCGCCCGTCCGCGCATCCAGGCACACGAGCGACTCCGCGAACAGGTTCTGCCCCCGCCGGTGCCCGCCGTAGAAGTCGTTGTTCGGCGTCGAGACGGGCAGGTAGAGGAGCCCGCGCTCGGGGTCCAGCGAGAACGGCGCCCATACGTTCGCCGATCCGGTGTACGACCAGGACTCGTCCTCCCACGTCTCGACCCCGTACTCCCCTTCCTTGGGGATGGTGTGGAAGGTCCAGCGCAGTTCGCCGGTGCGCGCGTCGAACGCCTGGACGTCGCCGGGCGGGTTGTTGCGATAGATCCGGTTGTCCGGGACGCCGCTGCCCACGATGACGATGTCCTCGTACACGACGGCGGGCGAGGTGTTGGAGATGTGAAGCCGGTTCGCGTCCCAGGCGAGCCCCTCCGTCAGGTCGACCTCGCCCCCATCGCCGAAATCGGGAATCGGCTCGCCGGTGGCGGCGTCGAGCGCGATCAGCCGCCAGCGCGAGTTGAGGAAGATCCGGCGCTCGCTTCCGTCGCTCCACTGCGCGATGCCGCGGTGGCAGAAGCGGCAGCCGCGGTGGAGGTTCCCCCACTCCCACGCCTTGGGATCGTAGCTCCAGAACTCCTCTCCCGTCTCCGCGTCCAGCGCGACGACCCGGCTGTAGGGGGTCGAGAGCCACATCGTGTCGTTGATGACGATCGGCGTCGCCTCGAAGGCGCCCGGCGCGACGCGTTCGCCCTGGATGGGGCTCGCCGCGTCCGGAATCGGCTCTTCTCCCGTCTCCCAGACCCAGGCGGCCTCGAGTTCCGCGACGTTGGAGCGGTCGATGTCGGTGAGAGCGGAATACTTGAGGCCGCCGGGGTCGCCGCCGTACACCGGCCAGTCGTCGCCCGCGTACGCCGTCGTCGGCTGCAAACTTTCCCCGGCATCGCCGGCGGCTTCGTCGCCGCCGCAGCCCGAGAACGCAATCCCGAATCCAAACGCCAACCACGCGAGGGCCGGCATGGCGGGGGCAACGCGGGGCATCGGGAACCGTCGTCGGGGCATGCGTCCTCCGGTATATCGTCGGCAGATGAACTGTCGTCGCAAACGGATCTCAGGGGCGGGAATCTGGGGGGCACGCCCGGATGCGGCGAGTCCGCCGCCGTCCGCGGCGTTCGGTCAGTGCCGGGTTAGCAGCCCGTGGCAAAACCCCGCGTCAGCGTGAAGCGCTCGCCTGACAAGGAGTGACGAGGGAGAATAGCAGAGCTATTTGACCGAGGAGCGACGCAGAGCGCAGCGTTTCAGGCGAGGTGCAGCGCCGCTCGAACGCAGCGGGGCTTTTGCCACGGGCTGCTAGATCATTCGCCGGCGAGGAGTCCCGGGTTGTGCCGGCGGGCATAGTCCACGCAGGCCTCCCAGTCCGCTGCGTAGAAGGCCCGGGCGCGCGCGAGTTGCGCTTCGGTGAGAAGCGGGTCGGCACTCAGGATCCGCTCCGGCGCGACCCCTCCGAGCGTCACGCCCGCGTGCCAGGCGAGCCGGCGAGACCGCACACGGAGCCACCGGAGGCCGGCGGACGCGGGCTCTTCGCGCCGCTTCACGGGCCAGCGCCGGCCCACCTCGCGCAGGAACCGGTACTGCCGGTCGCGATAGGAACGGTTCGACGGACGGAACGAGATCCGGGCCTCCTCGTACGCCGCGCCCACGTAGTCGGCGATGGTGCGAACGAATCCCCGGGGATCCGCGACGAGACGGTCGAAGAAGAGGACGAGGGGCCGATGTTCGAAGTGGTCCTCGAGCACCCGGATGCGCTCGCGGAAGAGGGCCGAGGACTGCGGCCGGACGCCTTCGTCGCGCTCGAGGTCGATGAAGGCCTCGAACGGGACGTAGCGCAGTTCCTTGATCTCCCGGAGATACACCGACCGGAGCCACTCATCGTGGCGGCGCAGGACCAGAATCGGCCGGGCCGCCGGCGCCGCGCGCGCGAACCACTCCACGGCGGGCGTCAACTCGCGGTATCCGAGTTGCCGGGACACGAGCACGGGAAGATCTCCGCCCCGCCGCATCACCTTCGCGCTCTGCCGAAACCGGGTGCGCGGCACGTAGCGCACGCCCCGAAAACGCGGAAACACGCGCTCCTGCAGCCACCGCGAGGCCGCCCGGCCCGCTCCCACGTGGAAAAAGACTTCCGGGGCCGTCTTCGGTGCCGCAGCGTGTGACGGTTTCGTGATGTGAACCTCGGCGTCGGGCATCGGAGCCATGTGACGCCGCTGGTGATTCCGGCGTCTTCCGGACAGCATCCGGGAACGTAGCCTCACCACGCCGCCATCGGGACGGGCGATGCACCTCGCGGGAGTGACGGACATGTATCACGGACGAGCGTGGGCGCTGGCCATTCTGGTCGCGCTACAACCGGTTGTCCTCCCCGGCGGCGTGGGGGGCCAGTCGCTGGACGACTGCGACGACCGGGCCTCCCTCCGGATCTCGATCGTGGACGAGTCCGGCTTCATTCCGATTCCCGAAGCCACGGTGGTTCTGCGCTGGACGGACACGGTGCGGCGGCCCGTGCGCGAAACCGCAGGCACGGACGGACACTTGCTGCTCTGCGCTCCGCGGGACGCGGGGGAGGCCACGCTCTGGGCGGAGTTCGGCGACGCATCCAGCCAGGAAGCCGTCGTGGCCCTTGAAGCGGGGGTGCCGCACGACGTCGAACTTCGGCTTCTCCTGTCCGAGACCGGTACCGGACGGCTCGTGGGGCTCGTCCGCGACGCCGCTACGGATGAGCCCGTGGCCGCGGCGGCCGTGTCCATCCTCGGCGGCACCGGCGAAGTGTCGAGCAATCGGCGGGGCCGCTTCGTCCTCAGCGGCGTGCCCGTCGGTCGGCGCGAGATCGCCGTGCGCCACATTGGCTATGCGCCTTTCCGCCATCCGGTCGCGGTGGCCCGCGGCCACACGACCGAAATCGAGATCGGTCTCGTCCCGGAACCGGTGGAGCTGGAGCCGCTGGTCGCGACCGTTGTTCGGTCTCGCCGGCTGGAGACCCGGGGCTTCTACGAGAGAAAATACTGGGGAGAACTGGTCAGCGGCGGCACGTTCTTCACGGCCGAGGACATCGAGCGCCGGAATCCCCTCCGGATCACGCAGATGGTCGCAGATATCCCGGGAATCCGACTCCGGAACTGCGGCGTGCGGCAGAACGACTGCAAGCTGTACAACACCCGGATATCGGACATCTCTTCGAACGATGGCTGCCTGATGAACATCTACCTCGACGGCAGCCTCATCGTGCGCAGGGGTCGGATCGGGGGCGGCGCCGTACCGAACATCAACGATTTCGTCCTTCCGATCGAGATCGCGGGTGTCGAAGTCTATCTGGGCCCTTCGGAGTTGCCGGCCGAGTTCGCCGGGATGGAATCCCGCTGTGGCGTCGTCGTGATCTGGACGAGGTCGTGAGTTCAGCCCTCGCGCAGCGCGTCGAGGAACACGTCGCCGTACTGCTGGAGCTTGGCGGGGCCGATGCCGGGGACCCGCAGCATCTCCTCGGGCGAGCCGGGACGCAGGTCGATCAGATCCCACAGCACCTGGTCGCTGAACACGATGTAGGCGGGGACGCCGCGCGCGTCCGCCAGTTGCTTCCGCAGGGTGCGGAGGCGCTGGAAGGTGGGGTCCGACGGAGACCGGTCGACGTCGGCCGCCGCGGGGCGCCGCCGGGAGCCCCCCGCGCGCGCCTTCCGCTTGAGCACGGGGAGCACGTCCACGAGATCCGTCACGCCGAGTCCGGTGCACACATCGCACGATTCGCCGCACCCATCGAAGTCCTCCCCGAAGTAGGCGAGCAGCCCGCGGTGGCGGCACGCGTCGCGGTCCGCGAGCCGGAAGAGGTCGACGGCCGCCCGGCGCTTCGCCTCGCTCACCCCCGGATCGTCGATCTCGGCGAGGAACCGCTCGCGCACCTTCACGTCCGCCCACGAGTAGAAGAGCACGCAATCGCTCGGGAGTCCGTCCCGTCCGGCGCGTCCGATCTCCTGGTACCACGACTCGATGTCCGACGGCATGTCCCGGTGGATGACGAAGCGCACGTTGGACTTGTCGATCCCCATCCCGAAAGCGATCGTCGCCACGACGACGTCGACCTCGTCGCGGGCGAACGCGTCCTGATGCTCGGCCCGCGCGTCGTCGTCGAGTCCCGCGTGGTACGGGACCGCGTCGACGCCCTCGCGCCGCAGGAACTCCGCCATCTGCTCCACGGACTTGCGCGACAGACAGTAGACGATCCCGCTCTCCCCCCGGTGCCGCCGGATGAGCCCCAGAATCTCGGCCCGCGTATTCCCCTCCCCTTTCTTGCGGCAGACGACGCGGAGGTTCGAGCGAAAGAAGGAACCCTTGTATCCCTCGGGTTTCCTCATTCCCAGCTGTCGAACGATGTCGGCGGCGACCCGCCGGGTGGCGGTCGCGGTGAGCGCGAGGATCGGCAGTCCGTTTCCTCCCGCGCCTTCGTCGATAATCTCGTCCCTCAGTCCCTGGAGCGCCCGGTAGGACGGACGAAAGTCGTGTCCCCACTGCGAGATACAGTGCGCCTCGTCGACGACGATCAGGGAAAGCGGCGCGTAACGGAGGCGTGCCCGCATGTGCGGCCCCAGCGCTTCCGGAGCCAGGTAGACGAGTTCATAGTCCCCGCGCTCGAACCCCCGCAGCCGGCGCCGGCGCTCGTCCGCCGCGAGCGACGAGTTGATCGCCGTGGCCCGGAACCCGAGGTCGAGGAGGGCGTCGACCTGGTCCTTCATGAGGCTGATGAGCGGGGAGAGGACGACGACCGTCCCCGGCATGAGACGCGCCGGGATCTGGAAGGTGAGCGATTTCCCCGCCCCGGTGGGCATGACGCCGATGCAATCCCGCCCCGCGAGGACGGAATCGATGATGTGCGCCTGTCCCGGCCGGAATTCGTCGTAGCCGAACACGTCGCGGAGGACGGATTCCGGGTGGGGGGCGCGCGGCTCGATCATCGTTCGCAACATACCATGGATGTCCGCCCCCGGCTCAACGGGACCTCAACGGCGGAAAACCCTTTTCGTCATGTCAACGTCCTTACAGGTTGAGAGCTTGGCGGTCCGTTGTTTGCCACGGGCTGCTAGCCTGCCCCTGCCCTGGAGGTGTGCGATGTCGACGCATTCCCGCCGATCCGGCCCGAAGGTCGGACTCTCTCTTCCGCTCGTCGTGTTTGCAGGCGCGCTGCTTGGAGCGTGTGGGGACGGTGCCGCTCCGCGCGATTACACGGCCGAGGAACTCCAGGCGGCGAAGGCCGAGCTCCGGGACCATGCGCGGCTGCGCACCTTCGAGGCCGGCAAGCTGTTCGGAGACGAGTGGGTCGCCCGCGCTCCGGACGACGCGGAACTTCGAGGCCTCTACGCCTACCAGCTCGCGGGCTGGGGGCTGTCGAAAGAGGTCCGCGAGCAGGCCGACGCGATTCTCGCCGAAGATCCGGAAAACCCGTGGGGCATCTACGCGAAGGCCTACGCGCACCTCCTCGACCGTGAAGCGAAGCTCGCGGTCGAAACCGTTCGGGAGGCATGGGAGGCTTCGCCGCAGCCGGAGTTCGCCTTCCTCTACCTGAGGGCGCTGGCGCAGGCCGACTTCAACGCGGCGCGCGAGTTGCTCCAGTCGTTCGACGAAGAGACCCGCGCCTGGCCGGAGGTCTGCGGATGAAGGCCTTGATCGAGTCTCAGGCCCGCTACACGCTGGCGATCCGACATGGGCGGACACCAGCTCGGGCGACCCTGACGGAGCTCGTCGAGCGGTTCCCGAACCACGTCGTCGGATACACGAGGCTGGCCAACGAGGCCTACAACGCCCGCCGCATGGACGAGTGGACGACGCTCATGGAGACGGCCCTCGAGCTCGCGCCGGGGTCGGGGGACGTGCGGAGCCAGCACTGGAGGGGTCTGTGGATGTCGGAACTCCTTCCCGCGGAGGAACGGCAGGCGGCGGTGGAAGCGAGCATGGCCGCATATCGGGAGGCGAGTCCCGAGACCCTGGAAGGGCTGCAGACCATGGCCTCCATGTACCGGCAGATGGAAGACGAAGAGCGCGCGGCCGAACTCGAGGCCCGAATCGTCGAGAGCGATCCGGCGAGCTATCACGCGATGACGGTGTACGTGGGCGAGACGCGAAGAGTCGGTCGGGAATCGTTCGAGATCTACCAGGAATACGGCGAAGACTCGCCGGAGTATCGCGCCCAGCTGGAAGTGACGCGGGAGGCGGCCTATCGGTATCTGGAACGCCCGCTCTATAACGATCTCTTCACGGGTGGCGTCTATCTCGACCTCTATTCGGCTCTCGAGGCGATGGACCCCGTCCCGGGTGAAGAGTTGGCCGAGGCGATCCGGGGACTTGCGAAGTACGAGCGTCTCAATCCCCACTTCACGTTCGGGCTGGCCCCCTTGGCGATGGTCGATCACACGCCATACCCGCTCGAAGCCGTCGACATCGTACGCGAGGGCATGCCCGTCATGCTGGAGCGATTGAACGAGTCGCGAGAGCGGTACGAGACGGAGGGCGAGTGGGATCAGGCACTTCGGTACTACCTGGGCGGCATCTACGACGTCATCGGGTGGGCATACTTCAAGGCCGGCCGTACGGACGACGGGCGCCACACGCTGGAGCGCGCGCTGGCGATCAATGATCGCAACCAGGATGCGAGGCATCACGCGGGTCAGGTGTACGAGCAGTTGGCCGCGGAGGCGGAGGACGCGGGGGACGCGGAGGCGGTCATTGAGTGGCTGGATCGGGCGGAAGACTCCTACATCGCCGGATTCGGGGCCACCCGCGGCGAGAACCCGAACGAGGCGGCGCTCGAAGCGCTCTATGAGAGCCGGAACGGGAGCCGCGATGGGATCGAGGAGTACCTCGCGACGCTCGACGAGCGCGACCGGATCCGGCGGCGCGAGCGCATCCTCGAGTCGCGCGTGGAGGCGGCGGGGACGTACGAACCGTTCACGCTCGCGCGGCTGGACGGCGAGATGGTCGATTCCGCCGACCTCGAGGGGAAGATCGCCGTGCTCCACTTCTGGGGAACGTGGTGCGGCCCGTGCATCGTCGAGATGCCGGAATACCAGAAGTTCGACGAACGCTACCGCGACGACGCGGAGGTCGCCGTGCTCTCGATCAGCAACGACCGCACGAACGACGTGATCGAGGAGTACCTGGCGAAGAACGACTTCGACTTCACCGTGCTCGTGGACGACGACTACGTGACGCGCGCGGGCGTGAGCGCCTGGCCGACCACCTGGTTCGTCGACCGGAAGGGCTACATCCGGTTCGTGAAGATCGGCACCGCCCTGAAGCTCGACGAAGAGTTCTCGTGGCGCGTCGAGGCCCTGCGGGAAGAGGCAACCGGAAGCCCCTGACCGGGCCGCCGACGGTCGCTTACCAGCGGAAGGCGGTTCGGGCGGCCTCCGCGGCGAGGAGCGTTCGCAGTTGTCGGGCCGTGTCGAGGGGCAGGTAGGGGATGTCGACCTTGTGGGAGGCGGCCCCCGCGCCGGCCGTGTCCACCCGGAGGCTGGCCATGCCCCGCCAGCGGTCGATCGGGGATGCGCGCAGGGCCACGACCTGGATGCGGGTGTAGCGGGCGATCGTCGTCCGGCGCCACAGCCAGCCGCTCCGGAACCAGACCATGTCGTCCTTCAGCGCCCACCCGAGCCAGTCGACGTAGCGCCGCGCGTAGAACACGGCCCAGGCGAGGAAGGCGGCGTGGAAGGCCATGCCCCAGGCTTCGAGCGCGAAGTAGAGCGGCACCGCGGCCAGCGTGGCGAGGAAGCACGTTCCCCTCAACACGCGCCGGAACGCGAGCGGAGATACGGGCTCCCAATTGACCTCGGGGGCGTCCAGCTCGGGGATCACCTCCCGAAGGAAGTCGCGCAGGCGTTCCCGCGGAAGAATGGGCGCGAGCTGCTGCCGGTGCGGATCCGCGTTCCCCGGTTGCCCGGCCTGGCTTCCTCCGGCGGTCTGCACGCCGACCGCGACCCGGCCCGCCAAGCGCTGCAACGGTCCCTCGTGGATCGTCACCGTCTGAACGCGGCGTAGCGGGATGGTGGCGGCGACCTGCGTCAGCATGCCGAACGTGGCGCGCAGCCCCTCCTCGGACCGCACGACCCGGTAGTCGTGCAGGCGTACGAGCGTCCAGACGACGGAGAGCATCCGGGCGAAGATCACGAAGGCGACGACCAGCGCCGCAACGGCGACCACGGTCACGAGAATGCCGGCCGCCACCACGTCCGCCGCTACGCCCTCGACCGCGGGCCCGATCCGCGACTGCTCCCCGGCGACCCAGTCGGAGGCCCGCTCGAAGAGCCCTGTCTCCCACGCGAGGCCGAAGGCGGCCGCGATCAGCACCATGCCGCGGTTCTGGAGCAGACCGTGGAGCAGGAGTTCGCGCGCGGGAAGATGCAGCAGCGTGCGCCCCTCCGGGGTACCGGCCGACGCGAGATCCGTCGCCGCTGGCTCCGCGAGTATGCCGGTCGCCGCCTCCCCGGCACCCGTCCCCGTCGCGGCGTCCGTCACCTCTCCGGCAGCCGCCGCCTCCCCGGCGGCCTCGCGCTTTCCCTCGCGGACCCGCTCCCGCAGCGCTTCGAGGGCCGGCAGCGGGAGGACGGTCAGCGTCGCCTCGGGTTCCTGTCCCCCGCCCGTCTGGAGCTTGACCTCCACGACGCCCAGCACGCGATGGAACACGCCCTGCACGGCGTCGAGGTTCTGGATCCGGGCGTAGGGGACGTGCCGCTCTCGCCGAAACAGGAGCCCGCTCCGGATCACGAGTTCCGCCTCTTCGTACCGGTACCGGAAGGTCAGGTAGCGGACCACGGACCCCACCACGAGAGGGATGAGCCCGACAAGGAGGACGAAACGCATCTCCACGACGCCCAGGAAGTTGGCCGAGGCGCCTCCGATGATCAGGGGGAGGATCGCCCGCCGCAGTTGGCTTGCGAGCGAGAAGCCGACGGAGAGCGGATGGAGCCGGTGCTCGGTGGCCCGGGAGGGCGCCGCCGTCTCAGACGGCATCGTCCCCCGCCGGCGGCAGGAGATGATCCCGGATGCGGAGCGCCGTGTCGTGCTCGAGTCCGTCGAGGGAGACCTTGGCGTGGTCCGTGCCCGCGGTGTAGATGCCCAGCGTCCCGAGGCCGTACTTCCGCTCGAGCGGCCCCTGCGACACGTCGGTATGCTGGACGCGGGAACGCGCCACGCTGATCGCCTGCCGCCAGATCACGCCCTTGCGGATCTCGATCCCGTCCGGGTGCACGGCGTAGGACGCGTAGCGGTGGTGAAGGACGGGCCACCGGTACAGCCACCAGCCCAGCCCGACCGTGATGGCGCTCCAGACGCTGACCAACCCCGCCACGACGCCGGGTGGCGGCCCGGCCACGACCCACAGCACGGCGACGGCCGCCGCCAGCGGGAGCGAGACGCAACCCGTGACGATGCCGCCGATCGTACGCTGCAGCGGGATCACCTTCGGATCGAGCGAACGCCGCACCCCGTCCGCGATGCGGGCGCCTGCCGCCAAGCCGCCCGCCATCTCCGCTGTCCGGTCTCCGGCGTCTCCGGCGTCCCGATGCTGTGCGTCGACTCGTTCATGTGGACAAGTTACGCTGATCGAAGGGTTTTCGTGTCGGCGCCCCGGGCCGGCGGGAACGGCCGGCGATCCGATGGGAGGAAGCCGTGAACGCCGCGGAGTCACGCAGCGACGAAGAACTGCTCGCCGAGTGCACGGTCGAGACGTTCCGGGCCGGCGGTCCGGGCGGCCAGCACCAGAACAAGACGGAGTCGGCCGTCCGGCTCACGCACCGGCCCACCGGCATCGTCGTGACCGCGCGCGAGTCCCGCAGCCAGCACCGCAACCGCGCCCGGGCCCTGGATCGGCTCCGCGCCGCCCTCCGGGAGCGGGAGCACACGCCGCCGCCCCGCCGCCGGACGAAGCCCACGCGGGCCTCCCGCGAACAACGGCTGCAAGAGAAACGGCGCCGCTCCCTCACGAAGAGGCAGCGGCGCCGTCCCGAATCCGACGAGTAGGCGGGCTGTTACGTCGTCGTCGTGGTGACCCGCCGCGCCGGGCGGTTCCTGTATTCCTCCCACAGGCTATCGTGCTTGTTGTCCAGGTCGGACGGCACGCCCTTGATGAACACCCACTCGATCCGGGTCGTGATCTCGAGCGGATCGCCGTCGGTCACGATCAGGTTCCCCACCTTCCCCACCTCCAGCGACCCCAGCCGGTCGTCCACGCCCAGCACCCGCGCGGGGCCCAGCGTCACCGCTTCCAGCGCGGCCTCCTTCGAGAGCCCCCACGACACGGAGTTCGCGGCCTCGTAGGGAAGGGTTCGCGCGTCGGACGAGTTGAAGGTCGCGAACGCGATCTCGACCCCCGCGTCGCGCAGCACGCCGGGCAGCGTGTTCGGATCGTCGTACGCGGTGTCCTCGCCCTGCGGCAACCGCTGCACCGGCCCCAGGATCACGGGGATATTCTTCTCGGCGAGCGTGCCGGCGATCTCGCGGGCGCCGTTTCCGCCCGCGATGACGAGGTCCAGGTTCCACTTCTCCGCGAACTCGATGGCCGACTCGATCTCGCGCCACCCGTTCGCCCGCACGATGACCTTCATCCCCCGGTCGAGGACGCGCGACAGGTGCTCGAGCTGGATGTTGCGCGGCACGCGGCTCGACCCGGACGCTACCGCCTGCCGGTAGTGCTCCGCGGCGACGAACCACGAATCCATCTCCGCCACTTCCTCGTCGAAGCGCTCCTGCGCCCGCCGGAAGGAACGGCCGCCCGCCGGGGGGCCGAAGCCGGCGAAGGCGCGGAAACCCGTCGAGAGCGTGGGCCAGCCGAGAACCATGGCCGCGGTCTTCTCGATCTCCATCTCCTCCACCGTCCAGCCGTCGAGGTGGACGAGCGTGGCCTGGCCCTGGATGCCGGACCCGCCGCCGCCGAAGCCGCGGCCTCCGCCGCCGGGCGCGACCATCGAGTGCGTGATCCCGTTCGCGCGCGCCACGGGGATGTGCTCGCTGGCGGGGTGGATCGCCGTATGGGCGTTGAGATGCGGGTTCCAGCGCCCCAGCTCGCCCGCGTCGTTCGTCACCGCGACGGCTCCGATCTCCGTGAGCCCGAGCGAGCTGAACGAATCGATCATGCCGGGAAAGACGTGCTTCCCTTCCCCGTCGATGATCTCGGCGTCCGCCGGGATGTCGACGTCCGATCCGACCGCGATGATACGGCCGTCGCGGATCACGATCGTCCCGCCCTCGATCACGCCGTCGGCCACGGTGTGAATCGTGGCCCCCTGCACGGCGAACGTGCCGCCCTCCTGCGCGGCGGCCTGAGCCGGCAGGGTAAACCCGACGGTCCCGAGGACGGCCGCCGCCGCGACTATCGACTTCACCATGGTGTCGATCCTGTCGTTGGTAGTGTTCCCGGGTGCGTTCCCGGATCTGCGCATCATCGCCCACCTCCGGGCCGCCGGCCCGGCTCGCGCTCGTTGCCGGAGTCGTCGTCCTCGTCGGCCTCGCCGAGCATCTCCCTCAACTCGGCCTTCTCGGCCTCGATCTCGGCCCGCATCGCCAGGTCCGCGTCGATATCGAACACCACCTCGCCGTCGATATACGTCGTCCGGACCCTGGCGTAGGAGGAGAGCGGATAGTTCTCCCACAGGACGATGTCCGCGTCCTTCCCCGCCTCCAGCGAACCCACGCGGTCGTCGATCAGGAGCTGGATCGCCGGGTTGATCGTGACGGTGGCGAGGGCCTCGGCCTCGGTCAGGCCGCCCCACTTCATTGTCTTGGCGGCTTCCTGATTCAGGTGCCGTCCCTCTTCTCCGCTGTCGGAGTTGATGGAGACGTTGACGCCGCGTTGCGTCATGATCGCCGCGTTGTGCGGAATCGCCTCGTAGGCCTCCATCTTGTACGCCCACCAGTCCGAGAACGTGGAGGCGTGGGCCCCGTGCTCCGCCATCTCGTCGGCCACCCGGTAGCCTTCCAGGACGTGCTGGAACACGTGGATGCGGAAGCCGAACTCCTCGGCCACCCGCATGAGTTGCAGGATCTCGTCCGCGCGGTAGCTGTGCGCGTGCACGTAGCGCGTGCCTTCGAGCACTTCGACGAGCGGATCCATGGTCAGGTTGCGGCGCGGCGGGATCGCATCGCGGTCGCCGTCGGCCACGCGCGCCCGGTAGGTGTCCCACTCGGCCTTGTACTCGCTGGCCTCGATGAAGGCCTGCCGGACCACGTCCATCACCCCCATGCGGGAGGCGGGATAGCGCGCCTCCTGGCCGGGGAGCGTCGGGCTCCCGGCCCGCTTCGGGTTCTCGCCGAGGGCGAACTTGATGGTGGGCGGCGCGCCCTGGAGGAGGAGACCCTGCGCGTCCGCGCCCCAGCGGTGCTTGATGACGGCGTTGTTGCCGCCGATCGGGTTCGCGCTCCCGTGCATGACGTGCGACGTCGTCGTGCCGCCCGCCGCCTCGCGGTAGAGCGCGATGTCCGTCGGATCGATCACGTCGTGGATCGATACCATGGAAGAGACGGAGACCGCCCCTTCGTTGATCGCGTCGGCCGCGATGTGCGAGTGCGCGTCGACGATCCCGGGCGTGATGAACTTGCCCGTCCCGTCGATGACCATCGCATCGGAGGGCGCCTCCACCTCGGAGGCCGGCCCGACGGCGACGATGCGCCCGTTCTCGAACAGGATGGCGCCCTCCTCGATCCTCCCGGCTTCCGCCGCCGTGAGAATCGTCGCGCCCGTGATGAGGATCGGCTGCTCCTGCGCGGCCGCCCCGCTCGGGACCGCGAGCGCAAGACCGAGCGCCAGGCACCCGGCTCCGACTCGCTCGGCAGCCCGTGTCATCGGATGTCTCATCGGACACCTCCTCCGGGCCTCGTGCCCGTGAAGTCCATGTTGCGCATGCCTCCGAAGGAAGCGTTCCCTTCGATCGAATCGCCCTCGACGGTGCCGGTGTAGACGATCTCCACGTCCATGCCCGGTCCCATCGTGGCGGAGACCGTGATGCTGAATTCGTTGCCGCTCACCCAGCCGTCGGTGATCTGCTGCTCGCCCCGCTCGCCCTGGATGATGCCGGAAATCGTGCCGTCCTCCGAAACCTCGAGTTCGGCCGTCGCCTCCTGCGAGTCGTTGTTGAGGGAGAGGAGCCAGGTGCCGTTCATGTCGACCGCCGGGGGCTCCGTCGGCCGCGGCTCCGGTGCCTCCTCCTCGAACCTGTGGCCATCGACGAACACCATTCGAATGTCGGTGTCCTCATCGAACAGCGGACCGTCGGTCACGACGAGGTTCGCGATCTTGCCCGCCTCGACGGAGCCGAGCATCGCGTCCACGCCGTAGATGCGGGCGGGTGCGGCGGTCAGCGCTTCCAGCGCCGCCTCCTCGGAGAGCCCGTTCTCGATCGCCGTCCGCACCTTCTCCATCATGGCGCGGGGGCTCCCGGCCGAGCCGCTGTAGAAGGCCCATTCGACGCCCGCCTCCTCGAGCCGGGCCGGCGTCGTGGGCGCATAGGCGCGGCGCTTCAGCGACGCGAGCGACTCCTCGGCTTCCGGATCCGCATCACGGTTCCGCTCGGGCCAGTCCGCGTTCACGAGCACCTGGACCCCGGCCGACGCGATCTCGTCGGCGAGTCCGTACGCCTCGTGCGCGCCCTGGAGGACCGGGCGCGAACCCGTGTCGCGCCCAAGCTTGATCGCGCGCCGGATCTGCCGCACTTCGTTCGCCGGCATCACGGTCGGCCACCCTGCGGTGATCGCGTCCTGGATCGGACCGAGCGCCCGGTCGTAGGTGGGCCGCGGCTGGCCGCTCGGGTTGGCCGTGTAGCGCGCCTCGTACTGCTGGCTGTGATCCGCATCCAGGTACAGTTGCCGGATGTAGGCGATGACGCCCATGAGCGAACCCGGGAAGCTCCGGAATCCGCCGGCTCCGCTCATCGTCACGCGGAGGGCGGCCGGCGCCTTCACGACCATCTCCTGCTCGTCGCCCGCGAGGTTCACCACGACGCCCTGGCCCGTCACGATCCCGTCGTCCGGGGCGACCAGCGCGTTCGTGAACCCACCGCTGCGCCACGTCTCGATGTCGTCGGAATCCGGGTCCAGCATGTCGGCCGCGTTCACCCAGGAGTTCGTCGCCGGACGGTCTTCGGGCCCCACGGTGCGGGGCTGGTTCGCCTGCTCGACAAACACGGCGAAGGGGTTGCCACCCGCGCCGCCTGCGGGATTGCCTCCCTGGGAGGCCAGCCCGATCCGCGACAGCCCGTCGAACAGGCCGGGGTAGACGGTCAGGCCCGAGACGTCGATCAGCCAGGCGTCGCCGGGGACCTCGACATCGGCTCCGACCGCCTCGATGAGGCCGTTGGCGATGACCACGGTGCCGTTCTCGATCACGGCGCCCGTGCCGGTCACGATGCGCGCGTTCTGGAGGGCGAAGAACGGGGGAGGTACCGGGGCCTGGCTCGGCATGTACTGCGCGTCGGCGGGCGCCGGGGCCGCGAGGCCGGACAGCGACGCGAGGAGCAGGCCCGGGACCACCCCGCCCGCCAGCCGGCGCGCGAGTGCGGTTCGGTTCATGAGAGGTACATCCTTCCGAATGGGTCCATCACGGTGAAACAAACCCCTGCACATCCTTTCACAACACACCTGAGTGAATCTCCGTTCAGTCACCCACGGGGTCAACGGCGCGCCGTGCTGGCGGACGCGGTCCGATGGCCCGGCTCAATCCGGGTTCGATGTGCATCCGTTTGGATGGAAGCGACCCGTGCGTTACGGTTGGGAAATGGAACACACTCCGCTCCCGCAGGAGGGACTCGCGGTCGTCGTGAAGCGCGACTGCCCAACGTGTCGGCTGGTGGAACCGGTGCTCGAGCGGCTCGCCGATGGGCCCGGCGGTCTCGTGGTTCTCAGCCAGGACGACCCGGACTTTCCCGGGGCGCTCTCCGGCGTGGTGGACGACACGGAACTCGAACACTCCTTCCGCCTCGGGATCGAGACGGTTCCCACGCTCGTGCGCTTCGAGGACGAGAAGGAGACCGGCCGCGCGTTGGGCTGGAACCGGGCGGAATGGCGCGACCTCACGTCGATTCCGGACCTGGGCGCGGAACTGCCCGAGTTCCAGCCGGGCTGCGGTTCCCGGTCCGTCGAACCCGGCGCGGCGGAGCGCCTGCGGGCGCGCTTCGGGGAGACCGGCATCGAAGCGCGGCAGGTGGCGCTGGAACCGCACGCCGACGCCCTGGAGGCCTGTTTCGAGCGCGGGTGGACGGACGGGCTTCCCGTCGTGCCGCCGACCCCGGAGCGGATCCTGCGCATGCTCGCGGGCACGCCCCGGGCGCCGGATGAGGTCGTGGGCGCCGTGCCGCCGGACTACGCGGAGTGCACGGTCGAGAAGGTCGCGATCAACGCCGTGCTCGCGGGCTGCAAACCGGAGTACATGCCCGTCGTGCTCGCGGCGCTCGAGGCGGCGCTCGACCCCGACTTCACGCTGCACGGGATCCTGTGCAGCACATGCTTCACCGCGCCCCTCGTCATCGTCAACGGCCCCATCGCCCGCCGCATCGGGATGAACGCGGGGCTGAACGTCCTCGGCCAGGGGAACCGCGCCAACGCGACCATCGGGCGCGCGCTCAACCTCATCGTGCGCAACGTGGGCGGCGGACGGCCCGGCGAGATCGACCGCTCGACCTTCGGGGCGCCCAGCAAGTACACGTTCTGTTTCGCGGAGGACGAATCGGACGAGGAGTGGGAGCCGCTCTCGGTGTCGCGCGGCGTTCCTCCCGGCGTCAGCGCCGTCACGCTCTTCCAGGGCGAGGGCGTGCAGGGGATCATGGACCAGCGCTCGCGCACGCCGGAGGAGCTGACCGCGTCGCTGGCGGCGTGCCTGCTGGCCGTCTGCCACCCGAAGATCTGCGAGTGGGCGCACGCGGTGCTCCTCCTCTCGCCCGAGCACTACGGCATCTACCGGGAAGCGGGCTGGGACCGGGCGCGGATCGTCGAGGCGCTGCTCGAGGCGACGACGCGGCCGCTGAGCGAGGTGGCGCGCGGCGCGGGAGGCCTGGCCGAGGGCGTGCCGGACTCGGAGACGCGCCGCCATGTGCCCAAGTTCCCGCCCGGGGGACTGCTCCTCGCCCGGGCCGGCGGCGCGGCCGGACTGTACTCCGCGATCCTGGCCGGCTGGCCCGGCGGCCGCGCCTGGCAGCACTCACACCCCATCACCCGAGAGATCGAGACATGACCGCTTCGACCGCGCCGAGTCCGGCAGCGCCGGCGACCGTCCTGCACGACCCCACCTCGGAACTCGCCCCGGAGATGCGCCCGCGGCGCGCGCCTCCTCCGTCGCTCGAAGGGCGGGTGGTCGCGCTCCAGGGGATCGGCAAGCTGCGCAGCGACGAGTTCCTCGACCACGTGAAGACGCGGCTGGATGCGCTCGGCATCGCGACGATCCGCACGGACAAGCCGACCAACGCACGTCGGGCCCCGACCGAGTTGCTGCAGAGGATCGCCACGGAAGCCGATGTCGTCGTGCAGGCCTTAGCCGATTGAGGGTCCTGCACGTCGTGCGGTCTGCACGACCTCAGAGACCTCGACGAACGCGGGATCCCCGGCTGCTTCGTCGTCACGACCGAGTTCGAGCAGGCCGCGCGCAGCCAGTCGCGCACGCTCGGCTTCGAGCCCGGCATCGTCTGGGTCCCGCACCCCATCCAGAACCGCACCGCCGGCGAACTCGAGGCGCTGGCGGACGAGGCGATCGACCCGATCCTGGCCATGATCACGGCACCGGATTGACGCCTCGCGCTGCCGGGAACGTCGGGCGCCGGACTTGCTCGCGGGGCCGAAAACGGTCTATTTGACAGCTGCCGGACCGGTACCGAACCAGCCAGGAGGCCGCATGCCCACCCGCCGACGATTCCTCGCCCGCCTTGGGGGCTCCGCCGCAGCCGCGGGGGCCATGACCGTCGTTCCCACGAAGTGGAGCACCGCGGTCGCGGCGGCCCGCGACCTGTCCCGTACCCCCGGCTCCCCCGAGGAGATCGCGCGGGACGAGGAGTTCTGGATCGAGATCCAGAAGGCGTTCACCACCGACCGTTCCCTCGTCAACCTCAACAACGGGGGCGTGAGTCCGACGCCCGCCCACGTGCTCGAGGCGATGAAGCGGGACCTCGATTTCGCGAACCAGATCCCGGTCTACAACGGGTGGCAGATCCTGGAGCCCCAGCGGGAGGGCGTCCGCGCCCGGCTCGCCCGGCAGTGGGACGTGGACCCGGAGGAGGTCGCGATCACGCGCAACGCGTCGGAAGGCCTCCAGATCCTCCAGAACGGGTACGACCTCGAACGCGGCGACGAAGTCGTGACGACGACCCAGGACTACGGGCGCATGATCACGACCTTCCAGCAGCGCGAGCGCCGCGAGGGGATCGTGATGAAGCAGTTCAAGATCCCGGTCCCGGCCGAGGATCCAGCCGAAATCGTGCGGCTGTTCGAGGAGCAGATCACCGACCGTACGCGGCTCATCCTGATGTGCCACATGATCAACATCACCGGGCAGATCCTTCCCGTGCGCGAGGTCGTCGAGATGGCGCGCGGCTACGACATCCCGGTCCTCGTCGACGGCGCGCACTCGCTCGCGCACCATGACTTTACGCTCTCCGAGCTCAACTGCGACAACTACGCCGTCAGCCTGCACAAGTGGCTGCACGCCCCGGTCGGAACCGGCCTCCTCTACGTGAGGCGGGAGAAGATCCCCGAGATCTGGCCGCTGCAGGCCGCGGCCGAGAGCCGCGACGACGACATCCGGAAGTTCGAGGCGATCGGCACGCACCCGGAGGCCAACTTCCTCGCCATCGGCGAAGCGCTCACCTTCCACCAGCTCGTCGGCGGCGAGCGCAAGGAGGCGCGCCTCGTCCACCTGCGGAACTACTGGGCCGAGCAACTGCTCGAGCACGACCGCGTGCGGCTCAACACGAGCCTCAAGCCGGGCTTCGCGTGCGGGATCGCCAACGTCCAGGTCGAGGGCATCGACACGAGCGCGCTCCGAAACTGGCTGTGGAACCAGCACCGGATCTTCACGGTCGCGATCAACCACGCCGAGTTCACGGGGCTCCGCATCTCGCCGTCCACCTACACGACGCTCGAGGAACTCGACCGCTTCGTGGACGCGATGACCCGCGCGGTGAAGCACGGCATCCCCGCCTCATGACCGAGACCTTTGACATGGCCTTGATCCAGCGCGGGGCGCGACTCCGCCGCTCGCCGTACTTCGAGGCCACCCTCCGAGACGGGTGCCGGAGCTATACGGTCTACAACCACATGTTTCTCCCGACGCGCTACGACGATCTGCACGCGGAGTACGAGAAGCTCCTGAACGGCGTCACGGTGTGGGACGTGAGCGTGGAGCGGCAGGTGGAGATCACGGGGCCGGACGCCTTCGAGTTCACGAACCTGCTCACGCCCCGGGACCTCTCGAAGTGCGCCGTCGGGCAGGGGAAGTACGTCCTCATCGGTGCCGACGACGGCGGCATCGTGAACGACCCGGTGCTGCTGCGGCTGGGCGAGAACCACTTCTGGCTCGCGTTGGCCGACAGCGACGTGCTGCTCTACGCGAAGGGGATCGCGCTCAACGCCGGTCTCGACGTCGAGATCCGGGAGCCGGACGTCTCGCCCATGCAGGTGCAGGGTCCGAAGTCGAAGGAAGTCGTGCGCCGGCTGTTCGGTGAAGACGTCCTCGAGCTCCGCTACTACTGGTTCCTCGAGACGGACGTGGACGGCATCCCCGTGGTCGTGACCCGGACGGGGTGGAGCGGCGAGGTCGGCTACGAGATCTACCTGCGGGACGGAAGCCGGGGGGTCGAACTCTGGGACCGCGTGATGGCGGCGGGCCGCGACCTGGGCATCTCCCCTACCGGCCCGTCGGACATCCGCCGCATCGAAGCCGGCATCCTCAACTACGGGATCGACATGACGCTGGACACGAACCCCTGGGAGGTCGGACTCGGCTGGCAGGTCGACTTCGACCAGGAGGCCGACTTCATCGGCCGGGAGGCGCTGGCCCGGATCGCCGAGGAGGGGCCGCGGCGGCTCCTCGCCGGCATCGAAATCTCGGGCGCGCCGCTCGACCTGAACATGGACCGCTGGTCCGTGCGCGGAGGCGGCGGTGCGAACGGAGCCGGCGGCGCGATCGGATTCGTCACGTCCGCCGTGTACTCACCGCGTCTCGGCAAGAATATCGGCTACGCCCTCGTCCCGGCCGCGGCGGGGGAACTCGGGACGCGCCTGGTCGTGACGACGCCGGACGGAGAGAGGGATGCCGTTGTGGTGCCCCGGCCCTTCGTGGATCCCCGCAAGGATATCCCCAAGTCCTAGCAGTGCGTCAGGAGTCCGTCAGGGCCTCATCCCCAGGACGGAGGGTATCGCGCGTCCGAACCATCGGCCGATCGCGCTCACCGGCACCGACACACCCACGACTCTGGAGTTCTGCGGCGGGTCGGTGCTCGGCGCGTCGCCGGCGTCGCCTCCGCCGACCCCCGCCGCGGCGGCAGCCAGGGCCGCCGTCCCCGCCAGAATCCCGGCCCCGAGCAGAACGCTCTTCGTCGTCGAGAATTCGCGCACCTCGATGCTCGTCACACCGTCCCGGGCCACGCGGAGGGTGTCGTACTGCACGACGTCCTGGAACAGGCCGAGAGTATGCCGCGTGGTCGCTTCGAACGAGATGGTATCTCCCACGCTGATGACCTTCCCTTCGACCGCGACCGTCCCGGCAGGCGAGTTGGGATCGACGATCGCGGACTGGATCGGTACGCGCAGCCTGGCCACGGCGCCCACCGGCGCGTCCTCTACGAGCCGGTAGGAGTAGCAACCCGGCACGGTGAGCACGGCCCCCAGAAAGGCCACGAGCCAACGTCGCCGTGCTCCGCCGCTCGGCGGAAAGTCAGAACTCAACATCGAGGTCCCGTGTCAGGAGTTGATTGAACGAATAGACGAAGTGCCAGGGTTCGTCAGGAAATATCCCACCGGATTCGTTCACGAGACCCCGGTCATCCACGTTCACGATGACCTGGACGGAAAGCGTATCCCCATCCAGCGATTCCACCTGGACGAACCACCGCCGGTCGATGGATATATCCACCGCTCTCTGGAAGGGGATCTCGTGAATGACCGTGTCCGACCGGACCACCTGCACCCGCGTCACGCCGAACTCGTTGAGGCCGGCCACGAACTGCGTGGAGTAGATCGCCCTGACCCGGTCGCCCGCCGCGCCCCGCATCTCGAAATGGATGTTCTCGGGCGTCGGGTCATCGAAAATCTCCGAGCACCCGCCAAGGGCGATCGCGGCCAGCAGGAACGGCAGTCCCGTAAAGGGGGTGGCAGAGGCGGCGGGTGCGAACCGCCGCCTCTGCCTTGAAGTCAACCTCCGCAACCCAGTCCGTTCAGATGGCAGTTCGCCCGCAGCTCGATGATCGAAATCGGGAGCATCGTGCCCGGCGCCGCAGACGCCGCGGCGGCGCCCTGCCACTTGGGATCCTTGATTCCCCACCTGTACATGTCCGCCAGGCGCAGGCCCTGCAGCATCACGTTCACCCGCCGCGTGTGCTGGAGCATCTCCATCTCGGAGATCTGGCCGGAGTAGGGCGTCAGGCCGTCCAGCGCGCGGATGTGATTGATGTGCATGGCGAAGCCATTGGAATCCCCGCCCGCCAACGCGTTCTCGGCCAGAATCAGGTGCATCATCCGCGCCGAGGCGACCGTCAAGGGTGGATAGATCCCGCCCTTGTCCAGATAGCTGCCGCCCTTCCACTGATTCAGCCACTTGATGACGGCCGGATCGTCGACGTTATCGATGGGATCCTGGAGCGCGATGCCGTTGATGTCGTTCTGGTCGTCGACCGTGGCGATCGAAAGGTCGATCTGGTTCTCCTTGCGGTCGTTCACCCAGGACGCCATCGAGTTGGACCTGCTGGCACTCGAATACGTCAGGTTGTACGTCCAGTCCGGCTGGACGCTCGCCAGTACCGCACTGGCGTCCGCGCCGGCCTCGGCCGAGGCCGCCAGCCCGCTCCCGGACGGCGACGGGTTGATCACGTCCCATATCGCGCGGGACTGCCGGGCGCGAGCGCGGAGCGCCCTCGCCTGCGTCGCCATGTCCGTGGCCCCCACCTCCATGAAGCCGGAGATGGCCGAGGAGAGGCGGTCGATCGCACCATCCAGGACCTGACTCATGTTTGCCGGTCCGACCGGAGGTCCGCTCTCCGTCTTGTCCGAGAACGCGAAGTCCTCCTGGATCTCCCCGATCACCATGTAGATGATGCCGGAGTACAGGTATGCGCGCGCCAAGTCGGTCTTGATCGCGGTGGATGGGTTGTTGCTGAGGTGCCCCTGGACGATTTCGACGGCTTCGTCGCTCATCCACCGGGCCTGTCCCATGGCCGGGAACGGGCCATCGATGAACTCGTTCAGCGGATCATCCACGAATCCGAGATCGAGCGAGAGCCAGGCATCCCTGGAGCCGATCCAGCGCATCTCGTCGGACGCCACCAGGTACGGCTGCCAGGACTGGGATACGGAAGACGCCACGAGCGTGAGCGTTCCGTTCACGACGGCGGCCGCGGCGGCCTCCTGGCGGATGTCCTCCTCGACCAGGTCGTTGGGATTGTTGACGTCCAGCAGGTCGCCGCACCCAAGCGTGAAAGCGGCCAGAACAGGCGCGGCCAACCAGGCCTTCAAATTTCGATTCCTCATGGTATGGTTCTCCCGCTTGGATCTAGAAAGTGACGCGCACGGACATCGTGAAGCGCCGCGGCACCGGAATCCCCCAGCCTTCCGTCGAATTCAGGAAGTTGCAGTTGAGGCCTCCGTTGCAGCGCCCGAGGACGTTGCCCTCCGGGTCCATGCCGGGGTAATCGCCCAGCATGAAGAGCAACAGGTTGCGCACGCCCATGTTCACCGTAGCGGCGGAGAAACCCCAGCGCTGGACGAACGTGGCCGGCACCCGGTAGCTGAGCGACAGCTCGCGCCACTGGATCCAGTCGGCGTCGTAAATCCCGTTCATGCCGCTCATCGGCGAGAGACCTTCGACCTCGTGCGCCCAGGCGACCGCCGCATCGAGCCGCTCGTCCGCCGACGAACCGGGGTTCAGCATCGTGGCGTACAGTTCGGCCGAGCGCGGCGTGTTGCGCCCGATGAAGTTGTTCGCGCGCCGGAACATGCCCGACAGATCCTGCACCTGGTGGCCGAACTTGTACTCCATGAGCGTCGTCAGCTGGAAGTTGCCCAGGAACGCGAGGTCGAAGCCGAAGGAGCCCGCGTAGTCCGGAGTGGGATCGCCGAGGTGCGTATCGAGCAATCCGGCTCCGCAGTTATGCGACGCCAGTCCCCCGTTGGGCACTCCGAAGTCCTCGTTGCCGATCGCCAGCGGCTTGAAGCTGTTGGGATTGCGCGGCTGGCTGAAGTACGCAAGCGCCTGATCGCGCGTCGGCACGACGCACTGGCCGTCGACCGGATCGAGGATGTTCAGCGGGATCGCCAAATCGGCGACCTTCGCGCCGAAGAAGGCGCCCGGCGTAAAGCCCTCCACCAGGTAGTTGCGGTAGCGCGGATAGCTGCCGCCGGTCTTGAGGGGAGGCGCTCCGCCCATGTCCGTGATCTTCTCGGACAGGAAGGCCGTGTTCGCGAAGACGTTGAGGGAGATATCCCGCGCCTGGATCAGGTTGCCGCGGATACCGAACTCGACGCCGTGCGCCGTCACCTCGCCGATGTTGTCGAGCTGCGTCTGCGTGAACCCGCCCGTGACCGGGAACTGGCGCGCGACCATGGCGTCGGTGACCACCCGATCCCAGTAGGTCGCCTCGATGGACCACCGGTCGTTGAAGAGGCCCAGATCGATCCCGAACTCCAGCTCCGTGGACACCTCGGGCCTCAACTGTTCGTTGCCGAGATTCGACGGCTGGACGCCGGGACCTACCTCCGTGCCCAGCGACGAGAAGGTCGTGAACTTGTCGAAGGCGCCCGGCTGCAACCCGGACGTGCCGTAGGCTCCCTTGATCCGCATCGACGAGAAGACCTCGCTATCCCAGCGTTCGCTCGGGACGATCGCGAAGTTGGCCTTCGGGTAGAAGGCCGTGTTGAACGCCTCGCCGAACGCCGAGTTGGCATCCCAGCGAGCGCCCACGGTCAGGAAGAGCCAGTTGTCCCATCCGACCTGGTCCTGCACGTATCCGCCGAGCTGCGTCACCCGGAGCCAGTTTTCGAACGAGGACTCGGAGCCCAGCGCCGAAAGCGTCTCCAGGCCGGGGCCGGGGAAGTCGCGTCCGCTGCCGCCCGCCGACTGCGACTGGCGCAGGAACCCCTGCCCGCCGAACAGCAGCGTGTTCTCGAGCCGGCTGGTGTTGAAGACGTACGATCCCTTGATGTCGGCCGTCAGCTCGCGGCTACGGTTCTCCTGGACGTTCCGGCTCCCGTCCGGGGTCGAGCCCGAGAAGCCGTCCACGTTCCACCGATAGGGGCGGAAGCTGACCGCGTCGTCGGACGTGAAGTCGATCCCGAAGGTTCCGTTGATGTTGAACGCCTCCGAGGGCGAGAAGTCGATGTTCGTGGATCCCGCGAAGTGCTGCGAGTTCACGAAGTTCAGCTGGTAGGCGTTCTCGCGCAGAGTGGCGAACGCCGGCTGGCCGTAGAAGTTGATCTGCCCGAGTTCCGGGTCGGCGTTGGCGAGCCGCAGCTGCGACATGAGCGCCGACGAGAACACGCCGTAGATGTTGTTCGAGTTATCGGGCGTGTGATGCTCCATGTCCGAATAGAGCGTCGTCACGCCGATGCGCAGATCGCTGCTCGGGATCAGCGTGAAGTTGGTGTGGATCGACGCGCGGCGGTTGGTGTCGTTCTCGGGGTCCAGCCCCTCCGCCACGTCGAAGTTCTTCGCCGCATCGTACGGCCCATCCTCGCTGGCGAGACGCGCGGAGGCGAAGTACTGGAACACGCTCGATCCACCCTGCAGCGATCCGGAGTAGGTCTGACCCAACCCGGTGGTGAGCAGATCGGGAATCAGGTCGCGTTCGATCGGCTCCCAGGGCGACACGGGCTGTCCCCAGCGCGACGACATCAGGTTGACGGCGTCCGCCAGCCGCTGCGCGTCGCCGTCTCCGGTGCATCCGGGACTGGCGCAGGCCCGGCCGGCGAAGTCGGCGACCGGCAGGATGCGGTTGGTCGGCACGGAGATCCCGGTCAGGTCGGCTCGGAACGTGAACCTCGGAGTCCCGACGGTGCCGCGCTTCGTGAAGATCTGGATCACGCCGTTCGAGGCCTCCGTCCCGTACAGGGTCGCGGCCGCGGCGCCCTTCAGGATCTCGACGCGCTCGATGGACTCGGGCGGAATATCGTCGAGTCGGGAGGGGTTCCCCTGCCCGTTGAAGTTCTGCACGGCGGAGCGGTCCACGCGGATCCCGTCCACGTAGACGATGGGCTCGTTCAGCTGCGACAGCGACGCCGACCCGCGGATGCGGATGCGGGCGCCTTCGCCCGTGTAGCCCGACGAGGGCAGCGCCACCACGCCGGGTTCGCGGCCCGCGATGAGCTGGCTGAAGTCGGAAATGGGCGCGTTCTCCAGCTCCGCGGCGTCCAGGGTCGCGATCGTGTGGCCGAGCTTGCGTTTCTCGGTTGCGACACCGGTGCCCGTCACGACGATCTCGTCCATCTGGACCGCTGTGACGTTCAGGGCGAAGTCAAGCGTCGCGGTCGAGCCGGCGGTGACGGTCACGGCTTCGGAGGCCTGACGGTAGCCGACCAGGCGGACGACCACCGTCTGTTCGCCGGCGGGCACGTTGAGTAACACAAAGTCCCCGCTGGCGTTGCTGAAGGTCCCGATGCCGGTGCCCTCGATGAACACCTGCGCGGATGAAAGGGGTCGGAGGGAGCCTTCTTCGGTCACTCTGCCCGCGATGCTGCCCGCGGCCTGGCCACTCAGGCCAGGTGCGAGGCAGGCGAGCGCTACCAAGGCCACTCCCCATGCACCGATGGTGCGAGAGGCGATTCGTTTCATGCGGCGCTCCTTGCGCTGGAGGCGATGGAAGCGGCCGAACGACCCGCCCCCGATTCCGCCAACTCGTTCCACAATCCGTTATTGATAATGAGATTCCGGCGATGCCGCCAGCCAGTCCTCGATGAGGCGGCGGGAGATCGAGACGCGACCCGGGAGGCGGAGGCCGATCGCGCGGCGGCGGGCGAAGTCGGCGCGCTTGAACCAGCGCGCATCGACGAGTTCCTGCCGGGCGACGGTCAGGTCGCCGCCCACGCGCTCGGCCCGAAAGCCGAGCATCAGCGACGCCGGGAACGGCCAGGGCTGGGACGAGCGATAGCGGACGGAGCCCACCTCGATTCCCGACTCCTCCCTGACCTCGCGGACGACGGCCTCCGAGAGGCTCTCGCCCGGCTCCACGAACCCGGCCAACGTCGAGTAGACGCCCTCCGGCCAGATGTCCTTCCGCCCGAGCAGGCAGCGGTCTCCATCGGTCACGAGGACGATGATGGCCGGGTCCGTGCGCGGAAAATGGTCGACTCCGCACGTTTCGTGGCCGCAGCGCCGGACGTGTCCCCCCTGCTCCGGGCGGGTGGAGGAGCCGCACGTTCCGCAGAAGCGGTGCCGGCGACTCCAGGTAACGATCGCCCGGGCGTAGGCCAGTAGCGAGCCGTCCCCCTGCCCCAGCATGGCCCCCACCCCGCGGAGATCGAGGAACTCCCCCGCCCCGTCGAGCGGGCTGTCTGAAGACGGCCCTTCGCCGGCTCCCCCGGGCACGTCGGCGGCGAACAGCGCGCGGCCGCCGTCCCGTCCCCCTTCGAGTCCGAGAAAGATCCATTCCTCGGGTGGTTCCGAGGCGGAGGCTGCGACGGTGGGCGGAAGGAGTACCGGCCGATAGGCCAGGCCGTCCGCTTTCGCCGCGACTTCCCGCGCCGTTTGGGACACCAGGCTGCGCTCGCGCCATACGGGGACGACGCGCGAGTTCGGATCGGACAACCGGTCGGAGAGCCACCCGGGATCGGCTCGCAGGTGGGTGGCGCGATCGAGGCCGCCTCCCGCGAAGGGGTTCGGTTTCCGGTGGCCCTCCCCTGCCACGCCCGATAAGATCTCGCCGGCCGACATGGGAGAAACGTAGCGGTTTCGAGGGAGCGCATGCACAGTTTCGAGGGGACGGCGGGACGGGGCACCCTCCTCACGTTCGATTGCTACGGCACGCTGATCGACTGGGAAGGCGGGATTCTCGCGGCACTCCGGGTTGCGTACGCGGAGGCGGCCGCGGTGGAGGACGAGCGGCTCCTCGGCGAGTTCCACGCGGCCCAGAACCGGCTCAAGACGAGCGAGTACCGCCCCTACCGGCAGTTGCTCACCGAGACCTCGGTGGAGGTCGCGCGCGCGAACGGATGGGATACGGCGGACGAGGTGGCGGGGGGCGTCCCCGCGAGCATCCCCTCCTGGCGGCCCTTCCCCGATACGAATCCGGCACTCTCGCGCCTCGCCGCGGCGGGCGTCACGCTGGGGATCCTCTCGAACATCGACGACGACCTGCTCGCCGGAACGCTGAAGCGCTTCGAGGTCGAGTTCGGCCTCCTCGGCACGGCCCAGCGGCTGCGCAGCTACAAGCCGGCCGCGCCGCACTTCGAGCGCGGGCGGGAGTGGGCCGCCGGCTTCGACCGGTGGCTGCACGTGGCGCAGAGCCTCTTCCACGACGTCGTCCCCGCGACATCGCTCCGGGTGCCCGTGCTGTGGGTCAACCGAAAGGGCGAGTCCCGCCCGGACGACGCCGACCCCGTCCACATTGCACCCGACCTGGCCGCCGCCGCCGCATGGCTTCTGCCGTGAGGGTCAAGGCGATACGGAGTCGTCGCCAGGTCCGCTCGCCAGGACGTTGCGGGTGAAGCGGTGGAGTTCCCTCCATAGCGCTTCGTGCGAGAAGATGTCGTTATGTCCCGCGCCCGGGATCTCGAGCCAGCGCCGGGGTCCGCGCAGCGCCTCGAAGACCTCCCGGCTCTGGCCGGGCGGAATGACGCGGTCCTCCTCGCCGGCGGCGACGAACGTCGGCACCTCGATGCGTGGCGCCCGCTCCAGCGTGTCGAAGCGGTTGTGCAGCCAGTCCAGATACCAGTCCGGCAGCCACGGCAGGCGGTGCCGGGCGATCGCAGCGGTGTCCGTGAACGGCCCGAGCAGGACGACGCCGGCCACCGGGCGGCTCACCGCCAGTTCCGCCGCCACGGAGCTTCCGAGGGAGTTCCCCAGGGGAAGGAGCCGCTCGGGCTCGACGCCCCGCTCCTCCACCAACCACCGGTACGCCGCCCTCGCGTCCGCGTAGAGACCCTCCTCGGAGGGCTTCCCCTCGCTCGCTCCATAGCCTCGATAGTCGGGCAAAAGGATGTCGAGTCCGAGGCTCGAGAGCGCCGCCGCCACCGCCCCGCGGTCTCCCAGGTGCCCGGCGTTGCCGTGGAAGTAGATCGCCGTCCCCCGCCTGGACTGCGGCGGGTCCGCGGGAAACCACCACGCGTGCAGTTCGATCCCGTCCTCGGTCGGGATGCGGACCTCGGTGGCCTGCGGGAATCCCCAGTACCGCGGGTGCGTCTCGTGCGGCTGCAGGGTCTCCGGATAGAAGACGAAGAAGGGGACGATCCGGGGCATGAGGAGACGGACGACGGCCATCAGGCCGACGAGGGCGACCACGACGATGAGGAGTTCCACGAGCGGGAGCCGGCGGCGGACGGCCGGAGTCAGCGGCCGGGCACGGTCGACACCGCGGCGAGGCGCTCGGCCCAGCGGGCGTACACGTCGGGGCGGCGGTCGCGCCAGAACAGCCGCCGGGCGGTGGAGGCCGCGCAGCGCGACAGGTCCACGTCGGCGTAGAGAATCGCCGCTTCCCCTTCCGGCGCCCGCGCGAGGACGACGCCCTCGGGATCGACGACGAAGGACTCTCCGGCGAAGGTGAGGCGGGGCTCCTCGCCCACGCGGTTGGCCAGCGCGACGAAGTAGCCGTTCTGGAACGCCGCCACGCGCACCTCCGCCTCGAACAGTCCCTCGGGCCACTCCCCGACCGCGCCCGCCTGCGGGATGACGACGAGCTGCGCCCCATGTTCTCCCAGGCGCCGCATGTATTCGGGATAGTGGCGGTCGTAGCAGATCGCGACGCCCACGCGCCCCACGGCGGTGTCGTAGACGAGCGCGTCGGTATCGCCCTTCGCGTAGTAGTGCTGTTCGTGGAAGCACGCGTACTCGGTGATGTGCATCATCCGCGTCACTCCGAGGAGCGAGCCGTCCGCGTCGAACACGGGCGTGCTGTCGTAGCAGCGCCCGTCGGGCCCGAGTTCGTACTGGTTGAACACCGTGACGAGGCCGAGTTCGGCGGCGCGCGCGGCGATTCGGTCGCAGGTGGGACCGGGGATCGGCTCCGCGATCTGCGCGGCGCCGGGGTCGTCCGGCCGCTGGGGGAAGAAGCGGTCGATCGCGAGTTCGGGGAACGCCACGAGATCGGCACCCTCCGACGCGGCGCGGCCCATCGCGTCGAGCGCGCGTTCGAGGTTGCGGGTGCGGTCGGGCCCCGCGGACTGCTGTACAAGGGCGATCTTCATCGGATCCATGTCCTTTCGGTGACGGGCCGGAGGATTGTCGGCGCGCCAGCCGGGACCCGCAACGGGGTCCACGGGTCGCGTCGGCGCTCGTTAGGTTGCTCCCATGTGCGGACGATTCAGCCTTCAGACCCCGGTTCCGGACCTCGCGGAACTCTTCGAGGCCGATCCGTCGCGGCTCGAGGAGTGGTCCGCCCGCTACAACGTGGCGCCCACGGACGAGGTCATCGCCCTCCGGCGAGGCGCCGGCGGCCGGGAGCTCGTTCCGCTGCGCTGGGGGCTGATCCCGAACTGGGCGGAGGATCGCGCGTCGCTCCCGCCGATGATCAATGCCCGCGCCGAGTCGCTCGAAACCCGGCGCGCGTTTCGAGACCTCGTTCTCGACCGGCGCTGCGCCGTCCTCGCCGACGGATTCTACGAATGGCGGAAGGAGGGCGGCCTGAAGCAGCCGTACTTCACCCGGCGCCGGGACCGGAGACCGATGGCGCTCGCCGGCCTGTGGGACGTGTGGCGCGGACCGGACGGCACGATCCCCTCCTGCACGATCGTCACGACGGACGCGAACGCGCTGCTCGAACCGCTGCACGGCCGCATGCCGGTCATACTCGAGGGCGCGGGCGCGCAGATGTGGCTCGACCTCGACATCTCCGAGCGCACCATGGAGCCGCTCCGGCCGTTCGACGCGGAGGCACTGGAGGTGTTCGCGGTCAGCCGCCGGGTGAACCGCGTCGCCGCGGACGATGCGGCCTGCGCGAAGCCCCGGAGCGCTCCGATCCGGGAACCGTCAGGCTGGCGCGATCGCCCCCCGGTCGGCGACGCGCCCCCCGACCAGCTCACGCTCTTCCGGTCGTGAAGCGCTCGATCGGCCGTTCCCGGCGTGCGCTAGTGCAGGACGTTGCGGGACCTCAGGTGCTGGCTCACCGCGCCGAGCATGAGCGGTCGAATCCGGTAGCGGGGCTCGGCCGGGCCCGGCGTGTCCCCCGGGGGCCCTCCTTCCCCGGCCTCCCCGGCCGGGTTGACATCGACCAGGCGTAGCTCCTCGAGCGACCTGAGCGTGTGGCGGGCGGCGGCGGGCGGGATCCGCATGACTTCGCCGTACTCGGTGAGCGTGAGAGTCCCGTGGTCGAGGATCGCCTTGAGGGCGAAGCTCTGGTCGATATCCAGCGTGTCCAGCGACGATGACGATGGGGTCGGGGTCAGCGGACGCACGAGAAGGCTGCCCTCGATCGTCTCGAGGTCCACGGACCTCAGCCAGTGCAGCAGCGCCAGTCGCACGGAACCGAGCGAGGCGCGGTGGAGCCGCCGGAAATAGTCGGCCTCGATCAACTGTCGGCGTCTCTGGCTCGTCCGGGCGCGTCGAAGCCGCCGAAGCAGAGCCGCCCGCCCCGCGCGGGGTTCGTCGAACTGGAGCGGGATCCCGCTCCGCCGGTGCCGCGCGAAGATCGCCTGACGCAACTCGTCGGCGGTCAGGGGAGCCAGCGTCAGGCAGTGCATATCGCTGACGAACGGCCGGAGGCGTGCGCGGACGATCTGCCACGCCGAGGCGTTCATGGAGACCAACCAGAAGATCCTCGACTCCGTGCGCGCGATGCAGGTCATGAGGCGCTCGAAAAGCTCGCCGCCGCCGGGGGCTCGCAGGTGCAGGAACTCTCCGCCCTCGAGGATCACCGTCCGCGGGACCTCCCCGTCCGGGCTCCGCAGAACCCGGTCGGCGAGCCGGTCGAGGTCGACCGTTTCCCCGGGAGGGTCCGGGGCTTCGAGGCCGAGCCACGCGGCGAGCCGGCGCGCGAACCGGGGTTCATCGCGCTCGCGCTCATTCAGGATCCGCCTGACGCAAGCTCGCGAATCCGCGGCAAGACGCGCGGCGACCACGTTCAGGAAACTCGTGGTCCCGACGCCGGGCGGTGAGACCACGATCAACGAACCGGCCCCACCCTCCTCCCACGCCCGATGCAACTTCGCGATCTCGGCCAGACTGCGATCCCTTCCGGCCAGGAGTTGGGAATCGGTGAGGGGCTCCAACGAGAACAACCGGCGGTACACGGCGGGAAGATCCCGGAAGACTTCCGATACCGACGCCGGCTGGGGAGCATCGGGGTCGGCCGCTCCCTGGACCGGCGGAAGGAGGCCGAGGGTCCTCCCGAGGTAGGCAAGGCGTCGCCACCCGGCGCGGACGGCCGCCGCCACCGAGGGCTGGTGCGTGGTCAGGCGGCTCCGCCACCGTCGCCAGTCCCCGGCGACCTCGCCCTCGAGGTACGAGCGCGCTCGCAGCAGTTCCGCCGCAAACCCTTCGGCGAGGGCCCGACGGGTCAGGCGCGCGGCCCCCTCGGCAACCTCGGCGGTCGCCCGGCGCCCGGCCTCCGCGCTCGCCTCGAACAGAACCTCACGGGTCCGTTCGAGCTTGTCGGCGGCACGCGTCAGGGCGTTCCGGGCGGGAGCGATGACGTGACCGCGGTCGGGGGGCTCCGCCCCGTCGAGAGCGTCGGAGAGTTCGGCGAGGGCGACCTCGTATCCGTACGCCGACACCTCGCACGCCTCCGCCACCTCCGCGCCTGCCCGGTCGAGCGACCCTGCCATGCCGGCCGGTATCGCGCGGATCCGTTCCATCCTGAACGTGTCGAAGGCCCGTATTGCGGCTTCGCGGACCTGCACGTGCCGCGTCTCCCGGCCTGGCCGTCGCACTGTTTCGCCGGCATCGGGCATCTCGTGCAGGGACACGACCTCGGGCATGCGGAGGTTGAGCGCCTCGATCCGTCCGACCGCGCGATCGGCCGCAGCCGAGAGTTCCGCGACGAAGGCCCCGGAGTCGCCCAGCACGCCCGCAGGCCGGGCCAGCGCCTCGGCGACCCCGCGCCGCTCGGCCTCCAGCGCCCCCTGCAGGGCCTCCGGTGCGGAGGTCAGCTCCGCGACGCGCCGGCGACCTTCACCGAGCGCCGACTCGATCTCCGATATCACACCGTTCACCCGCTCCATCGTTTCGGCCCAGGCGGCGGCCAGTCGATCCCCGATGGACGAAATCGCGAGACTCGATTCGAGCAGGCTGCGGTACAGTTCCAGCCGGTTGGCGGACTCGCCGGCCCACCGATCCCAGCCTTCCGCCCAGGCCGAACCCACGTTCCGGTGCCGGGGGTTCGACGTATCGCGCGCAACGAACGTGCCGGCGACCGCCACCGTCGCCCTCAGGATCCGGACCGCACGCCTGTCCGCATCGCCGGGTGCGGGTCCGGCGGCCGAGGCCAGACCGTCCGCCGCCGCCAGGAGTTCGCCCTGAAGCGCCCGGCCCGCGGCGGCCAGCCGGCCCGGGTAGCCGGACGTGCGCTCCCCCTCCGGGTCGAGGACCCCCTCGATCCACGCGTCGAACGCCCGCTCCAGGCCGCCCAGCCAGGCCGCCCGCCGGCGCTGACTCGCCCGGCAGGCGCGCGCCTGCCGCGGGAGAACGACCCCATCGAGGTGCCGCCGGGCGAGGCCGGCGACCGGGACCTCATGTGTCACGCGCCGCCAGACGATGGGCCGGAGCGCGAGGGCGAGGAGGCGCTTCGCGTCGATCCCGGCCCCGGCGTCGCGCGCGCGCCGGAGCGCATCCGCGGAAAGGGGCACGTCGGCCTTCGGCGGGAGTTCCTCCACGCCCGCCTCCGCCTCGGCGCGAGCGGCCGACAGCGACGCCCGCAGACCGGCGGCCAGCGGCGCGCGGCGGATGGCCCGACACAACGGCTTCAGGACCTCATCGGAGGCCGTCCGCAGGTACCCGTCCGCCGCCTCCGGTCGGGGCGAGTCCTCTCCGCTTGCGCCCCTGGATCCGATGTCCGCCTCGAGTTCCGCCAGAGCCTGCGCGTGAGTTCTCGATGCACGGTCCAACGCGCGGCGGATCGGGGCCCAATCGTCTTCCTCGTACCGCCGCCAGATCTCCCGGAACGGTCGGTGCACGGCTTCGGAGATCCGGTCGGCGATCTCCGCGTCGTTTGCCGGGCCGGACGCGCGGCCGTCCGGTTCGCCGAGGCCCGCGTTCATGCGCGCAGGCCCCCGCCCGCGGCCGACGGATCCGGATCCGTCGGAGCGGTCGCCTCCACGGCGGGATACCAATCCTGCTCGGCGACGAGGCCCGCCGCCCGGAAACCGTCTCGCGCCCGCTCCGTGACGTCGCTCTGGAACAGGAATTCGAAGCGTGGATCCAGCACGTACGCCTTTATCCTGACGCGCGTGAGGAACGTCGTCCGGAACTCGTCCCCGACGAGCACGACGACGGGTTTCTCGAGGAAGACGTACCTGGACGTGACCGCCGCATCGAACGCGATCTCCCTCGCCTTCCGCTCGTCCACGCGCCCCGGCAGGTAGAGGTCCGTCACCACCTGGCAATGGAGTTGCCCCGCGTTCGCGTTCGCAACGGATTCCTGCACCACCTGCGCGTTGGGCACCGAGACCAGGTTGTCGTCGGCCGTCACGATCCGCGTCGAGCGGAGTCCGATGGAGACCACCTCACCGTAGGTCCCGCCCACCGAGATCTTGTCGCCGACCTGGAAGGGTTGGTCGAACACGACGATCAGGCCACCGAACACGTTCTTGAGCAAGTCCTGGGCGGCGAACCCCAGCGCCACGCCCAGAGCGGCGCTCGCGGCCAGGATCCCCTGGGCGTCGACGCGGAAGACCGTGCGGAGGATCAGGTAGGCCGCGATCGCCCACAGGAGCATGCGGCTGATGGGGATGAGCGACTTGAAGGCGAGACGGCGCCGGACGCTCCGCTCGGCGAGCGCCTCCAGCGTCCAGACCAGGACCCGGATCAGCAAATGGAAGACGACGATCACGACGAGCGACCAGAAGATGCCGACGCCGAGACCCCGCACCTCTTCTCCCGCTTCCTCGAGATCCAGCGCCGGGAGCGCCGTGGACGAAGTATCCTCGGTGGTCGCGGGAGGGACGGGGGCCTGCAGCGAATCCAACCGGGCAAGGATCCGCTCCTGGGCCAGCGCCAGCGCCTCCAGCCGGATCCCGATCGAGTCCTGAACCAGGGGCGGCGCCTGCTGCCCGGACGCTTCGGCCGGCGCGTCGGCCCCTCCCGCCTCCAGGTCCGGCGTTTCGGGGGGCGCGAGGGCGTCCGCCGGTCCGGCCCCGGACGCCGGGCCGGACTCGGCCCCCGCGACCGTTGCCGACGGTTCGCGACGACCGGCGGCGGGGCATCCTCGCCCGGCGGCGGGGCATCCGACCGACAGCCGGCGGACAAGCCGGACAGCAGGAGCGGAAGGAAGACGGCGGCCCTTCCAAGTCGTGGAACCAACCCACCGGATCGCCTGACCATGCGGGCAATGTGCGGGGGCGGTGAGCCTCCCGACAATCGCTCAGAGAGTCAGAAGTTGGCGACGAGCGCGATGGTCAGCGTGGAGTCGAGCTTGTGGCGCGGGACGAGGACCGTCTCCCCGGTCGGGGTCCCCGCAGGCTGCTCGAGAGGAGCGCGGGTGAGCGCGGGCGCGTTGTCCCACGCGAGCCGCAGGCCCGTCTTCACGGCCAGGGAGCTGTTGATGTCGACCGCGAGCGAGTTGGCGAAATCGGCGCGGAGGTCCGCCGCGTCCGTGAGGTTCTCGTCCAGCGTCAGCGTGCTCTCGAGGTTGGCCGTCTCCGTCAACTCGCGCCGGAAGTTCGTGGAGATGCGGATGCCGCCGAAGCGCGAACTCCGGTCGGGGTCATCGACGATGTCGTCCTGCATCGTGAACGTGACCCCGTAGTCGCTCTTGAGCCGGGTCCTCTCGGTGTCGATCCACGTGTTCCCGATGCCGCCCACCAGGGAGAGCTTGCTCTCGTACCCGGCGAACGTGTTCCGCTCCCACCCGGCACCGGTCGTGAGGTGGACCTGATCCGAAAACGACCGCTCGAACTCGCCGCGCGCGAAGTAGTTCTCGGCCGTCGGCTCCGGATCGGCGTCGCTCATCACGGTGAAGCGGTCCGGAGTCCCCACGGCGATGCGCCGGGTCGTACCGGACTCGGTTCGGAGACCGCCCGCGCTCAGGGACAGCTCTCCCCCGCCCCATTCGCGCCGGGCGCCGCCGCCGAGGCCGAACGTGCGTACCGTGGAGTTCCCCGACGTGAAGAGCAGACTCAGTTCCGCGTTGTAGGACCAGCGGATCTCCGCTTCTTCCTGGACTTCCTCCTGGAGCGACGCGGCGGGCGCGGCGGTCGATGCCGCAGCCAGGGCAAGCACGATCCACGACTTCATCTTCTCCACCCCCAACCCCCGTGATCGGTACGAGAAACGGCGACCAAGGCTAGCCAGACGCGCTTTGCCGGGCCAGCTTTCCCAGACGTTCTATCCGTTCCTCTTCGAGGAGTTCCAGAAAGCATGTCCAGGTCAGAGAGGCACCCCTTGGTGAACAGGAAGATCCACCGTCGCCGACTCCTCGCCGGCGCCTTCGTGGTCCTATGCCCGCTGCCCCTCACGGCGGTTCAGGACGCGCAGATCGCGGGGATCGAGGCGCGCCGGGACCACTACGGGAGCGTGGCGCGCCAGATCTGGGAGTGGGCCGAGGTCGGCTACCAGGAGGAGAAGAGTTCCGAACTGCTGAAGGGCGAACTGGAGGCGGCGGGGTTCTCGGTCGAATCGGGGGTCGCCGACATGCCCACGGCGTTCGTAGCGAGCTACGGCTCCGGAGGCCCGGTCATCGGGATCCTGGCCGAGTACGACGCGCTGCCGGGCATCTCCCAGGACGCCGTGCCCGTACGCTCGCCCATCATCATCGGAGGCGCGGGCCACGCGTGCGGGCACCACCTGTTCGGCGCGGGCTCCGTGGCGGCCGCCATCGCGGTCAAGGAATGGCTGGAAGAGACGGGACACGAGGGGACGATCCGGCTCTACGGCACGCCGGCCGAGGAAGGGGGCGCGGGGAAGGTGTACATGGTGCGCGAGGGCCTGTTCGACGACGTGGATGTGGCGCTGCACTGGCATCCCGGCGCGCAGAACAGCGCGCGGGTGGGGCGCTCGCTGGCCAACAAGTCCGCCAAATTCCGCTTCCGGGGCTATTCCGCGCACGCGGCGGGCGCGCCGGAGCGGGGACGGAGCGCGCTCGACGGGGTCGAGGCGATGAACCACATGGTGAACCTCATGCGCGAGCACGTTCCGCAGGAGACGCGGATCCACTACGTGATCACGCAGGGCGGCTTCGCGCCCAACGTCGTGCCGGACTTCGCGGAGGTCTACTACTACGTGCGGCACCCGGACGCCCCCACCGTGCTCAGGCTGTTCGAGCGCGTGGCGCGCGCGGCCGAGGGCGCGGCGATGGGTACCGGGACCGGGATGGAATACGAGGTGATCCACGGGCTCTACGACCTCGTGCCCAACGTCGCCCTCGGGCGGGTAATGGACGCGAACCTGCGCAAGGTCGGGGGTGTGGAGTACACGGAAGCGGAGCGGGCCTTCGCCCAGCAGATCCAGGACAGCTTCGTGGGCGGATCCGGCCGGCCGCTGGGCTCCGAGGCCGAGATCGAGGAGTTCGGGGTCGACCCCGCGGGTGGCGGATCGACCGATGTCGGCGACGTGAGCTGGGTCGTGCCGACGACCGGGCTGTCGACGGCGACCTGGGTGCCGGGCACGTCGGCGCACAGTTGGCAGGCCGTGGCGGCCGGGGGCACCGACATCGGGACGAAGGGGATGATCGTCGCGGCGAAGACGCTGGCGCTGACAACGATCGAACTCTTCCAGAGCCCGGACGTGATCGCCGCCGCGTGGGAGGAACTGAGGGCGCACCGCGGCGCGGACTTCGAGTACTCCGCGCTGCTGGGCGACCGCCCGCCGCCCCTCGACTACCGCCGCTAGGTCCGGCCGCCAGGCTCCGGGCCGGCAAGCCCGGAGCCGACGGCCGCATCACTCGCGGCGGCCTAGTCCTTTCGCGGCGAGAGGCGGTCGACGAGGTCGCTCATCCATCGGCCCGCCAGGTCCTTGCATCCGAGCCCGAAGGCGAGGGCCAACGCGAAGCCGATGGCCGCGAGGATGATCAGGAAGGCGTCGCCCACGAACTGGACCTGAACCTGCTGCAGGGCCACGACCACGGCGAAGATGACCACGACGACCTGTGCGAACTGCCCCAGCACCTGGGCCTGCGCGATGCCCGCGTTGCTGGCCACGGCGCGGACCGTCGCCCCCAGAAAACCGGCAGCCAGGATGCCCAGAATCAACACGACGATGGCCGTCACGATCGTGGGCAGGAAGCCGACGAGCCGCTGGAGCAATTCGGCGGTGGCGGTGAGCTGTAGCGCATTCAGCGCCGCCACCAGCACGACGAGCATGACGATCCAGTAGGCCAGGGCTCCGACCAGTTGGGAGAACGTGCGCTCGATGCCTCCCTTGGCCAGCATCTCCGCCAACTGGATCCTCTCGGCCACGCTGTCCGCCTTCACCGCGCCGAGAAGCCGGACGAGCCCCGTCTTGATCAACTTCGCGACGATCCAGCCACCGACCAGAATCGCCAACACGGCCAGCAGGTTGGGCAGGAACCCAACCAGTTGATCGACGAAGACACGGATCGGCTCGAGCAGTATCGCGTCCCAGTCCATTTCCATCCTGGTTCCCTCCATCGCGAAAAACGGTTGCCGGTCAGCGCCGCGGCGTTACGCGCGGCTCCATTTATTCACGACGACTCGGGGGGCGGTCTCCGCCCGGGCCGATAGAGGATTCAGAATGATGATCAGGAGTCCACGCCACCAGACGGACGCCGCGTCCGGCAGCGGTCCGGAGCGATGGAAGGCGGCTTCCGGCGGCCGGTCAGCGGGCCAGCACGGTACCCGTGGCCTCGACCCGGGCGCGGGGGATCCGACGCAGGGCGTCGAAGTCGCCGGCGGATAGCGCGACGACGGGCGGGGCGCGGTTGTAGAGCTGAGCGGCGACGATGGCGGCGAGCGCGAGGAAGGTGTCGGGGCCGCGGGTCAGGAATGCCGCCGGCGCGGTGCCGCGGCGGATGGCCTCGAGGAGGACGGCGGTCGTCGTGCTGGACCCGCGGGTCGCCGGGATGGCCATGATGCGGCCGGCGCCGGTCCGGCCGGCCAGCGGATGGCGCCGGTCGATGATCTCCCCGGTCTTCGCGTCGTAGCCGCCCCAGAAGCTGAGCGGCTCGGACGAGTACAGGACGGCGCCTTCCGCGGCGCCCGCGACGAGCGCTCGGCCGGTCAGCGGACCGGAGCCCGGGGCGGCGGGGGCGTCGCTCACGGCTCCGCGGTCCACGCGCCGTCGTCCCGCGTGACGCGGCCGGCGACGGCCGATTCCACGCAGTCCGCCAGGCTCCCGAAGGCGACGGCGCGCTCGAGCAGGCCCGGCGTGTACCAGGCGTACTTGGCGGAGTTCGTCATGAGCCGCCGGATGCTCTCCGGCAGCATGGGCGTCGTCAGGATGCAGGTGTCCACGGTCAGCTCCCCGCCGAAGGATTCGATCGCGTCGAGGTGGCCCGCTCTCGCCGCCAGTTCACGGACGGCCCGCCCGGTCGTGATCAGCAGCCGCACGCCGGGGTGGCGTCGCCGGCCGTCGACGAGGCGCGCCAGGGCCGCGAACTCCGACAGCGAGAAGTGCGGGCTCCCCAGCACGACGAGATCCAGACCGGCCGAGTCGGACAGCCCCGAGCCGAGTTCGTCCCGCGCCGCCCGCAGCGCCGCGGGCCCCGGACACATCCGGGTCGCCGGTTCCCTCCCCTGAAACGCCGCGTCCAGGTCCGGCGCTTCCGGTGTAAGTCCGACCCAGTGGAACAGGCCCACCGCGCCCGAGGAGGCCATGGCGGCCCCCAGCGCCTTCAGGTCGTCCTCTCCCGGCCGGGCCCGGAGTCCGTCGAGCACCGGGATCCGCCCCTCCACGCGCAGGCCGATCCAGTGTCCCAGCACCGGATACAGCGCGGGCTCCTCCGCGAGTCGGCGCGGAACGCCGGAGAGATCCACGAGCACCTGCCCCGCCCGGTTCCCGGTCAGATGGAGCCCCGCGGCCGGGGCGCGGCCCGTGACCGCGCAGCAGATGTCCAGCAGGTCCGGATAGCGCTCCGTGCGCGCGCCCAGCACCGAGTTCGCGAACACGATCGCGCTCGACTCGCCCCACGCGACCTGCTCCCCGACGCCCGGCCGCGGCTGCGTCTGGTAGGGCGCGCAGGTCCAGGTGGGCTCGCAGCCCATGGCCTCGTACGCCTCCATCTGGCGCCGCGCCGGCGTTGCCCAGGACTCGGACACGTCCCACTCGCGCCAACCATGCTCGTCGACGCCCGACACGTTGAGGGTCGTCGGCACCTGTACCCGCGCGCCGCCGTCCGCCAGACGCTCCGCGAACTCGAGCGTGGCCGGTCCCTGGTAGAGCGACGAGTCGATGTGCGCCGCCGTGATGTCGAGCAGTTCCCGCGCCCCGACCACGTCGGCCATGCGCGCCAGGATCGACATCGCGAGCCGCGCGCCCTCTCCCTCATCTCCCCGCAGGCGCGCGAGATCTCCGGGTTCGAGGCGGACGCCCGTCATGCCGCCGTGTTCCATCCAGCCATGTTCGGTCCCATGTTCCGTTCAAGACGCCCGTGAATCCGAAACCCACGGATCCGACCATGCGCATCGTCTACTTCCTTCCCGGACCGATGTCCCGCGGCCCTCTCGGGCCGGAGGAACTCGTGCGGCGCCAGGCCTTCCTCAACGAGCATGCCTTTCCCGGGACGGAAGCCGTCGTTCGCGAGACGGAGAACGGGCCGGCCTCGGTCGAGTCGTCCGCCGAGGAGTATCTCTCGGTGCCCGGAATCCTCGAGGCCGCGCCGCGTCTCGAAGCGGAGGGGTTCGACGCGATGATCATCGGGTGTTTCGGCGATCCCGGCCTCGCGCCGGCCCGTGAACTCGTGGACTTCCCGGTCATCGGCCCGGGCCAGGCCGGAGCGCTCGCCGCGGCGCAAATGGGACAGCGCTGTGCGATCATCACGGTCGTGGACGAAGTCGTGCCCGCGATCCGCCGTCAGATGCGGGGCTACGGCCTCGAAGGGCTGGTGGCGGACATCCGGGCGGTCGACGTCCCGGTGCTCGAACTGCGGCAGCGCGCGGAGCAGGTGCTCGAGACGCTCGAGACCGAGGCTCACGCGGCGCTGCGCGCCGGCGCGGACACGCTCGTCCTCGGCTGCATGACGATGGGGTTCCTCGACGTGGCGCGGAAGCTCGGCGAGCGCCTCGGGGTACCCGTCATCAACCCGGTGCTCGCCGCGCTCAAGGCGGCGGAATCGTTCGCCGCCACCGGCGTGCGGCCGTCCCCGCGCGCCTATCCCCCGCCCCGCAAGGAGATCGCCCCCGTCACGGTCGGATGATGCCGACGCCGTCCTCGATCGTCATCGTCGTTCCGAACTCGGCGGAGAGTTTCGCCAGACCCTGGAGGATCTCCTGTCCGAGCGCGTCGTCGGCCATCATCGGCCGCCCGCGCACCGGCCGCGGCAACTGCCAGCCCATGGTGATCGGGTGGAGCTGGATCTCCTTCAATTCCCCGCCCTCGTACTCCACGACCGGGACGACGCTCTCCCAGAACCCTTTCCCCGCGGGGAAGGAGCCGGCGCCCATGCGCTCGATCCGCACATCCTGGAACATGCCCGGATGGTCCTCGTACCCGAGCCCCTGGGCCTCGTAGTTGTCCTGCGGCTGCAGCTCGACCGTTTCGTTCTGCATGGCGAAGTTCGCCAGCGAGTAGAAGATCGGCTTGCCCTGGTACATCTCGACCGCGCGCAGGATATGGGGGCCGTGGCCCACGAACATGTCCGCGCCCGCGTCGACGGTCGCGCGGGCGACGTCCACGAGGAAGTCGGCCGGCACCTCGCGGCGATCCGCACCTTCGTGCGAGTGGCTCGTGACGATGACCCACTCCGCCTGGCGCTGCGCCTCCTTTACGACTTCGACGATCTCCGTCAGGTCCCCGGCGTGCGGTACCGTCTTCATGCCCGGCTTGTCTCCCACGAGGAACGTCATGCCGCCGAAGTTCAGCCTCGGTCCGGAGCCGCCGCCGCGCCCCGCCGCCGAGAGCGCGTCCCGGAGGCCCGCCATCTGGTCCGCCGTCACGGTCACGTGCCGCTCGTAGCGGATCGGGCTCAGCCCGGGGCGCCCGCGCATGTCCGGCCGCTGGTGGCCTGCCCGCATCGCGTCGTCGAAGGTCGAGGCGATCGAGATCAGCGCGACCCGGCCGCCGGGCGTGTCCACGTAGACGGGGGCCCGCGCTTCCGACAGGTTCTCGCCGTAGCCCGCGACCGCGAGTCCCGCCGCTTCGGCCGCTTCCACCGTGCGCCGCGCCCCGCCGGCACCGAAGTCCATCGTGTGATTGTTCGCCAGGCTCACCATGTCGAAGCCGAACCAGGCGAGTTCGTGCGCGATTTCCGGCTCCGCGCGCATGTAGGTGCCGCCGCTGGCCGCCGCCGGGATCACGTCGTCCTCGTAGTCGTGGAACAGGATCTCGAGGTTCACGAACGCCGTGGTCGCGCTCTGGATGATGTCGCGCAGGGCGAGGAACTCGGGCTCGCGGTACGGAGACATCTTCCGCGAGATGATCGCGTCGCCCGCGAGGGCGATGGACATGTTCCCGCGCGCGTCCTCGAACGCCTGCGCCTCAAGCGAGACGGGCGTGGCAAGGGCCGTCCCGGCGACGAGGGCGAAGCCGGCCGCGATCCCGGCGAACGTGAGCGACGACAGCGGAAGTCGATTCCGGCGCATGGGTGCCTCCGATGGGCTGACCTGCGTACGCTTTTGCTTGTGCGGTTCGCATCCGGGCCGACAGATTCGACCGTATGAACTACAACATGCTTTTGCCGACTGCGCGCCGCCACGCCGGACGGGCGCTCCCGACCCTCCTCGCGGCGGCGGGCCTGCTTGCGGCGGCGGCCGTCGTCCGGCCCGTGGCGGCGCAGAGCTACGATCTGATCATCCGCGGCGGCACTCTCGTCGACGGATCCGGGAGTCCGGCCCGGGCGGGGGACATCGCGATCGACGGCGGGCGGATCGTCGCGGTGGACGACCTGGGCGCGGCGACCGCCGACCGGGAGATCGAAGCGAACGGCCTGCACGTCTTCCCCGGCTTCATCGACACGCACTCCCACGCCATGCCGGCGCTGTTGCGTGACGAACTTCGCACCGCGCGGCCGCTGCTCGCGCAGGGGATCACGACGATCTTCGCGAACCCCGATGGCGGCGGCACGGTGGACCTCGCCGACCAGAGGGCTCGCATCCGCGACCCCGGCGTCGGGGTCAACGTGGGCGCCTTCGTTCCGCACGGAAGCGTGCGGCGCGCCGTGCTGGGGATGCAGGCCCGCGAGGCGACGCCGGAGGAACTCGACCGCATGCGGACCATCGTCCGCGACGGGATGGACGGGGGCGCCTTCGGACTCTCCTCGGGCCTCTACTATTCGCCCGGATCGTACGCCCCGACCGGAGAGGTCGTCGAACTCGCCAGGATCGCGGCCGAGTACGGCGGCGTGTACCAGAGCCACATCCGGGACGAGTCCGACTATTCGATCGGCCTCATCGGCGCCGTGGACGAGGTGATCGAGATCTCGCGCGGCTCCGGCATCACGGGCGTCGTCACGCACATCAAGGCGCTCGGACCCCGGGTGTGGGGCCAGTCCGCGGATGTCGTGCGGCACATCGAGGAGGCGCGGGCGGAGGGTCTCGCGATCTACGCGGACCAGTACCCCTACGAGGCCTCGGGGACGAGCATCGTGGGCGCGCTCGTCCCGCGCTGGGCCCTCGCGGGCGAGGGGGGCAACCTGTACGAGCGGATGGAGGATCCCGCCGAGCGCCCCCGGCTCGTGGCGGAGATGTGGGAGAACCTCGACCGCCGGGGCGGCGCCGACCGGCTCATGCTGCAGGGCGGCCCCGATGGCGGCCGCACCCTGCAGGACGTGGCCGATGATCGCGGGATGGACGCGATAGAGACGGCGCTCGCCCTCCTCGTGGAGGCGCTGGACGGAGGCGGCGGCACCGGGCTCACGTCGTTCAACATGAACGACGAGGACATCGCGCGCTTCATGGCGCAGCCCTGGATGATGACGTCCTCCGACGGCTCGCTCTGGATGCCGGGGGAGGGTCATCCGCATCCGCGCGGCTTCGGCGCCTTTCCGCGGCGGATCCGCAAGTACGTACTCGAGGAAGGCGTTACCTCGCTCGAACAGGCGATTCACGCCATGACGGCGCTGCCGGCCCGCGTGTACGGCATCGAAGACCGCGGCGTCCTCGAACCCGGCGCGGTCGCCGACGTCATCGTCGTGGAGCTCGAACGGTTCCGCGACACCGCCGAGTACGACGACCCGCACGGTCTCGCCGAGGGGGTCGAGTACTCCCTCGTCAATGGTACGCTCGCGATCGACGAGGGCCGCTTCACGGACGCGCTCGCCGGCGAAGCGATCGTCAAGACGCGATAACTCAGGAGCAGACATGCGATTCTCCGTCCCGATGACCGGAACACGAACCGTGCTCGCACCTCTGGCGGCCGTTGCCGCTCTCGCGTGGCCCCTTGCCGCGCAGAATGGCGCGAGCGCCGGTGAACTTCCGGCCGGCGTCCGGCACCCGGCCCCGGCCGCGGACACCGTCGACCCGAGTCTCTTCGGCGGCCTCTCCTTCCGCTTCGTCGGCCCCTCGCGCGGCGGCCGCGTCACGGCGGTCGAGGGCCACCGTTCCCATCCCCACACGTTCTATCAGGGGGCGACCGGCGGCGGCGTGTGGAAGACGACGAACTACGGGATGACGTGGGAGAATATCTCCGACGGATACTTCCGGTCTCCCTCCATCGGCCATATCGAAGTCGCCGACTCGGATCCGAATGTCATCTACGTGGGGACGGGCTCGGACGGCATCCGCTCGAATATCATCATCGGGAAGGGCATCCATAAGTCGACGGACGCGGGAGAGACGTGGGACCACGTCGGGCTCGAGGACGCGGGCCAGATCCCGTCCGTGAAGGCCCATCCGGACAATCCCGACCTCGTCTATGCGGCGGCGATGGGGAACCCGTTCATCAACAATGAGACGCGAGGCGTCTATCGTTCCTCGAACGGCGGCCTCGACTGGGAGCGCATCCTCTTCACCTCGGACTCCGTCGGGGCGGTGGATCTCGAATTTCATCCGGCGGACGCCAACGTCATCTACGCGGCGATGTGGCGAGCGCAACGGCACCCGTGGTCGATCATCTCCGGCGCCAGCGACGAAGACGGGATCTGGAAGACGACGGACGGGGGCGACACGTGGCGGCGGATCACCGCCGGGCTCCCGGACGGACTCATCGGCAAGGTCGACTTCTCCGTCTCGCCGGACATGCCCGACCGCGTCTATGCGCTGGTCGAGGCGCCGGAACCGATCGAGGGCCTGTACCGCTCGGACGATGCGGGAGAGACGTGGGAGCTGATCAACGACGATCCTCGGAATCAGCTCATGCACCGGCCGTTCTACTTCACGAACGTGATCGCGGACCCGACGGACGGGGATGTCCTCTATGTCCTGAACCTGTCCACCTGGAAGTCGACGGACGGGGGGCGGACCTTCAGTACCATTCCGAATGTCCATGGTGATGACCACGATCTGTGGATCAACCCGGACGACCCGCGGATCATGGTGCACGGGAGCGACGGCGGCGGGGTCGTGACGCTCGATGGCGGGCAGACGTGGTCGCCCGTCAACAACCAGCCCACGGCCGAACTCTACCAGGTCGACGTGGACGACCGCTTCCCGTACTGGCTCTACGCGGGGCAGCAGGACGATGCGTTCACCGTGGCCGTGCCGAGCCGGCAGCCTTCGCTCTCCGCGCCGGGCGGGCCCGATGCGTACTGGCGTTCGCCGGGCGGCTGCGAGACGGGTCCCGCCGTGCCGAAGCCGGGCGACCCCGACGTCGTGTACGCGAACTGCAAGGGGCGCTTCGGGGTCTACAACCAGCGCACCGGACAGGAGCAGCAGTACTACGTCGGCGCCGTGAACATGTACGGCACGAACCCCGCCAACCTCCCCTACCGCTTCCAGCGCGTCGTGCCCATCGAAGTCTCGCCGCACGACCCGAACCTCGTCTACCACGGCTCGCAGTACGTGCACCGGACGACGGACGGGGGGCGCTCATGGGAGCGGGTCTCTCCCGACCTGACGGCGTTTCCCCCGGAGCGGCAGATGGTGTCGGGCGGGCCGATCACGCGCGACGCGACGGGTGAGGAGCACTATTCCACGCTCTACGTGATCGAGGCCTCGCCGCACGACCCGGACGTGATCTGGACGGGGGCGAACGACGGCCCGGTGTACGTGACGCTCGATGACGGGGCGTCCTGGGAGAATGTGACGCCGGCGGACATGCCGCCCGAGGGCCGCATCAACTCGATCGACATCTCCCGGCACGATCCGGACAAGGTGTACGTGGCCGGGTACCGCTTCCTGCTCGGCGATTTCCAACCCTACGTCTACCGCACGGACGACGCCGGGGAGACATGGACGCGTCTCACCGATGGGACGAACGGGATCCCGGCGGACGTGCCCGTGCGGGTCGTGCGCGAGGATCCGGACCGCGCGGGCCTCCTGTACGCGGGGACGGAGTTCGGGCTCTTCATCTCCTTCGATGATGGCGCGACGTGGCAGTCGTTCCAGCTCGATCTCCCGTTGACGCCCGTGACCGACATCGAGGTGTACCGGCAGGACCTGGCGCTCTCGACGATGGGCCGGGGGTTCTGGGTGCTGGACGATGTCACGCCGCTGCACGAGATCGCCGCGGACGGGACGGTCGCGGAGGGCGGCGGGGCGCACCTGTTCGAGGGGCGGCCGCAGTACCGCACGCGGCCCGGGCGGAACTCGGGCTTCGAGTGGGCCTCGAACACGGCGCGGCCGGACTACCGTGGGGCGGGCGCGGACATCAACTACTGGATCTCGCCGGACCTTGGGCCCGACGAGACGGTGCGGATCGAGATCCTCGACGCGGGCGGCGACGTGATCCGCTCCTACGCCAGCGGCGGGGGCGGCGGCGCGGCCCGGGCGGGGGGACCGGCGATGCAGCGCATGGCGCCGCGCGGCGGGTCCGCGCGCGGGGTTTCGTCGGCGCCGGGCATGCACCGGCTGCGCTGGGACCTGCGCTCGCAGGGCGCGGGCCGCGGCGGGCCGATCGTGCCGCCGGGCGAGTACACGGTCCGCCTCTCGGCGGGCGACGTGGCGGCCGAGACCGGGCTCGAACTGCGGATCGACCCGCGGGTGGCGGCGGAGGGGGTGACCGTCGCCGACCTCGAGGAGCAGTACCGCTTCAACCTCGCCGTGCGGGAGACGCAGGCGGAGGCCCGTGAAGTCGCGGACGGCATCGACGGCCTGCGCGAGCGTATCGCGGAGGCGCGCGCGGACGCCGGCGGGGGACGCAACGAGACGCTCGACGAACTCGCCGCGGAGCTGGACGAACTCGACGCCCGCGTGAACGACGCGGAGGGCAGCTATCCGCGCCCCATGCTCATGAGCCAGCTCAACTACCTCGCCGGCATGACCGGGCGGGCCGATCAGGCGCCGGGCGCCGACGCCTACGAGCGGCACGAGGAACTCCGGGAGGAGGTCCGTGAGGTGAGCGACTGGTTGCAGACACTGGTCAGGAGGCTGACCGCGACCTGAGATAGCGCATGTTCGACATCAATCTCATCGCGCACCCGCTGAGGGGTACGCCCTTCGGCGCGGCGCTCGATCTGTGCCTGATCCTGGCCGCGGTGTGCATCCCGGTCGCGATCCTGACGCGCGACTACTCCTGGGTGGACCGCCTGTGGAGCCTGTGCCCGCCCGTCTACTGCCTGATCGTGGCGGCGGCGCTGGACTTCGCCTCGCCGCGCGTGAATCTGATGACCCTGCTCGTCGTGCTCTGGTCGGCGCGCCTGACCTTCCATGGCCTGCGCAAGGGGGTATTCCGGCCGGGACACGAGGACTACCGTTGGATCGCGGTCCGGGAGAAGCTCGGGCCGGTCCGGTTCCAGCTGCTCAACCTCACCTTCATCAGCTTTGGGCAGATGCTGCTCATCTGGTGGTTCACCTCCCCGGTGCACCAGGCGGCGGCGTGGAGCGAGACGCCGCTCGGCTGGCTGGATTTCGTGACCGCCGCGCTGTTCCTCGCGCTCTTCGTCGGCGAGGCCGTGGCCGACGGGCAGATGTGGCGCTTCCAGCGGGACAAGAAGCGGCGGATCGCGGCGGGGGAGGATGTCGCGCAACCCTTCATTACGACGGGACTCTTCCGCTATTGCCGCCATCCCAACTACTTCTGCGAACTGGGCATGTGGTGGGTGTTCTACCTGTTCGCCGTCTCGGCTTCGGGCCAGTGGCTCCATTGGACCGGCCTCGGCTTCATCCTCCTCACGGCGCTGATCATTCAGTCCATGCGCCTCACCGAGTCGATCTCCGCGTCGAAGTACCCCGCCTACCGCGACTACCAGGCCACCACCCCGGCGCTGATCCCCGGAGTCCGTTCTAAAGCCTACAGTCCGACCTGCTCGGGGTCGGAGGCCTCGATCCCGGAAGGAGTGCGTCCGCGGTGCCTGACCTTGCTTTTCTTCGGGATCGCGAGTTGCGGAGTCGGCTCCGGCGATGGTCCGCCTCGCTCTGCCAGGCTCGACCGTCCCGATTTCTCGATCGAGCCATCCGTGGAGACTGTCTACACGGTGGGCGCCATCGACGGCGCGCCGAGACCTTGTCTCAAGTCTGGCGTTCGGGGACGGGACCCTCTTCATTCTCGATAGCGACGCCGGCCCATCGTCGTGGTCGACACCGCGGGGCGGTACGTGCGGACGATCTCGAACAAGGGCGAGGGCCCCGGAGAGCTGGCCCGCCCCGAAGGGTTGGCGGTGTTCTCCGACCGATCGGTGTCCTTCGCGAAGGTCGGGCTTCAGTTGTTCGCCCGCGACGGGTTCCTGGAAGGGAGTTCGCGCCGGGGTCCCGACTCCGTTTCATGCGATGCGACCACAGCGTCGTGACGGCGGAGGTCTTTCGTCGCTCTTCCGCGGAGGATGGACCCGGTGAGGGCCGGCCCATCGTCCGCTTCCGCCCCGAGGGGAGCGGCGAGTTGCTCTACGCAGCGTGGCAGGGCCCTCCGCCCGACGACAGGCGGCTGGAGGATGTGGAGTCCGGAGGGATCTTCATGCAATTGCGCCCGATCCAGGCCTTCCCGCCTCCGCTGGAACTGGGCGTATTGAGGGATGGTCGGGTCGCCATCGTCGACTCGGTCGGCTACCGGATCAAGGTCTTCGACCCGCAAGGAGAGAAAGGGAAGCAAGTCACCACGCTCGAACGCCCGCTGGCTCCCGTCGGGGTTCGGGTCCGCGACGCCGAACGTGCGAGGCGGCTGGCGCTGCTCGATTCCGAGGGAGAGGCGCTCCAGGACGTGCTTACGGAGGGCATCGCGATGGTCGCGGTCCGGCGACCGAGCGGAGCCTCCGGCGGTCCCGATCCGGCCGCCATGGAAGCGGCGCTGCGCGACTCCTATCGTAGGCAACTCGGAAACATGGTCTCCCCGATGAGATTCCGGTCATCGAAGCGATCGCCGTGGATTGGAGCAACCGCCTCTGGGTCCAGCGTTCGGGGCTGCCTGGAGAGAGGGGTCCGACAGACATCCTCACCGCCGACGGCCGCTACCTGGGCACACTCGCCCGCGACGGACTCCGGATCCCGTCCGCCTTCGGTCCGGGCGGCCTCATGGCCTACGTTGAGGCCGATGACCTCGGCGTCCAGCGCGTCCGCGCGGTCCGTCTCGCGGTGGACGAATTGCTGGAGGGTGCTCCGTGATCTCGCCTGCGGCGGGGGGCTGTGGGCAACCGTGGCCATGGTCTCCATTGTCGCAGGCGGTGTCCGGCCTGTCGCCCGCTTCAACCGGGGGGAACCTCATGCGCAAGATCCCTTGCCGTCCGTGCCGTACGCCTCATCTCGTCCTGCTCGCCCTTCTGTTTGCGACCTTCGGCTGCGGAGGGGACGCGGGACCGGGCGCCGCGGGACTAGACAGTCCCGACGTCTCCCTCGCGCCCAGCGTGGAGGAGGTGTACACCGTCGGCGTGATGGACGGGGCCGCGTGGGAGATGTTCGGCAGCGTGATGGGCGTCGCCTTCGACGAGGACGGCTCGCTCTTCATCCTCGACAATGACGCTGGCCACGTCGTCGTCGTCGGCCCGGGCGGTCAGTTCGTTCGCACAATCTCCAACAAGGGCGAGGGACCCGGGGAACTCAACCAGCCGCTGGGGCTCACCGTGCTCGATGACGGGCGGATCGCCGTCAACGACATGGGTCGCGGCATAAAGGTCTTCAACCGCGATGGCGAATCGCTCCAGGAAGCCGGGTTCACCTTCGAGACCGGAATGCCCGGTGCCGAGATGCACGCCATGCCGGACCACAGCCTCCTCTCCGCGGGACTCGCCGGCCGATCGCTCACCGCACTCATGCGAGGGGAGGAAGAAGAGGAGCCCGAAGGCCGGCCCATCGGCCGGTTCCGGCTCGACGGCACACAGGAGGAGTTCCACCTGGCCTGGGCGGGACCGCCCGTGGAAGACGCCGAGACGCAGACCGGAAACATGCGGATCGTCATGTCGCGGATGGAGGCCTTTCCCCTTCCCCTGAGCTTCGGCGTGCTTCGAGATGGCCGCGTCGCCCTCGCCGATTCCGTCGGCTACAGGGTCAAGATCCTCGATGCCTCGGGGCAGGTGACGGGGACGCTCGAGCGGCCCATCTCCCCCGTCACGGTCACCGACGAGATCCGGGACTCGGAGCGCGAGCGCCAGCTCGCCGCCGTGGCGGAAGGCGGGAGCGGAGGCGGTGGGGGCACCGTCATCATGACCCGGACGATTTCGATCAGCGGAAGCGCCGGCTCCGGAAGGCCGAGTGGTCCCGATCCGGAGGCGATGCGCCGCATGAGGGAAGACCGGATCGCGGACATGGTGTTTCCGGAGGAGGCGCCGGTCATCTCGAGACTGGCCGTGGACTGGAGCGACCGCATCTGGGTCCAGCGCTCCGCCCTGCCGGGAGAACCCGGTCCCACGGACATTCTCACGGCGGACGGTCAGTACTTCGGCACGATCGCCCCGGACGGGGTCCGTATCCCGGCGGCGTTCGGGCCGGACGGCCTGCTGGCCTACATCGAACCCGACGAACTCGGCATCCAGCGCGTCCGCGTCGTCCGCCTCGTGGGCGACCAGCTGCTCGAGACCGCCGAAGGCGACTGACCGGACGGCCGGTTTAGCGCGATTTCTTCGCTACGAAGAGCGCGAGCAGCAGCGCAACGGCCGGAATCGGGGCCTGCGCCGCCGTCCCCGCCGTCACGAGCGTGTAGACCGCGCCCGCCATGATCGGGACTACGACGACCGCCGCCAGGAACCGCGTCGGGCGCCTCAGGAACCCGACCCCCGCCAGCACCTCCACGACGCCGATCAGGTACTGGAACCACGCCGGATAGCCCCACACCGCGAACTGGTCGACCATCATCCCGGCGATCTTCATCCCGCCGTTCAGAAGGAAAAGCAGCGCGAGCAGAATCGACGCCACGTTGACGGCTTTTCCTGCGTTTCCGTTGTCCGCCACTGAACCCTCCTCGCGTTGCGGGTACCTGGTCCGGTTCCTCGTCTATCCTTGAACCTCGTTCCAACCTTGACCCGTGGCCAGACCGCCGACCTCGACGTTCCCGCGGGAACGTTCGGCGGATCGCAAACACGGGGTGGAGACTTCTACTCCTCCTCCTGCGATCCGAGCACCAGGGCCCGGTTGATGGCATAGCTGGTCGGAATCCAGATGCCTTCGCCGTCCTCGGCGGCCATCCTCTTCCCGAAGTTCTGGGCGCGCTGAATCGAGGCTTCCTGTCTGTCGAAATACGCTCTTTCCCGCGCTTCCCGCTTCCGGCGTTCGTCATCCGTCTCAGGGACGGGGCGAGACCATAGCGGCCCGCTGAACCGGTGTCCGGCGGCCAGGCGATCCCCCACCCACCGAAGGAGGAGCGCCCTCGCGTCGGTGTCGGCCGACTCTCCGCGCCATTCCTCCGCCTTGATCGACTCTGCCTCCAACCAACGGCGAGCCTTCCGGGGATCCCGGGAATGAACGGCGATCACCGCGTCGGCCAGGCGGCTCCCGTACCGCGATGGCGACGCCATGCTCAGGAGGCCGGCGAGGAAGCCCAGCATGAGCGAATGACGGAACCGGTCACTCTCCCTCCACGCGCGGCGCGCTTCGTTGAGAGCGGCAAGCATCTGAAGGAACCCAGCCTCCAGGTCGAGGCCAACTTCGTCGGAGGGGCTCTCGTCCGGCGGCTGCCCGGGCTCCAATCTGGCCAGAATCCCCTTTCGGATCCGGTCGGCGCGGCCCGGATCCCGTTCCTCCGCGGCATCGGAGATGTCATCGAAGAGCGCATCCGACTCGATTCCCGGCAGACGGCCCCGGAACGCGATCCCGCCTGCCACCCCGAGATGGAACGCCCCCGATCGCGCGACATCCCGCTCGTCGCCGCCCTCCGCAGGGGTCCGTTCCAGCCAGGATTGAGCTTCGTCCAGCGCCTCGAGCACCTTCGAGTACATGGATCGCCGCCGTTCGGCCCGGTCCGATTCGTTCATGTCCGCGGATCGTGCTCCCGTACCTGGGCGCGGCGCGCGATTCTAGCGCCGAAGTTCTGTGCGCGACGGGTGGAACGTTCGCAGCGCAGGAAGCGCGCCCCGTCGTCCGACTCCCCCTCGTTTCGGTCATCGGTCGTCCCGCCGACGTGGCCGGAAACGAGCGAACCGGTCACCGATTCGGCCGCGGCCAGCCGCAGACCCAGCCACCTGAGGAGAAGGTCCGGGTCGTCCGGGGCTTCGGGCGAGTCGCCGGCCAACCATTCGTCCCGGATCGCCTCCCATTCCATCCACAGGGTCTCTCCCCACCCCTCGTTGCAGGCGGCGATGACCGCGCCGCGCAGGGATCCGGGCTCGTGTTGCCCCGGTTCCGTACCCTGCTGAATGAGGCCGGCAAGGAAGCCCGCCATGATCCAGTATCGATGCGGGTCGCCTTCTTCCCGGGCTCGCCGCGACTCGTTCAGGACGGCGAGGAACTGCAGGTAGCCCGCATCCCAGTCGAGCGCATCGTCCGCCGAAGCGCCGGCGGCGGTGTCCCCGCCCGACCGCAGCCTCGATTCGACGAGGCTCCGGATCCGACGGATCCGGTCCAGATCCTCCTCCTCGGTCGCGTCGGAGATCTCGTCGAAGAGGGCTCCGGCGTCGGTCCCCGCGAAGTGGCTGGAGAACGCGATCCCACCCGCTTCTCCGAGGCGGAAGGTCCCCTGCTGCTCCGCATCGACGTCTTGCGGTTCGTCCGGGGACTCCCACTCCAGGCAGAAGATCGCCTCGTCCAGCGCCCTCAGGACCCTCCGGTAGGCGGATCGCTTCCGCTCGGCGTCGTCCATCCCGCGCTCCCTTCCCCGCCCGTTACGCCGGGGCCAGCGCGATCACGCGCAACGGACTGCCGCTCCCGTCCACGATCTTCAGCGGGGCGGCAATCGCCACGGCGCCCGTCGGAGGCAGCCGGTCGAGGTTGCACAGGCTCGCGAGGCCGAACCTTCCCGCCCCGTGCATGATCCCGTGGTTCGGGAACGGCGGGTCGAACCCTCCCGCCTGACCCGCATCGGTGCCGACCGTCTCCACTCCGACCCCGAGCACCGCGCGGTCGTGGGCCAGCAGGGCCGACGTCTCCTGGTGAAAGCCCGGCGAGTGCGGGCCGTCTTCCGACACGTTCAGAAACGCCTCCTTCCCTTCCCTCCGGCTCCACCCGGTCCGCAGAAAGACCCAGGCGCCCTCGGGCACGCGTCCGTGCGCCGCCTCCCACGCCTCGAGTCCGGCGGGCGTGAGCAGGAAGTCGGGATCCGCATCGACCTCCGCTTCGACGTCGATGACGCACGCGGGGCCGACGAACTTCCGCGGCGGGATCGTGTCCGTGGTCCCGTTGGGCACGTCCTTCCCCGTCACCCAGTGGATCGGGGCGTCGAAGTGCGTCCCGGTGTGCTCGCCGAGCGTGAGGTTGTTCCAGTACCAGGCCGGTCCGTCGTCGTCATACCTCGAGATCTCCTCGATCGTCACCCCCTTCGACGGCGCGAACATCGGGGGGAGATCGATGACGACCGTATCGGGGCCGAGGGGGACCGTGAGATCCACCACCCGGACGGTGCCCGCGTTCAGTTCCTCCACGAGGCGGCTCAGTACGTCCGACATTCAAAGTCTCCCTATGGTTGGTGGACCCGCATGGTTGGCGGACCCGCAGGTGGGACGGGCCGGGGTCACTTGTCTCCGAAGAACGGCTCCAGCGTCTGGCCGGGATTCGGTTTCGTCATCAGCGAAACCATGATGAAGAGGATGAGGCTCGCGCCGACACCCAATTCGACGGAGTCGATCCCGTACAGGGGGAAGTAGTGTTCCTGGAACCAGAGCGTCCACACAAGGCAGGCGAGGAAGCCGCCGATCATGGAGGCGACCGCGCCCTTCGCCGTCCCCCGCCGCCAGTTGAGGCCGATGACGATGGGGACGAAGAAGAAGGAGGCGATGAACTTCGCCTGTTCGAGGACGATGCCCTGGACATCCCCCAGCTTCTGGAGCGCGAAGAAGAGGGGAATGATCGCGAGGACGACGATCGCCACCCGGTTCGCGTTCACGAGGTGCTTCTGGCTCGCGTCGGGCCGGATGAACTTCCCGTACAGGTCGTGGGCGACGCCCGCGCCGGTGACGAGGAGGATCGAGTTCACGGTCGACATGATCGCCGACAGCATGGCGACGAGCAGCAGCGCGCCGACCACGGGCGGAAGGACGTGCAGCGCCATGGTAGCGGTGGCCTGGTCCTGTGAGGGCAGGTTCGGGAACAGCACCCGCATGAGCATGCCGATCGACATGATGCTGGTGGCGATGATCACCTGGAAGCCGATCGCCACGAAGATCGCCTTCCGCACCGTGCGCTCGTCCCGCATCGAGTAGAAGCGGGTGAGTTCGTACGGCGCCGCCGCGATCGAGAGCCCGAACGCGATCGCGAAGGCGAGGAGTTCGCGCGGCGAGTAGTACCAGCCCACGAGACGGTCGTCGAGCGTGTCGAGGAAATCGAGCGACCGCTCGACCGCCGCGACGGGGCTGCCGCCGCCGACCTGGTTGAGGAGAACGGGAACGGCCACGATCAGCGCCGCGACCATGATCAGCGTCTGCAGAAAGTCGATGTAGGAACTGGACCGGACGCCGCCGAGGAGCGTGTAGAGCGCCGTCGAGGCGACGATGATGAGCATCGCCGTGAGCGGGCGAATCCCGAACACGACCTCCGCGATCTCGCCGCCCGCCTGGAACTGCGCCACGAGGTAGATCGTGTAGGCGACGACGATGAGGACGCCCGCGAGGGCGCCGGCCTTCGCGCTCCCGTAGCGGGCGGAGATGTAGTCGGGAACGGTGAGCGCGCCGAGCCGCCGCAGCTTCGGGGCGACGAAGAAGGCGCACACGAGCCACCCCGTCCAGAGGCCGAGCCACGGGAAGACCCAGGAGACGCCGGCCAGGTAGTGGCGGCCGGCGGTGCCGACGAAGGTGCCGGCGGAGATCTGCGTGGCGGCGAGGACCGCCCCCCCGACGATGGGGCCGATCGAGCGGCCGGCGGCGAGGAAGTCGACCTCGGTCTCGGTCTGGAAGTAGCTCCAGATCGCGATGCCCATGATGATGGCCACGTAGACGCCGAGCACGACGAAGAAGATGTCGCTCATGTGGGTTCGGCGGGTTCGGGCGTGTCCTCCGGCGCCGGAGGCGGGGCGCCGCGCGTGGAGCGCCGCGCGACGACCTCGGCCCAGCGACGGTCCAGCTCATCGTCCGCGCGGATGGTCGACCGGAAGAGGAAGACCACGGTGAGGCCGAGGGCGAAGAAGCCCGCCGCGATCAGGATGATCGTCATCGCGCGGCCCCTGCGCCTTCGCGGCGGACCCGCGCGTTCCGCCACGTCCAGATCGCACCGGCCAGCAGCAGCGCGAGGACGACGGCGTCGGCGATGCGCGCGAACGAGAGCGCGCCCCCGCGGGACAGCCGGAGCAGCCCCGGCACGCTCGACAGGGTGGCCGTCACGAGGTCATCGCCGACCCGGACGAAGCGCGGCAGAGTGGTCGACAGGTCCAGCGCATCGAGCACGTCCGGGTCCCCCTCCAGCCGGATCAGCCACGGCGCCGTGATTTCCTGTACGACGGTCTGCTCGGCCTCCCGGCCGGCGACGAAGAGGGGGATCCGGTCCAGCCGCCCGCGCACGGGATTCCGGACGGTGTAGGAGACGACGACCGGCGCGTCGGAGACCGCATCGATGCGGTACGCACCGTCGACCGGGGTGAGCGCGGCATCGGCGGCCGGCAGGGGCGCGCCGCCCCGCTCCGTCTCGGCCAGCAAGAGCGTCTGGTGCTCGATGCGGATGGCGAAAGCCCGCACCGCGCCGTCCTCCGGCAGGAGACCCTGTCGAACGTGGGCCGCGCCGTCGGCATCCAGCCGGACGAACACCGTGTCCGTCGTCTGCGCCGCCGCCGGCGCGGCCGCGGACAGACCGGCCAGCGCCGCCGTCAGCGCCAGTGCGGCCGGCGCCGACGCACGCACCGCTGCTCCCCTCGCGCGCCGCACCGTCGTCAGCCCGCCGGCGCCGAAGCCGTCGACTGCGCCAGCACGCGTCCCACCGCCCGGGCGGCCTCGTGGAACCCGTTCGCCACGTGGTTCGCCTCTCGACGCAGTTCGTTCACCAGGAAGGGCAGCACGTCGGAGCCGGCTTCCGCGAGGCCCGGCAACTCGGCCACCCGGGCCAGTCTCGGGATCGGCGTCCGGGGCAACGCCGGATCATGGTCGAACGGCCCGCCCTCCGCATAGCCGATCGGCACCAGGATGCGGGACAACTCGATGAACAGCCCGTTCACGGCTGCGACCGCCTCCGCGTCGAGCCGACTCGCTCCGACCGTGGCATACAGGTCGTCCAGCGCGGCGCCCAGCGCTTCGAGTTCGGCACGGACCGGACCGAGGTCGAGCAGGTCCCCGGCGGCCTCCACGTAACCGTCCACGAACCCCGCCAGTTCCGAGACCGTCTCGCGGAAGTCGTACGGCAGGATGCGCGAGTTGAGCACGCGCGCGATCGAGGCGACGTAGACGCGCAGGTCGCGCTCGAGGTTCTCCCGCTCGGCGACGCCCATGACGTCGTCTTCGGTGTGCCACGCGATGTTGCCGCCGCAGCCGCCCGTGGGATAGAAGCCGAGCGCGTCGCGTTCGTCCGCCGGGATGTTCGAGAGCAGCATGTAGAACGACGTCAGCCCGATCTGATTGAAGGAATAGTCGCCGGCCCGCAGCGGCCGCAGCCGTTTCGCGGTCTTTCCCGTGACGTCCGCGATCGCGCGCGCGCAGAGCGGCCCCGCCTCGGCCATCCACATCACGTCGTCGTACTCCGTCGCGTGCCAGCAGCCCGGCGAGTCGATGTTGATCGCGCCCACGCAGCGCCGGCGGAGTTCCAGCGCGTGCGTGTCGGCGTACCAGGTCGAGCCGCCGTAGCGCCCGGTCGAGTGCGCCGGCCACCAGGCGATGCGCAGCGAGCGCTTCAGCCGTCCCGCCTCCGCATGGAAGATCCGGGCCAATTCCAGCAGCGTTGCGTCGCCGACGGCGTTGTCGCCGATCCCGACGTCCCACGAGTCGTAGTGTCCGTGCACCAGCATGAACTCCTCCGAAGCGCCGGCGATGTGCGCCACGGGAAGCTTGCACGGGTACCAGCCCTCCTCCAGCCGGACCTCCAGCCGCACGGATTCGCCCACGGCCTCCTTCAGCCGCGCTCCGTCGGGGTGGTTGACCGCGACCACGGGCGTCCCGGGCTTCGAGGCGAGGTTCCGGGTCGTCGGCGTGCCCCAGATCGACGTGCAGATCCCCCAGTGGATGTTCCGCCCGGGATTGATGAAGATCTGCCCCGCCGCCCCCGCCGCCTCGAAGGCGGAGATCATGCCCGGCATCGCGAATCCATCGCTCAGCACGATCTTCCCGGCCACGTCGGGCAGGTCGTCGCCGAGCCGCCTGGCGAACAGGTCTCGCTGCCCCGTCGCGGCCGCGGCCGGAACGTAGACGAGTTCCCCTTCGAGCCCGCCCTCCGCCGTGGGGACCGCGAAGGACGGCGGCTTGGCTTGCGCTGACCCGCCGCTCCACTCCACCGATGACTCGCGGGGAAGGGAGAGGTAGAGATCGGGTTCGTGCATCTCGAACGGCACGCCCAACCGGCTCAGTTCGGCGCCGATGTACTCGGCCGCGACGTGCTCGTCGTCGCTCCCCGATTCCCGGATGAGGGTCGAGAAGCGTTCGAGCAGGGACCACCCCGCGTCGAAGGAGACGGCCCCAAGGAGGTCGGGCTCGAGTGCGTCAAGGTCCGCGGCGAGCCCCGCCGGCATCGAGTCTTTCAATGGTCGCTAGCTCCGGGGAAGGACGGTGAGTGTGGCCTCGACGGTTCGAGGCTCCATCGTCGTGAGTGTGGCGATGACGCGGTAGACGCCGGCCGGCAAGCCGGCTTCGATTCTCCCGGTCCAGTGCAGCGCGGCGCCGGGTTCGAGCGTCTCGCGTCCCAGCACCTGGGCGAAGAATCGGCCTTCCGCCCACCGCCAGACGACGTCCCCATCCTCCGAGATCACCTCGAAGTCGAAGCGCTGGCCGTCGGGGAAGTCGAGGATGAGCGTGGCCTGGCCGTCGTTCGTGCCGGTCAGCTCGAGGACGACCGGCGTGGTGGCGGTCGGCGCCTCTTCGCCGGTCGAGAGGGACAGTCGCAGCTCCCGGCCCGACCCGTCATCGGCGGATCGCTCATCCGCGGGTCCGTCCGCCGATCCGGCCGCACACGCAACAGCCGCCAGCGCGGGCAGCAGCACGACCGGAGCCGCCGCGCGCAGCGCGGCGTTCACGCGCGCGCTCACACGAGCAACTCGTAGTGGTCGGTGCCGTCGAGCGCCCAGCCCAGGTCCTCGTACAGTCGTTTCGCGGGCGCGTTGTGCGACTCGGTCTCGAGGATGAGACCCTTGGCGCCGGTTTCGACCGCGAGTTCCCGCGCGCGGTCCATGAGGAGGCGCGCGACCCCGGACCGGCGCGCATCCGGCGCGACGAAGAGGTCGTTGAGGATCCAGAGCCGTCTCATCGACACCGAGGAGAAGGACGGGAACAACTGCACGAACCCCAGGGGCCAGCCGTCCACAGTCTCCGCCACGAAGACGCGCGACTCGCCGGCCCCGAGGCGGTCGGCCAGGAACCGGCGGGCGCCCTCCAGGTCCGCCGGCTGCCGGTAGAACTGGCGATATCCGTCGAACAGCGGCGCGAGGCGGTCGACGTCCTCGAGGCCCGCTTCCCTGACGATCACCGTCGCTTCGGACACGGCGGACGCGGGGTCCGGGTCGGGCGCCTCGTCAGTCGGCGACGCTCACCCCCTCATACGTCTGGATCCCCTCCGCGTTCGCCACCGTCATGCGGGGGGGCGTGTCCCGGAAGGGCATCCACGCGCAGCCGTAGTCGCCGTCCTTGTTGATCGCGACGAACTTCTCGGACGGGATGAAGTCGGGATTCACGTTCCGGTACTTGTGCCGGATCATCGCGACCGCGTCCTCGCAGGCCTGCTGCGGCGTACGCCCCGCGCCCATCCGCGAGACGACATAGTACCCGGCACACGACTTGATCACGTCCTCGCCCCGTCCCGTGACGGCGGCGGCGCCGATGTCGTTGTCCACGTAGAGCCCGGCGCCGATGATCGGCGAGTCGCCCACGCGGCCCGGGACCTTCCAGGCGAGTCCGCTCGTCGTCGTGATGCCCGAAACGTTCCCCTGCGCATCGACCGCTAGCACGTTCGTCGTGCCGTAGCGGTGGAGGAGGGCCTCGGCCAGCACGTAGTCCCGGTCGGGGCCGTCGCGACCCGGCAGATCGAGCAGTTCCGCCCACTGTTCGGCCTCGTCCAGCCCGCCGCCGGAGCCGCCGCGCGGGCGCCGCAGGTGGTCCGGGGGTCCCCAGTCGTCCGTGTCGGACAGCCGCTCGCGCCAGCGGAGCCAGATCTCGCGCGACTTCGGCGTCATCAGTTCCTGGACCTCGAAGCCGAAGCCGACCGCGAAGCGCTGCGCGTATTCGCCGATCAGCATGACGTGGTCGGTGCGTTCCATCACGAGCCGGGCCACCGACGCCGGGGTGCGGATCCCCTCGATGCCCGCGACCGACCCCGCGTTGTACGTCGCTCCGTCCATGACGGACGCGTCGAGTTGCACGACACCGTCGGCATTCGGCAGACCGCCCCAGCCGACGCTGGTCTCATCGGGGTCGAGTTCGATGATGTTCGCGCCACGCTCCACCGCGTCCATCGCCGTGCCGCCGCCCGACAGGATCTGCCACGACGCCGCGGCCGCGCGCCGGCCCGTGTCGTTCGTGTGGCTGGTGATCATCATCGGCGTCGTCGCCCGTCCGCCCGAGCGGAGAGACGGCCCCGGTCCGGTTGCCGAAGCTCGCGCGGGTACGGCGCCGGCGACGGCCGCCGCCGCGCCCAGGCTCAGGCCTCGACCGATGAAGCCACGACGATTCATCTCGGACATCTCAACCCCCGTTCCTTTGCGTGAGTCTCACGTCGCCCCAAACTGATGCGAGATCCGCTTCTCACGCCAGCGTCCGGTGGGTTGCTCGGCTACGGGTCGCCGCGTCCTCGGCCGAGTGGTTCCCCGTCGAGTCCGGCGTCCGCGCCGACCGTGAACCCGAGGTGCTCCAGCGCCGTGGCCGGAACATCGACGATGTACTCCGGCCCGGAGCCGGCTGCCGCCCAACTCCGGGTCGCGGGTCCGCCGGCAAGGATGAAGATCGTCATCTCTTCCGGCGACTCTCCGCCGTGGCCGCCGTCTTCCCGCCGGCCGTGGTCCGTGCTGATCAGCACGAGCCAGTCCTCCTCCGCGTACGTGGGGCGGGTCCGCAGCGCCTCGAGCAACCAGCCGACGTGGCGGTCCGAGAGGGAGATCGCGTCGCGGTACTCGATCCCGATCGATCCGTGCCGGTGGCTCGTCTCGTCCGGATTCCCGAGGTAGACGAACGCGGCATCCGCGTCTCCCGTGGCCAGCTGTCGCGCCGCGCGTGCGGCGACCACGCTGTCCGCCTCCGCCCACCCGAGTTCGTACCCATCCACGGCGATCAGCGTGTCGATCGCGCCGGAGAGCGCGGGGCCGCCTCCTTCGAGCGAAGCGAGGGGCATCCAGTCGAGCGCGGCGAACGTGGCGAGGGCCGGACGCTCCCGCTCGGCAAGCGTGAGAAAATCCGGATACTCCGCGTACCGGCGTCCCTCGAAGCCGTTGTCCAGCACGCCGTGCTTCTCGGGCCAGACGCCGGTCAGCATCGAGGACCAGGCCGGCCCGCTCACCGAAGGCGTCGTCGTGCGCGCCGACGGGGTGTACCAGCCGCCGGCAGCAAGCGAGTCCATGACCGGTGTCGGCACCTCGGCCAGCACGTCCGGCCGAACCCCGTCGATCCCGATCACCAGCACCTTTGGAATCCCCCGGACCGGGATTGAATCGGCCTGCGGCCCGCAGGCACTCGCGGCAAGCAGGGCTGGAAGCACCGCGGCGAGTGCGGCGGTCGGACGGAGAATCGCGCGAAGCGTTCGGGGCACCATGCTCCCATGGTCGCCCGGACTCCGGACCCTCGGCAACCCGGGTGTGTACATTCCGCTGGCGCGCCGGACGCCTTCCGCGAAGATTGGAGAACCATGAATCGAGCCACCCGCCGTGTCGTCCCGCTCCTCCCGCTCCTCCCGCTCGTGCTCGCGGGCTGCTCCACCGCGCCGGTCTCCTTCCAGGGCGTTGCGCCGCCTGGATTGGAAACCGCCTACCAGTGCGCGGTCGCGCAGTTGAACCTCATGGACTACACGATCGAGGACGGCAACCTCGAGGCCGGGTTCGTCCGGGGTCGCCGGCAGACATCCGGCGTCGTACAGGAACTCTTCACCGGGGCCGCCCATCACGACGTCCTCACGGCGAGCGTGTTCGACAATCCGGCCACGGGCAACACGCACATACGCGTCGTCGCCTCGCGGGTCGCCGACCACGACATCGGGCTCCTGCCCGGGCTCGACGACGACGAGGAACAGGGCGAGAACCGGCTCGGCCCATCCGACTCCGGCAAGGCGGACGCGCAGCGTCTGCTCACCAACTGCGGCGTGGTCGCGACAACCGGAGGACCGGCGCCGCAGTGATCCGGTTCGCCGCACCCACAACTCTCGCCATCTGCCTCTCCCTGCTGGCCGCACGGCCGGCCGGCGCCCAGTCCGAGGTGTTGTTTCGGCTGGCACCCGAAGCGGGCTGGCTCTCGGGCGAACACTCCAAGCGCGTGACGGCGGGCGGCGGATCGAGCGAGAGCGCGACGACGGCCTCGGGCGTCACGCTCGCCGCCAACCCTTCTCTCGGACTCCGCACGCGCGTTCTCGGCGGCCTGCTCGCGGGCATGGAGTTCGAGGGGGTGCTCGCCGGCGCGGGGAAGATCGAGGGGACGATCGAACCCACCCCGAACGGCGAGCCGCACGATGTATGGCCCGGCGAGTGGGACCTCCGAGACCGGTTCGGCCTCGGGGTGAACGTGCTCCTCGGACTCGATCCCGGAGGCGGCTCGACACACGGCTATGTGTTCGGCGGGATCCGCCGGATGTGGAGCGAGTTCGCGACGAGCGGCGTCAACCCGGAGACGGGTGAGGTCGGCGAGCGGCGCGAGCAGCGCGCCCGCTGGCCGTCATCCATCGGGATCGGTCTGACGCTGAACCGCCGCTGGCTCGTGGACCTGCGCCTCGCCTACGCCCGGTCGCTCACCGAGTGGACGGTGGAGATCCCCGGCATCGTGCTCGACTACGGATACTCGGCGAGCGCCATCACGCTTTCCGTCGGGATCGGCCCGCCCCGCTAGTTCAACAGTTCAAGCGCGACTTCGCGCGCCTCGTCCATCGTGTCGACGACATGGCCGTCGGGCAGCTCCGCGAGGATGTTGAGCGTGCGCAACGTTCTTTCGACGGAACCGGACACCGCCATCACGATCACCCGAGTGTGGCTCTTCTCGGCAACGCCGAGCAGTTGACGTATGACCATGGCGGCGCTGTCGTCGAGGTACTTCGCCTCGGAGAAGTCGAAGATGACGATTTCGTGGTCCTTGATGTCCTTCCCGATCACGTTCACCAGCTTGTGGGACGACGCGACGGTGAAGGCCCCCCTGAGCGCGACGAGGCCGACCCGGGCCGAGTATTCGTCCACCGTGTCCGCGCCTTCCGCGCCCTCGAAGAACACCCGGTCCAGCAGCGGCACGGAGAGCACGTTGTCGAGTTCGAGGCTCTCGATCTGCCGCGCGTGCGCCATTCCCGCGACGATGAGGCCGATGGCCACGGCCGTCACGAGGTCGACGAACACCGTCAGGGCGAGCGTCAGTACCAGCACGAACAGGTGGTCGCGCCGAATGCGGTGAAGGTTGGCCAGGAGGGGCCAGTCGATGATGTCCCATCCGACCTTGATCAGGATGCCGGCGAGCACCGCATGAGGGATCGGTTCCAGGTACTGGCCGAGGCCCAGCAGAACTCCCAGCAGGAGGATCGAACGCAGGGCGCCGGACATCCGCGTGAGGCCGCCGGCGCGGATGTTGACGACCGTCCCCATCGTGGCCCCCGCTCCCGGCAACCCGCCGAACAGGCCCGCGATCGTGTTGCCGATGCCCTGGCCGACCAGTTCGCGGTTCGAGTCGTGCTGCGTGCCGGTCAGCGAGTCGGCCACGAGCGACGTGAGGAGGCTGTCGACGGATCCCAGGAGGGCGAGGACGAGCGCCGGATGGAAGGCGCGGGCAAGGAAGCTCGCGGAGGGCAGACTCAGCTGCAGTTCCGGCAGACCGGTGGGGATCGCGCCGATGGTCGGCACATTGGTGAGCCAGAAAACGCCCAGGGCGGTCCCCGCGATCAGGGCGACGAGCGGGCCGGGGAGGAGCCGGGACAGCCTCTGCGGCCAGAAGATGCTCACCGCGAGGGTCGCCGCGCCGATGATGAGGGCGCCGCCGTTCAGGTTCGCCAGGGCATCCGGGAGCGCCCGCACCGCGTCCATGGGACCGCCCGCCGCCGTGGGCGCACCGAGAAAGGGCAGAACCTGGATCAACATGACGATGATGCCGATCCCCGACATGAACCCCGAGATCACGGCGTAAGGCGTGTACACGACGAACCGGCCCGTCCGCAACAGGCCGAGCGCGGTCTGCAGCAGCCCCGCCAGCACGACGACGGTGAAAGCTTCGCCAAGCGTCGAAGCATGCGTCGTCACGATGACCGCCATGGCGACGGTCATGGCCGGCGTGGGACCGGATATCTGGAATCGGTTGCCGCCGAACACGGACGCGAAGAAACCGACCGCAATCGCCCCGTACAGGCCGGCGGCGGGCCCGAGCCCCGAGGCGACGCCGAAGGCCAGCGACACCGGCAGGGCGATCACCGCCGACGTGATGCCGCCGAAGAGGTCCCCGCGCAGCGTAGGGAGATCGTATTTCAGACTTCGCTCCTTCCCGGCGGTCCGTCCCGGCATCGCACATCCGATCAGGGACACGTTACTCTGGGAACGCCTCCGAGGGCGAGCGACGACCGCCCTCGCTCGCGGCAGCGGCACCGACTCCAGGGACGGGAATGAACGCAACGCGCGAACGCTGGGGAAGCCCGCTGGGCTTCATCCTCGCCACCACCGGATTCTCGGTGGGACTCGGCAACATCTGGAGGTTCCCCTACCTCGCGGGCGAGAACGGGGGAGGCGCGTTTCTCCTCATCTACGTGCTGCTGGCGGTCCTGATCGGGATCCCGCTGTTCACGGCCGAAATCAGCCTCGGGCGGCGCGCGCAGACGACACCGCTGGCCGCGATGCGGAAGCTCGTCGGTCGAAGCCCCTTCCGCGCGATCGGCTGGCTCGGCGTGGGCGCCGCGTTCCTCATCATGTCCTACTACCAGCTCATCATGGGCTGGATCGCGGCCTACTTCGTCCGCGCTTTTCGAGGGGGCTACGACGCCGGAAGCGTGCAGGCCGCGGCGGAGTCGTTCGCGGCCTTCACCGCGCGCCCGGGAGAGGTTCTCGCCTACACGGTCCCCGTGATGCTGCTGGCCGGGCTCATCATCACCCGCGGATTGCGGCGGGGGATCGAGCGCGCGGCACGACTCCTGATTCCCATCCTCTTCTTCTTCCTCATCGGACTCGGGATCGTTTCGCTGCAGTTCGACGGAGCCTGGGAAGGCGTCCGCTGGTACCTCGCGCCCGATTTCTCGGCCATCGGTCCGGAGACGTGGCTCGCGGCGCTCGGGCAGGCCTTCTACTCCATCGGGGTCGGGATGATGGGCGCGTTCGTGTTCGGGAGCTTTCTGCATCCGAGCCGGAGCGACGTCCCCGGGAGCGCCGCTTCCATCGTGGCCTGCGACACGCTCGCCGCGGTCCTCGCCGGGTTCGTCATGTTCCCCGCCCTGTTCGCCTTCGGCATGGAGCCGGACCAGGGCGCGGGTCTCCTCTTCATCACGATGGCGGGGCTCTTCGGCCGTCTGCCGGCGGGTGAAGTGGCCGCGGCGTTCTTCTTCTTCTTCGTGTTCATCGCGGGACTCACGTCGTGTCTCGCGCTGCTCGAAGCCCTCACGGCGAGCGCCATGGACTCGTTCGGCTGGAGTCGTCGGCGATCGCTGTGGACGGCGCTCGCGGTCCTCCTCCTCGCGGGGGTCCCGCTTGCCCTCGGCGGCGGGCCGTGGGCCGCGGTGCAGGTCGGCGGGCGCGGCCTGTTCGAACTCGCCGACTACGTGTCGGGGAACATCTTCCTCACGGTGAGCGGGCTCGCGATCTCTCTCTACGTCGCCCTCGCGTGGGGGTTCGAACGGTTCCGCGCGGAGACCAACCAGGGGGCAGGGCGCTTCCGGATCACCGCCGCCTGGGGTCCGGTGATGCGCTTCGTCGTGCCGGTCGCCGTGGGGCTCGTCGTCCTCGCCGGACTCGGCCTCCTGGGCTAGTCAGGGCTGGAGTCGGGTGATCTTCCAGCTTCCGTCGTGCGGTCTGTGGCGCGGCGTGTATTCGAGACGGTCGTGCAGCCGGTTGGCGCGGCCCTGCCAGAACTCGATCCGGTCGGGAACGAGGATGTATCCGCCCCAGAAGTCGGGGAGCGGCACGTCCCTTCCCTCGAACCGGGCTTCCGCCTCCGCCACCCGAGCTTCGAGCCCGGCGCGATCGGCGATCGGTCGGCTCTGCGCGGAAGCCCACGCGCCGATCTGGCTCCCGCGGTCGCGCGTGGCGAAGTAGGCCGCCGAGTCTTCCGCCAAGAGGCGCTCGACCCGCCCTTCGACCCGCACCTGACGCTCGAGCACCGACCAGTGGAAGCAGAGCGAGGCCTGCGGATTATCGTCCAGTTCCACGGCTTTGTGGCTGCCGTAGTTGGTGAAGAAGCGGAAGCCGTCGGGGCCGACGCCCTTCAGGAGGACCATCCGCACCGAAGGCCGCCCGTCGCCGGTCGCGGTGGCGAGCGCCATCGACTCGGGCAGGAGCAGCCCCGAGGCCTCGGCATCCCGGAACCAGTCGCGGAACAGATCGAAGGGGTCCTCCGCCGCCTCGAGGATCGGAAGACCGCGCGTCACTCCCCTGGCGAGCGTGCGGATCGCCCGCAGGTGGGCGCGAAGGTCGTCGAATTTGCTCACTCGGCTGGCCTCTGCAGGGGAATTCGGGTGCCCACAGTGTCCGTGGAGCGACGCGAGCGGTCAACCCGGACGGCGGATCGCGCCGTCAAGCGAAGGGCGCGGGAGGTTTACGGCTCCGAACCCGAGCACACGCCTTTGCCCTGGTGGCGGGGAATGCTCCGGAGCCAATCCTGGAATTCGGCGTTGGGGGGAGAACACAAGCCGGTGAGTATCCAGTCGAACGTGGTGAGTCGCAGGCTCACGAGTTCCTGCGGAAGCGGCCCGCGCAGATCCGCGTTGGTGAAGAGGTACAGGTGCCGGAGCGCGGAAAGCCGTCCGAACTCGGACGGCACGGACCCGGACAGTTCGTTTACCTGAAGTCCGAGAAACTCGACGGACGAGAGGTTGCCCAACTCGGGCGGAATCGGGCCCGTCAACGCATTGCAGCACAGGGACAACCGAGCCAGGTGACGCAGTCTCCCCAGACTGGGCGGGATCGGCCCGGACAGCTGATTCATGTGGAGCTTCAGGTCGCGGAGATTGGAGAGGTCTCCGAACGCCGAAGGAATGGCGCCGGTGATTCGATTGCCGGCGAGCGAGAGAACCTCGAGACCGGCGAGGTTGTCCAGATCCGGTGGAATGGGGCCGCTCAGGTCGTTCTGCTCAATGTCGAGAACCGTGAGGTTCCGCAGGCCCGCGAGTTCCGCCGGAATCGGTCCGGTCAGGGTGTTGAAGGCGAGGTCCAGCACCTCGAGATCGGTCAGTTGGGCAAGTTCGGGCGGCACCGGCCCCGTCAGCCGGTTCCGGCCCCCGAACAGATCGTTCGAGAGATCGAGTACTCTCAGGCCGGTGAGGCCGGACAGCTCGACCGGGACCGGGCCCGTGAGCGCGTTCACCGCGAGGCCGAGTTCTTCGAGCTCCGTGAACTCCGCCAGGTAGGCCGGGATTTCACCGGTCAACTGGTTGTATGACAGATTGAGACGCCGGAGATTCGTGAGGTGCGCGAATCCCTCCGGCAAGCGGCCCTCGAGCCCGATGCCCGATAGATCCAGTTCCGTTACCCGGCCGTCCGCATCGGTGGTCACGCCATGCCATTGGCCGGTCGGCGCGTCCGTCAGCCAGTTGTCGCTTCTCGTCCAGCGCGAGCCCCCGGTGGCGTTGTACAGCGTGACCAGGGCAAACCTGTCGGACACGTTCACAACGATCCGCGCGGTCGCGGTGAGACCGGTTCCGGACGCCTGCACGGATATCGCCACCGATCCCGGTGCCACCGCGGTCATCAGGCCGGCGGCGCTTACCGTAGCCACCGACTCGTCATCGGAGAGCCACGAGAAATCGACTCCGCCGACCGGGTGTTCGTTCGCGTCCAGGGCCTGCGCGGTCAGCTGGAGCGTCTCCAGCGCGTCGACCGAGGCCTGGTCGGGTGACACCGTCAGCGCGGTGACCGCCTGCGAAACCGTGATGGCGGCGCCTCCGGAGGCGCCGCCGCCCTGCACGGTGGCCGTGATGTTCGTGGCTCCGTTGCCTACCGCCGTGACCAGCCCGGCGGGATCGACCGTCACGATTCCCCCGTCGCTGCTCGCCCAGTTCACGCCGATGCCGGACATGACCGTGCCGGTCTGATCGCGAACGGTCGCGGTCAGTTGCACCGTCTGTCCCAATGCGGCCAGCACCGCGGACGGGGGGGTGATCGCCAGCGTGGTGGGCACGGGCGTTCCCGGCGGTGCGGTTCCGGCTTCGCCGTCGCCGCACCCCAGAGCCAGCAGCGGCGCGAGGAACAGGACGCGGCAACGGTGAGGATGCGGAGCTCGCGCCCCGGGCTGTGTGCCGAGTCGAAGAGGTGCCATCGTCCATCCAGCCCCGTATGGTCGACCACCATGGGCGACGCGCATCAGGATGCGGCCGCCGCTGCGCGGCTGCAATCGCTCATTCAGTGCTCGGAGAACACCCTTCCGGGCGGTGCCCGGAGTGACGTCCGGGGGCGTCAGGCGAGGCGGGCGGGGTCGAAGGGCGCGAGCTCGATGTCCGAGCGTCCCTCGAGCATGAGTTGCGCGAGCGCGTGGCCGGTCGAAGGAGCCAGCGTGACCCCGAGCATCTGGTGTCCCGTGGCGACGTACACGTTGGGGAGATCGGGCAGCCGGCCGACGGCCGGGAGGCCGTCCGGCGTCACGGGCCGCATTCCGACCCAGTCGGCGCGTTCCGTGCCTTCCAGCGCCCCGGGCAGGTAGCGCCGCGCGGCCCGCTCGAGGATCGCGATGCGGCGCCGGTCGAGGCGCAGGTTGATGCCGGAGAACTCCATCGTCCCGATCGTGCGCACCGCCCCGCGAAACGGCGTGAAGCCGATCCGCGCCGGAGTCACGTGCAGGGGCTGCGAGAGCCGGACCCGCGCGTTCCCGACGGTGATGCTGTAACCCTTTCCCGCCTGCACGGGGAGCTTCGCCCCCAGGGGCTCCGCCAGGACGGAGGTCTCGGCTCCCGCGGCAAGCACGAAGGCATCCGCGCCGATCCGCGCCGGCCGCCCGTGGGCTGCGGAGCCGCTTCGGGCGGCCCAGGCGATGGCCGCCCGGACGCGGTCGCCCTTCCTCGTGAAGCCGACGACACGTTCTCCCGTCCTGATCTCGACGCCGCGCGCCTCCAGACTCGCGGCAAGCTCGGCGCACAGCGACTCCGGGCGCACGTGCGCATCGTCGCGCACCCGCAGACCGATCAGGCCGCCCCGCAGATCCGGCTCCGCCTCCGCGAGGGCGTCGCGGTCGAGGACCTCCACCGGCCCCACGCGTTCCTCTCCCAGCCTCGCCAGCAACGCCTGGGTCTGTCCGAGCTCGCGCTCATCGTCGTAGGCGAGAATGGTCCCGCTCTCGGCCCGCTCGAAGGCCATACCCTCTTCGGCGAGACCACGGTACAGCCGATCCGTCGCGGCGTTCAGCGCCGCGAGCGCGGTGACGCCCGCCCGGTAGCTCTCGGCGTTGCAGTGACGGCGAAAGGCCCACAGCCAGCCCATGAGGCGGGGCATCGCCGATGGCTTGATGTAGAGCGGGCTGTCCGAGCGGAGCATCCAGCGGAGCGAGGTCAGCGTCAGCCCCGGGGCCGGCAGCGGGCGGGAGATCGACGGACAGACCCACCCGCCGTTTCCCTTCGAACACCCGCCGCCGACCGCGTCCCGCTCCAGGAGGACGACCTCGGCCCCGCGACGCTCGAGGTAGTGCGCCGCGCACAGCCCGATGACGCCGCCGCCGATGACCGCGACTCTCACCCGGCGGCACTCCCGTCGCGGCCCGCTTCGCGGGGGCGCATGTCGATCACCGCGCCCCGCCGGTCCAGCTCGAAGTCGCAGCAGTCCATGAGTTGCCGCTTCAGCATCGCCCGCGCCCGCTGCACCCGCGATTTCATGCCGGAGACGCTCAGGCCCAGCCGCCGCGCCGCCTCGACCTGGCTCAATTCCTCGAAGTACGTCAGCAGGAGGGCCTCGGCGTATTTCGGCGGCAGTTCGAGCGCGAAGGGTAGCAGACAGGCCTCCAGATCCCGCCGCAGAGCCTCGTGGTCGCCGCCGTTCGAGCCCGGATCCGGCGCGCGGGCTTCGGCGCCCAGTTGCTCGAGGGTCCGCCGTTCGACGGACCGGCGCCGGTGATGGTCGGCGATCACGTTGGCGGCGACCCGGTAGGTCCAGGCGAGCGGATCCCGCGCCTCCGCGAGACTGTCCTGACGCTGCAGCAGCCGCAGGAAGATGTCGCCGGTCACATCATCGGCCCACGCCGGCTCGACGCGGCCGCCCACGTAGCGGCGCATGCGGCGCTGGAATTCGGACCAGGCCGGCAGGGCCCGCGACGTGGGTTCAGGCACAGCAGGTCCCGGATTCGTCGCTGCACGCGGCCGCTGAAGGCGCGGACGCCGCGGTCGCGGACGGGGCGATCAGCGCCTCGCCGTCCGGCGTGTCGTCCGTGACCCGGTACCACTCCCAGCGCAGGCCCTGCGGCTCGTCGGACCAGACCTTCGTCTGCGTCGCGTGACAGCACACCGTCTCTTCCTCGACCTCGCTGAGGATCCCGGCGGCCTCCAGCCGGTGTCCGGCCTCGTGGACCCGCGCGTCGTCGAACACTTCCACGCCCAGGTGGTTCACGCGCTCCGCCGCGTCCGGGTTCTCGAACAACACGAGCTTCAGAGGCGGCTCGTCGATGGCGAAGTTCGCGTAGCCGGCGCGGCGCTTGTGCGGCATGGCGCCGAAGAGCTTGCCGTAATAGTCCACCGCCTCGTCGATGTCTCGCACGTTGAGGGCAAGTTGCAGTCGCATGTCCGAAGCCTCCCTTGTCGCTGTATGTCGGATCCCGTCCTCCTTCCTCCGCCCCGTAAGACGAACGGGACATGGAAAGGACGCAGCCGAAGCGGACAACCTGTCCGTTGCCGACAGCGGCGGCGATGCACCACGTTCCTTCGTCCGATCCCGGGATGCGGTTCCCGGGAGACCGCCCGGGCGCTCGACGGCGCGAATACGGGATCCGAACCGGAACAGGACTGGAGAATGCGCACACATCGAACCCTCTGCACGGTCTCGCTGCTCGCCGGAACGTTCGTCACGCCGCTGGCGGGGCAGGATTCCACCGTGGACGCGGCGGTCGACCGCGTGATCGACCGGATCGTGGAGATGCGCCATCAGATCCACCAGTTCCCCGAACTCGGCAACCGCGAGTTCGAGACCGCCGCCATGGTCGCGGCCCATCTGCGTGAACTGGGCTTCGACGAAGTCATCGAGGGGGTCGCGCACACCGGAGTCATCGGGATCCTGAAGGGGGGCCTCCCGGGCGACGTGGTCGCGGTGCGGGCGGACATGGACGCGCTCCCCGTCACCGAGAACACGGGGTATTCCTTCGCCTCCACGGTCCGCACCGAGTACGGCGGCCAGGAGGTCGGCGTGTCGCACGCCTGCGGCCACGACGTACACACCGCCGTGCAACTCGGCGTGGCTTCGGTCCTCGCCTCGATGCGCGACGAGATCCCGGGCACGATCAAGTTCATCTTCCAGCCTGCGGAGGAGGGCCCGCCCCCCGGCGAGGACGGCGGCGCTGACATGATGGTGCGGGAGGGGGCCCTGGAGGGCGTCGTTCCGACCGCCATCTTCGGGCTTCACACGTTCTCCTCGATGGACGTGGGGAAGCTGGGCTACACGCCCGGCCCCGCCTTCGCGGCCGTCGACCACTTCAAGATCCGGATCATCGGCCGGCAGGCGCACGGCGCGCAGCCGCAGACGAGCATCGACCCCGTCGTGATGGCCTCGCAGGCCGTGACCGCCTTCCAGACGATCCGGTCGCGCAACCTCTCGCCGCTCGAGCCCAGCGTGGTCACCGTCGGCGTCATGCGGGGCGGCGAACGCTTCAACATCATTCCGCAGGAGATGTGGCTCGAGGGCACGGTCCGCACCTACAATCCGGACGTGCGGGACGCCGTCGAGCGGCGCATGGACGAGATCCTCGACGGCATCACCAGGGCCGGCGGCGGCAGCTACGTCCTCGACTACGACCGCGGCACGCCCGCGACGATCAACGACCGGGACCTCACCGCGGAGATGGCGCCGACGCTCGCGAAGATCGTCGGCGAGGAGAACGTCCTCGTGATCGATCCCACCATGGGGGGCGAGGACTTCGCCTACTTCGCGAACGAGGTGCCGGGGTTCTACTACCGGCTGGGTTCGGTGAACCCGGAACTCGGCTCCGGAGGGCACCACACGCCCGATTTTCGGGCGGATGACGCCTCGATCCCGATCGGCATGCGGGCGATGTCGAACCTGCTCCTCGACTACCTCAAGTCGCGGCGCCCCTCGACCGACTGACCGTCGGCGCCGCGGGAGGCCGGGAGCGGCAGGGGGTTTACGGTTCGACGAGCACGTCGCGCCACGCGAGGCGCGTCACCAATTCGAGTTCCACGCCCTCGTCCGCTCCCCGCGGCCGCAGGACGACCCCCTCGCCGAGGGGGACGCCGCAGATCGCAAACCTGCCCCGCTCGTCCGACACCCCGCCGGCGTATTCGGACTGTTCCGACACGACGGCGGTCCGCGCCGTGCCCTGGAGACGGCGCACGCGCCACACGACTTCGACCTCGATGTCCGGCAGCGGGAGCCCCGTGTCGGCATCGCGCGCGAACCCGACCACGGCGCCCGCACTCCCGTAGGGCGACGAACCCGGGCAGATACGCGCGAAGAGCGCGTCGCCGGACGGCGTCCACAGCTCCAGCGGATCGCTCGTCCGGTCCTCGACGACCACGCGGGTCTCGTTGAGCCGCACTCCCGCGGCCTGGAGTCTCGGGTGGTCGACGCCCAGCGCGTAGACGCCATCCGGCAGCCCCGCCACCTCGAAGCCACCCGCCTGGTCCGTGACCGCGCTGAACGGGACGTCCGCGGCATGCGGCCGGGGCAGGAAGGCCGCGGCGTCGTCCCAGTCCCGGACGACGATTTCCGCGCCCGCGAGCGGCTCGCCGCTCACGCTGTCCCGCAGCACGCCCGTGACCGCGCCCTCGCCCACGTCGAACGCGACGCCGCCCGCGAAGGCGTCCGTCACCGTGCCTCCCGCCTGGCGATAGGCGACGAGCACCGGATCCGGGCGAGCGGAGAGACCCGCCCTGAAGCGTGTACTGCGGCTCCCGATCGGGAACCGCACCCACCAGTCGCGGACGTAGAACGGACCGTCCGGCAGGCGGTCGAAGGTGAGATCGGCGCCGATGTACCGCCGTTGCGCGTTTCGCGGCATCGGGACGTTGCGATACCGGATCTGCACGCGGCGGAGTTCCGCGCTCTCCTCGGCGAGCCAGACGGTGCCCTCGATGTCGATCACGCGGCGCCCCCGCCGCGGGCGGAACGTGATGCCGAGCATCGGCTCGCCGTCGACCTCGTCGCGTTCCAGCCCGAAGCACTGGGTGTCCCGGAACTCCGGCGACAGCAGCACCGTCGCGTCCGGCGCGTAGAAGACGGCGGAGTCCGCGTCCACGCGCGCGTAGCCGGATGTCGTGAGTTGGCCGGCCGGCAGGCTCCGGAACGGAGGCAGTCGAACGTGCCGCCGCGTGCGGCTCTCCGCCTCCAGCGTCGTGAGATGGCGCGGGTCGAGCGTGCGCTGGTATTCCCGGAGGGTGAACGTGAGTTCGCCCCGGCCTTCCGCCCACACCGCGGTCTCGAGCGCCTTGCGCGCCTCCTCCCAGACCGTGGCGAGGGCGGCCCCCTCGCTCGGATCGTCCAGGCAGGATCCGGTGACCTCGACGCGCAGGTCGCCGAGCCGGACGGGGTCCGGCGGGACCTCCACCGCGATCGTGAGCGGCTGCCCGGCCGTCACCTCGTAGGGCTCCGTGACCCAGTTGGCGTATCCGATACGCTCCACCCGGATCCGATACCGGCCGGGGCCGGGCGCCGTGAACGAGAAGATTCCATCGGCCGCCGTGAAGTCGGCTTCCACGGCGTTGCCGTCGCTGTTCAGCAGGCTGATGAAGCCGCCCGCGATGGGCCGGCCGCCATCGGTCTCGCGCACGGTTCCGCTGATCCGCTGTCCCGCGGCGGGCGCCGCGACCCCGGCCGAGAGCGCGGCCACCACGAGTCCGACGAGAAGGCGACGACTCATGCGCGCGTCAGTCGGCGAGGCGCAGCGCCATCAGCGTGTTGGGAGCCTGGATCACGACGTGCTGCCGGCCTTCGTGCATGTAGGTCATCATCCCGTACCGCGGCAGCGCCGGAAGCTCCACCTGCCCGAGCCGCTCGCCCGTCGCCTTGTCCACGGCGAACAGGTAGGACGTCCCGTCGCTCCCCTCCCCCGTGTACATGAGCAGGGTGCTCGTGACGATCTGCGCCGCCTGCCGCCCCGTGCCCGTGTTCGGGATGTCCATGCCCTGGAGCGCGTCGTGCTCGAGCACGCTGTTCGGCGTGTCGCCCACAGGGATCCACCACAGGTGCTCGCCCGTGTTCATGTCGATCGCCGTGATCCGGCTGTACGGCGGCTTGAAGAGCGGGAGACCCTGCACCCGCCGAACCCCCGCGAACCCGCCGACCGCGAACTTCGTGATCGTCGTTCCCGTCTGCGCGGGCTCCCGGGCATCGCGCTCCTCCCCCGGCACCATGATCCGCGACCCGCACCCCTTCTGCGACGTCACGTAGAGGATGCCCGTCTCCGGATCCGCCGCCGGCGTCCCGTCGATGTTCGTTCCCCCCACATCTCCCGGACACCACATCGACGCCAACTTGCCGAGGTCGTTGTCCCGGTGCAGCGGCGGCGTGAACAGCGGCCCGATCACGTAGTCATCGAGCGCCTCGATCGCGGCCTCCCGCAACTCCGGCGTGAAGTCGATCAGGTCGTCGTGCGTCAGCCCCTGCATGTCATACGGCGCCGGCCACGTCGGGAACGGCTGCGTCGGCGAGAGCGCCTCGCCCGGCATGAGCCCCTCCGGCACCGGCCGCTCCTCGATGGGCCAGATCGGCTCGCCCGTCGCGCGGTTGAAGGTGTACGCGAAGGCCTGCTTGGTGACCTGCACGACCGCCGGTACGTCCTCGCCATCCACCGTCACATCCATCAGCACCGGGATCTGCGGCGTGTCGTAGTTCCATATGTCGTGGTGCACGAGCTGATAGTGCCAAACCCGTTCTCCCGTCTGCACATCGAGCGCGATCAGGCTCGTCGAGAACAGGTTGTCTCCCGGCCGGAAGCCGCCCCAGAAGTCCATCGTGGCCCCGTTCGTGGGGATGTAGACGATCCCCCGCTCCTCGTCCGCCGAAAGCGGCGCCCACGAGGAGATGTCGCCGGTCCACTCCCAGGCGTCGTTCTCCCACGTCTCGTGACCGAACTCGCCCGGCCCCGGGAGGACGTTGAACTTCCACATGAAGTCGCCCGTGCGGGCGTCGTAGCCGAGGATGTCGCCCGGCACGTTCTCGCGCCGCGACTGGTTGTAGCCCTGCTCGGCGGAGTTCCCGATCACGATCACGCCGTTCACGACGATCGGGGGCGACGAACTCGTGATGTAGCCGGTCTCGAGCGGGATGCCGTAGTACGGGTCGAACTCGTGTCCGAGCCCCGCGAGCAGGTCGACGACCCCGGACGCCGGGAAGCCCGGCACGTCCACGGGCCCGCCGAAGCCCTCCACGTGCTCGCCCGTGTCGGCCCACAGCGCGTGCAGGAAGAAGGCGGGACTCACCATGTAGACGACCGCGCGCCCGCCGATCTCGCCGTACGCGACGCCCTTCCCGTGGTTCTTCCGCATCGAGTACTCCCAGCGGAAGGTCTCGGGCTCGACGTACTCCCAGATCTTGTCCCCGGTGCCGGCGTCGATCGCGTACGTGTGCCGCTTCTCGCCCGCCACGGAGATGAGCATCCCGTCCACGTAGATCGGCGTGGCGCGCGCGTTCACGGCCGGGTAGTCCGACCCGTCCCAGACCCAGGCGACCTCGAGATTCTCGAAGTTCTCCGCGTCGATCTGGTCGAGAGACGAGTAGCGCTGGCCCATGTCATTGCCGGCGATGTTCTTCCACTCGGCGCCGTTCGCGGCGCTTCCGCCGCCCTCGGCGCAGCCCGCGACGGCGACGCCGAGCGCGAGCAGGAGGGAGATGAAGCGGAACGTGGACGGCGGCGCATGGCGTGTTGAGCGCGCTCTGCTCATCGCAAAAACCTCTCAATAGGAGTGGGACCGTCGACTGTCGACGCGACCGTGTACGGGCGGCGGCACACGAGGGGGGAACCTGAGACGCACCCGATCCGAAGGTCAAGCGAGCAAAAGACAAGCCCTCCCCGGGAATCGCTCCGGGGAGGGCTTGCCTGGTCGTGCCTAGTGTTCGTGCACGTGCACGTGGAGGGGCGCGGTCACGAAGTCCGCGTGTCCCGACCCGACCGCGCCATGCATGAGGCTGAAGGTCAGCTCGGTATCACCTTCCGCGACTCCGTGCAGGTGTCCTCCGAACTCGCCGGGAGTATCCTGCTCGAATTCGGCGATGGACTCGTTCGCGACGTCCACCCGCAGATAGAAATCATCATCGAGCGAGACCGCGTGCCCGTCGTGGTCGACGAACTGCACGCCGATGTGGGCGGTCTCCTCGCCCGGCTCGACCTCCAGTTCTCCGGTCCACGCCCCAGAGTCTCCATCATAGGACGCGACGGTCTGGCCGCTCAGCGACAGGGTCACGCCCTCGACTTCTCCGGCGTGATCGTCGTGATCGGGGTCCATGGGATCGTCGCCGCCGCAGGCGCCAAGGACCAGCAGTCCCGCGGTCACCAGGGCGAATGTCAGTTTCGGCTGAAGATGTCTCATTCTTGTTCACCTCGTTCTGTTGCTGTTCCGGTCGCTCCCGTCACAGGCCTCTCCGCATTCGGCTCCGGATGGCCCGCGCTAGAAGACAACGCGATAGGCCACGGTGATGGATCTCCCCGCTTCGGGCATGATCTCCTTCACGCGCGACAGGTGGTTTCTGTACACTGCATTGCCAAGGTTCTCTCCCCGTACGGTGATCACGTTCAGCCGCCCCATGACCGTGATCCGCAGTCCGGCGGAGAGATCGAAAACGGCATACCCATCGGTCGGGGTCTCGAAGGCCCCCGTCCGGTTCTGGCGGGTCGCAACCCGCGTTTCGGCTTCGACGAACCAGTTGCGAGGCGCGTAGCCGATGGCGAAACGCCCCTGCAGCGGCGGGATCAGCGGAAGCGGTTCGTCCGTCGCTTCGATCCTGCCCTGGACGTACGAAGCCACGGCCTCCAAGGTCAGATCTCCGACCGGCGCCCATTCGAGCGCGCTCTCGAAACCCGTCAGCACCGCGTCTTCCCCCTGGAACTGGAAGATCGGCAGGCGCACGCGACTCAGCTCCCCCGTTTCGAGCGGGAAGACGTAGTCCGCGATGGCGTTGTGGAACCACGATATCTCGGCGTTCAGCCGGTCCCCCGTAAGGCGCGCGAACAGGTCGATCCCGGTCCCGCGCTCCGTCTCGAGCGATGGATTCCCCACCTCGAAAGCGTACGCCGCCAGGTGGGGACCCTCCGAAAAAAGTTCGTTGACGCTTGGGGTACGGAAGGCCCGCGCCACGGAAGCGCCCACCGTGAAGCTCGGCGTGAGCTGCGCGAGGGCCCCCAGGGATCCGGATACCGCACCGAACGACCTCTCCCGGATGTGGCCGATATCGGATGACGGGTCCTCGCGGTCGGGCCGCACGCGTACCCAGTCGTAGCGGAGGCCCGCTTCCAGGCGTATCGGATTCAGATCGACCTCCTCGAGCGCGAATACGGCGAAGGAGGCCTGCGTGGAGTTCGGCGTGAAGAGCGAGCCTCCGAATCCGAAATCCTCCCAGGAAGCCCGCGTTCCGACGCCTCCCGACGAAAACGGGCCCAGGCCGCGGTGGCGGGCGAGGACCTCGCCGCTCACGGTCTGGCGCTCGAAGAGCGTTCCCAGGATGTCGGGGGGCTCGATCTCCCTGTGCTCGTACCACGTATGCCCCGCGTCGATCTCGACGCTCTCGAAGGCACCCGAGGGCCTCAGCACGCTGCGCAGCCTGGTCGCGGTCCGCTGCATCTCGACCCGCACCCCCGCCTCGTGACCTCCGACGAACCCTCCGGGGATGCCGTAGTCGTTGCCGTAGTAGCGAAACGTCGCGCCGGCATGACCCCAATCGTCCACCCAGGAGGTCCCGCCGGAAATCTCCCGAACATCCGTGCTCGTATTCTGCAGGGGCCCGACCGGCGTCTTCAGGTCGCCGCTGCTGCGGAGCCCGAGCTCCAGCCGCACGGGAATGCGGTCCGTCAGGCCATACGTGAGATGCAGGCTCCCGCTCGCCGCATTGCTGACGGTCTGTCCCTGCAGGGTGAACGCGCCGGTAAGGTGGTGCGGTACGGAGGAGGGCACGTCATCCCGGACGACGTTGATGACGCCCCCCAGCGCGTTGCTGCCGTAGAGAATCGCGCCCGGCCCGCGGATCACCTCGACGCGGCGCGCGGACGACGGATCGATCGCCGTGGCGTGGTCGGGACCGCTCGCGAACTCGTCGCCGACCCGTTCCCCATCCTCGAGCATCAGAATGCGATCTCCGCTGAGGCCTCGGATCACGGGGTGCACGGAGCTGGGCCCCATGCTGCTCACCGCGAGTCCGGGCTCGGAGGACAGCGTTTCCGCCAGGGTTCCGGCCAACCGACGCTGCAGATCCTCCCCCGCGAATACGCTGGTCGGGCGCAGCACTTCGTTCGCCACGCGGGCCACGACGGACCCCGTGACGACGAGGTCCGGCAGGGAGATGGGATGGGCTTCCATCTCCACCACCACGATCTCTTCCCGCGACGCATCGACTTCCAGCGAGACCGTGCGGTAACCCAGGCGTTCGATCCGCACCGTGTAGACCCGCGGACCCGGCACCGGGACATGAAACGTGCCGTCCCCGTGCGAGACCGCTGTCCGACCCGACGCAGCGATGGAGATCAGGGCGCCGGCGAGAGGCTCGTCGGAGTCGGCATCGCGAACGACGCCCTCGATCTCGCCCGGGTGCTCAACCTGCGCGGACGAGCCGGTGGCTCCAACAGCCATTGCCAATGCGGCCGTGATGAGACCGGCCAGACGCCTTATCACCATGGACAGCCTTCTTCGAGACGCGCCGGCGACCGCTCCTGCTCGAGGAGCGCCGTGCGCCTCGCTGAAACGCTTCAGCGGGTAACGTGTGTTTCGGGAGACGGGCGATCCGCCTCCCACGGAGCGGTCGGGGGGCTTCCGGGACGACGGCCCGGCAGCGGGTCAGGCTCGAGGGGGAGCTCTGGGACCGCTCCCGCCGGGCAGGATCGGGCGACGTTGCCAGGCGTTCACGGTCGGGGTGCCGGGGCTGGTTTCGGCGACCAGCGACAGATCGATCGGAATCACGAGGGGGAATCCCAGCGACACCGTGCGAGACAGCTGGCACAGCAGATGGCTGTGCCCGGGGTCGCCGTGCTCGCCGGGCTCCCCTTCAACGTGCACGACGGCGTTCGATGCTCCGGCTTCAAGCACCGCATCCACCGCCGGTAAAACGGCGAACGCCAAGGCCTGAAGGAGAACGATGGCTGGAACGCCGAACCGGCGAAGATCCCGCGGCTGTTGAGGAGAAATCCGCTTCACAGCTTTGCCGCCAGAGGTATTCCGGGCACCGCTACTGGGCACGCCGGATCAGTGCATCAAGCTGCGTTCGGGGGCAAAACGAGTCAAGCTGGCGGCGCAGCAGTACTTTCCGTCGGGAGGCGGTTGCCGCGCAGGGCTAAACGGACAACCGTTTGAAGGTGTATTCGGGAGGCAGGCGGTGGACGCGCAGTCGTCCCACCCCGGATCGGCACGGGAACTAACCGGGAATCAGGACGGAATCCGATGGCCGGATGGATTCGAGACCGGGCGGTCGTCCTTGCGACCGCCACGTTGACGACGGCGGGCGTCTTCGTCTGCGCCCACCTCGCTCTGGAGACTTCATCTCCGAAGAAGGATGAGACGGTGGCGATCAGCCCCCCGACCGTCACGTTGTGGTTCACGGAAGCGCCGCAGATGGCGGGGACGTCCGTTCGTCTCCTGCCGAAGGGGGGCGAACCCCTCGACCTGGACCCGGCGACCGCCCAGGAGGACGACTCAAGCGTCGTCGTTCTGGACGTGAGCGAGACGCTCGCGGATGGCGACTACGAGGTCATGTGGCGGGCCATGGCGCAGGACGGCCATACGATCCGGGGCGACTTCGGCTTCACGGTGCAGACCGCCCGCTGAATCCCGGCCGCCGCGCCAGGGTCGTGTCGCAGCAATCCGCACTAGAGTTCGGCGAGCGCCTCGGCGTTGAAGCCGACCAGCAGCGTGGTCCCCGCCAGCACGATCGGTGCGCGGTACTTTCCCGTGGGCCCCTTCAGCGCGTCGAGTTCGGTCTCCTCGGGACTCAGGTCGCGCCGACTCCTGCCCCTGGCGACAACCACCCGCTCGGCAGCCGCCAGGAGCGCCCGCACGTCGTCATCCGTCAGCGGCGCCTTCGTGGCGGATCGTTCCTCCGTGATCGTCGCGCCGGTCTCGTCGAACACCGCACGGGTGCGTTTGCAGCTCGTTCAGCCCGGGCGCTGGTAGAACAGCGTCACCTCGGTCATCTCGATCTCCTCACAGATATCGCTCCCTGAGCACGTCCCGGTGGTGAAGCTCGTGGCCGGCGATGATGTGGATGAGCGCCCGCACTGTGAACTCGGCGCCGCTCGCGACGCCTCGGCGCGAGAGCGTGTCCTCGTCGAGCGAGCCGAAGAAAGCCGCGTTCGCGGCGCGCAGCGCCCGGAATTCACGTAGCAGTTCAGGGAGGGGACGGCCGGCCGCGTTCGACGCCCCGGCCCATTCGTCCTGATCCATCCCCGGCAGTTCCGCCGAATCGGCACGGGCGATGTGCAGCGCCCGGTAGGAGAAGATCCGCTCGGCGTCGATCACATGACCCAGGACTTCGCGGCACGTCCATTTCCCGGGCTCGTACGCGAAGACCTCGCGCTCGACGGGGAGGTCCCCGAGAAGCGCGTCGAGCGCGTCGGGCGCCTCGGCGAGGACGTCGGCGAGGGGCCGGTCGTCCGGCACGCGGTCGATGTAGATGGCGTAGTAGTCGCCGTGCTCGTCGGCTCCAGGTCGTTTCATGGCGGGCAGACTATCGACCTCGCCGCCGTGGCGACAGCTTGTCCGCATGATACACCGCTCAACTCACATGACCGGGTCGGGAGCGGCGGCGTCTCGGGCGCCGCGCAAGGTGGCTGCCGGACCGCGAAGCCTGGTCGCGATGGTCGCCTGTGCCCTGTTCGGAACGGTTTCGGGCGCCCTCGCGCAGGGTACCCCGGTGGCCTGCGTGGCCCCGGGCTCCCCGCTGCGCCTCGACCATGTACCTGTCGCCGTTGGCGACCTCGAGGCCCTGTCGCAGCGGCTCACCGACGAGTTCGGCTTCCGTGTCCAGGATCCCGAGCGGGGCGAGAACGGTCTTGCGGCGGCGGCGATTCCGTTCGGCGACGGGACCCGGCTCGAACTGAAAACCGTGGCGGCTGCCCCCGGTCCCGATACGCCGGGTGCCGCGGAGGCGCAGCGTTACGCCGACCTCATCGCCGATGGTGGAGGCGGAGCGTATCTCGCGCTCTCCGGTCCGGATCCGGCCGGCGTCCTGGACATCGCGGGTGAACTGGAACCCGCCCTGGCCGCGACCTCCGGGGAAGCCGGTCGCCGCGTCGGCTTCCCTCGGGACCATCCCCTGCACGCGGTGTTCTTCGTCGACCCCGATCCGGGCGCACGAGAGCCGCCGATCATGTCCGGGGCGCCCGAACACCCGAACGGGGCCCGGGGCCTGCAGGCCGTCTGGATCATGGCGGAAGATCCGGAACGCCTCACCCGGTTCCTGCTCGCCTTCGGGGCCCGCGACTGCGGCCCGTCGCGTCACCCCGAGCACCTGTACGGCCGCGCCGTCGGCATCCGCGGCGGGACCGTGTACGTGGTCGACGCACGCCTGTGGATGGCCGACCCCGGCTCGGCGCCGGTCGTGTCGCTCACCGTTCTCGGCGGCCCCGAGTCCGTCTCCGACAACATCGTCCTCGGAAGCGCCGGCGGACTCTGGATCGAACTGCGACCCTCCGAGGGGAACGAATGACGCGCCACACGCTCGACGCCCGGACTTCCATCGTCGACCTGCAGTTCCAGGGCTTCGATCTCGCCATCGGGACCGGCGTCCTGGAGACCGGTGACGGCGTCGCGCTCGTCGACCCCGGGCCCACGACCTGTCTCCCCGCACTGGAAGCGGGGCTCGGGGAAGCCGGGTTCGCCCTCGCCGACGTGCGCGCCGTCCTGCTCACGCACATCCACCTCGATCACGCCACGGCCGCCGGGACGATCGTGCGCCGGGTGCCCGAAGCGCGGGTGTACGTCCACCCCGTGGGGGCGATCCACATGATCCGGCCCGAGCGTCTCCTGGCCTCCGCCGGCCGCATCTACGGCGATCTGATGGAGACGCTGTGGGGAGAGTTCCTCCCGGTGCCCGCGGAGTCCGTGTCCGAGGTGGACGAGGGAGACGCGCTTCAACTCGGCGGCCGCACGCTGCGCGTCGCCTACACGCCCGGCCATGCGAAGCACCACGTCGTCTATTTCGAGGAGCACGGGGGGACGGCGTGGGTGGGCGATGTGGGCGGCATCCGCATCCCGCCGGGGGGCGTGATTCCCGTGACGCCGGTGCCCGACATCGACGTCGAAGCCTGGAACGCGAGCATGGAGCGCGTCATGGAGTGGGATCCCGACCGCATCGTCCCGACCCACTTCGGCGCGGTCGAGGATCCGGCCGCCCATTTCGCCGAACTCCGCGACCAGCTCGCGCGCTGGGCACGCACCGTGCGCGAGTCGCTGGGGAACGAGGATCCGGCGGAGCCGGACACGTCCGCCGACCCCGCACGGGCCCGGGCCTTCGCGGCGTGGGTGGAGGAAGACCTGCGCGGGCGCATGCCGGCCGAGCCGGTGGACACCTACGTCAACGCGTTCGGCGCGCGCGACTCGTGGTGGGGCCTTGCCCGCTACTGGCGCAAGCGAGCCGCGGCTGCATGAAGCTGAAGCCGCATGCCGCGGGGATCGCGAGCCTTCTCGTCCCGGGTCTCGGTCAGCTCCTGCAGCGTCGAATCCGCGCGACGGGCGTCTCGCTGGCCAACGCCGCCTTGCTGGTGTATGCGATCACGCATTGGATCGCGGACGGCGAGCCGCTCGACTTGATGTGCTTCATCGTCTGCGCGGCCGTCCACCTGTTCCAGGCCCTCGAAGCCGTAGAGCACGGACAGCGGTAGCGGCCGTTTTCGGAGTCCCGTGTAAGCTGGCGGGCTGTCAGCTGGCAGCGGGGCGGACCACGATCGTGATTTCCTCGTCGGCGAACAGGCCGCCGTCGTCGGCGCGGCCGCGGAGGATGTAGGTCCCGGGCCGCGAGAAGCTCACGGTGACGGTCCAGCGGTCGTCCTCCGGCAGGTCCGGGGGGCGCCACAGTGGCGACCACGGCGAATTGGCGCCCGTGCGCGTGTCCTCCCACACCTTCACCTGCGGCGGGTCGAACGTCACCTCCCCCTCGCCGCGATAGACGAACCACGACATGAAGAGGCCGTTCACCTTCTGCACCGTCACGCGCGACGGGGGCCGGAGCTGGCGGCCGCTGAAGCTGGGGATGGCGTTCGCGATCGAGTCGACGCGGGCGGAGTCCTCCGCGGTCTCCGGCGGGTCGGGCGGCCCGGGGCGGAACGCCCGCAGCAGGCCGTCGTCCTCGACGATGACGCTCACCGTGACCGGCTGGCCGACGATCGCCTCGCGCGTACGCTCACCTTCGAGCGTGATCGTCGGCGGTTCGTTGGACCGCATCTCGGCGTTGCTCGAACCCGCGCCGAGCGCGCCCGTCTCCGACATGATCACCGTGTTGTCGACGATGTAGTCCGGCCGCAGCGACGCGTAGGCGTGCTCGGTGACGCCGTGGCTCGTGAGCGTCCACACGAGTTCCTGGTCGCCCCAGTCGGCGGGGACGCGGACCTTGAACACGAAGCGGTTGCGGCGCGGGAGAAAGTGGGTCGGCTGCCCCCGGTCGGCGGGCCCCGGCGAGAACATGTTGTCCTCGCCCACCGGGACGTCGATCTCCTCGAGCCAGTTCCGGTTCATGTAGCCGAACAGGAAGTTGAACGACCCGTCCTCGTTCTGTTCCCATCCCTCGAACGCCGGGGCCACGTTCTGACCCCGCGTATAGGTCTGGGCTTCCGAGCCGACGGGGAACGCGGCGGCGGCGAGGATCAGCGCCAGAAGCGGCACGGCCGGCGCCCCGGGCCGTGCGACCCGGGGCATGGAGGCGGGTTCGGGCACGGTTATCGTTCCCGGCGGTCGCCGGGGTCGCGGCCGTCCCCGGATCCCGTCCCGCCGTCGCCGGAAGACTCGGCCTCGGTGGCGGCATCCGGCTGCGCCCATTCGGCGTCCGCGAAGTAGCTCATGTCCCCGTTCGCGGGGATAACCATGCACAGCGGACAGCCGACCACATGGTCGTTGGGGCCGAGCGCGAGCCGGTGCCGGCGCATGGCCATCTCCTCCACGAACTGTTCATCCGACATCTCCACGCGCATGCCGAGGTCGATGAACATGTTCGCGACGGAACGGTTCCCGGAGCCCTGCCAGTTGCGCGTGTCCGGCACGTTCCGGTTCGCCTCGGAGGTGTCCATGTAGCCGATGATGTGGAGGACCGTCCCCTTCGGGAGGAGCGGCTGGTGATCCTGCGCGTAGGTGTATCCGCGCACCCAGTTGTGGTCGTAGCCGACGCAGTTCAGCGTCTCGACGTTGAACCCCCAGATCGCCTCGAGGCACATGCGCATGCCGGGCGCGTGCAGGTGCGGCTCGAAGGTCACGAGCTTCGTGTGCTGGTTCAGCACCTTGTAGGCGTGCAGTTCCTGCCCTTCCACGCCGGGCCGGATGTCGATGTCGCTTCCGTTGCCGAGCCCGAGGATGGTCCGCCGGTACTTCGGCTCGTAGTCCTCCGGATGGAAGCGGAAGCCGATCTCGAGGTGAGCGCGCGTGTCGCGGCCGTTGGAATGGAGGTGGACGGAGTTCGACACCACCGAGGAGCCGGCCCTGAGCAGGCGGCCCGCCTCCTCGTCGAAGAGGTCGGGTTCGCGGCCGACCTCGTGCACCGGCCAGCCGGTGTCCGTGGAGGCGCGGCTCGCGCCGGGGCCCGTCTCCTGGTCCCCCTCGAGCACGCGCGTGCTCCAGATCATGTGGTGCACGACGAAGCGGCCGCCGACCGTGTGGCGCCCGCCGTGATCCCCATCCCTGCGCTGCGGCACGTCGTTCACCTCGCGGATCTCGACCGACTTCACGTAGCGGTCCTCGGTGAGACCCGTGGGCACGCTCTCGATGTCCCCCCACCAGTCGGGCGCGTCCCCCTTTACCAGCACCTCCGGGAGCTTGATGATCAGGTCGGGCTCGCCCGCGGCCCACACGACGTCGTCGTCGAACTCGAGCGGGGGCGGCAGGTCCGCCGGGTCGCCCTCGGGCGTGCCCGCCCGCCGCCAGGCGTCGAGCGCCTCGATCTCCCACTCGTCGAGCGACATGTCGTCCTTGAAGTGCTGGATGCCGATGTCCTTTTCCACGTACCACGGGGGCATGGCGCCGGCCCGGTCCCGGATCTGGGTCCGGCGGGCGATCATGCTCGCGTAGGGCTGGACGTCGTCGTACGTGACGAGCGGCATCGGGGCGACGCCGTTGTCGCGGTGGCAGCGGACGCACGCCCGCTGCAGGATCGGCGCGATGTCGCGGCTGAAGGTCACGTCGTCCGCCTCGGCGCCCGGCGTCCCTGTTGCGGCGTGGCGCGCCGTCTCGGCGGGCCCACCGTTCTGCGCCGCCATTCCGCCGGCGGAGAACAACATGAGGACGGGCAGGACGGAAGATCTCCGGACGAGAGACAAGATCCGCGTGGTGTGCGGCATCACATGGCTCCTTGCGGGAGGACTCGTTCGCAAAAGGGTACGCAACGGGCGAAGCCCCGGTCAAACACCGCGCTAGCGACTGCCGTCCGCGCCACCCGGAGCGGGCGACCCCAGCTCGAGGGGGATGTTCGCCGGCAGCCGCCTCAGGATGATCGTCGGGACATCGAACTCATCGGTCTCGACGAAGGCGACGACGCCGTCGGGCCCGAACGCGTCCGGCATGGGCGTGTCCTCCAGGGACAGGGTGCCCATGTACTCGCCCTCCGGCGAGAAGACATCGATCCAGCCGGCCGCCGCCGGCTCCCCCTCCGGGGCTTCGCCCGAGGGTGCGACCTGCACATCGATCTGCGCCAGGGGATCGCTCCCCCAGCGTTGAACCCAGATCGCCCCTTCCCACGTCGTCCGAAGCTCCCGCACGATGGGCACCTCCGGCATGAAGCTCGCGTTCGCCGCCGCGTCGCGCATGCCGGCCACCAACTCCTCCACCATAGCCGCCACCTGCGCGCGAAGATCCGGCGGAAGATCGTCGAACGACTGGCCGTTGACCTGTCCCGTAACGGAGGCTTCCAGAGCTTCCAGCATCCGGGCCCGGGCGCGCTCCCGGAGCGACTCCGTGACCGGCTCGGGGTGGAGGGGGCGGCCCACGACACGGACCGGAGCCCCGGGGGCCGGCTGGATCTTGATCGCGTAGGCGGAGGAGTCCGAATACGCCACACCGCCGCCCGGGAGGACATCGAACACGAGGTCCGGCACGAACCCCGTGAACGCGTCGCCGAAAGCGTCGAACATGTCCGACGGATCCGCGGCCTCCATCCTGACCTCCCGCACCGGCTGCGCCTCCCACCCTTCCGCGAACGGTGCCGCAGCGGCCTCCTCCGCATCGGCGAGCGACATGCGATAGATGGTGCGGTCGCCGGCCTGGACGGACACTTCCCCGTTGCTGAAGCGCGCGTCCGCACCTCGGGTCAGGAACAACGTCTCCCCCTCCCGGGCGGAGCGCACGGCCTCCGCCGAAGCGGTCTCGGAGCCGCCCTGGATCGCGAAACGTATCGCGCGCTCGAACGACCCATCGGGGCCGAACAGGAGGTAGGCGCGGTGACCGTTGTCAACGATCACGACCCCTCCGCCGGGCCGGGCCACCATGTGCCCCACGTCGCGAAGCTCGCCCGGGCCGTCGCCCCTGCGCCCGAACTCCGCCACCAGGCCTCCGGCCCCGTCCACGACCACGATGCGCGTGGAGGACCCGGCTTCGTCCCGGATGTAGAGCCGACCTCCCGCATCGAAGTCCAGGTCCGCGATCTCCGTGAACGCGTCCCACCCCTCCGCCGCGATCCCCCCGATCCGGTACACCTCCTCGAAATCGGCCGCGAGCGAGCGGTCCTCGTCGGGAGGCGGCGCGGCCGAACCCCCGGTTTCCCCCCCACAGCCCACCAGCAGCGCGACCAATGCCGCAAAACAGAATCTCATCCGGTCTCCTCCGACGACACGCCGGTTCACGTCAGCGGCCGAGGTCGGTGATTCTCAGGTTGCGCCAGCGGACCTTGATGCCGCCGCCGTCGTGGATCTGGAGCGCGATCGAGCCCTCGGCCTCTCCGATCTGCTCGTCCTCCAGGTCTACCATCTTCGTGCCGTTCAACCACGTCTCAACGCGGTCGCCGTCGGCCCGGATCCGCATCGTGTTCCAGTCCCCCATGCGGAGCGCGGCGTCGAGTTCCGGGTCGGGCTGCACGAGCCAGCCGCGGCCGTACGACTCGTAGATGCCCCCGGTGAACAGGCCCGGGGGCGCAACCTCGGCCTGCCAGCCGCTCACGGTCGTCCCCTCCACACTGGAGCGCAGGAAGACGCCGCTGTTGCCGTCCGCCTCCTGCTTGAACTCGACCGTGAGGTCGAAGTCGCGGTACGTCGCCTCGGTCACGAGGTAGCCGTACTCGGCGTCCGGGCCGCTCTCGCACACGATTTCCCCGCCCTGCTCTCCCTCCTCCACGTACCAGCGTTCGGTCCCGTGCACGCGCCAGCCGTCGAGGTTCTCGCCGTTGAACAGGGAGACGGGTTCGAGGGGACGGATCCGGATGTTGCGGTACCAGACGTTGCGCCCGTGGTCCTGGAGGCCGATCGGCCCGGACTCGGCGCGACCGTAGCGGGGATAGGGAGCGAACTTGCTCGCGGCGACGAGCGCCTCCCACTCGGGCGATCCCAGTTCGTATTCGACGGTCTTCGTCCCGTTGAGCCAGTGCTCGACGAGGTTGTCCTGGATGCGGATCCGGCCCTCGTTCCACTCACCCGGTCCCCGGAGCATCTTCTCGCCGGAGGCGTGGAGATCGTAGTTGTCCCCGGTCAGGTGCGTGTGCATGTCCATCGTGCCCATCTCGATGTACGCCGGGTCGTCGAGTACCTGGTATTCGGGCGCGTTGTACCAGATCGCGGCGCCCTCCTCCTCGATCACGCGGTAAAGGACGCCGCTGTTCGCGACCTCCGACAGCATGAACTCGAACTTCAGGTCGAAGTCGGCGAACGATTCGGTGGTGACGATGTCCCCGCCGATCGCGACATCGGGGTCGGTCGCCGTCGCGCCCACGACGAGCGCGCCGTCGATCACCGCCCAGCCGGTGTCCGGGAAGGTCTCCAGGTTGTAGCCGCGCCAGCCGGCCGTCGTCTCGCCATCGAAGAGGAGGCGCCAGCCGGCCTCCCGTTCGGCTTCCGTGAGGGTGTTGGGCGCCGTCTCCGCCGCTCCCGCCTCCGGCGAGGACTCCGGAGCCTGGGCGCAGCCGAAGGCCAGCCCCGCCGCAAGCGCGGTGAGGAGCGGGGCGCCGAGCAGGAGTCGCGCGTGGAGCCGGTGGCGTCGCGGGGCGCGCATCAGACGAGCCTCATGGCGTCGGGGTCCCAGTGCACGATGCGGTCCTCGAAGTAGGAGAGGTTGCAGGCCAGCGCGGGGGCGGCCGCGCGCAGCCCGAAGGTCGCGTCCTCCCGCACGGGCGGGCCGCCGCGAATCGCCTCGAACCAGTTGAAGAAGTGGTCGACGTGAGCCCCGCGATACCCCCGCTCCACCTCGTACCGGACCTCGGCCGGGGGAAGCATCCGGACCCGCGGGGGAAGCCCGTCCGCCGACGCCGCGGCCTCGGCCATCTTCTCCTGGGAGAAGGCGTCCATCGGATCGACGGCGACGTTCTTTCTCAGCACGACCTCGGTCCACGTGACGTCCATCGCCCCTTCGCTGCCCACGAGGCGCAGGAACGTGCTGCCCGAGGTCCCATCCACGAAGTTCACGCGCAGCGAGAGGTTGAACCCCGGGTGCGTCTCGGTCTCGGGATAGTCGAAGACCCCGAGGAGCACGTCCGGCACCTCACGACCGTCCTTCCAGTACCGGAGCCCCCCGGCGGCCTGGATCCGGGTCGGGCCGCGCGAACTCACGACAAAGTGGAGGCTGGAGAAGAGGTGGACGAAGAGGTCGCCCGCCACGCCGGTCCCGTAGTCGCGGTAGTTGCGCCAGCGGAAGATCCGCAGCGGGTCGTACGGAAGGTCCGGCGCGGGTCCGAGGAAGCCCTTCCAATCGACGGTCTCCTCGGAGGCGCCGGCGGGGATCGGGTACTGCCACGCGCCGATCGGGTCGTTACGCGCCCAGAAGCCCTCGGCGTAGTTGAGTTCGCCGATGGCCCCCTCCTCGTACAGTTCCTTCGCCTTCTCGTTGCCGAGCGAACTCATCCCCTGGCTGCCGACCTGGAAGACGGACCCGGATTCCTGTTCGGCCGCGATCAGGTCGTGCCCCTCCTCGATCCGGTGGACCATCGGCTTCTCGCAGTAGACGGCCTTGCCGGCGCGGAGGGCATCGACGGAGATCGGCTGGTGCCAGTGGTCTGGGGTCCCGATGATTACGGCGTCGACTTCGTCACGGGCGAGGACCTCGCGGTAGTCGCGGGTGGTGAAGATGTCTCCGTGCCGCTCGCGCGCGGCTTCGAGCCGGCCGTCGAACACATCGCAGGCGGCCACGAGGCTCACGCCGGGAATGCGGAGTGCCGTGGCGACGTCCGCCATGCCCATGCCGCCGGCGCCGATCACGGCCAGGCCGACATCCTCCGAATGCGCCGACTGACGGGGATCCGGCTCCCGCGTGAGCGAGCGGCGGATGGCGGATCCGCCTTGAGGGCCGGACTCGGCTCCGGCCAGGAGCGAGGGTGCGCCCGCGGCCAGAACGGAGCCTGCGGCCACGGATTTGACGAAGCTCCGGCGGTCTCTCTTTTTTTCGCTCATGTCGGATACACATTCATCCTGTGGGTTGGAGGGCGGGGTTCGCCCGGGGCTGGCTCGAAAACGTAAGGTTGTGTCGATCCCGTCAGCAAAAGGAGGGGCAGGCGTGCGAACACGTTGGGCTCGATGGCTGATCGCGGCCACCGTTGTGCCGCTCAGTGCGGGCGTCGCGGGCGTCGCTGCCGTCCCGGCCCCTGCCGGAGACCCCGTCCGGGTCGTCGTCGAGACCGAGCTGGGGACGTTCGAACTCGAAGTGGACGTCGACCGCGCACCCGTCACCGCGGCCAACTTCCTCCGCTACGTCGACGGCGGGTTCTACGACGGCGGCACCTTCTTCCGCACCGTGCACGCGGACAACCAGCCCGACGACTCCATCCGGATCGCCGTGGTCCAGGGCGGGCGGAACCCGGAGATGGAGGCCGAATCCTTCCCCCCGATCCCGCTGGAACGCACCTCCGAGACGGGACTCCTCCACGAGGACGGGACGATCTCGATGGCGCGCGGCGGCCCCGACACCGCGACGCAGAGCTTCTTCATCTGCATCGGCGACCAGCCGTCGCTCGACTTCGGCGGCATGCGCAACCCCGACGGCCAGGGCTTCGCTGCCTTCGGGCGTGTGGTGGACGGAATGGACGTGGTGCGCGCGATCCACCGTGCCCCCTACGACGCGCAACAACTCACCCCACCCGTCAGGATCACGAGTGCGTACCGCAAGTAGCGATGACCTTCCGGCACAACCATTCGGAAAGGAGGATCCCCATGTCGAACTCCCGTCGTGCTGAACTCCGTCCTGCGGCCAATGCGAGCCGGGCGCGACGGGGCTGCCGGCTTCTCGTCGCCGCGACCGTCCTTGCCGCCGCCGGCCCCGTCTCGGCCCAGACGGAGCCGCCCGCGGAGCCTCCGGCCGACTGGGAGGCGACCGCGATCGACTACAGCAACGTCCCCTACCCGCACCCGGTGTCGTACCTCGACGTGGAGGTCTATGGGAACGACTATCGGCTCGCGTACATGGACGTGGCTCCGGCGGGCGCCCCGAACGGTCGGACGGTCGTCCTCTTTCACGGGATGAACTTCTTCGCGGCGGGGTTCCGGCCCACGATCGAGGCGCTGCGGAACGAGGGATTCCGGGTGATCGCGATCGACCGGCTGGGCTTCGGCCGCTCCTCGAAACCCGTCATCCACTACAACCTCCACATCCCCGCGCGGAACGCGAAGCGGCTGCTCGACGCGCTGGGGATCGAGCGCGCCGCGATCGTCGGACACTCGATGGGCGGGATGGTGGCGACCCGATTCGCCTCGACGTATCCCGAGACGACGACCCACGTGGCCATGGTGAACCAGATCGGCCTCACCGACTCCCGTCCCGGCCGGGGGTGGACCGACGCCGATGAGAACTACGATTCCGTGCTCAACGGAACGACCTATCAGTCGGTCCTGCGCGGACACATGCGCTATTACCCGAACGGCTGGCGCCCGGAGTACCTCGAGTGGGTGAAGGTCCAGTACGGCCTCACCCTGAGCGGAGACTGGCCGCGCATGGCGCGGGTGCGGGCGGCGCAGCGCGCGATCCTGTACGAGGACCCCGTGGTCTACGAGTGGCAGCACATCGCGACGAAGGCGCTCGTCATCGGCGGCGCGGACGACCGCCTGGTGGCCGACTACCCGGCGCGCGCGCGCCATGTCGCCGAGGAACTGCAGAACGCGGAACTCTTCCTCTTCCCGACGGTCGGACATTCTCCGCAGTTCGAGATCCCGGAACGGTTCCACGCGGAGCTGGTCCGGTTCCTGCGCTCCGACCCGGACGAGCCCGCCGATCAGTCGTGGCGGGAATCGGACGTCGGCCGGCCGCCGGGTTCGTAGCGCGGGCGCCGACGGCGCGAATAGGTTCCTCCGCCATGAAGAACTCCAGGCTGCCGCCCTTCACGCTGCCGCTCCTCGCCCTCCCGGTTGCCGCCGGCTGTACCGGGGAGGCGCCGGAACGGCCGGTCCCCGTCGCGGACATGCAGGAACTGATGGTCTCCGTGATGGAGCCCGCGGCGGAGGCCTACTGGGACGGGGTGGGCGAGGTCCTCACCGAGGAGGGCGTGCACCAGTTCCGGCCCCTGACCGAGGAGGACTGGACCTCGCTCCGCAACGCCGCGTTCGTCCTCGCCGAGTCCGGGAACCTGATGATGATGGACGGCCGCGCGCGCGACCGCGGCGACTGGATGGCCCACTCGCGGACGATGGTCGAGGCGGGCCGCCTGGCGCTGGACGCGGTGGACCGCCGCAACCCGGACGCCGTGTTCGACGCCGGCGCGGAGGTCTACTACGCGTGCCGCGACTGCCACGCCCGGTACGCGGCGGAAACGCTCAGGCCGAGCGATCCGCGCGCTCCCGGACCTGAAGAAGCTCCGGATCCCGGCGCGCCCGAGGCGGACGCGACGGACGGCGGCGACGGACGCTAGACCTTCCGACCCATGGAACGATTCCTCGAGTGGCTGGGGAGCACCCCCTGGAGTGTCGCCCTGCTGGAATCCACCCTCGCGTGGCCGCTCATCGAATCCTCCCACGTCCTCGCCGTGGCCCTCTTTTTCGGCACCGTGATGATGAACGACCTCCGGCTGCTGGGCTGGACGATGCGCCGCGTGCCGGTGTCGGAGGTCACGGGCCGGCTGCTCCCGTGGACCCGGATCGGCTTCACGATCATGGTCGTCACGGGGCTTCTCATCTTCTACTCGAACCCGGTCCGCTACTACCACAACATCTTCTTTCGACTGAAGGTGATCCTGTTTGTGGTGGCGGGACTCAACGCCTTCCTGTTTCACCGGGGGATCCACCGCCGGGTGATGGAGTGGGAACGCCTGCCCGTGCTTCCGGGACGGGCGCGGGCGGCGGGCGCCATCTCGCTCGCGGCGTGGGCGCTCATCATCGTGGCGGGCCGACTCATCGCCTACAACTGGTTCGACTGTGACATCCCGGGACAGCCGGGCTGGGTGAACTGGGCGGCGGGCTGCCCCGTGGCGGGGGACTGATGGGCGGGCGTCAGTTCGCGCCGGAAGCGTGGCTCCCCTTCTTCGAGCGGCTGGAGACCACGGCCATCGGGACGGCCGTGCGCGAATCGATCTGGGCCTTCCCCATCATCGAGGCGGTCCACCTGCTGGGGCTCGGGCTCCTGGGCGGGGCGGTGCTGCTCGCCGATCTCCGGCTCCTGGGGACGGGGCTCACACGGCAGCCGATCGCGAACGTCGTGCGGCACGCGCGCCCGTGGCTGCTCGCGGGGGTGGCGCTGATGTTCCTGACCGGGATCCCGCTGTTCCTGTCGGAAGCCGTGAAGTGCTACTACAACACGTCCTTCTGGGTGAAGATGATCTCGCTCCCCGTGGCGCTCGCGTTCACCTTCGCGGCCCGGAGGTGGGTGGCCGTCGCGGCGCCGGCGCGAGCGAACTGGCGCACGCGGCTCATCGCCGCGATCTCGCTGGGCTTGTGGTTCACCGTGGCCGCCGCCGGACGCTGGATCGGCTTCTCCGCCTGAACCGCGCCTCAACGCCTGTCCGGAGGCTCCACCCGCATCAGTATATCGGCGTCCCTGCTGACGGTAGCGGCCGGAACCCACGCGGCCATGTCCCTGGAGGGAAGCGCGTAGTCCTCGGCCACGGACATGTCCACGACCCACCCCAAATCGGCGAGCGCACCCAGCGTGATGGCCGAAACGACGGTCAGTTCCTCGCCCGGGCAGTTGCCCCGGGTCATGATCTCGCCGCACAACACGCTCCGCCAATGCCCACCCGCATCGGCATCCTCGGCGGGGTCGTTCGTCACCGGCACCTTGCCGCCGGTGTAACCGCTCCCGCCGGCCGCGTCGAACGCGGCCACGGCGTTCGGCCCCGGGAAATGGGTATCCACTCTCCTCGTGTCGCTCGGGACGTTCACGAGCCGCACGTCGCCGGAGTACCAGTACGTGCCGATGCCGAACACGTGGCCCAGTTCGTGCAGCATCACCTCGTAGGTGAAGTTGTCTGGAACGCGGCCGAACGGCGCCACGTACGGACGGTCCCGGGTCCAGTAGATGCCGCCGCCGGGGTGGTAGAACCCGCCACCTCCTCCTCGGTTCAGACGGGGACCGCGCGGTCCGCCGCACGCGAGACCCGGGCATTCTTCGCCGACCCCGTCGAACACGAACACCGTGAAGTCCTCGGGGCTGGTGTTGTCCTTCAATGCGGCTTCGTAGAAGCCCACCGCGTGATCGAACATCACCCTGGCGCACGGCGACCAGTCGTCCGGTTCGTCGTACACCAGTTCGACCTGAAACCCCGTGGAGGCGCGGTCGTGGAGGGGGCGGTGCTCCAGTTCCGGAGCGTAGCAGTCATCGACCGCGGTCAGCATCCGCCCCGTGCTCAGCTCGAACGCGGATGACAGCGCCCGGTAGTGCAGGTACCGCCGCCCGCGCCCAACCGCCGTGATCTCCAGCTCACCGCTATCGTTCTGCCTGAGGTCGAGGTTGGGGGGACCACTGACCGGGATCTCGCCCACATGGAACTCGTCGACCGGGAAGGCGCCCAAGTGAAACTCGTAGGAGATGTCGGCGCCCGCGCGCGAGGTGAACCAGTTGAGCGGCGTGGACGCACGCTCCCCTATGTCGTCCAGGGTGACGCCCTCAGGCACCCTCCCTGGCGCCGCAGCGGTGTCGAGGGCGGTGGGGAGAATCACCACGAGGCTGTCGGCCGCCCTCCCCGCCCTTGCGGTCACCGTGAGAATCTGCGCCTCGGCGGGAGTTCCCAGGTCGAAGATAGTCCAGAACCGGGGACTCTCCCGTTGCAGCCATATCTGTCTCAGGCTGTCGCCGACCAGCGTGCGATACGTCACTTCCTCCGTGCCCGTAGTGAACCTTACGGTCGGCTCCACACCGGAAACGACGTTCCCGTCCTCCTGCCGGGCCGTGACGCGGATTACCGGGGACGTGAGGCCGGGACGGATGATCAGCGTGTCCGTGCTCGCCCACTCGTTGAAGTCGAGCTCGACGCCGCTGAGGTAGTCCTGGATGATCTTCCGCGTCTCGATGACCACGCTTGCCGCGATGGGTGCCGGCGGAGGCGCCGCGGGAGGGGTGGGCTGCGGCGCGGGGTCCAGCGTGTCGTCCCCGCCGCAGCCGGCAAGAAGGACGGCGACGCAGGCGCCCAGCCGACGTGGTCCCTTCATGGCGCGCCGGGCGAGAGGGAGGACCGGCGCGCTAGTCGTGCTCCTCGAGGATGCTGTGGCTCGTGACCTCCACGATCTCGCCCTCCCAGCCAGGCGGCGGCTGGCAGGGGTTGGCGTCGTAGGCGGGATCGTTGGGTCGCGGCGCGCCGCCGGGAGGGGCGCCGGCGCCGGATGAGCCCATGAAGAACTTGCTGCCGTCGGTGAAGGTGACGTCGCGGCCGTTGGCGCGCTTGAGCGAGTGGTCCTTGGCCTGGTAGCCGTCCACGATGAGTTCGGTGCCGGGCGCGAGGCAGTCCCGCTGGAGGCCGCGGCGCAGGAGCGTGTTCGGCGTGCCGCCCTCGACCATCCAGACCTCGGATCCCGCATCGGTTTCCACCTCGAGGTGGATCCACGTGTGCGGGTTCACCCATTCGAGCCGCACGACGGCGCCCCGGAGCCGGATGGGAGCGTTCCGGTCGAACTCCGCCCCGAAAGCGTGGTGCGCGATCAGCGGCGCCGCGGCGGCGAGCGCGACCCCGCCCGCCAGGAGGTACAGAGGCAGCTTCCTCATCGATCTCACCCGTTTCTCAACCCACAACCCGGCGCCACGACGCCGGCCTTGCATTCGCCCTCCAAGGTAACAGCCGCCGGGGAGTCCCCGCGACGGGCCGGCGACCCGTGCTAGCGCTCCTGGGCGCGGGCGCCGCTGAGGACGTTGGAGAGGGCGTAGTTGCCTTCGTGGCAGGCGTACTCGTAGAGCTGCCCGTCGAGGCGCGTGAAGGGCACTTCCCCGCCCCAGCTCTCGACGAAGGTGTCCGGATCCTCGACGGTGAACTCGTAGTGGATCGTGTGCTCGTCCGCGCGCGTGAAGCGCTCCGTCACCGTCATGTTCTCCGAGCCGGGGCCGAACAGGTAGACGTACGCCGCCATCTGGTCCGGATTCAGGTTCGTCGTTCGGACGACGAGCGTGTCGCCGGCCCAGCGGCCCCATGATTCGCCGAACCACGGGCGCACGCCGTCGGCAGTCGGCATCGGCTCGCCCATGCGGATGATGCGCACGTCGTGCACCATCTCCGTCAGAATCATGATGTGCTCGGGCGTCTGCACGATCGTGTAGTTGTTGTTGTAGAAGTAGTTCGGCAGCATCGGCGGGCCGGCGTTGGAACCGAAGGAGAGGATGCAGCGCTCGCCGACGGGCCGGTTCTCGGGGTTGTCGAACTCGCCCGCCAGCCGCCCGTAGGCTTCGAGTCGACGCCGTCGGCCCTCGGGCGTGAGATCCGGGATGCGACCGTCTTCCGGGTACGTGAGGAGCGAGCTTCGGGGTTCGCCGTTGAACACCGCGACCCGGTCGCCCGCGTCGATCCAGAAGTAGTTGTAGCCGCCGACGCCGCCGGCTGCGCCCGTGGAACCGTCCCCTCCGACCGGCGGGGCTTCGCGGTCGGGGTCGCTCGGCGCGTTGCGGTCGTCGATGAACTCCTGGCGCCGCCCCTCGCGGACGGCGACCTCCTCCGCCGTGAGCACGAGCGCCTCGCCCTCCGGGCGCTGCAGCGGCGTCATGGTCCCGTTCGTCCAGTCGCCCTGGAGATCGGGATGCCCGTCGGCAGTCCGCGGGACGACCCATCCATCCCCGTCTCCCCGCGGATCGCCGCCGGTCCCGCCGCAGGCGGCAAGAGTGACGGCTCCGATCAGGGCCCCGAGCGGAAGAACGGCGGGAAATCCGCCGGGGCGTCGGCGGCGAATCAGGCGTCCTGGCCCTGACGCGGGAGTTGCCACCGGCTGCCCCCGGCTACCGGATCGGGTTCCTGCGGAGGTGGCCGTACATCAGCTCCTCCACGAAGGGGACGCACTTGAACTGCCCCAGCCGCGCGTCGGGATCCACGTTCCGGTAGAGCGGCAGACGGATCGTCCACGGCTCCGAGAACGTCTCGGGGTCCTCCATCGTGGCCTCGTACATGAGGTGGTCGGGCCCGAGCATCGTCCACCGTTCCGTGACCGTGAGGCGGTAGCTGTGGTGGTTCCCGGCCCGGTCGAACCAGGTCTGGCCGTTGAACCCGTTCACGGTGACGACGAAGGTGTCCTCCTCCCAGCGTCCCACCGACTGGCCCATCCAGGAGTCCACCTGCGGGGGCCCGGGGTCCTCGAGATAGATGTCCCGCACCGCCCCGGCGTACTCGTAGGCGATGAAGAACTTCGACTCGCTCTGGAAGATCTGAAACGGGAGGTGCATGTAGTTCGCGCGCGGGACGCCCGGCAGGTAGCAGCGGATCTCCGGGTCGCGCTCGAGCCAGCGCGCACGGTTCTCGTCGCGCCGCTCCAGGGCTTCCGGGAGGTAGGGGATGCGCCCGCCGACCACGATGCCCTGCCCGGACGGCACGGATCCGACGGCTCCGAGCGCGACGACCTCGTTGGCGGGGACGGGCACGACGGGGCCTTCCTGCATGGCGAGCGCGGGACGTGCCATGTGGGGCTCGATGTCCCAGTACGCGTTTCCGAGCGCCGCCCAGATGCCGTTGAAGTCGGGACGTCCCGAGGCCGTTCGCGGCATGTCGTCGTTCGGCGCGCAGGCGGCAACCGTCCCCAGCCCCAGAGCGAGAAGGGCCGTCAGGACACGGCTCCCGTGACGGGGGTTTCGCTCCGCGCGACACCACTCGCGCCTCCTCGGGAAGTTCGCCATCGGCACCGACCTCCGTTTTGACCGTTCCGTGCGCGTCGGGTCGAAACTGCGACGCGCCCCATTCTCTGGCCAGATCGACAGCTCGGAGGCAGATTTCAAGCCGGGGTCGACGCAGGGCGGGGTGCGGGCGGCGCAACACTGAACGACCGGGAGGAGACATGAAGAACCCGCGCGTAACCGGACTGGCACACCTCACCGCACTGGGGGCCGCCTTCCTCGGCATCGCGGCCTGCGGCGCGGAGGACGCCGCGGAAGACGAGATGATGGATCCGGCCGAGGTCACGGATCCGGCGGCCGCGGGTCTCCCGAACCCCACGCCCAACGTCATCAAGGACTGGGCCCAGCTTCCGGATGGGCGTGAATGGGGCTCGACGGCGGGCGTCGACATCGACCCCATCGACGGTCACATCTGGGCCTACGACCGCTGCGGCGGGATCGCGCTCGCGGGGGGGTGCGCCGAGAACCTCGTCGACCCCGTCGTCAAGTTCCACCGCGAGACGGGCGAGGTCCTGGCCAGCTTCGGGGCCGGCCTGTTCGTGCTGCCGCACGGCATCCACGTGGACGCCGACGGCAACGTGTGGATCACCGACTCCATGGGCACGCTCGACAAGGGGCACACGGTGGTGAAGTTCTCGCCCGAGGGGGAGGTGCTGATGACGCTCGGCGTGCCGGGCCGCGTGGGCACCGAGCCGGGCTATTTCAACCAGCCGTGCGACGTGATCACCGCCCCGGACGGCTCCATCTTCGTGTCGGACGGTCACAGCGGGCAGAACGCGGACCCGCCGCCAGGAGCCACCGGCCGCATCATCAAGTTCTCGCCCGAGGGCGATTACATCATGGAGTGGGGCGTGATCGGAGACGGACCGGGCGAATTCCGGACGCCGCACGCGCTGGAGTTCGATTCGCAGGGGCGGCTGTTCGTAGCGGATCGCGGGAACCACCGCATCCAGATCTTCGACCAGGAAGGGAACCTGCTCGATACCCATTACGAGTACGGCCGGGTGAGCGGACTGTTCATCGACGACGAGGACAACGTGTACGCGATCGACTCGGAGTCGAACCCCAACACGCACTCCGACTGGCTGACCGGTGTCCGCATCGGGCACGCCTCGGAGGATGTCGTCACGGCATTCATCCCGCCGCACGAATCCGACGATCCGCAGGGCGAGGCGGGCGAGGGTGTCGCGGTCGACGCCGACGGCAACGTCTACGCCGCCGAGGGACCGAACTCGCGGGCCGCCGCGGAAGGCGGGCTCACAAAGTACACGCGCAACTAGCGAGACACGCGGCACGACGCTGGCTGCGGGATTGATGCAGGGATACTGCGGGAGAGAGAGACGATGAGACGATTCGGCATGGGGATGGCGGCGGGCGTGTTGGCCCTGGCCTTCGCGGGCTCGGCCGCTCTCGCTCAGGAACTCAACGAAGTGTGTCCGGATTCGCCGGACATGACGGGGGCCCTGTGGGGGCTGGTCTCGGACGGGGACACGCAGATGGGGCTGCCCAGCGCCACCGTCGTCGCCACCTGGGAGAAGGACGGCGAGTCGGGGCAGATGGAGGGACAGACCGCGCTGGACGGCAGTTACACGCTCTGTTACGTGCCGCTCGGCGTCGAGATCTCGGTTCAGCCGGCGTTCATGGGCACGGGAGGGGCCGCGGCGACGGCCAACCTCACGGAGCAGATCACGCGCATGGACCTCACGTTTTCCCTCTCCGCCGTCGGTGGCGGCGGGGGCGGCGGGGACGACGACCGCATCTGGGCCTGCTTCGGCGGCACGACGGACAATCAGATCAACCTCCAGAATTCGCGGCTCATTCGCTGCGACCCCGGCTGGGAGGGAATCGACCGCTGTCCGAAGGAGACGGAACACGGCCAGGTGCAGGCGCAGATGGCGGGCGGCGGGAGCGGGCAGTTCCGCGAAGCGCTCGAGAGACTCGTAGCCGACGCGAAACGGACGGGCGCGAACGCACTCATCAACTGGCGGCGGAGCGGAAACTCGCTTACCGCCGAGGCGGTCACGATCTCCGTCAATCCCACCAGCTGCCGCTAGGGAATCGGGCAGCGTCGGGGCGGGCTCCGGACCGTGAGCCCGCCCCGACGCCTTCCGGCTAGGGTCGCCGCACGCGGATCGGGAAGGGCGGGCGCTCGGGCGTCGCCACCGGTGACGCCTCCAGTTGCTCCAGCACGACCTCGATCGCCTTCTCCAGTTGCGGGTCGACACCCGCGATCACGTCCGCCGGCCACTGTTCTACTTCGATGTCCGGCGGCACGCCCACGTTCTCGACGATGAACCCGTCCTCGGTCCAGATCGCGAGGTTCGGCGCCGTGATCGACCCGCCGTCCATCAGGACCGGGAAACCCAGGACGCCGACGAGCCCGCCCCAGGTGCGGCGGCCGATGAGCGTGCCCATCTCGAGCTTCCGGAACATCCACGGCAGCATGTCCCCGCCGGAACCTGCCGTCTCGTCGATGAGCATCACCTTCGGGCCCGGGATCGCGCCCTGCGGCGTGACGAGGTCGGCCCCGTACCGCATCGCCCAGTGCGACATGTACGGCCGACGGAGGATGTTGATGTAGTAGTCCGCGATCTGGCCGCCCCCGTTGTGCCGCTCGTCGATGATCACGGCCTCCCGGTTCGTCTGCGGGAAGAAGTAGCGCTTGAAGTACTCGTGTCCGGCGCCGGCCGTGTTGGGCACATACACATAGGCGACGCGGCCGTCCGTGGCTTCTTCGACCCGGGCGAGGTTGCCCTCCACCCAGTCCCGGTTCCGCAGCGCGCCCTCGTTCGCCACCGGCACGACGTCCACGGTGCGGGAACCCGTCCCGTCGGGCGACGGGCCGACGGTGATCGAGACGATCCGGCCGGCCGTGTTCTCGAACCGGCTGTAGAGGTTCTCCGGCGCGGATAGCGCGACCCCTTCGACCGCGAGCAGGTATTCGCCCGTCTCGACCTCGACCCCCGGCTCCGTGAGCGGGGACCGGAGTCCCGGATTCCAGTTGAGGCCGCCGTACACCTTCTCGAACCGGTACCGCCCCTGGTCGACGACGAAATCCGCGCCGAGGAGGCCGCCCGGCACGTCGTCCGTCTCGTGCAGGAAGTCGCCGCCGCCGCCGCGGTGGTGCCCCACCGCAATCTCGGAATGGAGCCACGTCATGAGCCGGTTCAGGTCGGCCCGCGAGGTGAGGTGGGGCAGGAACGCGGCGTACTTCTCCTTCAGGGCGGGCCAGTCCGCGCCGTGCATGTTGGGGTCGTAGAAGTAGTCGCGGTTGATCCTCCAGGCCTCATCGTAGATCTGACGCCACTCGGCCCGCGGGTCGATCCTCACCTGAACGTCGGCGACGCGGAGCCGGTCCGCGCCGGATCCGATGTCCGTCCCGCCGGCGTTGCCGATGAACCAGCCGCCGGACGTCGCGTACAGCACGCTCCCGCGGTCCGCGGACAGGTCGTAGAAGCGCGTGCCGCCGACCACCGTCGCCGCTTCGCGGTCGGCGAGGGAGAAGCGGTGGAGGCTGGGACCCGCACCGGGGCTTCCGAATCCGCTGGCCGTCTCGCTTCGGACGTAGAAGAGCTGGCCCGGGTCGCCGGGCTGCAGGTTCGCGTAGCCGGCTTCGGGCACCGGCAGAGCCAGGATCCGCTGGTCGAGTCCGTCGAAGTCGATGCGGACCGTGACCTCTTCCCCATCGTCGGCCCCCACGGCCGCCGGTTCCGCCTCGTCCCCCGCCTCTTCGTCGCTCTCCTTCGCGAGCGGGGACGGCGTGCCCTTCTCGAGCACCGCGAGATAGATCGCGTTCGTCATCTCGAAGTCGTTGTTCGACTGGGCGAACCACTGGACGACGGGGCCCGCGTCGGTGGAGGACGTCAGATAGAGGTACTTGCCGCCGGCGTCGAAGACGGCCTCGGACACGTCGCTGAGTCCGTCCGTGACCGCCCTCGTCTCGCCCGTCTCCAGGAGGTGTACGTAGGCGGTGCGGATGTTGGTCTCGTTGTTGCGCGTGTAGACGAGCCAGCGGGAGTCCGGCGACCAGGCGTGCGAGGGCGGGGGCAGCGGGCCGTACATCACGTCGGCATCCACGCGGTGGGTGTCCCCGGAAGTGAGGTCGATCCAGTACACGGCCCGCGAGTTGTCCGTGTAGCTGATCTTCGTGCCGTCGGGCGACCACACCGGGTCCACGTAGAACCCGGCGCCGTCCAGGTCGTAGCCGCGCGCCTTTTCCCCACCCGACTGCGGAGCCACGTACAGCCGGTACTCGCCCGAGGCATCGGAGAACCAGGCGATCGACTCTCCGTCCGGCGACCAGGCGGGGCTCCGCTCGTGGGCGGCAGTCGACTGCGTGAGGTTGCGGTCGTCCCCGTTGTCGCGCGGCAACGTGACGATCTCGCCGCGGAACTCGAAGGCGGCGCGGGTGCCGGAGGGCGAGAGGCTCGCGTTGCGGACGAAGTTCTCGCCACTGGCGTAGCGGGGCCGCACCTCCAGGAGGTCCGTCGCGATCCGCACCGGCACCGGGTGGCTCGCGCCCGAGCCGGGATCGAGCAGGTGCAGCCGCCCCGCCTGCTCGTAGGCGATCCGTCCGCCGCCGGCCGACGCGTTCAGCACCGGGAAGTCCTCGTGCGCCGTGATCCGCGTGACGTGCCCGGTCCCCGTGTCGTAGGCGTGGACGTTGAACTCCCCGTCGCGGTCCGAGCGGAAGTAGACGCGGTCCCCGATCCACATGGGGTCCGTGTCGTTGGAGCGACCCTCCGGCTGCGGAATCTGCACGACGGAATGGTCCGCCACGTCGTAGATCCAGATCCGCGTCGTCGTCCCGCCCCGGTAGTTCTTCCACTGCGTGAAGGCTTCGTACAGCGGCGTGTAGGCGATCTTCGCGCCGTCCGGCGACCAGGTCGCCTTGAACGCGTGCGGAATGGGCAGCTGTTCGGGGTGTCCGCCGCTCGTCGCAACCGTGAACAACTGCGCATGGCGGCCCGTATAGGCGTTGCGCCCCGAAGAAAAGAGCACCGCCGATCCGTCGGGGGTGAAGCTCTGGACGACATCGGCTCCCGGGTGCCAGGTGAGCCGCGCGGGCACACCCCCCTCCGCGGGCACGAGAAAGACATCGGTGTTCCCGTCGTATTCACCGCTGAACGCGATCCATTCGCCGTCCGGCGAGAAGCGCGGGTTGAACTCGACGCCGACGTGCGAGGTCAGCCTGCGCGGTGAACTGCCGTCGATTCCCGCGGTCCACAGGTCCCCGGCGTACGCGAACGCGATCCGGTCGGCGCTCACCGCGGGCTGCGCGAGCATGAGGGTGCCGGTGGCGTCCTGTGCCCAGGCAGGACGGAACGAGGCCGCGAGGAGCATGGCCGGGAGGAGGAGCGAGCGTGCCTTCAAAGGTACCTTCATCAGATCCTTCGCAATCTGGGGTGGACTTGAGTCGAGCCGTGAACGCTGTCTGATTGTACGCCTGATTGTACGTTCGCAGACGTCGAAACCGGTATTGGCAGCTGGCCGTACCGATCCCGTATCGGCCCCGCGTTGACCCTTTTGTGCGGTTGCCCCCGCGAGTCGGGCCTCCTTACCGTTTCCAGCGCGAGCGTCGTTACCCGCTTCGAACCCACCCCGGAGTTATCCAATGAACACGCGTTTCGCTTGCCGTCTCCGTCGCACGCCCGGCTCCGCTGCTTCCGCGCTCTGCGCCGGACTTCTCGCCCTGTTCGCGGCCGCGGACGTCGCGGCTCAGAGCACCGAACTCGAGGTCGGCCGGACGTTGTCGGGCACGCTCGCCGCAGGCGACACGGCGCGCTATACGATCGAGGCGGACGAGAACGACTTCGTCCTCGGCGAGGTGGACCAGGTTTCCGTCGACGTGACGGCGCGCGTCCTCGACCCCGGGGGGACGCAGGTCGGCCGCTTCGGCGGACTGGGGCGCGGCGTCGAGCGCTTCGGCGGGCGGACATCCGGCGCGGGCATCCACACGCTGGAACTGATCGTTGCGGGGGACGACCCGAAGGCCGGCGGGCGTTACGAGATCACGCTGCTGCGGCACGAACCCGTCGCGACGGACCCGGAGGCACTCGCCGACCAGATCATGTCGCGTTTCGACGGTCCGCATTCTCCGGGAGGCGCGGTGCGCGTGTGGCGCGACGGCCGCACGCTCTTCTCGAAGACCTACGGGATGGCGAACCTCGCCTACGGCCTCCCCTTCGAGGAAGACACCCGGACGAACATCGGCTCGACATCGAAGCAGTTCACGGCCTTCGCGATCATGCTGCAGGCGGAGCGCGGGCTCCTCTCCCTCGATGACGATATCCGCAAGCACATCCCCGAACTCCCGGAGTTCGATCAAACGATCCGGGTGAAGCACCTGGTCACGCACACGTCGGGCCTGCGCGAATTCCTGAACCTGCTCCGGATGACGGGACGCCGCCTCGACCACGGCGACTGGATCGACCGCTCGGAACTCATCGACATCGTGCAGCGGCAGCCCGCGCTCCAGAACGAGCCCGGCGCCGAGTGGAACTACAACAACACGGCGTTCGGCCTCGCGGCCGTCATCGTCGAGCGGACCTCCGGGCAGGACTTCCCCGTCTTCATGCAGGAAAACGTGTTCGGACCGCTGGGGATGACGGGGACGATGGTGCGCCCGTCCACACGCCACATCGTCCCCAACATGTCCGAGGGCTACACGCCGGGACCGGACGGGTACCGCCAGATCGGAGACCTCGGCGGCGCGGTCGGGGCGGGGGCGATCTACAGCACGATCGGCGACCTCCAGACGTGGGCCGAGAACTATGCGAACCCGCGGGTCGGCACGCGGGAGAGCGTCGACGCGATGACGACGTCGTTCGTCCTCAACGATGGCGAGGAGACGGGGTACGGGTACGGCCTTTCGGTCGGCGAGCAGGGCGGACTGAAGCGCGTAAGCCACGGGGGCGCGGACGTCGCGCACCGCTCGATGTTCGTCTACTTCCCCGAGATCAATGCGGGCCTCACGACCCAGAGCAATCACGCCCAGTTCGACAGCGGCGTCGCGTACGAACTCGCCGCGGCGTTCTTCAGGGACGCGATGGAGGAGGAGGACGAGGCTGTCGCGGCGGCTGCCGGCGAGTTCGATCCCGCCGACTACGACCCCGGGGACTTCGACGACTTCGTCGGCCGCTATTCGCTGGACGCGGCGCCGAATTTCATCCTCACCTTCACGCGCGAGGACGACACGTTCTACGCGCAGGCCACGGATCAGCAGCGGCTCGAGATCGTCCCCACGTCCGACTCGACGTTCCGCCTGCTCGCCGTCGAAGCTTCCGTCACCTTCCTGCGGGATCCGGAAGGAGATGTCGAGGGGCTCACGCTGCACCAGAACGGGGACAACCACGCCACCCGCCTCGGGGATGACGAGGCCCAGGGATGGGAGCCGACGGCGGAAGACCTCGCCGACTTCGCCGGACGCTTCTTCAGCGACGAACTCGAGACGTTCTACTCCTTCACCGTGGAGGATGGAACGCTCGTCCTGCACCAGCGCCGGCTCGACCGGGCGGAACTCGAACCCGGTGAAGAGGATCAATTCTCGGGCGGCGGACTGTCGTTCGCCTTCGAGCGGGACCGCAACGGACAGGTGATCGGCTTTTACCTCTCGAACGTCCGCACGCGCGACGTCCGCTTCGGTCGCGTGCGCTGACAGAATCCGGGGTTCCGCTTAGCTTGTAGCGGAGGGATGCCGGCAGTTTCAACCGAAAGGCGGGAGGCGTTCGCGATGACGGGATTCGGAGTTCGTTTCGGTCGTAATGCTGGGCGGGGAACCTTGCTGCTGGCGGCGGTCATCGCGTTCGGGGCTCTCCCCGGCGCCGCGTGGGCGCAGGGTCGAATCGCGGGCGCGGTCACGGATGACGCCACGGGCGCACCCCTGGCGGCCGTGCTGGTCGAGGTCGTGGACGCGCAGGGCGCCGTGGCGGCACAAGCCACCACGGGCCCGGGCGGCACCTATGTCATCGACGGCGTGTCGGCCGGATCGTATTCGATTCGGTTCACCGCGCCGGGCTGGGTGACCGTCGTCATGGAATCGCAGGCCGTCGCCGCCGGCCAGTCGACGTCCGTCTCGACGACCATGACGCAGCAGTCGTTCGAACTCAACCCGCTTACGGTCACTGCCTCCCGCACGCATGAAAAGGTGCTGGAGGCGCCGGCGGCGGTGGAGGTCGTCTCGACCCGCGATCTCGAAGAACGCCAGGTGACGTCTCCGATCGAGCACGTGGAGCACCAGCCCGGCGTGGACGTGGCCCGTACGGGGATTCGCGGCCGCGCCGCGGTGCTGCGCGGCTTCAACAACATCTTCTCCAGCCGCACGCTGTTCATGACGGACAACCGGATCGCGCGCGTGCCTTCGCTCCGGGTGAACATCTTCTACCTGAACCCGGCCTCGGACCTCGACATGGACCAGGTCGAGACCGTCCTGGGTCCGGGGTCCGCCCTCTACGGACCGAACGCGGCGGGCGGCGTCGTCCACTACCTCACGAAGTCTCCCATCCGTTCGCCGGGAGCCAGCTTCTCGGTGGGCGGCGGCCTGCGGCAGCAGGGCAACACGCCGGGGGTCGGCAGCGGCCCGATCCAGGGCGAAGACGCCGGGTTGTTCCAGTTCGATGGGCGCATCGCGGTGGCTCCAAGCGACAAGTTCGGGTTCAAGATCTCGGGCCAGTACTTCGACGCGACCGAGTACGTTTTCAACGATCTGGTCGAGGCGCAGGTGGGGGGCGCGGGGCAGGCCTGCATCGGAGCCGGGTTCGACCCCACATCGCCGGCCTGCCAGCCGTTCACTTCGGGACTCGACCTGACGAATCCGACGGATCAGGGCGTGCTGGCCCAGTCCGCCCGGAATGCGGCCATGGGGCGCGATGACGGGCACCGGAACTGGGGCGTGGACGCGCGCATGGACTTCGAGCCGTCGCCCGGGACTTCGCTCATTCTGGCCGCGGGGCGAAACGTGGCCGCGCAGGCGACGGAACTCACCGGGTTGGGCGCGTCCAACGTCACCAACTGGGGCGTCACCTACGGACAGGCACGGCTGCGGCACAAGGATCTGTTCGCGCAGCTCTTCTACAACTACAACACGAACGACGAGACCTTCCTCCTCCGCTCGGGCCGGCCGCTGTTCGACAATTCTTCCCTGCTGGTGGGACAGATCCAGCACCAGTCACGGATCGGCTCGGCGCACCGGCTCATCTACGGGGTCGACTACCTCGGGACGAACCCGGACAGCCGGGGCACGATCAACGGGCAGTTCGAGAACGACGACGAGACGACCGAGGTCGGCGGCTACGTCCAGTGGGAGTGGGCGCTGAGCCCGAAGTTCGAGCTCACGGGCGCGTTCCGGTACGACTACAACAGCAGCCTGACGGATCCGGTCTTCTCCCCGCGCGCGGCGCTCGTGTACAAGCCGGATGCGGCGAACTCGTTCCGGGTCACTTTCAACCGGGCGTTCTCTACGCCTACCTCCACGAACCAGTTCCTGGACATCTCCGGGGGGACGATCCCGATCCCCGGCCTGCCGTTCCGGTACGACCTCCGCGCGACCGGCTCCGCCGGCAACGGGCACATGTACATGCGGGATTCGAATGGGATCCCGATGCATATGTCGCCTTTCAACGTGCTGGGCGGGGGCAGTGCGCGGCAGTTCCTTCCGTCGACCACGGCCCAGCTTTGGAGCACGGCGATAAACACGCTCGGCGCTGTGGCCGGGGGCGATCCTCAGCTGGCACCGCTGGCGGCACTCCTGCCATTGATCCCCGTCCCCTCGCAGGACCAGGTGGGTATCCTGGCCCTGCTCCTCGACGTGGAGGCGGCGGGAGGCGGCGCGCCGCCCGCAGGCTGCGTGGCTCCGCCGTTCTGTCAGGCGGTCGATCTCGCCGCTCTCCAGGACATCGAGGCGCTCGGTCCGACGGTCAGCAACACGCTCGAGGTGGGCTACAAGGGGCTGTTCGGAGACCGAGTGTCGTTCGGGGCCAACGCCTGGTTCACCCGCTACGACAGCTATATTGCCCCCCTGCGGCTGCTCTCGCCCAACCTCTTCCTGAACGGCGCGCAGTTGCGACCGTATCTGGAAGGCGTGTTCCGGCAGTTCGTCGGCGTGGCCTTCCCAAACGAGGCCGTCGCGCTCGGTACGGCCCAACTGGTCGCGGATCTCGCCGCACAGGTTCCTCTGGGAGCTGTGACTCCCACCAGTGCCGGCGGCACGACATCCGCCATGGTGCTCGGATACCAGGATGCCGGCGGGTTCGACGTAATGGGGGGCGAGTTGGGCGCCGGCTTCGCCCTGAGCGACCAACTGGAGATGGCCACATCCCTGTCGTTCATCGACAAGAATACCTTCGAGACGGCGGGCGAACTCTTGAGCGAGGTATCGTTGAATGCGCCGACGGTGCGCGGGACCGCGTCGCTCACGTACCGGAACGACGATTCGGGGATCAACGGCGGCCTGCGCTTCCGGGCGCAGAACGGCTATCCGTTCAACTCCGGGCCCTGGGTGGGCGACGTCGACGCCATCACCACGCTGGACGCGAATTTCGGCTTCCGCGTGCCGGGGTACGAGGATCTCTGGTTCCAGGTGGACGTGTCCAACGTCTTCGACAAGGCGTACCAGAGCATGCTCGGGGCGCCGGCGATCGGGCGCGTGATACTCGCCCGCATGCGCTGGGACTTCAGCCCGTTCTAACCGGCCGACCGGGTGTGTGAGGGGCCGGCGCCGACGGTGGTGCCGGCCCCTCATCGATCTGCCGGGACCCCCGCGGGGAACCGGATGCCGGGGGTGGGGCTCGAACCCACACGGGGATGGACCCCTTCGGATTTTAAGTCCGATGCGTCTGCCAATTCCGCCACCCCGGCGCGCGTGCCGCATCGGAAAGCTAACGCCTCGCCCGCACCCGGGCAGAAGAACCGCCTCCGCTTGCGGGTGAGGTGGCGCGGGGCCCAGCATGGACGGGACGATTTCGCCCGGAGGCCATCATGAATCGATTCCTGAAGCGACGCGCCGCGGTCCGCACGTTCTCGCGTCTCGGCGCGCTGTCGATCCTGCTCCTCGTCCCCGGCCACGCGTTCGCGCAGGCGCACCCGAACCCGGCCACGCCCGACTCCCTGCGCCAGATCCAGACGATGGAGCCGCGCATCGGACCGCCCGGCACCGAGGTCAGCCTCTACACCGAGAACATCCCGCTCCAGGCGAGGGTGGTCGTCGGCCTGGGAGCCATCGGCACGGGCTTCGAGGAACTCGGGACCGGCGACCAGGGTGAGTTCGGCGAGATCGGAGCCACGGTGAGCGTGCCGGAGACCGCGACGTGGGACCGCGCCGTCGTCTTCATCATCTTCAACGGGAACTTCGCGCCCACGGGGCTTTCCGACCCCTTCCACGTGACGGATGAGGCGGGCCGGATTCAGCGCACCGGCACGATCGCGGGGCAGGAGAACGGTTGTGTGACGTTCGAGGACCGGGACGGGTACTCCTACACGCTGGCCGGCGACCTGGGAGACGCCGCGACCGGGGACTACCTCATCGTCGAGGGGGCCGCGTCGCGTTCGGTCGCCTGCCCGCACGCGGACACGATCGAAGTCGACCGCATGGAGGAAACGGAACCGTTCGAGCGCCCCCGCCCGGAGCCGTTCCGCTAGGGTAGCGGCCGTTTCCTCGCCGGCGCCGGGCGCTTCAGCGCCGGGACGAGCCGGTGACTTCGACGAGGAAGATGACGAGCAGCGTGATCAGGACGGGGATGGCGAGGAGCCATTCCTGCAGTTCGGGCATCGCGTCTTCTCCTTATCGTTTGCCGGTGCTGCCGAGTCCGCCGGCGCGATCCGTCGAGATCGCGACCGGCCCCTCCTCCCAGCGCGCGACCCGGTATTTGTGGAGGACGACCTGGGCGATCCGTTCGCCGTGTTCGATCCGAATGGGGTGCGGCGCCGAGTTGAGGACGAGGACGAACCACTCGTCCGGATAATCCGCGTCCACGGTGCCCGGCGCATTCGGCACCGTGAGCCCGCGCTTCCAGGCGAGCGACGACCGCATGCGGATCTGCGCTTCGTAGCCGTCGGGCAGCCGGGCGCGAAAGCCGGTGGGCACGAGCGCCCGGTCGCCGGGTTCGAGGGCGATCGAAGGGGCGCCGTTCGCCGTGGAGGTCGCGGTCACGGAGATGGTCTCGCGGTTGGCCCCCCGATGGACCCGAACCGGTCCGCACGTGAGATGCGCCCGGATGTCGTAGCCGGCCGACTGCCTCGTGGCTCGCGTCGGAACGCGAACGTCTTTCGCCAGCTTCTCGAAGATGACGCGGGCGCCGTCGGCGTCGGACAAAACCCCTCCCCCACCTGTCTGATCGTTCAGCGGAACCGACGTGCCCATTCTGCGGCGGCGGACATGAATCTGTCGAGATGCTTCCCGGTGGCTTCGTCCGCCAGTTCGAGGTCGTCGTCGAACACGGCGCCCGCTCCCGAGAGCAGAACTCGCGGCTGCGGCATCACGTGGGCGTTGAGTCCCGCGAGCGACTCGCGCAGAGAGCGCTGGGCCAGCGCCGTCCCCAGCCGGCCCGGCGTCGCCCCCATGATCGCGACGGGCTTCCCGTCCCACGCCTGCGGACGCGGGGGCCGCGACCCCCAGTCCACGGCGTTCTTGAGCACGGCCGGCAGACCCCCGTTGTACTCCGGCGTCACGAGCAGCACCAGGTCCGCGGCGTGAACCGCAGCCTTGAATTCCGCCACCTCGTCCGGATCGCCCGCGGCCTCCACGTCTCCGTCATAGAACGGCAACCGCGACGGATCGAAATCCCGGATCTCGATGCCCTCCGGCGCCCGCGCGATGGCGGCCCGCAGAAGCGCCCGATTGAACGACCGCCGGCGGCAACTGCCCGCAACGGCAAGCAGGGAGATATGATTCATGGGACGGGAGAGTGCATGGCGGCGGCACGACGCGCAAACCGCAATGTGCCCGAGGGCCAAGGTCAACGTTCCCGGGAGTCGTCCGATGAGGAAGCCGTCGTTCATTACCGCCGCGTTCCGCGCCGTCCCCCTGTACGGTCTCTCCGTCGCCTTCCTCCTCCCTGCCGCAGGAGGCGTGCGGGGTCAGGAGAACGAAGGTCGGAACGAGAACCTGCCGCTGCCCGTCGATCGCACCGTCGCCATGGACATGACCGAGGGGAGCTGGATTTCTCTCGACGTGAGCCCGGACGGCGAGACGATCGTCTTCGACTACCTCGGCGACCTCTTCACCATCCCGATCGGCGGCGGGGATGCGACGCAGCTCACCTCGGGGATGGCCTTCGACGCCCAGCCCCGCTTCTCGCCCGACGGCGCGCGGATCGTCTACACCTCCGACTACGACGGCGGGCAGAACATCTGGATCCGCTCGCTCGACGGCTCCGACACGACGCAGATCTCCCGGGGGTCGGCCAATCGCGCCGAGTCCCCCGAGTGGCTCCCGGATGGGGACTACGTCGTCGCCTCGATGGGCGGCTTCCGCGGGGGCGGGCTGCCGAAGCTCAAGATGTTCCACGTGGACGGCGGGAGCGGCATCCAGCTCGTCTCGGAACCGGACAACCTCAAGATGCTCGGGGCCGCGGTCTCCTCCGACGGCCGCTACATCTGGTATGCGCGGCGGACCGGGGACTGGACCTACAACGCGCAGTTCCCGCAGTACCAGCTCGAGGCGTACGACCGGGAGTCGGGCGAACGATACACCCGCTCCTCCCGATACGGCTCCGCGATCCGGCCCGTGCTCTCGCCCGATGGACGCTGGCTCGTGTTCGGGACGCGGCACGAGGCACACACCGGGCTCTTGATCCGGGACCTCGAGAGCGGTGACGAGCGCTGGCTCGCCTATCCCGTCCAGCACGACGACCAGGAGTCGCGCGCCACGCTCGACGTGCTCCCCGGCATGTCGTTCACCCCGGACTCGCGGCACCTCGTCGCCTCCTACGGCGGGAAGATCTGGAAGCTCCCGGTCGAGGGGGGCGAGGCGGAGGAGATTCCCTTCCGCGTCCGGTTCGACCTCACGCTGGGGCCGCGGGTCGACTTCGACTATCCGATCGAGGACACGCCGACCTTCACCGTGCGCCAGATCCGCGACGCGGCGCCCTCCCCCGCCGGGGACCGACTCGCCTTCACGGCGCTGGACCGCCTCTGGTTGTCGGGCGCCGACGGCTCGAACCCCGAACGCCTCACGGACGCGGACATGTCGGAGCACTTCGCGACCTGGTCGCCGGACGGCGCGTGGATCGCGTACTCGACGTGGGACGGGAACGAGGGGCACCTGTACAAGGCGAGGAGCGACGGCGGCGGGGATCCGGTGCGTCTCACGCGCGACGCGGCGACGTACTTCGCCCCCGCGTGGGGGCCGGGCGACCGGATCGTCGCCGTGCGCGGCCTCGTGCGGGCCTATGAAACCCAGGGCGAGGGCGGCGCGCCGGGCACCGAGATCGTGTGGGTGTCCGCCGACCCGGACGGCTCCGATGGGGGGCCGGCGACGCTCATTGCGCCCACGGACGGACGCGCGAACCCCCACTTCGTGGAGGAAAACGACCGCATCCATCTCTTCCGTTTCCCCGACGCCCTGGTCTCGATTCGCTGGGATGGGACGGACGAGAAGGAGCATGTGAAGGTGCGCGGGCCCACGCCTCAGGGTTCGACGCAGGGCCTGTCCCCCTCGACCATCGAGATGGCGCCGCGCGGCGACCAGGCGCTCGCCGAGATTCAGCGCGAGATCTACACCGTGACGGTGCCGCGCGTCGGCGTGACGCCGACGATCAACGTCTCGAACCCGGACAACGCCTCCTTCCCCGCGCGCCGCGTCACCGATATCGGCGGCGAGTTCCCGGCCTGGAGCGGCGACGGGCGCACGGTGCACTTCTCGCTCGGCAACGCCCACTTCTCCTACGACCTCGACGCCGCGCAGGCCTACGAAGACAGCGTGGAGGCGGCCGAAGCCGCCGAAGATGTCGATGAGACGGACGAGGAGGCCGGAGCGGACGAGGAAGAAGAGGAGGAGGAGACCGAACCGGAGGAGGAGGACGAGGGCTACCGCGCGGTTGAACACCGCATCCTCATCGACGCGCCGCGCGACATCCCCGCGGGCGTTGCGGTGCTCCGCGGCGGACGCGCGATCACGATGAACGGCGACGAGGTCATCGAGAACGCGGACATCGTCATCCGGAACAACCGGATCGAGGCGGTGGGCGCGAGCGGTACGGTCGCCGTGCCGGAAGATGCCGTCGTCTTCGACATCGGCGGCCGGACGGTCGTGCCGGGGTTCGTCGACACGCACGCGCACCTGCGGGCGCGCGACCAGCTCCACCGCACGGACGTGTGGCCCTACCTCGCCAACCTCGCCTACGGCGTGACGACGACCCGGGACCCGCAGACCGGGAACACGGAGGTGCTCTCCTACGCGGACATGGTCCGGGCAGGGAGCATCCTCGGGCCGCGCGTCTACTCGACGGGGCCGGGCGTCTTCTGGCAGGACGGGATCGACACGGAGGAGGAGGCGAGGGATGTCCTCTCCCGCTACGCCGACTACTTCGATACGAAGACGATCAAGATGTACGTGGCCGCGGCGCGAAAGGGGCGGCAGCACATCATCATGGCGGCCCGCGAACTCGGGCTCATGCCGACGACGGAGGGATCGCTGAACCTTCGGCAAAACCTCACGGAAACGTTGGACGGATACCCGGGGCTCGAGCACTCCATCCCCGTCTTCCCGGTGTACGACGACTACGTGCGGCTGTTCGCCGAGACGGGTCGGGTCTACACGCCGACGCTGCTCGTGTCGTACGGAGGCCCGTGGGCGGAGAACTACTTCTATTCGCGCGAGAACCCGCACGACGATCCGAAGCTGCGCCGCTTCGTCCCGCACGATGAGGTGGACTCGCGCACGCTGCGCCGGCCGCAGTGGTTCCGCGAGGACCAGCACGTGTTCGTGCGGCACGGGGAGTTCGTCAGGAACCTCGTCGACGCGGGCGGCAAGGCGGGCGTGGGGAGCCACGGCCAGTTGCAGGGACTCGGCTACCACTGGGAGCTGTGGGCGATGGCCGCCGACGACATGGACGAGCACGACGCGCTGCGCACGGCGACGATCTTCGGCGCCGAAGCGATCGGGCTCGACCGGGATCTCGGTTCGATCGAGGCGGGCAAGCTCGCCGACCTCGTGATCCTGACGGCGAACCCCCTCGACAACCTGCGCAACACGAACGCGATCGAGCAGGTGATGCTGAACGGGCGCCTGTACGACGCGGATACGCTGGACGAGATCCATCCGCGGCAGCGGCCGCTGGCCCCGCTCTGGTGGTGGGACGACGAACCGGAGGGGCTCCCCGGCGTAACGTCCCGCTGAGGAGAAGGCGGATCGGTGCGGAGCGGCTACGACTTCGTCATCGCGGGCGGGGGCGTCGTCGGCGCCTCTATCGCCTTCCACCTGGCGGAGCTGTCGGACGCCTCGGTCGCCCTCTTCGACCGGGGAGAGATCTGCAGCGGGGGCACGGGCCGGTCGTGCGCCATCATCCGCAGCCACTACTCGGTCGCGAGCAACACCGCGCTCACGCTCCGGAGTCTCGACGTGTTCCGCGATTTCCGGGAGGCGCTCGGCGAGGACGACGTGGCGTGCGGCTTCGTGAACTCGGGCTACCTCATCCTCGCGGGGCCCGGAGCGTTCGCCGACCGGCTGGCCGACAATCTCGCCCGGCAGCGGGAGCTGGGCGCGGACACGTCGCCCATCGACCGGGCGGAGGCCCGCGAGCTGCACCCCTGGCTCGAACTGGGGGACGTGTCCGCGATCGGCTGGGAGCCCGCGTCCGGCTACGCCGACCCGATCGCGACAACCCTCGGGTACGTCACGGCCGCGCGGCGGCGCGGGGTCGCGGTGTTCGAGCACACGCCCGTGGAGCGGCTGCGGCTCGCGCCGAACGGCCGTCCCGCCGCGAGTCGCGTGACCGGCGTGGCCACGCCCGGCGGAACCGTGGAGGCCCGGTATGTCGTGAGTGCGGTGGGGCCCTGGACTCGCGGACTCTACGCCGACTCGAGCCTGTCGGACGATGCCGTCGAAGCCCTCCGCTTGCAGGTGTCGCGACACGTGGTGCTGACGTTCGGCGGCGCACCTTCCTATGGTCCTGAATTTCCGATTGTCAAAGACCTTACCGTCGATAACAAGATGTATTTTCGACCTGCCGATGGCGGTGTCGTGCTCGTGGGGACCGGAGACTTTGGAGACCCGCTGGAGGATCCCGACCGCATGACCGCGACGGCTCCGCGCGACCTCATCTCCCTGCAGCGGACGCAGATCGGAGCCCGCATGCCGGCCTTCGAGGGGGCGCGCCTCACGGACTCATGGGTGGGGCCCTACGACATCACGCCGGACTGGAATCCGGTGCTGGGTCCCGCGCCCGGCGTGCCCGGTCTGTACCTCGCCTACGGCTTCTCCGGGCACGGGTTCAAGATGGCTCCGGCGATCGGGCGCTGCGTGGCGCAATCGCTGCTGGGCGAGACGCCCGACGTCGACCTCGCGTCGTACCGCCCGGAGCGCTTCAGCGAAGAAGCGCTACTCCTGGGGGCCTACGGCGCCGGATCCATCTCGTAGCCCGTCGTGATGCTCGGAAGCGTGCCCGTCTTCGTGGGGAAGGTCTCCGGCGGGGGCCACCGCGGGAGCGAACAGGGGGGCAAGCGCAAGGAGGCCGACGACGCTCATGCCCCGCCAGACTCCCGCCGGCGGCCTGGGCGAACCGGGTTCGTCCAGCAGGCGCCGCACGCGCAGTTCCAGTTGCGAGCGGCGCCGGCCGATGCAGGGGACGGGGATGCTCCGGTCGCGCCGGACGACCCACCCGGCCACTTCGGTCAGACAACTCGCCATCGCAAAACGGTCTTCGAGCTGGCTGGCCGCCCAGTCGTCACACTGCTCCTCGGCGGCGAGGCGTACCTCCCGCACCGCCAGCCGGATGAGAGGCTGAAAGAAGAAGACCGCCCGGAGGACGTTCAGGATCCCCAGCCGGATCGTGTCGCGGCGCCGATGGTGCGCGACCTCGTGGCCCAGGAGCGCGGTGAGTTCGCCATCGTCCAGTTCGTGGAAGGCCCGAACCGGCACACAGACCTCGCGACGGGGGCCGGCGCCGAGCGCCAGCGGCGAACCGAGCGCGTGGGACTCCGTCAGGCGCGGGGGCGAGTCCAACGCCGCTCTGCGGCTGAGCGCGGCCAACGCCCGAGAGGCCCGCGGGTCCGTCACCGACTCGCGATGCCGGAGGCGGACCCGGAGCACCGCCAGCCGCAGGAAGTACAGGGCGAGCAGACCGGCGGCGAGTGCGAGCCACGCGGCGCCGGCGGGACCGTACCAGCCCGGGCTGACCGCGGCATCGCTGTGGGCCGCTTCGCGTTCGCTGTGAGCCGCTTCACCCGAGCCGCCGACCTCTTCGCCCGTGCGCAGGGGGATGGGCGCCACGACACCGCCACGGTCGTGCTCACCGTGCTCGCCTTCGGCGTCAGGTGGCTCCGCTCCGCTGACGAAGCCCGGCACCGGAAGCCGCCAGATCGCCGCCTCCGGCGAGACGAACGCCCGGGTGGTCGGCGTGATGAGGCTCGCGGCGAGCGCCGTGCACCAGATCGTTTCCTTCAGACGCGGATGCGTCCGGGGGAAGAGGCGCAGAGCGGCCCAGGCAAGGCCGCACCACAGCGTGCTATGCACGAGGAACGCGAGCAGCCACGCCATCATCCCGTTCAACCCGCTCCCCCCTTCCTCTTCCTGGCGACGAGAGCCCTGAGATCATCGAGGTCGTCGACATCGACTTCGCCGGACTCGATCAGGTGGTTGACCAGCGCCGCGCTGTCGCCGGAGAACAGCCGCTGCACGAGGTCACCGACCATCCCTTCGCGAACATCCGTCTCGGCGATCTCGGGCCGGTAGATGAACTGTCGGCCATTCAGTCGGTGGCTCACGCACCCGTACTCCTCGAGCTTGCGCAGCATCGTCTTGATTGTCGTGACGGCGAGCCCGCGCTCCTCGAAGAGTGCCCTGTGGACCTCGATCGCCGGGGCTTCGCCGCGCTCCCAGAGCACGCGCATGATGGCGAGCTGCAGATCTCCGAGTTGACGTTTCCGTTTCATGGCTGGGCTCTTGAGTACGGGACTTGGCGATTACCTGGATAGTCATACCCATCGACCCCGGATTCCGACAGGGGTGCCCGATGCGGACGGTGTATTGACGCGCCAACCGCGAGGCGGGTCACTCGGTGGACGCGGCGAAGACGGATGCGAGGCTATCGCGACCTCGCCTTCAGCTCGGTCTCGAATGCGTGCATCTCGCCGCGCAGGATCCGGAGCTGGTTGTACAGCGGACGGTAGGCCGCGTCCTGTGGACGGGCTCCATCGCCGCGGGCTTCGCCAACTCCGTGCTCGCCGCCCTCGCGACCGCCGTGCTCGCCGGGGCCTTCGCGGCCGCCGTGGCCTTCGCCGCCCTCCTCGCCTCCGGCGCCGTGCCCTCGCTCGATGCCGGCTTCGGGATGGCTGATCCAGGAACTGAACTCCTCGCCGAACGTACCGAGCTCGACGGGGACCGTCTGACCCGGCGCGACGTCGACGCGCTTCGTCGGCCCAAGTTCCGTGCCGTTGTCCAGGTGGATCTCGACGCGCACCTGCGACAGGGTCGTGGCCGTCGTGTTCGTGACCGAACCCGCGAAGACCTGCGTATTGGGGTTGAACGCGAGGACGAGGCGGGCACCGTTCGCGAACACCTCGTCCTGCCTCGTCATCTTCGCGAGGTAGGCGCCGCCTTCCTCGCGGCCTTGCCGGCTTGCCGGCGAACCGGCTTGTGGGCCGGCCGGATCGGCGCTGAGCCCCGCGAGCACGCGCGTCTCGCGGAGCGCGGCGCGCGCCTGTTTCACCATCTCGTAGAGCGCGTCCGCGTCCGCGCTGTTCCCGACGGCCTGCAGCTCCGGCCGCTCCTGCACCGGGGGCGCATCGTCCCCCCCGCCGCCCACCAGCGCGGGCCCGCCTACTCCCGCGGCGCCGAGCAGCATCAGCGATACGATCATGATCTTCATCGCAATTCCCTTCTCGTCTCGTTGTCGGTTCGTATCCATCGTGATTGACTACTGTAATAGTCAACTATTCCGGTAGTCTATATGAGTTCCGGGAAGCGCACAAGGGTGCCAGATTCGGGCAACCCCGAACTCACCCGCGCCTGTCCCAGATGGGACCTGTCGACGCGAGTGACGTACCGCGCTCACGGTGTCGGCGACCGGCACGCAGTTGGCTCTTGGAGGAGAATCCGGAATGACGGAGAAACGGCTGAACCGACTCATCCCGCGGATCATGGTCGGTCTCGGGATCCACCTCGTCGGCGCACCCCTCCCCCTGAGCCCGACCCTTGCAATCCCCGCCCTTCAGGCGCAGGAAGTGATCCAGATCACGGACCGGGACCGGCGGATCGATCCCGAGTTCGAGGAGGTCTACCGGGTCGGCGTCCTCGACGGCGAGTCGTGGGAGATGTTCGCCGAGGTGGGCCGGGTCGCCTTCGACGCGGAGGGCAACCTGTACGTCTTCGACGGGACGGCCGGTCCGACGAGTTTCGGGGGGATGACGCTGATGCGTCCGGGGGAGGTGAGGGTCCTCGTGTTCGATGCGGCGGGGCGGTTCGTGCGCGAGTTCGGCTCCTCGGGCGGAGGTCCCGGCGAGTTCAACCAGCCGATGGGTTACGCGGTGTTGAGGGACGGGACCGTGGTCGTGAGCGATGTCGGCCACCGCGCCTACCAGCTGTTCGACGCCTCCGGCGAGTTTCAGCGCATGGTGCGGGCGGGCGACGGACCCGACGCCGTGTCCATCCCGGCCCACGACATTCGGGCGGACCCGCGCGGCGGAGCGGTCTTTGACGCCGGAACCGCGGGTGTCACGGTCAGGGGCTTGGGGAGCGGCGTGCCGACTCCGCCCACCTCCCGTCCGGTGCTGCGGGTCGGGCTCGAAGGGGAGGTCGCGAGCGCCGACACGGTGGCGAAGGGCTGGCTGCCGCCACAAACGGACCTGGATGATCTCGCGTCGAACGATGTCCCGGCGCAGCTTCGAGATGCGCTTCGCGGCATGACCCTGCCCACCGTGTTCGAGCCCCGGTTACTGGTCGGCATTCTCCCCGATGGCGGCGTGGTTCACTCCGACTCATCGGCGTACGCCCTCAAGGTCACTCCTCCGGGTGCGCGGGAGGTCGGGCGCATCATCCGGCGGCCCTTCCGGCCCGAGCCGGTGACGCCGGAGATCCGGAGCGAGCGAGAGGAGAGGACGGCGGCCGCCCGGAGGGCGCTCGGCGGCGCGGCGTCGGGACTGAGAATCGTCGAGTTCCGCGGACGACGCGAGGGGAACAACCCTCGTCCGACAGCCAGCTTCGAGTTGGAGGAACGCTATTATCACGAGGTCCCCGTGCTGCGCGGCCTCGCCACGACGTGGGAGGGGCGGATCTGGGTGCAGCGACGCGGCGAAGAGCCGGAAAGCGACGGGCCCATCGATGTCCTGACGGCCGAAGGGGAGTACGTCGGCACCTACACGGGCGGCGCGACGGAGATGCCGGACGCCTTCGGCCCGGGCGGACTCGCGGCATTCATCGAGCGCGACGAACTAGACGTGGCGCGCGTGGTCGTGCGGAGGCTGCCGGCCGAGGTTCGCTGACTCCGAGACGACGGCCGCCGCGTCTGCGCCTGCCCCTCAGCCCTCCGGCGAGAGCACGAGCCGGACCGCGCCGCGCGGGCGGTCGGCCGTGTACAGCGCGAGTTCGAACCGCCCCGCGAGCAGATCGTCGAGGTCGGCGGCGCTCAGCGTCACCGTGCCCTCGGCCGAGGTGTGGCCCGGGCCGGAGAGACGTCGCACGACGGCGTTCGGCCGCGTCCCGCTCCCGCGGCGCTGGAGCACGATCGCGTGGGCGTCCGCCGGCCCGAGGCCGGACGTGGAGATGACGTAGCGCAGCGTGCCGCCCGGCAGGTCGAGGCTGAAGCTGCCGTGGAGCCGAGGGGCGGCGGGCCGCCCGGCCCATCCGCCATCGCCGACGACGCTGAAGCGGAGCGGTTCCGGCGCGCGGCCGTCCACGAGCGGGGGCGTGCGGTGAGGTGCGCGGCGCGGCTCGATCGCCCGTTCGAGCGCGTACGCGAACGAGACCAGGCGCGCATCGTCGAACGGGCGGCCGATCAGCTCGACGCCGGTCGGCATCCCGGTCCGCGTGAAGCCCGCGGGCGCGCTGATCGCCGGGAGCCCGCTGTGCGCGGCCAGCTGGCACGTCCCCCCGACCGGCGGCGAGCCGATCCGCGCGGGGTCGCGCCGCAGCGTCGGGTAGGCGATCGCGTCGAGCCCCTCTTCGTCCATGAACGCCACGATCGCCTCCCGCAGCGCCGCCTGCCGCTCCAGCGCCTCGGCGTAGGCCTCCTCGTCGCGCGGGCCCGCCTCGCTGCGCCGCCGGAAGGTTCCGTCGAGCTGCTCGTGGTGCAGCCCGAGTTCCACGATTTCCCCGAGCGACGCCACCGGCGCGCCGCCGGGCGCGGCCAGGTATTCGGCGAGATCCACGGCGAATTCGTGCCCGATCACGCCCGTGTTCGCGAGCAGCGAATCCTGCTCCGGGATCTCGACTTCGACGATCTCCGCCCCCGCGGCGGCCATCGCGTCGAGGGCGGCACGAACGGCCGCCGTGACCGGAGCTTCCGCGCCCGAATCCGACAGCCACTCCGTCAGGGCTCCGATGCGCGCCCCCGCCAGCGACGCCGCGTCGAGCGCCGCGCGGAAGCCGGCGGGCTCCCGGCTCCGCATCGCCTCCGTGGCCGGGTCCGCCGCATCCGCGCCGACCGTCGCGTCGAGGGCGATCGCGAGATCCACGACGGAGCGCGCGAGCGGCCCGCCCGTATCCTGCGTGTGCGAGAGAGGGATGAGCCCGTCGATGCTCGACAGTCCCTTCGTCGGCCGCAGCCCGACGAGGTTGTGGACCGACGACGGGATGCGGATCGAGCCGCACGTGTCCGACCCCCACCCCACGGCGCCGAAGCTCGCCGCGACCGCGGCGCCCGTCCCGCCGGACGAACCGCCCGGGTTCCGCGCCGGGTCGTACGGGTTCCGCGTCTGCCCGCCGAGCGAACTGATGCTCGTGATCCCCGCCGCCAGCTCGTGCATGTTCGTCTTGGCGAGGATGATCGCCCCCGCCTCGCGCAGCTTCCGCACCTGGAAGGCGTCGTCCGGCGGCGTCCACCCCGCGAGCGCGACCGTCGACCCCGCCGTGGGCATGTCGAACGTGTCGTAGTTGTCCTTGAGGAGGATGGGGATCCCGTGCAGCGGCCCCCTCACCCGCCCCGCTGCGCGCTCCGAGTCGAGCCGCCGCGCCTGCTCCCTCGCCGTGGGATGGAGGCGGATGATCGCGTTGAGCATCGGCCCCGCCCGGTCGTACGCCGCGATCCGGGCCAGGTAGGCATCCACCAGGTCGGCCGAGCTCACCCGGCCCGACTCGAGCGCCGCCTGAAGCTCGGGGATCGACGCCTCCGTCACCTCGAACGGCGCCGACCCGGCGGCGTCCGCGGCCTGGGCGGAGAGCCGTGCCGCCGAGGAGGCGCCCCCCGCGAACACGAGACTCCATGCGATGAGGCGGCGGACGATGAGGGAACGGGCGACGGGAACGTTAGCGGGTTCCATGTGCCGGGTGCCTTTCTCCGATGGCCACGAACGTCCCCGAGCAGGTGGCCGTGCACTCGCCTCCGGAAAGCAGTTCGGCTTCGACCACGACCTTGCGCTCACCCGCCTCGGCGATCCGCGCCCGGAGCTGCACCGGCGCGTCGGAGGGTGTCGGCTTCCGGAGCCGGACCGTGTATTCGGCCGTCACCGTGACGGGTGGATGGTCCAGGCCGCGCGTACGCATGAAGTAGTGCGCGGCGCACCAGTTGCACTGGCAGTCGAGCAGCGTCCCGATGATCCCTCCGTTGAGGATTCCCGGGAACGATCGATGATTCGGCCCGGGCGTCCATTCGGCCACCACCTCGTGGCCCTCGTCCGCCGCGGGGAAGCTGCACAGCCGGAGTCCCTCCGGATTCGCCGGGCCGCAGCCGAAACAGATCGACTCGGGCGCGTACCTCTGCTGCAGCGCCTCGCTCACCGCGCCGCGGCCCGCTCGCGCTCCACCAGGAACCGCCGCAGGATCTTGCCCGACGCCGACTTCGGGATCTCATCGAGGAACTCCACGGCGCGGATCTTCTTCTGCGGAGCCACGCGCTCGGCCACGTACCGCATGATCTCGTCGCCGCTCACATCTCCCGCCCGCACGACGCACGCCTTCGGGATCTCTCCGGCTTCCTCATCCGCCACCGGAATGACGGCGACGTCGGCCACGGCCGGATGGGAGAGGAGGAGGTCCTCGAGCTCGGCCGGAGCTACCTGGTAGCCCTTGTACTTGATGAGTTCCTTGGCCCGGTCGACGATCGTCACATACCCGTCTTCGTCCGCGCGCCCCACGTCCCCGGTGTGCAGCCAGCCCTCGGCATCGACCGTGTCCGCGGTCGCCTCGGGGTTCCCGAGATATCCCTTCATCACCTGCGGGCCGCGGATCCATACCTCCCCTTCCCCGCCGGGTCCGAGCGCTTCTCCGGAATCGAGATCGACGATCATCATCTCCGTGCTCGGGATCGTCGGTCCAATCGTCCCGATCTTGTCCACATCGACGTTCTCCCCGAAGCAGACGTGCGTCACCGGACTCGCCTCGGTGAGGCCGTAGCCCTGAAAGACGCGGCACCCGATCCGGTCCTGGCAGGCGAGGGCGATTTCCTCTCCGAGCGGTGCCGCCCCGGACATGATCCAGTTCACGGACGAGAGGTCGTAGCCGTCGACCGCAGGGTGCTTGGCGAGGCCGAGCAAGATCGGCGGAACGAGGTAGAGACACGTCGCCCGGTACTGCTGAATCGCCCCGAGGAACTCCTCGAGATCGAAGCGGGGCATGGTGACGACCGTGGCGCCCGCTCGCAGGGCGCCGCTCATGACGACGACCATCCCGTAGATGTGGAAGAAGGGGAGGACGGCGAGCACGACGTCGTCGGCGTCCACGAGGCCGACGGCGCTGAACTGTTCGATGTTCGCGACGAGGTTCCGGTGCGTGAGCATCACGCCCTTGGAAACGCCTGTCGTGCCGCTCGAATACGGGAGCGTGAGCAGATCCTCGGCGGGATTGCGGATGCCCGCGATCTCCGCATCCGTCGCCATCCCGTCTCCGATGAGGTCGGCGAAGGCGGTGGCGCCCTCGGCCTCGCCGAAGACGAAGATCTCTTCGATGCCTGTTCGCGCCGCGACCGCCCGCGCCCGTTCGAGAAGCGGCGGCACGGTGATGAACCAGCGGGCGCCGGAGTCGTTCAACTGGGAGACGAGTTCGTCGTCGGTACTGAGAGGGTTCAGCGTCGTGCTGCAGCCGCCGGCCATGCCGGCCGCGAGGAAGGCCGTCGCGTACTCGGGCACGTTCGGGCTGCAGATGGCGACCACGCCTCCCCGCTCCAGTCCGCGGGCCGCGAGGCCCCGCGCCGCGGCGCGCGCCTGGTCCCGGAGTTGCCCGTAGGTCACCACGCGGCCGCTCGATCCTTCGATGAACGCGGGTTTGTCCCGGCGATCCCCGAGGGAACCCAGGAGATAATCGGAGAACGACTGCTCCGGGACGGAGATCGGGGGGTGGGGGCTCTGGAAAATCATCGCGGGAAGATCGGCGAACCGGTGGCGGTGCGGCAAGGTGGCCGCGAACCCGCCTGCGGCTGCGTTCGCCACCCCGACCGGATAGACTCGTGTGCCGTGACCATCAACCGAAGGATCCTGCTGTGCGCCGTGGCCCTCGCCCTGGGGGCGCTCTTCATCCGCCTCGGGTTCTGGCAACTCGACCGGCATGGCGAACGAAGCGCCGGGGTGCGCGCCCGCGCCGAGCGTGCCGACGCCCCGCGGCTCCAGTGGATGGGCCCCGGCGACGTGCCTCCCGATACGGCGGGCCTCATCGGCCGCCGCGCGCGGCTCGCCGGCCGGTGGGACCGGGCCGGCGAGGTCATCCTCCGGAGCCGCACCCTGGACGGGCGGGCGGGCGCGGAAGTGCTGACCCCCTTCCTCGTCGGCGGCGACGCCGGGCAGGTCGTGATGGTCCTGCGCGGCTGGCTGCCCGCGCCCGACGGCCTCCGCCCCGACCTCGCGTCGGGCTGGACGGAACCCCCCGGCGACGCGCGAGCCTCGGCTGCGGTCGAGGGAGTTCTCGTGTCCTCGCGGGACGGACGCGGCGGACAGCCCCTACAGACCGAGATCGCTGGCGCGCAACACCTCGCCATCGCGGGGCTCGACCTGGCCCTGATCCGCGAACAGACGGCGCTTGAACCCACGCCCCATGTCCTGCGGGCCGACGATCCTCCCCTGGGTGGCGCCCTGCGGCCCGCCCGCGCGCTCGAGACCGACAGCGGCCCGCACCTGTCCTACGCGATCCAGTGGTTCGCGTTCGCCGTCATCGGGCTGGGCGGAACCGCGATCCTGCTCCGCTCCTCAGGCGACCGGACGTCCCCATCCGAAAGGAAGCGACCGTGAGCCATCGAAAGTTCTCCGACCGCCGGGGGAATCGCTGGGAGGTGCGCGTCGCCTCGCGATCCGAGTGGCGGTTCGAGCCGCTGCCGGGAAACCCGGGCACGCCGCACCGCGTACGTCCTCCCCTCTACGCGGGGGACGACCCGTTCGAACTCAGCGAGCAGGAACTCCAGTCCATACTCGGCGCCGCGACGCCGGAGGCGAGGACCGACCGCGGCACTCCGCGCGCCTCGCCCTTCGGGGAAGCCCACGAGCCGCGCAAAAGGAAATCACCCTTCCTCGACGACCATGACTGAACCACCGACCAACCCACAGGAGACACGCGATGTCTGACACGCCGCTCGGCCGCTTCTGCTGGTACGAGCTTCTCACCACGGACCTCGATGGCGCGCAGGATTTCTACCGGCGGATCGTCGGCTGGGAGACCGGCGCCTGGCAGGGCGAAGGCCCGGAGTACATCACCTGGAACAACAACGGCACTCCCATCGGCGGCGTGATGCAGTTACCGGCCGACGCCCTCGCGGGCGGAGCCCCGGCTCACTGGATGCCCTACCTGTCGACGCCGGACGTGGACGCGACGGTGGCGCAGGCGGAGCGGCTGGGGGGCGGCGTGATCCACCGCATGGAGATCCCCGAAGTCGGACAACTCGCGGTCCTCAGGGATCCCGGCGGCGCGGTGTTCACGGCGTACCAGCCCTCCGGCGACACGCCCGGGCACGACGGCGCGCCCGCCCTCGGAGAGTTCTCCTGGCACGAGTTGATCGCCGGAGACCTCGACGCGGCCTGGTCGTTCTACGCCGACCTGTTCGGGTGGGAGAAGACGACGGCGATGGACATGGGCGAGGCCGGCGTCTACCAGATGTACGGGCGCGACGGCAAGGAGCTGGGCGGCATGATGAACCGGAGCGACGACATGCCGCCGCCGTGCTGGGGGCTCTACATCCTCGTGTCCGACGTTCACGCCTCGGCCGAACTCGTGAAGGAGCTGGGCGGATCGGTCGTCATCGGGCCGATGGAAGTCCCCGGCGGCGAGTTCATCCTGCAGGGCATCGACCCCCAGGGCGCCGCTTTCTCCCTGCACAGCAGGTAGGCCGAGCGGGCCTCGGTCCGGCTTAGACGTCCCGGTCGTCGGACAGACCCGGCGGCCGGCCCAGGATTTCGGAGAGGATGACGGCGCGGGCGAGCGAGGGGTAGCGCTCGAGGCGTTCCAGCGGACCGCCCTGTCGGGTCGAGGCACGTCGGCTTGCCGCGACGGATCCCTGCGGTTCAGGGAACGCTCTCGCCGCCGCGAGCCCGGGCGGCGGTCGCCGCCGGCTTTCGCGCACCGGAGGAGCAGGGGCCGGTGCGCTCGCCACCGGGCGCGGAGCGGGTGCCGGAGCCGGCCGGATGAACGGAGGAGGCTCCGGGGCCTCCTCCGGGTCCACATGACCCACCATGCTGCCCGGCCGGCCCTCCTCCGCGGCCTGCTGCATCTGCTGCTCAAGCTGGCGGCCCATGTCGCGCAACTGGTCGCGCAGCGTCGGACGCCGTGCCGGAGGCGGCGCTTCTCCTCCAGCGGCGCCGACAACCTCAACGGGCGACGGCTCGACCTCGAACTCGGGGGCCTCCCCGGCCTGCTCGAGCGCCTGTTCCTGCCGCTGCCGGTTCCTCTTCATCGCGGCGCCGATGCTGCGCACCCAGAGGAAGATCATCAGCAGGATGAGGGGCAGTGCCCCCTCGAGATCCGGCATCAGGCGTCCTTGTCGCCTTCCGGCGGCTTCGCGATGGACCGGCGCATCTGCGTATCGCTCTGGATGTTGCGGTACTTCATGTAGTCCATGATCCCGAGGTTGCCCTCACGGAACGCCTCGGCCATCGCGAGGGGGACCTCCGCCTCCGCCTTCACGACCTCGGCCTGCATCTGCTCGACGAGCGCCCGGTTCTCCTGCTCCGAGGCGACCGCCATGGCCCGCCGTTCCTCGGCCTTCGCCTGCGCGATCCGCTTGTCCGCTTCCGCCTGGTCCGTCTGCAGTTCCGCGCCGATGTTCTTCCCCACGTCGACGTCGGCGATGTCGATGGAGAGGATCTCGAACGCGGTCCCGGAGTCGAGCCCCTTCGCGAGCACGGTCTTCGAGATGTTGTCCGGGTTCTCGAGTACGGCCTTGTGGGACGAGGCCGACCCGATCGTGGACACGATCCCTTCGCCGACGCGCGCGAGGATCGTCTCCTCCCCCGCCCCGCCGACGAGGCGGTTGATGTTGGCCCGCACCGTCACGCGCGCCGTCGCGATGAGCTGGATCCCGTCCTTCGCCATGGCGGCGACCTTCGGCGTCTGGATGACGCGCGGGTTGACGGAGACCTGTACTGCGTCGAGCACGTCCCGCCCCGCGAGGTCGATGGCGGCCGCCTGCCGGAACGGCAGTTCGATCTGCGCCTTGTCCGCCGAGATGAGCGCGTTCACCACCCTCTCAACGTCGCCGCCCGCGAGGAAGTGCGACTCGAGTTCGTTCGTATGGAGCGGCAGACCCGCCTTGTAGGAACTGATGAGCGGATAGACGATCCGCGGCGGAGGGATCTTCCGCAGGCGCATCCCCACCAGGCTGCCGAGGCCCACCCGGACCCCCGACGCGATCGCCGTGACCCAGAGCCGGATCGGCACGATCCACGACAGAATGAGAAGGCCGAGCGCGACGGCGATGAGGAGGATGATGCCGCTGCCGGCAAGATCTTGCAGCATATTCAGACCTCGTTCCTTTGTTCGGATTCGGGAGACTGTTTGGCGCGGCGCACGAGAACCCGCCCGCTCGCGACTTCGAGTACGCGTATCGGGGTCCCGGTCTCCAGCCAGGGACCCTCGGTCACGACATGGATGCGCTCATCGTTGATGATCGCGACCCCCGTGGGACGCAGGTCGGTCGACGTGACGCCGAGTGCGCCGACCAGGTCCTCGCGCGGAGGCACGGAGAGGTATCCCGTCTCGCGGCTCGTCGAGTCGCGGAGGAAGAGTCCGGAGAATCGGTTGCTGCGGGGCAGGTGCCGCACGAGCGCCCACGTCGCGACCCCTACGAGAATGATCGAGAGCGAGACGAGCCCCGCCGCGTTGAACACCTGGTCGAAGGTCGGCACCTGGCCGACCATGCCCATGACGGCCGCCCCGAGGATCGCCGCCGTGCCCAGGATTCCGGCGACGCCGAAGCCGGGGATGACGAGGACTTCGAGCGCGATGAGCACGGCCCCGGCGCCGAAGAGGAGGATCTCCTCGATGCCGGCGAGGTGGACGAGGTGGTGCGCGCCGAAGAAAGCGGCCAGCGAAGCGAGTCCCACCGCGCCCGCCACGCCGAAGCTCGGCGTCCGCACCTCCACGATGAGTCCGAGGAAGCCGAGGCTCAGGAGGAGAGGCGCGACCGCCGGGTTCGTCAGGAAGCGGACGATCGCCTCCGCCCAGTTGGGCTGGACTTCCCGCACCGGGGCGGCCGGAAGCCGCATGACCTCCAGGAGTTCGATGAGATCCCGCACTTCGGCGTCCGCGACTCCGATCGCCGTGGCCTCGTCCGTCGTGAGGGTGAGCAGCCGCCCGGCTTCGCTCACGCCGGGGACCTCGATGCTCTCGTCGACCATCGCCTCCGCGATTAGCGGATCGAGCCCGCGTTCCTCGGCCAGCGCCCGAAACTCCGAGCGCATCGCGCTCACCATCTTCTCCGGGGCCTTCTCCCCCTCGCCCGTGACGGGCGTCGCCGCGCCGATCGTGGAACCCGGGCGCATGTAGATCCGGTCCGTCGCGAGCGCGATCATCGCGCCCGCCGAGAGGGCGCGGCGGTTCACGTAGGCGTAGGTCGGGACCTCGGCGTCGCGCAGGTCGTCGATGATCTTCCACGCCGCGTCGACCCGGCCGCCGGGGGTGTCGAGTTCGATGATCACGGCGGGCGCCCCGGACTCCGCGGCTTCCGAGAGCGCGCGAGCCACGAACGGAGCCACGCCGAGTTCGATCGTGCCGGAGATGGGCACCCGAACGACCGTCGCTCCGGACTGCGCGACCGGAACCGATGGCGCGAAGACGGCGCCGAGTGCCGGCGGCACGGGCCCGTCCGACACGGACGCCGCCACGACCGCCAGCCCGAGGGCGAGCACGGGCGCCGGCAGCCCCGTCATGCCTGGTTTCATTCCCGGTCTCTTCATTCGTCGCATGGGCCGCAATCTAACCGTGCCGTGGGTCCGCCGCCCGTCAGCCGCCCGGCCGGTCCGGCAGCGCAATCGGCTCGCCCGCGCCAGGCCGTACCCCTTCCGCGTACAGTTGCGCGTTCAGCGCCGGCACGCGCGTCTCGATGAGCGCGTTGAGCCGGTCCAGCAGCTCCGGCATCACGTTCCAGACCTCGTCGACCTGCCACAGGTGGTCCGCGGTCGGGACCGTCGACGAACCCTGGATCGCGTTCGCTACGCCGGCATTCCGGCGCGCATCCGCCAACTCGTCCCGGATCTCCTCGATCTCCTCCTCGATCGCCTCCAGCTCCTCTTCCAGTCCCTCCGGCGCCTCGTCCGCGCCCTCGATCAGGTCCTCCGCGGCGGAAAGCTGCTCCTCGAGCGCGTCGAGGGCCTGCCCCGCCTCGTAGATCGGGCCCGCCATGGCGTGGAGGCTCATGAGCGCCTCCTGCCGCGCCATCCGGTCCGCGCGGGCCATCGGGCGTCGGGGTTCCGCGACGACCTCGACCTCGGCCGAGAACGTCTCGCCGCCCACGTCCATGCTCACGGTGTAGGTGCCCGGAAGGACGATCGGTCCCTGAGGCGCGCCGCCGAAGAAGAAGCCGCCGCCCCCACCGCCCGGACCGCCGCCCTCGGGCTCGTACGGCCGGTCGTGGCGCCAGTCCCAGATCACCTCGTTGATCCCCTGCTTCCGCTCTACCTCCAGCGTGCGGACGTGCTCTCCCGAGGCGTCTGTGATCATCAGCGCGAACTCCGCGTCGTCCCCGTCGCCGTCCCCCGCATCATCTCCGTCGCCGTCGCCGTCCTCGTGCCGCTTCCCCGTCATCGCCGTCGCCGTCGTCATCATCCGCGTCGGCGTCCTCTCCCGCCCCGTCGTCCTCCGCCATCTCCTCGGCCGGAGCGTCCCGCAGGTAGTAGCGGATGCGCACGCCGCGCGGCGGATTCGGCGCGCTGTACGTGGCGCCGTAGAAGGGCCAGTCGCCGCGCTCCGTCCACATGATCGAACGGTCGCCGAACACGCGTCCCGCCTCGGCCAGCATCCCCTCGGAGAGGGCCTCGAGCGGCGCCACGTCGGCCAGGATCCAGGCGCTGCGGCCGTGCGTGCCGACGATGAGGTCGTTCTCGCGCGGGTGCACGAGGATGTCGTCCACCGACACCGTGGGCAGGTTGTTCTTGAGCTGGACCCAGCTCTCGCCGCGGTCCACGGAGACGAACACGCCGACCTCGTTGCCGATGAAGAGGAGGTTCGGCGCCCGGTGGTGCTCGACGATCACGTTCACCGACCACAGGTCCGGCAGCCCGTTCGCGATCGCCCGCCAGCTCTGACCGTAGTCTTCGCTCACGTAGGCGTAGGGCGCGTAGTCGCCGTTCCGGTGCCCGTCGAAGGTGGCATAGACGCGCCCCTCCACGTGGTGCGACGGCTCCACCCGGCTCACGTAGGTCCGCTCCGGGAGGCCCGGGATGCGGTCGACGACGTTCTCCCACGTCTCCCCGTCGTCGCGCGACACCTGCAGGTTGCCGTCGTCCGTCCCCGCGTAGATCAAGCCGCGTGCGAGCGGCGACTCCTCCACCGATGTCAGGTTCCCGTAGTTGGCGATGCCGTCGTTGAGCGACATCTGCGGCTCGGAGCCGGGGACGCCCATGATCTCCAGCTCCTCGCGGTCGATCTGCTTCGTGAGATCGAGCCCGCCGACCTCCTCCCACGACATCCCGTAGTCCCGCGAGCGCAGCAGGTAGTTCGCGCCCAGGTAGACGGTCGCCGGATCGTGCGGCGAGAGCAGGAGCGGCGAGTTCCAGTTGTAGCGGTAGGCCTTCGTCGTGTCGCCGTCCGCCCGCGGCCCGACGATGGGGCGCATGGGGATCTTCTCCCCGGTCGTCAGGTCGTAGCGGTTCATGTTCCCGCCCTGCGACTCGGAGTAGACGATCGTCGAGTCCGTCGGGTCCACGATCGTGAAGAAGCCGTCGCCGTAGGCCGTCTCGTACCAGTCCTGGTGCCGGATGCCGTGGAAGGAGCGCGTGTCCGAGGGTCCGCACCAGGCGTCGTTGTCCTGCAGCCCGCCGCACACCGCGTAGGGCGTCCGCATGTCGTAGCCGATGGTGTAGAACTGGCCGAGCGCGATGTTGTCGAACATGCGCCAGTGCGCGGCCCCGTCCCACGAGGCTGCGACCCCGCCGTCGCTGCCCAGGATCAGGTGGTCCGGGTCCTCCGGGTTGATCCACAGCTGGTGGTGGTCGACGTGGATCTGCACGGCGCCGTCGTTGCGGAACGTCCGTCCCCCGTCATCCGAAATCGAGAGCTGCGTCCCGAGCACGTAGATGCGGTCGGGGTTGCTGGGGTCGATGCGGACCTGGGAGTAGTACATGGGACGCGGGTTCGTGTCGGACACCTTCTCCCACGTCTCGCCGCGGTCGGTCGACCGGAAGAGCCCGCCCTGGCGCGGACCGCCGCCTCCGCCCCCGAAGCCCTGGCCCGGCCGCCGCGGGTCGGCTTCGACCAGCGCGTAGACGAGGTTGCCGTCCTGCCGGTAGATGTCGATCCCGATGCGGCCCTTGTCGCCTGCCGGCAGCCCTTCCGTCAGTTCCGTCCAGGTGTCGCCGCCGTCGACCGTCCGGTAGAGGCCGCTCCCGGGGCCGCCCCCGTTGAATCCCCAGCCGGTCCGCTGCCGCTGGTACATGGCCGCGAAGATCGTGTTCGGGTCGGCGGGATCCATGGCCAGGTCGATGGCCCCCGTGTGGTCGTCGACGTACAGCACCTTCTCCCACGACTCCCCGCCATCGGTCGTCCGGAACACGCCGCGCTCGGGGTTCGAACCCCAGAGATCCCCCATCGCGGCCACATGGACGACGTCGGGGTTGCGCGGATGGATGAGGATGCGGGCGATGTGCTTCGTCGCCTCGAGCCCCATGTGCATCCACGTGTTCCCCCCGTCCGTCGACTTGTAGACGCCGTTCCCCCACGGGGAGGACTGGCGGTTCTGCGGCTCGCCCGTCCCCACCCACACGAGGTTCGGATTCGCCTGGTGGAGCGTCACGTCCCCGATCGAACTCGTCGGCTGGTCGTCGAACAGCGGGGTCCACGATGTGCCGTGGTTCTCCGTCTTCCACAGCCCTCCGCTCGCGGTGCCGAGGTAGAAGATCTGTGGCTTGGCTTCGACGACGTCGAGGTCGGCGATCCGTCCTCCCATGAGGGCCGGGCCGATCTCCCGGTACTCCAGGTGGGAGATGGCCGTCTCGAGGGCGGATTGGGCGGCGGCGGGCGAGGCGCCGGTCGTGGCGCCGAAGAGGAGACCGGCCGCGGAGAGCGCAAGAACTCGTGCTGCTTTCATGATACTGCCTCGGAAACGGGGAGATGACGGGGCTTCCGCCCGCAAACTGCACTACAGAGATGTCCGCGCAATACGCCGCCGGTCCGCGCGGGCGGCGCGGTCCGGAGCCGGATCAGAACGAGGCCCCTCCGCCCGCGAGCGGCAGGACTTCCTCCACCAGGGCGAGGAGCAGTCGGCCCGGCTCCTCGAACATGATCATGTGCGAGCTGCGCTCGAAGGTTACCAACCGTTTGCGGGGCGCCTCGATGCGGTCGAAGTAGTCTCTGGCGCTTTGATAGGGCGTGTGCAGGTCGAACCGCCCGTGGAGGATGACGACGGGAACCTCGAAGCGTTCCACGAGCCGCGTCGGCCGGGGCTCCGGGGCCCGGTCGATGAGGTGGCGTTCGGCCCACGCCATGGCCGGCTGCACGTTCGCCACGTCGGCCGCCGTGTACTCCGGCCCCCATTCGGGAAGCGCGAAGTAGAGGTCAAAGGTCGGCTTCCCGTACCAGCCGCCGTCGTATTCCCGGGCCCACCTCCGGGCGGCGAGCAGCTTGTCGACCGCGCCGGGGCCCGCAGGGGGCGGATAGGGCCGGAGCGCTTCGAGTTCGCGGATCGCGGTCGTGTCGTTCGCCGCTCGGACGCGCTCCATGAGCGTCGCGTACAGCTGGCGTTCGGCGTCGGGGCCCGCCGCCTGCCCGAGCCCGACGTAGGCGTGGAAGCGCTCGGGGTGCCGTTCGACGAGCCGGGGCCCGATCCGCGTCCCGTAGGAGTATCCGAGGACGACGAGCTTCTCGTGGCCGAGTCTCGCGAGCAGGTGTTCGACGACCGCCGACGCGTCGTCCACGAGTTGCTCGAGGGTCATCGTCGGCCCCAGCCTGGCGGAATCCGCCGCGGAGAAGCTCTTGCCCACGCCCCGCCGGTCCCAGTTCACGACCGTGAAGAAGTCCTCCCAGGGCTTCTGGTACGCCCAGCTCGCCCCCATCACCGGGCTGCCGGGGCCCCCGTGGAGCACGAGAAGGATCGGGTTGGCGCGGTTCAGCCCCCGGATCGACAGCCACTGGGTCGACCCGTTGACCTCGATGGGCTCGAGGACTTCGATCCCTTCGGGCGAGTGGATGCGGCGAAGGTCGGCCAGACGACCCGTGATCGAGTCCCTGGGGATGGCATCGGCGGCGGCGCTTCGGGCGGCGGCGCTCTGGGCGTCGGCGCCCACCGGCACGCCGAGCAAGGCGACCGCCACAACCGCGATGGTCTTTGAATGGCGCATGGAATGAATATTGTAGAGGGGACGCTGCGCCGACACGGGAAGTCTACCGATGAGGAGAGACGGAATGAGAGAAGGAGTCGCGATGCGTTTTTCGGCGGTGACCACTCTGGGGCTCGCTGCGCTCCTCTTCGGCGTCCCGCCGCTCCCCGTCGCCGGGCAGTCGATCACGGTCGTTTCCTGGGGCGGCTCCTACGGCCGCGCCGTGAACGAGGGCGCCAACATTCCCTTCACCGAGGCGACCGGCATCCGTGTCGGCATGGAGGACTACAACGGCGGCCTGGCCCAGATCCGGGCCCAGGTGGACATCGGCAACATCCATTGGGACGTGGTCGACCTGGAGATCGCCGATGCCGTGCGCGGTTGCGACGAGGGGCTGCTCGAACTGATCGACATCGACGATCTGCCTCCCGGACCCGACGGCACTCCCGCGGCCGACGACTTTGCGGCCGAGACCCAGACCGAGTGCGGAGTGGGCAATCTGTACTGGTCGACCGTGTACGCGTACAACGCTGAGAACTTCGCGGGCGAAAAGCCCGCCACCATGGCCGATTTCTTCGACCTGGAGAGGTTCCCGGGCCGCCGCGGGATGCGGCGGGTACCGCAGGTGAACCTGGAGTTCGCGCTGATCGCCGATGGCGTGCCGCTCGACGAAGTGTACGCCACGCTGGGGACGCCGGAGGGCCTGGACCGGGCCTTTGCCAAGCTCGAAACGATCAAGGACGAGGTGGTCTGGTGGGAGGCGGGCGCCCAGCCGCCACAGATGCTGGCCGACGGGGAGGTGGTCATGAGCACGGCGTACAACGGCCGCATCTTCAATGCCCAGATCATGGAAGACCAACCGTTCGTGATCGTGTGGGACGGGCAGTTGCTGGACGTGGGCCAGATCGGGATCGTCGCGGGCACGCCGAGGCTGGAAGAGGCATTGAGATACGTGGCCTTCAAGACCAGCGCCGAGTCCCTGGCGCGGATCGCCCGCCGCATCTCCTATTCGCCGTCGCGCAGATCGGGCATGCCGCTGGTGACGACCCATGTGGTCGCGGGGGTCGAGATGGCGCCGCACCTGCCGGCCAGCCCGGGCAACGTGGATCGTGCGCTGCGCTACGACTGGGCGTTCTGGGTCGACTACCAGGACGAACTGAACGAGCGCTTCAGCGCCTGGCTGGCGCGCTAGCCGAGTCCTGCGCGGGCGTCAGAACACCACCCGGTAGACGACGCTCAGACTCCGCCCGGCTTCCGGCATGATCTCCTTCACCCGGGAGAGGTGGTTGCGGTACTCGGTGTTCGCGGCGTTGGCGAGGCCCACGGTCAGGACGTTCAGACGCCCGCCGAACGTGAACCGCACCCCGGCCGCGGCGTTGAAGACGGTGTATCCGCGCGTCGGCGTCTCGAATTCGCCGATCCGGTCCTGCTCGTCCGCCATCTCGGCCTCCGCGCGGACATACCACGACGGCCTCTCGTACTTCAGGGCCACGTGACCCTTGAGCGGCGGCACGAGCGGCAAGGGCCGGCCGGTCTCCTTGAGACTGCCTTTCACCGATGAGGCCACCCCCTCCAGCGCCAGGCCCCGCCCGGCGTCGACGTCCACGCCGACCTCGAAGCCGCTGAAAACGGCGTCGTTGCCCTGGAACTGATACACGGGGAGGCGCACGCGGCTCAGGCGGCCCGTGTCCTCCCCGTAGATGTGGTTCTCGATGTCGTTGTGGAAGCCGGTCACCTCGGCCCTCAGCCGGTCGGACTCGAAGCGGAGGAAGACATCCAGCCCGTGCCCGACCTCGCCCTCCAGAGACGGGTTTCCGACTTCGAAGACGTAGGCCGCCAGATGCGGCCCTTCCGAATAGAGTTCGGTGACGTCGGGTGTGCGAAACGCCCGCGCCACGCTGGTGCCGAGCACCAGCCCGGAGGCGGACTTGTAGAGGACGCCCAACGACCCCGACAGGGCCTGGAACCTGCGCTCGCGAATCTCGCCGATGTCCGACACCCGTTCTTCCCCCGGATCGACCCGGGTCCAGTCGTAGCGCAGCCCGGACTCGATCTGGATGGAGCCCAGGTTGATCTCCTCGAGCAGGTACAGGGCCGCCCTGACCCGGCGCGTGTCCGGCGTGAACAGGGATCCCCCGTATGCGAAGTCTTCCAGGGACGCGCGGCCGCCCATCGCACCCGCCGTAAACGGTCCCCACCTCCCGTGCCGGCCCAGGACGTCCGCGCTCGTGCTCTGTTGATCGAAGAGCGTGCCCAGAATGTCCGCCGACTCGAGCTCGCGGTGCGTGTACCAGGTGTGCGTCGCGTCGAAGCGGAGGTTGCGGAAGGGCCCGACCCGTCGTTCGTCGACCACGGTCCGGAATTTCGCCGCAACCCGCTCCATTTCGATGCGCACCCCCTCCTGGTGCCCGCCCACAAAGCCACCGGGGATGCCGTAGTCGTTGCGGTAGCCGCGGAAGGACGCCCCGAGGCGGCCCCAATCGGCCACGAAGGCCGTCCCCGCACCCCCGCTCAGCAGTTCGCCGTCGGTGTTGAGTAGCGTGCCGATGGGGGTCTTCAGGTCTCCCGCCGTCCGTGCCGCCACCTCCACGCGCAGCGGCACGCGCTCCGCGATGGGGAACACGGTCGTCGCGCTGCCCGACAGCGAGCCGGTCGCGGTCTGCGTCTGCAGCGTCGCCGAGCCCGTCAGGCGGTGCGGCATGGACGACGGAATCTCATCGCGGATGACGTTGATGACCCCGCCCAGCGCGTTGCCCCCGTAGAGCAGCGCGCCCGGACCCCGCACCACCTCGATCCGCCGTGCGGACGATGGGTCGAGTGCGGTGGTGTGGTCCGCGCCCGAGGCGGAGGCATCGCCGACCGCCGTCCCGTCCTCGAGCATCAGTACCCGATCCCCGCTCAGTCCCCGGATCACCGGTTGTGCAACCGAGGGACCCATCCTGGTGGCGGCCAACCCCGGCATTGAAGCCAGCGTCCCGGCTACGGTCGCCGTCAGCTGGCGCTGCAGGTCGTCGCCCGCCATGACGCTGACCGGCCGGAGCGCCTCGGCCGCGGCGCGCTCGCTGATCGTGGCCGTCACCACCAACTCCCCCATCGCAATGGGAGACGGCGACAACTCGATCACGACCTCTCCCGACTCCGCCACCGCCCGTCGCGCGCGCTCCGTCCCCACGACGACTTCCACGGTGTGTCCCCGGTACCCCAGGCGCTCGGCCCGAAGCGTGTACACGCCCTCGGCCATCCCGGTGAGGTAGAAGGTCCCGTCCGCGCGGGTCACCGCCCTCGTTTCCCTCCCGACCACCGATACGCGCGCTCCCGCCAGGGGGAAACCGGTCCCCCCGTCGCGCACGCTGCCCTCGAACACGTACCGTCGCACCGACTCCTGCGCGTCGACGCGGGGAACGACGAGCGCGGGGGCCGCCGCCAGAATCAGGACAAGCGCTTTCCGCATGCGTTCTCTCCGGCAGATCGTGATTCAGCTCTTGGCCAGCTCGACCGACATCCCCAAGCTGGATGGCAAACCCGGGAAATCAATGTCGAGGAGTAGGCGTGCCATGAGTCACACACACTGTCGCAGGATCTCGTTCCGCCTCGCGGGTCTGGGCGTCTGCCTCGTCCTGGCCTGCGGTCCGGGGCCGGACTCGACACCGGATCCGGCGACCGAGCCTCAGCCTTCCCTGTCTCCGGAAGCGACCGCGGCGCTCGTCGGGGCCTTCCAGGCCGAACTCGACGCGGCGTGGGCGCAGGCCCAGGAGACGGACGAGAACTTCCCGGGGGCGACCGCCGCGTTCATCCTCCCGGACGGACGCGTGTTCGGCTTCGCCACCGGCCTGTCGGATGTGGACGACGAGGTCCCGATGACGCCGGACCTTCGCATGGGCTCCGGCAGCATCGGCAAGACGTACGTCGCGGCCGTCGCCCTGCAGCTGGCCATGAATGGAGACCTGGATCTCGACGCGCCCGTCGCGACCTGGCTCGGCGACGAGGATTGGTTCTCCCGGGTCCCGAATCACGCGGACCTCACGGTGCGCAACCTCCTGAACCACACTGCCGGCATGATCCAGCCCTACTTCGAGGACCCCGACTTCGCCGTGCGGCTGGGCGAAGTGTTCCGCGATCCCGACGCCTACATGACGCCGGAGGAGTTCATCGCCGAGACGGTGCTGGACGCCGAGCCGCTCTTCCCCGCCGGCGGGGGCTACCACTACAGCGACGTGCACTACACGCTGGCGGGCCTCGCGATCGAGGAGGCGACGGGCCGCACGTACTACGACCTCCTCGACGAGTTCTTCCTCGACCCGCTCGGCCTCGACCTCACGCTCGCGGCGGATCGGCGCGACCTGCCCGGACTCGCGCAGGGCTACGCGCACCGAAGCTCGCAGCTGTACGGCACGCCGCTCGAGGTCGTCGTGGACGGCCGGTTCATCCTCCATCCCCTGCAGGAGTGGACGGGGGGCGGCCTCGTGAACAACCCGCAGGCGATGGTGCGCTGGGCGAAGCTCCTGTACGAGGGCGAGGCGATCTCGGGGGACGACCTTCCGCAGTTGCTCGAAGTCGGGTTCCCGGCCGACAGCACGAGGCCGCACCTCGGATACGGCCTGGCGGTGTCCGTCGCCGAGAGCGAGCATGGGCTGACGTACGGCCACGGGGGCTTCTGGCCCGGGTACAACTCGCTCCTCGCGTACTACCCGGACCACGGCGTGGCGGTCTCGATCCAGGTCAACTCCGACGATTCGCGGATGCGCGACCACATGCCGAGGCTGGCCGGCGTGGTGCTGGAAGCGCTGGACGGCACCGAGGGATAGCAGCCGCCGCGGGACAGCGGCCGCCGCGGATCAGTCGGCGCGCGGGCCGGAGAGCCGCGCACCCGCGGCGACCACGAGGACCGAGGCGAGGAGGAGCGCGGTCGCCGCCGGGAAGCCGGCGCGCGTCGCGCTTTCCTCCGTTACGGCCGGCTCGAAGACGGGCACCCGGTCCCAGTCGACCGCATCGATCGGCGTGACGGCGAAGAAGTGCGGGTAGAAGTAGGTCTTCAGCCGCTCATGGTGTCGGCGGACGGCGTCCTGGTACGCGAGTTGCGCGGACAGATCGGAGGCCGCGAGGCGGTCGAGAGCGAGCTGGGCCGCGAGCGGGGGCACGAGCAGGGACCAGCGCCGAGCCCACCGTTCCCGCTCCCGCAGCACGTCCCGGTACGCGCCCGACGCCTCGCGCGCGGCCCGGTCGCCCCGGTGGTTCATGGCGTAGTACCAGGCCCACGTGAACACGTCCTCCGGGACCGTCCGGTCGCTCCACTCCGGATAGTCCTCGAAGAAGCCCTGCATCGTCTCGGCCTTGGTCAGATCCCAGGCTTCGTGATATCCCTGCCGCTGGTGCACGGTGAGTTCCAGCGCCTCCGGGACCGGGTGCAGGATCGCGTTCGCGAGGCTGAGCGCGGCCGGGGCCAGCAGGGTGAGCGCCACCCACGTTCCGACGAGGATCATGGCGTTGGCGGTGGAGGACCGGCGCCCGGAGGCGACCCCGAGGCAGAGCGCGAACCAGAACACGGTGTGCAGGGCGATGAGGGCGACCGCCCAACCGGCCCGGCCGTCGAGGGGGAAGCCCGCCAGCGACGCCGCGACCGCGACCGGCACCGCCACCACCGCGCCGACGAGACAGGCGCGCGACGCGAGCTTCAGGGCGAGCAGCCGCCGCGGCCGGGCGAAGAGACGGACGAGACTCCAGGTGCCCCCCTCCCGCTCGCTGGAGACGAGGTCGTAGGTGAGGGCGATGATGAAGAGGGGGAGGAGCGCGATGAGCAGGAAGGCGAGGTCGAGGTCGCCCGCCGCGGCGAGGCGCGGGTTCACTGTCTCGTGTTCGTAGAGTTGCCCTTCGAGCGCCAGGAGCCGGATTCGAAGGCTGGCCGTCTCCACCTCCGTCCGGCCCCGGGCGAGCGCCGCCAGAGGCAGCGACGGCTGCGGGGCCGGGAAGGCCAGGTAGTAGAGCACCTCTCCCGCTTCCGTCGTGGGAGGATAGGTGGAGAGGAGGTAGGCCAACTGGTCGCGGTAGGCGGTCTCCGCGGCGACCGTGGAGGATGCCGCCGCTTCGATGTTGCGGCCGCCGCGCCACGCCGCGTAGACCCCGATCGCCAGGAGCAGGACGACGGCGATGGCGACGCCGGTGGAGCGCGTCAGCCGGAGCATGTCCAATCGGAGCAGCCGGAGCCGCGCCCTCACGATGCGGCCCGCTCCACCCCCACGCGCGCCAGCCGCGCCCGTGCCAGGCCGAGGCCCAGCAGCGGTAGGAGAATCCACAGGCCGAGCGCGGCCAGGGAGAGCGCGCGACCGGCGAGCGCCCCTCCGAGCGGGGGCGGCCGCGTCCCGAAGGTCGGGAATTCCGCCCAATGCTCCCGCGGCAGGCGCTGGGCGCGGTCGTTTTCGTAACGGATCTCGTTGATGTGGAGATCGTTGAGGCGCTGTATGAGGTCGTACCGGTGGGCTTCCGCCTGCGCCCGGAACGCCTCCACCGCCTCGGGCCCGGTCCCGGACACCGCCATCGAAAGGTCCCGCGCCGCGAGGTAGGGGGAGAGCAGCCCCGCCCACGACAGGACGCGGTCCTGGCGGCGCTGGCCTTCAACCAGGTCTCGCTGCTGCTCCTCCTGGATCCGGCTGCTGATGGCCTCCCCTTCGCGGCTCACCACGCCGCCCCAGTTCACGGGAAGCTCCTCGACCGACCCCACCTCGTAGCGCGCCAGGTACTCGTCCCTCAGCGAACGGAAGAAGGGATCCTGAGGGTTATGGCTGTCCCCGACCTCGTTCATCGCGCGTTCCACCTGGGCGGTGAACTCGGCGCGGGAGGGCACCGGATGCAGCGCCCCCGCGACGGAGGCCCCGAGGCGCGGCACGGCGACGCAGAGGACGACCCAGACCGCGATCAACTGCGCGAGGGCGCTCCGCGAGGATGCCCGGAAGGAGGAAGCGAGGACCGTCACCAGCACCCAGCCCGCGAGGTAGGCCGCATAGAGGCCCGCCAATCCGGCCAGGCGCCCGGCCGAGACCGGGCCCACGGCCCCGGACGCGGCGATGACGACGGCGGCGAGGCCAATGGGAAGGGCAGCGAGGGCCGCCACCGCCCCCGTGCCCAGGACCTTGCCCGCAAGGATCTGGGCCGGCGTCGCCCCCTGGGCGAGGAGGAGTCGAAGCGTGCCCCGCTCTCGCTCGGCGCTCACCGAGGCGAAGCCCGCGACGACGACGAACAGCGGCAGGAGGAGCGCCAGGACGCTCGCCGGCGTGAGGCGGCCGAAGCGCAGCATCCCGGTCGCGTGGCGGGCATCGCCGAAGTTGGCCGTGTTCTGCCGATGCCCCTCGAGGAAGAGCGAGGTCCCCGCCCAGGCGCCGACCCCCGGGTCGAAGAAGGCGAGCGGCGCCTCCTCCCGAAAGACGAGGAACCCGTAGTGGATCACCCGGTGCGGATGACGGTTCGGCTGCTCCAGCCACTGGCGCTCGACCATCGCCTGGTAGCGGGAGCGCTGCTCCGCTTCGCTTGCTGCGTGGTGCCGGGCGCCGAGAACCGCGACCACGCCGAGGGCGATGACGAGCCCCAGCAGGAAGACCACGTACCGATCCTCACGGACCGCCCCCACCTGCCGGCGGGCGACGAGCAGCGCGTTGCGGAGACCCGCTCTCCAGGAACTCATATCGGTACCCCTACCGTCCGACGAAGAGGGAACTGGTCGTGAGCGTCACGGCCAGCGTTCTGGGATCGCCCGGGATGTTGCCGGCGCGGGCGGCGAAAAGCGAGGCCGTCGCGTAGCTCGTATCGAACACGTTGTTGACGGCGACTCTGAGGTCGAAACGCCCGATCAGGCGGACATCGGCCGCGAGATCCACGACGGTGAACGCGGGCGCCCGGATTCCCGCGAAGGGCTGCTCGCGCTCGCCGACGTACGTTAGTCCGAGCGCCAGCCCCACGTCGCCTCGCACCGCGTAACGGGACGACAGCCCGGCCGAATGGCGCGCGGAGTTGGGCCACGGCCTCCCGACATTGTCCGGCGCGTCGTCGTCGCGGAGGATCTCCGAGTCGAGCCAGGCGTAGTTCGCGGCGACGCTCATGCGGTCGCCCACCGTGCCCGCGAGGTCCACCTCCAGCCCACGGCTGCGAACCTCGCCCGTCGCGAAGGCGGCCGCGTAGTTGTTTCCGGTCGGTCCGTACGCGGGATCGGGCCGCAGTACGTTCGTCTTGTGGATCTGAAAGACCGAGGCCATGAGCATCAGGCGCCGGCCCAGGAGATCGGCCTTCGCACCGGCCTCCACCTGGCGGCTGCGCGACGGATCGAAGGGCCCGTTCGCCGACGGGACCTGGTGTACGAAGTCGGCGCGGGAGAAACCGTTCGCCGCATTCGTGTAGAGCGACAGCCGTTCGCTCGGCTTGAAGACGAGGCCGAGCCGGCCGGTGAGCGCCGACGCGTCCGCGCGACCGGACTCGCCGACCACGGTCCCCTCGTCGTCGTACCGGTCGTAGCGCCCGCCCGCAGCCAATACCCAGCGCGAGCCGAAGTACATCTGGTCCTGCACGAAGACCCCGTACCGGCGCGACAGAACCTCCTGCTCGGAGTAGTCGTCGGGTCCGAGGCCGTAGCTCGACGCCGCACCCCCGTTGTAGACCGGGGAGAACAGATCCAGATCGGGTACCGGCCCGCCACGGCCGCTCTGCCGTGCACGCGCGTAGCGGAAGAGCCAGTCCTGCTGGGTAATCTCGACCCCTCCCAGAAGGGCGTGCGTCCCGGCGCCCGGAACCTCGACCCGTCCGTGGAGATTCGCGGTGGCGCTCCAGTCATCGTTGGAACGGAACTGGTCGCGGAACTCGCGCTGCATGCTGCGGCCATCCTCCAGGATCCCGCGGGGTTCGTGATAGTTCTCCGCCCGATCGTAGCCCAGCACCCTGAAAGTGCCGTCCACGGACAGTCCCTCCTCGGCGGCATGGCTCACCGAGGCCTGGAATACCGTGGCGTCCATGCGGGTGAAATCGGTCGGCTCGGTCGTGGTCCAGACCCTCGAGGTCAGGAACGTGCCATCGGGGTCGACGGGAATCCCGCGCAGACGGTGTCCCGTCAGGTCCTGGTCGATCCTCTCCAGTTCCAGGTCGACGCGCGTGCGCGTCGACGGGACCCACGCGAGTCCCGCCGCCAGATGCAGGTCGCGAAAGCCCGCGTTGTTGCGAAAACTGTCCTTCTCCTCGAAGAACGCGGCCCCCCGGTACAGAAGGCGGCGGGAACCGGTGAAGGGACCGGTGGCTTCCACACTCCCTCCACGCTGGGCGTAGGAACCGCCGAGCAGAGACGCCCGAAACTCGGCCGACTCCTGCGGCTTCTTCGTGACATAGTTGATCACGCCCCCCGGCTCGGCCGAACCGTAGAGCACCGACGCGGGGCCTTTGACGACCTCGACCCGTTCCACGTTGGTCAGTCGACCCACGCTGGTGCTGAAGCCCGTCTCCTCTCCGCCGTCGAGGCTCCCGTACGGGTTGCCGCGAACCCCGTTGAAGAGGATCTCACGCTGCTGGAAGCCGCGCAGGTTCATCTCGGAGTAAGGATGATCCACCAGTCCGCTCACACTTCGGTAGAGATCCTCGAACTGGGTCGCCCCCTGGTCCTCGATGAACTTGCGTGACAGGACCTGCACCGACTGCGGGACGTCCATGAGCCGGGCCGGGATCCGTGTGCCGACCGTCCCGAACTCCTGACGATAGGAGCGGGTCGCCTGCACCTCGATCGGGGGCATGCTGAAGAGCGCATTGGAGACAGCGACCTCCACCTCCACGGCGCCACCGGAAGGGACCTCCACGGACACCGGTTCCGCCCTGTGCACGCCCTCCACGACCAGCGTCCTGGCTCCGGCCGGGACGGACGCGATGACGAAACGGCCTTCGGCGTCGCTCAGCGCGACCCGATCCGTTCCGGCGACGCGGAACTGCACGAACGGCACGAGCGAGTTGTCGTCGACCGACCGCGCGACGCCCGCGATGGACCCCGTCTCCTGGGCGGCCGCCGGCGCGGCGGCGATAAAGGCGAAAGCAGGGACAAGCGCCGACAATGCGGCGAATATGCGATTCTTCACGTTGAGTGACCTTTGTGGTGTACCGAGTCTCAGTTGGACGCAGAACGAGGTCCACGCGACCGATCTCGTTCGCGTTAGGCAGTGGGCTGTTCGCTACGGAGAGGTCGGGAGAGGCGGGGCGCGGCTGCGGCGAGACGAGAACCGGACCTTGCCGGTGTTCCGCCGGTGTCGGGGAAGCGCGGAGGCCCGTACCGGCACGGGTCCCATGACGCCTGGCTCCCCCGCGACAATCATGGGCTCCGCCTTGTGCACCAGTTCGCATACCGTGCAGGCGGCCGGCGGGTCGCCCGCTTCGTCGTGCGTATGCGAGCCCTCGGCCACCCCTACGAGGAGGAGCGAGACCGCAACCGGAACTGCCGTCGGCAGGCGCATGCAGGCGCGGAGATTCAGTTTGCGCCCCGCACCCGGTCGCAGGGCCTCAACTCGCGCCTCGCACGCGGCCGAGTCCGACCCCCGCGCCCGCACCCACCAGGAGGAGGAGTCCGCCCAGGACCGCGAGCGGAACGGCGGCTCGGCGCGTGACGTCGCCGGACGCCTCCTCGGCAAGATTGAACTGCGGCACGCTGGGAAGGGCGCTGGCGTCCATCTGCTCGCCGGCGACGATCGCGGGCACGAAGAAGTCCCGCCATCGCTCGGCGAAGGCGCGTACCTGCGACTGGAAGCCGGCGAACCGCGCGTCCCCCGTCCCCGCCGCGTCGAGGAGCACCTCCTGGGCCATGAGCGCCGGCGACAGGAAGCGGTAGCGGCGGACCAGCGCGATCTGCTCCGCGCGGCTGGCATCGTGTTCGGCCGTCACCTCCTCCAGACGGCGGTTGACGGCATCGGTGGCGGCCCATGCCAGCGCCCCCAGGCCGGGCTCGTCGGCTACCACGCCCTCGGCCATTTCGGGATGGTCCTCCAGGTATCGGGCGAGGAGTTCGCTGCGGCGGTTCACCGCCTCGTTCGAGGCCTCGCGCTGGGCGGTGATCATCTGCACCCGCGACGGCAGCGGGTGCAGCAGGCCCGCCGCGATGTTGATCCCGGCCGGGAGCACGACGACCAGCACCAGCCACGCGCCCACCAGCACCGTGGCGTTCCACGCGGAGGACCGGCGCAGGCTGTTCACCCACGCCGCGAGCACGAACCAGAAGAGCGCGTACGCGACGACGGCGGCGCACCAGAGGAGGATCCGGCCGGGCGCGCCGAAGCCTCCCGTGACGAGGAGCCCGACCAGCGACACCGCCAGGACCATGCCCACCGCCAGGAGGGCGCGGAAGGCGAGTTTCGCCGCCACGACGCCCCGCGCCGACACGGGCTGCGAGAGGGTCAGCGCCAGCGTCCCCTGCTCGCGCTCCTCCGAGAGGACGTTGAAGCTCAGGGCCAGCACGAGCAGCGGCAGCAGGTAGATGACCACGAAGGCCAGGTCGAAGCGCCCGACCATCAGGTTGAGGGGACTCTCGACCTCTCCGTTCTGCTGGAACGACGACTCGTTCGTGTAGATGTTGACGTCGTAGTAGTACGGCAGCAGGTCGCTCTGTCCGACGGTCAGGGCCGTCAGGGGGCCCGGCGTCAGGACCGCCGTGTGGCGGCCCCGCGCACCGCCCATCACGTTCGGGAGCCGCGGATCCGAGAAGCGCGAAGCGGGTTCCGCACCGGCCTCGATGTCGGCCAGTTCCTGCGCGAGGGCTTGTTCGCGCTCGACGTTGCCGGCCTGCGCGGCCTCCACGGTGCGCTCCTGAAAGCGCGCCCAGACCACGCCGTTGGCCAGCGCATAGACGAGCAGGAGCGCGAACAGCCCGAGCGCGATCCGGAGCGGCCGGTCCGCCATGAGCAGACGCCACTCGTTCCGGAGTACCGTGCGCGCGGTCATCCTACGTCACCTCCGCGCGCCGTACGCGCGCCGCGGCGATCAGGATCGTTCCCGCGAGCCATCCCCCGAGGACGACGAGCGACAGGATCCGGTTGCCGAGCACCCAGCCCAGGGTCGGGGCGTCGTACCGCAGCGGCGGAGTCGACTCCCAGAGTTCGGCTCCGGCCTGGTAGGAGAAATCGCCGGAGCGGGAGTTCTCCGTGAGGTCGCCGTTCATGCGCCGCATCAGGTCCCGGCGGTACGTCTCCGCGGCGCTCGCGAAGTGCCGGTGCTGCTCGACATCGGTTCCGGCGAGTCCCATCGAGAGCGCGCGCACCGCGAGCAGCGGCGCCGCCACCGCGACCAGCTCATGGACGGCCCCCTGACGCTCGAACGTGTCCCAGAGCGCGCCGTAGTTTCGGTCGAAGATCCGGTCGCCGAACTCCTCGCTCGCCTGGAGCAGGACGCCCGACTGATTGATCGGCAGGTCTTCGACCCGCTCGACACCGTACTCCGTCAGCAGGTCCTCGGTCAGCGCGTCGTTGTCCGGACGGGGGATGTCCTCCGTGCCACTGGCCATCTCCCGTTCCACCGTGCGGGCGAACTCCAGGGCGGAGGGCGTGGGGTGCATCCACTTGGACAGATCCACCGCCACGCGCGGCGCGACGAGCCCGTTCACGACCCACACGCCCAGCAGGATCACGAGCGCGGTGCGCGTCGACCGGGCCCAGGCGGAGACGGCCAGGGAGAGCGCGAGGAAGGCGGCGAAATAGACCAGGTAGACGACGGCCAGGACCGCGGCCCGGGCCACGGGGGACGCCGCCGGACCGGGGCTCCCGACCACGAGGGCCGCCGCCCCCACAGCCGCCGCCGGCACCAGCAGCAGCGCCAGCGCGCCGGCGATGCCGAGCGCCTTGCCCAGCGCCAGATCGCGCCGCCCGACCCCGGTCGAAAGCAGTTGACGAAGCGTGCCCCGTTCCCGCTCGCCGGCGAGCGCGCCGAAAGTGAGCAGGATGATCAGCAGCGGCACGAGGTGCTGCAGCACCTGCGCCGCCGTGAGGGCCCCGATGCGCTGGGCCGACGTCGCGTCCTGCGCGGGGCGCAGCAGGAAATCGTTCTGCCGATGCGCCTCGAGCCACACCGAGGTCCCGGTGTAGGGGTCCACGCCCTCGTCCACGAAGGAAAGGGCGAGGCGAGGCTTGAACGCATAGATGCCGTAGTGGGCCGCGGAATGGGGATTCTTCTCGCCCTGCGACTCCCAGTGGTCGCGGGCCGTCGCCTGCGCGGCCGCGTGCTCGCGCTGCGCCTCCCGCGCCTGGACCCATCCGTGGCCCAGGGAGACGAGCAGCAGCGCTCCCACGAGGACGGAGCACCATCGGAAACGGCCGTCCCGAAGCACGTCGCTGAATTCCTTGCGGATGATGTGGCGGATGCTGTGCCTGATCATCTACGCCTCCTATGTCGTGCTAGTCGTGCATGTGTTCCAGGTAGACGCGCTCGAGATCCGCGTGGCCGATCTCGTCCGTGCCCAGCTCCGTGACGAGGCTTCCGTAGCGCATGATGCCCACGCGCGTCCCGGTCTCCTTCGCGCGAAACAGGTCGTGCGTCGCCATGAGCACCGCGACGCCGCCGTGCCTGAGCCGCTCGATCAGGGCCGAGAACTCGTTGGAGGCCTTGGGGTCGAGACCGGATGTCGGCTCATCGAGCAGAAGGGCGTCGGCTTCCTTGGCCATCGCGATCGCGATCCCAACCTTCTGCCGCATGCCCTTGGAGTACTCGGACACGCGGCGGTCGACCGCGTCGCGCTCCAGGCCGGCTTCGACGAGGATGTCGGCGAGCCGTTCGCGCCCCAGCGACCCCTTCCCGCCCAGAGCGGCGAAGTACTCGAGGTTTTCCAGCCCGCTGAGATTGCGGTACAGCATCACCTGTTCCGGGATGTAGGCGAGCCTGTGCTTCGTCTCCCGGTCGTGGGTGGACACGTCCATCCCGGACACCAGGGCCTGGCCCCCGGACGGCGACACGAAGCCGAGGAAGAGGTTGATCGTCGTGGTCTTCCCCGCCCCGTTGGGGCCGAGGAGGCAGTAGACCTCTCCCGGCTCGATGGCCAGGTCGAGGGAATCGAGGGCCTGCGTCGCGCCGTAGCGCTTGCTGAGCCCGCGGGCCTCGAGGAGGGGCGGTCGCCCCGCACCCGAATCGGCGGTCTGCATGGATCTCCATCTCTCGCGTTTGCCGCGCCGTCACCGGCGCAACGTTCGACAAGTCTTCTGCCGATCACCGGATCGGCAGAGCGGCCTTTCGTAACAGCGTTTCGCTACAGAGAGATGGGAAGCGGGGGAGCGCGGCTGCGGTGCGGGGAGAGATGGGCGGCCCGGACATTCAACTGGCGCCCGCGGAGGGCGGGACCCTGCACGAGACCGAACTCGCCGATGCTCGGCGTCGCCGTGGAGGGCGCCGGCCCCATGTTGTGCGGCAGTTCGCAGATCAGACACGCCGCCGGGGCATGGCCCCCCTCGTCGTCCTCGTGCGTATGCGAACCTTCCGAGAGGCCAACGACAACGAGCGAAAGGGCCACCAGGGCTCCGGCCAGCAGGCGCATCGGGCGCCTGAATCGTCCGGCGTTGACCTGGTTTGCCATGGCTCCCCTTCCCTCAGGCGAATCGGCGCGCCGACCCGCCCGAGAGCGGCCGCTGTCGGCGGCGGCACCTTATAAAACGCACCACTCCCGGTCAACGTTGAGCCGCACGAGGTTGCTGCTAGTAGGGCGTCCGGTCCCGCTTCCGGATCCAGCGCTCGAAAGCCTCCCCGGCTCTGGCGGAGGGGATCCGCACGAGCGAGACGATCCGGCGCTCCTCGGGCGGCAGGGAGAACTCGTCGTAGATGTCCTCGTCGCTGAACCGGATGCGCGCCGCGTCCTCGCGGGTGTTCGCGTAGTAGACGCGGCGGATCCGGCTCCAGTAGATCGCGCCCAGGCACATCGGACACGGCTCGCAACTCGTGTAGATCTCGCAGCCGCCGAGATCGAACGTGCCCAGCCGTTCGCAGGCCTCTCGAATCGCCCGGACTTCGGCGTGGGCGGTGGGATCGTTGTCCAGCGTGACGCGGTTCGTGCCCTCCGCCACGATCTCGCCGTCCTTCACCACGACGGCGCCGAACGGCCCGCCGCCCTCCTCCACGCTGCGTTCGGACAGGTCGATGGCCCGCCTCATGAACTCGTCATTCATCACGACATTCATCACGACGCTCGTTTCGTCTGGGCGTATGCGTTCGACGCCCGGAGTCCCCCGCGAATATACTCCTCCCGTCCCGTCCCCGGATTTTGGCCGGGGACACCTCGTCCCGACCCCACGGCCTGCGGATTGACGAACTCGAAGGGCGGCCGGCCCTCCCGGCGTGCGCGCGACCTCACGGTCGACCTCGGCCTCCTGGCGACGGCGATCATCTGGGGCATCAACTTCTCGGTCGTGAAGGTCGTCCTTCGGGAACTCGATCCCCTGGCTTTCAACGCCGTGCGCTTCCCGTTCGCGGCACTGGCGGTCTGGTGCCTCCTCCGCGCCACGGGGCGGCCCGTCCTCCCGCCGCGGAGCGAGTGGCCGCGGATCGCGGGACTCGCGGTGGTGGGCCACGTGATCTTCCAGGCCACCTTCATCTACGGGATCGACCTGACGCTGACGGGGAACGCCGCCCTGCTCCTCTCCACGAGTCCCGTGTGGGTGCTCCTGATCGCGTCCGCGCTCGGGCGGGAGCGGTTCAGTCCCGCGATCCTCCTGGGCGTCGTCGCGACGCTCGCCGGCATGGCGATCCTCATCACCGGCGGCACGCAGGAAGTCGGAGGCGCCGGTCTCGGCGATCTGCTCGTCCTCGGGGCCGCGCTCTCCTGGGCGTCCTTCACCGTCTTCGGACGGCGCATCACGAAGCGCCGCGGGGCGCTGGAGGTGACGGGGTGGACGCTCTGGGCCGCCCTTCCCGTCATCGTCGGCATGGGGATCCCGGACCTGATGCGCGTCGACTGGAGTTCGATTCCGCCGGGGATCTGGTTCGCGTCGGCCTACACGGGCGTCTTCGGGATCGCGATCGCCTACCTGCTCTGGTCGCGGGGCATGAAGACGATCGGTCAGAGCCGGACGGCCGTGTACCAGAACCTCGTCCCGGTGATCGCGCTGGCGACGGCGTGGATGTGGCTGGGGGAGACGCCCACGCCGCAGCAGTTGGCGGGCGCCGCCGTCATTCTCTCGGGCGTCGCCGTGGCGCGCGGCCTCGCCGGCCGCCGGCGTCGTCGCGCACCGTGACGTGCGACCGGTTCCGTCGCGGACCGCCGGTCTCGCGACGGTATCCGGGGGCGGCCTACTTTGAAGGTCATGTCCGAGGAGCGCAGGGTAGCGGGAATCGTGCTGGCCGCCGGGTCGTCGACCCGAATGGGCCGAAACAAGCTCCTGCTGGACGTCGGCGGCGAGACGCTCGTGCGCCGCGCCGTTCGCCTCGCGGGTGAAGCCGGCCTCGACCCCGTCATCCCCGTCACCGGACACGCGCGCCGAGCCGTCGAGCGCGAGCTCCAGGACCTCGACTGCACACCGATCTTCAATCCCGATCACGAGGCCGGTATCCAGACCTCCGTAGCCTGCGGGGTCGCCGCAGTGCCGGCGGCTTGCGGGGCGGCCATCGTGATGCTGTCCGACATGCCGTTCGTGACCACGCGCATGGTGCGGACGCTGGTGGAGCGGTACGCGGAGACGGAGACCCCGCTCGTCGTGTCGCGCTACGGCGAGGTGAACGCGCCGCCCATCCTCTACGGCCGCGGCCTCTTCGGCGAGATCTCCCGCATGCGGGCGGGGTGCGGGCGGGAAGTCGTTCGACGGCACCACGGGCGGGCGGTCACGGTGGACTGGCCGACCGACCGGCTCAGGGACCTCGACCGACCGGACGAATATGAAGCCGTGCGGAGGGAGTTCGCCGCGGTCGGCTCCCGCTCGGGCGATCTCCCGTGAAACGCGACCTGCTGGATCTCGCCGCGAGGTTGACGGCCGGACGGCAGCCGTACGCGCTCGCCACGGTCGTGCGGAGCGAGCGCCCCACGAGCGGGAAGCCGGGCAACATGGCGCTGATCTCGGCGGACGGCGTCATGCACGGCTGGATCGGCGGCAGTTGCACCCGGTCGGAAGTGATTCGCCACGCGCTGGAGACCCTGGATCAGGGGGAGCCCAGGCTCCTCGCGTTCGGGTCGAGTCCCGGGCGCCCGGACGGGCTGGTCCCCGTGCCCATGTCCTGCAGCAGCGGAGGGAAGGTGGAAGTGCACGTGAATCCGGTTCTTCCGGCTCCCGTCCTCATCGTGGCGGGACGTTCGCCCGTCGCCGGCGCGCTGGTGCGCCTCGGCGGCGCGATGGGATACACGACCGTGGCCGAGGCGTCCGAGGACGAGGCGCTCGCGGCGGCGGCCGACGAGGTCGTGGACGATCTGGCGGAGACCGCGGCGCGCTACGCCGAACGGCCCCGCGGCTGGAGACTGTACGGGGTCGTCGCCACCATGGGACAGCGGGACGAGCGCTCGCTCGCGGAGTTGGCGGCCGCGGCCCCGGACTACCTGGGCGTGATCGCCTCCCCCACCCGGATGGAGGAAGTGCGCCGCGTGCTGGCCGCGCACGGACTCGGCGCCGACGAGGTCGCCCGCGTGCGCGGCCCCGCCGGCCTCGATATCGGAGCCGAGAGCCCGGAGGAGATCGCCGTCAGCATCCTCGCCGAGATCGTCCAGCTCGAGGCGCAACCGAAGGCGTCGGAGGCGGTGGCCTCCGGTCACGCGTCCGCAGAGGAGGAGGAGGCGGCGGCGGCGGTCGGTCAGCGGGCGGACGACGAGGCGACGGATCCCGTGTGCGGAATGACCGTCCCGGTGGCGGGTTCTCCGTCCTCGGTCTTCGAGGGGGAACCCGTCTACTTCTGCTGCGAGGGCTGCCGAACCCGGTTCGACGCCTCGCCCGGGACGTATCTCCAGGAACAAGTCACGAGGGGGTGATATTGAGAAGGCTGCTGAGGATCGCCGCGCACGTCGCGGTGATCGCATTGCTTTACCTGATGTTCTCCTTCTCGTTGTTCCTTGGCCTGCAGGTCAATACGACCTACGGGAACATCGGCATGGTCGTATCGATCGGTGCCGTCATTGCCTATGTCCTCGTGGTTCGTCGCAGGCGCTCGCTGCGGATGGCCATGGAGGATGAAGACCGATGAGAATCGAGGAAGGGTTCACGATCGACGCGCCCGCCGCCGAGGTGTGGGCGATCCTCTCCGACCCGCGGCAGCTCTCGGAACTCCTGCCGGGGGCGGAAATCACCGAGCGGATCGACGACACGACGTGGGAGGGCGGCATGACCGTCAAGGTGGGCCCCCTCGTGGCGGCGTATACCGGCACCGTATCCTTCATGCTGAACGAAGAGGAGCGGTCCGCGGTGGTCCGCGCCCTGGGCCAGGGCAAGGCCGGGATGGGCACCGCCGAGATGACGATGAACAGCCGGGTGGCGGCGCTGCCCGATGGCGGCTCCGAGGTGACGATGGACTCGGACGTGACCGTCACCGGGATCCTGGCGCAGCTCGGCCGCGGCATGACGCAGGTCGTCTCCAGGCGAATGCTGCAGGAGTTCGTCAAGCGACTGACGAGCGCCCTTGAGAACGAGGCGAAGGAGGCAGAGCCATGATCCCCCCGCAGTTCGACTACCACGCGCCGGGAGGACTGGACGAGGCGCTCGGCCTCCTCGGCGAACTCGACGACGCGAAGGTGATGTCGGGCGGCCAGAGCCTCCTCCCGATGATGAAGCTTCGGCTCGCCTCTCCCGCGAACATCATCGACATCGGCCGCATTCCCGGGCTCGACACGATCGAGGAGCGGGACGGCTGTCTCCGCATCGGGGCGCTCGTGACGGAGGCCCAACTCGAGGAATCGGCGGCGGTGGCGGAGCGCTATCCGATCCTGCTCGACACCGCCCGCGTGATCGCGGACCCGCTCGTGCGCAACCGCGCCACGGTGTGCGGGAACATCGCGCACGGCGACCCCGCGAACGACCACCCGGCAACGATGCTCGCGCTGCGGGCGCACGTCATCGCCACCGGGCCGGGTGGAGAGCGCACGATCGACATCGACGACTTCTTCCACGGTCTCTTCATGACGGCGCTCGGGGAGGATGAGATCCTCACCGAACTCCACATCCCGGTGCCGCCCGCGGGCAGCGGGGGCGCCTACGTCAAGCTGGAGCGCAAGGTGGGCGACTACGCGGTGGCCGGCGTGGCCGTGCAGCTCACCCTCGACGACGACGGCAAGGTGACGCGGGCCGGCGTCGGGCTCACGAACCTGGGCTTCGCGCCCATCCGCGCGACCGCCGCCGAAGAGACGCTCCTCGGCGCGGACTTCGTGCCGGCGGGCGGGCTGCGGGGCGCCATCGAGAAGATCCGCGACGCGATCACGAAGGCGCCCGGCGCGGACGAGGTGATCGCGGCCGCCGCCCAGGCCGCCGCCGACATGGCCGAACCGGTGGAAGACCGGCGCGGATCCGTCGAATACAAGAGGAACATGGCCCGCGTGCTCACCGCGAGGGCCATCCGCCAGGCGCTCGCGCGCGCCGGGGCCGGAGGGTAGAGCGATGGCGACACACCAGATATCCGTCACCGTGAACGGCGAGGCGCACGCGGCCGAGGTCGAGTCGCGCACGCTCCTCGTCCACCTGATCCGCGACGACCTGCGGCTCACCGGCACCCACATCGGCTGCGACACGACGCACTGCGGCGCCTGTACCGTGCTGCTCGACGGCAAGCCGACGAAGTCGTGCACCGTCCTCGCCGTGCAGGCCGACGGCACCGAGATCGCGACCGTAGAGGGGCTCGCCGGGGCCGACGGCATGCACGCGCTCCAGGAGGGCTTCTGGGAGAAGCACGGCCTCCAGTGCGGCTTCTGCACGCCCGGCATGCTGATGACCGGCGCGGCCCTCCTCGAGGAGAACCCGAACCCGAGCGAGGCCGAGATCCGCGAGGCGATCTCCGGCAATCTCTGCCGTTGCACCGGCTACGTGAACATCGTCAAGGCGGTGCAGTACGCCGCCGAGAAGATGGGCGCCGCCGCCGAAACCGCCAACGCCGCGACCGACGGGGAGGACAGCTGATGGCACCGAAGACTTCCGCCGACATCTGCGGCATGGGGCACTCCATGAAGCGCAAGGAGGACCCGCGCTTCCTGCAGGGCAAGGGCAACTACATCGACGACATCGTCCTCCCCGGCATGCTGTGGCTCGACATCGTCCGCAGCCCGATCGCCTACGGGAAGATCAAGGGCATCGACTCGAGCAAGGCGCTGGAGGTCCCCGGCGTCCTCGCCGTCCTCACCGGCAAGGACCTCGAGGCGTACAACCTGCACTGGATGCCGACGCTCATGTCGGACACCCAGATGGTGCTCCCCACGGACACCGTCATGTACCAGGCGCAGGAGGTCGCGGCCGTCATCGCGACGTCGCGCTACGCCGCTGCTGACGGCGTGGCCGCGGTCGAGGTCGACTACGAGCCGATGAAGCCCGTCATAGACCCCTTCAAGGCGCTCGAGGAAGACGCGCCCGTCCTCCGCACCGACAAGGAGGGCCAGACCGACAACCGCATCTGGCACTGGGAGGCGGGGGACAAGGAGGCCACGGACAAGGTGTTCGAGGAGGCGGACGTCGTCGTGCGCGAGAGCATGCACGTGCCGCGCATCCACGTGGCTTCGATCGAGACGTGCGGCTGCGTGGCCGACTTCAACCCCGTCGAGGGCCACCTCACCGTCTACATGACGACGCAGGCACCGCACGCGATCCGCACCGTGCTCGCCCTCGTGGCGGGACACGTCGGACTCTCCGAGGAGAAGATCCGCGTCGTGTCGCCCGACATCGGGGGCGGCTTCGGCGGCAAGGTGCCGGTCTATCCCGGCTACGTGGTCGCGATCGCGGCCTCCGTCGTGCTGGGCAAGCCGGTGAAGTGGATCGAGGACCGGATGGAGAACCTCCAGGCGGACTCGTTCGCGCGCGACTATCACATGGACGCCGAACTCGCGGCGGACGCCGACGGGAAGATCCGCGGGCTCCGCATCAAGACGCTCGCCGACCACGGCTATTCGGACGCCCAGGCCGCGCCCTCCAAGTTCCCGGCCGGGCTCTTCTCCATCTGCACCGGCTCCTACGACATGGAGCAGGCCTACGCCGAGGTGGACGCGGTCTACACGAACAAGCCGCCGGGCGGAGTCGCCTACCGCTGCTCCTTCCGCGTGACCGAGGCCGTGCACTGCATGGAGCGCGTCGTGGACACGCTCGCGCACAAGATCGGGAAGGATCCGGCGCAGTTGCGGGAGGAGAACTTCATCCCGAAGGAGGCCTTCCCCTACCAGTCGCCGCTCGGGTGGGAGTACGACAGCGGCGACTACCAGGCCGCGATGGACAAGGCCAGGGAGATGATCGGCTACGACGACCTGCGCCGGGAGCAGGCCGAGAAGCGCGCGCGCGGCGAACTGATGGGAATCGGCGTGTGCAGCTTCACCGAGGTGCTCGGCGCGGGTCCGTCCAAGGACTTCGACATCCTCGGCATCAAGATGTTCGACTCCGCCGAGGTGCGCGTGCACCCCACGGGCAAGGCGATCGCCCGCTTCGGCACGAAGTCGCAGGGCCAGGGCCACGAGACCACCTACGCGCAGATCATCGCCGAGGAACTCGGCCTCCCCGCCGCGCACGTCCAGGTCGAGGAGGGCGACACCGACACCGCCCCGTACGGGCTCGGCACCTACGCCAGCCGCTCGACCCCGACCGCCGGGGCCGCGGGCGCGATGGCGGCCCGCCAGATCCGCGCCAAGGCCGCGAAGATCGCCGCCCACCTGATGGAGGTGAGCGAGGAGGACCTCGATTGGGAGCCCGGGAAGTTCTCCGTGAAGGGCGCCCCGGACCGGTCCGTGACGATCCAGGACTGCGCCTTCGCCGCCTACACGAACCTCCCGGAGGGGCTGGAGCCGGGGCTGGAGGCGACGAACTACTACGACCCGCCCAACCTCACCTTCCCCTTCGGCACGTACATCTGCGTCGTGGACATCGACCGCGGGACGGGCGAGGTGACGGTGCGCCGCTTCGTGGCCGTGGACGACTGCGGCAACATCATCAACCCCATGATCGTGCAGGGCCAGATCCACGGCGGCCTCACGCAGGGCATCGGCCCCGCCCTGTTCGAGGAGATCCCCTACGACGAGGACGGCAACAACCTCGCCGGCTCGTTCATGGACTACCTCGTCCCACCTCCATGGAGACCCCGGCGTGGGAAACCGGCCACACGATCACGCCGTCACCCCACCACCCGCTCGGCGCCAAGGGCGTCGGCGAGTCGGCCACGGTGGGCGCGCCGCCGGCCATCGCCAACGCGGTCGTGGACGCCCTCGCGCACCTGGGCGTGACGCACCTCGACATCCCGATCACCCCCGACAAGGTGTGGGAGGTCCTGAACGAGAAGGGGGTAGCGGAGTAAGGGAGCCGATGAAGGGATGCGTCACGGTTCGGGCGTAGCCGGCTCAGTTGCTCCGCGATGCCCAAGCGGACATCTTCTCGCGCCATGATTCACGCGCCTGACATCCGACCTCTCCGCGCCCGCGGAGTGAACTGCGCCTGTAGCACTTGCGCCTGTATGTGTTCGTGTCTCCACGACGCGTGGATCCGGGTGTGTTGATGCGCTGAGTTCCTAGCTCCCAAAAGCGTTTTTTCGAGCCGCCCCGGTCCGCCGACCCGGGCGGCTTTTTTTGTGCCCCGTCAAACCGGACTCGACCCGAGGGAAACCCATGATTCGTCCCGCTTTGCCGCAGATACATGTGCTGTACGAAAACCCGGCCTGGATTCCGCCCCTTCAGGAGGCGCTCGCGAGGGAGGGCTTCCGGGTCCGCCTCGTGCACGTGAACGAGGGGCTCGTCGACCCGTCGACGCCGCCTCCGGAGGGCATCTGGATCAACCGCATCAGCCCTTCGTCTCACACGCGCGGCCACGTCCACACGGTCGAACTGGCCCGGCAGATCCTGTACTGGCTGGAGTCGCACGGTCGCCGGGTGATCAACGGGCTTGGCGCCTTCGAACTGGAGATGAGCAAGCTCCGGCAGGATCTCGTCCTGCGCCGGCACGGGATCCGCACCCCGCGCACGGTGCTGGCCGTGGGGAGGGAGCATCTGCTCGACGCGGCGGCCACCTTCGACGGCCCGTTCATCACGAAGCACGACCAGGGTGGGAAGGGCCTGGGGATCCGGCTCTTCCGCGACGCGCGGGAGCTCGAGCGGCATCTCGACGGCGACGGCTTCGACGCGGGCCCGGCGCCCGGATGATCCTCCAGCAGTACATCGACGCCCCGGAGCCGTTCATCACGCGGGTGGAGATCGTGGGCGGCCGCTTCCTGTTCGCCATGCGCAGTTCCACGGCGGACGGGTTCGAACTCTGCCCCTCCGACGCATGCAATCCGCTCGAGGCGTGCCCGGCCGGCCCCGGCCTCTTCAGCCCCTCGCCGGTCGCGGAGGACGACCCGCTGGTGCAGCGGTACATCCGGCTCTGCAACGAGGAAGGGATCGAGATCGCCGGCATCGAGTTCGTGCGCGACGCGTGGGGCCACCGCTACACGTACGACATCAACGGCACGACGAACTACAACCAGACACTCGGCGCCCGGATGGGCGTCGACGGCATGGGAGAGGTGGCCCGCTACGTACGCCGAACGGCGACCCCGAACCGCCGGCGACGGCGCATCGCGTCCTGATCCTGGCGCCCTCCGCCGGCGCAAGTACGTTCCCGCGGGAACGTCGGGTGAGGCCTCCTCGGTGGGCGCGATGTTAGCGTAGAGGGGAGATCTCTCTGGAACGCGGCTTGAGCGAGGCGGCCATCGACGGATGAAAAGCGGGCGGCGCCGGCGAGCGACGGCTCAGAGCGGGGTGTGGAAGGGGCTGAATCCCGGCATGGCGGTGGCCGCCAAGGGCGTCGTGCTCGTCTTCGTCCTCGCCACGGTCTGGGACGTGGAGGCCGCCGGCGCCGTATTCGGCCGCGTCCGCGGGTGGATCGAGGGCACGCTCGACTGGTTCTACGTCCTGACCGTGTGCGCCACCCTGTTCACCTGCCTGTTCCTGGCGTGCAGCCGGTTCGGCGGGATCCGGCTCGGCGATGAGGACGCCTCGCCCGAGTTCAGCCGGTTCTCCTGGCTCGCCATGCTGTTCTCGGCAGGGATCGGGATCGGAGTCCTCTTCTTCTCCATCGCCGAACCGATCTTCTACCTCGACAACAGCGGGGCCGCGGGATACCCCAACAACCCGATCGCCGACCTGGCGGGCGCCGACGCGCTGGACGAGCGGCGGGCCGTGCACGCCATGCGCATCACCTACTTCCACTGGGGCGTCCACGGCTGGTCCGCCTACGTCCTGGTCGGGCTGTGCCTCGCCTACTTCGGATTCCGCAAGAAGCTGCCGCTGACGCTGCGCTCCGCGCTGTACCCGCTCATCGGCGACCGGATCTACGGGCCGGTCGGTGACCTGGTGGACCTGCTGGCCGTGTTCGGCGGCGTTTTCGGCATCGCCACCTCGCTGGGCCTCGGGGCAAGCCAGATGGCCGCCGGACTCGACGTGCTGACCGGCGTCGATCCGGGTCTCGTCACGCAGGTCTCGCTCATCGCCGTCATCTCGGTGGCGGCCACGTTGTCGGTCGTGTCCGGCGTAAGGCGCGGGATCCGGCGCCTGTCGGAGTGGAACATCGGCCTGAGCGTTCTCCTGCTCGGGTCCTTCCTGTTCCTGGGCCCCTTCACGTGGCTCGTCGGGTTCGTCGCCACCTCCGCCCGCGAGTACGTGTGGCGCGCCATCCCCATGGGATTCTGGATCGCCGATGGTCCGGGACCGGCCGCCTGGCAGAACGCCTGGACGATCTTCTACTGGGGCTGGTGGATCTCGTGGGCGCCCTTCGTCGGCACGTTCATCGCCCGCATCTCCCGCGGGCGCACGCTGCGGGAGTTCATCGTGGGCGTGCTCGTCGTCCCGACCGGCCTGGCGCTGGTGTGGTTCGGCGTCTTCGGCGGCAACGCCATCCACCTGGAACTCACTGCCCCGGGCGGCGCCGGGACGGCGGGGATCATGGAACTGGTCCGGGGCGGGAACTACGAAGCCGCGCTCTACGCGACGATCGACCGGATGAGCGACACCGGCTGGCTCGCCTGGGCCATGTCCGCCATGGCCACCGTCCTCGTGGCGACGTGGTTCGTCACGTCTTCGGACTCCGGCACCCTCGTCATCACCACCTTCCTGAGCATGGGCGACCCGCACCCCCCGCGGCGCTTCCGCATCGTGTGGGGGCTCGGCGTGGGAGCGGTCGCCGCCGTGCTGCTGCTCGCGGACGGTCTCCAGGCGCTGCAGACCGCGGCCATCGCCGCCGCCCTGCCCGTGAGCGTCGTGCTGTGGTTCATGATCGCCGGGCTGCTCCGATCCCTGGCGCGCGATCCGTAGCGAGCAGGGAAAGTGAGTACTCCCACGTGCGCTCCTCCTGTCCCCACACCGTCCCGCTGCGTACGATCCGGTCGATATGCGTGCTGCTGCCCCCCCGCCTCGTCACCGACGGTGATCCGTTGCGTCTATTGGCGTTGTCCGACCTGCACGTCTCCCATGCGGAGAACCGGGAGGCCTTGGAGAGTCTGCCCGCCTGTCCCGACGACTGGCTGATCCTGGCGGGCGACGTGACCCACGGCGCGCAGCGACTCGAGGCGTGCTTTGCCCGACTGACTCCGAAGTTTCGACAGGTCGTCTGGGTGCCGGGAAACCACGAACTGTGGACGATACCGGATGCTCCGCCCGGGCTCCGTGGGGTGGGCCTCTACGAACACCTGGTCGGGATCGCCCGCAACCACGGCGTTCTCACTCCCGAAGATCCTTATCCGGTGGTGGAACATCGGGACGGACCGGTGCTGCTCGCGCCGCTGTTCCTGCTCTACGACTACAGCTTTCGGCCAGCGCACGTTCGGCGTGATGAGGTGGTTCGGTGGGCCCGGGAGACCCGAGCGGTCTGCTCCGACGAGGTGATGCTGCATCCCGACCCGTTTCCGGATCGGGACTCGTGGTGCGCCGCGCGCTGCGAGGACGCCGCCGCCCGGCTCGCTTCCGCGCCCGCCGATCTTCCGAAGCTCCTGGTCAATCATTATCCGCTCGAAGAACGACACGCCGTGCTGCCGAAGATCCCCCGCTTCACTCCGTGGTGCGGGACCCGCCGGACGCGGGGTTGGCACCGGCGGTTCAACGCATGCGCGGTGGTGTACGGCCACCTCCACATCCGGGACACCCACTGGCTCGATGGCGTGCCCTTCCAGGAGGTCTCCCTGGGGTATCCGGGGCAGTGGGACCGCCGGCGGGGGATCGCCGCGTACTTGCGGGAAGTCACCCTGGCGCCCCGGGGCGCGACCGTCCGATGACAAGTGCCATGCGGCACAGGGCGGGAGACGGGGGGGTCGAGGTCGTCGCCGGCGTCATGTTCAGCGGCAAGTCGGAGGAGCTGATCCGGCGCGTGCGCCGCGCCCTCATCGCCGGCCGGCGGGTCCAGCTCTTCAAGTCCCACCTCGACGACCGCTACGGCGGCCAGTTCCGGATCTCGTCCCACGACGGGCGGGAGATCGATGCCGAGCCCGTGTCCAGTTCGGTGGAGGTGGCCGAGAAGGTTCGCCCCTCTACGCACGTCGTCGCGATCGACGAGGCGCAGTTCCTGGACGACGGGATCTGCGAGGTCGTGGACGCGCTGGCCGATGCGGGGATGCGCGTCATCGTGGTCGGGACCGACATGGACTTCCGCGGCGAGCCCTTCGGCCCCATGGGCCTGCTCCTGGCGCGCGCGGAGCGGATCGACAAGCTGACCGCGATCTGCGTCGTGTGCGGCGATCCGGCCACGAGAAACCAGCGCCTCATCGACGGGAAGCCGGCGCCTGCCGAGGGCCCGACGATCCAGGTGGGAGGCGCCGAGTCCTACGAGGCGCGTTGCCGCCGGTGCCACGACGTGCCGCAGCGGGATCGCCGCCAGACGGAGCTGTCACTGCGGCGCGAAGCGGAGGGCTGGGAAGGCGTTTAGCAGCCCGGGGCAAGAGCGCTGCTGCAGGACCCCTCAGCCGCCGGGGACGCGGAGGATGGGATACACCTCGCCGGGACGCAGCCGGTCCGCGAGGAAGCCCCAGTTCGCGAAGCCGTCGTCCGACTGCGGCTCCACGAGGCTGAACAGCAGGCGTCCGAGCGGCCGGTCGGTCCGCGCCACCATGTCGCCCGGGGCGGGCGTGACCCGCGCCGGCTCGTAGCCGCCGAAGAGCCTCTGCTCGTTGCGGCCCTGGAACGGCCGCTCGGCCGTCTGCACGGAGTCGATGCGGAACGCCTCCACCTCCAGGGGCGTCGCACCGGCCGGCTCCAGCGCGATGCCGTGCGCCGCGAGCCGGGTCAGGACGTCCCCCAGGTCAGCGGGGATCAGGTAGGCCTCGGGCACGCGCTCCACTAGCGTCGGCGCGAACGTCCCGTACTCGTACATCGCCTCGACGTACTGCGTGTCTGCGCGCAGGAGCAGCGGGCGTCCGGTGAGGGGGTGTACCTCCTCGACGGTGGCGCCCATGAGGATGTCGACGGGCGCGGCCGAGCGTTCGGGGACGGCGCGCAACGCGAGCATGTCGCCCGTCACCCCGGCGGCATCGGCATCCGCGACGATGCGCCGTACCTCGGCCGCGTGCTCATGGACGTAGTCGAGGATCTCCTCCACGAAGTACAGCGTCGCGAGCACGCGCTCCTCGAAGCTCGCGTAGGAGTAGGCCTCGCTCAGGATCGCGATCCGGTTGCGGAGACCGATGTAGTTGTTGTTGAAGCGCGGGCGGTGGTCGAAGGTGTACCAGCCGGGCGCCTCCCCGCCCCGCGCGAAGGCGTTCCCGTAGTAGTAGTACTCCCAGCCGTACTTCTCCCGGATCTCTCCGGTCACGTGGGGGAAGAGCCCTTCACGCAGGAAGCCGTCGATCTCCCCCGGCGTGTTGGGATGCAGCGGCGGCGAATAGGTGAGGTGATAGGCGTGCTGCGTCCCGTTCGTCGTGTGCAGGTCGACGGCCACGTGCGGGTCGTACTGGCCGAACAGCCGTGCCACCGACCGTGCCTCCGGCGAGTCGAGCTTCATGTGGTCGCGATTCAGGTCGTAGCCCTGGGCATTCGGCCGCTGGCCCATCCCTCCGACCGGCCCGTGCTGGCGGCCGCGGTTCGTGAGGAGCACCCGCTCGTTGCCGTCCGCGTTGTAGATGGGCGCGATGAGGAGGACCATCGACTCCCGCCACTCGCGGTGGCGCCCGGCGAGGAGGTCGCGCAGCAGCATCTGGAGCGCTTCCTTCCCGCACACCTCGCCGGCGTGGATGTTGCCCTGCAGGTAGACGACCGTCTTGCCGGAAGCCCTGACGGACGCCGCACTCGCATCTTCCACGTCGCCCACCACAACCATGGGGATCGGCCGTCCCTCGTTCGTATAGCCGTAGGTCGTGTAATGGACCGACGGATCGCTCGCCGCGGCGCGTTCCAGGAAGTCCACGACGTCGGCGTACGAACTCGTTTCCCGGTACTCCGTCCGCTCCGCGCGGGTGAGAAACGCTTCGCCCGCCGGCACCGGACCTCCACACGCCGCCACCGCCCCCGCAACCGCCAACCACCGCAGTACGCGCACGCTCATTCGAACCTCCGCATCTCGGAACCGTGCCATCGCCGGCTAATCCTCGGGACCGCGTCGGTCGGCCCAGGCGGCCACGTGCGCGGCCATCTCTTCAGCCACGTCCTCGTTCGTGCGGGCGCTGCGCTTGAGGACGCGGAACGAGTGGTCGGCGCCCTCGAGCCGGTGCAGCGTCGCGAGCGGGCCGAGCGAGGCGCACGTCGGTTCGATCAGATCCCAGCGGGCGAGGGCGTCGCGCGTCCCCTGCAGAAAGAGCATCGGCACCGTGACGCCGCTCAGGTGGGCCGCGCGCTCGGCGGCCCGCTCGGGACGGCCGGGCGCGTGGAGCGGGAAGCCGAAGAAGACCAGACCGCGGACGCCCGGCAGCGGCGCCCCGGAGGCGGCGGTCGACGTCATGCGGCCGCCCATCGACTTGCCGCCCGCCAGCAGCGGAAGCCCGTCCGCCAGGGCGGCGGCCTTCGCGACGGCGGCCCGCACGGTTTCGACGAGGACCGCGGGACGGTCGGGGGGCCGGCGGCGGCCGGAGAGCGCCCGCGCCTCCATGTAGGGGAAGTGGTAGCGAAACGACGCGACCCCCCGCCCCGCCAGCCGCTGCGCCATGTCGGACATGAACGGGTGCTCGATCCCCGCCCCGGCCCCGTGCGCGAAGGCGAGCATGGCGCGCGGCTCCGGGGGACGGACGAGCAGCGCGGACACTTCGCTCACGCGCAGGGAAACGAACTGGGCCTGCTCGGGAAACCGATGCGTCTCGCCGACCTCGCCGGCGGCGCGGGGAGCGGACCGGCTCACGGCGACTTCGTGTCCGGCTGGTCGCGCGGTTCGTGGGCGGCCACCGGGCCCGTCCAGCGGTCGGTCGGGTCGAGCTTCTCCTCCGCCTCGGGCGCTGCCGGAGCCGGGATCCGGAGCGCCAGCCACAGCGCCACGGCCGACGCCGCGGCCCCGACGAGGAACGGGCTCTCGATCGAATACAACTCGAACAGATGACCCGCCGCCAGCGGCGCCAGCACCCGACCCGTGCCTCCGGCGACCTGGCTGCCGCCGAACACGGACCCCTGCGAGTGTTCGTCCGTGGCGCGCGAGATCAGCGCGTGGAGCGCCGGGAAGATCAGCCCTGTCGCGGACGCCCACACGGGTACGAGGAACCAGAGCTGCCAGCGATCCGAGAGGAACGGAATCGCCCCCACGCCGAGGGCGAGCAGCAGACAGCCCGCGCGCATCGTGTTCGGCTCGCCGAACTTCTTGACGATCCGGCCGACGAGGCCTCCGCGAACGATGACCGTGCACCCTCCCGCGAGCGTGAACACGAGGCCCATGTCGGCCGCCGTCATCGCGAACACGCGCTCGGTGTACAGCGCCAGGACCGATGTCATCGAGGTGAAGCAGGCGAGCGTCAGGAAGTACACGAGCAGGAGCACGCGCAGCGGGAAGCGGCCCAGCGAGCGCACCCACAGCTTGAACGTCGCGGCTTCCCCTCTGGACGCGTCGGCCTTGCCGGAGCGGAAGTGCCGCGATTCCGGCAGCAGGACCACGGCCGCCAGCAGGTTGACCAGGCACAGGCCGGCGGCGACGTAGCCCGGCACCCCCAGCCCGAAGCCGCTGAAGGCCCCGCCGATGGCCGGGCCCAGCATGATTCCGAGACCGGATGCCGCACCGATCAGCCCGAGCCCCCGGGCCCGTTCCTCCCCTTCGGTGGAGTCCGCGACGTAGGCCTGGGCGATGCCGACCGTCCCCCCGGCGGCACCCGCCGTCGCACGCGAGATCAGGAGCTCCCACAGGTTGTCGGCGAGCGCGAACATCAGGTAGGAGAGCACCGAGGCGAGGAGCCCGATCAGGAGGAGACGCCGCCGCCCCAGGCGGTCGGAGAACCGTCCCCAGATGGGGGCGGCCAGGAGTTGCGTGACGGAATAGGAGGCGATGATGAGGGTGACCCAGCGCGGCGAGGCGCCCAGTTCCTCGGCGTAGAAGGGGAGCAGCGGGAGGACGATGCCGAAGCCCATCATGTCCACCATCACCGTCCCGAACAGGACGCCGAGCCCGGAGCGTCTCAGCATGCGGTTGCGGTGGTCATCCCATGCTTCAAGCCGAACTCCTCCCTGCTCGGACCATGCCCGGGCCGGGTCGGCCGGGGGCGCGAAGCGCGGCGCGGCTCGGCCGCGTGGACGCTGTGCTCACGACACCCCGGACGATCCCCGCGTTGCGCTTCCGGCGGCGGAGGCCGTGGCGCAAAAACTCACTGTCCGTCGGGTGGGAGCGGGGATAGTTTGCCCCCCACCGGACGCCGGGGACAGTCCCGGGTCCCGGAACGCCCGCGGGACGGCCTCTCGCAATCTTCAGACTTCATCTTCGGAACGGTTTTCAAGAGGAAGGGATTCATGGCTGACACGCTGATTCGATATGCGGCCGAGGACGGCGTCGCGGTCTTCACGATCGACGACCCCCCCGCGAACACATACACGTACGAGATGATGCGCGACCTGGACGACGCGATCCTGCGCGCGCGCTTCGACGAGAACGTCCACGTCATCGTCATCCGGGGCGAGGGAGACAGGTTCTTCTCCGCCGGGGCGAACATCAAGATGCTCCAGACCTCGGACCCCTACTTCAAGTACTTCTTCTGCCTGCACGCGAACGAAACGCTGACCCGCCTCGAGCACACGCCCAAGCTCGTGATCGGCGCCCTGAACGGGCACACCGTGGGGGGCGGACTCGAGATCGCGCTCGCCTGCGACATCCGGATCGCCCGCCGGGACGCGGGGAAGATCGGGCTGCCGGAGGTGAACCTCGGCGTCCTCCCGGGGACGGGCGGGACGCAGCGGCTCGGCCGGCTGCTCGGGAAGCCGAAGGCCATCGAGTTGATGGCGGAGGGCCGCACGTTCGGGTTCGAGGAGGCGCTGGAACTGGGGCTCGTGAACAAGGTGTTCGAGGGAGATGACGAGGAATTCCACGCGCAGGTGATGGAGTACGCGCGGCAGTTCACGCCGCCCCACAAGGCGTCGCGCGCGGTGGGCCGCATCAAGCGGTCGGTGTGCAGCGGCGTCGAGGTGCCCTTCTCCGAGGGCCTCGCGATCGAGCGCGAGCTGCAGCAACTCCTCTTCCAGGGAGACGACGCGCGCGAGGGTCTCGCGGCCTACGTCGAGCGGCGCGCGCCCGAGTTCGCGGGGCGCTAGGACGCGGCGGATCGGGCCGGGACGGCGGGAGCGGGGCGAAGCGCGGTGAGCGGCGCGGACCGGACTCCGGTCATCATCGACGCCGTCCGCACGCCGGTGGGGCGCGCGGGCGGCGCGCTCTCGTCGATGCGGGCCGACGACCTCCTGGCGCACGCGATCCGCGCCCTTGTCGAGCGGACCGGCGTCCCGGCCGGCCGCGTCGAGGACGTGATCGCCGGGTGCACGAACCAGGCCGGCGAGGACAACCGCAACGTGGCCCGGATGGCCGGGCTGCTGGCCGGACTCCCGGTCGGGGTCGCGGGCCAGACCGTGAACCGGCTCTGCGGATCCGGGCTGCAGGCGGTCGTCACCGCCGCGCACGCGATCCGGGCTGGCGAGGGTGACGTGTTCATCGCGGGCGGCGTCGAGAGCATGTCCCGCGCACCGTGGGTCATGCTGAAGACGGACCGGGCCTTCTCGCGCGTGCCGCCGAAGCTCGCGGACACCACCGTCGGCTGGCGCTTCGCCAACCCCGCCATGCCCGAGCCGTGGACGATCCCGCTCGCCGAGACCGCGGAGGTCGTGGCGGAGGACCACGGCGTCGGGCGCGGGGAGCAGGACGCCTTCGCGGTGGAGAGCCAGCGCCGCGCCGCCGCCGCGATCGAGGCGGACCGGTTCGCGGACGAGATCGTGCCGGTCGAGGTTCCGCAGCGGAAGGGCGAGCCGCTGCGCGTGGGAGGCGATGAGCACCCCCGCCCCGGCACGACCCTCGAGCAGCTCGCCCGCCTGCGCGCCGCCTTCCGGGCGGACGGCACCGTGACGGCCGGAAACGCGTCCGGCATCAACGACGGGGCGGCCGCCGTCCTCGTCGCGAGCCGGGCCGCCGCGGACGAACTCGGCCTTCGGCCCCTGGCCCGCGTGGGGGCTTCGGCGGTCGCCGGCGTGGAGCCGCAGCGGATGGGTATCGGACCCGTGCCCGCCACCCGCAAGGCCCTGCAACGAGAAGGACTTACAGTCGATGACCTCGACCTGATTGAACTCAATGAGGCGTTTGCCGCGCAGGCCCTGCCCTGCATCGCCGAACTGGGCCTCGATCCGGCGCGGGTGAACGTGAACGGGGGCGCGATCGCGCTCGGCCATCCCCTCGGCTGTACCGGCGCCAAGATCCTCACGACGCTCGTCCACGAGATGCGGCGGCGCGACGCATGCCACGGGCTCGTCACGATGTGCATCGGGGTCGGCCAGGGGATCGCGCTGCTCGTGCATCGCGACGCGGAAACGGCATGAGGCGGGGAGGTTCGGCATGAGCGAGGCACACGTCCTGATCGATATCGAGGACGGCGTGGGGACCCTCACGCTGAACCGGCCGGACAAGCTCAACGCCTTCATCGGCGAGATGCGGGGCGAGATCGCCGGCGGGATCGAGACGCTCGGCGCGGACGACGGGGTGCGGGCGGTCATCATCACCGGAGCCGGGCGGGCGTTCTGCGCCGGCGCCGACGTCAAGTACCTCACCCGCCTCATCGAAACGCGGGCGATCGACGAGGCCGTCGCCCTGGTCGAGGCGGGACGCCGGGTCGCGTCGGCCATCCGGGGGATGCCCAAGCCCGTCATCGCCGCGGTGAACGGGCCCGCGGCGGGGGGCGGCGCGAACCTCGCCCTCGCCTGCGACCTCCGGCTCGCCTCCGAGACGGCGTCGATCGGCCAGACCTTCAACCGTATCGGCCTCCACCCGGACTGGGGCGGGACCTACGCCGTGCCCCGCCTCGTGGGTCCGGCGCGCGCCGCGGAACTCTTCTTCTTCGCGGAGATGGTGCCGGCCGCCGAGTGCGAGCGGATCGGCCTCGTGAACCGCGTGGTCCCCGCGGATGAACTCATGCCGCTGGCCCACGAGTGGGCGCGCACGCTGGCGCGGAAACCGCCGCTGCCCCTGCGGCTCGCGAAGGAGGCGGTACAGCGGTCCCTGTCGTCCAGCTTCGACGAGATGATGGACTACGAGACGGCGGCGCAGAAGGCCTGCTTCGAGTCCGCGGACGCGCTCGAGGGCGTGCGGGCCTTCGTGGAGAAGCGCCCGCCCCGGTTCGGGAGCGGCGGCGAGGACGACAACCCGGCAGCGACGGAGGGGGGTGCGCGTGTCTGAGACCGTCACGGTTCGGCCGGCCCGGATCGACGACATCGACGAACTCGTCGCGATGTGGACCCGGTACATGCGGATTCATGCCCTCAATCCCGCCTACCGGCGGCTCCGCACGGATGCGATACAGACGCGCGCGGGCATGTTCCGCCGCCATATCGAAGAGGCCACGAGCGTCGTCTTCGTCCTGGAGGCGGAAGACGGCGGCCTCGACGGCATGCTCGTCTGCTTCGTGGAGGAGAACGAACCCCTGTTCGACCCGCCGCGCTACGTGCGCATCCAGACCCCGTTCGTGAGGCGGGAGGAACGGCGCAAGGGCAACCTGCGGCGCCTCCTGCGCGCCGCGTTCGAGTGGGCGGCGGACTGGGACATCCACGAGGTGCGCCTCTTCACCGGAGCGGACAACCTGATCGCGAACGCGCTCGCCGACGACCTCGGCTTCGAGGCCGTCGAGGTCGTGCGCCGGTACGCCCTCCGCCCCGAGCCGGAGATGAACCCGGAGGACTGGCTCGAATGACGGCGCGTCCGGCGCTGGCCGTGCTCGGGGCCGGCACGATGGGACACGGGATCGCGCAGGTCGCGGCGATGTCGGGCTACGACACCCGGCTCTTCGACGTCATGCCCGAAGCGCTGGAAACGGCGCGGGAACGGATCGAGGCGAATCTCCGCAAGGGGATCCAGCGCGGGAAGGTTACGGCCGAAGCGCGCGATCGGGCGCTCGGCGGGTTGTCCTACAGCCGATACCTGGGGGAAGCCGCCGACGGGGTCGGGATCGCGATCGAAGCCGTGCCCGAGAAGCTCGATCTCAAGCAGAAGGTCCTCGCCCGGTGCGGGGAGGCGGCCGCCGACGGCGCGCTGCTCGCCACGAACACCTCGTCTCTTTCCATCACCGCCCTCGCGGAGGGACTTCCTTCGCCCGACCGCGTGATCGGGATGCACTTCTTCAACCCCGTCCACATCATGGCGCTCGTCGAGATCGTGCGCGGGGCGGGGACGTCCGACGAAACCGTGGCGAGGGCGCGCGAGGTCGCCGAACGCCTGGGGAAGACGCCGATCGTCATCGCGGACTCGCCCGGGTTCGCCTCCTCGCGGCTCGGGCTTGCGCTCGGGCTGGAGGCGATCCGCATGGTGGAGGACGGCGTCGCGAGCGCGGAGGACATCGACACCGCGATGATGCTCGGCTACCGGCACCCCATGGGACCGCTGAAACTGGGAGACCTCGTCGGACTCGACGTCCGGCTCGACATCGCCCGCTACCTGCACGAGGCGCTGGGATCGCCGGTGTTCGAACCCCCCGCCCTGCTCGAGCGGATGGTGGCGGCGGGCCGCCTCGGCCGGAAGAGCGGACGCGGCTTCTACCGCTGGGACTGACGCCTGGAACCAGGAGACACTTGTGAGCAACGTACAGACCGCCCCGGAGACGTCCTCGACGCACGCCGCCGGCCCCGCGCCCGCGGCGGAATCCCGTACGCGGACGCTGACCGCCGCTCAGAGCGACTACCTCTATCCCTGGGTCCGCCCCTACTACGGCGAGCCTCTCGCGCTCTCCCGGGGCGAGGGCGTCTGGCTCACCGACGTGGACGGCGATGAGTACCTGGACCTTTTCGCGGGCATCCTCACGACATCGGTCGGCCACTGTAACCCGGCGGTCGTCGAGGCGGCGCGCGCGCAGATGGAGCGGCTGGGGCACACCTCGGCCCTCTACGTGACGGAAAACCAGATCGAGGCCGCGCGCTCGCTGGCGGAGATCGCGCCGGGCGCCCTCCGGACGACCTGCTTCACGAACAGCGGGACGGAGGCGGTGGAATCCGCGGTCGCGACGGCGCGCCTGTACACGGGGCGGCACGAGATCGTCGCGCTGCGGCTCTCCTATTCGGGGCGGAGCACGCTCACGAGCCACATGACCGCGCAGGGCGCCTGGCGGCTGCCCGGCGGGGGCGTCGACGGGATCGTCCACGCCCGGTCCCCGTACCTCTACCGCTCTCCGGTCGGCGCCGGCCCCGAGGCGACGGACTTTTTCATCGACGACCTCGTGGAAGTCATCGAGACGACGACGGGCGGGAAGCCGGCCGCCTTCTTCGCCGAGACGATCCAGGGCGTGGCCGGTGTCATCGTGCCGCCGCCGGACTATTTCCGGCGGGCGGCGGAGGTGATCCGGAGCTACGGCGGGCTGTTCATCATCGACGAGGTGCAGGCCGGGTTCGGCCGGACCGGGGACCGCTGGTTCGGGATCGAACACTGGGGCGTCGAGCCGGACATCATGGTGATGGCGAAGGGGATCGCGAACGGATTCCCCGTCGGGGCGACCGTCACCCGGCCCGAGATCGCCGAGGCCTGGCAGGGGCCGTCGATCTCCACCTACGGGGGCAACTCGGTCTCCATGGCGGCGATGGGCGCCACCCTGGGCGTGATGAAGCGCGAGAACGTGCCGGCCCGAGCCGCCGAGCGCGGCGCCCAGCTTCGCGCCGGACTCGAGGCGTTGAAGGGCGCGCACGGCTGGATCGGCGAGGTGCGCGGCATGGGGCTGATGCAGGGCATCGAGATGGTCGAGGATCGCGCCGGGAAGGTGCCGGACGGGGACCGGGCCGGCGCGCTGCTCGAGGCGGCCCGCGAGGAGCGTTTGCTCATCGGGCGCGGCGGGCTGAACGGACACGTGATCCGGATCGGGCCGTCGCTCCTCATTTCGGAGGACGAGCTGGCGGAGGGCATCCGCCGCCTCACGGCCGCCTGCCGGCGGATCGACGGCTGACCCGACCGATCGCGCGCGAGGGCGTCCGGGCGTGAGCCGCCTCGCCGGGCGCGTGGCGATTGTGACGGGCGCCGGCCGCGGCATCGGCCGGGCCCACGCGCTCGCCCTGGCGGCCGGCGGGGCGAGCGTCGTCGTCAACGACCTCGGCACGGCCGTTGACGGCGACGGCGCCGATGGCGGGCCGGCCGAATCCGTCTGCGCCGAGATCCGGGCCGGCGGCGGCCGGGCCGTGGCCAGCCGTCACGACGTCTCCGACTGGACCGCCGCCCGCCACCTCATCGCCCTCGCGGTCGAATCGTTCGGCGGACTCGACATCCTCGTAAACAACGCGGGCATCCTCCGGGACCGGGCCCTGTTCAACATGTCCGAGGACGAGTGGGACGCGGTCGTCGCCGTCCACCTCAAGGGCCACGCCGCCCCGAGCCGCCACGCGCTCGCCTGGTGGCGCGCCGAGGCCAAGGCCGGCCGCCCCCGCGCCGCCTCCGTCATCCACACGACCTCTACCTCCGGGCTGTGCGGCAACTTCGGACAGGCGAACTACGGGGCCGCGAAGATGGGCATCATCGGTCTCTCGAAGGTGCTCTCCATCGAGGGAGCGCCGTACGGCGTCCGCTCGAACGTGATCTCGCCCTCGGCGCGGACCCGCATGGTGGCCGGGATGACCGGCGTCGACCAGCTGGGCGAGCCGGACGAGACCGGATACGACCCGTTCGGGCCCGAGCACGTCGCCGCTCTCGCGGCGTGGCTGGCCGAGGCCGACTGCCCGGCTTGCGACCAGATCTTCCATGTCTCCGGGCGGCGGGTCCGCGTGCTGGAGGTGCCCCGGATCGCCTTCGAGGCCCGCTCCGACCGCGACCTGGCGCCCTCCGCGCTCGACGAGGCTCTGAAAGACAGGCTCGTCACGCCACTCGACGCCTTCGACCTCATTCTCGGCCCCGAATCCCGCCGGACTCCTTGACGATTCCGCGCGGACGGTAAAGTATCCGGCCCGGGCGCGAGACGAATGTGCGCGTCGCCGACCGGAACAGCCTCACCCACCCTTTACGGAAAGGTCTTGACCATGTCGTGTGAAGCTCGCCTTGGAGCACTCGTCGCGGAACACCTCGATCTGGGCCGTGAGCCCCAGTGGGATGGCGGACTCGCGGATTCGGGCGTTTCCTCGCTCGACGCCGTCGCCTTCAAGAAGGTCGTCGAGCAGGAGTTCGGCGTCACGGTCCCCCCGGAGTGCTTTGACACGCTGCGCAAGCTGGCTGCGTACATCGATTCCCAGGCCGCCTGACCCCACCCCACCGGCCTTGACTGCGTCCCCCCGGGCCGACCGGTCCGGGGGGACCGCATGACATGACTTCCCGCCCCGTTTGGGAAGTACCGGAGCCGCATTCGGTGGACGATGTCCGGCACGACGACGGCAGCGTCACGAAAGTGCGGCGACATGGGAACACCGGCGGCCGCCGTCTGCTCGTGGGCCACGGCAACGGTCTCGCGGTCGACCTGTACTATCCGTTCTGGTCGCGGTTCCTGGACGACTTCGATGTGTTCGTCTACGACCTGAGAAACCACGGGTGGAACGCCGTCGGCCCGCGCGACGAGCACAATGTCCCCAACATGATCCGGGACCAGGAAGAGGTCGTCGAGACGATCGCCGCCCGGTACGGCGCGACGCCGACGATCGGCGTGTTCCACTCCCTTTCGGCGCTGACGGCGCTCCTCTCGGATTCGCTCGGCACCGGTCGAACCGGCGAACTGGCCGCCTGGATCCTCTTCGACCCACCCCTCTTCAAGCCGAGGCTGGGCGAGGCCGAGTTCGACAAGTCCGCCGACCGGTCGGCGGAACTCGCGCGGCGCCGGACGGATCGGTTCCGAAGAGAATCGGAGTTCTCCGAACTCCTCCACCACCTCGTGCTCTCGCGCGCCGTCCCGGGGGCCGCGGACCTGATGGCCAGCACCGTCCTTCGCGAATCCGGGGACGGGGAGAGCGTCGAGCTTCGGTGTCCGCGCGAATACGAGGCGCAGATCTTCGCCTACGCGCGCACCTACGCCTTCCTCGTGGACCTGGGGAGCCTTCCGTGTCCGACCAAGGTCATCGGGTCGGACCCGACGATGACGTTCTCGTACATGCCGTCGTTCAACCTCAGTCACATCAACACGGTCGACTACGACTTCATACCGGAATCCACGCATTTCCTCCAGGTGGAGCAGCCGGAGGAGTGCGTCGACCTGATGCGCGAGTTCCTCGAGGGTCACGGCCTGCTGTAGACCGCTACGGACCCCCGCCCGGCGTGCCGGCGACGGCGACCCGAACGGTGACGATGTCCGTGTCGTAGTACTGCCGATGGCGGACCGAGGACGCGAGGTGCCGCAGGAGGCGCAGCGACACTTCGCTCTCCGCGGCGGTTTCCTCGACCTCGCCGCTGAGCAGCGCGAGGCGATCCTGGAGGTTCTCGTCCTGCGGCGCGACGACGAATTCGAGCGCCACCTCGCCGGCCTCGCGCCGGGCGGCCATGACGAGTCGGCGCCGGGAAGGGTCGTCTCCGGATGTCTCCGGCCGGGTCAGCGTGAGCAGCGCCTCCTCGGCGGCGGCAGCCAGACGGTCCGCGATTTCCTCCCCCAAGCGGGCCTTCGCGGCGAAGGTCCCGAGGAATTCCCGGACCCGCGGAAACGCGGACGGACCGAACTCCATGTCGATGCGCGCCTGACGGGGTTCGGTCAGACGCAGGAAGAAGGTCAGGAGGATCGCGGTGAAACCGCCGGCGTTCATCCCGTTGGCCAGCAGGCCGCCGGCGAAGGCGGACACCTGCTCGGGGAGGATGAGCCCGTACTGGCAGCTGACGCCGGTCAGGAAGGCGAGGCCGACGACGATGCCGTTCCGGATGTCGAGTCCGCCCCGCAGGACGATCTTGAGGCCGATCGCGAACAGCATCGCGAGGAGGACGGCCAGGTACGCCGCGAATACCGGATCCGGGATCGCGAGCACGACCGCGAAGGCCTTGGGAAGGAAGGCGAAGGCGATGAAGGCGGCGCCGGCCGCGAGTCCCACACCCCGCGCCGCCACGCCGGTGAGTTGCGTGAGCGGTACGCTGGTCGTGGTCGCGCTCCCCGGCACCGTGCCGGCGCAGCCCGCCAGCAGGTTGGCCACGCCGTCCACGGCCACCGCGCCCTGCACGGCCCGGAAATCGGTCGCCCGACTTGCGCGCCGCCACGACACCCGCTGGACCGCGACGGCGCTGCTCATCGTCCGGATGGCCGCGATCACGGCCACGAGCAGGAACGAAGGCAGGAGCGTCCAGAAAGCCGCCCCGAACTGGAGGTCGAAGCCCGGCGGCCGCGGGTGCGGAAGCGCGACCCACGTCGCGTCCGCGATCCGTCCCACATCGTAGAGGCCGTACGAGGCGGCGACCGCGGTCCCGACGATCACGCCGATCACGGGGGCCCACAGGCGGAGCGCCCCGGTGCCGCGCAGCGCGAGGCATCCGATCAGGATCAGGGTGACGAAGAAGCTGAGGGGGGCGCCCGGGGGAGCGGCGCCGTCCGGCCCGGTGGCGAGGAGCCCCGACACGAAGGGCAGCACCGTCACGGGAATCAGCATGATCACCGTGCCCGAGACCGATGGGGTCAGGATCCGCTGGAGGAGGGACAGCCGCCAGGAGAGCACGAGCGGGATGAACGCGGCGACGACGACGAGGGTGGCGAGAAGGGCGGGACCACCCTCGGTGAGCGCCAGGATGCACGCCGGGATGAAAGCGCCGGAGGTGCCCATCAGGAGGACGTGTCCGGTGCCGAAGCGCCCCGCCCGGACCGACTGCAGCATCGTCGCCAGGCCGCAGGCCGTGACGGACGCCAGCACCGCCCACGAAAGATATTCCTCGCTGACGCCCGCGGCCCGCATCACGACGAGCGGGATCAGCACGATCGCCGCGATGTTCAGCACCGCGAGCTGGAGCCCGACGCCGAGCGCCAGCGGCGTCGAGGGCTTCTCGTCGGGCTGGTAGCGGACGCCGGCCCGGCCGTCCGCCGCGGGGGCGTTCAAGCCCTCGTCTCGATCCAGTGGCGTCGGCGCTGGAACGGGTAGCCGGGCAGCGCGATCCGGCGCCTCGTCTCACCCGCGAACAGCCCCGCGAAGGAGATGGGAAGCCCGGCCTCGTACGCCCTCGCCACGGCGGCCGCGAACGGTTGCCCCGCACGGGCCTCCGCGGGCGGCCAGTCGCGAAGCGCCGTCGGACCCGCAGGCGACGCCATCCCAAGGTCCACCACGAGGTCCACGCCGAGGTCCGCCAGCGCCCGGGAGGTACGGCCCGGATCCTCCTGCGCCCGCGCCTGCTCGCGCCAGTAGGCTCCGTCCGGCGCCTCGGCGGGGTCCATCCTGCGGCCCGTCACCTGGCTGACGATCGCCACGGAAGGCGGCGAAAGCTCCATCCCGCGCGCCGCGTCTTCCAGGTCGTCGAGCGGATCGTGTGCGGATTCGCCCGCTTCGCCGTCGGGCACGGCGGCCGCCAGCCGCTGTTTCGGCCGGGCCATGGCGGCCCCTCTCGCCGCGGCGAGCCGCAGCCCATCCTCCAGGCTGAAGACGCCGGCCGCCCAGCCCGCCGCCAGCTCGCCGACGCCGTGGCCCGCCACCGCGCCGGGGCGGACGCCCACGCTCGCCCAGAGGGCCGTGAGCGCGCAGCCCATGGCGTACGCGGCCGGCTGTGCCCACTCGGGGTCCCGCAGGGTTCCCTGCGCCCCGTCGCGACCGAACATCACGTCGAGGAGCGATGCCCCGTCCCGTGCTTCCCTCAGCACCGCGTCACAGCGATCGAGGATGGCGCGGACGGCCGGCTCCCCGTCGTACAGCGCCTCGCCCGATCCGTCCCGCGCGCCCTCTTCTCCGGCGAAGACGAAGGCCACCCTCGGAGCGGTGACCGGCCCGGCGTGGCGGCGCCAGTCGTCGTCGACGGCCCGCTCGGCGAGCACGCCAAGTTCATCGCGAAGGGACTTCATGTCGCGGAAGGGGAGGCCGGCGCGGTGGGCGAGCTGAGTCCGGCCGATCCCCGCCGTCCACGCCATGTCCGCGAGCACCGAGCCTCCGGCGTCACCCTCCTCCGGCGTCTCGTCGGCGTGCCCCACCAGCCACTCGAGGTACAGCCGCGCCATCTCCCGCAACGCCCGCGGCGACTTGGCCGAGAGAGGCAGGAGGCGGGTCTCCCGGGGAGCGGCGGCAACCGCGTCGGGCGCCGACGCCCCCGCCGACTCCGGCACGGCGACCGGAACCGTGACCGCCGGGCCCGCCGGCATCCGGGCGCCGTTCACGATCGAAGCGCGGTCCGGCCCGCCGTTCCCCTCGACGACGACGTGCGCGTTCGTCCCCGAAATCCCGAACGAACTCACCCCCGCCCGGCGCGGCCGGTCGCCGTTCGCCGGCCACGCCACGGCCTCGTCCGTGACCCGCACCGGGAGGTCCTCCCAGGCCAGGTGGGGGTTCGGGTTGTGGAAGTGAAGCTGCTTCGGGATCCGGCCTTCGTTCATGGCGAGGACCGCCTTGATGAGGCTCGCGATCCCGGCCGCGCACTCGAGATGGCCGATGTTCGTCTTCACGGAACCGATCAGGAGCGGCCGCTCCTCGTCGCGTTCCCGGCCGTAGACGGCCGCGGCCGCCTGCACCTCGATCGGGTCGCCCAGATCGGATCCCACCCCGTTCGCCTCGAGGTAGTCCACCGACGCCGGCGGAACGCCCGCCTGCGCGAGCGCCTTCTCGATCACGCGTTCCTGGGCCGGCCCGTTCGGCACCGTGAGCCCCGCGCTGGTCCCGTTCTGGTTGACCGCGGATCCGCGGATCACGCCCCAGATCCGGTCGCCGTCGGCCTTCGCATCGGCGAGCCGCTTGAGGACGACGACCCCGCACCCCTCGCCGCGCACGAATCCGTCCGCCGCCGCATCGAAGGTGTGGCAGCGTCCGCTCGCCGAGAGCAGCCCGACCTCCGTCATGAAAGTGGCCGTCTCGGGCCACAGGATCGCGTTGACGCCGCCGACGAGGGCCAGTCCCACCTCTCCCTGCCGGACGGCGGCGGCGGCCTGGTGGACGGCCACGAGCGAGGAAGCGCACGCCATGTCGAGCGGCACCGCGGGACCGGTGAGACCGAGCGCGAACGAGATCCGGCCCGCGGTCACACTCATCGTCGTCCCCAGGTATCCGTGCCCGTGGCCCATGGCCGCGGCGAGATCCCGGTAGTCTCCCGTGGTGACTCCGGCGTAGACCCCGGTGTTCGTGCCCTTCAACCGCGCCGAATCCAGGCCCGCATCCTCCAGCGCGTGCCACGTCGTCTCAAGCAGGAGGCGCTGGCGGGGGTCCATCATCCGCGCCTCGATCGGAGTGATCCCGAAGAAGCGCGCGTCGAACTTGTCGATGTCCTCGAGGAAGGCGCCGCGGCGCGAGTCCTGATCCTCCGAGGCGGGATCTCCGGCCACGCCGTTCCACGGGCCCGCGTCCCGGCGCCCGTCCGTGACCGCATCCGTCCCGGCGTCGAGTTGGCGCCAGAAGGCGGCGAGGTCCGGCGCGCCGGGGAAACGGCACGCCATGCCCACGATCGCGACGCCATCGTCCACCGCGCCGTCGCCCACGGCGCCGTCGTCCGGGTCCAGTGTCGACGGGCGGACGCCGGCCTCCTGCGCGGGCTCGGAGGCCGGGGCCGGAGCCGCCCCCCCTTCCCCGAGTTCCTCCGCGAGGTGCGCGGCGAGTTCGGCGATGTTCGGATAGTCGAACACCAGCGTGTTCGGCGCCGTGTACGTCCCGGCAAACGCCCGGTTCAGCCGGTTGCGCAACTCCACGGCCATCAGCGAGTCCATCCCGAGGTCGAAGAAGCCCACGGTGGGGGCCGGGGCCGACGACAGCCGCAGCACGGCCTGGACCTCCCCCTGCACGAACGACACCAGGAGGTCCTCGCGTTCCGCCGCCAGCGTTCCCCGAAGCCGGGTGAGGACATCCTCGGAGGAGGCGTCGTCGCCCGCCTTGGCATCGGACACCGCGGAGAGCAGATCCTCGAGCAGCGGCGGAGGATCCTCGACGGCCTCCTCGAACACGTCCCAGTCCATCGACATGACGACCGATGTCGTGGCGTCCTGCCGCACGAGCCGGTCGAACGCCCGCATGCCCTGCTGCGGCGTGAACCAGCGGCCGCCGAGCGCCGACCGCTGCCGGTCGATCCGGTCGCGCTGTTCCGCCGCCTCGCCGATGTCGGACCAGGCGCCCCAGGCGATCGCCTGCCCCGGGAGGCCCAGCGCGCGGCGATGGCCGGCGAGCTGGTCCAGGAAGGCGTTGGCCGAGGCGTGGTTCGTCTGGCCCGGATTGCCCATGACGCCGACCCGGCTCGAGAAAAGCGTGAAGAAGTCCAGATCCCGGTCCATCGTCGCGCGGTGCAGGTGCCAGGCGCCGAGGATCTTGGGCCACAGCACCCTCTCGAACCGCTCCCAGCTCTGGTTGGGGAGCGCGCCGTCCGACAGCACGCCCACGCTGTGGATCACGCCTCCGAGCGGCGGCAGATCGCGCTCGATGCGCTCCAGCATGGCGTCGATGGCCCCCTGGTCGGTCATGTCGGCCAGTTCGACCTGGACCGTCGCGCCGCGCTGCCGGAGCGCCCGAATGGCCTCCTCGGCTTCGGGGTCCGGGTCCCGCCGCCCGTTCAGCACGATCGCCCCCGCTCCCCGCTCGGCGAGCCAGTCGGCCACGGCGATCCCGATCCCGCCCAGGCCGCCCGTCACCAGGTAGCTCCGATCCGCGCGCAGCGAGCCCCGCACGAGCGGAGGCGTCGTCACGACGATCTTCCCGAGGTGGCGGGCGGAGCGCATGAACGACAGCGCGGCGCCGGCTTCGGCCAGCGGCCACCGGCTGTGGACGATAGGCTCGAGTTCTCCCGCCGCGACGCGCGCCATCAGGCCACGCAGGATCCGCCCCGCCCACGCGGGGTCCGTCTTCTTGACCACGTCCAGTTCGAGGATCCAGTAGCCCACGTCCGGACGCACGGCCGCCATCTCCTCCTCGGTGAGGATGTCGCGCCGGGCCATCTCGACGAAGCGGCCGCCCTCACGGAGGCAGGCGAGGCTCGCGTCGATGAAGCCCTCGCTCGTGAGGCTGTTCAGGACCACGTCCACGCCCTCGCCGCCCGTCGCGTCGAGGATCTCATCCCCGAAGTCGGTCGTGCGGCTGTCGAACACGTGCTCGACGCCGAGCGAGCGCAGATACGCCTGTTTCGGGGCGCTGGCCGTGGCGAACACCTCCGCGCCGGCCGCCTGCACGAGCTGGATCGCGGCGAGCCCGACGCCGCCCGCGCCGGCGTGAACGAGGACCCGCTCCCCCGCTTCCAGCCCGGACAGTTCGAAGGACAGCGCCGCCGACACGAACGCGCTCGGCACCGTCGCGAGGCCGCTGACGGAGAAGCCTTCCGGCGCGGGAGCGACGAGTTCCGCGTGCGTGATCATCTGCGGCGCGAAGGCGCCGAACCCCAGCCCGACGATGTGATCGCCGACGGAGACGGAGGACACGTCGGACCCCGTCTCGAGGATGTGGCCGCTCATCTCCCGCCCCAGCAGGCCCTCCTCGATGAAGCCGAGCGACCGGAACACGTCCCAGAAGTTGAGGCCGGAGGCCTCGACCGCCACGCGAACTTCATGCGGTTCCAGCGGCCGCGCCGGGAGGGTCTGCACGTGCGGCCGGTCGAACACGCCCCCCGTGTCCGGCGCCAGCACCCATTCCGTCTCCTCCGGGAACTCGAGGCGCTCGGCGCCGGAGCCCATGCGCACGAGGCGCGCCACGCGGCGGCTTCCGCGGCGGTACGCGATGTGGTTCTCGGGGTCGGGGTAGAGGAGTTCGTTCGCGAGATCCGGTTCCGGCGCCATCGCGCCGGGATCGAGATCGAGCATCCGCGTCTGCAGGTGCGTCGCTTCCCGGACCACGCCCTTGCCGAACCCCCACACGGCGGCGCCGGCGAGTGCCCCGCCCCGCTCGCGCTCGAGGATCTGGGCGCCGCGGGTGATGAACCACACGCCCTTCTCGGGGGTCAGATCCGAATCGCCCACGCCCTGTACGAGCGCGAGCGCGCTCGCCACCGCGCCCTCGATGTCGGCGGCCATTTCATCGGTCGTGGCGCGTTCCCCGTGGCCGTCCAGCGCCGCGAGGTGCACGGCGCCGTGGAACGGGACCCCCTCGGGCAGGCTCTCGATCAGCGACCGCCACGCCTCGCGGTCGCCGGGGTCCTTCCCGTTCGCGAGGACGACGGCCTGGTTCCGCGATCTCAGCTCGGCGGCCAGTCTCTCCGCCACGCCGCCCTCGTCTGCCGCGAGAACCCAGGCGCCCGCGGGCTCCGTCACCTTCGCCGGGCCCTGCGCCACGATCACGCCCTTGTCGAGCTTCATGTCGGGATCGGACTCGTCCACGCCGAGAACTTCCACCGCCTCGAACCCCGCGTCGCCGAGGGCCTGCCGCCATATTCCGGGGTCCGCCAGCGCGTGGTGCGGACGGTAGTCGTCGGCGAAGCGCCACCAGCCGTCGAGCTGCCCGAACGTGAGATCCATCCAGCCGAGGCCGGTGAGGTTTTCGAGCGCGACCAGCTGCCCGGACGGCGCCATGAGGTCCCGGCAGTGGCCGAGCGTTTCCTCCAGGTATCGCGTCGCGTGGAGCACGTTCGAGGCGATCATGAGGTCGTAGCCGTGGGCGTCGAAGCCCTGGGCGATGGGGTCCTTCTCGATGTCCAGGGGACGGTATTCGATGCCCCCGCCGCCGTCGCCGAAGCGCGCCTCGGCCTCCGCGAAGAAACCGGCGGAGATGTCGGTGTACACGTAGTCGAACTGCCCCTCCGGCAACTCCGGCAGGACCGACGCGGTCGCCGACCCCGTCCCCGCCCCGACCTCGATCACCCGCAGCCGCCGGCCGGCCGGGAGCGCGGCCACCAGCGCCCGCACCGCCTCCGCCAGCATCTCGTTCGCGGCCCGCGCGACGGGCGCCTTCAGGTACAGGTCCGCCGCCGTGGGCTCGCCGCTGCTGAACAGGAGCGTGAGCGGATCCGCCTTGCCCCGAAGCGCATCGGCCAGCGCCTCGCCGGAGCGCCGGAAGAGGCCGACCTCCGTGAGACCGTGGGCATAGCGGCCGGCCATCCCGGTCGCGAACTCGTCGAGATCCCGCGGCAGCTGTTCCGGCAACGGATCGTCCGGCCCCACGAGGATGCGGAAGCCTTCGGCCGTCTCCTCCGCCACGCCGCACCAGGCGAGCATCTCGAACATGCGGCGGAAAAGGCGCCCGTGTTCCGGGAGGACGTCCAGCTCCTCCCGGAGTGGCTCCGGGTCCACCGTCTCCCCGGCCGTTCTCCGCCAGCCCAGCTCCTCGAGGGTCGCCAGGGCGCGGGCGTGCGACCAGCGCTCGAGGTCCGCCAGCAGGGCGTTGCGGTCGTCCGGATCGACGCCCGCGTCGGTCAGGTAGCCGGCGAACGACTGCGCGCCCCCCGCGACGGCGGCGGGGCTCGGGAAGAAGTCCGCGGGAGCGATACCCAGCGGGAGTTCGCGCTCGCGCCATGCGACCTCGTACAGCAGGTCGTTGATCCCCTCGACCGCCGAGAGGAGCGCCTGCCGCGTGGCCCGCTTCACCGCGTAGCCGCTCAGGCGGCCGAGCGGCGCGCCGTCCGGATCGTAGATGCGCAGTTCGCCGCTCAGGACCTCCGCGGGCTCGCTTCCCTCGGCTTCCGCTTCGCGCGAGGCGTCGCTCAGGCGCACGTGGCACACCACCCGGTCGGGCAGCGGCCCGGCCAGCCACAGGCGTTCCCAGCCGAACGGGAGATACGTGGCGCCACCCTCCGTGCCCGCCACGTTGCGGGCCACGCCCACGGCCTGGAAGCAGCCATCCAGCACGAGCGGATGCACGTCCAGCCCGTGTCCGGCCAACGCCTCCGGCAGCGACACCTCGGCCACCGCCTCCCCGGGGCCGGACCAGGCCTTCCCCAGCGTGCGGAAGGACGGACCGAGATCGACCCCCGTGCTCGCGCGCTGCCGGTAGTAGTCCGCCACCTCCACTGGCGAGAGATCGGCCCTCAGGCTCTCGAGGTCGATGCGGGCGCTGTCCTCCGGGTCGGGAATGCCGACCGCCAGACGGCCCTCCACGTGGACCGTCCAGACGCCTTCGCTCCCCCGGCTGAAGATCTGGACGCCGCGCGGCTCCGACGGGTCGGGGGCGTCGAGCACGACCTGCAGCGTCCGCCCCGCCGCGTCCGTGTCGTCCTCCTCCTCATCGAAGACGAGCGGGTTGTGCAACTGCATCTCCTCCACAACCACCGACCCTCCCTCCTCGAGGAGAGAGGCGGCGATCGTCATGGCCCCGTACAGCGCGCCGGGCGCCACCACGCGGCCGAACACGCGGTGGTCTTCCATCCAGGCCGGATCCGTCGGGAACACGTCCGTCTCGAAGGCGACCTCGCCGCGGGCGGACTCGTGGCGGGCGCCCAGCAGCGGGTGGCCCGCGCTCCCACGACGGCGTTTCGGCGGCGCGAGCCAGTGGCGGACGCGCTGGAACGGGTAGCTGGGGAGCGAGATCCGTCTCCGCGTCTCCCCGGCGAAGAGCCCGGCGAAGCGAATCGGGAGGCCCGCCTCGTACGCCGCGGCGACCGCCTCCGCGAAGCCGCCCGCGTCCTCCGCCTCGGGTGCATCGGCCGGCGGCGCGGTGAGGCTGGACAGGACCGCCGGGGCCGGTGCCTGGGGCGACTCCGGCCAGGCGGAGGCCGCCATCGGGGCCAGCAGCGATCGGGGACCGATCTCCAGCACGAGGTCGACGCCGAGGTCCGCCAGCGTCCGCACGCCCTGGGCGAAGGCCACCGGCTCGCGCGCGTGCCGTCGCCAATAGGCCCCGTCCAGTTCCTGTCCGGCATCCACCGCCCGGCCCGTGAGGTTGCTGACCACAGTGAGGGACGGAGCTTCGATCGCGGCCCCGTCGAGCGACGCAGCGAGTTCGTCCAGGATGGGATCGACCAGGGCGCTGTGGAACGCCCGCTTCGTGTTCAGACGTCGGACCCGTACCCCCTCCCCCTCGAATCGCTCCGAGATGGCTTCGATGTCCGCGACCGGCCCGCTCACGACCTGGTGACTGCCGTTGTAGCCCGAAATGCTCAGCCCGACGCCGGACGCCGCCGCGTTCACGGCCTCGACGGCCGACGCCACCTGCTCCGGGGGCGCGAACACCGCCGCCATGCCGCCCTCCTCCATGCGCGACATCAGCGCCCCGCGCGCCGCGGCGAAACGCATCCCATCCTCGAGGGAGAACACGCCCGCCGCCTGAGACGCCGCGAGTTCGCCGATGCTGTGCCCGATGACCACGTCCGGACGGACGCCGAGGCTCCCCCACAGCGCGGTCAGCGCGCACTCCAGCGCGTAGAGCGCGGGCTGCTCCCACGCCGTGTCCCCGAGATCCCCGGTCCCGTCCGGCCGGCCGAACATGACGTCGAGCAGCGAGGCGCCTCTCTCCTCGACGAAGACCGCCTCACAGCGGTCGAGCACGGCCCGCGCCACGGGCTCGCTCTCGTAGAGCGCCGCTCCCATGCCGGCCCACTGGCTCCCCTGCCCCGTGTAGGCGAAGGCCACCCGGGCCGGCGCCCCCGCCGGCGCGCCCCCATCCGTCCCCGCAAGCGCGAGAAGTCGCTCCCGCAGCGACGCCGCGTCGCGGAAGACGACGCCCGCGCGGCGGTCGAAGTGGCTCCGCCCCACGCCCGCCGTCCACGCCATGTCCGAGAGGAGCGGGTCCGAGGCGAGGTCCCCGGAGGAGGACGCCTCGGCGTGCTCGTCCAGCCACGACACGTACCGTGCGGCGAGGTCGCTCAGCGCGCCGTCCGACTTGCCCGACAGCGGAAGCAGGCGCGTCGCGCGCGGGCCGACGCCGTCCGGAACCGGCACGTCCGCCACCGTCTCCGACATGGAAACCGCCACCGGCACCCCGGCGCCCGCGACCCAGCCCCCATCGGCCCGGGCTTCGTCCGCGGCCTCGTCCGGGGCGAGGTATTCCTCCATCACGAGATGGGCGTTCGTCCCGGAGATCCCGAACGAGTTGACCCCCGCGCGTCGGGGCCCGTCCGTGCCGCTCGGCCACTCCATCATCGACGAGGTCACCCGCAGCGGGAGACGGTCCCAGTCCAGGCTCGGGTTGGGATCGTGGAAATGGAGGTGCTTCGGAATCACGCCGCGGTGCAGGACGAGCGCCGCCTTGATCACGCCCGCCACCCCGGCGGCCGATTCGAGGTGCCCGATGTTCGTCTTCACCGAGCCCATGAGCAGCGGGTTGTCCGCGTCCCGGCCCTTCCCGTAGACCGCGACCACCGCGTTGGCCTCGATCGGGTCGCCCACCGTGGTGCCCGTCCCGTGAGCCTCCAGGTAGTCCACCTCGAGGGGAGACACGCCCGCATCCGCCAGCGCCGTCTGCATCACCTCTTCCAGCGCCGGCGTGTGCGGCACCGTGAGCCCCGTGCTCGCCCCGCCGTGGTTCACCGCCGAGCCGCGAATCACGGCCCAGATCCGGTCGCCGTCCGCCGCCGCCTCGCTCAGCCGTTTGAGGACGACGACCCCGCAGCCCTCGCCCCGCACGTATCCGTTCGCCGACGCGTCGAAGGTTTTGCACTGCCCGTCCGGCGACAGCATCATCGCGTCCGCGCGGAGTTCGTAGATGCGGCCGTTGAGAATCGCCTGCACGCCGCCGGCAATGGCCAGATCCGCCCTGCCCTGCTGCAGGTCCGCCACCGCGTCGTGGACCGAGACCATGGAGGAGGCGCACGCGGCGTCCACCGCCTTCGCCGGCCCCCGGAGCCCCAGCACGAACGAGACCCGGCCGCTCGTGCCGTTCAGGTTCGTGCCGCTGAGCGCGTAGAGACAGCTCGCGGGCTCGGCGGGCTTGCTCGAGTCCACGACGAGCATCCGGTACTCGTCGTTGCTGATCCCCGTGTAGACGCCCGTGAGCGTCTCCCTCAGTCCGTCGGGATCGATCCCGGCGTCCTCGAGCGCCTCCCAGGTCGTCTCCAGCATCATGCGCTGCTGTGGATCCAGCAGTTCCGCCTCGACCGGCGAGATCCTGAAGAAGGCGTCGTCGAACAGGTCGATGTCGTCCACGAAGGCGCCGAAACGGCAGCCGTCGCTCAGGACCGCGTGGTCCCCGAAGATCTGGCCCCAGCGCCCCACGCCGGAACCCGGGACCCCTTCCTGGACGGAGTTCCCGCCCTCTTCGAGCAGGCGCCAGAAGGCGGGAATGCCCGACGCGCCGGGGAAACGGCACGCCATCCCGATGATCGCGACCGGCTCGGCACGCCACCCGTTTCGATCTGCCATGGTGTTGATCCCCTTGCCGGCCGGCTTCCCCGGACCGGACATTTGTTCGGCCGCAGTGTCACCCGAAAGCAGTGTCACCCGAATATGACGTGAAATATCACGCGGTTGTAGTCCGGCCAAACCGGTCCGGCCCCGTCCCGGCCGATTCCGGTCCGGCACGAGGAAACAGGAGGAGACCATGTCGCACGCCCGTTCGACGCTGACCGCCCTGATCGCCCTGGCGGCGATCTCCCTTGCGGTCCCGGCCGGAGCCACGGCCCAGAACCGGGAGATGACGCCGGAGGAGCGCGCCCGTCTCATGGCGGAATACGAGGCCCGGATCGACGCCGAACTCGTCTCGGAGCGCCCGATCGAGATGTTCGACTCGATCTGGATCGAGGAACTCACGTGGATGGAAGTCCGCGACATGATGGCCGACGGCTACAACATCGCGATCATCTCCACGGGCGGGATCGAGCAGAACGGACCGTACGTCGCCACGGGCAAGCACAACTACGTGCTGCAGGGCACGTGCGAGACCATCGCCCGGGAGCTGGGCAAGGCGCTCTGCGCGCCGATCGTGAAGCTCGTTCCCGAGGGGGACATCGACGAACCCTCCGGCCACATGCGCTACCCCGGCACGATCTCGCTCCGCCAGGAGACCTTCGAGGCGGTGCTGGATGACGTCGCTTCCAGCCTGAAGGCGCACGGCTTCGAGCACATCGTCTTCATTGGCGACAGCGGCGGCAACGTGCAGGGGATGGCGAACGTCGCGGCGCGCCTCAACGAGCGCTGGGACGACGCCCACGCCCATCACATCCCCGAGTACTACCGCTACGGAGGCGGGGGCTTCCTCGAGTCCGAGCTGGGGATCGTGGAGACGGAGAATGACGGCATCCACGACAGCTTCGGCATCACGAGCCTGATGATGACCGTCGACCCCACCGTGGTCCGCTACGACCAGCGCGTGAAGGCGGGGCTCGCGAAGATCAACGGCGTCCCGATCGCCCCGAAGGAGAAGACGATCGAGATCGGCCTCAAGCTCCAGGCCTACCGGACCGCGCTCACCGTCGAGAAGATCCGAGAGTCCATCGCCAGCGTCGGCAGGTAGGCATGTAACGGACGCGGCCCGCGCGGTTCACGGCCTCGCGGGCGCGTCGAATCTCCCCGCCCCCGGGAGGCGTAACGAACGAGTGGCGAGTCCCCAACCGAGTTCCCCCATCCCGGCGCGAAGCAAGCTCATCGTCGGCGCGCTCGCGTTCGGCGGGCTCACCGCGCTGGGACTCGTGGCGCTCATCCGCTGGCGCCCTCCTTCGGAACTCGACAGCATCCTCGCCCGCATCACGCCGGGGTTCGCGGCCGCCCTGCTGGCCCTCCTCGCGCTGGATTTCACGCTGGGCGGCCTCCGCTACCGCCTGCTCCTCGACGGCCGCGTCTTCTCCCACGTCTCGCTCTGGCACTGCATGCGGGCGAACTGGGCGAACATGCTGCTGGGCGCGATCACGCCGGCGCAGACGGGCGGCGGCGCCGCGCAGCTCTACGTGCTGTGCCGCCGCGGAGCGCGGCTGTCGGAAGCGATTCTCTGCTCGCTGCTCACGTTCGTCGCCACGCTGCTCTTCTTCGCGCTCGGCGGCCTCGCCGCGCTGGCTTTCCTGCCCGGCGAGGCCCTGTCGCGCGGCGTGCTGATCGCGCTCGTCGTCGCGGTGGCGGTCATTGCGCTGCTGGCCGGGCTGCTGATTTCGGCCGTCGCGGCCCAGCGACGAACCGTTCGGCTGCTCCGACGCTCGCTCAACGCCGTTTCAAGGCGGGGGACGCGGGCCCGGCGCTGGGCGGCGGCGGGCCGACGGCTGCTGAGCCGTGAGATCGAACGGCTGACCTCCGGGGTCCGGGCCGTCGCGTCGCGCGGCAAGGTGACGCTCGTATGGGTGTGCCTCGCGACCGCCGTCCTCTACCTCAACAAGTACTTCATGGGCTACGTGCTCGCGGCGGCGCTCCAGGGGCCGGTCGACCTCTCCTTCATCGGACTCCAGCTCCTGCAGCACATCGTGCTCTACTTCTCCCCGACGCCGGGCGCCTCGGGCGTCGCGGAGGCTTCGACGGGGCTGCTGATGAACCGCGTGCTGCTCGTCGAGGTGACGGTGCTGTGGGTCGTGGGCTGGCGGCTGCTCACGACGTTTTTCGGGACGGTCCTGGGGGCGTTCGTGCTGTTCGCCGAAGCGCGGCGACACGTCGCCGACGTCCGGGCCGACGAGAAGGGAGCGGCCGCGTGAGCGGGGGAGGCGCGTGGACACCCGCGACGAATGCGAGCCCCCCTCCGGCGCGTCGGCCCGCGTCCGCTTCGATGCGACTCTGCCTGGGCGGGGCCGAGTTCTGGGGGCGCCTCGAACGCGACATCCGCGGGGCGCGCGACTACGTCTACATACAGACGCTCTCCTTCGAGGGCGATGCGGCCGGGCTCGGCCTGGCGGAAGCCCTGCTCGCCTGCGAAGCGCCACGGAAGCGCGTCGTCGCCGACGCCGTGACGAAGTACCTGATCAACGACCGGTTCATCGGCCTGCCGCGCGCGCGGCGCGACCCGGTCCTGCAGCGCGAGGTCGCGGCCACCGGCGAGATGTGCGACCGGCTGGAGCGCGGCGGGGTGCCCGTCCGGTTCACGTGGCCCGTGGGACGGCAGTTCCACCGACTCATCGTCCGCAACCACAAGAAGCTGGTCGCGATCGACGACCGGATCGCCTACCTGGGCGGGATCAACTTCAGCGAGCACAACTTCGCCTGGCACGACTTCATGATCCGGATCGAGAGCCCGGGCATCGCGGCGTTCCTGCGCCAGGACTTCGAGCACACGTGGCGGGGACACGACCGGCAGGCCGCCGCGGAGATCGACGGCGACGAGATCGTGGTCGGCGAAGGCCGGGGCAACCCGGGGCTGCGGGACGCCGTCTCCCGCGCCCTCGACCGGGCGACCGACCGGATCGTCGTCCAGTGTCCGTACATCAGCGAGCCGTTCTGGAGCGCCCTCGGCCGGGCGCACCGCCGCGGCGTGCACGTCACGGTGATGATGCCGGAGGATCACAACCGGGCCGTCATGAAATGGGGCACGCTCGACGCCTCGCGGCGCGAAGGCTTCGAGGTCCTCATGCTGCCCGGTCCCATGACGCACGCGAAGGTGATGCGGATCGACGACTCGGTCGTGCTCGGTTCGGCGAATTTCGACTACGTGAGCTTTCGCATGCAGCCGGAGGTCGTCCTCATCACGAGCGCGCCCGATCTCGTCCGCGAGATCGGCGAGCGCATACTCGAACCCGATCTCGCGCGCGGCCGGGAGCCGGCGAAGGAGCGCCGCCAGCGCTGGCGCGAGCGCCTGGGCGGCGTCTCGATGCGCGTGCTGGAGTTGCTGTCCCCCTCGGTACGCGAGCGCCGGCCGAGCCCGATCCCCCTCGCGACCTGGCGCGACGGGACCCCCAGGACCGGGCCCGGAGGAAGATGAGCCGATGAATTCGTGGTTCCGGCGGTACCTGCTCCCCGGCTTCGTCTTCCAGTCGATCATCATCGCGGGCGGGTACGGGACGGGGCGCGAACTCGTGGAGTTCTTCCTCCGCTTCGGTCCGCTGGGCGGACTACTGGGGATGCTCCTCCCGTCCACGATCCTCGTCAGCATCACCGCGATGGCGTCGTTCGAGTTCGTGCGCGTCTTCGGGACGTACGACTACCGAACGTTCTTCCAGCGTCTGCTGGGGCGCGGCTGGTTCGTATACGAGATCGGGTATCTTGCGGCCGTCCTCCTCATCCTGGCCGTGATCGGCTCCGCCGCGGGGACGTTCCTGCTCGAGACGTTCGGGCTGCCGTACGCGGCCGGCGTGGTCGGACTCCTCGTCACCGTCGGCTTCCTCGTCTTCAAGGGGACGGACGCGATCGAGCGCTTCCTGTCGGGCTGGTCGTTCGTCCTCTACGGCGTCTACCTGGTGTTCTTCGCCTGGTCCATCGGCGCCTTCGGAGAGGCGATCGGCGCGGCGTTCGCGTCGGGCGAGGCACGGGAGGGATGGGCGCTCTCCGGGTTCCGCTACGGGGTGCTGCAGGTGTCGCTCGTGCCCGCGATGCTGTTCGCGACGCGCCACATCCGGCGGCGACGGGAAGCGCTGTGGGCCGGCGCCCTCACCGGGCCGATCGCGATCATCCCCGGCGTTCTCTTCCTCGTGGCGATGGCGGGACAGTACCCGGGCATCGTGGACCGCCCGGTGCCCGCCAACTACCTCCTCGAACTGCTCGGGTCGCGGGGATTCCAGATCGCCTTCCAGGTCGTCCTCTTCGGCACCCTCATCGAGTCCGGCACCGGCGTGATCCACGCGTTCAACGAGCGGGTGGCAGGCGTGTTCGCGGCGCGCAGGGCCCACATGCCCCCGACGCTGCGTCCGGCCGTGGCGGTTCTTCTCCTGATCCTCGCCTCGCTCCTCTCGCGGTTCGGGATCATCGACCTCATCGCGACCGGCTACGGAGCCCTGAGCTGGGCGTTTCTCTTCATCTTCGTGCTTCCGCTGCTGACCATCGGGATGTACCGGCTGTACCAGGGCGAAGCCGGGGGGCGCGGAGGGTCCCCGTAGGGCGGAATCGGGTCGGCGTCCCTATATTGAAGGGTTAGGCAGGAGAAGGTTCGAGGAGCCAGGTCGCACCGCTGGTCGCGGAGGACGAGCGATTCCATGAAGAGACTCGCGATTGCGCTGTCCTGCATTGCGCTTTGGGGGTTGATTTCGACGCTTCCCGGCGGCTCGTCCCTCTCCGCCCCTCTCCCCGCCCAGGCCCGCGGATTCATCCCGGACACGATCCCGCAGACGGTCGTGAACCAGGTCTGCACGAACTGCCACAACGACACCCGGGTGCTGGGGAACCTCTCGCTGGAGCGTTTCGAGGTGGAGATGGCCCACCTCGAGGCGGAGACGGCGGAGAAGATGATCCGCAAGCTGCGCGCCGGGATGATGCCGCCGCCGGGGATCCGGCGTCCCCCGCCCGAAGACCTGCTCGCGCTGGCCGAAACGCTCGAAGCGCGGGTCGATGCCGCGGCGGCCGACCGCCCCGACCCCGGCGTCCGCTCCTTCCAGCGCCTGAACCGGGCGGAGTACGAGCGCTCGATCCGGGCGCTCCTCGGGCTCGACATCGACGCCTCCGCCTACCTGCCGAACGAGACGATCAGCGCGGGCTTCGACAACATCGCGGACGTCCAGAACCTCTCCGCCACGCTGCTCGAGGGATACCTGACCGCCGCGAGCGAGATCAGCCGGCTCGCGCTCGGCGACCCGACCGTGACGGCGAGCGAGACGGAGTACGAGGTGTCCCGCTACGCCGAACAGCGGCAGCACGTGCCGGGCACGCCGATCGGCACGCGCGGCGGGATCTCCGTCGTGCACAACTTCACCGCGGACGGGGACTACGTCTTCCGGCTCGCCTTCCAGCACGAGTCGACCGGAAACTTCTTCGGCCAGACGACGCCCTTCGACGAACAGGTCGAACTCTCCGTGGACGGGGAGCGGCGGGCGCTCATCGACATCGACCGCTGGATGCACCGGCAGGATCCCAACGGGGTTCAGGTCGAAACGGAGCCGATTCACGTCACGGCGGGGCCGCACCGCGTGTCCGCCGCCTTCATCAAGCGCTTCGACGGCCCGATCGAAGACCTGGTCTCGCCGCACGAATGGAGTCTGGCGGACAAGAAGATCGGCTATTCGCACGGGATCACGGTCGTCGCCCACCTCCGCGACCTCACGATCCGGGGGCCGTTCGGCGTGTCGGGCGTGTCGGAGACGCCGACCCGGGCGCGCGTGCTCACGTGCCGGCCCGAAACGGAGGATGAGGCGGCCGGGCGCCGCTGCGCGGGGGAGATCGTGGAGCGGCTGGCGGCGCAGGCCTACCGCCGGCCGGTGGACGCGGCGGACATCGACCCGCTCCTCGTCCTGTACGACGCCGGGGTGGCGGAGGGCGGCTTCGAGGTCGGCGTCCGGACGGCGCTCCAGGGCATCCTCGCGAGCCCGGACTTCATCTTCCGCTTCGAGGAACCGCCCGCGGGGGCCGGCACCGACGGACCGTACCGCATCGCGCCGCTCGATCTCGCCTCCCGGCTCGCCTTCTTCCTGTGGGGGATGCCGCCGGACGAGCCGCTCATCGACGCGGCCCGGACGGGCGGGCTCGACGACGCGGCCGGCGTGGAGGCCCAGGTCCGCCGCATGCTCGCGCACGCGAACGCCGAGGGGCTGGCGACGCGCTTCGCCGCGCAGTGGCTGCGGCTGCAGGACCTCGACAGCGTCCACCCGGACGCGCTCCGCTTCCCCGACTTCTACGAGCAGCTCGCCCGCGACATGCGCCGCGAGACGGAGTTGCTGTTCGAGCACGTGGTGCGGGAGGACCGCAGCTTCTTCGAGCTGCTGACGGCGGACTACACCTTCGTCAACGAGCGGCTCGCGCGGCACTACGGGATCTCCGGCGTGGCCGGAACCCACTTCCGGAAGGTCGACTATCCCGACGACATCCGCCGCGGCGTGCTGGCGCACGGGAGCATCCTCACCTCGACCTCGCACGCGAACCGGACCTCGCCGGTGCTGCGGGGCAAGTGGATCATGGAGGTCCTGTTCGGAACGCCGCCGCCCCCGCCGCCGCCGGACGTGCCGGATCTCGAGGCGATCGACGAAGCCGAGGAGGGCCGCTTCCTCACCGTGCGCGAGCGGCTGGAGATGCACCGCGCGAGCCCGGCCTGCCGCTCGTGCCACCGCGTCATCGATCCGCTCGGCCTCGCGCTCGAGAACTTCGACGTGACGGGCGCGTACCGGATCAACGACCAGGGGCGCACGGTCGATCCCAGCGGCGATCTGTACGACGGGACGCCGCTCTCCGGGCCGGCGGATCTGCGGACCGCCCTGCTCACGCGGCGCGAGTCGCTGGCGCGGTCCTTTACCGAGAGCCTCATGGCCTACGCGCTCGGGCGCCGCGTCGAGTACTTCGACATGCCGACCGTGCGCCGGATTACGCGCCGCGCGGAGGCGGAGGACTACCGCATGTCCGCCTTCATCCTCGGAGTCGCGGAGAGTCCGGCCTTCCTCATGAGCCGGGGCGGCGCCATCGTCGAACAAGACAACCAGGGGACGTGATCCAGATGGACATCATCACGGGAAAGCACATTCCGCGTCGCACCTTCCTCCGCGGAGTCGGGGCCACGGTGGCGCTTCCGATGCTGGACGCCATGGTTCCGGCGGGACGGCTGTGGGGATCGATCCGGCCGGCGGATCCGACGCGGCTGATCGCGATCGAGATGGTGCACGGCGCCGCGGGCTCGACCGCGTACGGCGCGTCGCGCGGCTACTGGTCGCCGCTGCAGACCGGCCGTGACTTCGACTTGAGCACCGGGGCGCTCGCCTCCCTCGAACCGTTCCGGGACCGGCTCACGATCATCAGCGACACGGATATCGAGGCGGCGGAAGCCCGGATCCCCAAGGAGATCGGCGGCGACCACTTCCGCTCCAGCGCGACCTTCCTGACCCAGTCCCACCCGCGACAGACCGAGGGCTCGGACATCCGCGCCGGGACGTCGATGGATCAGCTCTACGCCCAGCGTTTCGGGCAGGACACGCCGATCCCCTCCATGCAGCTCTGCATCGAGAACGTGGACCAGTCCGGCGGGTGCGCATACGGCTACGCGTGCGTCTACACGGACACGATCAGTTGGAAGTCGCCGACGGAGCCGCTGCCCATGATCCGCGATCCGAGGGTCGCGTTCGACCAGTTGTTCGGCGCCGGGGGGAGCGCGGAGGAACGGGCCGCCCGCCGCCGGGCGAACCGGAGCGTGCTCGACTTCATCGCGGGCCGCATCGGGGAACTCCGCCGGGAGCTGGGACCCGTCGACGTCCGCCGGCTCGACCGCTACCTCGACAACGTGCGGGAGATCGAGCGGCGCATCGAGCGAGTGGAGACGCAGAACCGGAGCGGCGAGGAGCGGGCGCTGCCCGAGGCGCCGGCCGGCGTGCCCGACTCGTTCGTCGAGCACGTGCAGCTGATGTTCGACCTCCAGGCGCTCGCGTTCGAGTCCGACATGACGCGCGTGTTCTCGTTCAAGCTGGGGCGCGACTCGTCGGCCCGGGTCTTCCCGGAGAGCGGCGTCGACAAGCCGTTCCACCCGGCCTCGCACCACGGCGCCGACGAAGAGAACATCGACGACTTCGCGCAGATCAACCGCTTCCACGTGTCGATGGTCCCGTACCTGCTCGAGCGGCTGCGGAACACGATGGACGGCGATACGGACCTGCTCGAGAAGACGATGGTCATCTACGGCTCGCCGATGGGCGACCCCAACGTGCACAACCACAAGCGCTGCCCCCTGTTCGTGGCCGGCGGGGCGAACGGGAAGCTGGACGGGGGGCTCCACGTGCGGGCCGCGCCGGGCACGCCGATGGCGAACGCCCTCCTCTCGCTCATGCACGCGCTCGGGCTGGAGGACGTCGAACGGTTCGGGGACAGCACGGGCGCCCTGTCGCTCGCCGCCCCCGACGCGAGCGCGGCCGGCTCGTGAAGCGGGACGGGCGCCGTCGGATGGCCGCGGCGATGAAGCCGCCGGCCGTCGCGCTGCTGGCGGTACTTCTGAGCGGCGCGCTCTTGCCCGATTCGCCGGTCGCCGACGCGGCGATGACGGGCGACCTCGCCGCCGTGCGGGCGCTCCTCTCCGATGGCGCCGACGTGAACGCGCCGCAGGGCGACGGGATGACCGCGCTCCACTGGGCGGCGCGCGCGGCGAACGCCGACCTGGCCGGGCTGCTGCTCGAGGCGGGCGCGGATGTCGGCGCCGTCACCCGCATCGGGGCCTACACGCCGCTGCACCTCGCGAGCGAAGTCGGCAGCGCGCCGGTCGTGCGCCTCCTGCTCGACGGCGGCGCGGAGCAGACCGCGACCACCGAAGACGTGGGCGGCGCGACCCCGCTGCACCTCGCCGCCGCCGCCGGCAGCGCGGACGCCGTCCGCCTGCTTCTGGAGCGCGGCGGCGACGCCGATGTCCGCGAAGCGCGCTGGGGCCAGACGCCGCTCATGTACGCGGCGGCGCTCGGCCGGGAAGCCGCCGCGCGCGCGCTGCTCGACGGCGGCGCGGATCCCGCCCTCGCCACGTGGGTGACCGACATCACGGCCGTAACCGAGTGGTCGCAGGCCGACCGCCGCGCCCGCGCGGCCCGAATGCGCGGCGAGCCCGAACCGCCGGTGCCGCCGCGCCCCGCCCCGTCCGATGCGCCGCTGGCCGACGCCCCCGACACCCCCTCGGACCGTCCCGCGACGGAGGAAGAGGAGGACTACGAGCGTCCGATCGAGGAGCCCGAGCCGCTCGGCTACGGCGACCTGATCGGCGGCCACGGCGGCATGACGGCCCTGCTTCACGCCGCCCGCGAAGGACACGCCGGCACCGCGCGCGCGCTCATCGAGAGCGGGGCGGACATCGACCAGGTGAGCGGCGGCGACCGCACGAGCCCCATGCTCATCGCGATGATCAACGGCCACTTCGACCTCGCCATGGAACTGTTCGAGGCCGGTGCCGATCCCCGGCTCGCCTCCGCCGCCGGCGCGACGCCGCTCTTCGCCGCCCTCAACGCCCACTGGGCGCCGAAGTCGCGCTACCCGCAGCAGCACGCGTACGGACAGCAGCGGCACAGCTATCTCGACGTCATGCGACGCCTGCTCGACGCGGGAGTGGATCCCAATGCCCGACTCGAGAAGCACCTCTGGTGGGTGTCGTACAACTTCGACCTGCTGCAGATCGACCTGAAGGGCGCGACTCCCTTCTGGCGCGCCGCGTACTCCTGGACGTGGAGGCGATGACGCTCCTCGTCGAGTACGGCGCCGACCCCCACCTCGCCACGATCAAGGTGCCGCCGCGGCGACTCCCGGCGTGGGACCGCGAGAAGCGCGACCTGTCCGGGGTTCCCCCCGTGCCCGTGGGGGGCCCCGCCGACTACCCGATCCACGCCGCGACCGGCATCGGCTACGGCCAGGGCTTCCCCAGCAACGCCCACCGGTACGTCCCGGACGGCTGGCTGCCGGCCGTCCGCTATCTCGTCGAGGAACTCGGCGCCGACGTGAACCAGCGCGACGACGAGGGCTACACGCCGCTCCACAACGCGGCCTCGCGCGGCGACCTCGAGGTCATCCGCTTCCTCGTCGAGCACGGCGCGGACCCGACCGCCGTGAGCCGCGTCGGCCAGACCACCGCGGACATGGCGAACGGCCCCTACCAGCGCACCCAGCCCTTCCCGGAGGCCGTCGCCCTGCTCGAGAGCCTCGGCTCGAAGAACAACCACAACTGCGTGTCCTGCTGACCCCCGTCCCACCCCCGCCACGCCATTACGACGGGCCGCCCCCCGCGCAGATACGCCCATGATCACCGTCTCCGGCCTCGGGAAGGCGTTCGGCGGGCAGGTCCTCTTCCGCGACGCGACCCTCCTCCTCAACCCCGGCGAGTGCTACGGCCTCGTGGGCGCGAACGGATCCGGCAAGACCACGCTCCTCAACATCCTCGGCGGCACCGAGGACCCGACGGAGGGGTCCGTCACCATCCCGAAACGCCTCCAGGTCGGCGTCCTGCGCCAGGACCACTTCCTCCACGACGAGGAGGAGATCCTCGGCGCGACGCTGATGGGGAACCCGGATCTGTGGCGCGCCATGGTCGAGCGGGAGGCGCTGGTCGAGGCGGAGGACGGAGACTTCGACGCGGACCGCTTCTCCGAACTCGAGGAGACCTTCCAGCGCCACGACGGCTACACGGCCGAGGCCCGCGCCGGCGAGATCCTCGAGGGCCTCGGCTTCCCGAGCGAGATTCACCGCCGGCCGCTCTCCACCCTCTCCGGCGGGTTCAAGCTCCGGGTGCTGCTCGCCCAGGCGCTCGCCGGCGCGCCCGACGTCCTCCTCCTCGACGAGCCGACGAACCACCTCGACATCCTCTCCATCCGCTGGCTCGAAAAATTCCTGCGGGAGTTCAAGGGAGCGATCGTCGTCATCTCCCACGACCACCGCTTTCTCGACAATATCGCCACGCATATTCTCGACATCGACTATGAGACGGTCACCACATACAAGGGCAACTATGACGACTATCTGGTCCGGAAGAGAGAGGACCAGGAGCGGCGGGAGAAGGAACTCGCGAACCGCGAGCGCGAGATCGCCCACCACCGACAGTTCGTCGACCGCTTCCGGGCCAAGGCGAGCAAGGCGCGACAGGCCCAGAGCAAACTGCGTCTCATAGAGAAGCGGGCGGAGGCACTGCAGCCGCTCCCGGTCTCCTCGCGCCGCTATCCGAACTTCCGCTTCGAGTCCCGCCGTCCGAGCGGGCGCACCGTCCTCGGAGTGGAGGGCGTGAAGAAGGCCTTCGGCGACGGCGATGAGCTGAACGAAGTCCTCCACGGGGTCGACCTCACCCTCGAGCGCGGGGATCGCATGGCGATCATGGGCCCCAACGGGATCGGGAAGTCGACCCTGCTCAAGATCGTCGTGGGCGAACTCGAATCCGACGCGGGCCGCGTCACGTGGGGCTACGAGACGCACCCGAGCTATTTCGCGCAGGACCAGGAGGCGCGCTTCGATTCGCCGGGACAGACGGCCGAGGACTGGATCGCGGGCTTCTGCCCCGGCCGCACCCTCGGGTTCGTGCGCGGCGAGATGGGGCGCGTGCTCTTCTCCGGCGACGACGCGAAGAAACGGGTCGGCAACCTCTCCGGCGGCGAGGCCGCCCGTCTCGTCTTCTGCCGGATGGCGATCGAGCGACCCAACGTCCTCGTCCTCGACGAGCCCACGAACCACCTCGACCTCGAATCCATCGAGTCCCTGGTCGAGGCGCTCCGGAGCTATGACGGCACCCTCATCCTCGTCTCGCACGACCGCTGGTTCGTCTCGCAGCTCGCGACCCGCATCGTCGAGATCTCCGAGGACGGGATCCGCGACTTCCGGGGCAGCTACGAGGAGTACGTCCACTACTGCGGGGACGACCACCTCGACGTCGACACCGTCGTCCTCAAGGCGCGGAGAGAGAAGCGCGCCGCCCGCGACGCCGCCGCCGAAACGCGCGGCGCCGGCAACCTGTCCGCCCGCGGAAACGCGCGCCGCGGCGCCGACGCCGGAATCGCCCGGGGCGACCGGAACCGCTATCGGGGCGGCTCGCTGCGGAAGAAGCTGAACGACATCACCCGGCGGATCGAAGCGGCCGAGACCCGCATCGCCGAAATCGACGAGATCTTCGCCGACCCCGCCTTCTACGCCGACACCCCGATCGAGGACGTCCGCACGCTCGAGACCGAGCGCGCCTCCCGGCAGGGCGAACTCGACGAACTCATCGGCGCCTGGGAAGGCATCGAGACGGAACTCGCCCGCCTCGACTGAGCAGGCTACAGCGGCCAGACGATGGGGAGGAAGAAGACGACCATCAGCAGCGTGAGCAGGAAGAGCGGCGCGCCGACCTTCGTGTAGTCCACGACCTTGTAGCCGCCCACGCCCATCACGAGCAGGTTCACGGGGTGGCCGAAGGGGCTGAGGAAGGCGCAGGAGGAGCCCACCGCCACGACCATGAGCAGCGCCCGGGCGGAGAGATCCAGTTCGGACGCGGCGCTGAGCGCGATCGGCGCGACGAGCACGGCGACGGCCGAGGTGGGGACGAACTGCGCCGCAAGCGCGCAGATGAGGAAGAGGCTCGCGATGAGGACACGCGGCCCCATCTCCGCCGCCCGCCCCACGACTTCGCGCGCGATGAGCTCCGCCGTGCCGGAGTCCTCCATCGCGAGACCGAGCGCCAGCATCCCTCCAATGAGCATGACGACCCGCCATTCCACGAAGGTGTAGACCTCGTTCCCCTTCACGCAGCCCGTGCACACCATCAGGAGCGCGCCGAGCAGCGCCGCGATGTACACGGGGAGCAGGTTGAGGGAGGACGCGAGGATGAAGCCCACCATGATCGCGCTGCCGATCCACGCCTTGTGGACGCGGAACACCTCGTGGAGCTGCCCGTGGAGGACGAGGAATCGTGGGTCGCGGGCGAGGAGCGCAATCTTCTTCCGGTTGCCGTAGACGAGGAGCGCGTCCCCGAATTCGAGCGCGGTGCGCGAGATGCGGATGTTCGAGTGAAAGGACCGTCCCCCCCGGAAAATCGATAGCAGGTTCAGTCCGTAGGATTCCCGGAAGAGGATTTCGCGCAGCGTCTTCCCGACCAGGTCGGAACTCGGAGCCAGCGTGACTTCCGCGAACCCGACATCCTCCGACTCCAGTTCGCCGACGGAGGGCCGTTCGTCCGCCGGAACGAGCGCCTGCAGCGCCTCCAGCACGGCGAAGGAGGCCGGGGCCCCCTCGACGATGAGGCGGTCGCCGGCCCGCATCCTCTCCGCCGCGTGCGGCAGGGCGATGTCGCCGTCCTCGCGCTCGATCTCCAGCACCGTGAGATCGAAGGCGCCCCGCAGACGGGACGCCTCGAGGGTCCGTCCGTCCAGCCAGGAGCCGTCCGGGACGTGGAGCCGCATCAACCACCGGTGCAACTCGTACTCCTCGGTGGCGGAGCCGATGTCCGTCCATCCGATCGAGGTGAACTCCGTTGCATAGCGGAGTTGTCGAAGCTGGTCCTCGCGCCCCAACAGGAGGAGCGCGTCCCCCGCCTCGAGTTGCACCGTCCGGAACGAGCCGCCCGGAGCCTGCCCGCCGCGCCGGATGGCAACGACGTGGGCCTGGAAACGGTTTCGGAAATCGATGCTCTGAACCGTGCTGCCGACGAGGTCCGATTTCTCGGCGATCTCGACCTCCGCCAGCACCGTCGCATCCTTCACCAGACGTCCCAGGGCATCGTTCGATTCCCTGTGCCCGGCGAGGTGGCCCCAGGCGCGCAGGCGGTCGAGCGCTTCGATCCGTCCCTCGACGATGAGCAGGTCGCCGCTCCGGAGCCGAAAATCCCGCTCCGGAGCCCGCACCAGGTGCCCCCCGCGGCGCACGGCCAGGAGGTCGTACCCCAGCGCCTGCCCGAGCCGTGCCTCGACGAGCGAACGCCCGTCGAGCGCCGAATCCGGCGGGATCCGGAGCATGAGCAGCGACTCCGCAAGATGGTAGCGGCCGGTCAGGTCGATCTCGTCGCCCCCTTCGTCATCTCCGGTGGAACGGTCCGGAAGGAAGTGCCTCCCCGCGACGACCACATACAGCACCCCCAGCGTGAGTGCGGTCGCCCCGACGGGCGTGAAGGCGAAGAAACCGAACGCTCCCTGCCCCGTGCGCTCGAGTATGCTCGAGAGGAGGATGTTGGGCCCGGTCCCGATGAGCGTCGTCATGCCGCCGAGGAGCGCGGCGAAGGACAGCGGGATCAGGAGCCGGGACGGACGCATGCCGAGGCGGCGGGAGATCGAGATCACGACGGGGATGAGGAGCGCGACCGCCGCCGTGTTGTTCATCACCCCCGACATGAGCCCCGACGTGAGCATCAGCAGCGCCGTGACCCGCACGGGGGAATCCCCCGCGAGCCTCAACACCTGCGCGCCGACGAGGTTCGCGACGCCGGTCTTGTAGAGCCCGCCGCTGAGCACGAGCACGGCCGCGATCGTGACCACGGCGGGGTTGGCGAACCCGTCGATGGCGCGGGCCATCGGGATGACCCCCGAGATCGCCAGCGAGAGCAGCACCATGAGCGCCACGCCGTCGTAGCGGACCCATTCCGTGACGAAGAGGACGACGGCCACCGCGACGATGGCGAGGACGATGATGACGTCGGCCGTCACGATCCCGACCTCTGTCCCGGCCTCGGAATCGTCGACACCGCCTGCGCGAGCCCGCGCGCGGCGAGCGTCCCGGCCTGGCGCCGCCGCCCGAGGAGGATGAGCGGCATGTCCGTCCTCCGGGCCACCTCCAGCGCGAAGGCGCCGATCGCCGGTCCGCCCCGGCCCCGCCGTTCCATCCCCATCACCACGAGATCGCTCTCCCGTCCCAGGCGCGCCACGGGTTCGACGGGGTCGTCGGTGTATTCGAAGGCCACCTCATGCGGCCCCGCGGCCTCGTCCCTGGCGAGTCGGCGGATGCCGCGCTCGATCCTCCGGCGGCCGTCGGAGGGCGTGCCGGACGGGAGCGTGTGCAGGAACGTCACCCACGGCTCCGAGGAACGGGCCAGGCTGCCGAGCAGGCGGGCACGCAGTTCGCTGTGGCCGCGCCGTCCTCTGACGGGGACGAGCACGCGCCTCGTCTCCGCGATTCGCCAGCCGGGCGGCGAGCGAACGATGACGACATCCGCGTCGATTTCCGAGACGAGACGTTCGAGATGCGCTTCGACCCGCGGCTGGGTGAGCCGGGTCAATCCCAGGAGTACCGTGTCGCAGCGGTGGCTGTTGGCCACCCGGGCGATTTCGCTCCACACGTCGGACGCAACCGTGAACAGCGCCTCCGGGCGGCCCGAGCCTTCGAGTCCCTGCCTCACGGATTCTCCCAGGATATCCTTGGCATCCTGCACCACCGCATCGAGGGAGACGGCGGGACGCCCCTCGCGGGGAATCACCGACAACAGCAGGACCCGCCCGACGCCCGGCGCGCGCACGGTGGCGGCCGCGTCCGCCAGAGTCGCGGCGCTCGCGGGGTTCGCGATCGGCACCAGGACCAGAGGGCTGCGGCCGCGCAGCCTCACCAGGTCGGGGTCCCGGGCCTGGGCGCTCGCGTCGGCAAGCCGGGCCCCCGGCGCGAGGAACGTGAGGTAGAGCACCGCCCCGAGCCCGAGCCACACGGCGACGACGCGCCCCGCCTCCGGCACCGCGATGGCCTGGAAGATCGCCAGCCCCAGGCAGAGGGCCCCGCCGATCACCGGGAGCGCGGCCGGCCGCGGGTGGCCCGAGCGCAGGCGGGCCAGCATCGCGGCCCAGTGCACCATGGCGAACGAGATGAGGAAGATCAGGCTCGATGCGGCGCCGGCCGCGGCGACGTTCCCCACCGCGACGGCGATGAGCATCATCATCGTGCCCGTCGCGGCCACGGCGACGGCGGGCGTCCCCGTGCGTGCCCGCATCTCGCCCACGTGATGCGGCAGCGTCCGGTCCCGCGCCATCGAGAACGCGACGCGCGAGGCCCCGAACAGGTTCGCGTGCAGCGCCGACAGCATCGACAGGAGCCCCGCCCCGATCACCAGCCAGTACCCCGCCGGGCCCATGAAGCGCTCCGCCGCCACGGCCACGAGTTCCTCCGGGTGCGCCTCCGCCGCGGCCTGGATCCCCTCGGGCGGCGCGCCGACCGTCGCGACGACGATGAGCAGGGGGATGTAGACGACGAGCGCGATCCCGAGGGACAGGTACATCGCCCGCGGCACGGTGCGCTCCGGATCCCGGACCTCCCCTCCCACGGCGGCGATGAGGTCGAAGCCCTGCAGCGCGATGAAGGTGTAGCCCATGGCCTGCAGCAGGCCGAGCGAGCCTTCCGGGGCGAACGGGCTCAGGCGCCCCAGCGTCTCGGCGGGAGTACCGGCGGAACCGATGAGCCAGGCCACGAACCCGCCGGCGATGAGCACGGCGAACACGACGACCTTCCCGATCGTGGCCGCGTTGCCCCCGCCGGCGGTGCGCTGCACGAGGAGAAGCGAGTAGCCGACGACCGCCGCGATCGCGAGGCCGATCCGCGTCCCGCCGTGTCCGAGCCAGTCCGCGGACACGCCGAGCGACGGCGCCAGACGCTGCAGCCCTTCCACGGTGAACGCCGCGAAGCCCAGCGCGTAGAGCACGCCCGCGACGATGGAGGCGAACCAGACCACCCACCCCACGATGAAGGCGACCTCGATGGAGAGCACCTTCTTCGCGTACGTGTAGATGCCGCCCGATTCCGGGAAGCGGCGCACGAGGCGGGCGAAGCTCATCGCGGTGAGGAGCGCGATCCCCCCGTTGAGGCCGAAGGCGAGCATCGCGGCGGGACCCGCGGTCGCGAACGCGACGCCCGCGAGCGCGAGGATCCCGCCTCCCACGATCGCGCCGACGCCGAGCGTCGTCGCGGCGTAGAGGCCCATATGCCGTTCGCTCATCCCCGGAATCCCTGGAGGTGGAAGCCGCCGTGGCGGTGACGGTGCCGCGGGCGGTGCCCGTTGTTTCCGCCGGAAGGCCCGCTAATCTTGGGGCCTGCCCCGACAATGTCACCCCGACCCGGACACGAACCCCACACCCGGCGGAGCGCGAGTGAACGCCCCAGCCCTCTTCTCCACACGGTCTCTCGAACTCCAGGCCCGCGTACGCGAGTTCATGGAGGCACACGTTCACCCGAACGAGGAGACGTTCGATCGGGAACTCGACGCGGCGGAGAACCGGTTCTCCACGCCTCCGGTCCTCGAGACGCTGAAGGGGCGGGCGCGAGACGAGGGACTGTGGAACCTCTTCCTCCCTCCCGATGCGGAGCCGGGACGCGGCCGGGACGCCGGTTCGGCGGGCGCGGGTCTGTCGAATCTCGAATACGCGCTCATCTGCGAGGTGATGGGACGCGTGGAATGGGCGCCCGAGGTCTTCAACTGCAACGCGCCCGATACGGGCAACATGGAGACGCTGGCCCGCTACGGGACGCCGGCGCAGCGGAAGGAGTGGCTCGAGCCGCTGCTGGCGGGGGAGATCCGCTCGTCGTTCGCGATGACGGAGCCGGACGTCGCCTCGTCGGACGCGACGAACATCCGCTCGTCCATCGTCCGCGAAGGCGATGAGTGGGTCATCAACGGCCACAAGTGGTGGGCGACGCAGGCCCCCCGGGCGGAGTGCCGGCTGTTCATCTTCATGGGAAAGACGGACCCGGACGCGGCGCGCCACCGGCAGCAGTCGATGGTGCTGGTGCCCCGCGACGCCGCCGGCATCGAGGTCGTGCGGCCGCTCGGCGTGTTCGGCTACGACAGCGCCCCGGTCGGCCACGGCGAGGTGCGCTTCACCGACGTCCGCGTGCCCGCCGGGAACATGCTCCTCGGCCCGGGCCGCGGGTTCGAGATCGCGCAGGGCCGCCTCGGCCCCGGCCGCATCCACCACTGCATGCGGCTCATCGGCGTCGCCGAGCGCGCGATCGAGGACATGGCCGAGCGCGCGAGGACCCGCGTCGCCTTCTCCGGCCCCCTCGCCGAGAAGGGCGCCCTTCGCCACGCGCTCGCCGAATGCCGCATCGCCGTGGACCAGGCCCGGCTCCTCACCCTGCACGCCGCGCACATGATGGACACCGTCGGCAACAAGGCGGCCCGCCGCGAGATCGCGATGATCAAGGTCGTCGCGCCGCGCATGGCCTGCCGCGTCCTCGACCAGGCGATCCAGGTCCACGGCGCCCTCGGCGTGAGCCCGGACACCTGGCTCGCCGCGGCCTACGCACACTCCCGCACCCTGCGCCTCGCCGACGGCCCCGACGAGGTCCACCTCGAGGCGCTCGCGAAACTGGAACTGCGGGGCTCGCGGGAGTCGTAAGGGCCGCGACGGACCTCCGGACCGGCGGCCCCGCTCCAGCGGTCCAGGCGGACCTCAGGCGCGGCGGGCGAAGCTCCAGCCGGCTTCCGCCAGCATCGGCGCCTTGGCCCCGACTTCCAGCGCGTTCCGCGAACTCGCGTTGCCCTGGATCGCCCGCGCGTACACGCCCTGGCAGATCGAGGCCAGGCGGAAGAGGCCGAAGGCCATGAAGAACTCCCAGTCCGGCACCCCGTCGCGTCCCGTCCTGCGGCAGTACGCGGCCACGTAGTCCTCCTCGGACGGAATCCCCAGCGCCTCGCAGTCGATCTCCCCCAGCCCCTTCCACAGCGGCCCCTCGGGCAGGTGGTACGTCATGCAGTTGTAGGCGAGGTCGGCCAGCGGATGGCCCAGCGTCGACAACTCCCAGTCCACGATGGCGAGCACGCGCGGCTCCGTCGGGTGGAGGATCATGTTGTCGAGCCGGTAGTCGCCGTGGGCGATCGTCGTCTCCTCCTCGGACGCGTCGCTCGCGGGGATGTGCGCGGGCAGCCACTCGACGAGCGCCTCCATGGCGGGGATCGGGTCGGTGCGGGCCGCCTCGTACTGCCGCGTCCACACGGAGATCTGCCGAGCGACGTAGTGCGACGCTTTCCCGTAGTCCTCCAGACCGACGGCCGCCCAGTCGACGGCATGGAGCCGCGCCAGAGACTCGTTCATCGCGTCGTAGATCGCCGCCCTCTCGGCGGGAGAGTCGACCTCGGGCAGGCCCGGGGCCGACGGCACGCGTCCTTCCACGTGCTCCATGACGAAAAACGCCTGCCCGATCACGCCGGGGTCCTCGCACAGGTGGATCATGCCCGGGACGGGCACACCGCTGTCCGCGAGCGCGTTCATCACGCGGTACTCGCGCTCGATGAGGTGCGCGGAGGGGAGAAGATCGCCTGGGGGCTTCTTCCTGAGCACGAAGTACCGGCCCCCCGCTTCGAGCCGATAGGTGGGGTTCGACTGACCGCCCTGGTACTGGAGCGCCCTCAGCCCGCCCCCGAACTCCCGCAGCCCCCGGGCGCGCAGGTAGCTCGCGAGCCGCCGTTCGTCGAACCGGTGCGTCGCCGTAACAGGTCCCAGGGTAGCCAACGGGTGCCCTCCGTTCGGACGGGGCGATTCAGAGGATGATACTCACCGCACCGTGCCAGGCGAGGTCCTCCAGGTCGAGCACCGCGCGGCGGTACGCGATCCTCAGATCCCCGCCGTTCCTCCTGAGGATGTACTCGATAGCGCCGACGTAAGGTGCTCCCTCGCCGCTGCGGAAACGGTAGACCAGGACGTTTGCAGCGACCCGTAGTTCCCCGTCGCCGGTTTCGTCAACTCTCACGTTGGAAACGAACCGGCGGGTCCGCGACTGCGGAGACTCGCGGTGTGAATGGCGGCTGTTCAGCCGCGCCACCCGGGCGCGCAGGCGGACGATGTCGTCGTCGATGAACACGAGGTCGCGAGCGGGATCCCCTTCCGGCAGATCCGTGGAGGGGACCACGTACCGGGCGTCGTCCGTAAACAGATCGACCCACTCGTCCAACCTCCACTCGTCCAGGAGTGCCGCTTCCCTGAACAGGAAGTCCTCCACCTGATTCCGCAGGCTACCGGTCCTGCACATTGGTCGTGTTCCGGCCCTGCATGTGGGCGTGCCACTGCCGCCAGAATCCCCGCATCTGGAGTTCGTCCGACGTGCCCGGGCTCGGATTCAGCATGCCCCTCGAGATGTCGGACCACTCGGCCTCGGTGGCGCGGAAGCCGGCCTGACACGATTCGAGGACTTCGACGTCATCCGGCGTGGCAAAGCCGCCCGGTCCAAGGAACGTCAGATAACTGTCGAGTCGGGTGGCCAGCGCGGGACCCGACTCCTCCCGGGGCACGAGGTGCCAGGCCGTGACCTCCATTCTGTCGGGCGCCACGGGTTCGATGTACCGGATGCTGATGGCCACGAAGTCCATGATCAGCAGGTTCGGATAGATGAGCAGATTCCGGGACGTGTCGGCCATCCGGTAGGTGCGCTCTTCCCCGTATTTTTCTACCAGCCGCCGGCGCACGAGCGAAATGCGCTCCCTCGCCTCCTCGCCGAAGATGGGGTGCCAGCGGGCGATGGGACGGCCGTTCCGGGAGATGTTCTCCGACACGCAGTGGCCGCCGCCCAGGGCCTTCGCTGCGCCCGGCGGACGAGCAGACACGGTGTCTCCGCTGTCGTCCGTCCCGAAACCGGCGATGTAGTCCACGTAGGTTCGGTGGGTCGGGAGCAGGTGGTATCCGTCGAGGCTGTTCTCCGCCAGCAGCTTCCAGTTGGCCTTGATCGTGTACCTGTTGGAACCGGGAACGACCCGCATGCCCTCCTCGGCCTGGTCGACGACCAGGTCAAGGTAGTCTCGGGCCCCCGCCAGGTAGGTGACCAGGTCTTCGACATGCGGGTTGAAGCTCACGAAATGGAAGCCCCGGTAGCTGTCGACTCTGGGTGGTGCCTTCAGGCAGAACTCCGTCCGGTCGAAGTGGGGGCCGTAGGCATCTTCGCCGGGGACGCCGATCAGATCGCCGTCGGTGCTGAACGACCAGGCGTGATAGAAGCACTGCAGGACCCCGGCGTTCCCGGCGTCGCGGCGGCAGATCATCGCGCCGCGGTGCGGACAGGAATTGAGGAACACCCGCACCTGACCGTCCTTGCCGCGGATGAAGAACAGCGGTCGGCCGGCGACGGTGCGGCGGCGGTAGTCTCCCGGGGCCTCCACTTCCGATTCGTGCCCCAGGTAGATCCAGCAGCGGTCGAGAATCCGTTCCCGTTCCTGCTCGAACAGACCGGCGGACGTCATGCACGACCGGTGGACCCGGAAAACCCCGCGATCCCGGTCGTCGACGATCAGATCCTTGATGTCCACCGACGGTTTGCTAGCCGGGACGCCCCGTCATCCAGTCCCATGCGTGGACATGGCATTCGGCGAATACGTTCGCCTTGGCGAAGGGGCTGTCGGCCAGGAACGCGCGCGCCGCCTCGACCGAGGGTGCCTCCATCACGATCAGCCGTCCGACAATGCTCTCGCCATCGTCGCCGAGCGTGGGCCCGCCGTGATGCACGACGACATCCGGGTGGGCCGGATGACTGCGGAGATACTCAAGGAACGCCGGGCGCGTTTCGTCCCGCGCCTGCGCCGCCCCGGGTTTATCGGTGATGAATGCAGCGACGTACATGGACGCACCTCTCTGGCCTGTGTCCCATCACGGTTGGTATCCCACCGCTCAAGCCGTCAAGCTGCGGTCCCGGTTGCGGTTCACGCAACGCTCGACGGGGGACGGTTGTCAGCGGCGGGTTCCCGGTGGAACGTATGTCGTCAGCAGTTCCGGTAACACTCGAACGGAGGCGTGAATGCCCTCTCCCGTGATCATCGGCGTCGTGGTCGTCTACCTCCTCTTCCTCCTCGTCATCGGCGTGTGGGGCGGCAAGGAATCGCACGACGTGAAGGGCTACTACGCGGCGGGCAAGAAACTCCCGTCGTGGGTCCTCGCCTTCTCGTCGAACGCGACCGGCGAGAGCGCCTGGCTCCTGCTCGGGCTCACGGGGATCGGGTACGCCCTCGGCATGCACGCGCTGTGGGTCGTGCTGGGCGAGGTGCTCGGCGTCGCGCTCGCGTGGGCCTTCGTGGCGCGGCCGTTCAAGGCGTTCACCGACCGCTACGGCTCGATCACCGTCCCCGACTACCTCGAGGACCGCTTCCGGGACAAGACGCACAGCTTCCGCATCGTCGGGGCCGTCATCGTCCTCTCGATGGTCGCCTTCTACGTGGGAGCGCAACTCACGGCGACCGGCAAGGCGTTCGACTCCTTCCTCGGCACCGGCTACGGCGTGGGCGTCGGGCTCGGCCTCGCGGTGGTCCTCTTCTACACCGTCGTGGGCGGGTTCAAGGCGGTCGCCTACTCCGACTTCGCCCAGGGCGTGCTCATGTTCGCGTGCCTCCTCGTCCTGCCGTTCGTCGGCATCGGCGCGGTGGGAGGCTGGGGCGCGCTCATGGACGGGCTGCGCGCGGCCGAGCCTCTCGCCGTGTTCGAGGGACTGCAGGCGTCCGGCCCGGACCTCCTGCGGCTCGGCGGCGGGCTGGGACTCACGCCGCTCGGGATCGCGAGCGCGGCCGGGTTCGTGGGCGTCGGACTCGCGTTCCTCGGCGCCCCGCAGCTCCTCGCGCGCTTCCTCGCGGCGCGGGACCAGCGCGAGATCCGGAAGGCGGGGCCGATCGCCGTCGGCTGCATCATCGTGTTCGACCTGGGGGCCGTGTTCACCGGGATGGCCGCCCGCGTCCTCTACCCGGCCCTCGCCGACCCCGAGACGGCCCTCCCCGCCATGGCCGCGGGACTCCTGCCCGACCTGTTCACGGGCCTCGTCCTCGTCGTCGTCCTCGCCGCCATCATGTCGACCGCCGATTCGCTGCTGATCCTCGCCTCCTCCGCGGCGGTGCGGGACGTCTATCAGAAGATCTTCCGGCCGGACGCCCGGCAGCGGGCGCTTTCGGTGCTGGGGAAGGCCGTGACGGTCGTGCTGGGCGTGACCGGACTGCTGCTCGCGCTCACCGCGGAGCGGGCGATCTTCTGGTTCGTCCTCTTCGCCTGGTCCGGCCTCGCGGCGGCGTTCGCCCCGGTCGTGCTGTGCTCGCTCTTCTGGGCCCGCACCACGCGCGCGGGCGCGCTCGCCGGCATGATCGCCGGCTTCCTCGTCACGATGCTGTGGGTCGTCCTCTTCAAGGAGGGCTTCTACGACCTGTACGAGATGCTGCCGGGGTTCGCGGCCGGCTTCGCCGTCACCATCGGCGTCAGCCTGTTCACCCAGCCCCCCGACGGCGCGGCCGAGGAACTCGCCGCCATCCGCGAGGAAGTCCGCCGCGCCTAGCCAGCCCCGGTCGACCCGGGGCTGGCCCGCTGACCTGCAGGTCCCAGCGCCTTACACGCGGGCGGCGATCACTCCGAGGAGGCGGTCGACGTCGTCGCGGTTGTTGAACATCGCGACGGCGGCGCGGAGGAGGTCCCCTCCCTCCTGGAACGTGAAGAACACGCCTTCCGCGCGCAGGGCGTCGCCGAGTTCGTCCGGGTCCATCCCGTGGTAGAAGCTCACGATCGGTGACGGGTTGGCGGGCGGCGTGAACAGCTTCATGCCGAGGTCCGCGGCCCCCTCCCGGAGCTGGCCGGCGAGCGCGTGCGTGTGTTCGGCGATCCGCGCCAGCCCTACCTCGTCGATGAAGCCGAGGGCGGCGTCCATGGCCGCGACGGGGCCGAAGGCGAGGCTCCCGTGCTCGAACTTCCGCGCGTCCGTCCTCAGCCGGTACTGGTGTTCCGGGAGCGTCTCGGCCACCTGAGCGTGGCCGAAGCGGTCGGGCTGCATCCAGTCGTGGTGCTCGCTCCGCGCGTACAGGATCGAGCATCCGAAGTCGGCATGGAGCCACTTGTACCCGTTGCCGCAGGCGAAATCGACGTTCTCGGCGTGCAGGTTCGTCGGGAAGGTACCGAACGCCTGGATCCCATCGGCGAACAGGTACCCGCCTCTGGCGTGCGCGATCTCGGCCAGCGCCGGCAGGTCGTACCGGAACCCGTTTCGATTCGAGACCCACGCCACGCTGATGAGCCGCGTGCGGTCGTCGGTGTAGGCGTCGTAGTCCTCGGGGTGGGCGCGGCCCTCGCGCGAGGGGATGATCCGGAGTTCGACGCCCTCCCGCTTCTCGAGTTCCCGGTAGACGACGAAGGCGGTGGTGAAGTGGAGTTCGTCGATGACGACGTTGTCGCCCGGCCGCCAGTCGACGGAGTTGGCCACGATGTTCTCGCCGTCGCTCGTGTTGAAGAGGAAGGCGATCTCCTGCTCGTCCGCGCCGAACAGCGTGGCGAAGCGGCTCCGCGCGCGGTCCACGGCGCGCCTGCGGCTCGCGGGATCCCGATACGTCATCTTCTCGTCCGCGTAGGCGACGAGCGCCTCGCGGACCGGAAGCGGAAGCGGGCCCGTGGAAGCCGTGTTCAGATAGGCGAATTCCTCCGTGACCGGGAACTGGCCCCGGATCCCCAGCGGGTCATCATCCGAACGAGGGCCGGCTTTCAGACCCGCCCCGGGTGCGGCGTCAGCGGTCCTCGGGTCGGTCGCGGCGAGGGCCGGCGCGGCCGGGAGCGCGAGCCCCGCGGCGGCGGCCGTCCTGACGAAGTTGCGGCGGCTCCACTCGGTCATCCGTCCCTCCTGATCCTTCTCGTACCCGGTCTGTCACAGACCCCCGAAACGCCCCTCGGAACGTACGTCCACAACCCGTTCGCGGGACAGCGAAGCACCGCAAGCACGTTCCCGCGGGAACGCGGGCCAACCCACAGGCCGTGGACCGAGCCGTGGGTCGAGCCGTGGACCGGGACCCTCGGCGGTGCTTAGTGTCGTGGGCGGTCTCATCTCTCCAGTCTCCATGAATCGAAACGGGAGCCGGACCATGTCGAAGCTCATCATCGCCGCCCTCGCGGCGGGTGTCCTCTGGAGCGCGGCGCCGGGCGACCGCCCGGACAACCCGCCGGCCACCTACATCTCCGCGGCCGACATCCTCGCCACGATCGCGAACGCGCCGGAGGGCCGGGTCAGCGACCAGCAGATCCGGCACATCGACGCGGGCGGACACAACGCCGGGGTCGGCGTCGTCCAGCGCCCGCCGACCACCTCGCTCGGGGCGATCCAGCACCACCAGCAGACCGAGGTCTACTACGTCGTCTCGGGCCGCGGCACGCTGGTGACGGGCGGCGAACTGTCCAACGCGCGGGAACTGGACCCGGAGGGACAGACGGTGCGGACGCTCACCGGCCCCAGCGCCGTGGGCGGGATCGTGGGCGGGGAGAGCCAGGAGATCGGCCCGGGCGACATGCTCATCATTCCGGCGGGGTCGCCGCACGGCTTCAGCGAGATCACGGAGACGATCACCTACATCGTCGTGCGCGTGGACCCCGAGCAACTGGTCGAGCTAAAGTAGCGTGGATCATTCGCTTCTCGGCTATCTGAGGGATCGGAGGGACGCAGGATGAGCGACCTCACGCGGCGTGACTTCATGGCGGTCTCCGGCCTCGCGGCGGGCGGCGCGGCGCTGGCGGGCTGCGGCCCCGGAGGCGCCGGAGGGGGATCCGGCGCCGCCGCCGGCACCGGGGCGGGAGGCGCCGCGGACCTCGTCGTCCGCGACGCGACCGTCTACACCGTGGACGACGACCTGCCGCGCGCCGAGGCGTTCGCCGTCAAGAGCGGACGCTTCCTCGCCGTGGGCTCGAGCGACGACGTCTCGAACCTCATCGGCGCCGGCACCGACGTCATCGATGCCGCCGGCCACACCGTCGTCCCCGGCTTCATCGACGCCCACAACCATCCCTTCTACTCCGGCACCAAGCACCTCAAGCAGGTGAGCCTCGACGTGCGCTCCATCGAAGGCATCAAGAGCGCGCTGAGCGAGCGTGCCCAGAACACGCCACCGGGCCAGTGGGTGCAGGGCTTCCTCTACGACGACACGAAGCTCGAGGACGGGCGTCCGCTGACGCGCGCGGATATCGACGACGCGGTCCCGGACCACCCCGTCTCCGTCACCCACCGCGGCGGCCACACCGGCGTCTACAACTCCCGGGCGTTCGAACTCGCCGGAATCACCGCGGACACCCCCGACCCGCCCGGCGGAAAGTACTACAAGGAGAACGGCGAACTCACCGGACGCGTCGCGGAACACGCCAAGGACCCGCTCGAAAGCCTCATCCCCGCGGGGACGACGCGCGCGGAGCGGCAGGAGAGCATCCGCCTCATCGGCGAGCGCATGGCCGCGGCCGGCCTCACCTCCGTCCACGAGACCGGCGCCGGCAATGATCTCGTGAGCTATCAGGACGCCTACGAGGCGGGCGAACTCCGCTTCCGCGCCTACGTCTTCCCCAACGCGGGCGACGCTTCCTTCCTCTTCGCTTCCCTCAAGGCTGCGGGCATCCGGACCGGCTTCGGGGACGAGTGGGTGAGAGTCGGCGGGATCAAGTACGTGGCGGACGGCTCCGCCTCCGAGCGCACGATGGCCATGTCAACGCCCTACGTCGGACGCCCCGACGACTTCGGCATCCTCACAATGGATCAGGAGGGGATCCACCACGCGGTGGACGACGCGGTCCGGAACGGATGGCAGATCGGGATCCACGCGAACGGCGATCTCGCGATCGACATGTGCCTCACCGCCTTCGAGCGCGCGCAGCGCGAGATGCCGCAGGCCGACCCCCGCTTCCGCCTCGAGCACTGCTCGCTCGTGAACGACGATCTCCTGCGCAGGATCCGGGACGTGGGCGCGATCCCCACGCCGTTCTACACCTACGTCCACTTCCACGGCAACAAGTGGGGCGAGTACGGCGCCGAGAAGATGGAGTGGATGTTCGCGCACCGGCGGTTCATCGACTACGGGATCCCCGTGGCGGGCGCCTCCGACTATCCGCCCGGGCCCTTCGAGACGCTGATGGGCATCCAGAGCATGGTCACGCGTACCGACATGCAGGGGCGCGAGTGGGGCCCGAGCCAGAAGATCACGGTCGAGGAGGCGCTCCGCGTATGCACGATCAACGGAGCCCACGCCGCGTTCGAGGAGGGGATCAAGGGATCGATCACCGCGGGCAAGCTGGCGGATTTCGTGATCCTCGCGGAGGACCCGCACACGGCCGACCCGTTCGCGATCAAGGAGATCGAGATTCTGCGCACCGTCGTCGGCGGACGCGCGACATACGAGGCCTGAGGAGACGAAGATGAGCGAGGTCAATCGCCGGGAGTTCATGGCCCTTTCCGGGCTCGCGGCCGGGGGCGCGGCCCTGGCGGGCTGCGGGACGCAGGGCGGGAGCGGCGGACAGGCCGGCGCCGGCGGCTCCGCGCACGCCGACCAGGTCGTGACCAACGCGACCGTCTACACGGTGGACGACGCGAACCCGCGGGCCGAGGCGCTCGCCGTGAAGAACGGGCGCTTCCTCGCCGCGGGCTCGAACGACGACATCGCGAACCTCATCGGACCCGGCACGGAGCGCATCGACGCGGGCGGCGCCACCGTCGTCCCCGGCTTCATCGACGCGCACAACCATCCCTCCTCCGCGGGCATGCGCCACCTCACGCAGGTGGACATGAACATCCGCACGATCGAGGGAATGAAGTCCGCCCTCCGCGAGCGCGCGCAGAACACGCCTCCCGGCGAGTGGGTCGTCGGCTTCCTCTACGACGACACGAAGATCGAGGAGGGGCGCCCGCTCAACCGGCGCGACATCGACGAGGCCGTCCCCGACCATCCCGTCCAGGTCACGCACCGGGGCGGACACACGAGCGTCTACAACTCGAAGGCGTTCGAACTCGCCGGGATCACCGTCGACACGCCCGACCCGACGGGCGGACACTTCTACCGCGAGGACGGCGAACTCACGGGCAAGGTCGCCTCGCTCGCGCGCCGCCCGCTGCAGCGCCTCGTCCCCGGCGGGAGCACGCGGGACGACCGCCAGGCCGGCGTCGCCCTCATCGGCCAACTGATGTCCGCGGCCGGCATCACCTCCGTGCACGAGACGGGCGGGAACAGCCAGGGCCTGACCGCGCTGCAGGACGCCTACGACGCGGGGGACCTCCGCTTCCGCATGTACTACTTCCCCTCCGGCGGCAGCCTGCTCTTCTCGGCGCTCAAGCAGGCGGGGGTTCGCACCGGCTTCGGCGACGAGAACCTGCGCATCGGCGCGGTCAAGTACAGCGCGGACGGCTCCGCCTCGGAGCGCACGATGGCGATGCGCACCCCGTACGTCGGGCGCCCGGACGACTACGGCATCAGCACCATGACCCAGGAGGACATCCACCGGGCGGTGGACGACGCCGTCGGCGCCGGTTTCCAGATCGCGATCCACGCGAACGGCGACAAGACGATCGACATGTGCCTCAACGCGTACGAGCGGGTCCAGCGCGAGATGCCGCAGGCCGACCCCCGCTTCCGCCTCGAGCACTGCTCGCTGGTGGACGATCCGCTCCTCCAGCGGATCAAGGACATCGGCGCCATCCCCACCCCCTTCTACACCTACATCCACTTCCACGGGAACAAGTGGGGCGAGTACGGGACGGAGAAGATGGAGTGGATGTTCGCGCACCGCCGATTCCTCGACTACGACATCCCCGTGGCGGGCGCGTCCGACTACCCGCCGGGGCCGTTCGAGGCGCTGATGGCGATCCAGAGCATGGTCACGCGCACGGACATGCAGGGACGCGAGTGGGGTCCGAGCCAGAGGATCTCCGTCCCGGAGGCGCTCCGCATCTGCACGATCAACGGAGCCCACGCCTCCTTCGAGGAGCACATCAAGGGCTCGATCACCGAGGGGAAGCTGGCGGACTACGTCATCCTGGGCGACGATCCCCACACGGCCGACCCGTACGCGATCAAGGAGATCGAAGTCGTCCGCACCGTCCTCGGCGGCCGCACCACCCACGAAGCCTGACCGCGCGCCGTCCGAGACAGCCAACCCAAAGCCTGGAGTCGTCATGAGTGACGTTCTTCTCGTCGAGAAGCTCGACGGACATATCGCCAAGCTCACGGTCAACCGGCCGGAGAAGCTCAACGCGCTGAACGGCGCCGTCCGCTGCGCCATCTTCGGCGCCCTCGACCGCCTGGCGGCGGACGACGAGGTCCGCGTCGTCATCATCACGGGGGCGGGCGACCGCTCCTTCATCGCGGGCGCCGACATCTCGGAGTTCAAGGACGCGCGTCCCGTCGAGCAGTACCGCAGCATGACGCGCGGCGACATGTACAGCGCGATCGAATCCTTCCCCAAGCCCGTCATCGCGATGATCAACGGCTTCTGCCTCGGCGGCGGCTGCGAACTGGCGATGTCGTGCGACATGCGCGTGGCCTCGACCTCGGCCCGCATCGGCCAGCCGGAGATCAACCTCGGACTCATCCCCGGCGCCGGCGGCACGCAGCGCCTTCCCCGCCTGGTCGGCGAGGGCTGGGCGATGCGGCTCGTCATGAGCGGCGAGCTGATCCCGGGGGAGAAGGCCGAGCAGATCGGCCTCGTGGAGGCGGCCGTCGCCCCCGAGGAACTCGAGGGTCACGTGATGGAACTCGCGTCGAACATCGCGAGCCGCAGCCCGGTCGCGCTTCAGGCGGCCAAGGAGTCCATCCTCGCCGCGCGGCGGATGCCGCTGGATGAGGGGCTGAAGTTCGAGCGGAGCTGGTTCTCGCTCCTCTTCTCGACGGACGACATGGCGGAGGGCGTGGGCGCCTTCCTGGAGAAGCGGAAGCCCGAGTTCAGGGGTTCCTGAGCGGGATCCTCACGGGACGCCGACGGCGCGGCGATTGCCCGGCGCGGCTGGCAGCCGGTGGCGGTGCGGCTGCGAGCGCGCGGCGGGCTACCGTCGCGAGGCTAGGACGCCGGCGTTACGACGCTGACGAAGCGGCGGCCTCGCCGGCGGTGGAATTCGACCTGCCCATCGGCGAGCGCGAACAGCGTGTCGTCCTTCCCCCGGCCGACGTTGCGACCCGGGTGGAAGGGCGTCCCCCGCTGCCGGATGAGGATGTTGCCCGCGACCACGTGCTCGCCGCCGTACTTCTTGACGCCGAGGTACTGCGGGTTCGAATCGCGTCCGTTGCGGCTGGAGCCGACACCTTTCTTGTGCGCCATCAGTCGCCTTCCTTCGCCGCAATGGCCTTGTCCACGTCGCTCTTGAGGATGCGGCCGTCCTTGCCCGTCCCCTCGATCGCGCCCAGGTCGAGTCCGTGCTCCTCCGCCAGCTTCCGCGCGACGGGCGTGATGTCCACCGACGCCGGCTCGGCGGCCTCGGGTGCGGCTTCGGCTTTCGGGGCGGCCTTCGGCTTCGGAGCGGCCTTGGGCTTCGGAGCCGCGGCCGCCGGCTTCGCCACCGCCTCCTGCGGCTCGCCGGGCAGATCGATGCCGAGGATCCGGATCTCCGTGTAGCCCTGGCGGTGGCCCTGCTTCCGCCGGTAGCCCTTCCGCCGCTTCATCTTGTAGACGATGATCTTGTCGCCGCGCCCGTGGCTCACGACCTCGGCCGCGACCGAGGCGCCCGCCACGCACGGGGCTCCCACGTGGACGTCCCCGTCCTGCTCGGCGAGCAGCACGTCTTCGAACTTGACCGTGTCCCCGGGCTCGGCCGCGAGGGAGGGGATGCGGAGCACCTCATCCTCCACCGCGCGAAACTGCTTTCCCTGGGCTTTGAAAATCGCGTACATATCGTCAGATCACCGCCGGAATTCCACGAATTGCGAGCCGCTGAGATTACCCGCGGCGGGCGGATGTGTCAAAAGATGTACTTCTTCGTGACGTCGGCGTCGGCCGGGTGGGCGAGGAGCCGGAACTCGTCGAGACCGAGCAGAGGGTCGTCGCGCAGATCGATCGCGATCCCGCCGCTGTTCCTCATCCGGCCCAGGAACTCGCGTTCGCGCTCCAGCAGGTGGAGGGCGATCACCGGGTGCGTGAGAATCGTGATCCCGCTCTCCCGGCCGGCCGCGGCGACCCGGTCCAGCGCCCGCTCCAGCCGGCGCACCACCGTCTCGGAGGCGAGAATTCTCCCCGCGCCCTCGCAGTACGGACACGGTTCCATCATCCGCTGGTGCAGGCTGGGGCTCACGCGCTGCCGGCTGAGTTGCAGCAGGCCGAGTTCGGAGAGCCCGAATACCTTCGAGCGCGCGCGGTCGTGGCCCAGCAGCGTCCGCATCTGCTGCACGACCTTGTTGCGCGACTCCTCCTCGTTCATGTCGATGAAGTCGATGACGATGATCCCGCCCACGTCGCGCAGACGGAGCTGGCGGGCGATCTCCCCCGCCGCCTCGAGGTTCGTCTTGAGGATGGTCTTCGCCGGGTCGCGGCGGCCCGTGTAGCGCCCCGTGTTCACGTCGATCGAGACGAGGGCCTCGGTCTGTTCGATCACGACGTGGCCGCCGGACTTCAGGTGGACGGTGCGGCGGAACGCGCGCCGGATCTCCTCCTCGATCCCGAACTCGTCGAAGATGGGCGCCGTGCCCTCGTACCGGCTCACCCGCTCGAGCAGGTCCGGGTCCACCTGTCCCAGGTAGGAGCGGATCTCGTGATACAACTCCGCCGAATCCACCGTGAGCTGGTCGATCCGGTCGCTGAAGAGGTCGCGGATGATGCCGGACGTCAGCCGCGCGTCCTGGTAGACGAGGGCCGGCGCCTTCATCCCGTTCTGCCGCCGCCGCACCTTCCGCCACGTCTTGCGCAGCGACTTGAGTTCCCGCTCGCAGGCCTCCCTCGTCATCTCCTCGCCGACGGTCCGGACGATGACCCCGCCGTCGTCGCCGAGGATGTCCCGCACCATGCTTCGCAGATGCGCGCGCGTCTCCCGGTCGCCGATCTTGCGGCTCACGCCCACATGGGAAGAGTCCGGGATGTACACGAGGAAGCGGCCCGGGAGGGAGACCTGCGTCGTGACGCGGGCCCCCTTCGTGCCGATCGGCTCCTTCACGACCTGGACGAGGAGCGTCTGGTCCTTGCGGATCGTCTCCTCGATGCGGGGAGCGTTCTCGTTGCGCGCCCTCCGGCGCCCCCCGTTTCGTTCCCGTCCCCCGTTCCCGTCTTCGTCGGGATCTTCGTCGGACTGTAGATCGGAGGCGTGCAGGAAGGCGGACTTCTCGGCCCCGATGTCGACGAAGGCGGCCTGAAGTCCGGGCACGATCGCTTCGACCGCACCGAGATAGATATCGCCGGCGATGCGGCGCTCGTCGGGCCGTTCGTACATCAGCTCGACGAGCTTGCGGTCTTCTACGATCGCGACCCGTTTCTCGCGGGTCGTGGCGTTTACGACGATCTCGCGGCGCACGTCAGCACGCGCACGGGTTCGCCGCGCCCGATTGTGCTACCAGAGGGCTGGCATCCTGTAAGACTCGATTCTTCGCTGCGAACCGCCGGCCGCTGCCCGGGGGTTCGTGTATCTCTTCGTTACTGCCCGGTTTCCGCTGACGGCCGTGACGCACGGCCGAACCGCTCCCCCCAAACTAATCGAGGGAGCCCGCTTCGCGCAGCATCTCCCTTGAAATCACGATCTTGAGGATCTCGCTCGTCCCCTCGCCGATCTCCGTGATCTTCGCGTCGCGCATCATCCGTTCGACGGGATACTCGCGCGAATAGCCGTAGCCGCCGTGCAACTGCACCGCCATCGTCGTCACGTCCATCGCCGTCTCCGAGGCGAAGAGCTTGGCCATCGCGGCCTCCTTCTTGTGCCTCGCCCCCGCCATCCGGAGGCGCGCGGCGTGGTGCATCATGAGCCGCGCCGCGTGAATGCGCGTCTGCGCTTCGGCCAGCATGAAGCGGACGCCCTGGAAGTCGTGGATCTTCCTGCTGAACTGCTTCCGCTCGCCGGTGTAGCGAACCGTCTCGTCCAGCGCCCCCTGCGCGATCCCGATCGCGTGGGCGGCGATCCCGACGCGTCCGCCGTCGAGGGTGTCGAGGAAGATGGGAAACCCCCGGTCCACCTCGCCGAGCACGTTCTCCTCCGGAACCTCGACGTCCTCCAGCGTGAGTTCGCGCGTGTCGGAGGCGTTCCAGCCCAGCTTGCGCAGCTTCTGCCCGGCGCTGAAGCCCGGCATCGGCTCGAGCTCCTCGGAGTGGCCGAACCCGACGCGCGCGGCGTCTTCGAGGTCGCACGTTTCCTTGGTGAGGACGAACGCCGTGATGCCGCGCGAGCCCTTCTCGGGCGACGTGAGGGCGCCCACGACGAACACCTCGCCCACGCCGCCGTGCGTGATCCACGTCTTGCGGCCGTTGAGGATCCACCGGTCCCCGGCCTTCCGGGCCGTCGTCCGCATCGCGCCCGCGTCGGAACCCGACCCCGGCTCCGTGAGCCCGAATCCGCCGAGCACGCTGCCGCTCGCGAGGGGCCGGAGGAAACGTTCCTTCTGGGCCTCCGTCCCCCAGCGCGCGATCGGGGTCGCGGCCAGGCTCGTGTGCGCCCCGATCATGATCGAATGACTCGCGTCCACGCGCGCGAGTTCCTCGACGGCGATCGCCGCGGCGAGGAGGTCCATGCCGGCGCCGCCGATCTCCTCCTCGAAGGGAATCCCGAACAATCCCAGTTCGGACATGAGGGCACCGGTGTCCCACGGAAAATCCTCCGATTCATCGTAGCGGGCGGCGACGGGCGCGATCTCCGCCTCGGCGAACTCCCGCACCATCTCGCGGATCATCTCGTGATGGTCTTCCAGTTGGAAACTCGGGTCTTCCATTCACTCCTCGGTTCGGCGCGTGCGGCCGGCGTCGCAAAATCGGGACTTCTCGCATGCGCGCCGGGGTCGGGTGCGTGGCCCGGCGGCGGGCGGGCTGTGACTTCGGGACGCCGCGCGCCTAACGTACCGGAGGCGGGGCTCCCGCCGAAACGTTTGGCAGAAACGGCAGGGCCGGACGCGTCACGATCGGGCGTTCGCAGGCGTTGACCCTATGGATGGCAAGGGTGCAAGCCCGCGGCGCTCTTCGCGTACCGGCAACGGTGTGGAGGGGAGAACCGTGGACTTCGAGGCGGCATACAAGAGCCACTGGACGCCACTCTTTCGGTATGTCGACCGGATGGTGGGTGACGCCGACCTTGCGGCGGACGTCGTGCAAGAGGCGTTCGTTCGGCTGTTGGACCAGGCTCTTCCGGATGAGGAGGTGCGGCGCTGGCTGTTTACCGTGGCGACGAACCTGGTGCGGGACGACGCTCGCATGAGCGCGCGACGGCGGCGGTTGCTGTCGCAGCGCTACGAGCAGACGGACCTCGCGCACGATCCGGTGGAGTCGCCGGACCAGCCGGTCTTGCGGGCTGAACGGGTCGCGGCGGTGCGCGCCGCGCTGGCGGAGATGCCCGAACGCGACCGTCAGTTGCTGTTGATGAGAGAGGAAGGATTCCGGTACGCGGAGATCGCCGAGGTGATCGAAGTCGCGCCGGGGTCGGTGGGAACGCTGCTTGCGCGGGCACTGCGCCGGTTCACGGAGGCGCTGGATCCGCGGATCGTGGAGGACGAGACCGGTCGGGGCCGGTGAGGGGGGGACGATGGGTGACCGGTCGGGATGCGACTGGAAATCTGCGTCGAAAATAGTGAGGATTGAATATGTCTACGCGTGAACAGCCACATGTCGACGACGGAGCGCTGCTCGCTCTGCTCGACGGTGAGCTGACCACAGCAGAACGGCGATCCGTCGAAGAGCGCGTGGCGGCGTGCCCGGATTGCGCGGCGCGCCTCGACGAAATGCGCTTCGCGATGCGGCGTGCGACGGCGGCGCTCGACCTGCTTTCGGCGCCTGAAGCGCGGCGCGAGATGCCGGCCGCGCTGCGGGAGGCGGCGCGCAGGGCGCCGGCGTCTCTCCAGAGCGCGAGGGCGCGACGCTGGGCGAGGCTCAGCCGCCGCTCCGTCGCGGTGGCCGCGGGGATCACGCTGCTCGTCGCCGCCGGCGCCTACGCGGTGCCGGGATCGCCGGTCAAAGGCTGGGTCGACGGCGGCATCGATGCGGTTGCGGTCTGGATCGCGGGCGAACCCCGGGTCGCCGGGGACGCCGGACCTTCCCGGGTGTCGGTGGATCCCCGCGACGGCGCCGTGCGCATCATGGTCGTCGGCGGGCACGAGGGCGCGCGGTTGACGGTCGAACTGTCCGACGAGGAGACAGCCACGGTGGCGGCCCGTGACGCGAGCTTCCACGTGGAGCCGGGCGTCATCGAGGTCGCGGGAGCGGCGGATGAGATCCGCGTGACCTTGCCGCGGAACGCCGCGATCGGTTCTGTAGTCATCGATGAGACCGAGGTCGTCCGCCTCGAGGGCGGTGAGTTGCGGCGCACGGATTCGGCGGCTGCGAGTCGCGTGGAGATCTTTCTCGACACCGACGGGTAGCAGCGCAGGTAACGGACGCCGCCGCGGCGGATGACGGTGACCTGACGGACCGCTAGCCTCGAGGGGTGGATCCCGGGATGACGAAGCCCATGTACCGAAGGTCGGGGCCCGTCTCCCACCGGTGGCGATTCGCCCTGCTCCTCGGCCCGGTTTCGACCTGCCTCTTCGCTCCGCCGGTTCTCGCTCAGGATCCCCCGCCGCCCCCCTCTTCGGAAGATGCGCCGGTTGTCGGCGCCGTCTTCGGCCGCGTGCTGCGCGCCGAATCCCAGACCCCGATCGCGGCCGCTTCGGTGGAAATCCGCTTCCCCGCGTTTTCCTGGTTCCTCGTCACGGACGACGACGGCTTCTACCGGGCGGAAGGGCTTCCCGCGGGCCCCATCCACCTCATTGCGCGGGCGCTGGATCGCGACCCGCTCGCCGCCAGCGTCCTGGTACCGGCGGGCGGCGACGTCCCGCTCGACCTGGCTCTGGAGCGGCGGCCCGTCGCGATGCCGAGCCTGTTCGCCCACATCCTCGCGCGGCGGCTGCCCGCTCCGGGCCTCACCCGCGGCGGGTTCCGGGAGGAGGGAGAAACGGAACTCCGCGCGCTGGATTCATCTCCGGGCGTGGCCGAGGCGGGTCTGACGCTGGATGAAACCGGCATCGATCCCGCGGATCCGACCAGCGTGCTCTACGTGCGGGGCGCCGCGTCGGACCTGAAGCTCGTGCTGCTCGATGGCGCGCCGGTCTACGCGCCGTTCCACCTCAGCGGACTCCTCGACGCCTTCCCGGACGGCGTGCTCGACGAAGCGGCTCTTTACATCGGAGGCACGCCGGCCCGCTACGACGGGGGACTCTCCTACGTCCTCGACCTCAAGATCCGGGAGGGAGACGCGGAGAGGTTCCGCGTCGCCGGCGCGGCCGACCTGCTGGGTGGCACCCTGCGGGCGGAGGGGCCAATCGGACCCGCGGGGCGGGTGCTCCTCAGCGGCCGGGCGCTTCACGGACTCGGCTATCCGATCATCACGAACGAGCACGAGATGCCCTACGGGTACGGCGACCTCCTGGGCCGGCTCGACTATCGCCTGGGGACCGGGAAGTTCACGGCCACCGGGTTCTGGAACCGAGAGTCCGTGCTGCTCGACATCGGCCGGCTGGAGGACGCCGGGGCCGTGGAGTCGGCCTACTGGGGCAACCTGGCGGGGTCGGCGAGCTATCGGGTTCCGCTGGCCGACGGCACGTTCACCCTGAGGGGCGCCCACGGGCGGTTCGGCACGGGCCTGCCGTTGCCGCGGGACAAGGAACTGGACTTCGAGGTCTCGTTCGCGGACGCCATCGCACGGACCGTCCGGACCCGCGCCGAGGCGCTGTTCGAGTCGGGAGGCCGCGAAATCCGCTGGGCCGCGGGCGGCGGCTTCGACTCGTACGAGACGGTGGTGGACCGGCGGACCGTACTCGGCGGCCGAACGGCGCACGACGTGACCCACGCGGTGCGGCGCGCCGACGTGGTGGCCGGCTGGGGCGAGGCCATCTGGGAGGTGGCCCCCGAAGTCGAGGTGAGGGGGGGATTTCGGACCAGCTATTTCGCCCCCTCCCGCCGCGCGAAGTTCGCGCCCCGGGGCACCGTCACCTGGCACGTGACGGAGGCGGCGGATGTCCGCGTCTCCGCCGGGAGGTTCTATCAGGTGCTGCGCGGACCCGAGTCCATCCTCTCGGGAGACCTCACCGGACCCACCATCGGCGGCTTCCTCCCTACGCTGGACCCCGACTACATCCCGCCGTCGACGCCGGGGTCCAGTATCGCGGGCGCCTCCCATTTGGTGGTCGGATTCGAGAACTCGCTCGAGAACGGCGTCGATGTCGGCGTCGAAAGCTACCTCAAGTCCTTCGACGATCTCCCCGACGCCAACCAGCTCTACTCCTGGGGCGGAGATCTGTGGCTGCAGGCGAAGGAGGGTCCGGTCCGAGGCTGGATCGGCTACTCGATCGCGTTCGTGTCGACGACCGACCCGGACGAGGAGACCCCGTTCGTGGGCCGGCAACTCCTGAGCGGCGGGCTCTCCTCGGGCGTGCGCGAGTTCGACTTCGGGATCCGGCTCGCGTACGGGGCCGGCCTGTCCTTCACGTCCGTGACGGGGGGGCGCGAGGAGAAGGACGCGCCAAGCGGTGACGATCCGCTGCCGGTGCTGTCCGGGGCGCCGGACGACGCGTATCTGCGGGTCGACGCGGAGATTTCGCGACGCTGGGTCGCGAGCATCGGCCGCTCGTCCGTCGTGATCGCCCCGTACGTGCGGGTGCTCAACGCGCTGGACCGCCGGGACGCGCTCTTCTACCAGACGACGTCGGACCAGCCGCTCACGCGTCCCGCCCCGCTCGCTTCCCTCCCCGTCATCGCCATCCTCGGCGTGTCCTGGTCGTTCTGACGCTCGCGCCGGGGTCGCGGCGGGGGGCGGCCCGGTCGCGGTCGCAGTTGTCGCAGCCGTCGCAGACCGGAGCGGGTTCGCCGAAGTAGGCGGCGATGGCCGCCCGGCGGCAGGCGGCGGTTTCGATGTAGGCTCGCATGGCGGCGCGCCGTTCGGCGTGGGCGGCGGCGCGGTCGGAGCCGGGCGGCGGGCTGCCCGGCCGGGGGCGCTCGCGCCGGCCGAACGGAAGGGCGCGGCGGCGACTCTCGCGGATCGCGACCATCGCGCAGCGCGCCGGTTCGCCGTCCCGGCCGGCGCGACCCGCTTCCTGGACGTACTCCTCCAGCGACGACGGGGCGCCGAGATGCGCGACGAGGCGCACCTGCGGGTGGTCGATCCCCATGCCGAACGCGGTCGTGGCGCAGACCACGCGAATGCTCCCGTCCAGGAAGCCCCGCTGGGTCGCCTGGCGCCGCTCGATCGGCAGACGCGCATGGTACGGCGCGCTGGGCACGCCCGTCCTCGAGAGCGCGATCGCCAGCTGCGCGCTCAGTCCCCGGGTGCGCGCGTAGACGACCGCCGACGCCCCCCGGCACGCCGCCACCTCGCGCCGCACGCACCGCCAGGCCTCGCGCGTATCCGGGGCGATCTCCACGGAGTAGCGCAGGTTCGGACGGTTCGCGGGCACGAAGATGCGGATCGCCCCTTCCATGCCCAGGAACCGCTCGATCTCGCGCCGCGTTCGCCACGTCGCGGTCGCCGTGAGGGCCGTCAGCGGCGGGCGGCCCAGCCTCTCCCTCGCGCGTCCGATCCGCAGGTACGACGGACGGAAGTCGTGCCCCCACTGGGAAACGCAGTGCGCCTCGTCCACCGCGATGCCCGCCACGCCGGCTTCGCGCAGGCGATCGCAGACGGCCCGGTTCTCCAGGCGCTCGGGCGCCAGGTACAGGAGGTCGAGTTCGCCGCGCCGGGCGCGCTCCAGGGCTTCGTCCACCTCCCCCCGCGGCGTGGCGCTCGTCCAGCCGAGCACTCGCATGCCCCGGCGCGCGGCCCCGGCGACCTGGTCCTCGATGAGCGAGATGAGCGGCGAAACGACGAGCGTCGCGCGCGGACGCAACAGCGCGGGGATCTGGAAACACACGGACTTGCCGAAGCCCGTCGGAAGCACCGCGAGGGTGTCCCGGCCGCTGAGCACGGCTTCCACCACGCGCGACTGGGCCGGACGGAAGTCGTCGTACCCGAACCGGTCCCGCAGGAGGTCGCGCGCGTCGCCGAGGGTCGCCACGGGGCGGCCCGAGGCGGTGCTGTCGTCGGCATTCATACCCCTCGATCCGCCGCGCGGTCAACGCGGGATCAACCCCGGGGGCCGGGTCAGGCTCTCGTGCGCCCCAGGCGGAGGACGACGGCGGCGACGAGGAGGCCGCAGCCGGCGCCGGCCACGAAGTCCTGCTCCGTGAGCGCGCCGATGAGCCACGTCGCGCCCCCGGCCAGACCGAGACCGATCTGCAGCCGCAGCCACCAGTCGCGGCCCGCCGTCGACGCCTCCGTCCCGTCGTCCGGCCCGCGACCGGCGATCATTCGTCGATCGGGCGGGCGACGGGAGTCTCGTCGCCCGCTTCGCCCCAGCCCAGCGTCGCGCCGGCGATCGCCCCCCACAGCACGTTCACGGCGAGGATGGAGAAGACGGCGAACACGCCCCGCCCCGCGTAGAGCGCGAGCGCGGACACCAGCGGGAGGTCCCCCCGCGCGAAGTCCAGCGCGGGCTCGCCGAGGCCGAGCCGGATGACGACGTAGAGGGTCGGCGCCAGCGCGAAGGTCGCGCCGCGGGCGGCGGGCGAGCCGGACAGGTAGGTGTAGAGCACGCCGAGCATGAGACCCCAGACCGCGCCGCTTCCGAGGTGCGACAGGAATTCCGCCCCCGTCCACCCCGAGGTCAGTCCCATGCTCACCGCTCCGATGGAGCCGAACGTCGCCACGACCGTGCGGGCCGCGGCGGAGACCGCGGCGCCGAGGAGTCCGCCGAGCAGTCCGAGGCCGAGGCGGGCGCTCAGGTCGAGCCGGCCTTCGACCGCGGCGCCGTGCGCGCCGCCGCCCAGGAGCACGCCCGCCGAGGCGAGCGCCGCGATGAGCAGGAGGACGGCGAGCGTGAGCGGCGCCCCGTCCGTCGCGAGGAGGACGATGCCCGACGCGCCGGCGCCAAGCGCCCCGACCCGCCACGGGAAGGCCGACCCCACCGCCGAAGCCACGCCGTTCTCGCTCATGCTCGCTCCCCTTTCAGGAACCGGCGGATCCCCGCCTGGCAGTCGTCCGTCATGCGGGCGAGCGCGTTCACGCGCGCGCCGGTGGCCACCGCCGCCTCGAAGCTCTGCCCCTCCGTGCCGTACAGCAGCTTTTTCGTGAGCGCGAGCGCGGACGCGCTCCGCCCCGCGAGTTCGGCCAGGAAGGCGGCGCTCTCCGCATCGAACTCCGCGTCCGCGTAGATCCGGTTCACGAGGCCCAGCCGCGACGCCTCCGCCGCATCGATCGTGTCCCCGAGCGACATCAACTCGAAGGCACGCTTCTCCCCGAGGTTCCGGCGCAGGATCGCCGTCACCATCGCGGGCACGAACCCGAGCCGCACCTCCGGGTAGCCGAAGCGGGCGCTCTCCGCCGCGAGCACGAGGTCACACGCCGTCGCCAGGCCGCACCCGCCCGCCAGCGCCCGGCCGTGCACGATCGCGACGACCGGCTTCGAGAGCTTCCTCAGGAGCGTGAAGAGTTCGCCCAGCGCTTCCGCCTCCCGCAGGCTGGCCATGACCCCCTCCTCGACCGAGGCCTGCACCTCCGCCAGGTCGGCGCCCGCGCAGAAGTCCGGGCCACGCCCTCCGATCCCGATCACGCGCACCCGGGCGTCCGCCTCCGCGAGCGCGAGCGCCTCCTTCATCTCCGCGACGAGCGCCCCGCTCAGCGCGTTGCGGCGTTCCGCGCGGTCGAGGTGGATCCGGTTCACGCCGGTCCGCTCGTCGATCTCGATCTCGAGGTATTCGAACATGAGCCTCTCGGGTGCGGACCGGCCTCAGTCGGCCCGGTTCAGAAGGTGGTCCGGCACGTCGATCTCCATCCTCAGCAGGGCGGTGGCGAACGTCTTCCCCTGGGCATCGAGCATGAGCGATACGGTGCCGCCCCCTCCCAGCGAGCGGTGGAGGAGGAAGTTGAGCGCGCGCAGGTTGGGAAGCTCGAACCGCTCGACCTCGCCTTCGCAGATTCCCTTGAAGTGATACTTCACACGTTCTGATGTAACTTCCTTCACCAACACCGGATAAATGGACGGTCGAAAAGCGATGAGACCCACGTTCGCCGTGTCTCCCTTGTCGCCCGAGCGGGCGAACGCGATCTCCCTCAGCTGCACTCTCACAGCTCCATCGTCTCCACTTGCACGTTCGCCTCCACGACGCCGCGGTCGATGAGGGCGGGCCAGTAGGCGACGACCTCCTGCACGCGGGGACGGCCGCCCGCGAAGCCGGTGACGGTGGGGGGGCCCGCGAGGATGAGGGGCGCGATCTCCCGGCTGAAGCGCGACACGGCGTGGCGGTCCGGACTGCGGACGCCGACCCGCAGCGTGACCTCGGGCAGGTCGTCGGAGGGGGCGCCCGCCAGCGGCCCGTGACACGCGCCCGCGCCGACGATCTCCGTTCGGATCTCGTCGAACTCGAGCCCCAGGTGCCGCAGGCGGCCCCGGAGGATCTCGTCCGCGCGCCGCGCCTTGTCCACCGCGTCGGGCCAGGCGTACGTCAGGGCGCCCACCGCCTTGAAGCCGTCGTGGTACGCGATGGAGACCTTGAGCTTGTCCGTGCGCGAGCGGCCGGCCACGCCGTCGACCCGGACCCGGTCCCTGCCCAGATCGCGGAGGCGGATGGTGGAGAAGTCCGCGACCACGTCCGGCGTGATGTATTCCGTCGGGTCGCCGAGTTCGTACAGGACCTGTTCCGCGACCGTCTCCCACGTCACCCGCCCGCCGAGCCCCGGGTGCTTCGTCACCACGAAGGTCCCGTTCTCTTCCGCTTCGACGATGGGATAGCCCGGCAGCGTGAGGTCGATCTCCCGCCAGTCGACGAGCGAGTTCCCGCCGGAGGCCTGGCAGCCGCATTCGTTGATGTGTCCGGCGACGACGCCGTGCGCGAGCCGGTCCCAGTCGTCGTCCGGCCACGAGAACTCGTGCATGAGCGGCGCGTAGGTGAGCGCCGTGTCCGTCGAGCGCCCGGCCACGACGATGTCCGCCTCCTGCCGCAGCGCCTCGATGATCGGTTCGGCGCCGAGGTACGCGTTCGCCGCGGCCACCCGGTCGCGTACGGTGGAGAGCGGCTCGCCCGTCTCCATGTGCCGGAGTTCGTGTCCCGCCGCGAGGAGGTCGTCGAGGGAGTCCATCAGGTCGTCGCCCGTGATCACCGCCACCCGGGGCCGGCGCGGCAGCGACTCGTCCGCGAACGCGAACCCGAGTTCGGCCCGGCACCCCTCCGGGTTCACGCCGCCCGCGTTCGACACCACGCGGATCTCCTTCTCGAGCAGGTCGTGGATGAGGTCGTCCATCAGGGGCACGAAGTCGCGCGCGTAGCCGGCGTCCGGGTTCCGGTCCCGCTGCTTCTGCATGATCGACATCGTGATCTCGGCCAGGTAGTCGAGCATCAGGTAGTCGATCGATCCGCGCCGCACCTGCAGCTTGGGCGCCTCCTGCCAGTCCCCCCAGAACCCCTGCCCGGAGGCGACGCGCACCCGGCGGCCGCCGTCGCGCCGGGTACGGGCCGGGAGCGGCCGTTCTTCGAGTCCCACCGCGGCGGACGCCTCTTCGAGCAGGGCTTCCGGCGCCACGGGCTGCGCGTTCACAGGCTGTCCGGGAGGGTGAAGGGTCCGAGGTGAGGCCCCGGGTTGCCGAGGGAGCAGCGGAGCGCGAGCGACAGCACCGCCCGCGTGTCCTCCGGGGTCAGGATCGCGTCCACGAAGCCGCGCGCCGCCGCGTATTTCGCATCGAGCTGCTCCTCGTAGTTCTCCCGCGTCCGTTCGATCGCCGCGGCCGTCTCCTCGTCCAGTTCTCCGTCCGCCGCCTCTTCCAGCTTGCGTCCGAACGCGGCCTGTACGGCGGCCTCCCCTTCCATCACCCCCATCCGCCCCGTCGGCCACGTGAAGATGAAGTCGGGATCGAACCCCTGCGCCGCCATCGCGTAGTACCCCGCCCCGCTCGCGTGGTTGACCGTGAGCACGATCTTGGGCACGCGGGCCGTCGCCATCGACTCGACCATGCGCGCGCCCGCCCGGATGATCCCGGACTGCTCCGCCTGCGGCCCGACCATGAACCCGCTCACGTCCTGCACGAAGAGGAGCGGCGTGTCGTGCCGGTCGCACAGGTCCATGAAGTACGCCACCTTCTCCGCGCTCTCCGTGTACACGATGCCGCCGAACTTCGGCGGTTCGCCGGCCTCGCCCCGGAACATGCCCCGCCGGTTCGCGATGACGCCCACCCGGAAACCGTCGATGTGCCCCGTTCCCGTGAGCATCTCCGGCGCGCGGTCGGCCTGGAACTCCTCGAACGGACCCTCGTCGAGGATCGTCTCGAGGACCGCCTCCATGTCGAAGGGCTGGCGGTGGTCGCCGGGCAGGAGCGCGTAGGCCTCCGCCGCGCCGCGCGCCGCGTCCCGCGCTTCGATGGCGGGGTCCGGGCGCAGGCCGGCGGGGAGTCCGGCGACGAGCGCGCGCACCTTCTCGATGCACGCGCGGTCGTCCTCCACCCGGTAGTGCGCCACGCCGCTCACGCGGTTGTGCATGAGCGCCCCGCCGAGTTCCTCGGCCTCGACCTCCTGCCCCGTCGCCCCCTTCACCAGGTTCGGCCCGCCGAGACCCATGAAGCTCGTCCCCTCGACCATCACGATCACGTCCGAAAGGGCGGGAAGGTAGGCGCCCCCCGCGATGCACTGGCCCATCACGGCGGAGATCTGCGGCACCTCGAGGTAGTGTCGCATGATCGAGTTGTAGTAGAAGATGCGGCTGGCGCCGTACTGTCCCGGGAAGACCCCGCCCTGATACGGCAGGTTCACGCCGGCCGAGTCCACGAGATAGACGATCGGCACGCGGCACCGCATCGCGATCTCCTGCGCCCGCAGGATCTTCGTGATCGTCTCGGGCCACCAGCTCCCGGCCTTCACCGTCTGGTCGTTCGCGACGATGACGACCTCGCGCCCGCAGACCTCGCCCACCCCGGTGACGACGCCGGCGGCCGGCGCCTTGCCGTCGTACCGGTCGTGCGCGATGAGGAGGCCGATCTCGAGGAACCCGCCGCCTTCGTCGATGAGGAGGTCGACCCGCTCGCGCGCCGTGAGCTTGCCCTGGGCGTGCTGGCGGGCCACGCGCTCTTCCCCGCCGCCGCGCTGGACCCGGGCTTCGAGCTCGCGCAGTTCGGCGACGAGCGCGCCCATCCGGCTGTCGTCGGTTTTGCCCACCGCCGCCGCTAGCCGTTCGCCCCGGGGGCTTCGCGCCCGTGCTCCTCGAACCAGGCGCGGATGTAGTCGACGGCTTCGGAGGTGGAGGTCCCCGGCCCGAAGAGGCGGCCGACCCCGAGGTCGTTCAGCGCCTCCATGTCCTCGGCGGGGATGATCCCTCCCCCGGTGAGCAGCACTCCGTCCATCCCCTGGCCGTCGAGAAGCGACTTCACGCGCGGGAAGAGCGTCATGTGCGCCCCCGACAGGATCGAGAGCGCCACGACGTCCACGTCCTCCTGGAGGGCGGTGGCGGCGATCATCTCCGGCGTCTGGTGGAGTCCGGTGTAGATGACCTCCATCCCCGCGTCCTGCAGGGCGGCCGCCATCACCTTCGCACCCCGGTCGTGGCCGTCGAGCCCCGGCTTGGCCACGAGCACACGGATCTTCGGTTCGATCAAGCGCTTCTTCCCGGCAGTTCGTTTCGGGAGTTCATCCCGGAAGTTCTCGGTCACGAGGGAACGGTCGAAGTTATCCGCCGAAAGGCGCGCACTGCAACGACGATCCGGTGCCGACGCCTACCCATCTGCGGGGTTGCCCCGGCCCGCTCCGGCGCGCACCCTCGTGTGATGCGCGACGACGCGACACGAGTACACCGAACCCTTCTGAACCTGGCGGCCTTCGTCATCATCGTGGCCGGGATGCGGGCCGCCTCCGCGCTGGTCGTCTCCTTCGTGCTCGCGCTCTTTCTCACCATCCTGTGCTCCACGCCGCTCCGCTGGATGACGGACCACCGGATTCCCAAGTCCGTCGCGGTCCTCGCCCTCGTGCTCGTCATCCTCGCCCTCGGGACGGTGGCGGGGGGCATGCTCGCGACCCCCGTCGTCGAACTCGGACGCTCGGAAGCGCAACTCGACCGGCTCTTCGCGGAGCAGATCGAGACGGTGGAGGCCACGCTGAGCGACTACATGGTGCGCTTCGGGCTGCAGTCGCCCCTGCTCGACACCGACGAACTCATCACGATCTCGCCGAGCTGGATGCTCGGCCTGATGCGGGAGCTCGTCGAAAACGTCGGATTTCTCCTCGCCAACGGGTTCCTGATTATCCTCACGATGGTGTTCATGCTGCTCGAGGTCTCGAGCTTCCCCACCAAGGTGCGGGTCGCCCTCGGCGAGGCGGATGCGACGGAGGCGCGGGAGAACTGGGAGAAGGTCGGGAGCGCGGTCCGGCGCTACGTGGTGCTCAAGACGGTCGTCAGCCTCGGCACGGGCCTCTGCGTCGCGGGGCTCATGGCGCTGCTGGGCGTCAACTACCCGATTCTGTGGGGCATGGTCGCGTTCCTGCTGAACTACGTGCCCAACATCGGGTCCTTCATCGCCGCCGTGCCGGCGGTGCTGGTCGCGTGGCTCACGATGGGGGTCGGGACGGCGGTCGCGGCCGCGGCCGGGTTCCTCGTCGTCAACGTCCTCTGGGGCAACCTCCTCGAGCCCAAGGTCATGGGGTACAGCGTGGGCCTGTCGACGCTCGTCGTCTTCGCTTCGCTCGTCTTCTGGGGCTGGGTCCTGGGGCCCGTGGGGATGCTGCTGTCGGTGCCGCTCACGGTGATGTTCCGCATCGTGCTGGGGACGAACGAGTCCACGCGCTGGATCGCGGTCCTGCTCGGCTCGGAGCGCTCGGACGAGATCACCGCCGCGATCGACGCCGAAGTCGCCGTCGCGCTCGGGCAAGAAGGCTAGGCCGCGACGCTAGGCCGCCGCGGCCGCCCGGAACACGTCGAGCGCCCCCGCCACGTCGTCGTCCGTCGTGTGGAGGTGGGGGATGACCCGCAGGTCCCGCCGGTTGTAGGCGTTCAGCAGGACCCCGTTCTCGCGGCAGCGGGCCGCGAACTTCGGCGCATCGACCGCGGTGGTCCGGAAGCGGACGATGTTCGTCTCCACGCCTTCGACGTCGACCTCCAGGCCGGGGATCGCGGCGAGGCCGCGGGCCAGCGTCCTCGCCCGGGCGTGATCCTCCGCGAGCCGCCCGCGGTGGTGTTCGAGCGCGTACAGGGCGCCGGCGGCGACGATCCCCGCCTGCCGGAAGCCTCCGCCGTAGAGCTGCTTGAAGCGGCGGGCGCGCTCGAGGAGTTCGACCGGGCCGGCGAGGGCGGACCCCAGCGGGGCGCCGAGCGCCTTGGAGAAGCAGACGTTCACCGTGTCGAAGCCCTCCGCGAACTCGGCCTCGGGGACGCCGGTGGCCGCCGTCGCGTTCCACAGCCGTGCGCCGTCGAGGTGGGTCGCGAGGCCGGCCTCGCGCGCGGCGGCGAGCATCTCGCGCAGGAGGTCCGGCGGCCACACGGCGCCGCCCGCTCCGTTGTGGGTGTTCTCGGCGCAGACGAGCCGCACGGGCGACTGCATGCGCGCCCGCACGGTCCCCATGTCGAGGTTGAGCGCCGCGCGCAGCGTCGCCGCGCCGAACATGCCGCGTTCGCCCTCGAGCGGCCGGATGACGACCCCGGAGATCGGCGACGGCGCGCCCCCCTCGCCGAACCAGATGTGGGCGCCCGCGCCGATGAGGACCGCGTCGCCCGGCTCGGTGTGCGCGCGCAGGGCGAGCTGGTTGCTCATCGTCCCCGTCGGCACGTACATGGCGGCTTCCTTGCCGAGGATCTCCGCCGTCCGCCGCTCCAGTTCGAGCACCGTCGGGTCGTCGCCGTAGCAGTCGTCGCCCACGGGCGCCGCCGCCATCGCCGCCCGCATCGCCTCCGTGGGGCGCGTCACCGTGTCGCTGCGGAGGTCGATCGTCACGAGGCGAACTGCGGCGGACGCCGCAGGTGGTGCTCCGTCGCGTCCTGCACCGCCTTGGCGAGCCGCAGCGCCTCCGCGTCGCCGAACAGCTTGCCGACGAACGAAATGCTCGTCGGCGTCCCGTCCTCCGAGCGATACCCGTTCGGGATCACGACCTGCGGGTGCCCCGTGAGGTTCGTGAGCAGGAGCATCGATCCCCCGAAGCTCGGCGTGACGACGACGTCGATCCCCTCCATCGTCCGCGCGAAGCGGTGCATGGCGATCGTGCGCGCCCGGTTCGCCTGGATGTACTCGGACGCGGGGATCATGCGGCCGGTGCGCATGATGTTGGGGCGCGCGTTCTCCCCCTGCAGCACGAGTTCATCCTCCCGCCCGCTCAGGATCAGGTCGTCGAACGCCGCCCCCTGCTCCGCGCTGAGGATGATCCGCATCGCGTCGTAGGGGAGGTCTTCCGGGAGTTCGACGGGCACCGGATCGATCCCGAGCCCGCGCACGACCTCCAGCGACGCCTCGTCGAACGCCTTCCACTCCTCGTCCTCCCGCTCCGCCTCGAAGGCCGAGGGCACGTACGCGACGCGCAGGTCCGAGAGCGGCCGCTCCGGGTCCCAGTCGAAGGCCACGTCGCGCGCCGTCGGGTCCTGGCCGTCCGATCCCTGGATCGCGTCGAGCACGATCGCGCAGTCCTCCACGCTGCGGCAGATCGGCCCCAGCTTGTCCATCGACCACGAGAGGGCCATCGCCCCCGCCCGGCTCACGCGCCCGAAGGTGGGGCGGAGCCCCGAGGCGCCGCAGCGCGTGGAGGGAGAGACGATCGAGCCCAGCGTCTCGCTCCCGATCGCGAATCCGACGAGCCCCGCCACGACGGCCGCCGTGGACCCGGCGGAGGACCCGCTCGACCCCTGCTCGAGGTTCCACGGGTTCCGCGTCAGCCCCCCGTACCACACATCCCCGCGCGCCAGCGCCCCCAGCGTGAGCTTCGCGACGAGCACCGCGCCGGCCTCCTCGAGCTTCCGCCCCGCGGTGGAGTCTTCCGGGATGTACTGGTCTTCGTACGGCTTGGCGCCCCACGTCGTGAGGGTCTCGTCCTCGGAGAGAAGGTCCTTCGCCCCCCAGGGGATCCCGTGCAGCGGCCCCCGGTAGTACCCCCGCGCGATCTCGGCGTCGGCGCGCGCCGCCTGTCGCATGGCGAGGTCCTCGGTGAGCGCGATCACGGCCAGCAGCGTGTCGCCGTGGGCGCGCAGCCTGCCCAGGTACATCTCCGTGAGTTCGGTCGACGTCACCTGCCGGGAGCGGACCAGTTCGGCCAGGTCGGTCACCGGCCGGAACGCGAGTTCCTCGAGGTTCGCGGGCCGCTCGAGGCCCCGCGGGCGCGTGTAATGGAAGACGGTCGACGCGGATGGGGCCGGATAGGAGGTCCCCGGAAGCACGGGATCGAAGTGAAGGGCGGGGACGACGGAGTTCGGCATCCCCATCGTGCGGAGTTGCGCGTACCGCTCCCGCATCGCGTTCACTTCCTCCACCATGAGCTCGACTTCGTCCTCGCTGAAGTCGAGTCCGGCGACGCGCACGGCAGCGCTGACGTCGGCCCGGGTAACGGCCTCCTGCCCCTGGTGGGTGCGCGCCCACAGCGCGGCCGGGAGCGCCGTCCCGCCCAACCCGAGCGCCGACAGCGACGCCATGAACGCCCGCCGGTCGAGCGCGGGACGGCCCGATTCAGTAGCCATTGTCGTCCTCCCTGTCCATCTGACCATACCGTGTCCGAGCGCACCACGCCTGGGCGGCCTCCACGACGCGGTCGATGTCGGAGTCGTCGTTGTAGACGCCGAGGGAGAAGCGGAGCATGCCGGTGCGGATCGCGAGGCGGATGCCGGCGGCGGTGAGGTGGTCGTAGAGGGAGTTCATGGCGGGGTCGTCGGCCGTGTAGTGGCGTCCGCCGCCGCTCTCGCCGACCGAGACGATGTGCGCCAGGTGGGGTCCGGGCCTCCCGCCGACGACCGGCAGGCCGAGGTCCAGGAGTCCGTTCGACCAGGTCGGCCGCCAGCCCGCGCACATGCGCCTCGATGCGCGCCACGCCCCAGCCGCCCAGCAGGTCCAGCGCCGCGTCCGTCGCCGCCGCCCCGAGATAGTTGTAGTTGCCCACGTCGAAGCGGAGCGCGCCCGGGCGGAAGCGGAGTTCCTCGTCCGAGTACGCCGTCTCGTGCGCGTCCAGTTCGATCCCGAAGCGAGCCACGTGTACCGGCGTCAGCGTCTCGGCCACCTCGCGCCGCACATACAGGAAGCCGAACCCGTACACCGAGAGGAGGGCCTTCTGCGCCGCGACGGCCAGCGCGTCCACGCCGAGATCGTCCACGTCCGTGCGGTGGGCGCCGACCGACTGCGCCGCGTCCACCAGCGTCAGCGCTCCGACGCTCGCGGGCCGCCGCCGCGATCGCCTTCATGTCCGTCACGAACCCCGGGGCGAACGTGATGCTCGGGATCGTCACGAGCCGCGTGCGGTCGTCCATCGCCGCGGCCATCGCCTCGACCGGAACGTGCCCGTCCTCCGGCGCGACCGGCCGCACCTCGATCCCGTGCGTGCGGACGAGGCTGTACCAGAGGTAGATGTTGTTCGGGTGCTCGAGCGCGGGACACAGCACCACGTTGTCGCCCGCCCGCCACGGGAGGCTGGCGCCGAACAGGTTGAGGCCGTCGGAGACGTTCTTCGTGATCGCGACCTCGTCCGCGGCCGCGCCGATGAGGGACGCGAAGGAGGCCCGCGCGCGATCGACCGTGGCCACCATCTCCGTCTTGTCGCCCCGCCCGGAAGTTCTCGCCCCGAGGTGACGTTCGATCGCCGCCCGCACCGGCTCGGCCATCAGCGAGTTCGCGGAGATGTCGAAGTAGGGCTGCTCGCTCGCGCCGGGAAAGAGCGCCCTCACGTCCGGGTTCATGCCGCCTCCGGGTTCACGCTCGCCCCGCTTCGGAGCGGGCGACGAGCGCCGCGCCGACCATGTCGCCCATGATGTTCACCGTTGTGTTGCTCATGTCCACCAGACGGTAGATGCCACCGACGATCGCCGCGACCTCGATGGGCAGGTTCAGCGCCTGCACGTAGATGAGCGCGACCACGAACCCGCCGCCCGGAACCCCGCCCGTCCCGTGCGAGAGCAGCATGCCCAGGAGCAGGATCGTGACGAAGTCCGCCGGCGCGAAGGTGACGCCGGCCGCCTGCGCCGTGAAGAGGAGGACGGCCGCGAGCATGACCGAGGTCCCGTCCTTGTTCAACTGCGCCCCGAGGGGGAGGACGAAGGAGTAGACGCGGCGCGGGAGGTCGAGGCGCCCGGCCGTTTCCAGCCCGACCGAGAGCGAGGCGAGGCTGGAGGTCGTGGCGGCGGTCGTGGCCCACAGCGAACCCGTGGCCCGCAGGAATCGGGCCGGCCGATAGTCGCTGAAGAACCTGAGCAGGAGCATGTACCCGGTCACGATGACGATCTGCGCTCCCCACACGCCCGCGAGGAAGCGCGCCGTCGGGCCGATCAGGTCGGCCCCGTAGCGGCCCACCGTGACCGCGACGAGGGCGCCGATCCCGACCGGGGCGACCCACAGGACCATGTGGACGAGCCGCCGGAAGAGCCCCGCCAGATCCTCGAAGAGGGTGGCGAGGCGAGCGCGCGGGCCGTCCCCGAGGGCCATGGTCGCGATCCCCAGCATCAGCGCGAGGATGACGATCTGCACCACGTTCCCGTCGGCGAAGGCGCGGACGACGTTCGTCGGGATCATGTCGAGGAGGACGGCGCCCACGGACGGGGCCTCGCCCACCGCCCCCGAGACCGTCTCCGTCTCCGTGACCGTCTCCGTGAGCCTCAGGCCGACCCCGGGGCGGAGGAGCGCCATGGCGCCAAGCCCCAGCGAGAGCGCGACGATTTCCGTCGTGAGGAAGAACCCGACGGTCTTGCCCGCGAGCCGCCCCAGCGTCCGCAGGTCCGTCAGCGAGGTCAGACCCGCGAGGAGATTGAAGAAGACGAGGGGGGCGGCGGCCAGAATCAGGAGGGTGATGAAGAGGTCGCCGAGCGGCTGGACCGCGGCGACGCGCTCGCCGAGGACGGCACCCAGGCCGACGCCGGCGAGCATCCCAACGAGGATCCGCCCGCCCGGCCCCACCTTCATCGGCGGGGCGGGGTTCCGAGTTCGAATTCGTCCCGGTCGAAGCGGGCGCCGCGCTTGAGGGTGAAGCGGATGGACGTGAGGTTTTCGACGGCCGCCGTGGGATCGGCCTCCAGGAAGACGAGGTTGGCGTACTTCCCTTCCTCGACCGTCCCGATCTCCTCCGCGAGACCGAGCGCGAGCGCGCCGTTGCGCGTGGCGGCCTGGAGGACGTCCGTCATGGACATGCCGACGCGCTCGTGGAGGTAGGCCAACTCATCGTAGAGGGCCGGCCATTCGGCGCCCGGGGCCGGCGGCGCGTCGGTGCCCGCCGCGATCGGGACGCCGGCCTCGTGGGCGCGACGGGTGAGGCCGATGCTCTCCTCGGCGCTGCACGCGGCCCGAACGCCTCGCCGGCGCGGATCCGGAGGCGGCGCGTCCGGCCCCTCCCTCGTGGCGTCCGGCCTCGGCGCGGGGGGCGCCGGGGGCGCGGGAGGCGCGGCGGCGCTGTCCCGGACCATCGTCATCTGCTCGCGGAAGAAGCCGACCTTGAGCGTCGCGTCCAGCACCGTGCCCTGGCGCTTCATCTCCTCGAGGACCGCATCGATGCGGGGGTCCGTCAGATCCACCTCGACCCTGCCGGAGCGGCGCCCGGCCCGCGCTTCCTCGATCACCTCGTCCGGGATCGCGGCGCTCGCCAGGCTGCACACGTGGGACATCGAGGTGACGCCCGCCCGCGCGACGTCCATCGGAAGGGCCGGGCCGACGTGCGTGTGCGACCAGACCGGAATCCCCTGGCGCCGCGCCTCCGCCGCGATCCGCGCCAGGAGGGGACCCTCGATCGAGGCGTAGGTCTTGAGCCCCGTCGCCCAGGTGCCGCGGGCCAGCGCGATCGTCTCGGCCAGATCCGTCTCGTCGTCGACGATCTGCAGCCAGGGCACGCGCCCGGGCACCTCGCCCATCGACGAGGACCGCGTGCGCGGATCGACGAAGAAGGACTCGCCCGCGACGAGGGCCGCGTAGTGGATGTCCGGCGCCGGGATCTCGCCCACGAGCGCCGCCCGCTGCAGTTCCGCGAGCGCGCGCACGTCGCCCGCCATGTCCCGGACCGTCGTCACGCCCCCGTAGATGAAGCGGTTGAGTTCGAACTCGGCCGCCGCCCGGTCCGCGCGCGTGGCGAGATGCGTGTGGCTCTCGATGAGTCCCGGGATGACGTACAGCCCCCGCGCATCCTCGACTTCCGCCTCGGGCCAGGCGTCGAGGGACAGTTCGTCCGTCCGGGCGAGCGCCGCGATCCGTCCGTCCCGGACGACGATCGACATGTCCGGCATGAGCGGCGCGCCGGTGCCGTCGAGGATGGCCACGCCCTCGTAGACCGTCGTTTCGGACTCCGCGGTCGGATTCCGCGGCGGTTCCCCGCTCCGCGACTGGCCCGCGAGGGGCGCGGCCGGCGCGGAAAGCGCCGCCAGCAGCGCCGTCCCGGCCAGGGCCGCCGCTCTGGTCCCCTGCTGCCCGCGGCCTCCCCGGGTCGACATGTCGATCATTCTCCCCACACGTCGCGCAGGACGCGCAGCGCATTCAGTCCCAGGATCCGCTCGATGCGCTCCGACGAGTGTCCGCGCGCCCCGAGCATGCCGGCCAGCTTCCGGAACTGGTCCGGGCCCTGAAGATCCGGGATGAAGGGGACGACGCCGGGGCGCTCGCCCGCCGCGCTGATCCCCGCCCTGCGCCGCGCTTCGACCTCCCGGCGCGCCGCCTCGTACGCCGCGTCGAGATCGTCCACGGCCGTCGTCCCCCCGTCGGTGCCGATCCCGACGTGTTCCTCGCCGCACACCTGCACCGCGTGTTCGATGTGCCGCACCACGTCCTCCGCCACGGCCATGCCGTCGGCCGCGAGGAAGGGCATGAAGTAGATGCCGACGATGCCGCCGCCCTCGGCGACGAGCCGCAGTTCCCGGTCCGTCTTGTTGCGCGGAAGGTCCGTCACCGCCCGGCAGCCGGTGTGCGTGATCGCGACCGGCGCGACCGAAGCGTCGATCCCGTCCAGGCAGGTCCGCTCGCCGCTGTGGCTGAGATCCACCAGCGTCCGGGTGGCGTTGAGTTCCGCGACCACGTCGCGCCCGAAGTCCGTGAGCCCGCCGTTCTCCGGCACCATCGACCCGTGCCCGAGCTGGTTGGGGCCGTTGTACGTGAGCTGGATGATCCTGACGCCGAGGCCCGCGAAGACGCCGACCCGCCCCGCGTCGTCCCCCATCATGGCCCCGTTCTGGAAGCCCTGGATGATGCCGACCCGGCCTTCGCTGGCGGCACGCTCGATGTCGCCCGCCGACCGGACCTTGAGGAGCGCCTCCGGATGGTTCCGGATGATCCGGTTCCAGCGCGCGACCTCGCCGACGGAGTACTCGAACGGCTCCTGCAGGCCCGCCACGTAGCCGATCGTCGTGTTGACGGCGGCGGTGCCCGAGGCGAGGGCGTCGGAGAGCGCCCGCTCGTCCAGCGTGAGCGGCCCGTCCACGGGGTCGCCGCCGAACGGCCCCCGAGAGCCCCGGCGGTTAGGGTTCCGGATCCCGCCCAGCATGTTGATGACGAACGGATCGGACTGGCCTCGTCCCAGCCCACCGATCCGACCCCGGCCCGCCGCACCTGTGGCCGCGACGCCGGTGGCGGCGAGCGCGAGTCCGGCGGCGCCAAGAAAGGCCCGCCGCCCCATGCTACGCGGGTTCCCGATCTCCATCGTCTCTGTCCCCCGGATCACAGGCTCCTCCGTCGCACCGCGCGTTCGCCCTCCGCCGCAGCCGCCAGACCACGCCGGCTGCAGCAGGAGCCCATACAGTAGGACCGGGGGGACGCGCAGTCACACGTCAGCGGGGCCGTTGTTCAGCGGGGCCGTTGTATTGTGCCGGGGATCTGCGTTCTTCCGTCCATGAACATCGCCGCGAGGGGAACGATGAGGGTTGCCGCGGCGACCGCGGTGACGGCGACGAGGTCTCCGCACATCGTGCCGCAGAGGGCCAGTCCGCGGATCGGGGGCACGAGGAGGTGAATGACGACGAACACGTAGCAAACAGCGATCCGTATGCGTAGCCACGCTTCGAGGCGCCCGCCATCCGAGGCGAACCACAGGGTTTCGCCGACGATTCGGTGCTCCTTCGCGCGATCCTCATCCGCGGTCGTCGCGATGGCGCGGTATCGATGGTACAGGACTTCCCGGACCGCGAGCATCATCACCATGCAGACCACCGCCAGGCCGATGGTCAGCGGATGGTAGAGCCTGTCGTTGCCGGGTACCCCGAAGGCGCTCAAACCGAGGGCGTTCAGGCCGAGGTAAAGGGGAATGGAGCTTCCCCAGGCGAACGCGCCCAGCGCGGTGCGCCGGTCGGCTCGACACCACCGCAGCAGAATCCCGCCCAGGACGTACACGATGGCGACCGGGAGAAGCATCGCCAGCGCCGCCGCTGCAGGACCGTACTCCGCGAGTCCGGCTGCGACTGATGGGGCCTGCGTCATCGCGATGGCGAATGCCAGGACCGATGTCGCGACACCGACGGCGAGAGCCTGACGGACGCCCTTGTTACGGATGACCCTGTTACGGATGACCTTGATTCGGTCCCGCAGGCCGGAGACCAGAGATCCGACGTCCCTGCGTTCGCCCGTTGCCCGGCTCTCAAGCGCAGGGAGCCGCGCGTCGATGAACGCTTTGCGATTGCGTCTCCGAATCGTTTCGACGTCGTCCAGATACCTGCGTCGAGGGAGTTGCACCCGAAGGAGCAGCCACAGGCGTGCGTAAGTGCGGTTGAGTACAGCGCCGCCACCGCGTGCCGAGACGTCGCGCGCCGCCGCGCGTTCCTCCGTGGCCCGGTCGCTGAGCCTCAGCCATGCCTCGAGTCTGCGGCTCGTCCGCCGAACATTGGACAGGTGCGCGGCGGAGTTGACGAAGACCGTGCCGGCCGCCATGCCGACCATCAGCACGGGCAGTGCGATGCCCAGGATCCAATACAGATTCCCTTCGGCGAGCCAGTTCTGCGGTTGGAGTGCCACGTCGTAGACTCCCGGCCCGAGACGCGCGTTAGTGCCCGGCGTCGGGCGGCGGGTCGAGGAGGGGGGCGAAATGCTCCAGGGCGAAGGCGGCGAGGAGCTGGTGTGGGGGGATGCGTTCCAGCTCGACGAGATTGCAGCCGAGCCACCGCTTCGCCTTCCGGCGGAGGGTTTCCCGCGGGAGTCCGAGCTGCGCGCTCACCTGCTTCCACTTCGCGCCGGTGGCTCGAAGCTGTTGCGCCCGGAGGATGGCGAGCGCGCCGAGGAACCGGTTGAACGTCGTCCGGCCGCGGGCGCGGGCCTGAAACTGCTGAAACAGCGTCACGGGAGAGCAGTCCACCGCCGCCGCCAGTTCCTGCACGTTGCGGACGGGCGTGCGGCGCGCCTCCCGGAGGGCGTGCGCCGCGGCGGAGCGGAGGGCCGGCGGCGCCGTCGACCGCCGGATCTTGTCCGCCATCTGCAGGAGGGCGGACCCGCCGCGCGCGGACTCGATGCGCGCGGCGAGCTGACGCTCGACCTCCTCGAACCAGACGAGATCCGCCACCTGCACCCTGCTCAGGAGGCGCGCGATGGCGATTTTCCGGTCCGTCACGAGGATCACCGGAACCCACGGGAGTTTCCGCTCGACCTCGCGCAGGAGCGAGATCCGTTCCGCGAGGAGTCCGCTGCGGCTGCCGAACACCAGGCATTCGATGTCGAGGTCGGTGGCCGCGAGGTCGTTCGCCTCGTGGATCACGCGAACACCGCCGACGACGGCCCGTCTCATGAGTTCCGCATCGCGAGGGGTGTCCGCGAGGATGCCGATCATTCTTCGACGCCCGGCTACGCCAACGATTGCTTCGGGTTCCTCGGCGATCCCTTCGGCGGAGGGGAGACCCACTCGCGGGCGCGCAGCCACAGGGCGATGGCCGCCAGCGTGAAGGAGGCGGACCACACCCAATAGGAGAGACCCAGATGGCCGTACGCGACAAGTTCGGCCTCGACCGGGATCGGGATGGGGCGGAGGAGGTTGAACGCTCCCACTCCAATGGCCGTAATGCCTACGACCCCAACGACGTATCCCACCCACGCGTCGACCGGGCGTCGGGCCCGTCCGAAGGTCAGGGACGTGGACATCATCACGAGGGCCGAGAACGCCGCGAGGACCCAGACGGAGACCGGCGCGGGCGTGAGGAGTTCCTGCCACGAGACCGACATCCTGAAGTCCGGGTTCAACGGCTCAAACGCCACGGTGCCGAAATCCGAGAGAATCAGCGACAGCGCGTACAATCCCCACCCCGCCAGGAGGAGACTCCGCCACGCCGGGGCGTCCTGCTTCGCGAACTCGCGGGAGAGTACGGTCGGGTCGCCGAATTCCTCCCGGGCGGCGGTCTTGAGCGCGCCGGCGGAGGCCGGGGTGGCGTCCCGCGCCCGTTCGTCGGCCGCGTGGGCCCGCAGGTGGTCCTCGAGTTCAGCCAGTTCGCGTCGTGAGAACCGCCCCCCGGCCTCCAGACCCCGGCGCCACGTCCGGATCTCGTCATCCAGCCGGGACATCGCCGCCTCGCCAGGATAGCTCCAGCACTCCGTACATGGCCCGCCAACTCTTCCGGTCGGTGGCCAGCTGCCGCCGCCCCAGGGTCGTCAGGCTGTAGTACTTGCGCGGTCGCCCTTCGTCGGTGGGTTCCCAGTAGCCTTCAATGAGGCCGTCCTTCTCCAGCCGGTGCAGGAGCGGGTAGAGCATTCCGCCCGACCACTCCAGGTCGCCGCCGGAGAGCCGCTTCACCTGCTTGATGATCTCGTAGCCGTACGTGTCGCCGCCGGCGAGGATCGAGAGCACGAGGGGGCGCGAGGAAGCCGCCACCAGCTCCTTTTGGATCGACTTCTTCATCCGTTTTCTCGATATGTAGAAGTACGATGTAGCTTGAGTATCTACATATCATGCACGGCGAAGCGTGGCAACCGGCGTTCAGGCGCCGGAGACACCGCGGCGCACTCTGCGGACTCGCGCGACGAGGTAGCCCAGCAGGCCGAGGATCATGGCCCCCATGGCGCATCTTATCGCCACGGACTGAAGGAACTGCGCCCGGATCGCCTCCCGTCGCGCTTCCTCCTCCCGCAGCATCCCGGCCAGGCGCTCGTCCCTGGCCCGCCCCGCGGGGGTAAGCCCGCCCTCCGTCTCCACCGAAAGGTCGGCGCCGCGCTTGATCAGCACGTCCACGATGGCGGGATTGGGGTTCCCCATGGGGCCGTCCCAAATCCTTCTGGCCGCGTCGTGCAGCGGCGTCCCTCCGTCGTGCTTCCGGACGTTGACGTCGGTCACGCTGGCGAGCGCATCCACGACGGCGGGGTTCTCGTTGATCAGGGCGGCGAGGTGAAGGGGTGTACGGCCGTGTTGCGTCTCGGCATATGCGTCCGCCCCGTACTCCAGCAGAGCCCCCACCACCGCCGGGTTCCGGTTGTGCCGGGCCGCCCAGTGCAGGGGCGTCCGACGCGCGCGGGTCGAAGCCTCCAGGCGGGCCCCCGCCTCGACCAGCACCGCGATCACGTCGGGATCGTCGCTGAACCGCGCCGCCCAGTGCAGGGGCGTGGCCTCGTTGGGGGCGGACCGATCGTCGACGCTGTACCCGGCGGAAAGGCAGGCTGTTGCCGCTGCCGGATCCGCCCCCTCCCAGAACGGTCCCGTCAACCAGCCCTCGCACGCCGTCTGGACCGGCGCGGCGGCAACCGAGGCCAGCACGGGAAGGGCCGGAAGGGCCAGGAGCGTCGACAACAGCCGTGGCCGCGTCATGTGGCGCCGTCGTCGTCGACATCGGGCGGGCCGGCTGCGAGGGCCGCCTCGAGATCGAGCCAGAACGGCTCCCAGATGTGCCCGTCGGGGTCCGCGAAGGCGCGCGCGTACATGAAGCCGTAGTCCATCGGTTCCCGCGGCTCGTCCGCTCCGTGGGCGAGCGCCGTCTCCATGAATCCGTCCACTTCCTCCCGACTCTCCAGCTGGAGCGAGACCAGGACCTCCGTCGCCTCGCCCGCGTCCGCGAGGGGCCGCGGCGTGAACGTCGCGAACCTCTTGTGCGTCACGAGCATGCAGTAGCAGTTCCCGGTGATTTCCATCCCCAGGGTCGCTTCGTCGCTGAAATCGTCGTCGAAGGCGAAACCGAGGGCGGCGAAGAAGGCCCGCGAGCGAGCCAGATCCTCCACCGGGAGATTGATGTAAACGTTCACGAGAGCTTCCTCACACTGGGCGTTCAGGGCTTCGTCGACGGGGCGGGCCGATCACCTTCTTGCAGAGACTCGGGAATGTCACGCCGACCGTGCAGAATCCGCCAGACGTCGACCACACCCTCACCTTCCATGTAGAAGATGAGGTAAGGATACGTTGCAAGCGGCCACGAGCGCAGGCCCGCCAGGTTCAACTCCTGTCCATGGCGCGGGGATCCGGAGCCCGGGTTGCGGGCGACGTGGCCAAGAGCGGTCTCGAGCGCATCGATGAAGCCGAGGGCCACATCCGGTCCGCCTTCTTCCAGATAGCGCACGACCGCCCGGTCGACGTCCCGCCGGGCCGACGCCCGCAGGATCACGGACATCGGCGTCCGGCCCCTCGTCACGCCGTCGGGTCTCCGCGAACTCCGGCGCGCAGGGCTTCGAAATAGCTCGCGTCGGCCTCGACCGCCGGAACGGACTCCCCGCCCTCAAGGAGGAGGCTTCTCAGGTGCTGCCGATCCCGGTCGTTCCGAATCAGCTCGCGGATGTAGGCGCTGCAGGTTCCGAACCCGCGATCCGCGACCTGCTCGTCAACGAACGACTTGAGCGGGGCTGGAAGGGAAATGTTCATGGTCTGCATCGCTGAAGGTTAGCGGAGATGGCAAGAAATGACAACGCGTGGGAAGAGATCATCCCGCCGCTTGCTTCACGATGCGGACTGCGATTAACTGGCTATCAAACGGCCGCCGGCTGGCGCTCCCCCGTGCGCGCGGGCCCGACCAACCTGAAGGAGCAACCCGGAGCGATACATGAACGCAGCGCAAATGCAGCACTACCAGCAGAAGCTCGCTTTCGAGACGGATTCCTGGGACCTGTTCGAAATGCTGAGCGGCGACCGGGCGGTGACCGTAATCGACGGACGGTCCGCCGAAGCCTACGCCCGCGAGCGCATCCCCGGCGCCGTGAATCTCCCGCACCGGGAGATCAGCGCCGAGACGACGGCGTCGCTCGACCGGTCCAGGCTCTACGTCTGCTACTGCGACGGGATCGGCTGCAACGCCTCCACCAAGACCGCGCTCAAGCTCCTGGGCCTGGGGTTCGAGGTGCGCGAACTCATGGGCGGCCTCGACTGGTGGAAGCGTGACGGGTACGCGACCGAGGGCGAGGAGGCGCGAGTCGGGACCGAGATCGTCTGCGGCTGCTGAGCCCATCTCGGGCGCGTTCTTGACAGAGTTGTGGGTGGTTTTGGATAATGTCGCCTTAGATATGCATAATTTCCCATAACTTTCTTGCAGAATCGCATGGATCCTGTTACCAACCCCTTCGCGCCCGGCGCGGGATCGAGGCCCCCCGCCCTCGCCGGTCGAGATGAGTTGCTCCAAGCGGCGGACATCGCTCTGCGGCGAATTCAAATCGGCCACCAAGCCCGGAGCATGATGCTCCTCGGCCTTCGAGGCGTGGGGAAAACGGTTCTCCTGGTCCGGATTGAGGAACTCGCGGAAGACGCAGGCTACGCGACGGCATTGATCGAAGCTCCCGAGGGGCGGCGCCTCGCCGAACTTCTGGTCCCGAAGCTCAGTCATCTGCTGTACCGACTCAGCGGCGTCGAGAAAGCTCGGGTTCTCTCCAACCGAGCCCTCGGCGCCCTTCGCAATTTCGCCAGTGCCTTCAAGGTCTCATATGCAGGCGTGGAAGTCGGCGTGAACCCGGAACCGAGTGTCGCCGCATCGGGAAACCTGGAGACCGATCTGACGGACGTTCTCGTGATGGTCGGTGAGGCTGCTGCTGCTGCCGACCGGCCCACCGCCATCCTCATCGACGAGGTCCAGTATCTGAACCCGGAAGACTTCAGTGCCCTTATCGTGGCGCTCCACAGAATCAGCCAGAAGGCTCTGCCCCTCATCACCTTCGGAGCGGGCCTCCCGCAACTCGCGGCCTTGTCGGGAGAGGCCAAGAGCTATGCGGAGCGTCTCTTCGATTTCTCCAACGTCGGACCGCTCGATGAGAATGCGGTGGAGGCGGCCATTCGAGTTCCGATCGAGAAGGCGGGAGTCCGGATCAGCGATGACGCCCTGTTGGAGATCGGTGAGCGCACCGAAGGCTATGCGTATTTTCTCCAGGAGTGGGGAGCACACTCCTGGAATGCCGCGCCCGCGTCACCCATCACGCAGGAAGATGTTGTCTCTGCCGGGGCCAAGGCCGTGACAACTTTGGACGAGAGTTTCTTCCGCGTGCGCTTCGATCGCTTGACGCCCAAGGAACAGGAATACCTGCGGGCGATGGCGGAATTGGGCCCGGGCCCGCACCGTTCCGGGGAGGTGGCCGCGGCGTTGGGCATGGCGGTTACTCACGCAGGGCCCCGACGCCACGACCTGATCACCAAGGGAATGATCTGGAGCCCTTCGCACGGAGTCACGGCCTTTACGGTCCCCATGTTCGATCAGTACATGCGGCGCGCGATGCCCGATTGGCAACCGGCCGACAGCTAGCCACTGCCGCGTTCCCGCGGGAACGTCTGCTGAGCGGACGGGCGGGGCGTTGACGGTCGTCGGGGCGTCGCGTGAGTCGGCGGACTACGATCTCGTCGTGGTGGGGGCCGGGTTCGCGGGGCTTGCCTGCGCGCGGCGGGCGGCGGAGCGCGGGCTCTCCGTGCTCGTCCTGGAGCGGCAGTCGGAGCCGGGGGAGCGCATCCACACCACCGGGATCCTCGTCAAGGAAGCGTGGGAGGAGTGGGCCGCTCCGGCGTCGCTCGTCCGCCGGATCCGGCGCGTCCGGGTCTACGATCCGCGGCACCGCTTCGTCGAACTGGAGCGCGACTCCTACTTCTTCATGGCGACGGATACGGCGGGGCTTCTCCGCCACATCGTCGATGAGACCCGCCGCTCGGGGGCCGAAGTCCGGTTCGGCGCTCCCTTCGAGGGCGTGGCGTCGACGGCAGGCTCGGTCCCGCTGACGCTCGCGGGCTCCGGCGCGGCTTCCGGCGTGACCTGCCGGTTCCTCGTCGGGGCCGATGGGGCGCGCTCCCGGGTGGCGGAGAGCTTCGGACTGGATCGCAACCGCCGGCTCCTCAAGGGCGTGGAGTGGGAGTACGAGCCCCGCGAGCGGCGACGGCGACTGCCTGCACTGCTTCATCGATCCCGAGTGCGCGCCGGGCTACATCGGGTGGGTCGTGCCCGGCGTCGGGGCCACGCAGGTGGGGCTCGCGCTCCACCGGGACCACCGGGCCGACCTGCGCCGGTTCAGCGAGAAGATCGACGGCCTGTTCGGGCTGTCCGGGAGACGGGTGCTGGAGAAGCGCGGCGGCGTGATCCCGATCGGCGGCCGCCTGCGGAACTTCCATGCGGACCGGGTTCTGCTCGTCGGAGACGCGGCCGGCATGGTGTCGCCGCTCACCGCCGGCGGCATTCACCAGGCCTACCGGTTCGGCAAGCTCGCCGCCGACGCGATCGCGGATCACCTCGATGGCGGGCGGCTCCGACGCTGGCGCCCCGCACCCCGGCGACGTCGTGCGCCGCGCGTATCCGAACCACACCCTGAAACGCGCCGCGCGCTGGGGGTTCGACCACCTCCCCGTGGCGCGCGCGCTGCAGGCCGGACTCCTGAGCTGGAACGTGTTCAGACGGCTGGCCGAGACCGTATTCTTCCACCGCTCCCGGTAGGCTTCCGCTCCCGGTAGGCCTCCCACGCGGACGGCAGGATGGAGCCGCCCATGACACGTTCCCGCGGGAACGCGAACGGCAACTCAAGCCGGAATCCGAACGAGCACGCGAAGTGCGTGATCATCGGGGCGGGGATCCACGGCCTCTCGACGGCCTGGCACCTGGCCTCCGAACTGCGAGCGGCCGGGCGCGGCGGGGGCCGCGACATCCTGGTCATCGACAAGAGCGGGATCGGGGCCGGGGCGTCGGGCATCGCGTGCGGCGTCATCCGCAACAACTACTTCCAGCCCGCCATGCGCGAGCTGATGGCCCACTCGGTGGACGTGTGGGAGAGCGACCCCGAGGGGTTCTCGTACCACCCGGTCGGCTATCTGCAGATCAGCCACGAGGCGATGCGGGAGGACGTCGCCTCGATCCACGAGCAGCAGCGGGCCATCGGCTACGACTCGACGTTCATCGAGGGCGCGCGGGCCTCCCACGCCTACATGCGGCGCATCTTCGACGACTGGCAGGCGCGCGGCATCACCAGCGTACTGCACGAGCACCGGGGCGGGTACGCGAACAACATGGCCTCCCTCCGGGGCCTGTGGGCGAAGGCCGCCGCCGAGGGCGTCCGTCTCCTCACGGGCGTCGTGCACGAGGGGTTCGAACGGGACGCCTCGGGCGCGGTCACCGCCGTGGTGACGGACCGGGGCTCCATCGCCTGCGAGCGCGTCGTGGTGGCCACCGGCCCGTGGGTTCAAAGGCAGTGGGCGATGCTCGACCTCCCCGCCGTCACCCGGGTTCGGGGCTCCGACGGCGCGCGACACGACGTGCCCACGTGGAGCTACTGGGCGCTCCAGGAGGGCACGCTGGACGTCGACCCCGGCACCCTCACCGACAACGGCGGCCGTCTGCCGCCCGTCGTGCACGTCGACACCGATGTCCCGCTCCGCGACGAGCGCGGGCTCGTGAGCGAAGGCCCGTGGGGGATCTACTACAAGCCGGACTTCCATTTCGGCGGGGTGCAGGGCGGCGCGATGCCCTACAAGATCGACAAACCCGGCTCCGAGGTGGCGGTCGACCCCTACGGACCGCTCTCTCCCGACTTCGTCGTCGGCGAGGAGTTCTACCGCCTGTGGACCGCCGCGCTCGCCTTCTGCCAGAAGCGCTTCGAGGGCCGGAACCATCTCATGAAGCAGGAGCCCTCGGGCGGCATCGGCAGCTTCACGCCGGACCGCTTCCCCGTGTTCGACACCTTCGCCGACAACGTCTACTTCATCGCCGACTCCAATCACGGCTACAAGATGATCGGCGTCGGCGCGCTGGTCGCGAAGGAACTCACGGGCCAACCGCAGGCGCTGCTCGAGCCCTTCCGCTACGCACGGTTCGCCGAAGGCCGGCTCCACCCCACCAGCCACTCCCCCTTCCCCTGGAGCTGACCCGCGTCCCCTGGAGCTGACCTGAAGCGATTCGTGACGTTCCCGCGGGAACGCCCGTCAATGAGATGGGGTGGCGGGGACAACCGGAGGAGTGGACGGCAGCGGGGGCTTCGCGAGGGGCCGCCGGGAACCGGGAGGTGATTCTGATGGGAGACACCGGCATTCGGCTCACCGCGAACGACAGGTTCAAGCGCGCCAGTACGAACTTCACACGGATCGGCTTGCTGGTCGCCGTCTTTCTCCACCTCGGGCTCTTCGTCCTCGTGCAGCCGTTCGAGGCCGCGGACATGGGGTCCGTCACGAACGAGATCGAGTCGATCCGGCTCCCGCCGGAGGTGAGGATTCCGCCCCCGCCGGAAACGATCGCGCGTCCCGCCATGCCGCGGGTCTCCACCGTCGACATTTCCCCGGACATCACGATCGCGCCGACGACCCCGGACCGGGTGCCGAGGGGTCTGCCTCCGCGTCCCCGGGCCCCCGACCCGTCCAAGCCTCCGATACTGATCCCCTACGACACGCCCCCCGTGCTGCTGAACGTGGGGGAGGTCCTGCAGGTGCTGGAACGGGAATACCCGCGGGCGCTGAAGGACGCGGGCATCGAAGGGCGCGTCCAACTGTGGATCTACCTGTCGGAGGAGGGCCGGGTCGAGAAGTCCGAGATCAGGACATCCTCCGGTAACCCGCTGCTCGACGAGGCGGCGGGCAGGGTCGTCCCGGCGATGCGGTTCAGTCCGGCGATGAATCGCGACCGGGTCACCGCGGTGTGGGTCTCGCAGTGGGTGACGTTCCGCGTGAACTAGAATAAGATTTGGCCCATGTCGACCCACTGGGCCATCGATCTCGGTACGTCCAACACCACCATCTGCGAGGACCGGTCCGGCCGGCCGCACATCGTGAACCTGCCGGACCTCGCGAAGCTGGAGCCCGTCACGCAGACGCCGGTCATCCCGTCGTGCGTGTGCGTCATGGACGGGGACGGCGAGGACGTCCTCATCGGGCAGGCGGCCGTCACCTACAACTGGGACGGACAGGCCACCGGCTTCGCGCGCGGCTTCAAGCGCTACCTCGGCACGGAGAGCGGCCGGGCGCTGGCGCGGGCCGGCGGGAGGGCGTTCACCGCGCAGGACGTCGCGGCGCTCTTCCTGCGCGAGGTCATCGGCGCCCTCGAGACGCAGTTCGGCGAAGAAATCACCGACATCACGATCGCCACGCCGAGCGGCTTCTACGAGACGTACCGGGCCGAGCTGCAGGCGATCATCCGGCGCCTGAAGCGCCGCGGCTGGTGGGCGCGCATGTGGGCGCGGCTTCGGCGGCGGCCGGCCGGGATCGTGTTCCGCACGCTCGACGAGCCGGTCGCGGCCGCGCTCGGCTACGGCGTGGATGTCGGACGCCCCACGACGCTCGTCGCCTTCGACTTCGGCGGGGGATCGATGGAAGCCGCGGTCGTGAGGACCCACGGCGCGCAGACCGTGGAGACCGGGCGCGCGGAGGTGCTCGCGAAGCAGGCGGTGGAGCTCGGCGGGGACGACGTGGACGGCTGGATCCTGGAGCGGTTCGTCCCCACGGCCCTGCACGACTGGCCCGAGTGGGAGGTCGCGCTGCGCTGGGAGGCCGAGCGCGTGAAGCTGCTCGCGAGCGCGGGGAACGAGGGCGACTTCACCTTCCGCAACGAGTCGTACGGGAAGCTGGACTATCCGGTTCTGAGCGACCTTCTGGCGGCGAACGGCCTGTACGTGCGGATCCGGGAGCTGCTCGACGCGCTGCTCACCGAACTCCGGACCCGGCACGGCGTCCTCCCCGACGGCATCGACGACGTGATCCTCGAGGGCGGGTCGACGCTCCTGCCGGAGGTGCGGAACGTCGTGGGCGACGTGCTCGGCCGGGAGAAGGTGCGGGAGTGGCTCCCCTTCGCGGCCGTCGCGCGCGGCGCGTGCATCTTCGCGGGCGGCGCGCACGTCGAGGACTTCATCTACCACGACTACGCGCTCCGCGTCCTGCCCGACGACGACGCCGACGCCGAGTACGAGCTGCTCATCCCCGGCGGCACGTGCTTCCCCACCGTCGACAACTTCGCGACGCGCTACTACGCCCCCGGCAGAGACGGCCAGCGGCACATCAACCTCTTCATCTGCGAAGTCGGACGGGTGGCCGGGCGCCCGATCGACTGGACCGAGCGCAGCAACGGCTCCAGCTACTTCGTGCCCCGGACCGCGGGCGAACGGGCGTTCTGCCTGTGCCTCAACGAGGCGGACCCGGCGCTGCCGCTGGACCCGCCCGGCCAGGGCACGGCGCCGCGGCTCCGCGTGACGTACTCGGTGGACGAAAACCGGTGGCTGTGTGTAACCGTACATGACCTGCACCGGAAGACGGACCTGAACGTCAAGCACCCCGTGGTGAGATTGCGATGAACTTCCTCAAGGCCCTGTTCGGACCGAGCCGGAAAGACGTCTGGCGGCAGCTCGCCGACGAGGTGGACGGGCAGTTCCACGAAGTAGGCCTCTTCAATCCGTTCGCCGTCCAGGCCCGCACGGGCGACTGGACCGTCACGCTCGACACGTACACGTCGGGCGACGGCAAGACGAACCAGACGTTCACGAGACTCCGCGCGCCCTATTTCAACCCCGAGGGGTTCCGGTTCGACATCTACCGGGCGGGCGTCTTCAGCGGGTTCGGGAAGGCGCTGGGCCTGCAGGACATCGAGGTCGGCCATCCCCGGTTCGACCGGGACTTCGTGATCAAGGGCAATGCGCCGCGCCGCCTGCGGCGGCTCTTCGGCAACGGGAGGGTCCGTCGGCTCATGCAGGCCCAGCCCAAAATTCAGCTCACCGTGAAGGGGCGCGACGGTTGGTTCGGCAGGTACCCGGACGGGATGGACGAACTTCACTTCCAAGCACATGGCGCGATCAAGGACCTCGCGCGGCTTCGGAACCTGTTCGACCTGTTCACCGAGGTTCTGTGGGAGGTCTGCCACGGGGGGAGGGCGCACGAGGACGATGTCCCGTTCCACGTCCGCCGCCTGGGCGCCCCCGGGGGCCGAATCACCAACAAATATGTCCTCTGGGAGGGCGACCGACCGCGCCGCGACGCGGCCGCCGCACTCGGACGGCTCGAGGACCCCGCCGCGATCCCGGCCCTCGCGGACGTTCTCTGGGACGAGGACGCGGTGCTCCGGCTGCGGGCGGTCGAAGCGTTGGCCGAGATTCGGCACCCCGGCGCGATCGGGCCGCTCGTCCCGCTGCTCGGCGACGCGCGGAAGGGGGCCGGCCTGCAATTCCGCGACGGGGTCGCCGAGGCGTTGCGGCAACTGGGCGAAGGAGAGCTGGTCGTGACCGTGGGTGCGGCGCTCGGCGGCGATTTCGGGCGTCTGAAGACCTACGACGGCGGATACAGGGCGGAGATCATCGCGGCACTCGGCCACGCGCTCGAGGGATCCTCCGGCGCGCACGCGGCGAACGCCCTCGCCGAGATCCACGCCGTGGAAGCACTCCCCCGGCTTCGCGCGGTACAGAGGAGCCTCGGCACGCGGGACGCCACCGGTCAGGCCGTCGCCGCCGCGATCGGGAAGCTCGAGGCGCGGGCCTCACTCCCGCGCGCCGCCGCAGCAGCCGACGTCGAAGTCGACACGCTCCCACGGTCCGCCCAGGCACCCGGCCCCGACCCCGGCACCCTCCCCCGCGGCTCCCAGGCCCCCTAGCGAGGAGACGGAGATGGACAGGACGGAGATGTTCGAGGGGTTGGAGGAGTTCGATCACGGGCAGTACCAAGACGAGGTGGAGCGGCGCTGGGGCGGGAGCGAAGCCTACGCGGAGTCGATGCGGCGTACCCGCGCGTACGGCAAGGACGACTGGGCGCGGATCACCGAGGAGGGCGAGACGGTGGTGGCCGGGCTGGCCGGGCTGATGGCCGAGGGCGCCCAGGCCGCCGGCCGCGCGGCGATGGACCTGGCCGAGGAGCATCGGCGCCACATCGACCGCTGGTTCTATCCGTGCAGCCACGGCATGCACCGGAACCTCGCCGAGATGTACACGGCCGATCCGCGCTTCGAGGCGTACTTCGAGAAGCGCGGGAAGGGGCTCGCCGTATTCGTCCAGGACGCGATCCGCGCCAACGAAGCCCGCTGGAGAAACCGTGAGCGTGAGTGATGCACGGGCCTCGCGTGACAGGGGGCGATAAACCGTTATCATTACGGGTCCAACTGCGCGGGGGGTTACTTCCATGCAACGAGATACTCGACAACGCCGGGCGATCCGCCGCGTGTTCATGAGCGCGGGGCGCCCGCTCACGCTCGACGAGATTCTCCAGTACGGCCAGCGGATCGTGCCGTCGCTCGGGGTGGCGACCGTATACCGGAACGTGAAGACCCTGGTCCGCGAGGGGTGGCTGTCGAGAGTGAAGCTCCCGGGTGGCGGGCTTCGGTACGAGTTGGCCGACCGTCCGCATCACCACCATTTCCTCTGCAACTCCTGCGATCAGGCGTTCGACGTCCACCGGTGCCCGGACGAAGTCGAGACGCTGGCGCCGGACGGCTTCCAGGTCGACAGCCACGAGCTGGTTCTCTTCGGCCGCTGCGCGGCGTGCGCGTGACGGACGTCTGACCCGGCCGCTCCCCGCGGCCCCCGCGGCGGCCTGATCGGAGGTCGTCGGCTCACCCCTTTGCTCCTTAACGATAAGCCGTTATCATTAGCGGCCAAGCGCAGGCAAGCCTCACCTCCACCCTCGCACCAGGCCCACACGATGATGTCCAGACGCTCCTACATCCTCCTCCTCCTCGGGATCACCCTCGCGGGCGTGCCGGCCCCCGCCGCGGGCTCGACGGCGGTCGCGCAGCAGGCCGAGCAGCAGGCAGCGGACACCGTCGAAGTGGCCGCCGAGGTCGCCGCCATCACCCTGCCGGACATCGTCGTCACGGCGGTCCTGAGTCCCACGGCCGTGAGCGAGACGATCCGGCCCTCCGCCGTCTTCTCGGACGAGACGCTGCAGCGGCAACTCGCGGGAACGCTCGCACAGACGGTGGAATCGGTCCCGGGGGTCACGGTGACGAGCATGGGGCCGGGCACCTCCCAGCCCGTCATCCGTGGCCTGAGCGGGGACCGCATCCTCGTGCTCGAAGACGGCCAGCGGGTGGGGGACGTCCTCAGCAGCGGCCCGGACCACGCCTCGGCGCTCGCCCCTTCCTCGGCCCGGCGGATCGACGTCATTCGCGGACCGAGCGCGATTCTCTACGGCAGCAACGCACTCGGGGGCGTGATCAACGTCATTCGGGAAGAGGTCCCGCAGGCGGTGCCCGACCGCGCGACCGGGTTCACCTCGCTCCAGGGGCAGGGGGCGACCCGCGGCATCGGGGGGAGCAGCCAGGTCACCTTCGGCGTCACCGAGAACATCCCGCTTCGCGTCGAGGTCTCGAAGCGCGAGGGAGGGGATCTGCGGACGCCGATCGGACGCCTGATCGGCACCCAGACCGACGTGCGGAGCGTGGCGGCCGGAACCTCGTGGGTGGACGACTGGGGCTACGCGGGCGGCTCGTTCCGCTACTTCGCGAACGACTACGGGATCCCCGGAGGCTTCGTCGGCGGCCACACGAACGCGGTGCGCACGGAGCAGGAGAGAGCCGCGGGCCGGTTTCGCAGCGTCATCCGGCCGGAAGGAGGCTTCGAGGCGATCGAACTCGATGCCGGCTACACGTGGTACCGGCACCACGAGAGGGAACCCCCGGATATCCTCGGCGCCCAATACGATCGCGAGATCGTGAGCGGCGAGGCCCGGGCGCGGCACGCGGGCTGGGGGCCGTTCGCATCGGGGGCCGTCGGGGCGAGAGTCTCGTGGGAGGACTTCGGATTCGGGGGCGCACTGTACACCCCGAATTCCCGGCGCAGGACGCAGGCCGCGTATGTCCTCGAGCAGATCCAACTCGATCCGGTCACGGTCGAGGCCGGGCTCCGTTACGACCGGGTCGAGCTTGAACCGGATCAGGAAGACGCGTCCTCCGACATCGGGCATATCCGCGCGCGTTCCTTCGACGCGGTCTCCGGATCGCTGGGCGCGCTTCTGCCGGTGACCGGGCAGTTCACCCTCGGCGCGAGCGTGGGCCGCGCCTTCCGCACGCCGGACGTACACGAACTCTACTCGGAGGGGCCGCACCTCGCGGCCAATTCATACGACGTCGGCAATCCCTCGCTCGGGACGGAGACGGGACTCGGTATCGACGTGTTCGGGCGCGTCACGGGACAGCGCTTGAGCGCGGAGGCGACATGGTTCCGGAACACGATCGCGGGCTACATCTTTCCGCAGGCGACCGGGGAACTCAGCCGCGTGCGGCTCCCCATCTACCAGTTCGTGGGAGAGGACGCGGTGCTGACCGGCTTCGAGAGCCAGCTCGAGTGGTCGGTTCCGGCCGGACTCAGGCTGGAGGCCGCCGCGTCGTACGTGCGCGGCACGATCCGCGCCAGCGACGAACCCCTCCCGTTCATGCCCCCGCTCCAGGGTCGCCTGGCGATCGGCTATTCGCCGGTGAACTGGTTCGTGGAGGCCGAGACGCGGATGGCCGCGAGCCAGGAACGGACGGGGCGGTTCGAGGAGCCCACCGATGGATACGCGATCCTCGGACTCTCGGGCGGCGTGCGTTTCAGCTTCGCCGGGCGGCCGCACGTCATCACGCTCCACCTCGACAACATCGGCAACACCGAGTACAGGCGTCACCTGTCGCGGGTGAAGGAGATCATGCCCGAGGCCGGGAGGAGCCTGAGCGTGACGTACCGCGTCGTGTATTAGCAAATCCCGTCCAACCCGCTATGCTGAGGCGCGATTCAGGGTAGGCTCTCGACTCGGCGGGGAGACATGACGGTTTTCGAGGCCCACAGGGAGGGCTTCGCGCGGGCGGAGGCGTACTGCGGGCGCGTGGCGGCGGGGTTCGCCGTGGCCGGCGGCGTCGGGCTCGCGGTGCTGCTCGGGATCACGGTGGCCGAGGTTTTCTGGCGCTACGTCCTCAACGATTCCCTGCTCTGGATCGAGGACGTCTCGACGATGTCGCTCGCGGTCGTCGCGGCGGCGGCGGTCGCCTACGGGGCGCGCGAGGGCTCTCACGTGTGCGTGAACCTGCTCGCGCGCTTCGCCGGCCGGCGGGTGACGAGGATCACGGACGCGATCGCGCGGCTGCTCGGCGTGGGCGCCACCGCCACGGCCGCGTACGCCCTGTTCGTGCACGGCAGTTGCGGCCTTCCCTGCGGCGACGTCACCGGCAGCGTGTCGATCCCGCACCTGCCGTTCTACTACGCGCTCGGCGCGTCGCTCGCCGCCTACGGCCTGCTGCTCCTGTCCCAACTCCTCCTGGGGTTCGCGGTGTGGCACGCGGAAGACCCCAACGAGCCGGCCGAATGAACGGGCAGGCCGAGTGATGGACGGCACGGCCATCGCCCTCGTGGGCTTCCTCGCCCTCTTCATCTTGCTTCTGATCCGGGTGCCGGTGGGGCTGGCGATGCTCGTCGTGGGCATAGGCGGCATCGCCGCGATCCGCCCGGGCGCCGTCACGGCCGTGCTGGCGGGGGAGATCTTCGCCGTGGCCTCGCGGTATCCCCTCACGATCCTGCCTTTGTTCATGCTGATGGGGAACCTGGCCGTGGTCTCCGGGATGAGTCAGGACCTGTACCGCGCGGCCCACAGTTGGCTCGGCCGCTTCCGGGGCAGTCTCGCCTCCGCGTCGATCGTCGCCTGCGCGGGCTTCTCGGCCCTCTCCGGGTCGTCGCTGGCCGCCGCGCTGACCATGGGCCGCGTGTCCCTGCCCGAAATGCGGCGGTTCCGGTACGACGACTCGCTCGCGACGGGGGCCATCGCCGCCGGCGGCACGCTCGGCTTCCTCATCCCGCCCTCGGCGGGACTCGTGATCTACGGGATCGTCACCGAGGAGAGCATCGGCCGCCTGTTCATGGCCGGAGTGGTGCCGGGGATCGTGCTCACGCTCCTCTTCGTGCTCACCGTCTGGATCGTCGTCCGGCGCGACCCGGACAAGGCGCCGCACGCCACGACGTCCGTTCCGTGGCGGGAGCGCCTCCGGGCCACCGCGAGCGCCGCGTGGATCGTGGGCATCGTCATCGTGACCATCGGCGGCATCTACGCCGGCATCTTCTCCGCCATCGAGGCGGCCGGAGTCGGCGCGTGCCTGACCCTCGTCGCGGCCTGCGTGCGGCGGGCGCTGAACCGGAAGACCGTGATCGACGTCGTCAACGGCACGCTGAAGGCGAGCGGCACCGCCTTCCTCATCCTGTTCGGCGCCTTCGTGTTCAAGGTCTTCCTCGGACTCACCGGAATCGCGTTCGTCGCGGCGGAGTGGGTCGGCGAACAGGGGTTTTCGGGCCCCCAGGTCGTCGTGCTCGTGCTCCTGATGTTCATCGTGCTCGGCACGTTCCTGGACGGGTTCGCGATGCTCGTGCTGACCGTGCCCCTCGTGCAGCCGATTCTCGAGTCGCTGGGCGTCGACATGATCTGGTTCGGCGTGATGATCGTCGTCACGCTCGAGATGGGACTGATTTCGCCGCCCGTCGGGCTGAACATCTTCGTGGTCAAGGGCGTCGCCCAGGACGTGCCGGTGCGCACGATGTTCCGCGGCATCCTGCCGTTCTGGCTCGCGATGCTGGCGGCGCTGATCCTGATCGCGCTCTTCCCGCACATCGCGACATTCCTGCCGAACGCGATGTACGGGTCCTAGATTGAAGCCACTGCGGTCAGGGCCAATCTCGCGGTCAACGCCAACCTCGCGAGCAGGGAGGAAGATGGACGCACGGGAGTCCGGCGCTTGAGGCGACGCTCCAACGAGGATCTGCGCTACGAGGTCGAGGACCGGCTTCCGCGGCCCGTCGCCCTGGGGCTCGGCCTGCAACTCGCCGCGATGGGCATCAACAGCGTCGTGCTGATGCCGACGATCGTGTTTCGGGCGGGAGGCGCCGAGGAACTCGTGTTCTGGGCGGTGTTCGCCTCCGTGCTGGCCTGCGGCGTGGCCACGATCCTCCAGGGCGTGCGGGCGCGACGGATCGGCGCGGGGTACGCGCTGCCGCACGTCAGTTCGGCCATCTTCATCGCCGTCTGCGCGGAGGCCCTGATCGCGGGAGGACCGGGGCTGCTCGCCACCCTCGTCGTCATCTCGGCGCTCGCCCAGGCGGCGTTTTCCGCCCGGCTCTCGCTCCTGCACCGAGTCCTCACGCCGGTCGTCACGGGGACGGTGGTCATGCTCCTTCCCGTCACCGTGATGCCGATCCTCTTCGGCATGATCAACGAGTTGCCGCCCGGAGCCCCCCTGCCGGCCGGGCCGGTGAGTGCGATCGTGACGATCGTCGCCGTCCTCGCGGTCGCGCTCCGGACGAAGGGGACGTTGCGCCTCTGGGCGCCGGCCATCGGCATCGTCGCCGGATCCGTGGTCGGCGCGGCCTTCGGCATCTACGACACCGCCCGCGTGACCAACGCCGGGTGGATCGGCATCCCGCCCGGCCGGCCGCCGGTGCCGGACGTCGGCTTCGGCCCGGAATTCTGGGCGTTGATCCCCGCGTTCCTCTTCGTGGCGCTCGTAGGCACGACCAAGTCCGTCGCCGTCGCGGTCGCCGCCCAGCGCGTGTCATGGCGCCGGCCGAGGGCGGTCGACTTCCGCGCGGTGCAGCGCGCCGTGGCCGCGGAAGGCGCCGGGAACCTGCTCGCGGGTTTCGCGGGAACGATGCCCAACACGCTCAACGTGAGCGGCGTGGCCGCCATCGAAGTCACGGGCGTCGCGGCGCGCCGGGTCGGCATCGCGGCCGGACTCGTCTTCTCCGTCCTCGCCTTCGTCCCCAAGGCGCTCGCCGTCATTCTCGCCATTCCCGGCGCCGTCGTGGCCGCTTCCATCGCCGTGATCATGGCGACGCTGTTCACCGTCGGGATGCGCGAAGTCGCGCGGAGCATCGACGCGAACCCCCGCAACGGCCTCATCGCGGGCGTCTCGTTCTGGACGGGCGTCGCCCTCGAGTTCGACCTGGTCTTTCCCGCCTATTTCGCGGAGTTCGCGGGCGGGCTGTTCAGCAGCGGCTTGACGTCGGGCGGCCTGGTGGCGCTGCTGCTCACGGGCCTGACCGCACGGCGGAAGCGCCGGCTCAGGGGCACGCTCGACATGGCCGAACTGCCCCGGATCCGGGAGTTCATCCAGGCGTTCTCTGCCCGGCACGGGCTCGCGGAGGTCAGGGACCGGCTCGAAGCCGCGAGCGAGGAGGCGCTGCTCACGCTCCTGGAGTCGCGGGAGGCGGCGAAGGCGGCGGGCGCGGCGGAGGGCACGCCGGACGAGGGGAGACACGAACTGCTCCTGACGGCGAGCGAGGACGATGACGAGGCCGTCCTGGAGTTCAGAGTCGGCGCGGCGGCGGCGGACAGCGACGACCTCAACCTCCAGGACCGGCTCGCGTGGCTCGAGGCGGACACCCGGGCAGCCGACGTGGAGCAGGAGATCTCGCTCCGGCTGCTCCGGCACCTCGCCTCGTCCGTCCGGCACCAGCAGTTTCACGACGTGGACATACTGACCCTCCGCGTCTCCGCGGTGCCCGAGCGTGAGTCGTAGGATGACGCGCGCGACGCGGACGCTCGTCCTTGGACTGCTCGCCGCAAGCGGGGTCGCGGGCGGATGCGGGGGAACGTCCGACACGGGCGGCACCCGGGAGCTGTCGCTGGCGCATTTCCTGCCGGCGGATCACGTCCTCACCGATGGCGTGTTCACGCCGCTGGCCGAAAAGCTCGCCGAGCTATCGGACGGCCGACTCACCCTCAGGCAGTTCCCCGCCGGCGCGCTGAACTCGTCCGCGCCGGCGCAGTACTCGATTCTGCTGAGCGGCGTGGCCGATATCGCCCTCGCGATTCCGTCCTATACCGCCGACCGCTTTCCGATGACCGACCTCATCGGCTACCCCGGCATCTGCAAGAGCCCGGAGGACTGTACCGAGGCCCTGCTGCGCGCCCGGTCCGTTCTGGAGCGCGAATACGAAGCGAAGGTGCTTGGGATCTGGGCCACGTCGGCCCCGGTGCTGCTCACGCGCGACACGCCGGTGCGGACGCTGGAGGACATGCGCGGGCTCAAGATCCGGGTCTGGTCGCGGAGCGCGATCCCATTCATCGAAGCGCTCGGCGCCAGCGCCGTCATGCAGCCGGCCACGGTCGTCCATCAGAGTCTGACCACCGGCGTCATCGACGGCGTCGGCGTCGCGCCTTCGGGAATCGCCGCATTCCAGTTGCACGAGCCCGCCGTCTACCTGACGAACTGGCTTCCCGCGTCCGGGCTGCCGTTCGTGCTGCTGATGAACCAGGGGGTCTACGACGCCCTGTCCCCCGAGGAGCGGGGCTGGATCGACGAGGCCGCGGATACCGCCATGTCCATGGCCGGTGGCGCGGCGTACGGGCGCGCCGGCGCCGAGGGGTTGCGGCTGGCCGTCGAGGCCGGTGTCGAGATCATCGACCTGCCCGAGAGCGAGAGGCGCCGCTTCGAACAGGCGATCGCCTCCGTCCGCGAGGCGGGCCTCGCGCGCCAGGTCGGCGACATGACCGCCGGCGACGTCATCCGCCTCTTCCGCCCCGTCCCGTAAGCGACCGCCGCGCCACGGGCTTGCCGAATCCAGCCGCGGCGCTTGAACGTAGAGTCCTCATCGACCTCATCGTTCCGGAGACCGGGAGGGCGTGAGCGCCATGGGCAAGTTGTCGCACAGGTGGTCGCCGAAGTACTGGCCGAAGTGGTATCGCGGCGCGCTGGTGTGCTGCGGCGCCGGGGCGGTGTTCGGTGGAATGCTGGCCTGGTTCGGGCCGGGCTGGGGGCGTTACGTCGCGCTCGCGGGCGTCATCGTGTGCTTCATCTGTCTCTCGATCTGCTTCTCGCTCCTCCAGCGCCTGCTGCAAGAGGGCCCCGACCGCGTGTTCGGCGACGACTGACTCAGTTGGCGCGCCAGCCGACGCTTGCCGCCCATTCATCGCGGGCCCTTGCGTACGCCTTGTGATCCGGCGGCGGCCGCTCACCCTCGGAGGCCGCCCGGCTGCGCGCTTCCTCCATCTGGTCGGCCAGCGGCGGGAGTCCGACGGCACGGCGCCGCTCATCGAGCCCCTGCGGGTCTTCCACGTCGCCCGGCGAGAGGTTCCCGTCCGCGTCCCAGTCGAACTGCGTCCCGTAGCGCTGCGGCCGGCCCTCGAAGAACCGGATCCGGTCCTCCAGCATGGCCGCGTGCCCGGGTGACGCCCTTCCGTCGCGTGCCGCGGCCTGCAGGAGCGGCAGCGCCCGCCGCAGCAGATCCGGCTCCCCGATCGCGTGCTGCAGGACGATCCACGCGGCCTCCGCCCCGTCGGCGCCGACGACGTCCGCCCCCGGCCATCCGATCGACTCGATGATCCGACGAAGACCCCGCGCGTTCCGCTCGTGGACGCGCGCCATCCGAGGCTCGTAGCCGCCGAACAGTTCGCCCGAGGCTACGAGCTCGGCGCGCACCGTCCGGTCCCGCCGCGCCATCTCCAGCAGTTCGTCCCTCAGCGTCTCGTTCATCCGTCCCGTCCGCCGGATCCGCGCCGTCCCCGTCGAAACGTTCCCGCGGGAACGTCTTCAGACGGCTCCAAGGGCTCATTTTAGCGGATGCTGAAGCGGCCCACCGAACTGGACGGGCGCCTCGCACGTTACCATACTGTATTTGACCTGAATAACGTATGGAAGGGGCCATGCACCGCACTCAGGACACGTACGCGTTGAGTCATTTCCGGCAGCGCACGAGCGAACACCTGGAACGGATCCGGGATGGGCGCGTCGAGACCATCACCCAGAACGGCGAGGCCGCGATGGTCGTGATGAGTCCGGAGCGCTACGACTTCCTGATCCATTCGGCCGAACGGGGGCACCTGTGGCGGGAGGCGCTCCAGGCATACAAGGCCGGTGACCGAGGCGTCCCCGCCAAGGAAACCATCCAAGCGCTGGCCAATGAACTCGACGTAGGCTATTGACGCGCTAGGGGAGCCAGCGGAGGGTGGCGGTGAGGGAGTGGTGGCGGAGGTCGGCGATGGTCGGGTTGATGGCGATCCGCCGGAGTTGGCGGGTGCCGTCCTCGTCGTAGCGTACCACCTCGATGTCGCCGGCGGAGGTGCCGATGCGTCCGGCGTCCGTGTAGCGGTATCCGAAGTCCAGCAGCAGGTCGTCGCGCAGGGGGACGGTCAGGCCGGCGGCGAGCATCCACGCGAAACCGTACCCCGTGCCCGGAGGAAGAGACGTGGAGGGCGCCTCGCCGCCGGGGCCCCTGCGGAGGCGGCCGGAGGGATCGTCGGGGTTGGGGAACCGCTGGATGTAGTCGGTGAGGCGGTAACGGTTCGCGCCCAGTCCCCCGCCCGCCCATAGGTGCCGCCCGCCGGGATCCCCGAACGCGTAGAAGCCGGACAGGAGCAGTCGGCGGGCAGTCATGCGTGCATCGGTCGGCTGCACCGGCCCGGCACCGCCGTAGTTCGACTGGCCCTCGTAGGCGAATTGGCCCGTGACCCCTAGCTCCACCTGGGCGCGAAACGCGCCGAAGCGGTAACCCGCCGCGAGACCGTACTCCAGCCCGGCCCCGAGCGTACCGGCGTCGGACTGGTCGTCGCCGTAGAGCGCCGCTTGGCCCGCTTCGTCACCGTCGACGAAGCGGACATCGGCCGGGAGGACGGCAGCGACGCCGACCGTGAGGTAGACCGGGCCGAGACCGGCGGGCGTCTGGGCGGCGGTGGCGGACGGCGCGGCGGAGAGGCACCCCAGCCCGAGCAAAAAACCGGGCAGGGCGGCAATGCGGCGGCGGTTGTCGATGCGAGTCATGGGCAGAAGGTCTCGGGCGGGGCTGCTTTTGCCAACCATTCATTTTGTGGCGCAGGGTTGCCGACGGCGTACCGGCCGGTTCCGTTGGGGACGACCCACCCAATGAGAGGGAGTGGCGGGTTCTCGCGACGGGTTTCACGATGGCGGGGATGAGACACGACACAGTGGCGGATACGACCTCCGAACTCGCGGTTGGCGACAGGCTTGAGATGTCGCCCGAAGCCATGCTCGAGCTGGCGCGGGAGGCGGCGGAGATCCTCGTGCGGCGGCGGGGGGAGCTGGCCGGGGAGGGCGCGTGGGACGGGGAGTTCCGCGATGCGCTCGAGGAGCGGCTCATGGAGGATCCGCCGGAGGAGGGACAGCCCGCGGCCGACGTCATGGATCGGGCCGTCCACGACGTCCTCGGGCTCGCGCTGCGCCTCGATCATCCCGGCTGTTTCGGCTTCATCCCCTCCTCTCCCACGTGGCCCGGCATCGTCGCCGACTTCCTCGCTTCCGGGTACAACCTCAACACGTGCAACTGGCTCGTGGGGAGCGGCCCGAGCCAGCTCGAATGCGTCGTCATCGAGTGGTTCCGGCGCTGGCTCGGCATGCCGGAGACGGCGGGCGGGCTGCTCACGAGCGGAGGGTCCGCCGCGAGCCTGGACGCGCTCGTGGCGGCGCGGGAGGCCGCAGGCTACCCGGAGCGCGCCACCGTGTACATGAGCGACCAGAGCCACCCCGCCCACGTCAGAGCGGTGAAGATCGCGGGCATCCGGCCGGACCACGCCCGCATCGTGCCGAGCGACGGCCGCTCCCGCATCGACCTCGACGCGCTCGCGCGCATGGTGGCGGAGGACCGCGCGGGCGGGCGGAATCCCATCGCGGTGTGCGCGAACGCCGGTGCCACCGCGACCGGCGCCATCGACCCGCTGCCGGAGCTGGCCGATTTCTGCGCGGCGGAGGACATCTGGTTCCACGTGGACGCCGCGTACGGCGGGTTCGCCGTCGTGACCGAACGCGGCCGGAAGCTCCTGAACGGCATCGAGCGGGCGGATTCCGTCGGGCTCGACGCGCACAAGTGGTTCTTCCAGCCCTACGAGGTCGGCTGCCTGCTCGTGCGGGACGTGTCGACGCTCGAGGAGCCGTTCGGGGTGCAGCCCACCTTCCTCCAGGACTCCCTGTGGGGGTCGGGCCACCCAAACCTCACGGACCGCGGGCTGCAGATGAGCCGGTCCGCCCGCGCGCTCAAGATCTGGATGTCCGTGCAAACGTTCGGGATGGCCGCGTTCCGGGACAGCATCGCGAACGGGCTTGACCTGGCGGCCCGCGCGGAAGCCTACATCGACGCGAGCCCCGCGCTCGAGTGTCTGAGCCCGGCGACGCTGAGCATCGTGTGCTTCCGGTTCCGGCCGGCCGGCGCGGAGATCGCCGAGGAAACCCTGGACGAACTGAACCGGGAGGTGCTCGCCCGCCTGTTCTGGGAGGACCCCGCGTTTGTATCCTCCGCCGTCGTGTCCGGCAAGTTCGCGCTCAGGGTGTGCATCGTGAACTACAACACGACGTGGGACGATGTGCGGGCCGTGCTGGAGGCGACGGAGCGCTTCGGCCGGGAAGCCCTCGACAAGCTGTAGCAGACAGGAGATCCCCATGATGCCAGCGTCCCTCGCCCCCGCTCGCGCGGCTGTCCCGCTGCTCGTCGCCGCCGTGCTTGCGGCCGGTTCCGCTCCCGCTCCCGCGGCCGCCCAGGAGCCCGCGCTGACCGGCTTCACCGCGGCCCGCGCCGCCACGCAGCTCACCTGCGAGGCCCGTTTCCTGGATCTGCCCCGCGCCGAGTCGTTCCGCGAGCACCTGCGCACGATCACCGAGAACCCGCACCCGGCGGGGTCGGAGGCCCAGGTGCGGGTCGGCGAGTACCTCGCCCGGGCCATGGAGCAGGCGGGGCTGGCGGTGAGCCGCCACCCCTACGACGTCTACCTGCCGGAGCTGACCGACGACGTCGAGGTGCACATCGTGACGCCGGTCGCGATGCAGCTCTCCAACCGCGAGCCCGCGCTCTCCGAGGACCGCTTCTCCGACCACCCCGACCTGCTCAACGGGTGGAACGCCTTCTCCGGCTCGGGCGACGTCACCGGCGAGGTCGTCTACGCCAACTACGGGCGCCGCGAGGACTACCTGGCGCTGGACGAGATGGGTGTTTCGCTGGCCGGCAAGGTCGTGATCGCCCGCTACGGGGGGAACTTCCGCGGCTACAAGGTGAAGTTCGCCGAGGAGCGGGGGGCGGTGGGCGTCATCATGTTCAACGATCCCGGTTTCTCGGGGCTCGACGCCTACCCCGAAGGCCCGATGATGAACGGGGAGACCATCCAGCGCGGCTCCGTCCTCACGCTGCCCTGGACCGGCGACCCGCTCACGCCGTTCGAACCCGCGCTGCCCGTGGACGGCGACCGGCAGGTGGAGCGCCTCGACCCGTCCGAAGTGGCGCTGCACAACATCCCCGTCCTGCCCATCGGCTACGAGGCCGCCGCCGAGGTCCTGTCCCGCATGACCGGCCGCGAGGTCCCGCCCGGCTGGGCGGCGGGGATGGAGGTGGACTACCGCATCGAGGGCGGCCCCGACCTCACGGTGCGGGTGCGCGTCAACCAGCCCATGAAGCTGACCCGCGCGACCAACGTGGTGGGCACCGTGCGCGGCAGCGAGTTCCCGGACGAGTGGTTCATCCTGGGCGCGCACTACGACCCCTGGGGCTTCGGCGCCATCGACCCGAACGGCGGCACCGCGATGCTGCTGACTCTCGCCGAGGCGCTGGGCGAGCTGTCGCGCGACGACGAGTGCCTGCCGCGCCGCTCGATCATGATCGCGCACTGGGACGCGGAGGAGTACGGCATCATCGGGTCGACCGAGTGGGTCGAGGAGTTCCGCGAGGCGCTGGAGGCGAACGCGATCGCCTACATCAACGCCGACGCCGCGGTGTCGGGCGCCAACTTCGGCAGCTCCTCCTCGCCGTCGCTCAAGGGGCAGATCATCGAGGCCACGAAGGCCGTGACGTACCCCGGCACCGGCGAACCCCTGTACGACTGGTGGCTGGAGCGCGCGGGCGAAGGGGCGGCGGAACCCGGCCTCGGCAACCTCGGCGGCGGCTCCGACCACGTCGGCTTCTACACCCACGCGGGCGTGCCGTCCGGCTCGCTCACCTCCGGCAACCCCGGCGGCGTCTACCACTCCAACTACGACAACTTCGCGTGGTACGAGCGCTTCGGAGACAGCACGTTCGTCCACGGGCCGATGATCGCCCGGGCCGACGGGATCCTCGCGCTCCGCTTCGCCAACGCCGACGTGCTCCCCTACGACGTGGTCCGCTACGCGACCGACACGCGCACCCATGTCGAGACGCTGTACGAGGTCGCGGCCCAACGCGGCCTGAAGGTCGACCTGTCGCGGCTCGTCGACACCACGCGGGCGCTGGATGAGGCCGCCGCGGTCCTGGTGGCGGCGCGCGAGCGCTGGCTCGGCTCGGGGGAGGTGGACGCGGCGCAGGCCGAGGCCGTGAACCGGGCGCTGATCGGACTGGAGAAGGCGTGGCTGAACGACCGGGGACTCCAGGGCCGCCCGTGGAGCCGCTCGATCTACGTCTCGCCCGACCCGTTCAGCGGCTACGCCTCGTGGATGCTGCCGGGCCTCCGCTACGAGATCGAGACGGACGACCGGGCCGACCTGCCCGGCTGGGAGCGCGTCTACATCGGCGCCGTCTACATCGGCGCCGTGCGGAACCTGGCGGAGCGGATGCGGGCCGTGGCCGCGATGATGCCGTAGTCACTTCATGCCGAGCATTCGGCATGTCTTGACGTCGAAATGCTTGAGGTACCAGAAGTCGGACGAAGGGTTTTGAGCCCACTCGCTGCGCACGTAAAAGCCGGTGCTGTAGCAATCGCTGTCGCCGAAATTCGTGCCTGCCGCTACCGCCACGTTGTAAACGTGAACGCAGCCTTCCTGCGAACCCTCCCTGAAGCTCACGATGGCAAAGGTCGCATCCCTCGTCTCGCCCGCCGCCGTCACGGTTCCATGATGCGACTCTATGTCAGCTTCACGGTAACGGGCATCGGAACACACCGGGCCCGTGCCCCCTCCCCCTCCCCCACCCGGAGTCGTCGGTTGCGCAGGCGGAGTCGGAGCGTGGCACAGTCGCGGATCGGCGGGTCGTGGAATCCAGTTGCCGGGGCAACCGTTCGACCGAAACGACCCCACATTCGTCCAATCGGTAAGAACCGAGTAACTGTTACCGGAACCTGAGTAATATGAATATTGAATTTCCTTCGCTTGAACCTGATAGGTGACGGCCGGCCCAAGACCATGAATGGTGATTGCCTGATGAGATGGGTCTTTGGGCAGTGACTTTGCCTTCGTATGAGTGGTTCCATTACGCAACTGGCCGCTGATGCGAATGCGATACTTCTTGGTGCCCGATGCCCCGCTATGTGAACATTGCGCCGCCGGCGTTCCTTCTCGCTGGTGTTGTCCTGTGGATTGAACGTCCAGGTCGTCTGCAGTGCGATGCCTGAATCGGTGACGCGCGGTGACTCCGCGAATGACACGGGATCGGTGGGCACGCTCTCCATGCATGCCGTCAGGGCGACGGCCAATAGAGCGATCGAGGCGCCTCTGAGCATTGTTTCCCCCTCATCCAGAGCCGCGCAATGCTCATGCGTACATTTCAAACCTGCGCCGCGCCGGCATGGCGGGACAGAGGCTAACCGTATGAGGTCGGGGGCATATCGGATGGTTGGAGTACACATTGCCGAGCGCGAGCGGACTTGCGACGTTGGCACCATGGCTACCGAGCAAACCCGGAACATCTCGCTTTCACCGCAACAGGACGCGTTCATCGAGCGGCTGCTCGCCGGGGGACGCTACCGCACCGCGAGCGAAGTCGCTCGGCACGGATTGCGACTGCTGGAGGAAGCGGAGCAGCGGAGACTCCTTGAGAAGTGGGTCTACGAGGGGCTGAGCGACGACGAGCAGGACAGGATCCCGCCCGCGCTGCTCGAAAGCGTCAAGGCGGATTTCCGTCAGCTCCTCGATGACGCGCTTCGCGAAGTCGCCGAAGGCCGCGTGAGCGACGGACCCGAGGCCATGCAGCGGTTGGTAGAGCGAATCGCGGACCGCGGCGGCGCGACCCAGGCTGTTGCGCGAGGACTTGCCGGGTGGACCGGGGGACGAAGATCGGATCATGCCGACCCCCGGAAGCCCACTGGGGTGCGCGGAGTCTTCCTGAAGAAGGAGACGCCCCCCGGACTGTGGGGGTACCTGGCAAAGACCATCGCGCTTTGGCTGCTGGGAATCGCGTCTGTCGTGTGGCTGCTCTTCGGTCTCGCTGCGTGGGCAGGTGATGGGGAGCCGGGGGTGGCGCTGGGGTTGGCAACTACCTACGCCGTCCTGTTTCTCGTAGTTCGGAAGATCCCGACGCGAAAGCCGGCAGACTTGCTCCCGGAGGGGTACCTGGAGGAATACCAGGAGCGGAAGCGGAAAGGCCGAGACAGCTAGCTCTGCTCGATGGCCACCTCGAAGTGTCGGCCGGCGCATGCACCTGTCACGATTCGGCACGCTTCCGCAGGAATGAGCGGAACCACCCCTTCCACTCCTCGAAGGCGTCCTCGTCTCCCTCGGGGACCTTCAAGTACCGCCGCCACGGCTCATGCACCCCGTCGTGGATGGACAGCTCGATCACGTAGGTGATCAGGGGTAGCCCCTCGTCGGCAGGCGTGAGTCCCGCGTCCCCGTAGGAGTCGGAGTCCGCCCGATGTGTCTGGATGCCGCTCATGCCGGCGGCCAGAGCAGGCGCGCGGTAGTGGCCGAACTCCTCTCAATCCAATCGTCCGCACCGACGCCGGGCGAAACTCCAGTTTGCTGCCGTCCGACCGCCGACCCATACGGGATTCGCTCCCTGGGCAAACTCTCGCCCAAGCGTCACCACGGGGCCCCTTGTCACACAAAACACATCACGTACTTTGGCACCTTGAATTCACGAGAGGGGCACTAGCGTGAGCGCCATCGAACAGTTCATCTCCGGTCTCCTTGACGAGCGACTAGATCGCGGGGTTCGCGCCGTTTCGTGGCTCTTGGGCTGTGCGTATGTTCTGGGAAAAGCGTGGTCTCCATCATACACAATTGACACTACAACTGCTATCGAAGCGTCTGCAATCATAGGCGCATTCCGCGGGCTGTACGTCCTATGGATGCGATACATCTCCAAGAGTCACCGATTGCAAGCGCTTCACGGCCTCATTAGCAAATGCAAAATACTTGTAGCATCCCACAGGGCCGCCAACTCAGAGTCTCTCGTCAGCATGCTTGTCTTGAGAGATGAATTGGCGAAACTAGCTCTGGGGCTTCCCAAACAAGATCTGTCCGGTGCACTTGAGTCACTGCAAGCCTATTCGCAGGAGCGACGCTGGGACCTGGCAAGCAAGGAATTCCCGATCGCCAGGTACGGGCATACGAAGGAGGATAAACTCGAAGCGGTGGCCTTGATCGCCGCAAGCCGCGCGCTCGAAATGACAGAATACGATAGGACGCGTGAACGGATAATCAGCGAACTAAAAACACATGAAGATGCCATGGCGAGGGAGAGACTCGCTTGGCTGGCCGCGGCAACAACCGTTGTCGTTACATTGACGACGTTGACGGTCACTGCTGACAGTTGGCTGCCAGTTTTGAACCTACCGGACCTTACGGATTATTTGGCAGTTCTATCTGGTGTGGTAGGAGGAGTCGCATACACTTTGGCTTTTCGACGCTTCCGCCTCCGGGTTTCTCGCAAAACCTTAGAACGTACTTTGGATGAAAAGAGGGGTAACCACCAGCGCGACTAGTGAAGAGCTACTGTGGCCTATTTTGCTGAACCGAGTACCGGAGGATCTGTTTACGCAGTCCGTTTCTTCGCCGATGGAGACAACCCTTCTGCCCGTGATGGTTTCCCAAGTCGGTGGTACAGTGCACGGAACATTCGTTGTGGACGAGATCGTGGCGGAGAGACCCACTGGCATGTGGCGGCCGGGAGATCGAATCGAGCAACGCGGTTGAGCAGCGGCTGGATGACGGCCACACGGAAGACGATCAGGATGAACCTTTTTTATGGTGGTTGCGGGACGCAGTTTGACCTCGAACGTTTGCGACGCTACTCGATGGCTCTACCCACCAGCGGCGCACCATCGGCGAGATCCTCTAGCCATAGAATGGACCGGCCCAGCGATGCCAAGACCCTCACCTGACCACCCAGTGCTCCGGGCGGCTGCCCGCTGGCGGGAGCGGTGCCTGCGCAACGACGGATCCGTGTTCACCGAGAAATCGCTGTGGACCTCGGAGAACGTCGGCTACCTGATGCGGTACTTCGTCGAAAACCTCGATGAGGGTGAGGGCGGCTTCTTCGAAAAACTCGAACGGCAGCTAGCGCCGGCGCCCGCAAGTGCGAAACAGCTCGCGGCAGAAATGCTCTGGGTCATGTACCTGCCTCTGATTCGCCGCGCGATGCATCCGGGGACGAGACGGCGGCAGATTCGGATGGTCTGGGAATGGTCGGGCGAGCCACTTCCTGAGGCGCCCCTCGAGTTGGAAGAGGCCCTCGACGAGGGTCTCCTCCATCCTGGCACAGCCTACAACACGCACAGGTGGCGTGAGTTCGAGTTCCTCGTCCGGACCATGGAGGCATGGAAAGGTCTTGCAGAGCATGAACGAGAAGCCCGACTCATCCGTCCCTGGTTGCTCGCAGAGTGGCTTCTCGGTCTCGATGACTCGCAGAATCGACAGCTGCGTCACATCCTCTGCTACTTCCTGTTCCCGGAGCACTTCGAGCCGGTCGCAACGAACTACCACAAACGCATGATTGTGAGGGCCTTCAGGGACAAGTACGGAGAGGATCCGGAGCAGGTCGACTATTTGGACAGGCTCGAGATGGATCGGCAGATCGGCTGGGTCCGCGAGCGGCTCGTGGAAGACGAAGACCATAAGGATCTCAGCCTCTACGACGAGCCACTTCGCAGCATCTGGCAACCGCCGGAAGAAGGTGAGAACGGCGGGGGGGAAGTTGAGCGCGGGTGGTATGCGCAACGCTTCGGCGAGGCCAGGGTCTGGGTGCTGTCGGCCGGCCAGAATGCTCGCTGGTGGGATGATTTTCGGCGCATGAACTTGATCGCGATTGGTTGGGATGACCTGGGCGACCTGAGGGAACTGCCGACGCGGGAGAGCATCCACGAGATGCACCGCGACGTTTACGGCCGACCCAACCCGATCATGGACTCGCTCGCCTGCTACCAATTCGCGTACGAGATGAGGCCCGGCGACCACGTCATCATCAAGAAGGGTAAATCGGCATTACTCGGTTACGGCAGGATTACATCCGAGTACGACTTCGATGGCGAGCGGCCCGAAGCCAGGCATGTGCGCCAGGTGCAGTGGGAGAAGCTGGGGGCGTGGCCCCTCCCAAAGAATCAATGGATCACGAATAAGACGCTGACGGACTTTAGTCAGCCCATCTATCACAATTGGCTTCGGTTCGCCCTTGGCCTCATCGACGGGGACGAACCTGGTGAGAACGGTCCGCGTCCTCATTCCTCGGTTGAACCACCCTACCCGCCCGAGGAGGCTCTGAAGGATCTGTTCCTGGACCGGGCGAAGTTCCACGAGATCATGGACACGTTCGAGCGGAAGATGAACATCGTGCTCGAGGGGCCCCCGGGGGTCGGCAAGACCTTCATCGCGAAGCGCCTGGCCTACCGCCTGATCGGCTACAAGGTCCCGGAGCGGGTGCGGATGATCCAGTTCCATCAGAGCTACGCTTACGAGGACTTCATCCAGGGGTACCGGCCGCACGAAGACGGCGGCTTCGAGCTTCGGAGCGGGGTCTTCTACACCTTCTGCCGCGAGGCCGCGGGCAATCCCGACAAGCGGTACGTGTTCATCATCGACGAGGTGAATCGCGGCAATCTGACCAAGATCTTCGGCGAGATCATGATGTTGATCGAGCCCGACAAGCGGGAGTCCGGATACGCCGTCCCGCTGACGTATTCGCCTGACGAAGAACCGTTCCACGTGCCTGAGAACGTCTTCCTGATCGGGATGATGAACACCGCCGACCGGTCTCTGGCCATGGTGGACTACGCGCTTCGCCGCCGGTTCGCCTTCATCCGCCTCGAGCCGGCGTTCGGCTCCGAGCAGTTCAGCGATCACCTGCTGGCGGCCGGCGTTGAGGAAGACCTCGTAAACAGGATCGTGGACCGACTCTCGACCCTCAACAAGGCGATTCGCGATGAGCGCAAGAACCTCGGTCCCGGGTTCGAGATCGGCCACAGCTTCTTCTGTCCCCGCGAAGCCGACGAGCAACTGGACGATTCCTGGTACGAGGCAGTCGTGCGGCGAGAAATCGAGCCCCTCCTGCGCGAATACTGGTTCGACCGCCCCGAGCACGTGGACAACCTGACCAAGCAGCTCCTCGCGTGAGCATCCCGATCCGGAACGTCTACTACCTCCTCTGCTACGCCTGGGATCACGTCCGCGAGGGGGAGACGGTCGATGTCGGCTCCGAGGAGTTCAGCGAGATGGTCGACCTCTTCGCCAAGGTCCTCAACGAGGGCGTCTCGCGGCTCATCTCGCGGGGATTGGACCGGGATTACCTCGCCGTCAGCGAGGACATCAGGGGCCTCAAGGGGAAGCTCGATCTCGCCACCACGGTGAAGCGGAATCTGCTGCTCACCGGGAAGACCCACTGCGCCTTCGATGAACTCAGCTACGACGTGCCGCAGAACCAGATCCTCAAGGCTACGCTGCGACAGCTCGGGCTGGTGACCCGTCTGGATCCCGAGCAGCGACGGCGCGCCGGGCGACTCTACCGGAAGCTGGATGCCGTATCCGACGTGCCCCTGCGGCCGCGGCTGTTCCGCACCGTGCGAATTCACCGGAACAACCAGTTCTACAGCTTCCTTCTGCACCTGTGCCGCATCATCTACGACAACCTCCTGGTCAACCAGGAAGCGGGGACGGCGGAGTTCTACGACTTCCGGAAGGACGAGCAGAAGATGGGTCTCCTCTTCGAGCAGTTCGTGCGGAGATTCTTCGAACGGGAGACGAACTACGCGGTCAGCGCTCCGAAGATCGACTGGTTCGGAGCGGACGGGACCGAAACGGATCTCGCGCATTTGCCGAGCATGTGGACCGACGTCGTGCTGCGATCACCGGAACGGACGATCATCCTGGACACCAAGTTCTACAAGGATCCGCTCAGCACCTGGCACGGCCGCAAGAGCATACACTCAGGGAATCTCTACCAGATCTTCGCGTATGCGATGAACTGGGCGGCGGGCGCGTCCCAATCCGGCGACCCTGCACCGGAGGGGTGGCTGCTTTACGCGGCCGTCGACGGAGAGTTCGACTACCGGTTCGAATTGATGGGGCGGCGGATCCGCGTGTGTTCGGTGGATCTGAGTAAAGAGTGGCAGGTGATCGAGCAACGGCTGAAGAGGTTGCTTACGGATACCGCACCTTACCTTGTCGCTTCAGCCTAACGCGGACGGGCGATTCTGCTCCTGCTACTCCTGCGAGTGGCAGCTCCTTACCCCCCCTGGGGAGGCGATGGAGATCGCGTCGGCAGCGGCCAAGCGGACTCCGAGATTGCGCTGGAACAGCCACCGCACGTCTCGAGCCTTGTGTCCCCCCGTAGGCCTGTGCCCAAGCCAGGATCGCTCAGCCCGCTACTCCTGGTTTCCTCCTAGACGGGCGCACCACTCTGGTGTATCATGGTGCACCTGCTGACCGGAGGGCTACTCCATGGACGCCATAAGAAAACAGAGCACGCGAAGAACGGCCGCGTCACATCGTACATCGGTGAGCTTTCCACCGGAGCTGTACAAGATCCTGAAAGGGATCGCACGCGAAAAAAAGGTGTCGGTGGCGTGGGTGGTACGTGACGCCGCAGAAAAATACGTGGCTGAGCAATGGCCGCTGTTCGCGACCGACCAGAGAGAACGGATATGAGCCACATGGATGAGACCCATTTGCAGATCGTGTTGGACGCGATCAGGGTCTGCGCCCGTTACAAGCCTAAGTTCGGGCAGGGGGCGAGGGGCGGCGGTCTGACAGTTGAGGGATTCCAAGAGCTGTATCAAACAGATGCGTTCTACAGTTGGTTCGGCCTCGACAATCCCTTGATGTACGCCGCCCACAAGGCGGCCGGCGGCATGACCAGCGTGTACCGGCAGATCGGGATTGGTTGCGAAAAGTTGTTTCGGCGGGTCGTGCAGGATTCGCTAGAGCTTGCCGATGAAGATGTAACGTGGTCATATCAGATTGCCTTGCCGAATGGGCGGCAGCGAACACTTCATCTGGACGCGCGAGTTCCGCTTGAGAGGATAGGGCAAGAGGGCAAACGCGACCGCTTCCATGAGTGGATGAGGCAATCTGCCGCGTTACTAGATGTCGATCCGAGGGTGTTCCGGAGTTTGACTGGAACTGTTTTTGAAGTCCGGCAAGGCTACAAGAGCAAGGATTCAAAGCGGCAGAATGCCGACATTGCGAACGCTGCGACGGCCTACACCAAGGGGTATTTGCCCTGTGCCGTAATCCTCTCCGATCAAATCGATGGCGACGTACTCTTGCGGTATCGCACTGCGAAGTGGTCTGTGTTGACCGGCATTGTAGGTGAGGCTAACCCTCTTGTCTCCACGTATGACTTTATGCGTGATGTCGTCGGGTATGACTTGGCAGCATTTTTTGAACGGAACAGTACAACGCTCCGTACGGAGATCGACACGATTCTGAAATCTCTCTTGGCTCCGGAGACTCCATGAGCGTTGTTACTAAGGGCCGAATACGCCAGAGGGCGGATCTAACGTACAAGTTCAATATGACATCCGGCCGACACGGCTGGCTACGGTTGACTCCGGCGTACTCGGTCAAGGTGGTCGAGGAATTGATCGCCCGACTCGATGATCCCCTGCGTGTGTTGGATCCGTTTTGTGGCACTGCCACGACAGCGCTATGTGCCGCCTACCACGGGCATGAGGGGGTCACAACGGACATAAATCCATTTCTTGTCTGGTTTGGTCAGGTTAAGACTGCCCATTACTCCGATGCCACGATAGCGTCGACGCGCCGCGCATGCGCTCACGTGCTTGAGGCAGTGAAACGAGGCACCGTTGAGCCCGTGAAACCGCCCCCGATCCATAACATCACAAGATGGTGGTGCTCCGACGCTCTCCAGTTTCTGTGCGCGCTGAAAGGCGGCATCGAAAGAGAGAGCGAGGAGGATTCAGCAGAGAGAGATCTGCTCATGGTGGCGTTCTGCAGGACGCTGATCAAACTCTCCAACGCTGCTTTCAATCACCAATCCATGTCCTACAAGGAGGATCGACAGCTAACCATCCCGTTCGATGTCGACGTATCCGGAGTTTTCGCCGAAGATACACGCTTTGTTTTGCGGGGCGCGGAAGCGAATCCGCGAGGTGTGGCAAGTGTATCGTTTGGGGACGCGAGATGTCTCTCCGACGCTGTGGCCGATCCATTTGATTTGGTGATCACATCTCCACCCTATGCGAATCGGATGTCGTATATCCGTGAGTTGCGTCCGTATATGTACTGGCTCGGATTCCTTGATTGTGGTCGTGACGCGGGAGAACTGGACTGGTCAGCAATCGGCGGCACATGGGGCGTGGCAACCAGTCGGTTAACAGATTGGGAGCGGTCGACCGAATCACTTGTGCCTCCGTTGCTTGAGGTAGCCCTCAGCGGGATAGCACACAGCGCCAACAAGAACGGGAAGATTCTGGCAAACTACGTTGCGAGATATTTTGAGGATTTGTGGAAGCACTTTAATTCACTGATCACGGTGCTGTCCGATGGCGGCGAGCTGCACTATATCGTAGGCAATTCGACGTTCTACGGAGTGCTTCTCCCGGTTGAGCGGATCTATGCCGCTATGCTCGAGCAGTTGGGTTTCGAAGACATAAAGTACCAGATCATCAGAAAAAGGAATTCGAAGAAGGAGCTGTTCGAGTTCGACGTATCAGCGCGCTGGAGTGGGCCGAAGAGCGGCACGTGGCCGCGAGCAACGAAGAACGCACCGACCAGTATGGGCGAGGACTAAGGGCAAGATGGGTCCCTCTTGGGCCGCCAACTCTGGTGGCCGGCGACCTCCAGAAAGTTGGAGTGCTCCGAGCTGCCGGTAATGTTTTGGCCGCGCCTCTCCCTCCCACTTCAGCAGGAGGGTCGGCCTTGCAGATGGCGTAGGTCTCAGCGTTGATCTCCTGGCCGAAGAGGTGCGTGGACACGTGCTTGCGCCGCTCCTCCGCGAGCTGCTGCAGCACGTCCTCGCCCACGGTCAGCATGCCGCCGGTTCCGCAGGCGCCGTCGTAGAGCAGGTAGGTGCCGTCGTCGATCTCATCGGCGATCGGCAGGAAGACGAGCTTCGCCATGAGCTGCACGGCGTCGCGCGGCGTGAAGTGCTCGCCCGCCTCCTCGTTGTTCTCCTCGTTGAAGCGCCGGATCAACTCCTCGAAGATCGTCCCCATGCCGTGGTTGTCGAGCCCCGGATGCCGGACCGTGCCGTCGGTGTTCATGACGGGCTCCGGACTCAGGTTGATCTCCGGCGAGGTGAGCTTCTCGATGAGCGTACCCAGGGCGTCGGCCCTGGAGAGCCTCGGGATCTGATTCCGGAACTCGAAGTTCTCGAGGATGTCTTGCACGGAGGGTGAGAACCCGTCGAGGTAGTCCTCGAAGTCGGCTCGGAGCTGCTGCCGGTTGGCCCGAGCTCGGAGGTCGTGAAGGGTGAACTTCGACGTGTTGTAGAACGCCTGGCCGGCGGCCTGGCGGAGCGCCACCTTCTGGTCGGCAATCCCGATCTCGTCCAGGCTGTCCTTCATGTCCAGGACGGCCTTCTTGGTGGGTTCGAGCACGGCGTCGAGCCGCCGTAGCACGGTCATGGGAAGGATGACGTCGCGATACTTGCCACGGACGTAGACGTCGCGGAGCACGTCGTCCGCGATCCCCCAGATGTAGTTCGTGATCCAGCCCAGATCGTCGTTCGTCATGTGTCGTCTTGTCCCTACCTTCGCATCCGCGGGGGAGTGCTTCCAAATTGGCGGGTCTCAGCCATCAACCATTCAGGAGGATCCACCGGCAGATGCAGGTACGGCAGCGGATGCACCTACGGCAAGAGCCTCCCTGACGAGGGGGGGCGAACATCACCTCGTCGCGGAAGGCCTGCGGGGAAGGGTCTTCCCTCCCCTGCAAAGCACAGCCCGCGAGCGACGGACCGACGTTAGACCCGCCGGCCTCGCCGAGGCCGGGTGTCAGGTGATACCCGGCCTTGTACGCTCCGAAAAACCCGGTGGGCGTGGAGCATCGTAACGCACCGGAGAACCGTAGACCATCGGAAACTCGATCCAGCTCGCGCTCACGAGTTCCTCTGCCTCATTGGCCGTCTCAGACTGTATCGGCAGACCCTGCGGTCCCGAAAAGCGAACTCAATCAGCGATTCTAGCCTCCTCTTCGCGTTGCTGATCCTGTTCCAAGGAACCACCGAAACCATCGCCCTTGGTGCGGTCAGGTTGTCGATCAGCCGCGCCGGCAGGTAGGGATACCGCCGCTCGTAGGCGGCCCTGAATCGGATTGGCGCACAGAGGTGTTCTGCACGATAGAGTCGCTCCTCTTCTCTCCCGCGTGGCGCGTGGATGCACCCAGACCCGGTCGACGGCAGGTTGATCACGAGGATTCCCGACTTCTTGTTGATCCGCCCGTCGTACATGCTCGAGTAGATTTCCCAGTCTACGTGCTTCCGTCGCTTTGTCTCCGTTCCGACCAGGACGATGGTGACGGTCGAGTCCCTTAGGTAGTGATCCCGGATTCTGGACCGTATCTGGTCCGGCACCAGCGACTCCGCGATCGCTCCCGTGTCGACGGATCTATCGATGAAGATCGAATGCCTCTTTCCGAATGCCGACAGCCTGTCCTTGTACTCCCGATCTTTAGCATGATGATAGCTGATGAAGACCTTATGCATAACCTCTCACCTGTATCCCCGGCACGCCCGAGCCCAACGCAGCCACCGCCTGACCCAGCGTGCCGGCAATCACATCACGAGTCCAGGAACGTCCCCATTTTATTGTAGTCGTTGAGGGAATTGCCCTACGAGTTTCGCCGCCTCATCGGAGCACTCAAATCATACTCGCATTGCCTTCGGCCCTGGAACGCCACATCAATCAGAGCTTCCAGCATGGCCGCGTCATCGTCAACTCGAGTCCACGGTACGACAGAGATCTTACCACGTGACCCAACAAGGTTGTCGATGATCCGCGCTGGCATGTACGGATACCGATCTTCGTATTCTTCCCTGCTATTGATCGGACCCCAGTTCGTAATATCCGGGAAGAGTCCCTTCTCACGATCTCCGTGCGGAGCATGAACAAGACCGCACTTCGTTGACGGCAGGCAGATGGCAAGGACCGCCGATTTCTTGTTGACCGGTCCATCGTACATACTGGAGTAGATCTCCCAGTCGATATGCTTCCTATGCTTGGTTTCAGTGCCCACCAGTACAATCGTTACGGTGGAGTCCCTCAGATACTCATCCCTGATCTTTCGCCGTATCGCTTCGTCACTGAGCGACTCCGATATGTCACCTGTGTCGACAGACCTGTCAATGAATGTCGTGTTTTGCTTTCCTATTCTTATTAGTTCGTTCTTGTACCACTGATCGTTGTCGTGATGATAGCTGATGAACACCTTGTGCATGGATGATTACCTTTGGGGTTTACATACCTGAGTGCCAACGCCCCGCTCCCTCATGAAGCGGAGGTTGTATCACTCGTCGATTCTTCCTCTGACGACTCGGCCTCAATCGCCTCACGCACGCGGCATCAACGCTTAGCAGCGCACGAGCCACTTTCTCCGTTCCGTCGGGAATGCGTTCTTCGTGCCACTTGTCATTGTCATACTTCGGCTTGTTCGCTCTTCAACGTCTTTGCCCATCTTCGCTCACGCAGCGCTTGGCCACCGCATTTTCCGCTAGGGCCAACAACACTGCGTCACTGATTCTGCTCGGAGAATCGCCACGAAACCCTTCTACCACCATCGGATGGTCATCCCCGTGCGCCAGCCTCTTGAATACCAACTCCACGAATCTACTGACGGGATGCTCCTTCGCCGCCGGATCGGTTTTCCAATTGCCGTTGAGCCGTTTCGCTTCCTCGTCAGCAGCATACATCGCAGCACCTACGTCCAATCGAACAACTACGCGATCAGGGAATAGCTCCGCACCGGCCAATCGAACTGGGTCAGTCATTCGTCTTCCTTCCTTTCTGCTATCGTCAGAACGGACCCGTGTCGGATGCTTCTGGCATCGTCGTGCTGACCTGTGCTCGACGGTCGTCTGAGCGGCTCATCGAATTGGAGGTCCTTCCTCCGTCTCGTGTAGAATCTCGGTGTGCTGCTTGTGCGCCGGGTCGTCCCGCAAGCGACCGATTCCGCGAAGTACCAGATCCACCGCGTCCTGAACATAGGGTGTGTGTGCCAGCAGGCGGTTCTCCTTGTCCGATAATCCATTGTGTAGGTCTCGGACTCCCCACCGCTCAAAAGCCTGCCGGCCCGGCCATCCTGGGTCGGACCCTGCCCGCGGTTCAACGAGCCGCAAGGTCTCAGCGATGTCACGTGTACACCCGCCAAACCCACCGACTAGGAACACCGCTTGCCCGGACTGCAGAGACAGCAGGGCTTCTTCGGCGATTCCGGGCATCCGTCCCTTGTAGCCCTCAACCCGTCCGCCGAGTACAACTCGAGCGTCTGACTCCGCCCGCATAACCTCCCGCATTCTGGTCAAGCCTTCAGCCCACTCGCTCTCGCTGGGCGCATGGCGCTTCAGCGATTGCCGCTCTTCCATCGTGAGGCGCGATCCGTCTCGTGCAAGTAAGGTGAGCTTTGCCGAGCCGCGGAGGTGTGCTTCGAAGCCGAACAGGCTCGCAGCTGTCATGCTGATATGGACGGGCCAGGCCAGGTAGTTGGTGACGGGAGGCCGAACGTTGACCTCAGCTGGCCGGCGATAGCGTGCTACCAAGTCAAACAGCAGTTCGGTGAACCCGTGCGCGCGGAGGTCGCCGCCGTAGGCAAGATCGTCTCCAGAAGCGAGTAGATGAATCGCGAAATCCGCTAGCGCCTCACGAAGATGTCCCAAACTCAGTCCGTAGGTCCCCATGTCGGGGCTTTCGGAGATCGAGACGGCGATCGTGCTGTGCGAGAGATTCCCCGTGCTCATCGTACTCAATTTAGCCGCAGCCATTCACTAAGTGCTCGTAGCCGCACCGACCCCGCGATGGCTGTGAACAAGTCCCTCTCTTCCACGCCGAGCGGAGGGTCCGGATACACGATGTCCTGCGTGCCATCCTCGCCAGATGCTGGGAGGGTGGCAAGCGCGAGTAGCTCGGGCGGCCGCGACAAGAACGATACTCCCGGGTCGACGGCCCTCAGCCCTACTGTTCGACAGCGCCACAGGTAATCCTTGAACACCTCGTCCAAGAGGACACCGATGACCCGCTCGATGCGACCCCTGTTGCATGGGTTCATTCGGATCACGGGGACGTTGCCGAGGTAGGGAAACGCCCGCTCGTCAATCGAGTGAAGACAGTCCACGACCACCATTGGCAGATGGCGCCGTTTTGCCGCGATCACCTCGCGCCGACACCATTCGCGGGAGGAGTAGGAGTCCGTGTGAATCGCTACCAACACGCCCGTCTCGATGGATTCGTCTATCACCGCCTCGAAGGACAGGCCGGGTGGGATATCGTACACGTCCATGAAGCTGTCCAAAGCGGTATTCTGGTGAATCCAGTCCCGGATGGCGCTAGCCACAGATGCGCCGTCACGCTTGGAATGACTCAGGAAGACCTTGGCTTTTTGCAAGTAGGCCCCGATTGGTCCTTCTGGGCCATTCCGAAGCTCCTGTTCGAGATGGTGACGCATCATGCGGCTGAATTCATGGCTGAGATCGCGGTGGAGACGCTGCTGGCGTTCCGAGGTGTCTCCGTCCCACGTGTACCAGCGGAGAGCCTGTAGCTGCAGACCAATCCCGAAGACCCCGGTCTCCATCGCTACAGGGAACACCCGCTTGCTTAGGCCTCTCGCTTCGGCTTGGTTCGCAAGTTCGTGAAGGTATTCCACCCATTTTGCGTCGCCAGCCAGCGAATGATCAACGAGAACGACCGCAGCAACCACATCCGCATCATCCCACTGGACAGGTATCGGGACCCCGTGCGCCACCTGGCTCTCGTTGCGGAATAGCACGGGAACGCCCGCACCTCCTACCAGATTCTGGAACCGGTCTCCGCCAAAGTGCTCCCGAAGATGCTCCGCGATGGCCGCACCGTCCGTGAGACCAGGGTGCCAGACGACATGCAGCAGGAAGGGAGACTTTGGAGACATCATCAGGAGCCTCAGCGAAACCCGAGCGACGGATGAGAACGCCGCCCCGGTCACCTGGAATAGGTCATCGTTCACGGTCTTCGAAAGATACCAAAACGTGGGTTCGCGAGCCACCGGCGGAGGTTGGGCCGAGCTGGAGCTTCAGGAGTACGCCTCCGCTCCCAAACGCAGCTTCTCTTCCGACAAGCGGCTTTCGCGACCGAGAACCGCCGCGCAGTCCCCATGCTCGAAGCGGAAAACCACGCCCAAGATAGCGCAATGGCTGCGCTCGTCGGATCGTGACTTGTCCGGTTGTGACGTCTGCTCCGGGTCCCAGAGGGGAGGCCAACCCCGGCGATGTGTGCTTTACCGATGCACCCGGACGCTGGCATCTTCCTACCCTGACCTGAGTAGCTTGAATCATCGATCCGACCGACGGTAGAGGCAACGACACGGCAACCCGGAGACCAGGGAGCACGACCAGCTAGAGGAGATCATCCGGATCCTCGACGCTGCCATCTGCGCCCGAGAAACGTGAATAAGGAGATGATGAGATGGCTGTAGTGCAGAGTCGCTATGGTAAGCGAGACCCCAACGAGAAGTCGTGTCGAACGTGCCGATACTGGAAAGACGGTGATCGTTCATGGCCAACGGAGGCGACGCGAGAAGGTACGTGTACCGTACCCTTGCCACCATACATAATGGTACAGTTTCAAACCACTGTTCTTCGTCGATCTGGCGAGTTTCGTACGGGTCCGCTTACATCCGCGGAGGCAACGTGTGTGCTTCATAAGTATGTGTGATCGAGGTCTTTGTTCTCGCCTGTTGCGGGTTTCGTGGCGTTGGTCGCTATGTCAGTTTCCGTGGAGCGCAAATCAAGCCGAGGCGTTCCTTTGCCTTCCGGCGACCACTGGCCGGGTGGTCTCGATTAGGCGACGGATTACCAAGTCGAGGAAGCAGCCGCCGAGCAAACAAGTTCCTCCTTTGCGTCCTCTCCACGATGTCGGGTGATTGCACCGAAGCAACGCTGCGTGTCATGTTCATACCCGTAGGCAACCACTAATCCCCTCGCGCCCATGTCTAACTCCAACCGCTCATCGTCGAACGCCGGCAGGCACCCTGGTGCGCGCGAGGGCCGGCGCGAGGCGCTCAAATACGCACTGGAGGTCGTCATGGGTTGGTTCATCCGGAGTCAGCGCCCGCCTAAGCGGTACGTTACGAAGTTGGGCACGATCTTCACGGCGCTACTCTTCCTCGCTATGGGACTCGTGGTGCTCGCGAATATCATCGGGGCTTGGCCGATGTCCCCGCCCGCCTCCGTTGATGTCCGGTTAGTGGATACGCTAAGCACCGTTACGCCTGCGGAGATCGACTCACTCGAGGTGCGCGTTGCCCGGGAGGCGCTCGCGCTGATTCGCGAAGCCACCGAGGCGGGCGACACCATCCAGACGTACGTGTTCTTGTGGAGCATCGATACCATCGGTGCGCCTTGGGATTTTCGCCTTTTGGTCATTGCGCTTTGGTTCGGCGCGCTAGGCAGTCTCCTGCACGCCGGATCTTCGTTCGTACGCTACGCGGGCAATCGGCAACTCGTCGTGAGTTGGCTGCCTTGGTACATCGTCCGCCCCTTTCTTGGAGCCGGGCTGGCTGCCGTCTTCTACGTCGTCATGCGTGCCGGCATCGGCACTGCAGGGGGGGCGGCGCCAATCGATATGAACCACTACACGGTAGCCGCCTTCGCCGCTCTGGTTGGTCTCTTCACGCACGGGGCGACGGTCAAGCTCAAGGAGGTTTTTGATGCGATCTTCCCACCGCGGGATGGAGCCGGGGACGCCGATCCGCTGCGCGAAGACTCAAGCGTTGCCGCTCCCAGAATCACTTCGTTGATTCCCTCCAGGGTGCCGGTTGGGACGGACCCAGTCCCGGTCGAGATCGTCGTGGACAATCCGTCTCGCGACGTGACGCTCGCCGTGGGAGGAGAAGAGACGGAGTTCGAGCGGCTACCGAGCGGCAACCTAGGCTTCGAACTGAAATCAGGTCTCCGCGCGGCGGAGGGAACGGTGGACGTTGTCCTCACGAGCGACGCCGGCCCTTCGGAGCCGGCGCCGCTCGTCATTACACCGTGAGCTCAGCGCTTTGTGCACGTGGACCAACCCTTCAACGCCCTTCAAGCCTTGGAGGCGTGGACTGGTCGAGACCTGAACAACGGGCTGTTGCGTAAGGAAAAACGAAGTGCTGGCGAGTACTCCGTTCATCGGACAAGCTGTCATGTTGGTTCTTCGCCGGCTGCATCGATTGCGCAAGGAACGGCAGCAGTAAACACAAAATCGGAGGCAACACCTGTGCACAAAGTGTTCATCAGCTACCACCACTACAACGACCAGGATTACAGGAACGCCCTCGTCAAGATGGCTCGCCAGCATGAACTATTCGTTGACAAATCCGTCGATACCGGGGACATCGATGATTCCCTTCCCGATGAGCGCATCCGAGAGATCATCAGGGATGAGTACTTGAGGGACTCGACCGTGACGATCGTGCTGGTCGGCAAAGACACGAAACGCCGGAAGCATATCGACTGGGAGATCTATTCCAGCATGTTCGATGGCACGATCAACAAGAAATCCGGCATTCTAGTCGTGAATCTGCCTGGCATTTCCCCACATCTTACGGCCCCACGACGCCAGGAACGGGCACTGGTCTACCCCGACATCCAAGGGTGGATCACCGTCGATACCCGAGCCGAATACGAACGTCGATATCCATACATGCCGGCACGGATCGTCGACAATCTGCTGAAGCCCGAGGTTAAAATATCCGTCGTACCATGGGAGAGGATTGCTGATAGGCCTGAAAAGTTGAAGTATCTAGTCGATGTCACCTTCGCGGATCGTGCCCGCTGTCGGTATGACCTATCTCGCTCCATGCGACGCACAAATTCGTAGCAGCCGTTGCTTTCCCCGGTCCAAAGGACAGAGTCCTTAGGACACCGCGGCCAACGCCTGCTACGGAGAAACCAGCGAAACCGGAAGAAGTCGACGACACGCGGGCGACCGGTAGCCCGACGCGCGGCCGTCCCCCAAGCACCAGTCTCCCATAGCACTCAACCCCCCTTTGATCACAAGATCATAACCACGAGCCAACCGACACACACGAGGAAAAACGTTCCCGGCAGCACCAGAGCCGTGTGTTTCCTCTTCAGAAACCGACCCCTCTCAAACTCCTCTCGCTCTCGCGTAAAAAAGTTGATCCCCAGCTTCGACTCCAACTCCACGAGTGCATGGTGCTTCCCCGACAGGCGACCCGTTACTGAGTGCAAGGATGACATCCACGACACCGTCACCGTCACGCCGAGCACCGGGAGGACCCAAGTCGCCTCGCCGTCTTGCACCAATTTCTGCAGCAGCACGGACGCCGCAATCACGCCGCTCGTCATACTGACATACAGCTTATTCACGTCTTCCCTCAACGAGGCGACGCGTTCCGCAAGTTCCGTGTGGAGTTTATACGTTTCAAATAACAATTCCCGTTCCGATTCTCGCACTCCAACCTCCGACTTCAATTCGCCCATCTACCGTCACTCAGAGCACATTCCTGATGATCCATCGATCCAACTCGTCGCGATTCCCCAACCGTTCAAGGGCACCGACAACCGACGGCAAACCGTGTATTTCCCGATACATGACCTTAGCCCGCTTCTTCTCTAACGCATGCGCTCCGCCAATCTCATATCCGATCCACATCGACAGCGCAATTGCCGCAATCACGTGAACCAACAACCCATCGCTCCTCCGGATCTCATCCATAATATAGTCTGGCAGTTCACTTGAATCATCTTCAACATTGTCATCCCACTCCGCCATATACACATGTATGCCGTGTTTTTTTGAAATATAATATGCTACGCCTGCTGCTTGTTCATCTCCTGTCTTGTGTGACATAAATATCATCTTGTCACTTATCTTCTTCGACAACAGTTCACGATTTGCTATCGGCCGATAGGTCGTATGTGTTCCGTCTGGTCTAACCAATCTGTTGAATCTGACACTCATTTGATCAACCTTTCCTTCGGTATTCCATGAATGTGCATCAATCCACGACATCGCCTCTTATCTACATCGTATATTTATGGCTTAGGGTCATCGATCGAATCGCGACAACTCTGCCTGCGATTGAACTGCGACGTTCAAGGCTACCAGCCTGTCGAACACGGACCGCTCCTATTGTACCGAAAATGCGATCTCGAATTGTCCGGCGCTACTTCACGCCGACGTTGAAATGCCGCATGTATCCATCGCCGGATGTTCTGAGAATTGCGTTGCCAGTCATAAACGCTCGCATAAGCGTCAGCGCCGACACAGTTGTCCCACAAGCGAGGAGGCAGGAACCCTCTTCGATAGCTCGGACGGGTAAAATCGGGGTGTGTCGGCAGTAGGATACCTAGGAGGCCACATCTCGAATTCAGCTTGGTGTCCCGTAAGCCCGAACCGATTTCCCAATCGACGTGTTTGCGCTGCCATGTACATGCGCCGACCAGAACCACGGTGACAGTCGCATCTCGAATAAACTCATCTCGGATTTTCTGTCGAATCGTCTCGGTGGCAAGACGTTCGTCGTCTATGTCGCCATCGCTCACGGATTTATCCACGATATCACCGCTCATCATGTCGACGAAAACATCTCTATACTTCTCATCATCGTTGTGAAAACTGACGAATGTGTGCCTTGGAACGGTATTCATTCGGACTTGCCTTCCCAGCTTTCTCGTCAGGAATAGGGGGATCCGGTGTTCCGGTTTCCGCCGATAGAGGTGTTACGCCAGATCCTAGCTGAAGCTCTGTGAAACTCCGTGTCTTGTGTTTTGCGATTTGACGTCCGCGCTGCCGGGCCGGCGGGAGCTGGAGCGGACGTGAGCCGCTGTGACACGAGACACTCACCCGAACTGACTAGAACGTCACGAGCTGTTCCGTTCGACCATGGCTCGCTTCCTTTTCTGTCATTCGGGATTCCTGGGCTGATGCTGTGCGTTTCGAGTACTAGCGCCTCTTCTGGATCGGCAAACCGTGCTCAGATACGACCACCCAAACTCCAGCAACGGCAGTCAAGAGTTCTTGAAACCGAAGATTCGTCGTGGTTGCGTTAGCCGCTGGGGCCCTCCTGCTGAGGTGGGCTCAGGCAACGATACGCTGCAGTAGCATAGAAAACCACCCCCGGCAGCGCCGGCGGCGCCTCGCGGCAGGCGAAGCGGTCCGTCCGCGCTAAGCTCCCGTTGCCGTTCCGGTTGAACGCCCTTCCGCCGGCTTCCCAGGCCGGCTCCTCGCGCAGTCGGTTACTGGACAGTCTGCTCACGTGCGGCCAATCTGGGCCGCTCACCCACCCAAGAGCCGGCGACCGCGTCCACAGTCGCCGCGAGAGCGTCGATGCCGCACGGCGACGTCAGATCCTGAAGGACCTTCATCCCGATCGACTTCTGCTCGGGGAGGTCGCGCTCGGCGACGACGTAGAACTCCCAACTTCCGGTGTCGCAGTGGTCGGCCGTGTCCCCGTCGGCTCCGTGCCAGGCGAACACGTAGAGGTCCGCGTGGCGCCCGGGCTTCGGGACCCAGCATTCCTCCTTGTCGTCCCAGTACCCCGTCCGGGGGGCGATATCGAATCGAGCGGGGCTCTGTCGCTCGGGGCTCTTCCAAGCTTGGGCTGCCGCGGACTGCTTGACCTCGAGCCTGACTCCCGATTCGTGCTCGAGGTCCCACGAGTCCCATGGCGTCATGCGCGTCCAGCCGCTGGCCTTGAGCGCGAGCGCGACGATCGCCTCCACGTACTCGGAACGGTGGACGTTGTTCATCACCCGCTCCTTGTACGGGCGGCTGACCTCCTCAAGCACGATGGCGTCCGACTGCCAGGGCTCCGCCAGCTCGTCCAGGATCCCGACGATGCGTTCGAGCGCGGCCGCATACCGGTTGGGCTCCTCGCCTCCCTCCGGGATGACCGGGACCCACAGTTGCTTGCCGACCTCGTGGAGTTTCGAGCCCATGCGAGCCTCAAGTACGGCCTTAACGCCGGCGTTCCAACCTTGGCCGCCGGCGTAGGTCCAATCCGTACAGCACACCCAGAGCGGCGTCGAGCCGAACTTATCGTGCAGGCTGGAGTTGATCCCCAACCAGACACCGAGCTTGTAGAGGCGATCTAGGCGCGCGAATCGGCCGTAGCCGTAGCCGCGCGACGCGATCCCGTAGCTGCCACCCGCCATGGTCCTGGTCGCAAGCCAGCCTGCGGCCTTCCCAAGCTTGACCACCGCATTTACCAACTCCTCCCCCGGAAACCTGGCCTTGCTCTCCCTTGCCTCGGCGAACCGCACGAGTCCTCGGAGTTGCCGGAGGTCCGCCCGACCGAACTCATCACCCTCGAGTGGCTCCTCCATGCTGTCCAGCAAGGTGGTCCAGTCGATGATGCAGAGGTGCTTCTCCGTCCCATCGATTCGGACGCAGCGGGGATGTTCGAGGTCGGTATACGGGAGTCCCTCCCTGTCGAGCCGGCCGAGCAGCCGCGGCCAAAGCTCCTCCACTCGCCGGGTCGGAACCAGGAACATGAGCACCGAGGCGCCAGCCGACGGCATCTGCTCCAGGTAGGCAACGGGCTGCGTGGGCATGAGCGCGGCATCGAACTTGGCCTCGATGACGAACCGCCCTTCCCGGTCGTCTCCCCTCTGCAGCACGTCGAGGCGCCCCAACTCCGGATCGCTGGCTTCGGTTTCGAAGTCCATGCCGGACAACCGCATGCCCGGGACGATTCGCGCCAGCAGTTCGTTCAACCCGTCTCTCGAGTCGAGATGGTGGTTGAGGATGTACTCGAGCACCGTGCAGGCGAGCACTTCCATGGGCGGATGAAACCGCCAGGTGAGGTGAGCCAGCAGCGGTCTTGACGTCTCGGTGTCATGCACGAATCACTTCCTTCCAAAGCTCTTCGAAATATTGAATGGCCGCGCACCCGCGAGGCCGACCCGTCCCAACGTCAACGAACCGGAGTCTCCACCATGTTCTTCCACGATGTCAACGACCACGACTTCATCGAACTCCTCGCGGCAATGCCGGATTCACCCGCGTTGACTCGCGCTCACCTGGTTGGCGGATTTGGTGTGATCGTCGACAGCGACGATCCAACGGCATGGTGGCACGCGCTGATACGGGACCGCGACGAGCAGGGGGCCGCCAAGGCCGTTGCGCAACTGATCATCAAGAAGGGAGGGACACGCGTATTGAGCCTGATCAAGGCCGATGTCGGTGGTCGACACATCGTGCCCCGAGCGGATGACTCGAAGCTCGCGAGGCTGCTGTTCGACGAGTCCCTAGAAGGGTCGCTTGTCGATCAGGAAACCTTGAGGGCGATCGTCTGCGAATACTACGACGAGACGCAGATGGTGATCGACGATGAGGAGGATGAACTCCCGGAACCGGAAGACGAATTCGACCCGGAGGACGCCGAGGAAGACGACGAGGACATCGACAATGGACCCAGCCTCCTCGACATGATCTCAGGCACGCCACGGCCGAGCGCACAGCGGGGAGCCCCGTGGACGCTGGAGCGCGTTCAACACCCGTCCAAGGGGTTTCTCACCGTCCCGGATCGGTGGAAGGAGAAGGACCTGGAGGACTTCCTGTGGTCCAAATGGGAGACCATCGACTTCGGCTTCGACCGCCCCATCTACCTTGTCGGGAAACAGAAGCGCCTCAGCGAAGGCACCAGCGACCGGGTCGACCTGCTCGCGAGGGGAAGGTCGGGCGAGCACATCGCGATCGAACTGAAGATCGTTGAAGCACGACGCGGGGACTACACGCAACTCACCTCCTACATGGGAAACCTGCAATCGAGCGGTGTCCCCGCGGACAAGGTGCGAGGAGTCCTGATCGCACCCGAATTCTCCGAGAAGGTGCTCAGCTCAGCCGCGATCGAGCCCCGAGTCACCCTCCTCCGTTTCAACAAGGGGCTATAGAATGTCCTGCGAGACAACAGATACGAATCCACGGCCCACCAGCGCCGGTGATTGGCAAGGACGACATGATGACAGAAGCTACCAACACGGTTCTGGATCGACGCGCCGCCCAAGAACGTGCGAATACACATTTTCGATTTCCCCGAGATTTGCTGCAGGAAGTTATCAATTACTCAACAGGCATGCTGGGCAGGTGCTTTTCTTCAATACCAACAGACGCTACGCCTGACGTTGGTGTTGCACATATCTTTTTGTTCCGACAAGTTATTGAATTAGCTGACACAATTGAAGTGATGCTCTCGCGTGGATGCGTCTCGCCAATCAGAGTCGTTTTGCGCAGCATGTTTGAATCTACGGTCAGCCTTCAGTATCAGTTGGAATCCGAAGATGATATAGATCGGCGCACGCTATCGTGGGTTCAAGCAGATATTCGACAAAGAAGACGTGCGAGTGAAAGGATTCGCGATTTTGAGATTAGTGACGAACTCACGGAGAAAATGCCTCCTGAGGTGCAAGATGATGTACTGAATCATATCGACGCAATGACCGTCGCATTAAACAAGCCGCACATGCGTGAGGTCGTTGAGGAATACGACCGAGTCAGAAAGCAGAGGAGAAAATGGAAACAAGGAGGTGCCCCAAGATGGTATTCGCTATTTGAAGGCCCTCGATCTTTTGAATTATTGGCCAAGAGGTTCCATTGGTCTGACTTATACGACATCTCCTATAGAGAATGGTCGGCGGTGCTTCATGGGCAAGGCGGCGTGCAAGAAATATTCCAATCCGCAGAAGGGGGTAGCACGACGCTGAAGGGACTCAGATATCCGATTGACACGATCTACTTCATGGTGAACCTTGCCGCCAATTTCTTGCTGCAAGCAATAATTATCATATCTAACGAGTATCGTCCAGATGAAGCCAATGAACGAAATGCATGGTACATGACGGAGATCAAACCGAAACTGGATAAGCTGGGCAAGATGAAATTGACTATCGAACGTGAGACCTTGGAATGGTGAGAAGATCCCTGTAACGGCCTCTTGCATCTCGCCGACAGCCGAGCGGATTTCGGCAACGCGCTCTCGAATGCGCCGACAAAGCACCCGACCGCAGGATCCCACCTTGGAACCGGTCCAGAAATTGCTCGAACCGTAACGTAGCTGCCCTCGGCAGAAAGCCTGCCCCGTCCCGAAAACGCGTCCATGATCCCTTCTACATCGGGGACTGCGAGAGTACCGTGCGCGTCTCCGGCTTCACGAGCCCATGCTCGTCCGAGAAGGACGATTCTCGGGGCGGCGGGTCGCGACAACCCCCAAGACAGGGGGTTGCCAGCGTCACGGACGAGGAGAGGTTGTCGCGTTCTTTCGATCCGTCGCGGCCGTCGGAGGGGCCGCGGATACAGCCGAAACAGGGGAAGTGGAGCATGAATAATTACGTCGGACCGATCTTCGTGGGGGTGCTTGGCGTGGCGGTGGCTGTCGCCGTCTTTGCGCTGGGTGATGCCTGGACGGCGGTCGGCGTGGCCGAAGGAGTGAATCCGTTCCGCGATGCGCTCAGCCAGCTGGGGGTCCTGTACGTCGTTGCACTGCTCGTCGAACGCTCGCTGGAGGTGCTCCTCAAGGCGTGGCGGCAGGGCGGGAAGATCCGCCTCGAGGAAGAGGCGCGGTCGGCCGGAGAGGACGGCAGGACCGCGGCCGAGGCGAGGCTCCAGCAATACAGGGTGGGGACGCAGCGGCGGGCACTTCTCTTCGGTTTGGTGCTCGGAGTCATGGTGTCGCTCTCCGGCGTGCGGCTCCTTGGCTCGATCTTCGAGTTCGGCGCCGGAACCGCGCCCTTCCAGCGAGATCTGTTCCAGTTCACGGACGTCATCGTGACGGCCGGACTGATCGCCGGCGGATCCGCCACCATCCACAAGGCGATGGCGCGCATCGAAGACTTGCTGAAGGCCAACCGAACACGCGCGAAGGACTCGTGATCCCGGGTGGCGGACAAGTTACCAGAACGGGCGACCGAGCGTGGCGTTGATTCTCGGCCCGCTGCCCTCGGCGATGCTCACGCTGCCCAATACCGCGCCGAGCAGCGTGTCGGCCAGCAGCCCGGCCGAGAAGCTCGGGGCGATGTCGGCGTGCACGGCCTCCGGGAGCACAGTGCCGGTTTCGATCCAGCCGGTCTCGATCCAGACGCCGCCATAGATCGGGCCGCCCACGAAATCGGGCAGACGAGCGAGCTGGTGCAGGTATCCGGTGCCGACATGCGCGGTGCGGACGCCGCGGAACTCGTCGCGCTCGAAAGCGCTCAGGCGGAAGGGACCCCCGAGCGTTGACTGGTACAAGGGCGCCACTTGACCGTCGAACGCCGTGGTTCCGCCCGCCAGCAGAAAGACGCGGCCCCGCCTGCCGATGGGGAGGAACATGCTGCTCCTGATTCGGGCCTCCCCGAAGCCGGAAGTTTGGCCGGCCGCGCTCGCCAGCCAGCGCGCCTCGGTTGCGATCCGAACGCCGCGGCGCGGCAGCAGCCAGTCGTCGTGCCCGTCGTACACGAACTTCACGCGCGCGCCGTGCTCCCGTCCGTCGATGTCCGGCAGGAGAGGAGTACCGGTCTCATGGCGCGAGACAACGGTGGCCGCCTCGTATCCGATGCGGAGTTCACCGGCGCGGCCGAGGGCCACGCCAACGTCGGCCCCTCCACCCACGCGCCGGGTCCGGTAACGCGGGCGTTCCTCGTCCTCCGGTGCGGCAAACCACTGCCGACGACTGTCGAAGCCGACCCGCGGCGCGACGAAGATGGGCGATCGCGCAACGGGCATGTAGTAGTCCAGCCGAGCATCCGAGTCCGGCCCGATGGACAGATCGAGCCTCAACTCGGCATCGCGGCTCCCGGCATCGAAGACCGTGAGCCGGGTTCCGAGCGACACCTCCCAGCCGGCAGCGGTGCGATCCTCTACCTCGAGAGCGAGATTCAGGAACGGGGGGCCATGAGTTTTGTCGCGGGCCCGAACGGCGATCCCCGTGCGGTCACCCTCCTGCGCCGCGTCGTATCCGAGACTCCGGTACCGGCCACCACCCGCAAGCCGAGTCAAGCGAAACTCGAGTTCGTCTGGATCAAGCGCGGTGCCGAGCACTGGTTCCAGGGCCCGGGCGATCTCCTCGGCTGAACGGCGATCCACGCCCGCCACTTCGACGAACTGAAGTTCGGCAAGCGGTGGGGCGCGGCGTGCCCGGCGCGCCTCGACATGCCGCGCCCACTCCGCGGGTGACAGCGAGAGGTAGGCCAGCGACTCGCCGGCTTCGGCGGCTGCCTGGTACCCCATGGCCCGAATCGTGTCGAAGCGCCGCCAGTCGAGAAGGGATATGCCCTCAAGCGGTGGCGTGATGATGTGGTCGGCGTGGCGGCTCATCACGCTACGGGCCCGCTCCGTCATCATGATCTGGATCGATTGTCCGGCCAGGCTGACGAGGGACCGCATCTCTTCACGGGTTTGGAGCGGAACCCCGACGTCGACGGCGATGACGACATCCACGTCCATCCGGCTGACGATGTCGGCCGGTACGTTGTTGAGCAGGCCACCATCGCCGAGCAGGAGGCCGTCGCGCTCGACCGGGTCGAACACGCCGGGAATCGACATCGTGGCGCGAAGCGCGCTTGCGAGGGAGCCGCTCCCGAGTTCCGCGACCTCTGCTGCCTCCAGGTCGGTGGCAACCGCGCGAAACGGAGTCGGGAGGTTGTTGAAATCGAGTGGGAGTACGTGGGGCAGCGCCAGCCGACTCAGCAGCAGATCGACTTCGTGGCCCGGGTCGAGGCTCTGGGCCACGCGCGGGCCGTCACGCCAGCCGAACTCCAGGCCCACGGGATACCTGCGCCGATCCTCCTTGCGCCGATACGACTTCAAACGGTAATCGATGTCGCCGCGAAACAGCCGGTCCCAGTCGATATCCGCCACCATGGCCCGAACTTCGCCCGCCGTTCGTCCCGCCGCGTAGGCGCCGGCCACAAGCCCGCCCATGCTGGTGCCGGCGACCGCATCGACCGGAATCCGGTGCTCCTCGAGCCATTCGAGGACCCCGACATGCGCGAGTCCGCGCGCCGCGCCTCCACCGAGCGCGAGTCCCACGCGCGGGCGGCTTTCCTGCGCCTCCGCCACGGGAGGGCACACCAGCGCCACAACGAGCAACAGCAGCGTGGCATAGTGGCGCTTGGATAGTATAGTCATATTACCGACAGAGACTATAAATAAAAGTGTACAGGTGGCGGTGCCGCGTCTATTGCGTTCTCTGGACCGTCCGCATATCCCTTCAGTGTCTCTTCTTCCAAGCTACCATGAAGTACGCAAGAATGGGAGGGCAGCCATGGCATCGAGCACCGGCCCGTTGAACCGAAGCAACCTCATCGTTCCCCTTGTCCTGATCGTCACGATCATCGGGTCGGCGTGGTGGGTGACGAGCAGCGTACGCGGCGCCGTGCAGGCCGTCCGGTCGGAGCTGGAAGCGATTCACGTCGCGATCGACACGGAACTCGACGGCATCCGCGATGTCGCGGAGTCGGTGCGAGACCGCCTGGCCGAGGTGGAGGAGACGGCGGATGCCATGCTCCGCAACCCGCTGGACCTGCTCTCCCGCCCGTCCGGCTCGCGCTGAGATCGCCAGCGACCCGCGGCTCTAGAAGCCTGAGCGAGTGAGCGTGATCTCAACGGTCTGCGGCCCGCCGCTCCCGTCCCCCGGTTGGTACTCGATCGTTCCGGCCAGTCTCGACCGTCCGGTTGCGGTGCCCGTGAAGGTTCCGACGAGGGTCCCCGCCAACGTGAGCGTGACATCCTGGGTCAGGCTCTGGGTGGGCCGCTGCACAGCCGTCCCCATGAGCGTCCCGCCGTCCTCGAACTCTCCGGTGGGACTCGTGCGGACGGCGTAGGAGCCGGCCAGCGCCCCGTCGTTGTCGGTCAGCCGGATTCTGAGCGCCCAGGCCCCCAACTGGCCCTCGTAGGTGCCGGTGATGTTCTCCCGCGGCGGCAGCGGCTCGGGCGGCGGCGGCGGAGGCGGGGCGGACGACTCGCTGCACCCCGCGAGCAAGAGCACAACGGCGATGACGGCCCGATAGCCACCGATTTCCATCGTGTTTCTCACGGCCCCACTCCGTTCTCCCTAAGCGCATGCACTTCACAGCGAAACGTTGACATAGAATTTATGTAGTAACATTAATTCATGCGAATCGAGTTCGACGAAGCAAAGGGAGCGGGCACCTGGAAGGCGAATGAACGAGAACGACGGCTCTACGGCCCGAGGTTTTGATCCGGAAACGGCACCCGACCTCTCCAGGGATGGCTGGCCGGAGAAGTTTGCCAAGGCACGCGTGCGCCGGGGCCGGCCCCCGAAGGCGCGGCCGAAGGTATCCACGACCATCCGGCTGTCTCAGGACGTCATCGACCACTTCCGCGCCGGGGGGCGCGGTTGGCAGACGCGGATCGATGACGCCCTGCTCGACTGGATCAAGCGGTCCAAGAGGGGGCTTTAGGACGCGACCCCCGGCGCGGAACTACTCCTTCGTCTCCGACGAAGAGTCCTGACGCTTTCAGGACCTCCCTGCTCTGCCTTGACCCGCTCTTTCCCGAGGTCGGCGATGCCCTGGGCGACGATGTACGCCACCAGGGGGACGACCACCTCCTCGGGGATCGGGACGCCGAAATCCTCAAGCACGATCAGGATCACCGTGCCAAGGGCGGCGAGGAACTTCTTGGAGCCCAACATCGTCGCGATCGCGTTCCCCACGACTCTCCTCCTTCAAGCGTGAACCTCGTTCCACCATAGACCCCGCCAGAAACGAGATCCACCCCCCAGGCTCTCTGCGCGTGCGGCGGCGCTGCTATGCGCCGAACTGCCTGAGGTGATAGTCGAGGTGTCGACAGCAGATCGATCCCCATTCCTCCCCCGAGATCGAGCCGCACCAGGGATGGCGGCCCCACGGCTCGGCGGGAGGCTTATCACCGACGCGATCCACGAGCGCATGAAGTGAAGCGATATCCTCTCGCCACTCGCCCGGAGCGGTCCTCCACATTTCGGGAGGAGCACGAAACCTCGCTTTCGGCCACGGCAGCCAGTGAACGAAGAGGTGTCGAACCGGCCTGAACCGCAGCAGCCCCGGGTTCACCGCGACGTCCCGGCTACCGAATCTGAGCGCGAGCTTCCCCGGGTTGACCTGAGTGTCGCCGAGTGCGACGCGCAGATGGTCAGCGACATGGCAAACCATCTGCGCCGCCGACATCGTTCCCCACCGGGGATCGCTCTCCGGCAGGAGCCGGTCGATCCGCGCATGCATCTCGGCAACCGCCCGTCGGTCGAGGAGCGTGGGACTCAACCGCGCACTCCGATCTTCATCGTACCTCCGGGCCTCCGCTGCGATTCTCTAAGCGACTCATTTCAGCCGACGGGGACGACCACGCCGGCCTGGATCGCCACGAACCTCGTCGTCTGGTACGAAAATGACGTCAATCCGTGGTGGTAGATGGCTTCCACGCCGAGACTCAGACGGCTGGAGAGCGCGGCCTCCACGCCCGCGCCGACCGCAAGGCCGGCGTCCGGCGTATCGGGGTCGAAGCTGGCGCAACCCGTGTTCTGCCTGCCGGCCCCACCGCACCACAACCGGAGCGCCACCCACGGGCCGGCCAGGACGCTCACCGACAGCCGGCCGAGTGGCCTGCCGCTGAAGCGGGCGCCCAGAAGCGCTGATAGCTGAACGTAGCCCACGGAGAGTCTGCCGCTGAGGGGCTCGCCGTTCGCGTCGCTTCCCAACCCGGCGCCCCCCTTCACGGCGTACGTACCGCCGACGCGGATTTCGTACTCGAGCGCGAGGGGCACCGTCAGGTCGGCTCCGAAGGTGAAGCTGTACGCCGGGTCGGTCGGGAAGCCGGGGCAGGGTTCGCCCGGCGGGCATGTCGCGAAGACTTCGTCGCCCGGATCCAGATCCATGCGCGCGATCCCCACCCCCGCCCGCACGCCAAGCGTGGTCTGCGCGGCCGCGGGCAACGCAACGGCCAGCAGGATCCATCCCGTCAGCAGCACGTTCCGAGTCCGCATTCGTCCCCTTCGCCCCGGAGGCAAGATCAACGCCGATTCGTACCCTCGTTCCTACCGAACCGGGCACCGTATGATCCTCCGAACGAAGGCCCCGGCCATCGGCGCAGTTCAGGATCGCGATCCGTAGCTTGTCACCTGACAGGCGACACCCTACCATAGGGCGATGATCGCATCGTTCCGCCATCGGGGGCTGAAAGCGCTTTATGAGGGCAGAACGGCGCGGCGAGTCGCGCCCGAGCACGTTGGCAAATTGCGAGACATCCTCGCGGCCCTCGATCGTAGCCGGGGCCCGGAGGGCATGAATCTGCCGGGGTTCCGATTGCACGCGCTCAAGGGACCGCTGAAGGGGTATTACGCCGTTTCGGTGTCCGGCAACTGGCGGGTGACGTTCCGTTTCGAGGACGGCGCGGCCGTCGACGTGGACTACTTGGATTATCACTGAGGAGAGCGCCGATCATGACCATGCACAACCCGCCGCATCCAGGCGGCATCGTGAAGCGGCAGTGCCTCGAGCCCCTCGGTTTGACCGTGACCCGGGCCGCCGAGGGTCTCGGCGTGACCCGGCAAGCACTTTCGGAGCTGGTGAACGGGCGCACGGGCATCTCGGTCGAGATGGCGATGAGGTTGTCGAAGGCGTTCGGCTCTACGCCCGAAACCTGGCTAGGGATGCAGATGGCCTACGATCTCTGGCAGGCCCGCGACCGCGCCCGCGAGATCGCGGTTGAGCGCTTTGTGTCGGCATGACCGACAGCTTCGGTGAACGCCGCTATGCGCCGAACTGCCTGAGGTGATAGTCGAGGTGTCGACAGCAGATCGATGCCCATTCGGGCCCGGAGATCGAGCCGCACCAGGGATGGTGGTCCCACGGCTCGGCGGGAGGCTTGTCACTGACGCGATCCACCAGCGCATGAAGTGAAGCGATATCCTCTCGCCACTCGCCCGGAGCGGTCCTCCACATTTCGGGAGGAGCACGAAACCTCGCTTGCGGCCACGGCAGCCAGTGAACGAAGAGGTGTCGAACCGGCCTGAACCGAAGCAGCCCCGGGTTCACCGCGATGTCCCGGCTACCGAATCTGAGCGTGAGCTTCGCCGGGTTGACCTGAGTGTCGCCCAGTGCGACGCGCAGATGGTCAGCGACATGGCAAACCATCTGCGCCGCCGACATCGTTCCCCACCGGGGGTTGCTCTCCGGCAGGAGGCGGTCGATCCGCGCATGCATCTCGGCAACCGCCCGCCGGTCGAGGAGCGTGGGACTCAACGGCGCACCCTGATCTTCATCTCACCTCCCTGCCCGGCGGCGAGGACGAAGAAGGCTGTACCGGCGAGGCGGATCCAGGGGCCCTCCGCCACAGGCAGTCCCGCTCAGGATACATCCCGCTAGCAGCAGCCTTCTGATCCGCATTCTGATCGCTTCGCCAGGAGTAGCGACAATCCGGTTCGCATCTTCATTCCTACCGGGCCGGGCGAGGTATGATCCCGTGAGCCAAGTGAGGGCGCTTTCCTGCCAAACGCCCGCCACGCTTACGGGCAAGCGGCGAGCCTATCGGAAATGTCCGTGTACTATCCGATAGACGTTTTTGCCATCTGATCTGTATCTGTCCCTGCCCCGCGCACGAATCCAGATTCAAGCCTCCTCCGGGATCTGGGAGAACCCCTCGTGAGTGGATTCCCGCGCCTCGCCACTGCCGCCGCCGTCCTCGTGGCCGCCGCCTGGTACGTGGCCTGCGGGGGCGGGACGACCGAGCCGCCGCCGCGCCCGCCCGAACCGGCGAACCGCGGACCTGTCGCCGTGGGCACGATCCCGGCCCAGGCGGTTACGGTGGGCGAGACGACGAGAGTGGACATCTCGGCGTACTTCCGTGATCCGGACGGGGACGCGCTGACCTTCTCGGGTGAGTCCTCCGACAGCCAAGTGGCAAGCGTCTCCGTGACGGGAAGCACGGCGTCGGTGACGGGCGTCGGCGCCGGCACGGCCACGATCTCGGTCACCGCCCGGGATCCCGCCGGGCAGTCGGTACGCCAGAGTTTCGGGGTCGCCGTCCAGGCGCCCGTGCCGACGACGATCGTGGTGACCCCTGACGCGGCATCCCTGACGGCCATCGGGCAGACGGTCGCGCTCGTGGCGGAGGTGCGGGACCAGGCCGGGCGCGCGTTGCCGGGAGCCGACATCTCGTGGTCGAGCACGGACACGTCGGTGGTGACGGTCGATTCCGCGGGCGTCGTCACCGCGGCCGGGCGGGGATCGACGACGGTGACCGCCGCCTCCGGCGAGGCGGCGGGCGGCGCGACGGTATCGGTGATGCAGGAGGCGGCATCGGTGATCGTCACGCCCTCGCTCGCGACGCTCGCCGTCGGCGACACGCTGCGGCTGACCGCGTTCGCCCTCGACGCAAACGAGCACCTGATCCCCGGCACGGAGTTCGAGTGGACGTCCAGCGCCCCCTCCATCGCGAGCGTGGACGACTCCGGACTGGTGCGGGGCGTCGGCCCGGGCACGGCGACGGTCGCCGCCGCGTCCGGGGACGCCGAGGCGACGTCCGAGATCACGGTGCCGAATCCGGACCGCGCCGCGCTCGTGGCGCTCTACGAGTCGACCGACGGACCCAACTGGCTTGTAAACGACAACTGGCTGACGGATGCCCCGATCGGCGAGTGGAGCGGCGTGCTCGTCGACGACGAGGACAGGGTGGTCCGGCTCAGCCTTTACCGCAACGGGCTCTCCGGTCCGCTCCCGCCGGAAATCGGCAACCTGACCCGCCTTCAGGCGTTCTTCCTCTCGAACAACCGGATCACGGGCTCGATCCCGCCGGAATTCGCGAAACTCCCCGAACTGTTCTGGATCAATCTCAAGGAGAACCGGCTGACGGGTACCATCCCGCCCGAACTCGGCAGCATGCCGCGGCTCGTCCAGCTGCAGATCTGGGGGAACGAGCTGTCCGGGCCGATCCCGCCCGAGCTTGGGTACGCGCCCAGGCTCAGGGTCCTGTATCTGCACTACAACAACTTCACCGGTTCGATTCCGCGGAGTTTCCTCCGTCTTTCCCCGATCCTTTTCCGGATCGCGGGCAACGCGGGCCTCTGCATGCCCGGCACCTCCGAGTTCGTTGCCTGGTTCGAGCGGATCGACCGGCGGAACGGGTCGTTCTGCAGCGAGCCGGACATCGCCGTCCTCGAGTCGCTGTACGAAGGGACGGGGGGCGACGACTGGACTCGCTCGGACGGCTGGTTCGACGGCATCCTGCTCTCGGAATGGTACGGCGTCACGCCGGACTCGATCGGCCGGGTGCAGGGCCTGGACCTGAGCGGGAACGGACTCGCGGGCCGTCTCCCGCCGCGCCTCGCCGACCTCTCAGGCCTGACCGACCTTCGGATCGGCGACAATCCGCTCACGGGGCCGCTGCCGCTGTCGCTGCGGCAGCTCCCGCTCCGGACGCTGCACTACGCGGACACGGACCTTTGCGTCCCGGGCGCGACGTCCTTCCGCGCGTGGCTCGCGGCCATTGAATCGCATGACGGAACCGGCGTCGAATGCGCGCCACCCACGGACCGGTCCATCCTCGAGGCGCTCCACGCCTCGACCTCCGGGGCGGATTGGGACCGAGACGACAACTGGCTGACCGACGCGCCACTCGATCAGTGGCACGGGGTGGAAACCGACGCCGACGGACGCGTCGTGAGTCTCGCCCTGGCGGGCAACCGCCTCCGGGGGCCCCTCCCGCCCGAGCTGGGCGGCCTCTCGCGGCTGCGCCGCCTGGACCTCGCCAGCAACCCCCTGACGGGACCGATCCCCCCGGAACTCGGCAACCTCTCCCGCCTGACCGAAGTGCGCCTCGTTCAGACGGGCCTTTCTGGTCCCATTCCTCCGGAACTCGCTAATCTGACCGCACTCGAGGAGCTGTCGCTGGACGTCGAGGCTCCGGCGGGTCCCATTCCGCCCGAATTGGGGAATCTCCGGAACCTCAGGCGCCTGGTGCTCACCGGCCCCGGGGTGACGGGATCGATTCCGCCGGAACTCGGCAACCTCGCCAATCTGGACCTGCTGGTGCTGGGGTACGGCGCCCTGACGGGCCGCATCCCGGGGGAACTGGGCCGGCTGTCGAACCTGTCCTATCTGATCATCCGAAACTCGCCGCTGACCGGCCCCATCCCCCCGGAAGTCGGGAACCTGACCGGCCTCTACACCCTCGAACTCGACCGGAACCGGCTCACCGGCGAGATCCCGCCGGAACTCGGGCGTCTGGCCAACCTCACGCGGCTGTCGCTCAACCATAACGCACTCGCCGGCGCGATCCCTTCCGAACTGGGCGACCTCGGCCGCCTTCGCCTGCTGCGACTCCAGGCGAACGCACTTTCGGGCCCGCTTCCGCCGCAGCTCGGCCGCCTGGCCGCCCTCACGGAGCTGAATGTCGACGACAACCGGCTCACCGGCTCGATTCCACCGCAACTCGGCGACCTGTCGGACCTGGTGTACCTCTACCTCCGGGACAACGCCCTGACGGGACGGATCCCCCCCGAACTCGGGTACCTGAGTCGGCTCAGGGAGCTGTATCTCGATCGGAACCGCCTCACCGGCCCGATCCCGCCGGAGTTCAGCGGCCTGACGAGTCTGGAGACCCTGGGCCTGTCCGGGAATCCGGAACTCGCCGGAGCCCTTCCGACCAGCCTGACGGCGCTGGGCCGGCTCGACATTATCCTTGCGGCGGGAACCGGGCTCTGCACGCCGGATGACGCCGGCTTCCTGACGTGGCTGGATGGCGTGCGGCACCGCGTGCCCCCGTGCCCCGACGTCGCCGGGTCCGCGGCCTATCTGACCCAGGCGATTCAGTCCAGGGACTTCCCGGTTCCACTCGTCGCGGGCGAGGAGGCGCTGCTTCGGGTGTTCGCGATCACCTCCGAATCCACGGAGGAACCCCTCCCGCCGGTCCGGGCCACGTTCTATCGGGGAGACGCCGAGGTGTACGCGGTGGACATTCCCGGCAAGGCGGGCCCCATCCCGGTCGGAGTGGACGAAGGCAGCCGTGAGACCTCCTCGGACGCCAGGATTCCGGGGGACGTGGTGCAGCCGGGGCTCGAGATGGTGGTCGAGATCGATCCCGGGGGCACGCTGCCCTCGCAACTTGGCGTGACGAGGCGGCTGCCGGAGACCGGACGGACCGCCATCGAAGTCGCGGCGCTGCCGGCGCTCGATCTGACGCTGGTCCCATTCATATGGACGAGCAGGCAGGACTCGGGGATCGTGGACCTGATCGACGACATGGCCGCGGATCCGGCGGGGCACGAACAGCTCTGGCACATCAACACGATCCTGCCCGTGGGCGAGCTGCGCGTGACGGCCCACGAGCCGGTGCTTTCGTCGACCAACTCGGGCTTCGCGCTGCTCGGCCAGACCGCCGCGGTACGCGCCATGGAGAACGGGAGCGGCTACTACATGGGCATGATGTCGGAACCGATCACGCAACCGCTCGGCGTCGCGTTTCGGCCCGGCTGGACGAGCTTCTCCGCTCCCCGTCCGACGACCATGGCGCACGAGTTGGGGCACAACATGAGTCTCCAGCATGCGCCGTGCGGGAACGCTTCGAACCCCGATCCCCTGTTCCCTCACACCGGCGGCCTGACCGGGGGCTGGGGGTTCGACTTCACGGGTGACGGCGAACTGACCCCCCCGACCTGGTCGGACCTGATGGGCTATTGCGGACCTCGGTGGATCAGTGACTACCACTTCACGAAGGCGCTGCGCCGCCGCCAGGCGACCGAGACGGCCGCAGCAGGATCGCGCGCGGCAGCAGCGTCCGTCGGCGATCCGACCGCCGGCTCGCTTCTTCTCTGGGGCGGCGTCGATCCCGAGGGCACCCCCTACCTGGAACCGGTCTTCGTGGTGGACGCCGCGCCGTCGCTGCCGGCGACCGGCGGCGAGTATTCCGTCTCGGGGCGCGACGCGGGAGGCCGCGAGCTCTTCTCGTTGAGCTTCGCCATGCCGCTGGTGGCGGATGCGGGCGGCGGTTCGAGCTTCGTCTTCGTCCTCCCCGCGCGGGCGGCCGGGGCGGGCGAACTGGCCAGCGTGACGCTCTCCGGCCCGGCCGGATCGGCCGCGCTGGACCGGGACAGCGACCAGCCGATGGCCATCCTGCGCGATCCGCGCACGGGGCGCGTACGAGGCATCCTCGGCGGATCGACCGCCGCGCCCGATCCGCCGGATCTCGCGGCCGCCCTGGCGGCAGAGCACGGACTCGACGTGCTCCTCAGCCGCGGCATCCCCGAAGCGGAGGCCCGGCGCCGCTAGACTACGGCGAGCGCGATCCCCCGCGCGGGCCGCATCACCCGATCGCGAACACGAGGCCGCCCTGGAAGGCTACGTGGCCGGTCTTCGTCCCCTCATCGTCGATTTCGGAGAGGCCCCTGGAATAGATGACCTCGAACGCCAGGTCCATCGAGGCGGACAGTCGGACTTGGAACCCGCCGCCGACGGCGAGCCCGAAGTCGGTCGACTTGACCGCGCTCACGCCGCCCTCCCCGCAGGCGACTTCCGTGTCCTGCGCGCTCGCCGTCCGCCCGGCGCCCGCGGTCCCTCCCGCGCTGACGCGGTTGGGAATCCCCGGCGGGACCTCGGGGCGGAGGGGGCCGGGATCGACCGACGAGACCGCCACCTGGCACGAGAGGTTGAAGGCCATGTAGGGCCCGGCGAGAAGGCCGAAGCTGAGATTCCCCCCTTCGCCGGTGGTGCCCGCGCGGAGGAGCGCGGAGAACTGAACGTATTCGAACTCGGCCATCGACTCGGCGAGCAGACGGCTCGCGGTGATCGACGGCGGCACCTCCACGGCGCCGCCCTTCTGGGCCAGTCCCATGCCGAGGCGCACGCCCAGGCCGCCGCTCAGCGGGATCCCCGCGTCCACCCCCGCCACGATCCCGCCTCTGGGTTCGTCGAACGCCTGTCCGCCTCGCGCCGCCGCGTCGTCCCCGGACAGGGATGCGGAACCGAGGCCGACCCTCAGGCCGATGGTCGTCTGCGCCGCGAGCGGCGCGGCCGCCAGGGCGAGAACCAGAGCCACGGCGTGGATCGCGGCCTGCGCGGAATAACGTCCTGCGGACATGGCGTCTCCCTCCATGCGAATTGCCTGCGCTGGTCACCACCCACGGAGCGAGGCGGCGGCCCTCCCACGCACCATTCTCCGCCGTTGACCGCCGATCATCAACTTCACGCGCTTGAGGTGTCTTCCTGCCTTCGTATTATGTATGCGGGCCGTCGCATAGTGTGTGGCGGCCACTTGAAGTCCTCTCGACCGCATCCTTCACTCTCACACATCCCAGGTCTCCGACCCATGATCGATATCAACGAAATCGGTGCGACGGCCTTCGTCATCGCGTCCATCCGGGCCCTGGAGCCCGAGAAGCCGCGGCCGCTCTTCAACGATCCCTACGCGCCGTGGTTCTCCAACGACCGGGCGCGCACGGCGGCGCGGCAACTGGAGGCGGTGTTCCCGCCCTCGACAACGATGGTCCGCTTCCGCACCCGCTTCTTCAACCGGTTCGTCGAGCGCGGGATCGTGGACGGGGCGCGCCAGGTCGTGCTGCTCGGGGGCGGCTTCGACATGCGCGCCCACTTCTACCGCGGCACGGGCGCGACCTTCTACGAGGTGGACCAGAAGGCGGTCCTCGAGTTCAAGCGCCACATCCTGTCGGACAACGGGATCGAACAGCCGCCGTCGCTCTTCGCCAACTACCTGGAGGAGGACGTTCCGGGCGGCCTGGTCGACCTCGGCTTCGATCCCGCGGCGCCGACGCTGGTGGTCTGGGAGGGCAACACGATGTACCTGCCCCCCACGAGCATCATGCCGTTCCTGAACCGGCTGGGGGACGCGATGCCGTCGCTCCGCATCGCCTTCGACTACTTCTCCGTCGACCTGCAGCGCCGCGAGTTCGACAACGAAGAGGACCGCAGGCGGCTCGAGGGCGTGGAGCGAGCGATGAACGCCTCGTTCCCCACGGGCTTCCCCGACCTCACGGTGTTCGAGAAGCAGGCGCCGTTCGAGGTGGCCGAGTCCGGCACGTTCGCGGAACTGGCGGAGGAATACGGACTGGGCGAGATGGTCGCCGAATACCCCGAAGACTGGCGCCCGAAACCCTCAAACTCTACCGCTACTGCGTACTGGAACGAGCGGGAGCCGCCCCATCCGTTCAGGTGCGGGACGACGGCCGCCGCCACCCGGCGGGCGTCTTCGCCTGCGAACCACGCTTTCCGCATTGACCGTCTGATCTCGACGCCGAAGCCGAGGTCGCCATCGTCAGGCAAGAGGCGGATGGAACTCAGGTCGAGGAGTCGGAACTTCGCGACATCTTCCGGAGTGACGGGGCCATCCTCGCGTGCCTCGCCACCGACACGAACCTTGGCCATCGGGCGGAGGTAGACCCACGCCAGCACGGACCATGTGGCGACGGTAGCCGTCGTAGGCATCATCCGATTCGAACGCGTCGCGCGACTCGCCCCAGATGCCCGCGGCCTGTCCGACCGGTGGTGCCCCCAGCCCACGACGCCGTCGATGACCGGAGCGACGACGTTCCCGCGGGAACGCTGCGGGTGCAGTCGCCGCGCGCCACCGGGCCCTCGCCCTTGGGCGGCCTGCGCATGAAGAGCATCGAGCACCCGCTCGAGAGCAGGGCGATGAGCGAGGCGCGAGCACCGCCGGGAGCGCGAAACGACGTTTACCCGACAACGAACACGATCCCGCTCTGCAGGGCCAGGTGACGGTTCCTCGTTCCGTCTGATTCGTCGATGGTCGGGAGAGACCCATCGCGTAGATCACATCCAGCGCCAGGGCGACGGACGCGCCCAGCCGTCGATTACTTCGACCCCCGTCCCATGAAGAGCAAGGCCAGTCCGAAGTCCCGGGAGCTGAAAGGTCGGTGCCCTCGTCCTTGCGGCATGACGCTTCCGTCCTCGAAAGCTGACGCCCGCCGGAGAACCGAAACTGCCCCGATCCGGCCGGCGGAAAGAGTGTCGTCAGCGCGATGTCGCACGAAAGGTTCAGGGCCACGTACGGCCCGGCGAGGACGCCGACCTTGAGGAGCCCCCGCTCGGCGTCGGCACTCGCGCGGACGAGTGCGGAGAGCTGCAGGTAGTCCAACTCGGCGGTCGCCTGGACGAACGCTCTGCCCGCGGTGACCGACGGCGGCGTGTCCGCGAGACCACCCTTCTGGGCCAACCCCATCCCGACGCGGAGATCCACGATGCCGCTCAGGGGGATCCCCACGTCGATCCCCGATACGGCCCCGAATCGGGATCTCTCCACTTCCCCCGCTTCCAGTCGCGGCATGTCCCGGGACAGGGTGGCGGTGCCGATGCCGCCCCTGAGGCCGATGGTCGTCTGCGCGGCGAGGGGCGCGGTCGCGAGCGGCGCGGCCGCCAGCGACGCGAGAAGGGTGACGGCGAGAGACTTGGTCAGGGTCGACACGAAGACTCCTTCTCCGCGGATGTGATCCGGTCCGGGGGTCCCCCTGTTGACGACCGATCCGTGGGCCGGGTCACCGTAGGAGGCGCTGGGAGCGCAGGCGGAAGCGCTGGATTTTCCCGGTCGCGGTCTTCGGGAGTTCGGCCGCGAACCGAATCCAGCGGGGGTACATGTAGCGCGGGAGAGCCTCCTTGCAATGCGCGACGAGTTCGGCCCGCAGCGTGTCGGCGGCCGATGGCGCGCCCGCCGTCTCCCGGAGCGGCTCCGACAGCACGACGTGCGCTTCCGGCTTCACCAGGCCGTGGTCGTCCTCGCGGCCCACGACGGCTGCCTCCAGCACGGAGGGATGTTCCATGAGGCGGGCCTCGATGTCGAACGGGGAGCACCAGATCCCGCCCACCTTGATCATGTCGTCCGCGCGGCCCTGGTAGTGGAACCAGCCCTCCGCGTCGCGCACGTACTGGTCGCCGGTGCGGAGCCAGCCGTCGACGATCGTTCGTCCCTCGAGTTCCGGACGGTTCCAGTAGCCGGGGGTCGTCGAGTCGCCGCGGATCTCGAGCTGTCCCGCTTCGCCCGGCTCCGCCTCGGCGCCGGCTTCGTCCACGATCCGCGCCTCGTAGCCGGGGACGACGCGGCCAGTGGTCCCGGGCTTCACATCGCCAGGGGCGTTGGAGATGAAGATGTGGAGCGCCTCGGTGGAGCCGATCCCGTCCAGGATCTCGAGCCCCGTCGCCGCCTTCCAGCGGCGGAAGAGGTCCGGGGGCAGCGCCTCGCCGGCCGAGACGCAGAGCCTGAGCGAACTCAGATCGGGACCGTCCTGCCCCGCCGCGTCCAGCGCCTGTAACTGGGCCGCGTACAGCGTCGGCACCCCGAAGTACGCCGTCGGCCGCAGCGTCTCGATCGTCTCGAACGTCGTCGCGGGCGTCGGCCGCCGCGCGTCGAGGATCGCCGTGCCTCCCACCCACAGCGGGAAGGTCATCGCGTTCCCGAGCCCGTACGCGAAGAAGAGCTTGGCCGCGGAGTAGCAGCGGTCGTCCTCTCCCAACCCCAGGATCCCCACGGCGTAGTGCTCGCAGGTGGCGGGCATGTCGCGGTGGCGGTGCGGCACCCCCTTGGGACGGCCCGTGGTGCCCGAGGAGTAGAGCCAGAACGCGATGTCGTCCGGCCGGGCCGGCGCGGCCTCCAGCTCCGGAGGGGCCGCATCCAGGTCGTCGAGCACCCCGCCCTCCGCCCCGAGCACGAGCCCGCGGGCGCCCGTGCGCGCCGCCGCCAGCGCCGGCACGACCTCGGCCGCGAACTCCGGAGAGTAGACGACGGCCCGGCACTCCGAGTCGGCGACGATGAACGCGAGATCCCGCGCCCGCATGAGGTAGCTCACGGGCACGGGCACGATCCCCGCCTTGATCGCCCCCCAGAAGAAAAAGAAGAACTCGGGGCAGTCCTTCACGACCATCAGCACGCGGTCGCCCGGCGCGAGCCCAAGCCCGAGGAGCGCGTTCCCCGCCTGCGCCACCCGCCCGGCCAGCTCCGCGTACGTGACCGTCGCCCAGCCTGCGCGATGGCGACCCTGCCGCCCCGCCCCTCCGCCACGTGCCGGTCGACATACCACGATGCCGCGTTGAACGTCTCCCCGTACCGGAGACGCGCGGGGCAGGTGGAACGGTCGATCGTGAGTTCCGTCTGACTCATGGTCGTGAATCTACGGCAGATCCGAGAGTGTTGCGGTCCTCAGATGCGGCGAAGGCCTCGACCTCGCGGGGAGATCCGAGGCGGACGAACTGGATGTGCGCCCAGCGCGCGTCCGACATGCAGGCGAGCATGTTTCGTCGCTTGCGCCTGTGCTGCGTGATGATCCAGGCGAGGAGCGAGTCGTGCCGCCAGACCAGGAGGTGGCGCCAGAACCACTCCCGGTTCGTCCCCCACACCAGTTCCCCGGACCGCGAGCGCCGCCAGGAGCGGCGGAGGAAGCGCCACACGAGCAGCCGCAGCGGCAGGTCGAGCCAGACGACCGTGTCCAGACGCGGCCACAGGATCCGCCGGGAGAACTTCTCATAGGACCCCGCGACGACCCAGCGCTCCCCGCGTGTCGCCTCTCGAATCCGGCGCTCGAACCTGTCCGGATCCGTCTGGTTCAGCCCGACCCAGCCCGGCAGCCAGTTGAGCGCGTCCAGCTCCACGAACGGCGCCTCCAGCGCCTCCGCCAGCCGCGCCGCAAGCGTGCTCTTCCCCGACCCGCTGTTCCCCACCACCTGGACACGGTCGCCAATCTCGGCGTCCGGCGCGATTCGGCTCTCATGAACTCTGCGGATCATGGTCGGCAGTCTACGCTGGAGCGCGGCGGGCCGCTTGCCGCTCGGGCGGGCCGAGGGGCACAATGGCGGCTGTATGCCGGAGCCGAAGGTCGGCGCCCGGCGTCCAACTCCGATATCCAATTCCCGGGAGTCATACGGAGATCTGATGCGCGACGCAGACCGAATCGATACCTCGCGGCCGGTTCGTTGGCCGACGTTCCGCCACGACCGGGCCGCCGCTTTCGCTGGGCGCGGGCCTGGCGCTCCTATTGCTCCTGGGCGGGTGCCAGCCGGGCGACGCCGGGGATGGCGCCGAGATCGGCGTCGCGAGTTCCTCGGCCAGCGCCTTCATCGAAGCGGGGGGCGCTTTCCCGGAGGGGTGGCCCTTCGCCGCCGAAGACGCGCCGGTGACGGCCACCGAGGGCATGGTCGCCTCGACGGACGAGTACGCGTCCCGCGTGGGCGTGGAGATCCTCGCGGCCGGCGGCAACGCGGTCGACGCGGCGGTCGCGACGGGACTGGCGCTCGCCGTCGTGAACCCGGAGGCCGGCAACCTGGGCGGGGGCGGGTTCATGATGATCCGCCTCGCCGACGGCACCGTCTTCGCGCAGGACCACCGGGAGAAGGCGCCCATGGCGGCCACCCGCGACATGTACCTCGACGAGGACGGGAACGTGACCGACCTCTCCGTCCGGGGACACCTCGCGGCGGGCGTGCCCGGGACCGTCTCCGGGCTGTGGGAGGCGCACCGGCGCTTCGGCGCGCTCGAGTGGACCGACGTGGTGCAGCCGTCCATCGATCTCGCGCACGGGTTCGAAGTCACGACGCGGCTCGTGTCCACGCTCGACGCGGCGCAGGAGGGGATCCGCGCCTTTGAGCACAGCGCGCGCATCTTCCTCCCCGGCGACGCCGTCCCCGGCATCGGCGACACCTTCGCGCAGCCGGATCTCGCCGCCGTCCTCACGCGCCTCCGCGACCAGGGGCCCGACGACTTCTACCGCGGGGAGACCGCCGCCCTGATCGTGGCGGAGATGGAGCGCGGCGGCGGCATCATCACGCTGGAGGACCTCGACCGCTACGAGACGGTCTGGCGCGATCCGGTCGCCTTCGACTACCGCGGCTACACGGTCCATTCGATGCCGCCGCCCTCCTCCGGCGGCCTCACGATGGCGGCGATCGCCAACATGCTCGAGCGCTGGGACCTGGGCGCCATGGGGTGGAACAGCCCCGAGACGATCCACGTGATGGCGGAGTCCTTCCGCCGTGCATACGCCGACCGCAACGAGTACCTCGCGGACCCGGACTTCATCGAGCTTCCCACCGGCGAGTTCCTGTCGGAGGCCTACGCGGACAGCCGCGCGGAGACGATCTCCACGGAGCGCGCGACCCCCTCCGCCGAGGTCAACCCCGGGATCGACGCCTTCCTCGACGAGAGCCACACGACCCACTACGCGGTCGTCGACGCCGAGGGGAACGCGGTCGCGGTCACGACCAGCATCAACTCGTGGTACGGCGGCAAGGTCGTCGTGGACGGAGCGGGGTTCTTCCTCAACAACACGATGGACGACTTCGCGTCCAAGCCGGGCACCCCGAACCAGTTCGGCCTCGTTCAGGGCGAGCGCAACGCGATCGGCCCCGAAAAGCGCATGCTGTCCGCGATGAGCCCCACGATCGTCGAGGACGCGGACGGCGACCTCTTCCTCGTCACCGGAACCCCCGGCGGCGCCACGATCATCACCACGGTGCTGCAGTCCATCTTCAACGTCGTCGACCACGGGATGAACGTCGTGCAGGCGGTCCATGCCCCGCGCGTGCACCACCAGCACCTTCCGGACCTCGTCTTCCACGAATACGGGGGAGTGGGAGGGGCCACGGCGAGCGCGCTGGAGGCGCTGGGACACACGGTCCTCGAGCGCGACCCGGGCCCGCCCGACGCCTACTTCACCGGCGGCATGTCGGGCGACCTGCAGCTGATCATGGCGATGCCGGACGGATCCCTGACGGCCTGGTCCGACCCCCGCCGCGGCGGAACGGCGCTCGGCCGCTAGGCTTGCAATCCCCGTCGACGGTGCCTCGCGCATGAAGTTTCGCGCCGCCCCCGGTGACGTGTTCGGCGGCGTGACCTCCGCGATCGTGATGCTGCCGATGGCGTTGGCCTTCGGCGTCGCCTCGGGTCTTGGGCCGGCCGCCGGAATCTACGGCGCCGTTGCGGTGGGATTCTTCGCGGCCGTGTTCGGCGGCACGCCGGCTCAGATTTCCGGGCCCACCGGGCCGATGACGGTCGCCATGGCTGCGATCGTCAGCCTGTATGCCGACAGTGTGGGGGCGGCCTTCACCATCGTCATGCTGGCCGGTCTGTTTCAGATCAGCCTGGGGCTTCTCCGGATCGGCAGTTTTGTAAGCTACACTCCCTACTCCGTCATCTCCGGCTTCATGACGGGGGTCGGCACGATCATCATGGTCCTGCAGGTCATGGCGTTCCTGGGTGCCGATCCCGTTCCGGGAGGGCCACTCGACCAGGTTGCGGCCTGGCCGGGCGCCCTCGCCGCCCCCGGTCTGCATGATCTTGCCGTTGGTGTGGTCGCCTTGACGATCTGCATATTCTGGCCCCGCGGGATACGACGGTTCCTCCCCGCGCCGCTGGTCGCGCTGGTGGTCGGCACCTGCATCGCGCTCTTCGGCCTCACCGAGGCGCGTACCATCGGCGCCATCCCGGAGGGCCTGCCGGCGTTGTACGCGCCACGCCTGGATTGGGGCTCGATCGCGAGCTTCGTGCAGCCGGCGCTGATGATCGCTCTTCTCGGTTCCATCGACAGCCTGCTGACCGCCCTGGTGGCCGATTCGCAGACCCGCACGCGTCACAACCCCAATCGAGAACTTGTGGGCCAGGGTCTCGGCAACCTGGCGGCCGGCGTGGTGGGCGGGCTGCCCGGGGCGGGGGCCACCATGGGCACCGTCACCAGCATCCGGGCCGGAGGACGCAGTCCGCTGGCGGGTGCCCTGGCTGCCGTTCTCCTGCTCGCCCTGCTCCTGGAGTTCGGCTGGATTGCCGAACCCATCCCGCACGCCGTTCTGGCCGGCATCCTCATCAAGGTCGGGTGGGACATCATCGATTGGCGCTTCGTCGTCCGTCTGCGGGCGATCCGCCGCGAGTACGTTCTCGTGATGCTTCTGACCTTCCTCGTGACGGTGTTCGTCGACCTGGTCACGGCGGTCGCGCTCGGACTGATCGCTACGGGCGTAGTGCGCTCGATGGACCGGACGCGGACGGAACTGGACAGTGTGCTTTCCGTGCCGCTCCTGGACCCCGCTTTCGTGCCGGATGTGGCGGATATCGATCCGTATCGCCTCCCGGTGGGGCTCGTCAGGCTGAGGGGCCGTTTCTCGGTCGGTTCGGCAAACGAGCTGACCAGGGCCATCCACGCGGACATCGAGGACCATGACATCCTCATCCTGGACTTTTCCGAGACTACGGACGTGGACGACAGCGCCGCGCTCGCCATCGAGGAACTCGTGGAGACCGCCCTGGACGAGGGTACCGCCTGTATCGTGATGGGGCTCGGTGGCGAGGTAGCCAGGGTCTTGCATTCCCTCGTCGTCTTCCGCCACGTACCCACAGGCCATTTCGTGGATGGTCTCGACGAGGCGAAACGGCTGGCTGGTCACCTGCTCGGCGGTGGCGGTGCCATTGCGCCGGTCTGACCGTCTGCCGGTCGGCGGGGATCCATCGCGGGAGGAGCGGATGGAAGAAACGAACCGGGCAAGCGAGGTGGCCTGGGGCTACGAGGGCGAGACGGGCCCGGATCATTGGGGCGGCCTGGATCCCTGCTTCGCGCTCTGCGATTCCGGTTCGCGGCAGTCTCCCGTGGATCTGGCGAACGCCATTCCAGCTGCGGCCGGCGACATGCTGGACATCCGGTGGCAGGCCACGGACGCGTGCGTGCTGGATACCGGCCACACTGTCCAGGTCGACATGGCCGAGGGGTCCTTCATCGTTCTTGAGGGGCGTGAATTCTCGCTCACGCAGTTCCACTTCCACTTGCCCAGCGAACACACGGTCGGCGGAGCGCGGTACGCGTTGGAGGCGCATTTCGTCCATGTGGCGGCGGCGGGTGACCTTGCGGTGATCGGCACCTTCATCGAGGTCGGCGGGGAAGACGTGAACATCCAGAGGATCTGGGAGGCCATCCCCGCGTACGGCGCGTCGCCCGTGACGCTCTCCGGGTTCGATCCGGCCACGTTGCTCCCGAGGGGCCGCGTCTACGCTCGGTACACTGGCTCTCTGACGACCCCGCCGTGCTCCGAAGTCGTCCACTGGGTGGTCATGGCGGAGCCGACCTTCGCGTCGCAGGCCCAGGTCGACCTCTTTTCGAAGCTGCACCCGCCAAATGCGCGCCCGGTGCAACCGCTGAATGGCCGGACCATCACACTGCACGGCTCGAGCACACAGCCGGAGAGAAACAGGAGATGACACCCATGTCCCAGGTATCGGTCCCCCGCAGCCGTCGTTCGTTCAGCGCGCCCACCCCCCTGACGGCGCGGTTTCTCCTGTCCGTAGCGCTGTTTCTTCTGCCTGCCGTGGCGCATGCCCAGGATCGGGAGGTGCGGGTGACCGTCTCCGAGGGGACGAACATGGCGGCGGCGGTGTCCCCGGACGGGAGCCGGATGGTGCTCGACCTGCAGGGGACGCTGTGGGTGATGGACGCCGGGGGCGGCGAGGCGCGCGCGATCACGGACATGTACTACGACGCGCGGCAGCCGCAGTGGGCGCCGGACGGGAACCGGATCGTCTTCCAGTCGTTTCGGGACGGGCGCTGGCACATCTGGTCGATCGCGCCCGACGGGACCGATCCGGTGCAGCACACCTTCGGACCCTACGACGAGCGGGAGCCCGCCTACTCCCCCGATGGCGGCGCGATCGTCTTCGCGTCGGATCGTTCCGGCAACTACGACATCTGGACGCTCGACGTCTCGGGCGGGCCCGGCGACGGCCGACTCCAGCGGGTGACGGACGCGCCCACGCACGAGTTCACGCCCCAGTGGTCGCCGGACGGCGAATCCCTGGCCTACGCCTCGGACCGCGCCCTCGGGGCGATCATCGTCCGCGAGAGCGGCGGCGCGACCCGGGTCGTGGCGCGGAACGCGGGCGCGATTTCGCCGGCGTGGAGCCCGGACGGAAGCCGGATCGCGTACTCGGCCGTCGTCCAGGGCCAGACCGGCCTCTGGGTGGCCGACGCCGGCGCGGCCGGAGGCGGGGGCGATGCCACGCCGACGCGCCTCACCGAAGAGGGGGCGGACGTCTTCCCCTTCCGTCCCATGTGGATGGGAGAGATCGCCTACACCGGCGACGGACGCATCCGGCGCGTATCGGCGGACGGCGTGCCGGGGGCGGACATCCCCTTCGAGGCCACGTTCGCGTTTACGCGGCGCGACTACGAGCGCGCGCGGCGTTCGTTCGAGGCGGGAGGACCGGAGCCCGTGCAGGGGATCGTCGCCCCGGCGGTCTCCCCCGACGGTCGCCACATCGCCTTCACCGCCCTCGGCGACCTGTGGCTGCTCGACACGGAGGCGGACGGGGCGGACGCCGCGGACGGCGCGACGCCCCGGCGGCTCACGGACGACCCCTTCGTCGACCTGATGCCGACGTGGTCCCGCGACGGCTCGCGGCTTGCCTACGCCTCGGACCGGGCGGGCTCGCTCGACATCTGGGTGCGCGACATGGCCAGCGGCACCGAGACGCGCGCCACCACCGCGCCGGGCGGCGAGGTCGGCCCCGTGTTCTCCCCCGCCGGGGACCGGGTCGTCTTCACCTCGGTCATGGGACTGCAGGCCGCCGTGCAGGTCGTGGACCTCGCGACGGGCGAACTCTCCACGATCCGCAACGATCTCTTCGCCCCCAGCCGGCCGTCGTTCTCCCCGGATGGGCGGACGATCGCGATGTCCGTCCTCTCCCAGTACTCGTCGCGCTTCCGGGAGGGGCGGAACGAAATCCTCCTGCAGCCGCTGGACGGGGGCGAGACGCGCCGGGTCACGGCGGCCGATCACGAGAACATGGGTGTGCGGGCGCTCGACGGGCCGGTGTGGTCGCCGGACGGGCGGCGCATGGCGTACGCCAGCGAGGGCGTGCTGTGGATGGTCGAGGTCGACGCGGAGGGCACGCCCAGCGGGCCGCCGACGCGTCTCTCCAACCACCACGCGGACGCGATCTCGTGGACGGGCGACTCACGGTCCATCGTCTATCAGTCGACGCGCGGGCTTCGCCGCTACCACCTCGACGACGGCCTCTCCGAGGAGATTCCGCTGCGGCTGGAGTGGCAACGCCCCGTACGCGAGGGTGCCGTGCTCGTCCGCGCGGCGCGCGTGTGGGACGGCGTCTCGGACGACATCTCCCGCGATATGGACCTCATCATCGAGGGCAACCGGATCGTCTCCGTCCTCCCGCGCAGCGACGCGAACCTCGCCGCGGTCCTCGACGCGGGGGGCGAGGTCGTGGATGCGGGCGACCACACCGTCCTTCCCGGCCTCGTCGACATGCACTCGCACATGGGCTACGGGATGGGCGAGGCGCTGGGCCGCGCCTTTCTCGCCTACGGGGTGACGACGATCCGCGATCCCACCTCCGACCCCTACGAGGTCGCCGAGCGCCGGGAGTCCATCGACTCGGGCCGCCGCATCGGACCGCGGGAGTTCGCCACCGGCCGCACGATGGACGGCAACCGGATCTACTACTCGGGCGCCGGCTCCCTCGGCCCCAACGGGAACCTCGAGCTGGAGCTGGACCGCGCCGAGCACGTGGGCTATTCCCTCATCAAGACCTACGTCCGCATGCCGGACCTCATCCAGCGCCGCATCATCGAGTTCGCGCACGGGATCGGGATTCCGGTGGCGAGTCACGAGATCTATCCCGCCGTCGCGCACGGCCAGGACCATGTCGAACACATTTCGGGCACGAGCCGCCGCGGCTATTCGCCGAAGGTGACGGCGATGTACCGGACGTACGACGACGTGATCCAGCTCCTTACCGCCTCCGGCATGACGATCACGCCGACGATGGCCCTCATGGGCGGCTGGTGGAAGTCCGTCGGCGACGACCCGTCGTGGACGACCGACCCCCGCTTCGAGGCCGTGTTCCCCGAGGGGATGGCCGAGGCCATGACCGCGCGCGCCCTCACGAGAGGCCGGGCCGGCGGCATCGACGCGCTGCTCGCCGACGCCGGCCGCACCGTGACCCGCGTCGTGCGCGGCGGAGGCAAGGTGGTGGCGGGGACGGACTCCCCGATCATCCCCTACGGCGCCGCCCTCATCGCGGAGGTCGAGAACTACGTCTGGGGCGGCCTCACGGAGGTCGAAGCCCTGCGCACGGCGACATCAGTCGCCGCCGAGGCGCTCGCGATGGAAGGAGAGATCGGAACGCTGTCCGCCGGAGCGCTCGCCGACATCCTCATCGTCGAGGGCAACCCGCTGGAGGACATCGAGGACCTGCGCCGCGCCCGCATCGTGCTGAAGGACGGCGAGATCTTCCGCGTCGAGGACCTGATGCAGCCGCCGCGAGCACTCGTGCCCTGACGCGGGCCGAGGCCCCGTCAGCCCGGCTTCGTCAGCCTCCGAACGGGATCACGAACCCGGCCTGAAGCGCCACGTGCCGCGTCTTCGTGTCCTCCGTCGACGTGTCGTCGATGTTCGCGAGTCCCAGCGAGTAGATCAGATCCACACCCAGCCGCAGGCCGTCGGAAATCGCCATTTCCACCCCGGCACCCGCCGCGACGCCGAAGTCGGTCGATTTCGTCACATCGTCGCACGAGGCCGATTCGTTCACTGATCCCAGTTCGCCAGCATCGACACTCAGGCTCCGGTTGCAGGAGAGGAGGGAAGCCGCCCACGGGCCCAGTAGCAGACCGAAGGACGCTCCGCTGTCTCGCGGCGTTCCGATACGCACGAGCGCCGACGCCTGTACCCAGTCCGCCTCGATGCGGCCCGACCCCCGAATGCCTTCCGACGGGAGGTCCACAGACAGTTCCGTACCCTTCTGCACGTACGCGCCGCCGATCCGAAGCTCGACCGTGCCTCCGACCGGAAACGAGAGGTCGAGGCCCGCGACCACGCCCCGTCGGGCGTCCTGGTCCGGCACTCCTTCCACATCCGTGGAGACCGTGGCATCGCTCAGCCCGCCACGAAATCCGAGCGTCGTTTGCGCCATCAGCGGGGCAGCGATCAGGAGCGGAATCAGGAGGGGAAGGAGCGACGTGACGATTCTGCGCATGTGGAAGCCGACCTTTCGGAAGATCAGAAGAGACTCGTTGCGATGAACAGTACGGCGACGCCGCTCAGCACCCAAATCACGCGGTCGCTGCGCTGGAGGAGGACGTGCTTGTTGAGGATCGCCCCGATCGGGGCGGCGAAGGCGTAGGTCGCGAACAACGTCATGTAGAAGTCCCGCACCAGGGAGGTGGTGAAGCCCCCCGTGCCGCTGGCGGCCTCGATGATGTCGAAGACGGTGAAGATGATCGTGAACCAGACGCCGAACTGCAGGTAGAGCCTGGCCTCGGCGCGCCTGCGCCTGCGGAGGATGGCGAACGCGGCCAGCACCTGGCGGAAGGCGAGCGACACGGCCCCGCCGGGATCGTTCGTGTAGTAGAACAGCCGCAACCGGTGCGCCCAGCGGTCGAACCCCCGCAGGATGGGCAGGTTGGAGAGGGCGGCCCAGCGGGTGCCCAGCAGGGTGATCGCGATGAGCGCGAGCACCGCGATGATCGGCTCGTAGACCCCGAATCCGCGGGCGAACGTGCCCAGCGACCCGCCCGCCAGCATCATCACGACGGAGTCGGCCACCAGGCGGACCCGCGTCCCCCGCTTCGCGGCCCAGTGCGGCTCCGGCGGCAGCGTCTCGCCCTTGGCCGGCATGAAGGCGAGCTGGCGGGGCGGCAGGCCGAGGAACCGCCGCCGCGCCTGGTCTTCGTTGAACTTCCGCACCATGCGCGGGATCAGAAGGACGTCCACGAGCCACCACAGCCCCGCGCCCCCCACGGTCAGGAGCATGAGGAGGCCGGTCCCGGGACGGTCGAGATAGAAGCGGTGGCCGCCGAAGATCCCCGTCAGGAGCCACAGGGGATAGGCGATGCCCTCGCGCTTCGGCCGGTAGCTGTAGAGCTGGTCGAGCACCGCGCGGGAGAAGTCGAGGTCCCCCCGCCCGGGCACCTGGGGAGGGCCCTGATGCAGCGCGGAGAGACCGAAGAGGGTGTCGTCGGAGGTCCCGGGGCCTGGCTGATCCCCGCGCATCTAGAAGGCCACGGGCTCCTTGAAGCGGCCGTACACCTTCTCGAGCACGATCCGGATCTCGCCCAGCGTCGCGTAGGCCCGCACGGCGTCGAGCAGGGGCGGCAGCAGGTTCGCGTCCTCGCGCGCGGCCCGCCCCAGCGTCTCCAGCGCCCGCTCGACCGAGGCGGAATCGCGGCGCGCGCGGAGATCCGCCAAGCCGCTTCTCCTGCTTCGCGGCGGCCTCCTCCCCGATCCTCAGAATCTCGATCGGTGGCTCCTCCGCATCCTCGAACCGGTTCACGCCCACGATCGTCTGCGTCCCCTTCTCCACCTCGTCCTGGAACCGGCGCGCGGAAGCCGCGATCTGCGCCTGGAAGTAGCCGGACTCGATCCCGTACACGACCCCGCCGATGTCATCGATCTCGCGGAAGATGTCCTCCGCCTCCGCCTCGAGTTCGTCCGTCAGCGACTCCACGTAGTAGGAACCCGCGAGCGGATCGATCGTGTTCGGGACGCCGGTCTCGTAGGCGAGGATCTGCTGCGTGCGGAGGGCGATCTTCGCCGCCTCCTCCGTGGGGAGCGCGAGCGTCTCGTCCATCGCGTTCGTGTGCAGCGACTGCGTGCCGCCGAGCGCCGCGGCCATCGCCTGGTACGCGACCCGCACGATGTTGTTGTGCGGCTGCTGCGCCGTGAGGGAGACGCCGGCCGTCTGCGCGTGCGTCCGCAGCCGCAGGCTCCGGGGATCCCGGGCCCCGTACACGTCGCGCATGTGCCGGGCCCAGATGCGGCGCCCGGCGCGGAACTTCGCGATCTCCTCGAAGAAGTCGTTGTGCACGTCCCAGAAGAAGGAGAGCCGCGGCGCGAAGCTGTCCACGTCGAGCCCGCGTTCGATGCCCCGCTCGACGTAGGTGAAGCCGTTCTTGAGCGTGTAGGCGAGTTCCTGCGCGGCGGTCGCCCCCGCCTCGCGGATGTGATAGCCGGAGATGGAGATGGTGTTGAAGCGCGGCGCGGCGTCCGCCGACCACTCGAAGATGTCGGCGATGATCTTGAGCGCGGGCTCCGGCGGGAAGATCCACGCGTGCTGGGCCTGGTATTCCTTGAGGATGTCGTTCTGGATCGTCCCCCGGACCCGGTCGAGCGGCACGCCCTGGTTCTCCGCCGTGACCAGGAGGAAGGCGTACAGCATGAGCGCGGGCCCGTTGATCGTCATCGACACGGAGACCTTGTCGAGCGGGATGCCGTCGAAGAGCGTCTCCATGTCCGCGAGGCTCGAGATCGCGACGCCGCACTTCCCCACTTCTCCCTCGGAGCGGCGGTCGTCGGAGTCGTACCCCATGAGGGTGGGGAAGTCGAAGGCGACGGAAAGCCCGGTCTGTCCGCGCCGGAGGAGGTACTTGTAGCGCTCGTTCGTCTCGTGCGCGGTGGCGAAGCCGGAGAAGAGCCGCATCGTCCACAGCTTCGTGCGGTACATCGAATGATACGGGCCGCGCGTGAACGGGAACTCGCCGGGCGTGCCGAGCCGGTCCAGGTAGCCGCCCGGGCCGGTGTCGCCGGCGTCGAGGGGGGTGTAGAGCGGCTTGATGTCGCGCCCGGAGATGCTCCGGAAGCTGGTGTCGTCGCGCTGCGGCGCCTGACGGAAGACCGCTTCCCACAACTCGAGTTGATCGCTCAGCGCGCCGTGCTTGCTCATGCCCCGTCCTGTATCGTCCGGCTCACGCCGCGGCCTCGCTGCCGCGCGCTACCGGCTCCCAAAGTAGGGAACGGACGTTCCCGCGGGAACGTGCCCGCGCAGACCGCACGAGGCCGCGAACGCCTGAGAGAGGCAAGATGATGCGCAGACGATGGATCCTTCCGGCCCTCGGGGTGGGCTCGCTCTTCGCGATGACGGCCGGGTCCGCGCACGCGCAGCGGGGACCGCTGGTGGCGGACCGGCCGGACTTCACCGAGGCGGCGGCGACGGTGGGGCGCGGCGTGGTCCAGCTCGAGTTCGGCTACACCTACGAGTACGACCGGCCGGAGGGCGGCCGCGGCGGGGTGTGGACGCACTCGCTGGGCGAACCTCTGCTGAGGATCGGGGTGCTCGGCGACAGACTCGAACTTCGCCTGGGCCTGAGTCCCGTCTCCGTGGGCGCGGGGGCGGACGGGCGGAGCTTCACCGAGACCGGGATGGAAGACCTTTACCTGGGCACAAAGCTGTTGCTGGCCGAACAGGAGGGGCTGCGGCCCGCGCTGGCGATCCTTCCCCAGGTGACGGTCCCCACGGGGAGCGACGCGTTCACGAGCGACCGCACGCTGCCGGGGTGAACTTCATCTACGGTTGGGACCTCTCGGAGACGGTCGCGCTGTCGGGCAGCACGCAGATGAACCGGGCGCTGCCGGAGGCGCGCGGCGGCGACAGGGAGTACGCCGAGTGGGCGCAGTCGGCCGTGGCCGGGTTCTCCGTCGGCGCGCGGGCCGGGGTCTACGCGGAGTGGTTCGCCTTCTTCCACGCGGAACGGGGCGGGACCCGCGCGGAACACTACGCGAACGGCGGCTTCACCTGGAGCTTCGGCGACGACCTCCAGTGGGACATCCGCGCCGGCGTGGGACTGAACGAGTCCGCGACGGGCTTCTTCGCGGGGACGGGACTCGTCGTCAGGTTCCCCTGAGCGTCTCCCTGAACTCTTCGTACAGCCGGCGCGCGAGCGCGTAGGGAGAAGCGCCGGAATCCAGCGTCTCGGGAGAGGCCGCGCGCCAGATCCGCTGCGCGTCGCGTTGTGAGCGGCGGAGGAGCGCGTCGTGCGCGCGGCGGAGGCGGGCGGCGCGGCGGTTCGCCTCGAGCCTCCCCGTCGACCGGAGCCAGTCGAAGTGCCGGTCCAGGTGCGCCGCGAACTCCTCGACCCCGCGGGCCTCGGACGCGACCGTCTGGGTGATCGGCATGCGCCAGACTTCGGCGCCGTCGCCGGGGTCGCCCGCGCCGCCGCCCGCGCCGCTTGCGGGGCGGTTCGCGAAGCGGATCGACATGATGATCGCGATTTCCTTCTCCAGCCGGTCGGCGCCGGGCCGGTCCGACTTGTTGATGACGAAGAGGTCCGCCACCTCCATGAGCCCGGCCTTCATCGCCTGCACCCCGTCTCCCGATTCCGGGACGAGGACGACGGCGGTCGTGTCGGCGGAGACGGCGATGTCGAGTTCCGCCTGGCCCACGCCGAGCGTCTCCAGGATCACGCGGTCGTAACCGGCCGCGTCCATGAGGTCGGCGGCTTCCCGCGTCGCGGTCGCGAGGCCGCCGAGGGAACCCCGGCTCGCCATCGAGCGGATGAAGACGCCGGGCTCGGTGGAGAGTTCGCCCATGCGGATGCGGTCGCCGAGCAGGGCCCCGCCGGTGAACGGACTCGTCGGGTCCACGGCGACGATCCCGACCTTGAGAGACTGCTCGAGGTAATGGCGCGTAAGTGCCGCCGTCAGCGTAGACTTGCCGGCGCCGGGCGGCCCCGTGATGCCGATGCGCCGCGCGCGTCCGGTGCGCCCGTCCAGCCGCTCGAGAAGCGCCTCGAATCCGTCGCTCTCGTTCTCGACGTGCGAGATCCCCCGGGCCAGCGCCAGGGGCTCGCCGCCCGCGATGCGGCCGGCGAGCCCCCCCGCATCGAACGCCGCGCTCACAGGAGAAACCGGGTCGCGAGCCCCAGCAGCAGGACGAACCCGAACAGGTCCGTGAAGGTCGTGACGAAGACCGACGAGGCGACCGCCGGATCCACGCCGGACCGCTCGAGCAGGATCGGGAAGAAGGCGCCCAGCGCGGAGGCCACGGCGAGGTTCCCCCACATCGCGATCATCACGACGAGCCCGAAGATGGCCTCGGTGTTCGGGAGCAGCAGCGAGACGACCGCCACGAGCAGCCCGATCGCGAGCCCGTTCACCAGGCCCACGACGAGTTCCTTGACGACGGCGGACCAGCGCTCCTCCGGCAGTTCGTCGGCGAGCGCGATGCGGCGGATCGTGACCGCCAGCGCCTGCGTGCCCGCGTTTCCGCCCAGGCCCGCGATCACCGGCATCACGGCCGCGAGGATCGCCAGCTGTTCGATCGTGTCCCGGTACAGCCACACCGCGACCGCGGCGACCGACAGCGTGAGCGTGTTCACGGCGAGCCACGGCAGCCGGCTGCGGATCGCGCCGAGCGTCGTCCCGCGCAACTGCTCCTCGTCCGACACCGCGGCGAAGCGCAGGATGTCCTCGGTGACCTCCGCCTCTACGACGTCGATCACGTCGTCGAAGGTGATCTGTCCCACCAGCCGTTCCTCGGCGTCGACGACCCCGATCGCGGCGAGGTTGTAGCGGGACAGCAGCCGCCCCACCTCCTCCTGGTCCAGATCCACCGAAACCACGGCCGGAGGTTCCTGGAGCAGGTCGGAGATGGGCGTCTCCGGCGCGGCGAGCACGAGGTCCCGCAGCGTGACGACGCCGCGCAACCGCCCCCGCCGCCCGACGACGAACACGGTGTAGAGGTCCTCCGTCCCTTCCACCTGCGCCCGAAGCGCCTCGATCGCCGCGGCCGCCGTCGCCTCGGAGTCCACCGCGCACAGCTCGCGGGTCATGATCCCGCCCGCCGACTCCTCCGGGTACTCGAGCAGTTCGCGGATCTCCCGCTCTTCCTCGTCCGGCACCGACTCGAAGACGCGGGCCCGCTCCTCCGGGTCGAGTTCGCCGATGAGGTCGGCCGCGTCGTCGTCCGCGAGTTCCTCGACGATTTCGGCGATCCGGTCCGGCTCCATGCTCGCGAGCAGCTCGCCGGGCTTCTCCTCCTCCTCCATCTCGGCGAGGGCGTCCGACGCGAGGGCGGCGGGGATGAGCTGGAGGAGAGCCATGCGCTCGGCCTCCTCCACGTGCTCGAGCACGTCCGCCATGTCGCTCGGATGCAGCGGTTCCACGAACGCGAGGAGCGCGTCCTCGTCGCCCGCCTCGAGGCGGACGCGGACCTCCTCGATCAGGAGGTGGCGCTGCTCTTCCAGGTGCTCGTGCATGCTCGCTCGGGCGCCGGCCCGCGGAGGCGGGCGGTTCGCGGATCAGGGCCTTCGGGAAGGCCGCGGAGGACGGGGAATGCTACGCGCGGCCACGAAACTCGGCCAGCAGCCGCGCGAGCAGCCGCTCCTGGAGTTCGAACATCGGAGAGGCATAGCGCGCCTCGCCTTCCGGATGGTCGTGTCCGAGCAGATGGAGGACGCCGTGGATGAGGAGGCGCAGGATTTCCTCGCCCGGATCGAGCCCCAGCTCGCGCGCGGAAGCCTCGGCGGCGTCCGGAGAGATGTAGATGTCGCCGACGAGCGGGTCCTCGCCGAGCCCGAACGCGAGCACGTCGGTGAGGTCGTCGACCCCGTGGTAGTCCCGGTTCAGGGCGCGCATGGCTGCCGCCGGGAGAAAGGTGACGGAAAGCTCGGCGCCCTCGCCCGCGGCGGCGCCCGGGGCATCTCCGGCGGGCCCCGCGCCCAGCGCCGCCCGCGCGGCCGCCTTCAACTCGGCCTCGGAGGGACCCCGCCAGCCTTCGTCCTCGCCGGGGGGGAAGTCGATGCGGATATCGGGCGGCACGGGTGCGGTCAATCCGTCCGCCCGCTGGCGACTCCTTCCGGCTCGGCGGCCGGCTCCGGGTCCGAATCCGGGAGCGAATCCAGGGCGGGGATGGGTCCGGTGTCGCCCTGCGCGGCCTGCTCGAGGTCGATCGGCTCCGACGCGGCCCCCTCCCCCGCGGTCGCCGCCACCTCCTCCACGCCGCCCTTCTCCGGGCCCCCGCCGGCGGCCGCCGCGCCGGGACCGCCGGGCGTCTCGCCGGGCGCGGCGGGCTTCGGATAGTCGATGCGGTGGTGATAGAGCCCCGTGAGGACGTGCGCGAACTCCCGCTTGACGATGCGGACGTCGCGGTACGTGAGCGGGCAGTCGTCGAGTTCGCCGGAGTCGATCCGGTCCTGCACCAGGTGGTCGATGAGGGCCCGGATGCGCTCGGGACTCGGGTTCGAGAGCACGCGCGACGCGGCTTCCACCGCGTCCGCCAGCATCGCGACGCCCGTCTCCCTGCTCTGCGGCTTCGGGCCGGGGTAGGCGAAGTCGCTCGGGTCCACTTCCGCGACGCCTTCCCGGGCGCGCGCCTTCTCGAGGAAGTAGCGGATGAGCTGCGTGCCGTGGTGCTCGCGAATGAAGTCCTTCACGACCTCGGGCAGACGCGCCTCCTCGGCCATGACGAGCCCGTGGCGCACGTGGTCGCGCAGGATCTCGGCGCTCTGCCACGGCGTGAGATGGTCGTGCGGGTTCAGCCCCCGGGGCTGGTTCTCGATGAAGTACTGCGGGCGCTCGAGCTTCCCGATGTCGTGGTAGTAGACCCCGACGCGGCCCTGGACGGCGTCGGCCCCGATCGCCTCGCAGGCCGCCTCGACGAGGTTCGCGACGTTGATCGAGTGGGCGTACGTGCCGGGCGCCTCGCGCGCCAGCCGCCTCAGGAGCGGCCGGTTCATGTCGGAGAGTTCGAGCAGCGAGGCCTCCGTCGTCCGCCCGGTGAACGCCTCGAGCAGCGGGAGGCCGATGCCGACGCCGAGTCCCGTGCACACGGTGGCGTTGAGAAACCCGAGCGCCGCGGTCGTGCCCATCTCGCCCAGCGCGTAGTGGCCCGTGAGGACGAGCAGGAGGCCGGCCCCCACGTAGGCCGCGGTGATCAGCATGACGAGGACCCAGCTCTGCGAACGCGTGCGGATCGTGTGGACCGCGAAGGCCGCCGTGACCCCGCCCGCCACGGTCACCATCGGGGCCGCGAGTCCCGCAAAATGCGGTTGGCCCATGAGGATCCCCGTGATCGTCGACACGACGACGAGGCCGAGGAGGCTGTCGAACAGCGCCGCCGCGAGGAAGCCGGCCAGCGCGACGGGCACGAGCGCGGGCGAACCCTGCGTGGCGGCCACGGCGCCGGCGGCCGCCATCACGATGACGACGAGCCCGAGCAGGACGGTGAAGCTGGGGAGGGCCTCGTAGATGTCGCGGCGGAAGCGGAACGTCGCGAAGACGAGGATTCCGAGCATGCTCATGACGAGGAGAACCATGCCCAGGCTGCGCAGGAAGTCCGACGTCGTGCGCGTCCCCCCGCGCTCCAGGATCTGGGCCTGGTAGGCGAGGAGCCGGCGGTATTCCTCCTCCGTCACCACCGTGTTCTCGGTGATGATGCGCTCTCCCTCGAGCACGAAGCCCTCGACCTGGGGGATCGCGGCGCGGGCCTGCTCGCGCGCCTGCCGGGTCGCGTCCTGGTCGATGCGCAGCGTCGGCTGCCCCATGAGGAGGAGTTGCTGGAAGAGCGCCGCGCCGCCGGGCGGCAGCCGGTCTCCCACCCCCTCCCGGGCGGCCCGCGTGAAGTCGCCGAGCCGGACGAGATCCCCGACGGCGCGCACGCGGTCGTCGCCGGAAGATTCCTCGCGCACGACGACGTTCGCCGCGCTGATGTCCGCGAGTTCGCTCTCGCGGATCACCCCCTCGCGCAGTCCCTCGAAGGCCGTCTCGAGTTCGTCGCGCAGCAGGCCGCGCGACGCTTCGTCGAGGAGGTAGTCGACCTGGAGCGAGTCGATCACCCCCTCGGCGGTGAGGTCGATCCCGATCCCGCCCGCGACCCGGCGGACTTCGTCCCGGACGAGGGCGGCGTTGGCCTCCGCCGCGGGGATGACGGAGTCGAGTTGCGTGACGAAGGCGTTCACGCGCTCGACGCTGCTGTCGGCGCGCGCGGGTTCGAAGCGCAGCCTCGGCGTCACGCCGGCCTCCGCCTCGTCCTGCTGCTCCCGCAGGCGGTCCGGATCCTTGGGCACGTCGAAGTCGAAGTCCGCGTTGATCGTCTGCCGGGCGACGCTGCCGGGGTCGATGCCGTCGAACCCGCCCGGCGTGCTCTGCGGGAACATCAGGGGGACGGCGAGGGCGATGACGGCGACCATCCCGGCCCGGAATCCGTGGTGGACCCACGCGTCCCGGCGGCCGCCGGCCGGCGGCCGGTTCACGGGGCGCAGGTAGTCTCGGACGCGACCGAAGAAACTCACCGCTCGGACTCCCGGTACGCGCGGATGATCTCCTTCACGAGTCGGTGCCGGACGACATCCGCGTCATCCAGGTAAACGAAGTCGATCCCGACCACGTCGCGCAAGACTTCCTCGATCTCCAGGAGTCCCGAATCCTCGGGGCGCGGGAGGTCGATCTGCGTCTTGTCCCCCGTGATCACGGTCTTGGAGTTCAGCCCGAGCCGGGTGAGGAACATCTTCATCTGGGCGGTCGTCGCGTTCTGCGCCTCGTCGAGGATGAGGAACGCGTCGGAGAGCGTCCGGCCGCGCATGTACGCGAGCGGGGCGACCTCGATCACGCGGTCCTCGATCGCGCGGCGGACGCGGTCGTGGGGCATCATGTCCTCGAGCGCGTCGTAGAGCGGGCGCAGGTAGGGGTCGACCTTCTCGCGGATGTCGCCGGGCAGGAAGCCGAGCGCCTCGCCGGCCTCGACCGCGGGCCGGGTGAGGATGATGCGGCGGATCCGCTTCCGGTTGAGCGCCTCCACCGCCGCGGCGACGGCGAGATAGGTCTTTCCGGTGCCGGCCGGGCCGATGCCGACGACGATGTCTCGCTCGCGCATCGCGGCCAGGTACTTGTCCTGCCCCGGCGACTTGGGCCGGATCGCGCGCCGGGCCCCCGCCAGCGCCACCTCCTGTTTATCGGTGCCCCGGGCGGCGGCGGACTTCCGCGAGCGGCCCTCGCCATCGGCGGGCGCTTCGAGGAAACGCTCGACATCCACCGCATCGAAGGGGCGCCGCAGCCGCGCGTAGCGGATCATGCGCCGCGCGGTGGGAGAGGCGCGATCCACATCCGCCTGCGGCCCGGAGAGGATCATCTCCTCGCGCCGGAGGACGACGCGGATGTCGCAGTGGCGGGCCAGCGTCGTGAGGTTCGAGTCGTTCACGCCGGCCAGCAACTGCTGGTCGGCCCCTTCGATGGAGAGGCGCCGCTCCGTCGCCACGCTCAAGCGCCGGTCCCGGTTTCGCCGGTCACGGAGATCCCGAGTTCCTCGAGTTCGGCCGGGGTCACGGACGACGGCGACCGCTCGAGCAGGCCCCGGGCCGCGGCCGTCTTCGGGAACGCGATGACGTCCCGGATCGACGCGCAGCCGGCCATCTCGGCCACCAGGCGGTCCATGCCGACCGCGAACCCTCCGTGCGGCGGCACGCCGTAGCGGAACGCCTCGAGCAGGAAGCCGAAGCGCGCCTCGACCTCCTCGGGCGTGAGCCCCGTCGCCTCGAGGATGACGCGCTGCACCTCGGGCAGGTGGCAGCGGATGCTCCCGCTGGCCAACTCGATCCCGTTGTAGACGATGTCGTACGCGATCGCGTTCACGGAGAGCGGATCTTCGCGCAGGCGCTCGGGGTCGGGGTCCGCCGGCATCGTGAAGGCGTGCTGGGCCGGAACGGGAAGGCCGGTGTCGGGATCCCGCTCGTAGAGGGGGAACTCCGTGATCCAGAGCCACTCTTCCCCGCTCTCGTCCACGGCGCCGAGTTCCCGGGCCGCCCCGCGCCGCAGCCGGTCGAGGGCGGGCGAACTCTCCGCATCGACGCCGGCGACGAGGAAGACGAGATCGCCCTCCCCCACCCCGAACTCGGCCTCGAGCGCGCGCGCGACCTCCTCGCCGACGACCTTCGCGGGCGGACCGGACCAGCCGTCCGCGGTGCGCTTCAGCCACAGGGCGCCCTTCGCGCCGGCCTCCTGCGCGAGCTTGTCGTAGTGGGCGATCCGCGAGCGGGAGAGCGTCGCGCCGCCCGGCAGGACGAGCCCCCGGACGCGGCCGCCGGCCCGCGCGGCGCCGTCGAAGATGCCGAAGCCGATGCCGGTGAGCGCGTCCGTGAAGTCCCGTATCTCCCAGGGGATGCGGAGGTCCGGCTTGTCCGTGCCGTAGCGCTCCATCGCCTCGGCGTGGGGCAGGCGCCGGAAGGGCACGGGAAGCTCCCGCTCGAGCCCGTCCCGCCAGACGCGCGCGAACATCTTCTCCGCGGCGCGGAAGACGTCGTCCTGCTCGACGAACGCCATCTCCACGTCGATCTGCGTGAACTCGGGCTGGCGGTCCGCCCGCAGGTCCTCGTCCCGGAGACATTTCGCGATCTGGAAGTAGCGGTCGAAGCCGCCGCACATGAGAAGCTGCTTGTAGAGCTGCGGCGACTGCGGGAGGGCGAAGAACCGGCCCTGGTGGACGCGGCTCGGAACGAGGTAGTCCCGTGCCCCCTCCGGCGTCTGCCGCGTGAGGAGCGGGGTCTCGATCTCGACGAATCCCTGCTCGGTGAGCGAGGCGCGCACCGCGTTCGTCGCCACGTGCCGGAGCCTCAGGTTGCGCTGCATCTCGGGGCGGCGCAGGTCGAGGATCCGGTGCTTGAGGCGGAGTTCCTCCGAGGGCAACTCCTCGTCCGGGGGCTGATAGACGAGGATCGGGAGCGGGTCGGACACGGACACCCGCCGCAGACTCGACACCCGGATCTCGATCTCGCCCGTGAGCATGTCCGGGTTGGGTTCGGGGCGCGGCGCGACGACGCCGGTCGCCTGCACGACATCCTCCGGGTTCAGCTCCGTCACGAGCTCGAGGCCGGCGGCGTCCGACCACTCCGGGCCGAAGGAGAGCTGGAGCAGGCCGGTCCGGTCGCGCAGGTCGACGAAGAAGAGTCCCCCGAGGTCGCGACGACGGTGTACCCACCCGATGACCCGGACTTCGCGTCCGGACCACGAGGCCTCGACCTGCCCGCAGCCGGCGTCGCGCAAGGCGGTCTCGAGCGAGGCCGGCTCACGCCGTTCGGTCGGTAGCGATAGTTTGGTCAGGAGAACTCGCGGCGCCAGGGAATCGGTTCGGAATCGGTCCCGAGAAGTGCGGAACGCCGCGAAAGATAGCCGATTTTCGGCGACGCCAGCAAGCGACGCCAGCAAGAAGCGGGGGATGACGGAAAGCACACGAGCGGAACTGCTCGCGGAGCCGGGAGAAGGCGGGCGGGAGCGGCTGGCGGCGTTCTTCGCGGCGCGCGGAGAGCCGGCGTACCGGGCGCGGCAGGTGGAGGAGTGGGTCTGGGAGCGAGGCGCGCGTTCCTTCGACGAGATGACGAACCTCCCCGCCGGCCTCCGGGAAGCGCTGGAGGCGGTCTTTTCGCTCACGCCGATCGAACCGGACTACACGGCCCGCTCGAGGGACGGGACGGTGAAGCACCTGTGGCGGCTCGACGACGGCGAGCGTGTCGAGTCCGTGCTCATCCCGACGCGCGACCGCCTCACGCTCTGTCTCTCGTCACAGGCCGGCTGCGCGCTCGCCTGCCGCTTCTGCGCCACCGGCGACTTCGGGTTCCGGCGCCAGTTGAGGGCGGCGGAGATCGTGGCGCAGTACCGCGACTCCCTGCGCGTCGCGCGCGAGGAGATGGGGCGGCCGGCGTCCAGCCCGATCTCCAACGTCGTGTACATGGGGATGGGAGAACCGCTGGCGAACCTCGATGGGGTCATCGGATCGCTCGCGTCGCTGCACGGAGGGTTCGGTCTCGGGGCGCGGCGGATCACCGTGTCGACCGTCGGTCTCATCCCGGGGATTCTGGAACTCGCCCGGCGCCCGGAGCCGTTCGAACTCGCCGTTTCGCTGCACGCGCCGTCCCACGAACTGCGGCTGCGGCTGATGCCGATCGAGAAGCGCTACCCGCTGCCGGAGCTGTTCGACGCGCTGCGCACGTACCAGAGCTACAAGAACCGGCGCATCAGCTTCGAGTACACGCTCATCCGGGGGGTGAACGACGACCCTGCGCTGGCGGAGCCGCTGGCGAAGCTGGCGCGGGGGCTCATCTGCTTCGTGAATCTCATCCCCTTCAACCCGATTCCGTCGCGTCCGGAGTGGGGTCCGAGTTCGACCGAGGGGATCGCGCGTTTTTCGGAGGCGCTCGCCGCGCGAGGGGTGGGCAATGCGGTGAGGAGACCGCGGGGACGGGACATCGACGCCGCCTGCGGACAACTGCGGCTGGCGCGGGAAAGCTAGTCCCGCTCAGTCCTTTCCGAGGTTGACGAGCAGGCCGGCCCAGTCGCTCCCCACGACCACGCTCGCATCGAGGTAGAGTTCGGGATCGATGGCGACGGCCAGCGAGTCCGTACTCAGCTCGCGGGCGACGGAGAGCGCGGCGCCGAGGCGGCCCGATCGATCCAGGACGTGCGTGACTTCGTGGTCGAAGTGCTCGGCGTTACCGGTCGCGACGACATCGAAGCCGAGGACCCGGAGTCGGTCGGCGAACTGACGCGCGAGCCCCCTCTCGCCGGCCCCGTTGAGGACTTCGACCTTGATGCGGTCCGTCAGGTCGCCCCGTCCGGGAATCTCGCCCGTCGCGGAATCCGTCGCCGCGGAACCCTCGTCCCCCGCGCCCGCCGCCGTCGCGGCCGGTACGGGTCCGGCCCCGGCGAGCACCGCGAGCCGCACGACTTTCCATTCCTCCCAGAAGAGACCGATGAAGGCGCCGGCGCCGATGAGGATCGCCGTCGTGATCAGTCCCCGGAACGCGGAAGCCACTCGCTGGAAGGCGCCCTGCCGCCTGCGATAGCGGGCACGACCCTCGGGACCTCGTCGAGTTTCCCGCCTGGACCGCCGTCTGGACCTCGAAAGCACTTTGTCGCCTCCCGTCGTCCTCCCGTCCGCCCATCGACCGTGCTCGGCCGTCACCCCTCACACCATCCCGCGTCCTGCCCAGCCACGGCAATCTAATCAACCGTTTCGCGATTTGCGAAAACGGGCCGTCAGCGCGGGGCGGTGATCGCCTCCCAGAACCCGGCGGTGACGGCGGAAACGGGGATCTGGGCGTCGATGAGAACGCCGATCTTCGCGGTCGCGACATCGACCAGGACGGCGTGCCAGTCGTCCGGCATGCGGCGGCGCAGACCGGCGCGCTCCCGGCCCGAGGCGATGCGGCCCGGCTCCAGGAAGTCGGCCATGTAGAGGGCCTGCCCGAGGGCGCCGAGATCCCGGTGTCCGGTGGTGTGAAAGGCGATGGCCCGGAGGAGCGGCTCGTCATCGACGCCGGCCGCGCGCAGCCGGTTCGCGCACGCCGGACCGTGGAGGAGCGCGTCGGGCCATTCCTCCGCTCCGTTGACGAGGGGACGCAGGGCTTCGAGGCCTGCTTCCTTGAGCGCGTCGTGAAGAAGGCCCGCGGCGCGCCAGCGGATCTGCGTCGCCGCGTCGCGTCCGAGGGCTTCCGCCCAGTCGCCCATCAACGTGCCGACCCGCCCGGCGTGGCGGATGCGCGCGGGGCTCATGACGGCCCAGTCGGGGACGCGTTCGTCGGCGCCGGCGGCGTGGATGATCGGGTGCAGGTTGTCCACGTGAGCTTCGTCTCGATCGCGGAGTTTGTCGGGATCGCGCGGGGCCCCGAATATACCTGCAATGGCCATCCGATACGACTCTCTCCTCGCCCGGGCCCTCGCCCGCGAGATCCTCGACCGCTGGCGGGGCGTCCGTATCGCCGGCCTTCGCATGGCGTCGGGGCGGCGCGCCGTGGAACTCGCCTTCGAGGACGGGTCGCGGCTCGTCGCGATGCTGCACCCGCTGCATGGGTACATCCTCGAGCTCGGCGCCGATGCGCCGGCCTCGGGCGTAGAGGGGAAGGCGCTGCGGGTCGGACGCCTGTCGCTCGTGGACGCGCGGGCGCCGGCGGACGAGCGCGCCCTGCTCCTGACGTTCGGTGACCGGGCGGGGCGACCGTGGGAGATGCTCGCGATCGAACTTCAGGACCGGCGCTGGAACGCCGTCCACTGCCGCCGAGCGGAGTCCGGCGCCGACTCCCGCCCGGCGTGGCGCATCGAAGCGGCGCTCCTGGCGCGGGACGCGGGCGACCGCTCGCTGCGTCGCGGGGGGCCGTACGCGCCGCCTTCGTCCGCGCGGCGCGCCGTGGCCGCGCCGCCATCGGAGGCGGAATGGGCCGCCGTGCTGGCGGGAGACGAGGCCGAGCGCCGGCGGGCCGTGCTGCGGACGTGGGCGTGGACGAGCGCGCTCAACGTCGACTGGATCCTGGCCGGGTCCGACCCGGCGGAAACGTACGCGCGATACCGGGCGCTCCACGCGCTCGCGGCGGCGCCTTCGGGCGGCCCGGCCGCAGCCGATGCGCCGGGCGCGCCGCCCCGGCCGGCCTTCGTGCTCGACCGCCCGTCGGGCCCCCAGCCCTATCCGCACCCCGCCGGGGCCGGCAGCGGGTCCGCCGCCGGACTGCTGACCGCGGCCGCGCACCTGCTCGCCCCCGGCGGCGGCCCCGCCCCCGCCCTCCAGGCCCTCCCGGCCGCGGCCGACGACGACGACGGGGACGAAGCCGGGCAGATCCGAAAGCGCCTCCGAGCCCGCCGGAAACGGCACCTGCGCCGGGCCGCCGCGCTCGAGCGGCAACTGGCCGCGGCCGGTCCGCCGGACGAGCCGCGCCTCCTCGGCCAGATCCTCCTCGCCCGCAAGGACGAGGTGCCGAAGGGCGCTTCCGCCGTGACGCTGCCGGACTTCGGCGGCGCTCCGCGCGAGATCGCGCTCGACCCCGCCCGCGATGCGGTCGCCAACGCGGAGACCTTCTTCGACGAGGCCCGGCGGCGGGAGCGCGCGCGGGAGCGGCTGCCCGACGCGGTGGCGGCGGCCCGGGAGCGCGCGGCCGAGTACGACGCCCACCTCGAGCGGCTCGCGGAGTCGGGTCCGTCGGACGCCCTGTGGACGGCCGCCGGCGGACGACCGGTCCGCGCCGGCTCGGGCGGGAGACGGGCGGACGGCCCGGAACTCCGGGCGCCCTACACGCGGCTCCGGTCCTCGGGCGGGCTGGAGATCCGGGTGGGACGCGGCGCCCGCGACAACGACGACCTCACCTTCCGCCACTCCGCGCCGGACGACATCTGGCTGCACGCCTCCCAGGCCTCGGGCGCGCACGTGATTCTGCGCTGGGGGCGAAAGGACGAGAATCCGCCGCGGCGGGACCTGCTCGAAGCCGCGATCGTGGCGGCGGTCCACAGCGGGGCGCGCCACAATCGCACGGCCCCGGTCGTCTGGACCCGCCGCAAGTACGTGCGCAAGCCGCGGAAGTCTCCTCCGGGCACGGTGACCCCGGACCGCGTGCAAACGATCTTCGTCGAACCCGATTCGGACCTCGTGAAGGCCATGCTTCGGCGTACGGAGGAAGCATGAACGGGCCGGCCGACGTTCCCGCGGGAACGTCCCGCGGCGAGGACGCGAAGCTCGACCGCGCGCGCGGCTGCCTCATCGGCCAGATCGCCGGCGATTCGCTCGGCAGCCTCGTCGAGTTCCAGTCGCCCGAGGACATCCTCCTCCTCTACCCGGACGGCGTCCGCGACCTCGAGGACGGGGGCACGTTCGACACGCTGGCGGGACAGCCGACGGACGACTCCGAGATGGCGCTGGCGCTGGCCCGCACGCTGGTCGCGCGCGGCACGTACGACCCGGAGGCGGCGAACCGCGCCTACCGGGAGTGGCTCGACTCGGACCCGTTCGACTGCGGCCTCACGATCCGCGACGGCCTGCTCGGAAGTCCGCGCCACGAGAGCCAGGCCAACGGGGCGCTGATGCGCATCAGCCCGCTGGGCATCCACGGCTCCCGCCATCGACTCGACGCCGTCGCGCGCGGGGCGCGGGAAGACGCCCGCCTCACGCACCCGCATCGCGTCTGTCTCGACGCGAACGCGCTGTTCGCGATGGCGATCGCGTACGCCATCGACCGCGGCCCGACGCCGCGCGAGCTGTACGAGCGGATAGCGGCGTGGGCGAACGAAGAGGAGGTCTGCGCGGCGGTGCGGGACTGTATCGCGGCGGCCGCCGCCGGGCCGCCGGACGACTACATGACGCACATGGGCTGGGTCCTGATCGCGCTCCGCAACGCGCTGTGGCAGCTGCGGCACGCGCCCATCGCTCGAGGAGGGCGTGATCGACAGCGTGATGAGGGGCGGCGACACCGACACGAACGCCGCGATCTGCGGGGCGCTCCTGGGCGCGGTCCACGGGCTGGAGGCGGTGCCCGCGCGCTGGACCCGTGCGGTCCTCCACTGCCGCCCCGAAGCGGGCCGCCCCGGCGTCAAACGCCCCCGCCCCGGGACCTACTGGCCCACCGACGCCCTCAACCTCGCCACTCAGCTCCTGGGCGCGGGATCCCCCACGCGCTGACGTTCGGTGGCGGTCTGCGGGCTGGGAATCGGCACCCCATCCTCTCGCAGACCGTCGAGATGGAAGGCGATCGCCTCTTGAATCCTCTGGGCAACTTCCCGTTTCGTGTCCCCGGTCGCGACGCAGCCAGGCAGGTCCGGAACGTATGCCGAATAGTTACTTCCGGCCCTCTCGATGACCACCGCGTATTTCATCGTTGGCCTCCGCCCGTGAGCCCGGCCTGCTTCAGGATACTCTTCCACGTCCCGACGGCCAGATCATCGTTCACGTTTCCGGGAACGGTTACTCGTCCGACCTTCTCGGGGTGCTTGTACTGTCGGTGGCTTCCCCGAATCCTGACCAATCTCCACCCATCCTGCTCAATCAACCGTATCGCCTCCCTGACTTTCGGCATACCCCCTCGACCGACAAGTGGATCCTGTCTCTTCCGACAAGATCCGCTCGTCCATCAACAGGACGGCCGACGCTCTTGCGGGAGTATCTCGGAGGTATGCCACGCGACGCGCCCGCATCGGGTCAGCGGGCCTCGAGGAGCGCCCGGATCGCGGCCACTTCCTCGCGGATCGCGTTCAACTGGCGATCCTTCGCGTCCTCCCGGGGCCGGATCACCCAGGACACCAGCGTGGCAGTCAGCGTCCCGACGAGTGCCGCGCCGACCGTCATCAGGGCGAGACCGATGGCGCGCCCACCACCGTCAGGATCGCGACGGACACGGCGACGAGCGCCGTCGTCTGTGCCCGCCGTCCCATCCAGAATGAGCCGACGACCCGCGCGGCGCGCGCCGCACGGAGGAACCTCAGAATCCGCAGTACGCGGCCGATTCGGAACGCGCGGAGTTCCGTGATCGCGGGCAGGCTGGAGAGAAGGTCGATCCAGCCCCAGGTGATCATGTATCGCTTGCGGTCCTCGGCCCGCGCGAGGGAGAGGAGGAAGTCCGCGAAGAAGACGATGCAGAAGGCCGTATCCGCGTAGAAGAGGATGCGCAGGATCTCGGGATCCAGTGACAGCGCGAGTTCCACGATGAGAGCCACGAGCACGAGCACGCAGCAGACCAGCATGAAGATCTGGTACGGTGACGCGGTCGGAGGTGGTCGATCTGCTTCTGTCATGCTTCCTCCCGAGAGTGTGTGTCCGAAGTTGCGGTGCGAACCGCCGCGCCTTAGAGGCCGATCGAGCCTTCGAGGGTGGATCGGGGGACGTCGAAGGCGTCGACGAGGGGGATGGCCTGCGGGCGGATCTCGGCGCAGAGGGCGGTCACGGTGCGGCGGATGGCCTTGCTCTTGGGCGGGTCCAGGTAGCCCCGCTCCAGGAACCACGCGGCCTCGCGTTCGATCGCGGCGAGCGCGTGGAGGCAGCGCATGCGCTCGAGCCACTCCGCGACGCCGGAACTCGGCGTCCGCCGCTCGGCCGCGATCATCGAGCGCAGGATCTCGCACTCGACGTGGGCCCGGGCGGCCGTGAGCGCGTGGTGCTGGCAGTCCGTGAGGGCGTCGAACGCGGTCATCCCGCGCGCGATCCGGTGCCGGACCCGCCGGGCGAGTGAAAGCACGAGGTCCGAGCGGCGGGCGTCGAGGATCGCGTCGTGGAAGCCGGGATCGCGCAGGTGGGCTTCGCTCGTCTTTCGTGCGATGACCCAGTTGCGCTCGGCGATGGCGCGGCGGGCGCGGGCCGCGGCGAAGCGCGCGATCCCGAGCGCGCCGAGATCCCCGAACTGCTGGCGGAAGCCCGTGAGGAGATCCTTCGCCACGAGTTGCATGAGGACGGTGTTGTCGCCCTCGAAGGTCGTGAAGACGTCGCTGTCCGCCTTGAGCGCCGCGAAGCGGTTGTGCGCGAGGTAGCCGCGGCCCCCGCACGACTCCCGGCACGCCTGGATGGTGTCCGTCGCGTGCCACGTGGCGCAGGCCTTGAGTCCGGCCGCGGCCGCCTCGAGGCGTCGCCGCCGCGCCACGTGCCCGGCCTCCGATTCGCCGGAGCCCTCCGCCTCCGCGGTCACCGCGGCCAGGTACTCGGCCTGCAGGTCGTGGAGCGCGAAGTTGAGCGCGTACGTCGTGGCGAGGCGCGGGAGCAGCCGCCGCTGGTGGGCGGGATAGTCGAGCAGGACGCGCTCGGCCTCGCCGGGCGCACCGAACTGCCGGCGCCGCGCGCCGTACCGGACCGCGATCGTGAGGGCGACCTTCGTCGCGCTGAGCGCCGCGCTCGCCACGGCCACGCGGCCGCTCACGAGGGTGCCGAGCATGGTGAAGAAGCGCCGGGTGGGGCTCGCGATCGGACTCCGGTAGGCCCCCTCGTCGTCGATGGAGGCGAAGCGGTCGAGAAGGTTCCCGCGCGGCACGCGCACGCGATCGAAGTGCAGCCGTCCGTTGTCCACGCCGTTCAGGCCGAGCTTCTCGCCGCAGTCCTCGATCGTCACCCCGGGCAGCGGCGCCCCGTCTTCGCCGCGGATGGGGACGAGGATCGCGTGCACGCCGCGCCCTTCCCCTTCGACCTCGAGTTGCGCGAACACCGTGGCGAGCCGGCCGTCCCGCGCGGCGTTCCCGATGTAGTCCTTGCGTGCCCCCGGCACCGGGGTGTGGACGACGATCTCCCGCGTCCCGTGGTCGTAGACCGCCGTCGTCTGAATGTCCTGGACGTTGGACCCGTGCAGCGTCTCGCTCATCGCGAAACACCCCGGGAGCGCCAGCGTGCCCGCGTCCCTCAGGTATTTCTCGTGGTGCCGCCGCGACCCGAGCTGGTGGATGCTGCCGCCGAAGAGCCCGAACTGGACGCCGAACTTCGTGAGCAGGCTGAGGTCGAAGAAGGCGAGCGTCTCGAAGGTGGCGATGAAGGCCGCGGGATCGTCGCCGCCTCCGAACTCCGCCGGGTAGCTGAGGGCCCCGAGTCCCTCGTCGGCGAGCACCCGGCACCACTCCGAGACCCGCGCCCGGTAGTCGGCCGTCGAGAGGCCGGCCACCGTCTCGAACCGGCCGTCCGAGAGGAGCGCACGCACGCGTTGCCGGATCTCCGGAGCGGGGCCGCCGAGGAAGCGCGCCATCGCGCCGGCGTCGAACCGGGGCTGGACGTCGGGAAGCGGCGCGATCGGCCGCGCCGGGTCGAAGAGCGTGGCCACCGCGTCCGGACCGCCCAGGCCCAGCGCCTCCTCGATGCGGAGGATGGCCGCGCGCTCCTCCCGCGTGGGGTACGCGCCGTCGGCCTCGGCGATCGCGATGCCGAGTTCGGTGAGGGATCGCCTTCGCTCGGGCGAGACCTCCGCCGCCCGCCGCCGCACCTCATCGAGAAGGTGGAGGAGCCGCTCCGCCGGCGGTGGCGCGTCGGGATCGAGCCACTCCGCGAGGGCTTCCTCGGGAAGCCCCGTCCCGCGCAGGTGCCCGCGCAGCATGGCGAGTTCTTCGGCCGCGAGCTCCCCATCGGCCCACGCGACATAGAGGAGAGGATGGAAGGCGAGCGACCCCGGCTCGGCCATGGGCGGCTAGAGGCCCTCCGCCTCGAACCCGATCTCCTTGTGGGACCCGTCGCAGAACGGCTTGTTGCCCGACGCGCCGCAGCGGCACAGCCAGGGCTGCAGGAAGCGGGCGGACCCCTCGTGCCCTTCCCCGCTGATCTCCACGACGCCGTCGACGTGCAGCGGACCGTTCGCGTGCGCCGTGACGACCGCTTCCCCGGCCTCGTCGCCGGACGGCGCGGATGGCGCCTCCGACTCGGACGTCGCGCGGCTCGTGTCGATCGGCCCGGAGGCCCGGAACTCGACGTCGCGGTGCGCCCCGTCGCAGAACGGCTTGTTCGCCGACTTCCCGCACCGGCACAGCGCGGCCTTCGGCTTCGCGATCCCGTCTTCCGCTCCCGCCGTGCGCACGCGCAGCGGACTCCGAACGAGCAGCGGGCCGTCGCCGCCGCAGTGAACGATGCATCCGTTTGCCGTCATCCGATCTCCATCTCAGTTGGGTCCGCCGTCAGGGGACGAGTTCGGTTCGCCTCGGTTTGAGGAGGAAGACGCCCTCGAGCATGCTCGTCACGAGCACGGTCCCGCTGTCGAAGTACGGGAACGCGGTCCACGCCCCGTTGAAGCCGGGGGGATCGGCTCCGTACGGCGTGGTGTCGAAGTGCCCGACCTCCCGCAGGTTCTCGGGGTCGCTGATGTCGATGACGCGGAAGCCGGCCTGGTAGTTGGCCTGGTACATCCGGTCGCCCTTCACGTAGAGGTTGTGGTCCGTCGCGTTGTTGGGTCCGTAGTAGTCCGCGATCACGACGGGGTCATCGAGATCGGTCACGTCCCACACGATCGTCTTCGTCCGGTCCGTCGTGCCGACGAGTTCGTCGAGTTCGTCGTCCAGGAAGAAGTAGCGCCGGTCGTCGCTCAGCCACCCCTGGTGAATGTACGCGACGCCGGGGTACGCGGCGGCCGAGATCGGGCGCGGGTCCGACTTGTCCGTGACGTCGACGATCCGGAGCGCGGTCTCGTTCGACGCGAAGCACAGTTCCCGGCCCCGGTAGTCCGTGTCGGGCCCGTCGTACACGAGGCACTGCGCATCGTGCGTCCGCCCCTGGAAGATGAGCCCCTCGGTATCGGTGTAGCAGCCGGCGAACTCGGGCGCGAGCGGCTGGCGGATATCGATCATCACGAGGCCGCCGCCGCAGGTGTGCCCGTCCCCGCTCGTGGAGACGGTGAAGGCGGTGCCCGCGCCGGTGTCGATGATGAGGTTGTGGGCGCTCCCGATTCCGTCCCAGCGGAGGTCGGGCGCGAACTCCACGGGGGGACTCGCCACGTCGCGCAGGCGGGTGAGGTCGAAGACGACGAGGCCGTGGGCGCCGGCCCCGTCCCCGGTGAAGAAGAGGTGGTCGGCGTAGACCTTGAGGTCGCGGGCGCCGCTGCGGTTCGCGGGGATGACGCCGAGATACACGGGGTTGACGGCGTCGGTGACGTCGACGATCGCGGCCCCGCCGGAACGGCCCACGAGGCCGTACTCGCGGCCCGTCTCGGGGTCCGTCCAGCCCCACGCGTCGCTCACGCGCTCCCCGGGTTCGGCGCCGATCGAGGCGAGCGGCAGGTACGCCTGGAGGTCCACGTCCGCGCAGTCGAACCCCGCGGCGCGGTCGTCCTCGCAGCGCACCTCCGCCGACGTCACGGCGACGGGCGGCGTCCCGGCGCGCAGCCAGACCGGCCCGGACCACGAACCGTCCTCCGCCGCCTCGTAGACGGCCGCGAGCCCGGCGCTTCCCTCGGATGCCGGGCTGCCGACCACGGCGAGGCCGGGGCGAAGGGCGAGGGCGGACCCGAAACCCGCCACGAGGCCGGCCTCCCCGGGCGCGAACGCGTGCGCGGCGCGCCAGCCTCCGTCCGCATCCACGCGGGTGAAGGCGTCGACCCTCCCCCGGCCGTCCTCCGCCCCCGGCGCCCCGACGATCAGTTCGTCTCCGGCGGCCGCGAGCGCGGTCCCGAAGCGCTGGCCCGACCCCGGAGCGCTCGGGAGCAGGATCGCCGTCTCGGACCAGCCGCCCCCCGGTCCGCGGGCGAAGAGCACGACCCGGCCGACCGACCCATCCGCGGAGGGCGCGCCCACGGCGAGTTCGTCGTCTCCGGTGAAGAGGACGCTGGAGCCCAGCCCGGCGCCGCCGCCCAGCGCGGGCGTCGCGAGCGCCGCCTGGCGGCTCCACCCGCCGTCGGCCCCGCGCGCGAACAGGTATACCGTGCCCGAGCTTCCCTGCCCCGGCGCCCCGACCGCCGCCAGCCCGCCGCGGACCGCCATCGCCGCCCCGTACCGGGCGTTCGCCCGCAGGTCTCCGGCCTCCAGCGCGCCGGCGGCGCTCCACGTGCCGTCCGCCCCGCGCGCGTAGATCCGCACCTCGGTGCCGGCGCCCTGCCCGCCCGGCGCCGACACGAGCGCCACATCCCCGTCCGCCGCGACGACGCGTGCCGGCGGCTGCAGGATCGCCATCACCCGGCCCATGCTCATCTCTTCGGGGGACGCCGCGGCTTCGGCCCGGAGCGGCAGGGCGCCCGACTCCGCCCAGGCTCCGTCCGCCCCGCGCGCGAACCCGTACGCGCCGATCATCACCTGCGGGTCCCCGCTCGCCGCGAGGAATCCGCCCTCCACCGGCGCCATCGTGCGGCCGAACGACTCCCCGAGCAGCGAACCCGCCGACCACACCTCCTGGACCTGCGACCAGCCGGAGCCGCCCCTCTCGAACACGAGCACCGAGGCGGCCCCCCGGCCGAACGCCGGCTTGAGGACGAGGATCTCGTCCGGCGCCGGCGCCAACACCGCCGCCCCGAACCCGTCCTGCCCCGCCACCGGTCCGGCGCCGGCGCACGCGAACAGCGCAACCCATACGAGGTGCCGCGAGCGAGTCATCATTCTGCCTTCCTGCAAGAGTCGTTTTCGTGTACGGCGGCGGCGAGGGCGGCGGACAGTTCCTCGAAGGCGGCCTCGCCGCGGCCGAGGGCGGCGATGAGCGCGGAACCGACGACGACGCCGTCCGCCATGCCCGCGACCGCGGCGGCCTGCCCCGGAGTCGAGATCCCGAACCCCACCGCCACCGGCAGCCGCACCATCTTCCGGAGCCCTCTCACCTGGTCCTCGAGCGAGGCGTCCAGCGCCTTCCGCGCGCCCGTCACGCCGAGGCGGGAAATGTAGTACAGGAACCCCGAGGCGTGGCCGAGGATGGTCTCGAGGCGGGCCCGCGGCGTGGTGGGGGCCGCGAGCGGGATGAGGTCGAGCGAACCGGCGGCCAGCCGCCGCTCCAGCGCCGGGTGCGAGCCCACGGGCAGGTCGGTGACGAGGAGGCCCGCCGCCCCCGCGGCCTCGGCCCGCGCCAGGAAGCGCTCCACGCCCATGCGGAGAATCGGATTCAGGTAGGAGAAGACGACGACCGGCGGCAGGTCGGCCGAGATCCCGGCCAGCTGGTCGAGCGTGGACTCGACCGTGACGCCCTGCTCCAGCGCTTGCCAGCTCGCCGCCTGGATCGTGGGTCCGTCCGCGAGCGGGTCGCTGAACGGGATCCCCAGTTCGATGATGTCCGCGCCGTCCGCCGCCAGCCGCTCCAGCAGACGCGGCGTGTCCGCCGGCCGCGGGAAGCCGCTGGACAGAAAGGGGATGAACGCCGCCCCGTCCCGACCTTCGAACGCGCCCGCGATCACGCTCAAGAGCCGGCGGCCTCCGCGTCCTCCTCCGTCGTCACGGCGGGCCGGTGCGTCCCCCACTGCTCGAACCACTTCCTCAGGTAGAGCTGCGTGCGCAGGAAATTCGACGGCCGCGAACTCGTCCCGTGCCACTCCCCCTGGAAGCGCACCATGACCGTCGGCACGCCCTCGTAGTGAAGCGCCTGGTAGAATTCCTCGGTCTGACCCATGGGCGTCCGCAGGTCCATCTCCCCCGTCATCAGCATCGTCGGCGTCGTCACGTTCCCGACGTAGAAGATCGACGACCGGTCCATCCACTCCTCCGGGTCCTCCCAGAAGGGCTGCTCGAAGGTGCGCAGATAGCCGATGGCGTCCGACGTCCCCATCGCGGACATCCAGTTCACGATCGGGCAGTTCGCCGAAGCGGCCCGGAAGCGGTCCGTGTTCCCGACGATATACGAGGTGAGGATGCCGCCGCCCGAGCACCCGTACACGAACAGGTTGTCCTCGTCCACGTAGCCGCGCCGCAGCATCTCGTCGACCCCGCCCATGAGGTCCGGGAAGTCCGCGCCGGGATAGTCGTGGTTGATCGCGTTCGCGAACTCCGTGCCGTAGCCCGTGCTTCCCCGCGGGTTCGTGTAGAGGACGACATAGTCGTTCGAGGCGTGTTCCTGGAAGGCGAAGTTGAACCCGCCGTTGTACATGGCGTGCGGCCCGCCGTGGATGGCGAGCATGAGCGGATACTCGCGGTTCGGATCGAAGTCGGGCGGTTTCACGATCCAGCCCTGGATGCGGAAGCCGTCCGTCGACTCGTACCAGACCTCCTCCACCTCGCCGAGGGTCACGCCGTGGAGCACGTCCGCGTTGACCTCCGTGAGGCGGGTGGTCCGGCCCGGGTCCGAGAGGGAGAAGCGGTAGAGGTCGCCGGGCTCGTGGTCCGTGGAGATCGTGCCGACCGCGGTGCCGTCGTCCGAGAAGGAGGAGAGGGAGAAGAGGTGCGCCCCCTCGGTGAGCTGGGTGACGCCGCCGTCGACGGAGACGAAGTGGAGCTGCCGGTACCCTTCCCGGTTCACGTTGAAGTAGAGGCCGCTCCCGTCGGGCGCCCACTGGAAGCCGCCGGACTGCCGGTCATAGTCCCCGGAGATGAGCCGCGAGCCGGACCCGTCCCGGTTCATGACGTGGATCCGGTTGTTCCGGTAGGTGTCGCGGTGCTCGTCTCCCACCGTGTAGGCGATGAGGCGGCCGTCCGGCGAGGGCACGGCGCCCCCGTCCGGGCCGCGCCGGTCCGTAAGCTGGCGGATGGCCCCGGAGGCCACGGAGACGGCGTAGATCTCCGACTCCTGCCAGTGCTCGGGCCGGTCCCAGTCGGGAGCGCGATAGGAGGAGAAGTAGATCTCGCTCCCGTCCGGGCTCCAGGCGATCCCGCCGTGGTTCCAGTCCCCGGTCGTGAGCTGGCGGGCGGAGCCCCCGTCGGCCGGGACGACGAACACGTGCGTCCAGCCGGTGTCGACGTACCCCTGGCGGTCGCGCTTGTAGCCCGCGCGCTCGACGATCTTCGGCCCCTCGGTCCACGTCGCCCCGTCCGGCCGGGAGGGGAGATCGACGCCGGCGAAGTCCGCGCGGTCGTTCACCCGGCTCGTGAAGGCGATCCACTCTCCGTCGGGCGACCAGAGGGGGGAGGAGGGGCCGTTCTCGAGGCGCGTGACCTGGGTCGTGGCGCCCTCTTCATCCATCCAGCGCACGAAGATCTGGCTTCCGGAGGGCTCGCCCGCCGCCGTGTACAGGATGCGCGTGCCGTCCGGGGACCAGCGCGCCCCGCCGCCCTCGACGAGCGCCCGCTTCCGGCTGCCGTCCGCGTTCATCATGTAGAGGGACGACTCGCGGCGGTCGTTGACCTTGTCCACCCAGCCGCGGGTGTAGACGACCCTGGACCCGTCCGGCGAGATCCGGGGGTTGGAGACCGACTCCATGTCCATGTAGTGGTCGAGGGACAGCCGGCGGGTCTGGGCCGCCGCGTCCGCGGCGAGCGCTCCGGCGGCGACGGCCGTCAGCAGGACGGCGCTTCCGAACTTCGTGTTCATCCTTCGCTCCTTCGGCTTCATGACCGGCCCGGGTCGGGCCTGTCAGTATCAAAAATCTCCGCAAGTATCGGAAATCCCCGAAGGAGCGGCCAGCTTAGAGCGGACGATAGACGGTGCCGCGATGTGCGACGCGTACGAGGACGACGAGCGCCGCCTCCTGCACCTCGTACACCACGCGGTAGCCGCCGACGCGGATGCGCCGAAGCCCGCGCAGACCTCCCTTCAGGGAACTGCCGACGTGTGGATGCTCCGCCAGCCCGTCGATGGCGTCCACGATGCGCACGCGGTCGTGCTTCGGAATTCGGCCAAGCGCCTTGACCGCGCTCCGCTTAATCCGAACGGAGTAGGCCACCCCTGACCTCATCCCAGTCGAGTACGGGATCGCCGGGATCGCGCAGCCGCTCCACGGCCACCGTCAGGTCGTCGAAATCCTCCAGGTATCGCTCCAGGGCCTGGCGAACGACCTCGGCCCGGCTTCGCCTCAGCGTTGACGCCGCGGCATCGAGGGCTTCGACCATCTCGTGCGGGACGCGCGCGGTGATCTGATCCATGACTCGAGACTCTCCGGGATCGCTTGTACATTGAGTCAATGTCGTTGACTGTCAATGCGATTATCTTAATGTCGCCGCCGCGTCCCCGTCAACGGACGAAGCTAGAGGATGGCGGCGCCGAGGGCGGAGGCGACGAGGCCGACTCCGAGTTCGGCCGTCTGGTTGCGGTGGTCGAGGATCGGGTTGAGTTCGACGAGTTCGAGGCTCAGCAGCTTTCCCGAGTGCGCGGCCTTCTCGCACACGAGGTGGCCTTCGCGGTAGGTGAGGCCGCCGCGCACGGGCGTCCCCACGCCGGGCGCGATCCGCGGGTCGAGCGCGTCGACGTCGAACGAGAGGTGGAACCCGCACGTGCCGGCGCCGGCGCGCTCCACGGCCTCGTCCATGCAGGCCCCCACGCCGCGCTCGTCGATCTCCGACATCGTGAACACGCGGACGCCCAGCTCCCGGATGAGCCGCTTCTCGCCCCCATCCAGCGACCGCGCGCCCAGGACGCTCACGTTGTCGGGCACGACGCTCGCCGCGCCGCGGGTCAGTTGCGATTCCCCGTGCCCCAGCAGCACGGCGAGCGACATTCCGTGGATGTTCCCGGTGGGCGTGGTGTCCGGGCGGTTCATGTCGGCGTGGGCGTCCACCCAGATGACCCCGATGGACGCCCCCCGGGACCGGTGGTGGTCGGCGACCGCCGCCACCGATCCGATCGAGAGCGAATGGTCTCCGCCGAGCACGAGCGGCGTGCAGCCCCGGGCCAGTCCTTCGCGCACGAGCTTCCGCGTCTCCTCCGCGACGTGGACGATCTCGTCCAGGAAGCGCAACTCGTGCTCGCCCGCGTCCGTGGTCTCCAGCCCGCCGGCCGTCACGGTGCCCAGTTCGACGATGCTGTGGCCGATGGCTTCGATCTCCCGGCTGATCCCGGCGATGCGCAGGGCGGAGGGACCCATGTCCACGCCCCGGCGTCCGGCGCCGAGGTCGATGGAGACGGAGATCAGCGCGATGTCCACCGGGTCGGTCAGCGCATGTAGCAGGGGGTGGCGTTGGCGGCGGCCCACGGGTGAACGATCCGGAGGGCGAGTCCGCCGGCGCCATCGTCCTGCCACTGGACCTGCAACCCCTTGAGCGCTCGCTGAGCCCCGGCCTCCGCGTCGCCGATGGGGGAGACCTCGTACGGACCCGCGATGGTCCCGGTCCGGGCCGAGAACAGGTAGTCGCGGAGCGCGCCGCGGTTGGTTCCGCCCGCCCCGGCAGCCGTCTGGTCGAGCCCTTCGGCCAGGAGTTCCACGGCCGCGAAGCCGCCCGCGGCGTGGTAGCCCGGCGTCGTTCCGTGCGCCGCCTCGTAGCGGCCGACGAAGGTGGCGTTGTCCGCGATGAAGCCGGCCGTCTCGATGGCCGGGTGCCACGGCGAGTTGCCGGCGACGCACCGCGCGGCCTGCCCCACGTCTTCGGCGAAGTGCTGCTGGCCGGGCCCGATGATCAGGCTCATGAGGACCGGCCGGTATCCCACGGCGGGCGCGGCGGTGGCGAAGCCGGCGGCGTCGGCCGTGTAGCCCCCGCCGATGAAGAGGTCCGCGCCGGCGTCCCGGGCCGCGGCGGCGATCGCTTCGTGGTCGGCGGCTCCGACTTCATAGGACCGGTCCAGCACGATCTCCAGCCCGTGACGGCGGACCGCCTCGCGCACGCCCTCGACCACCGAGGCCGGAAACGAGCTGTTCTCGTACACGATCGCGGCGGTCCGGGCCCCACCGAACACGGCCACCTCCACGGAACCCTGCAGGTAGGCGGGTCCCGGCGTCAGCAACTGGACGCTCCACTGTCGCTGCCGTTCGGACCAGATCGAGGGCGCCGCCGCCATCGCCGCGACCATCGGCACGCCGGCGGCCTCGTTGACGGCGAGGACGGTTTCCGTGATCGGGCTGCTGTAGGGTCCCAGCAGGGCGTCGACCGTGCCGGAGGCGATGAATTCCGCGTACAGGCGCGCGCTCGCCTGGGCATCGCTCCCGTCGTCGCGGATCTCCAGTTGCACCGGCCGGCCGCGAATCCCCCCCTTCTCGTTGAGGATCTCGACCGCGAGACGGTACCCGCGCACGACTTCGATCCCCTCCACGCCGTGCCGCCCGCTCTCGGAGATGGCCGCCGCCAGCGTGATCGGCGTGCCGTCCGAGCCCGGCTCCGGCCCGGTGGAGTCCGCCGGGTCGTCCACGCACCCGGCCGCGACCAGGGCCAGTGTCAGGAAGCCTGCCGCAAGGCCGGTCGCCCGACCGGCTCGATTCTCGATTTTCATCGCAACTCCGTTTCGTCACCGTCCAGGGTACGGATCCTCGCCACGAGCGCGGGCTCCGGCCCCTCGTCCACTTCGAGCGCCAGGTCCAGCGACTCGAGGGTGGATCGTACCGCGGCGGGGTCCGGGTGTTCGGCCCGGAACGAGATCAGCCGCCCGCCCGGCGGCGTCGCGCGGGCCGGGTGCGGCGTCGTTCCCCAGTCGATGAAGAAAGGTACGAGGCCGTCGTGGAGGACGGACGTGAAGGCCGTGATCTCCCAGCTCAGTTCGCTGCCGTCCGGCCGGAGCCGGGAGCCGGGCCGCACCGGGCCCAGCGGCACGCCCCGGCCCGAGGCCCGCGCGACGAGCGCCGCGAGGTCCGTCCCGCGGGCCGCCCACGTGACGAGCCGGGGCTCGGCGAGTCCCTCGATCCCGAACGGGAGCGGTTCGTCCCGGGGCGGCGCTTCCGGGTCCGGACCGAGGATCTCCAGGTAGATGTCGCCCCCGAGCGAAAGGAGGTGGTTCGCGGTGCCGAGGTTCCCGTGGCGGCCGCCGAACGGGGCTTCGACGCCGAGCCGGTCGGCCACCCACGCCACCCCTTCCTCGAGGTCGGCGGCGCCCAGCAGCAGATGGTCGAGATTCGGCGGAACGGCGGGGGCGCCCGGGGCACCCGGTCCGCCCGGTCCGCCCGGCGGCGGTGTCGGCGGGAGCATGGCCACTTCCGTCAGCCTCCCTCGTCTTCGAGTTCGACGCCGAGCCCGTCGGCGATCCGGTTCACGAACGCATAGTAGGCGGTGACCGCGCAGATATCGTGGATCGCGCGATCATCGAAGCCGTGCGCCTTCAATCCGTCCACCGCGGATCCGTGCTCGCCGCCCGGGTCGAGCGTCAGCCGCGCGGCATAGTCGAGCATCGCCCGGTCGGCCTCATTCAGTTCGGCCGTCGCATGGTCCGTCGCGAGGGCGGCGATGAGGCGTTCGTTCTCCTCGTTGGAACCGCCGGCCCCGGCCGCGTCGAGCAGACGACGGAGACCCTCTCCGTGATGGACAATTCAGTAGCGGCAGGCGTTGAGGCCCGACACGACGACCGCGATCATCTCCCTCTGGATCCGGGTCAGCGGCCCCGGTCCGTACATGAGTTCGCGGTAGAGATCGTAGTGGAGCCGGATGACGCGGCTGTGGACGCCGTGAATGCGGATGATGTTGTCATCGTCCGCGACGCGGTCCTCCTCGGGGATCCCCGCCGGATCCGGGTAGTCGATGAAGGCCACGGTCAGCGCCCTTCGGAGCCGGGGTCGGTGCCGGGGTCGGTGCCGGGTCCGCCGCCGGCCGCCTGGATGCGGGCGACTTCCTCCACGTCCTTGTCGCCCCGGCCGCTGAGACAGATGACGACGCGACACCCCGCCCAGCGCGCGGCTTCCCGCCGCAGGCCCGCCAGCGCGTGGGCGCTCTCGAGCGCGGGGATCAGCCCTTCGAGCCGACACAGATCCCGGAACGCCGCGAGGGCCTCCTCATCCGTCACCGATTCGTAGCGGACCTGTCCCGTCTCCTTGAGCCACGAGTGCTCCGGGCCGACGCCGGGATAGTCGAGGCCGGCGGACACGGAATGGGCGGGAACCACCTGGCCGTCCTCGTCCTGGAGCAGGTAGCTGTAGTTGCCGTGAAGGACTCCGGGTTCGCCCGCCGTGAGCGAGGCGGAATGCCGGCCGGTCTCGACGCCGTGCCCCGCCGCCTCCACGCCGACGAGGGCGACGCGCGCCTCCGCCGGGACCTCGCGGTTGCGCTCGATGAAGGGGGTGAAGATGCCGATCGCGTTGGAGCCGCCGCCGACGCAGGCGAAGACGGCCTCCGGCTCCACGCCGTGGTCGGCGAGTTGCCGCACCGTCTCGTCGCCGATGACGCGCTGAAAGTCGCGCACGAGCGCGGGATAGGGCGCGGGGCCGACGACGGAGCCGATGATGTAGTGCGTCGTGTCCACGTTCGTGACCCAGTCGCGGATCGCCTCGTTCGTCGCGTCCTTGAGCGTCCGGCTCCCGCTGGAGACGGGGATGACCTCGGCACCGAGCATTTCCATGCGCTCGACGTTGAGCGCCTGCCGGCGCATGTCCTCCTCGCCCATGTAGACGGCGCACTCGAAGTCGAGCGCGGCGCAGGCGGTGGCCGTCGCCACGCCGTGCTGGCCCGCGCCGGTCTCGGCGATGATCCGGGCCTTGTTCATGCGCTTCGCGAGCAGCGCCTGGCCGACCGTGTTGTTGATCTTGTGGGCGCCCGTGTGGTTGAGGTCCTCGCGCTTCAGCCACAGGTCGAGCCCGAGATCCGCCCCGAGGCGCGGCGCGCGGTAGAGCGGCGTGGGTCGCCCGACGTAGTGCGCGAGGCTGGCCTCGAGGGCCTCCCGGAAGGCCGGATCGTCGCGGGCCTCCGCCCAGGCCGCCGTGAGTTCGTCGAGCGCCGGGATCAGCGTCTCGGGCACGAACTGCCCGCCGAAGTCGCCGAACCAGCCGGGGGCCGGGCTGCTCATTTCGCGGCGGCTCATTTGGCGGCCGCCAGGAATTCGAGGATCAGGTCGATCGACTTCTCACCCCGGGCCCGCTCGACGCCCGAGGAAACGTCGACGATGTCGGGACGCACGTCGCGGATCGCCCGCGCCACGTTGTCCGCGTTCAGCCCACCCGCGAGGGCGAGCCCGCACCCGTCGCGCTCCAGCCCCGCCAGCCACTCGTGCGGGAAGGCGGTCCCGGTGCCTCCGGGTCCGCGCGGCGAGAAGCCCTCCAGGAGGATCGCGTCCGCGGCCTCCCGGTACTCGTCCCACCCTTTGACCAGCGCGTCGCTCGACGTGGGCCGGAGGCCCTTCCAGACATCCAGCCCCTCGTCCCGCAGGCGGTCGCAGAGTTCGGGAGGCTCGGAGCCGGCGAGCTGGGCGACGTGGAACTCCGCGATGTCCCGTTTGACGAGGATCTCCGCCGGCCCCGCGTCGACGAACACGCCCACGGCGCGCGTGCCGCCCTCGAGCGCCGCCACGACCCCGGCGGCTTCCCCGGCCGTGATCTCCCTCACCCGGCCCGCGAACACGACGCCCACGTAGTCCGCGCCGGCGCGGGACGTCACCGTGGCGTGTCCCGGCTCCCGGAGACCGCAGATCTTCACTCTGACCCGGCTCACGGCGCGCCGTCGCTGTCGCCCGCCGCGTCGGCGCCCGCCGGCTGCATCCGGTCGCTCCGGGGCCGCTGCGGGTGGCCGACGAGCGCCTCGACGCCCGCCGCCGGGTCGCCCGCCATCAGCCAGCCGCCGACCAGCACCGCGTCCGCTCCCGCCGAGCCCGCCGCCGCCGCGTCCTCCGCGGACCGGATCCCGCTCTCCGCCACGGCCACGACATCGGCGGGAAGCTCCTCGATCAGGCGCAGCGAGCGCTCGAGATCCACCTCGAAGGTCGCGAGGTCCCGCGCGTTCACGCCGACGATCCGGGCCCCGGCTTCCAGCGCCCGCGCCACCTCCTCCTCGTCGTGCGCCTCCACGAGCGCCCCGAGGCCGAGGTCGTCCGCGATTTCGAGCAGTTCGCGCAACCGGGCATCGCCGAGCGCGCGCACGATGAGCAGGACCGCGTCCGCGCCCGCCGCCCGCGCCTCGTACAACTGGACGGGATCCAGCGTGAAGTCCTTGCGGAGGACGGGGACCCCGACGGCGGCCTTCGCGGACCTCAGGTCGTCCAGCGAGCCGCCGAAGTAGCGCTCGTCCGTGAGGATCGAGATCGCGGCCGCACCGCCGGAGGCGTACACGCTCGCCACGCCCGCCGCCTGGGCGTACGGGTTGATGTCGCCGGCGGACGGAGAACGGCGCTTGAACTCCGCGACGACCGAGACTTCCCCGGGCCGGCGCAGAGATGCCTCGAAACCCCGCGGGGGCGGGGCTTCATCCGCCTGCGCGCGAACCGCGCTCCGGAACAACTGGAGCCGCGCGACCTCCTCCCGCTTCGCTGCGAGGATCTCTTCGAGAATCGTGTCGTGTGCCATGGGCGCCAAGCTGCGACCGCCGCTATCCCGCCGCAAAACCTCGGCGACGGCGGCGGTTCGCGTGGAAGGTTGCGCTTCGGTGCATGTTCGGGTATGTTCGGTAATCCTTCGGCCCGTCGCAAGCGACTGCGGCGGGCGCAGTGCGGAAGCTGCGAGCGGGAGCGGGAAAACGATGGCGCTTACGAAGCGACAGCGCGAGATGCTGGACTTCCTCGAGGGCTTCATACGGTTCCGCGGGTATTCCCCGAGCTTCGAGGAGATCGCGGAGGAGTTCGGCTACCGCTCGCTCGCGACGGTGCACGAACATCTCCAGAACCTGCAGGCGAAGGGGTATATACGAAAAAACTACAATGAAAGCCGGTCGGTCGAACTGGTGGAAGGAAAACTCCAGGTCGCCGCGGTCGAACTGCCGCTGTACGGCAACGTGGCGGCGGGTCAACCGATAGAAGTCATCCAGGAGCAGGAGACGGTCTCCGTTCCCGAAGACATGATCGCGGGGTCCCTGAGCGAACACTATGTGCTCCGGGTGCGCGGCGATTCGATGATCGACGAACAGATCCGCGACGGCGACTACGTCATCGTCCAGTCACGCGAGACCGCGCACAACGGCGAAATGGTGATCGCGCTCGTCGATGGCGAGAACGCCACCATGAAGAAGATCTACCTGGAGCAGGGACGGATTCGGCTTCAGCCCGCGAACCCGGCGCTCACGCCGATCTACCTGCACCCATCGCAGGTCACGATCCAGGGCGTCGTGATCGGAGTGATCCGGCGCTACTGACGTCCGGAGGAGAAACCAACCGCAGTTGACGGAGGACCGCTCTCGACTCCCCGAGAGTTCCCGTCCCGACGGCCACCCACCTCCCACCAAAAACCGTCGGGGCGGAGGTTCCCGTCTCCGGAACCCGCCGCTACAACACGTCCTGGCCCAGGAGCGGCCGGACGTACTCCTCGACGAATGCCGAAAGCAACCGGTCGGGAGTGATGCGCTCAAGATCCGCGAGCGAGCGCCCCGGCCACGTGTGCGCCTTCCGGTTCAGCGTACGGCGGGGGAATCCGAGGCGGCCGCCCGCATTCGTCCAACTGGAACCGGACAGACGAAGCTGGTGGGCCCTGAGGATGACGAGCGCGCTCAGGAACCGGCAGAGCGTGGCCCCGCCGTTGACGCGGGCCGTGAACTCGTGGGAGAGCGTGACCGGAGAACTGCCCATGGCGGCGGCCAGCGCTCCGACGTTGTGAACCGGGTCGCTCCCCGCTTGCCGCAAGCTGTGGACCAGGGCGCGGCGAAGAGCCGGCGGCAGTGCGGAGCGGCGGATCCTCTCGGCCAGCTGCACCAATGCCGCGGTCTCGCAGGCGGCCTCGATTCGGGAGCGAAGCCGAGCGGCGGGATCGTCGAACCAGACCAGGGCGGAGCAGCGCGTGGAGGCCAGCAGCTTCGCGGCATCCGCGTCGCGGTCCGTGACGAGAATGACCGGCACCCACGGCATCTCCCGCTCGAGTCGAGCGAGGAGACCGATCCTCTCGCGCAGAAAACGTGTGTGGCAGCCGACGACGACGCAGTCGAGGCGGCCGTGGTCGTATTCGAGGTGGTCGCGGTCGAGGCCGCTGTGGTCGCAACCGGGGTCCGCAGCGAGTTCCTCGGCGTTTTCCACGACCTGGACGTCGCCGTCGACCGCCCGCCTTATCCTGTCCGCGTCACGAGGCGTATCCGCGAAGACCTGGATCACTTCGGCCGCCTCCTCCCCAAGTGCCCTTCACACCCCGGTGCCGTTCCCACTTCATGCCGCCGACTACCCGCCGGACCCGTTCGGAGTTCCTCTGCCCGCCGTGGATCGCCAGGCTGCGGCGGGGCCCGGCAGAGGCTGGAAGCGAGAGCCGCCGCCCCGACGGTTTTTGGTGGGAGGTGGGTGGCCGCCGAGACGGCGACTCTCGCTGCCTTCAAAGATGGGGACCGTCCGGCGGCCGGGAAGGGACAAAATCCGCCAATGTGGGACGATATTTGCCGAAAGGGGACACAATCATCCTGCAACCGACTCCGCAGTCTCGCTCACCCGCTTCGCGGGCTACGAATCGGCGGAGTCAGGCGGTCGGTCGAAACGCCTGCAGGGATCGAACGTGCGCCTCGGCCGCGCCCGAATCGATGGATTGTTCGGCGGCGGCGACGCCGGCGGCCAGGGTGTCGACGGCGCCCGCGGCCCAGAAGGCGGCGGCGGCGTTGAGCACGACGGCTGCGCGGCCGGCTCCGGCTTCGCGGCCGTCGACGACGCGCCGGACCCGTTCCGCGTTCTCCTCCGGCTCGCCCCCGGCCAGATCGGAGGGCGCGTACTCCGGCCAGCCGAAGTCGGACGGCACGACCTCGAACTCGGACAGCGTCCCGTTCTCGATGCGGAAGACCCGGGTCGGGCCGAGGGGGCTCAGTTCGTCCATGCCGGGCTCCCCGTGGACGACGAGCGCGCGCTCGTGGCCGAGTTCGAGGAGGGTGTCGGCGACGAGGCGCTGGAGATCGGGGTGGGCGACGCCGACGACCTGCCGCCGCACGCCGGCCGGGTTCGCGAGCGGGCCGAGCAGGTTCATGATCGTGGTCACGCCGAGCGCGGCGCGGACGGGGCCCACGTGCCGCATGGCCGGATGGTGGGCCGGGGCGAACATGAACACGAACCCGGTCTCCTCGAACATCCGCTTTTCGTCCTCGGGAGGCAGCTCGATGGGGATCCCGAGCATCTCCAGCACATCGGCGCTGCCGCACCTGGAGGTGAACGAGCGGTTGCCGTGCTTCGCGATGCGGACACCGCCGGCCGCGGCGACGATGGCGGCGGCGGTCGAGATGTTGAACGTGGTCAGCGTGCCCCCGCCCGTCCCGCAGGTGTCGATGATGCGGTCGTCGTCCAGGGCGAGCGGGATCATGGCCTTCCGCAGCGCGCGGACGCCGCCGGCGACCTCGGCGGGCGTTTCCCCGCGCATCCTGAGGGCGGCGAGGAGTGCGGCCATCTCGGCCTGGGTGGCCTCGCCGCTCATGAAGCGGTCGAACGCGGCTTCGGCGGCGGCGGCATCCAGGGTCTCTCCGGAGAGGACGCGCCGGATCGTGTTCGTCACCTCGATTCCTCCTGGTTTCCGGTGGTTTTCCCCCGCAAGCCGAAAACGGCTAGTCTTCGCGCATGTCGGATTCCACGGCCCCGCCCGCCCGTTTCCGGGCCACGATCGAGTACGATGGGACCTCCTTCCACGGATCCCAACTACAGCCCGGGGTGCGCACCGTCCAGCGCGAGGTGGAGGAAGCGCTCGGGAAACTCCTCGATCGGCCCGTCCGCATCGACCTCGCGGGCCGCACCGACGCGGGGGTTCACGCGACGGCGCAGGAGGTCGCGTTCGGCGCGCCCCGCGCCTGGAGTCCGGAGGAACTGGCCCGGGCGCTCGGGGCGATTCTTTCCGACGATGTCGCGGTTCGGAGAGTGGGGGACGCCGCGCCCGATTTCCATCCGCGCTTCGACGCGGAGAGGCGCCGTTACCGGTACGTGGTCGCCGAGAGCGGCCGGAGGCGGCCGTTCCTGCGCGACCGGGCCTGGATCCCGCGGTGGCCGCTGGACCGCGACGCGCTCGACCGGCTGGCGGCGGCCATCCCCGGGGAACGGTCGTTCGAGCGGTTCGCCCGCGCCGGGCAGCCGGAGCGCGGGACGCGCTGCCGGGTCGCGAGCGCGGCCTGGCACTTCGACCGACCGCCCTTCCTCTTCTTCGAGATCGTCGCCGACCGCTTCCTCCACCACATGGTGCGCTACCTGGTGGGGACGTCCGTGGAGATCGCCGCGGGGCGCCGCCCGTTCGAGGACTTCGAGCGGCTGCTGGCGGGAGAGGCCGCGTCGAGACCGGTCTTCCCCGCCCCGCCGGGCGGGCTCTACCTGACGGGCGTGCGCTACGGCGGCGAATGGAATTCCGGCGCCGGGATCCCCTGGCTCCCGGCCGAGAGGCATCGGACGTGAACCCTGCGGGGTGGTTCGGCGTACAGTTATCGTGTGGCCTGAAGATCTGACGAGCGACATGAGGTGGCGCAGTCCATGAACGAGGGAAATCGGGTCAGGAGGATCCTGGTGTCGGCCGCGCGCGTGTTCGTGGCGGCCACGGTCCTGATCTTCGCCGGCCTCGGCGTGGGGGCGCTCGTCACCACGCTGGGGAACGGACGTCCCCCGCCGGAGGACAGCCGGCCCGCGGACAACCCGTTCGCCCGCACCTCGCTGGCCGACCCCGCGAACCGGCCCGCGCCCCAGTCGCTGGCCGAGATCTCCGGGGCCCGGCGGACGCCCACGGTCATCGCCGCGGTCCGCGTGCTCCCCTCGGTCGTGAGCCTCCGGACGGAGCGGACCGTCCAGTCGCAGGACATGTTCACCCGCTTCTTCAACCGCGGCGGCCGTTCCCGGGTCGAGGCCGGCCTGGGTTCCGGGTTCGCGATCGACGACGCGGGCACCATCATCACGAACGCGCACGTCGTGAGCGGCGCGGACCGCATCGAGGTCGTGGACCGGGACGGACAGCGGTTCGAGGCCGAAGTGGTCGGCTTCGACGAACTCACCGACCTCGCCGTCGTGCGGGTCCCTCCGGGCCGGGTGCCCGCGGCGCCGCTGGGCTCGTCCTCGAACCTTCTCATCGGGGAGCCCGCGGTGGCGCTGGGGAATCCGTCGGGCTACGCCCTCCGCAACACCGAGGCGACGGTCACTTCGGGCGTCGTCAGCGGCGTGGGGCGCGACATCCAGGCGCCGGGCGGCCAGGAGGTGCTCTACGCCGACATGATCCAGACCGACGCGTCGATCAACCCGGGCAACTCGGGCGGTCCGCTGGCGAACGCGGACGGCGACGTCATCGGCGTGAACAGCTCGATCTTCTCGCGCTCCGGGGGATCGGAGGGGATGGGCTTCGCGATCCCCATCGACCGGGCGCTCGTCGTCGCCTCCGAACTCCTCCAGTTCGGGCGCGTGCGCCGGCCCTGGGCGGGACTGCAGGTGCTCACCGACCGGCCGGACCCCGAGTCCGTCTTCGGCCGGCCGCTCGTGGTCGAGGTCCTGGAGGGGGCGCCGGCGGCCGACGCCGGACTGCGGGCGGGGGACGAGATCGTGACCCTCAACGGGCGCGTCATCAACCACGATCTCGACTGGCAGGTGGGGCTGGTGGACGCCGGGGTGGGATCGACCGTGGACGTGACCTTCCAGCGAGGGGGACGTGAACTCCAGGCGCGCTTCCGGCTGGACGAGGTGCCCACGGGGCGGGCCGAGCGCATCGAGGTGCTCGCGGGCCTCCGGCTGATCACGGTCACGCCGCAGATCCAGCAGGAACTCAACCTCCGGGTCGACGCCGGCGCGCTCATTGCCTCCGTCGGCGAAGAGGCCCGCGGGACGAGGCTCCGCGAGGGCGACGTGATCCTCAGCATCAACCGCAACGAGGTGCGCTCCGCCGAGGACGCGGGCGAACTCTTCGACTACTACGCGCGCTCCCGCGACGGCACGGTGCAACTCTACATCGCGCGCGGCACGGAGATCGGCTACCTCCAGCCCTTCCGCGTTCGCTGACCCGCCGGTTTCCGGGGCTTTTGCGCGGGGCGGTCATGGGCTAGACTGCGACCTTACGGCGACCGAGGTCGCCCCGGGTGGGCCGCTGGATCCGGACTACGCGCCTGATGGCGGAACGTCACTACCCACATCCTCTCATCGACCGCTACGCCTCGAGCGAGATGGCGGCGATCTTCTCCCCTCGCATGCAGGCGCTCGTCTGGCGCGACCTGTGGATTGCGCTCGCCGAGGAAGAACGGGCGCTCGGCGTCGAGATCCCCAACGACGCCATCGTCGCGATGCACGCGGCGCGGGAGCAGATCGACCTCGACCGGATCGCCGTCATCGAGCGCGACCTCCGTCACGACGTGATGGCGCACGTGCATCACTTCGGCGAGGTCGCCCCGGAGGCCCGGAAGTACATCCACCTCGGCGCGACGAGCGCCTTCGTGGGCGACAACCACGGCCTCATCCAGCACCAGCAGGGTCTCGACATCGTGCGCGACCGGCTGCTGGGGACGATCGAGGACCTGGCGGCCTTCGCCCGCGCGCAGGCGGCCGAGCCGACGCTCGGCTACACGCACCTGCAGCCGGCCCAGCCGACGACGATCGGGAAGCGCGCCTGTCTCTGGCTCCAGGACCTCCTCTTCGACCTCGAGCAGATCGAAGCCGTGCGGGCGGAACTCCGCTTCCGGGGCGCCCGGGGCACGACGGGGACGGAGGCGACGTTCCTCGAACTGTTCGACGGGGACGGGGAGAAGGTGGACCGGCTCAACGAGCGGCTCGCGGCGCGCTTCGGCTTCGCCGGCACCTACGATGTCATCGGCCAGACGTACCCGCGGAAGGTGGACCACCGGGCGCTCGCGGCGCTGGCCGGCATCGGCGCCTCGACGGCGCGCTTCGGCCACGACATCCGGATCCTGCAGGCGTTCGGCGAGATCGAGGAGCCGTTCGGGAAGCACCAGATCGGCTCGTCGGCGATGCCCTACAAGCGCAACCCCATGCGGAGCGAGCGGATCTGCGCGCTGGCGCGGCACCTCTGCACGCTGGAACTCGACGCTTCGTGGACCGCTTCCGTGCAGTGGTTCGAGCGCACGCTCGACGACTCCGCGAACCGCCGCATCTCGCTCCCCGAAGGCTACCTGTCGGCGGACGCGCTCCTCATCCTCGCGCGCAACGTGAGCGCGGGGCTCGTCGTCCACCCGGCCGTCGTGGCGCGCCGCCTCGGCCGCGCGCTCCCGTTCATGGTCACCGAGGAGATCCTCATCGCGGGCGTGCGGGGGGGCGGCGACCGGCAGGACCTGCACGAACGGGTGCGGGGGCACGCGCTGGCCGCGCGCGAACGGCTCGACGAGGGCGCGGAGGACAACGACTTCTTCGCGCGCATCGCCAGCGACGGCGCCTTCGGGCTCGGCATGGAGGAGCTGCACGCGCTCGCCGACCCGCACCGCCTCGTCGGCCGCTCCGCCCACCAGGTGGAGCGCTTCCTGACCACGAGGATCGACCCGCTGTTCGAGGCCGCGGACGCGCCGCGGCCCGCCGAGGAGGTCCGCGTATGACCCGGCGTTCCCGCGGGAACGCGACCCCCGTGACCCCCGAAAGGACACTCGAAAGGACACCATGACACAGACCACGATCGGCGCGGACGCGCCGGCCGCGCTGCACGACATCGACCTCCCGCTGCCGCTTCTCCGCAAGGGGAAGGTGCGCTCGATGTACGACCTCGACGACCGCATCCTGATGGTCGCGAGCGACCGCATCAGCGCCTTCGACTGCGTGATCCCGAATCCGATCCCCCACAAGGGGGCCGTGCTCACCCAGCTCTCGGCGTTCTGGTTCGACCGCACGACCGACATCGTGGGCAACCACCGCGTGGCGAGCGAGCCGGCGGCCATCGCCGAGGCGGTGCCGGAACTCGCCGGCACCGCCGACACGTGGGGACACCGCGCCATGCTGGTCGAGAAGGCGCAGCCCCTGCCGGTCGAGTGCATCGTGCGGGGCTTCATCTCCGGCTCCGCGTGGAAGGAGTACAGCCGCCACGGGACGCTGGCCGGCGAACCCCTCCCGGAGGGTCTGCAGGAGTCCGAGGAGTATCCGGAGCCGATCTTCTCCCCTTCGACGAAGGCCGAGCAGGGGCTCCACGACGAGAACATCACCTTCGACCGGATGTGCGACATCGTCGGGACGGAACTCGCGGAGGAACTGCGCGACATCAGCCTCGCGCTCTACGCCGCGGGCCGCGACACGCTCCGCGAGCGCGGCATCATCCTCGCCGACACGAAGTACGAGTTCGGGCGCGGGGCGGACGGGCGCATCATCCTCATCGACGAGGTGATGACCCCCGACTCCTCCCGCTTCTGGCCCGCCGATTCGTACCGGATCGGAGGCGGCCAGCCCTCGCTCGACAAGCAGCCGGTGCGCGACCACCTGCAGGAGATCGTCGGGCGCGGGGAATGGGACAAGACGCCGCCGGCTCCGGCGCTCCCGGGGGAGGTCATCCGCACGACCTCGGAGCGCTACCTGGAGGCCTTCCGGCGCATCGCGGGCCACGAACTCTACGAGGCGCCCGCATGAGCCGGGTCTGGTCGGTGGATGTCCGGGTCACGCCGCGGGAGGGGATCCTCGATCCGGCGGGCGAGACGATCCGCCGGGCGCTGGGCAACCTCGGCTACGAGGGCGTCCACTCCGTGCGCGCCGGGCGGCTGATCCGTCTCGAGGTCGAAGCCGACGGGGCGGAGGCCGCCAGGGCCTCCACGGAGAAGATGTGCGAGCAACTGATCGCGAACCCGATCATCGAAGACTACGTCGTGCGCGTGCGGGAGGGGTGAACGGATGACGGTGGGGATGGAGGCAGGGATGAAGGTAGGGATCGTGCGGTTCCCGGGCTCGAACTGCGATGCGGACGTGTACCGGGCCGTCACCGAGGGGCTGGGAGAGAGCGCCACGTACCTGTGGCACAAGTCGACGGACCTCGAGGGCGTGGACGTCGTCGTGCTGCCGGGCGGGTTCTCGTACGGAGACTACCTGCGGGCGGGGGCGATCGCCCGCTTCAGCCCGATCATGGGCGAGGTGATCGACTTCGCGCGCTCCGGAGGGCTCACGCTCGGGATCTGCAACGGATTCCAGGTGCTGTGCGAGGCGCACCTCCTGCCGGGGGCCCTCGTCCGGAACCGGAACCTTCGCTTCCGCTGCCACGACGTCGGGCTCCGCGTGGAGAACGCCGGGACGCCGTTCACGTCGGCCTATGCCGAGGGCGATCTGCTCCACATCCCGATCGCGCACGGCGAGGGGCAGTTCGTCGGGGAGGCCTCGACGCTCGACGAACTGGAGGCCGAGGACCGGGTCGTGTTCCGCTACGTCGACCGGCGCGGACGGGCGACGGACGCCGCGAACCCCAACGGCTCGGCGCGCAACATCGCCGGGATCGTGAACGCGGAGGGGAACATCCTGGGACTCATGCCACACCCGGAGCGCCATTCGCTCTCCGTCCTCGGCAACACGGACGGGCTCGGGGTGTTCCAGTCGCTGCTCGCGGCCGTCGCCGGCGGGAGGGGGCGTCGAAGCGACCCTGCACCGCCGGAAGCCGCGGAGTTCGCGGCCGGAGCGGTGGCCGGTGCGGGGGTGTCGTCATGACGCGGGCCTCGCTCGAACGCGTGGAGGCCCGGCCGGGCGATCCGGTGATGAGCGCCGCGCTCGTGGCGGAGCACGGGCTGAGCCCGGAGGAGTGGGAGCAGATCCTCGGTTTCATGGGACGGGAGCCCACCTTCACGGAGCTCGGCGTGTTCAGCGCCATGTGGTCGGAGCACTGCGGCTACAAGAACTCGCGGCCCCTGCTGCGGACGCTGCCTACGGAGAGCGCCGCCGTCGTTCAGGGTCCGGGGGAGAACGCCGGCGTCATCGATGTCGGCGGCGGATGGGGCGTCGCGTTCAAGATCGAGTCCCACAACCACCCGTCGGCGGTCGAACCCTACCAGGGCGCGGCGACGGGGTCGGGCGGGATCCTGCGCGACGTGTTCACGATGGGGGCGCGGCCGATCGCCATCTTCGACAGCCTCCACTTCGGGTCGCTCGACTCGCCGCAGTCGCGCTACCTCTTCGATGGGGTCGTGCGCGGGGTCGGAGACTACGGCAACTGCGTCGGGGTCCCCACGGTGGGGGGCGAGGCGATCTTCGACCCGGCCTACGAGCGGAACCCGCTCATCAACGTGATGTGCATCGGCGTCCTCCCGCTCGAGCGCCTCATCCGGGGCGAGGCGGAGGGCGTCGGCAATCCCGTGATGGCCGTCGGCGCCCGCACGGGGCGGGACGGGATCCACGGGGCGACCTTCGCGTCGGAGGAACTCGACGAAGAGGCCGTCGACAGCCGGCCGCAGGTGCAGGTGGGCGATCCGTTCACCGAGAAGCTGCTGCTCGAGGCGAGTCTCGAACTCATCGAGCGGGACCTCCTCGTCGGGATCCAGGACATGGGGGCGGCGGGGCTGACCTCGAGCGGGACGGAGATGGCGGCGCGCTCGGGCTCCGGGATCGACATCGACGTGGCGTACCTCCCCGTCCGGGAGGAGGGGATGACGCCCTACGAGATGCTCCTCTCGGAGTCGCAGGAGCGGATGCTCCTCGTCGCGAAGCCCGAACACGAGGGGGCGGTGCGCGAGGTGCTTGAGCGCTGGGACCTGCAGGCGGCGACGATCGGACAGGTCACGGACGACGGGATGTTCCGCGTGCGGGAAGACGGCGTCGTGCGTGTCGAGATTCCGGTGAAGCCGCTGGTGGACGATTGTCCGACGTACGTCCGCGAGGGAGTCATGAGCCCGTCGGTGGCCGAAGCTCGCTCCGCGGACCTCGGCGCGTACGCTTCCTTCGAGTCGGACCGGGAGGTGGACGCGGCGCTGCGGACGCTGCTCGACGCCCCGTCCATCGCGTCGCGGCGCTGGATCTACGAGCAGTACGACACCACGGTGCAGACGAACACGCTCGAGGGACCGGGCTCCGACGCGGCCGTGCTGCGGCTGCCCGCCGAGGGGCGCGCGCTCGCGGCCTCCACGGACGGGAACGGGCGGCATACATGGCTCGACCCGCGCACCGGGGGCCGGGCGGCGGTCGCCGAGGCGGCGCGGAACGTGGCCTGCTCGGGGGCGCGGCCGCTCGCCGTGACGAACTGCCTGAACTTCGGCAGCCCGCTGCGGCCGGAGGTCTACTTCCAGCTCGCGGGGGCCGTCGAGGGGATGGGAGAGGCGTGCCGCGCGCTGGGCACGCCGGTGACGGGCGGCAACGTGTCGCTCTACAACGAGACGGGCGGCCAGCCGGTCTACCCCACGCCGGTCATCGGCATGCTCGGCGTGATCGAGGACCTTGAACGGCGCGTCCCTTCGGCCTTCCAGCGCGAAGGCGATGAGGTCTGGGTCGCGGGCGTGACCCGCGATGAGATCGGCGGGTCGGAGTACCTCGCCGCCTGCCACGGCCTCGTCGCCGGCCTGCCGCCGGCCGTGGAGCTGGAAGAGGCGGCGGCGCTGATCGACTTTCTCGTCGAGGGAGCAGCGGACGGGGCGTTCGCCTCGGCGCACGATGGCTCGGACGGGGGGCTTGCGGTCGCGCTTGCGGAGTGCGCGGTGCGGGCAACGGGCGGGCCGCTCGGCTGCACGGTCGATCTCGACGCGGCGCCCGCCGGGGCGAACGTGTCGGCCGCGGCGCGCTGGTTCGGCGAGTCGCACTCGCGCGTCGTGCTCACGTGCCGGCCCGGCGAGGGCGAGCGGATCGCCGCGCACGGGCGGCGTCACGGCGTGCCCGTGGCGCGTGTGGGCGCCGTGGACGGGCCGGACAGCCCGTGCCGGCTGACCGGCGCCGGCCACGCGATCGCCCCGCCGGCCGCCGAACTGGCGCGGATCTACGAGGAGGCGATCCCGCGCCGCATGAGCGAGGAGGCGGGAATCACGTCATGAGGAATGTGTTTGAGCTGGACAAGCCCCGGGAGGAGTGCGGCATCGTCGCGGTCAGCGGCTCGGGCGCGGCCGCCGAACTCGCGTTTCTCGCCATGTACGCGCTCCAGCACCGCGGGCAGGAGTCCGCCGGGATCGTCACGGTCGACGAGTCCGGCAAGTCGAGGGTCCACAAGGGCATGGGCCTCGTCGCGGACGTCTTCGACGACGAGGTGCTCGGCGCCCTCGAGGGGACGCTCTCCGTCGGGCACGTCCGCTATTCGACGGCGGGAGGATCCAGCCTCCGCAACGCCCAGCCGCTGCTCGTGCAGTACGAGGACAAGCCGCTCGCGCTCGCGCACAACGGCAACCTCACGAACGCGAACCAGCTCAAGCGCTCGCTCGCCCGCGACGGCTCGATCTTCCAGACGGATGCGGACTCGGAGGTCATCGTCCACCTCATCGCCCGCTCCCGGCACCGCGACCTGGACGGCAAGATCGACGACGCCCTCTCGCAGCTGGTCGGCGCCTTCTCCCTCCTCCTCTGCATCGGCGACACGGTGTACGCGACGCGCGATGCGCGAGGCTTCCGGCCCATGGTGATGGGCAGGCTGGGCGAGGCCGTCGTGTTCGCGTCCGAGACGTGCGCGCTCGACATCATCGGGGCCGCCTACGTGCGCGACGTGGAGCCGGGCGAGGTGCTGAAGGTCCGCGACGGCCACGTGGAATCGCTCCGGCCGCTGCCCCCCGCCGAGACCAGCGCCTGCCTGTTCGAACTCGTGTACTTCGCGCGTCCCGACTCGCGCGTGTGGGGGTGCAGCGTGGACGAGGCGCGGCGGGCGTTCGGCCGCCAGCTCGCCCGCGAGCACCCGGCCGATGCCGACTGCGTGTTCGCGGTGCCGGATTCGTCGAACTCGGCGGCGCTCGGGTACTCGGAGGTGAGCGGCCTCCCGTTCGAACTCGCGCTCATCCGCAACCACTATGTGGGCCGGACCTTCATCCATCCGACCCAGAGGGGACGCGACTTCAAGGTGCGGGTGAAGTACAACCCCGTGCGCGAACTCGTCGACGGCAAGCGCATCGTCGTCGTGGACGATTCGCTCGTCCGGGGCACGACGAGCAGCGGCCTCGTCCGGCTCCTCCGGGACTCGGGGGCGCGGGAGGTGCATTTCCGGGTCGCTTCCCCGCCGGTGCGTTCTCCCTGCTACTACGGCATCGACATGCCCACGAAGGAGGAACTCATCGGCTCCAGCCACACGGTCGAGGAGATCCGGCAACACCTGCAGGTGGAGTCGCTCGGCTACCTCAGCATGGATGGCATGCGCGACGCGGTCGCGGATCACGGTCCCTTCTGCGACGCCTGCTGGACCGGCAACTACGCCGCGCCGCTCGTGGACCTGGACCGGTCGCGGGCGTTGCAGACGGTCTGATGCCGCGCCGCCCCTCCGCCCGCTTCAAGCCTGCCCTCGCCGCCCTCCTCTGCGCCGGCATCGCGGCCTTTCCCGCGTGCGCGCCCGAGGACCCGGCCGCCTGCGCGCTGATCTTCTCCACGAACGATTCGCACGGACGGCTGCTGCCGGCGGAACAGAACTGGTCGGAGGGACGCCCGGTCGGCGGATCCGCCGCGCTCGCCGCCTACGTGGCGCGGGAGCGCTCGACGACGCCCGAGTGTCCGCTCTTCGTCGTCTCCGGCGGCGACATCATGCAGGGCACGCCGATCTCGAACTTCACGGACGGGCGCTCGATGATCGAGGCCATGAACGGGATCGGCTACGACGCCGTCGCGATCGGGAACCACGAGTTCGACTGGGGTGTCGACGTCCTCGTGGAGCGCATCGCCGATGCGGACTTCGCCATGCTCGGCGCGAACATCTACCTCAAGGGCACCGACCGGCACCCCGATTGGGTCCGGCCCTGGACGATCGTCGAGCGCGACGGCATCCGGGTCGGCTTCATCGGCGCGACGACGCGGTCCACGCCGGTCGTCGCCCGGCCCTCGCTCGTCGCGGACTTCGACTTCCGGTCGATCTCCGATGCGCTCGACCGCTACATCCCGGAGGTGCGGGCGGCGGGCGTGGATTTCGTGGTCGCGGTCATGCACGAAGGCGCCTTCTGCGACGTCGGCGCGGAGCGGGATGCGGCGGGAGGCGGGTGCCGGGGCCCGGCTCTGGAGGCGCTGGCCGCGACGACGGAACGCTTCGACTACGCGGTCACGGGGCACACGCACTCGCGCCTGGAGACCGAGATTCGGGGCGTTCCCGTCATCCAGTCGTACTCGAACACGACGGCGTACGGACTCGGCCGCATCGACCGGAGCGCGGAGGGCGCCGTAAGCGCGCAACGCCTCGGCGTTCGACAGGCGTGGGCGGACGAGATTGCGCCGGACCCGGACGTCGAGCGGCTCGTCGCCTCCTACAGCGCCGAGATCGCGGCCATCGTGGACCGCGTGATCGTGGACCTGCCGGAGGCGCTCTCCGCCCCGCGGGACGGCGACTTCCCGCTCGGCCGCATCGTGGCCGACGCGCAGCGGCACGCGAGCGGGGCCGATGTCGCCCTCATGAACAACGGCGGCATCCGCCGGTCGCTACCGGCGGGACCGATCACCTTCGCCGACCTCTTCGAACTGCAGCCCTTCAACAACATGCTCGTCCGCCACACGATGACCGGCGCGCAGCTGTTGCTGACGCTCGAGCACTCGGCCCGGGGCGGGGACGTGGACCTGCACGCGAGCGGCATCGTCGTCCGCTACGATCCGGCCGCCCCCCCGGGCGAGCGGATTCTCGACGTGACGTTCGACGACGGATCGCCGCTCCGGCCCGAGGGCCGCTACGTCGTCGCGGCCAACGACTTCATCGCGACCGGGGGCGGCGGCTACACCACCTTCGCCGAAGCCGAAGTCATCGACCCCCTGGAAGTCGCGGATCTGGAGGCGCTCGTCGCCTACCTGGAAGCACAGCCGCAGCCCCTCCCCATTCCGCGCGCCCCCCGCTGGATCGAATCTCCCGCGCCCTGAGTCCGTAGCGGTCCGCCGATCCCGTCCGCGAGGGCGGCGGCGGCGAAACCAAACGCCCATCGCTCCGTAGGCCCACGCGTAGGGCCGTCCCCGCTCCGCGGCCGGCAGGGCGGACGGCCGACCTGTTCCAATCCCGGCGGAGGAGCGCGGGTTCGCATGAAGCGAGGCACGAAGATACTGGTCTCCACGGTCCTCATCGGCGGACTGGGAGCGACCGCGTTCGCGGTGTCGAGCGCGGGGGACAGCGACGACGGCGAATCCGGCACCGTCGCCGTGGAGCGCGGCGAGATCGTGGACCGGGCGCTCGCCGTGGGACGCATCGAGCCGCTGGTCGAGGTGAGCGTGAAGTCGCAGCTCGCGGGCGTCGTGCGGCAGATGTTCAAGGAGCCCGGCGAGTACGTCCAGCGGGGCCAGCCCCTGCTCGAGGTCCAGCCCAACCCCACCCCGATCGAACTCGTCGAGGCGCGGCGCAACGTGGAACTGCGGGAGATCGAACTCCAGCAGCTCGAGCGGCAGCGCGACCGGCTCGCCGCGCTGCGCGGCCGCGGATTCGTGTCCGAGGAGGAATACGAGACCGTGGCCCGCCAGCACGACGAGGCCTCGCTCCAGGTCCAGATCGCGTCGGAACGGCTGGCCCTCCTCTCCGAGGGCCGCGTGACGATCGGCGACGAAGCCGTCGAGGCGGTCATCACCTCCCCGATCCAGGGCTTCATCCTCGAAAAGATGGTGGAGATCGGCGATCCCGTCGTCCCGCTGACGACGTTCCAGGAGGGGACCGCCCTCATGACGATGGCGGAGATGGACGAACTGCTCTTCCGCGGCACCGTGGATGAGATCGACGTGGGGCGGCTGACCGAGGGCATGCCGGTGGAGATCACGATCGGCGCGCTCCCGGATGCGCGCATCGAGGGCCGGCTGACGAAGATCTCGCTCAAGGGCCGCGACGAGGAGAACGCCACCCTTTTCCCGGTCGAGATCGCGGTGCTCCCGCTGGACGGCGCGGCGCTGCGGGCGGGCTATTCCGCCAACGCGCACGTGATCATCGAGCGCCGGTCGGACGTGCTCGTCATCCCCGAGCGCCTGGTCCGGTTCGAGGACGAGCGCACGCTCGTCACGGTCCGCCTGGGACCCGAGGAGACGGAGGAACGCGAGATCCGCACCGGCCTGAGCGACGGCATCAGCGTCGAGGTGCTGGACGGCCTGGCGGAGGGCGAGCGCGTGCTGGAGCCCCCGCGGCGCGAGATCACCTAGCAGCGGTGAGACTGCTCGACGCCGGACGGCAGTTGTGGGCCGATCTCTCGGCCCAGCGCGTCAGGACCGCGCTCACGGTGCTCGGCATCACCTGGGGCACCGTGGCGGTCGTCGTGCTGCTCGCCTTCTCCGTCGGCCTCGAGCGGCAGACGATCAAGCGGTTTCACGGCCTCGGCGACCGGATCGTCATCCTCTTCGGCGGACGCACGACGATGCCGCACGCGGGGTTCCGGGAGGGGCGGTCGATCCGGCTGCGGGAGACCGACGCGGAGGTTCTCGCCCGGCGGATCCCCGACATCGCGATGATCAGCCCGGAGTACTCCACGCGGGCGGCGCCGGTCCGCTACGGCCGCAACGGCGTGAACCCGAACATCACCGGGATCTACCCCATCTACGGCGAGATGCGGAACATCATCCCCCTCCCCGGCGGCCGCTTCATCAACGAGCGCGACCAGCGGGAGCGGCGACGCGTCGTGTTTCTCGGAGACGAGGTCGCCCGCGTCCTGTTCGGGGAGGCGGATCCCGTCGGCGAGCAGGTCCGGATCGGCGATTCGCCCTTCACCGTGATCGGCGTGCTCCAGCCCAAGGTCCAGAACTCGTCCTATAACTCGAGGGACGAGGACCGCGTGTTCATCCCGGCCGGCACGCACGCGGCCCTGTTCGGCTCGCGTTTCGTCTCCAACCTCGTGTACCGGACCGCGGACGCGACGCGGACGGAGGACGTGGAGGCGCGGGTCTACGAGGTCCTGGGAGCGAAGTACCGCTTCAACCCGGCCGACGACGATGCGCTGGCCGTATGGGACACGGCCGAGTGGGAGCGGATGTTCGGGTTCCTCTTCCTGGGGTTCAAGATCTTCTTCGCGATCGTCGGCAGCTTCACGCTCAGCGTGGGCGGGATCGGGGTCGCGAACATCATGTACATCGTGGTGCGCGAGCGGACGAACGAGATCGGGATCAAGCGCTCGCTCGGCGCCACCCGGCGATCCATCCTGTGGCAGTTCCTCACCGAGAGCATGCTCATCGTCGTCGTGGGCGCGGTGCTCGGCGTCGTCGTCTCCCTCGGCGTCGTGAAGGTCATGTCGCTGGTCCCGATGCAGGAGTTCGTCGGGACGCCGACGATCTCGCTGCAGGTGGCCGGGGTGACCCTGGCGCTCCTCGCGTTCATCGCGATGCTGGCCGGGTTCTTCCCGGCCCGCCGCGCGGCGGCGCTCGACCCCGTCGAATGTCTCCGCGACTGACCCATGTGGAAGATCCTCCTCGAAGAGTTCCTCGGCGACCTGCGGGCCCAGAAGACGCGCGCCTTCCTCACGATCTTCGCCGTGGTGTGGGGGACGATCTCGATCGTCCTCCTGCTCGCCTTCGGGCAGGGGCTTCGAAACCAGTTCTCCGTGGGGCTGCTCAACGCCGGCGAACGCATCTTCATGGTCTACGGCGGCCAGACGAGCGTGGAGCACGAGGGGCTGTCGAAGGGACGGCGGATCCGGCTGCGGGAGGACGATCTCGACCTGCTGCTGCGCGCGGTGCCGGAGTTCGAGATGGGCAGTCCCTCCTACGGCCGGGGCCGGACGCACCTGAAGGTGGAGGAGAGCCAGACGACGACGTACATGGAGGGCGTGAACCCGGTCTTCTCCGAGTTGCGGCGCATGTTCCCCGCCCCCGGCGGCCGGTTCATCAACCAGCGCGACATCGACGAGAAGCGGCGCGTGCTCTTCCTCGGAGACGGGATCGCCGGACGCCTGTTCGGCGACGCGCCGCCGGTGGGGCGCACGGTGACGCTGGACGGGCTTCCGTTCCGCGTCATCGGCGTGATGGAGTCGAAGTTCCAGGACTCGAGCAACAACGGGCCGGACGAGGACCGGGCCGTGATCCCGGCCTCCACGTTCCGGAGCATCTACGGCCAGGAGTTCGTGAACCACCTGCTCCTGCGGCCTCGCGACGTGAGGGACGCGGCGGTCGCCAAGGCGGAGTTGTACCGGGTGCTGGGCGGCCGCTACCGGTTCGACGCGGCGGACGAGCGGGCGCTCGCGATCTGGGACTTCATCGAGGATGAGAAGATCGTGGGCCAGATCGGGCTCGGGATTCAGATCTTCCTCGGACTGGTGGGTGCCTTCACCCTGATCGTGGCCGGCGTCGGGGTCGCGAACATCATGTACGTCGTGGTGCGGGAGCGGACGCGGGAGATCGGCGTCAAGCTCGCCGTCGGCGCGCGGAAACGGCACATCGTGAGCCAGTTCCTCTTCGAAGCCATCCTCATCGCCGTCGGCGGGGGGCTCGCGGGGCTCGCCATCGCCGCGCTCCTCGTGACGGGGGTCGACGCCCTGCCGATCGACGACCCGGCCCTGCAGTACATCGTGAACCCGAAGCTCTCCGTCCCCATCGCCGCGGTGTGCGCGGGGATCCTCATGGCGATCGGCCTGGTGGCCGGCATCCTCCCGGCGCGCAAGGCCGCCCGGCTCGATCCGGTGGAGTCGCTGAGGTACGAATAGCCGCCCGTTTTTCCGTTCGCGAACCGTTACGCAAAACGCCGGTCGAAGTTACATTTGTTCGCATCCAACGCACCCATGAATCGGAGGATAGCAGATGTCACGCGGAATTCGTCTGAAGGCGCTCTGCGCCGCGCTCTTCATCCTTTCCGCCGCCAATCTGGCGGCACAGGAGACCGCGACCGTTACGGGCCGGGTGACCGATGACCTGGGCGCCGGCGTCGCCGGTGCGGCGGTGGTGGTCACGCACGATTTGACCGGGGTCCAGACGGGCGCGCTGTCCGGGAGCGATGGCGCGTTCCAGGTGGAGGGCGTTCGTCCCGGCGGGCCGTACACCGTCTCGGTGACCCTGATCGGATACGGACGGGAGTCCGAGACCGAAGTCTCGCTGGCGGCCGGCCAGTCCCTGGCGCTGAACTTCAGCCTGAGCCAGGAGGCGATCGCCCTCGATGCCCTCGAGGTCTTCGCCACCCGGGCACAGGACCGGCAGACGCCGGTGGCGTTCACCAACGTGAGCAAGACGCAGATCCAGAACCAGCTGGGCTCGAGGGATCTGCCGCTGGTGCTGAACGTGACCCCGAGCGTCTACGCGACCCAGCAGGGGGGCGGTGCCGGCGACGCGCGCATCAACGTGCGCGGCTTCAACCAGCGCAACACCGCCGTGATGATCAACGGCGTGCCCGTCAACGACATGGAGAACGGGTGGGTCTACTGGTCCAACTGGGACGGCCTGGGCGATGCCGCAACGAGCATCCAGCTCCAGCGCGGCCTCTCGGCGGTCAACCTCGCCACGCCGTCGATCGGTGGCACGATCAACGTCATCACCGATCCCGCGGCCGAGGGTGCGGGGCTCACGTACAAGCAGGAGTTCGGGCTCGGCAGCCTGAACGACGACGGCGGCTGGGGGCTCGGCGGCAACATGCTGAAGGAGACCGTGGTCGTGAACACGGGGCCGATGGGAGCGTTTGCCGCCACGGGTTCCGTCGTGCGCAAGACCGGGGGCGGGATGTACAGGGGCTTCGTGGGCGGCGACGCCACGTGGACCGACGCCTGGGCCTACTACCTGGCCACGTCGTTCCAGGTGAACGCCAACAACCGGCTCGAGGCCTACGCGGTCGGCGCGCCGCAGCGGCACGGCCAGAACATCTACAAGCTCAACCTGGCCAGCCTCGACGCGGACTATGCGCGCTCGCTCGACGGATTCGACGCCGGGGCGTTCGAGAAGTTCCCCGAGGTGGGCAGGGGCCGGAGCCCGAACGTGGCCCCGGTGAGCAGCAGCTACGGCGGCACCCAGTACAACAGCACGGGCCCGGACTCGGGACGGAGAGGCCGCTTCGCCGAGAACTTCATCAACGAGCGCGAGAACTACTTCCACAAGCCGCAGGTCAACCTGAACTGGTACTCCTACTTCGGGGATGGACTGAGCCTGACCACCGTGGGGTATTTCTCCGGCGGCGCCGGAGGAGGTACGGGTACCCTCGGATCGCTGAGGTGGAACTTCGATTACGGCCAGCGCATCCCGGACTGGGATGCCACCATCGCGAGGAATCGGGATGAAGCCAACGGATCCCGGGGCATCCTTCGCAACTCGGTGAACAACCAGTCGACCTGGGGCGCCATCTCCAAGCTGCGGAAGACCTTCGATGGGGGCCTGACCACCGAGGTCGGCGTCGACTGGCGCACGGCCAACATCGCGCACTACCGGGAGGTGCGCGACCTGCTGGGTGGCACCCACTTCGAGTGCTCCGGCAGAAACCGCTGCACCCCCTCCGACTTCTGGACCGAGGCCGAGCACAACCGCAATCTCGGCGACAAGATCCACTATCACAACGAGAACACGGTGGACTGGCTGGGCGCCTACGCACAGGCCGAAAAGACCTCCCGCGGGGGGTCACTCTACGGCATGGTCGGATGGGCCCAGAATTCCTACACCTTCGTGGACTTCTTCAAGTCCGACCCCAGCGGCGGAAACCTCCAGCTCGAGAGCGGCAACCTCTCCGGCTATCAGATCAAGGGTGGCGCGGTTCGCAATCTCAACGACGAGTGGTCCGTGTTCGGGAACGCGGGCATCGTCTCCAAGGTGCCGATCTTCGACGGCGTGATCGACGACAACAACGGCACGCTTCACGACGATCCGCAGAACGAGGACTTCCTCTCGTTCGAGGTGGGGACACAGTTCCGTTCCACCACCCGCGCGGTCTCGCTGGACGTCAACCTCTACCACACCACGTGGAGGAATCGGACGGAGAGGGGCTTCGTCCGCGACCTGGGCGGCGTCGAGGGCGTGGATGGGCTGGTCACCCTGCTGGGGGTGGACGCGCGGCACATGGGCATCGAAGCCGAGGCGGCCTGGCAGCCGAGCAACTTCGTGCGCTTCGACGGCGCGCTCTCGATCGGCAACTGGACGTATCTGGAGGACGCGACCGGTTTCTACCGCGCCGACGACCGAACCACCGAGTCGGTGTACGTCGACTTCTACATCGAAGGTCTCAAGGTGGCCGATGCGCCTCAGCGGCAGCTGGCCCTCAGCGCGTCGGTCTATCCGTCGGACGGCGCCCACGTGTCGTTGGTCGGCAAGTTCTTCGGCAACCACTACGCGGCCTTCGATCACCTGAACCGCAGCGATCCGGGCGAGAGGGGCCTCCAGTCCTGGCAGCCCCCGGGCTATTCGGTCCTCGACCTGCACCTCTCGTATGCGCTCGGCGACATCATCCCGATCGCCGGTGGGGCGGGAGTACGCGTCTTCGCCAACGTGTACAATCTCCTTGACGCGACCTACATCCAGGATGCCACCGACGCCTCCCGGTTCAACAGCTACTTCGAGGACGGCGATGTTCACGATGCGGACTCGGCCGAGGTCTTCCTCGGCTATCCGCGGAACCTGAACGTGGGGTTCCAGGTCACCTTCTAGCGGAGGGGATCCGGGACTCGAACGGAAAACGGCCCCGTCGGCATGCCGGCGGGGCCGTTCGCCATCCCGGTCAGTCGTCGGCCAGGTAGCGGCCCGCCATCTCCACGAGGTCGGGGGCGCCGAGGAAGGTCGGCACGCGGTGGTGGAGCCCCTCGGGCTCGATGTCGAGGATGCGCCGGCGGCCATCGGTGGCGAGGCCGCCCGCCTGCTCGCAGATCATGGCCATCGGGGCCACCTCGTACAGCAGGCGCAGCTTCCCCTCCGGCTTCGCGACGGTCCCCGGATACATGAAGATCCCACCGCGCAGGAGCGTGCGGTGGAAGTCCGCGACCATGGACCCGACGTAGCGCGCGGAGAACGACGGCGCGTCGGGGGGCGGCTGCCGGAGCCGCTCCACGAGCCGCTGCTGACCCGGCGTCCACTTGTCGAAGTAGGCCTCGTTGATGCTGTAGATGTTCTTGCCAGGCGAGGGAATGCGCAGGTTCCGGTACGAGAGGAGGAACTCCCCGATCCCCGGGTCGAGCGTGAAGCCGTGCACGCCCCTCCCCGTCGTGAAGACGAGCATGGTCGAAGAGCCGTAGAGGACGTATCCCGCCGCGACCTGTTCGGATCCCGGCTGAAGCAGGTCGCGCCGCCGCACCCTGGTCCCGTCGCTCCGCTTGCGGTAGACGGAGAAGATCGTCCCCACGGAGATGTTCACGTCGATGTTGGAACTCCCGTCGAGCGGGTCGAACGCGATGATGTACGGTCCGGGGTCGCGCGATTCGGGGACATGGACGAACCCCTCCTCTTCCTCGGACACCATGCCGCTCAGGCTGCCGCAGCGCCGCAGCAGGTTCAGCAGGACGTCGTTCGCGTAGTCGTCCAGCTTCTGCACTTCCTCGTCGTGCACGTTCGTGCTCCCGATCACGCCGAGGATGTCGATGAGCCCGGCGCGATTCACGGCCGCGGAGATGACCTTCGCGGCGAGGTTGATCTGGAGCAGGATGTCCGTGAAGGCGCCCGTGGCTTCGGGGTATTCGCGCTCCTGCTCGGCGATGAAGTGCTCGACGGTGACGATGGATCCGGTCAAGGTGGCTCCGCGGAAGTCGGGGGGGTGGGCTGAGAGGTTACCGGGGGGCGGTTTTTCGCGTCAAGGCGGGTCCGCGATCCTCCAGCCGCGCGCGTCGACCTCGATGCACAGGGGGCCGGCGAGATCGGTCCGCCACACCCGCGACACCCGGGCGGAGTCGAGTCGCGCCAGCGTCACGGCGTGCGGGTGCCCGTGCCGGTTCCCTCGCCCCGCCGAGATCACGGCGATGTCAGGGTCCGTCGCCTCCAGCCACTCGACGGAACTGGAGGTCCGGCTGCCGTGGTGGCCGAGCTTGAGGAGGTCCGCCTCCGGCCGACGCGGCGTGAGGCGCTCCAGGATCTCGCGTTCGACGTCGACGCCTGCGTCGCCCGTGTTCACGTAGCGGAAGCCGCCGATCGTGAGACGGAACGAGAGGGAGCCCTCGTTCGCGTCCGAGCCGGCCGGGCCGTGGGGCCACAGAATCTCGAGTTCGACATCGTCGATGCGGAGGCGGTCTCCGGCGCGGGGCGCGTGCCAGGACGCGCCCTCCTCCTGAAGCCGTTCGAGGAAGGCCAGGTAGGAGGCGCTGGGTTCCGGGACGCCCGGATCGAATACGCGGCGGACCCGGAAGGCCTCGAACACCGCCGCGGCGCCGCCGAAGTGGTCGAGGTGGGGATGGGAGATCGCGAGCAGCTCCACGGTCCGGGCGCCCTTGCCGCGCAGGAAGGGCACGACGACGCGGCTTCCCGCGTCGGCCATCGGCGGGCCGGATGCCGTGCCGGCCGTCGCGAAAGCCGAGCCCGGGCCCGCGTCGAAGACGAGCCATCGGCCGGCGCCGGTCCGCACGACGGCGGCGTCGCCCTGCCCCACGGCGAGGGTGCAGACGAGCGCCGTGCCCCGGTCGAGGCCGGCCCGGACGAGGGGCCAGGCGACGGTGAGTGCGAGCACGGCGCCGACCGAGAGGAGGCCGAGGCCGCGCCGGGCGCGCGTCCGGTCGAACGCGAGGGCGCCGAGCGCGGCCGCGACCGCCCACGCGCGGGGGCCGAGGCCGGGGCCCGTCCAGCTCAGCGGGAGCCCCGCGAAGAAGGCCGCGATCGCCGCGAGGCCGGCGAGCGCCGTGTCCGCGGCGCCGGCGAACAGCATCCACAGACCCCAGGGCAGGATCAGCGTGAGCGCGAGGGCGGGAAGCGCGAGGCTCACGACCGCGCCCGCCACCACGCTCGCCGGGATCGAGGCGATGACGATGCGGTCGAAGTGGAAGGCCGCGATGGGCGCGGTGACGAGGAACGCGCCGCAGCTCACGGCGAGCGCCCGCCCGATGCCGCGCAGGCGTCGAGAGGAGAGCGGACGCGGCAGCGGGGCGCGACCCCCGAGCACGACGCCCGTGAACCCGGCGAACGAGAGCTGAAAGCCCACGTCCGTGACGATGAGCGGGTCGGCCAGGATGGCGAGCATCGCCGCGAGCGCCGCGAGGTCGCCGATGCGGGCGGGGCGGGCCCGGCGGAAAGCGAGCGCCCAGCCCCAGAACATCAGCGCCGCCCGCACGGCCGACGGGGGCGCACCGATGAGGCACACGTACGCGCTCGTGCAGGCGGCGGCGTAGAGGAGCCGGCGGGGACCGCGCACGCGCAGGCCGATGAGCCAGGAGAGCGAGGCGCCGATGAGGCCGACGTGGAGCCCGGAGATCGCGAGCAGGTGGATGATCCCGGCCCCGACGAACGCCTCTCTCGTCGCGGGGTCGAGGGTGCTGCGGTCGGCGAGCAGCAGGGCCCTGCCGATGGCCCGGTGCTCGGGGGCAAGCCGGGCGTCGAGCCGGGCCAGCAGCCCGGCGCGCCATTCGATGATCCAGCGGCCGGGGCCGCGCGGGCCCACCGCGTGCGCGGGGACATCCAGCGGCTCCAGCGTCGCGCCGCCGATCCAGCCCAGCGTCGCGGGCGGACGGGGCAGCCGGGCCCGTCCCGCATCCGGGTCCGTCCCGCCCGCCGTGCGCCACGTGCCCCGGGCGAGCACCGCCGCGCCCGCCTCCCGCCCCGCTCCGGGCCGCACGAAGGCGCGCACCGCGTCCAGGCGGCAAATCCGCCCCCCCGAGACGATGCGGACGTCGCGGATCGACACCCGGACCGGGCCAGCACCCCGGCCCGCCTGCCGCGCCGGCACCGCGTCGGCGAGCGTGCCGACCGCCACCGCCGGCGCCCCCGCCTCGAGCGTGGCGACGCAGGCCCCCCGCGCCGCCACCCCGACCGGCAGACCCGCCAGCAGCCCGGCCACGGCGGCGAGCGCCAACGAGAGGCCCACCGTGGCGCGCGGCGCGCCGACGCCGGCCCGCAGCGCGGCCCGGCCGACGATGACGCAGAGGAGCCCCGCCGCGAGCGCCGCGGGCGTATGAAGGGAGACGCCGTCGGCCCGGGCGAGCGCGAGCCCGGCCACATCCCCGGCGGCGAGCGCCAGGGCCGTCAGAAGCAGGGGCGACAGCGAGTGGGACGTCGATCAGCCTCCGGGCGCAGGGTACACCCCTACGCTCGGAGAGGGCGTCAACCGTCCATCAAAGGAGGGGACTCGGCTCCGATCGCTCCGGCGGGTCGGCGGGCTGCGCGGCGGCCGGGGGCTCCACGTCGGCCGGCGACTCCACCTCGGGCGGGAACTCCGCCGCGACCGGCGGCTCGTACGCGCGGCGCGCCGACGCCGCCCGGTCCGCCAGGCGCCGGGCCCGGCGCTCGGCCCGCCACGCGAGCAGGCCCGAGAGGCCCATCCCCCCGAGGATGCAGGCGAAGACGACGAGCGGGAGCGGTGCGCGAATGCGGAGGAAGGGCAGCACGACGTTGACGATTTCGCTCCCGTTCCGCACCGAAAACCAGAACGCCGCGAGGATGACGACGACGAAGGCGAGGAGCCGCATCACGAAGCGCATCAGCAGGGCTGCCCCATGAAGGTCGCGCCGGTCGTCCCCGTGAGCCGCACCTGCGCGTACGTACCGATCCGACAGGGGTCTCCGGGGAAGGCGACGACCTTGTTCTGCTCCGTCCTGCCGAGCACGTCGCCCGGCGAGCGCGCGGAGCGCTCGATCAGCACCTCGCGCCGCGAACCCACCTCGGACTCGTTGATCTCGCGCTGGATCGCGCGGTGCTCGCCGATCAGGCGTTCCAGCCGCTCCGAACCCACCTCGTCCGGCACGAAATCCGGGGCCGGGAAGCGCGTGGCCGGCGTCCCTTCGCGCAGCGAGTACTTGTACAGGTAGGCGTCGTCGAATCGCACGTCCCGCATCAGCTCCAGCGTGGCCTCGAAGTCCGCCTCCGTCTCCCCGGGGAACCCGACGATCACATCCGTGGAGAGGGCGATGCCGGGCACCTCGCGGCGCGCGGTCTCGACCTTCTCGAGAAACCCTTCACTCGTGTAGCGCCGGACCATGCGCTTGAGGATGCGGTCGGAGCCCGATTGAACGGGAAGGTGGAGCTGGCGGCAGACCGTCGGCTCCCCCGCCATCACCTCGAGCAGTTCCGGCGTCACGTCGTTGGGATGGGGGGAGGTGAAACGGACGCGGCGGATGCCGTCCACGCGGCTCACCGCCCGCAGCAGCGTCGCGAAGTTCCAGTCTCCGGACTCGTACGAGTTCACGGTCTGTCCGAGGAGCACGACCTCGCTGAACCCGTCCTCCGCGGCGCGCCGGGTCTCGGCCAGCACCGCCTCGGGCGTCCGGTTCTTCTCGGGTCCCCTCACATAGGGCACGATGCAGAAGGTGCAGCGGTGGTCGCAGCCGCGCTGGACCGTGATCCACGCGCTCACGCCTTCCCGCCTCACGCTGTCCACGCCCTCGTAGTTCTCTTCCGCGTCGAGCCCGAGCAGCGTCTGTCCGCGCTCGATCGCGTTCGCCCGGATCGAACCGATGAGGTCCGGGAGGGCGCGGTAGGCATCCGGTCCGGCCACCAGGTCGACGCCCGCCGCCTCCTCGATGAGCCGCGGGCCCAGCCGCTGCGCCATGCACCCCGTCACGCCCAGCACGAGGCCGGCGTGCCGCTTGCGGTGGCGTTGCAGCTCGCCGATCCGGCCGCGGACGCGCTGTTCCGCGTGCTCGCGAATCGCGCAGGTGTTCACGAGGATCACATCGGCGCGCTCGGGCGCGTCCACGCTCACGTAGCCTTCGTCGACGAGCAGCCCCTCCATCAACTCGGTGTCGTTGATGTTCATCTGACACCCGTAGGTCTCGATGTAGACCCGCCCCCCGAGCGGGCGGGGGTCGCGGGGGCGGTCCGCGCCGGGCGTCGCGCCGGGCGTCTTCAGCGTGACGAGCTTCGTCCCCTCCATGGGCGGCTCAGCGCTGCCGGAGGGAAAAGGAGACGGTGACGCGCCGGAAGCTCTCCGCGAAGCCGGCCGCCGCGACGTCGCCGCGCGATCCGCTCTCGAAGGCGAGGTCGAATACGGCCAGTCCCTCCTGGAACTCCCAGCCGAAGCCGCCGGTGAAGGCGGACTCTTCGAGCGCTTCGGCGCCCCGGCTGAAGGGGAGGCCCGTCCGCCGCCATCCGGCCCGAACCGGCAACCTGCCGCCGAGCAGGGAGAGCGCGCCGTATTCGATCCCGCCGCCCAGCCAGGCGATGTCGTGCGACCGGAACGCGGAGCCGGCCGCCGCGGTACGCGACCCCACGGCCGACCACCCGGCCCGGCCGCCGCCGGCGGTGACGAGGAACTGGTCCGTCACGCGCACGCTGCCGCCGAGTTGGATCGAGGTCGGCAGATCGAACTCCGCCTCGGGTTCTTCCGCCGCTTCGGGGGTCGCGTACAGCGTTCCTCCCGTGCCGAGCGACACCCCCGCCACGACGCGGTCTCCCAGCTGAATCGACCCGCCCGCCCGGAAGCGCCAGGCTCGCCACGACAGCTCCCTCGCCCCCACGATGCCGCCGAGCGCGGGCGCTCCTCCGATCGGATCGTCGAACTTTCGGAAGAACGACTGCCGCAGCGAGCCGGTCAGCCGCTGCGCCGAGACCCCGAGGCCCAGCGGCCCCAGGCGACGCGCAAGCGACGCGTCGATCGTGCTGATCCCGCCGTTGTGTTCCCGCGTCTCCTCGTAGGGAACCGCGCCGTCGTTCAGCCGCAGCGTGTCCTGCAGGATGTTGGACCAGTCCTGATCGAACTCGCCGCCGAAGGCCAGGCTGAAGGCCCAGTCGTTGTAGGGGACGAGCGCGCGGATCGTGGTGAAGCGCCCGCGTCCCGTGTTGAGCGACGTGCCGCCGCCCTCGAGCGTCACGCCCTCGCTGGCCAGCGAGACGGAGAAGCCGGGTTCGGCGTGAAGGAGAAGGTCCGCCGGGTTCGTGACGCTGTACGATCCGCCGAGCAGGCCGGAGCCCGAACCGCCGAGCGCCGCCGACCGGCCATCCACCGGCGCGACGGGATAGCCGAGGCCGAGCGCCGTGAGCGGCGTCTGGGCGACGAGGGCGACGGGCGCAGCCGCCAGCGCCGCCAGCGCCAACCCGGCCCGGACCCATCCCCGGAACCCTCGGACGGTCGGCATCACGGCACCGTGAAGTCGGGCGCCGAACTGAACACGACGCGGATCCGCGGCCGGAGTTCCGGCGGCGATTCGGCGGAACCGAACTCCCAGTAGCCCAGCGCCTGCGCATCCGGATCCGCCCGGAAGCCGATCCGGATGCGCCTCAGCGAATCCTGGACGGCCTGCGCCATGAGGCGCGTGATGTCGAGGCGCACCGGCTCACCCTCGCGGAGTCTGGCAGGATCGAGCGTCGTCGTGGCCAGGTCCCCGCTCCCGATGGGCGTCTTTTCGCCCACCTCGAACGGGTCGCCGAGCAGACTCACCTTGCGGGCCTGGATCGTGCGCTCCGCCGCGTACAGATCTGGCGCGGCCAGCGGATACAGGATGACCTCGGCCTGGCTGACCGTCGCCCCCTCGAGTCCCGCTTCCCCGAGGAGGCCCGGAGGCACGAACTCGAAGTAGATGCGCGAGGCGGGGAGGCCGCCGACGCGAAGTGCCGTGCCCGTCGGCGGCGGCGGCGGATCCAGGATGAACGCGCGATCCTCCCAGAACTGGGACTGCGGCACCGGGATGCTGCGCCCGACCAGGGTCGGATCGTACCGGAGGACGATCTGCGTGACCCGGAGTTTCGTTTCGGGACCGTCCACCACGATGGCGAAGCCGTTGCCGCCGTCCTCCCGCTGCCACGCCTTCATCAGGGAGTCCTCCGCCACGGCCGGCCTCATGAGGACGGTATCCGAGGCCGCCTCCAGCACCGCCGACGCGATCTCGACTCCGAGGCTGCCCCCCGGCTCCGTCCACGGGATTCCGGGCGCCGCCTCCTGCCACGTCGCGCGATGAGGCTCGAAACGCTCCCCGAGTTCGACGAGCTTCACGGTGATCGGGAATTCCGTGAACTCCGAGCGGATCGTGTCCAGGCGGAGCTCGAACTCCACCTCCTCGAACATCGCGACCGGCAGCGTATCGACGAACGTCCGGACGGTGTCGGGGACGTTGAAGCGCGCAAGCCCGCGACTCGACAGGTCCGTCCCGGCCGAGACGTACACGAACGGCGCGGTGGAGGGCCGGGCGAAGCCGGTCAGCGTCGTGTCCCGCCAGGTCGACAGTTCGGAGACGGAGATCGTGACGTCGCGCGTCACCACGCCGGCGCCCGGCACATTCTCGGAGCCCAGGGAGAGCGGGTCCTCCGCGCAGGCGCCCAGCAGCAGCGGGAAGACCGTCACGACGAGCACCGCAAGTCGCCGTCCGTTCACGAGCCCGTCTCCGCCGGCGCGGCCATCCGCTCGAGCGAGAAGTTCGCGGGCAGCAGGTCGCGCAGCCGCCAGACGACGGACTCCCCGTTCGTTCCGACGCTCATGACCTCGAGTCCCCGGCCGAACTCGGCCAGCGCCTGGCGACACATGCCGCACGGCGGGGCCGGGACGGCGCCGCTCGTCACGATGGCGATGCGCGAGAAGGCGCGCGCCCCCGAAACGACCGCGTGCCCCAGGGCGACGCGTTCCGCGCACGTCCCGACGGGGTACGAGGCATTCTCCACGTTGCACCCGGCGAAGACCCGGCCGTCCTCCGCCTCGAGCGCCGCGCCGACGAGGAAACGGGAATACGGGGCGTACGCGCGCTCGCGGGCGGCCCTCGCCCGGTCGGCGAGATCTTCCCACGAGCGCGGCGCTCCGGCGGTCCCTCGAGTCTCGGTCATCGGCTTCCATTTCCGGCGTCGGCCCGCCCGCCCACGTAGTGTCGGGGCAGACGGCGTCCGATCGCCGTCAGCACTTCGTATTCGATCGTCCCGGCGGCCTTCGCGAAGTCCGCCAGCGCGACCTCCTCCCCTCCGTCACGGCCCAGAAGCGTAGCCACGTCCCCAGCTTCGACACGCGGCGCGCCGGAAACGTCTACCGACGTCACATCCATGCAGACACCGCCCCGGATCGGTACCCGGCTGCCGCCGATGAGCACCTGTCCACGGTTCGATAGACGCCACGGCAACCCATCCGCGTACCCCATCCCCAGAGTGGCGAGACGTTCGCCGCGCCTCGTCGTGTAGGTGGCCCCGTAGCTGACGGTCGAGCCCGGCGCCAGGTCACGGACTTCCAGCACCGTCGCGCGTACCCGCGCCACACTCTCCGGGTCCGCCAGGGCGCCCGCGGCGCCAGCCCCCCGCCGGCCCCCGTACAGGTAGATCCCCGGCCTGACGAGCCCCAGATGATACTGCGGATCCGTCATCACCGCATCGCTGTTCGCCGCGTGCAGGAAGGGGACCTCGACCCCCGCCTCCTCCAGGATCGATGCGGCCCGCCGCAAGCGGGTCAACTGAAGGGATGTGGCGGCGGGATCCGTTCCGGCGGAATGGAAATGCGTGTAGACGCTCGCCAGCGAGACGCCGCCGCGCGAGAGGATCGACGCGACCTCGGGCGCCCACCCGGCAGCCTCGGCCGCCGGGAGGCCCGCGCGTCCCATGCCGGTGTCGACTTCCAGATGGGCGGGGATCCGGGTGGACGCCGCCCGCGCACCGGCTTCGAGCTTCGCGAACGACGGCAGGCTCAGCGCCGCGCTCTCGAGCCGCGCCTCGAGGAGTTGGGAGATCTCGGTGGCGGCCGAGGGGGCGAAGACGATGATGCGGCGCTCGATCCCGCCCCGCCGGAGTTCGGCGCCCTCCGGCGGCGTCGCGACCCCGAAGGCGTAGGGCTCCAGCCGGTCCAGCGCGCGGGCGACCTCGATCGCGCCGAGGCCGTAGGCGTCCGCCTTGACCATGGGGACGAAGCGGGCGGGGGCCGCATGTTTCGCCACGCGCCGGGCGTTCCGCGACAGCGCGGCCAGATCGACCTCGAGCCACGCTCGGTACGGGGGATCTTCGCGGCTGCGGGTCAAGCGTCGCCGGGGGTTCGGGGGTCGGAATGCAGCGGCGTCCTGCCACGGGATGATACCTTCGCCGTCATGCAAGAGCCAACCGCCGCCGCCGACATCGAGACGCTTCACGCGGAGGAAGCGCGCGAAGGGGATGATGCCCTCGCCCGCGCCCTCGCGCTCGTCCGCTTCCTGCGCCTCCGCTGTCCCTGGGACGCGAAGCAGACGCCGCAGACGCTCCGTCCGTACCTCCTCGAGGAGGCGCACGAGGTCGCGGACGCGATCCGGGCCGGAGACGACGCCGGCCTGCGGGGGGAACTCGGCGACCTGCTCCTGAACGTCGCCTTCCAGATCGTGCTCGCCGAAGAGCGCGGGGCCTTCGCGGCCGCCGATGTCGTCGAAGCGCTGGAGGCGAAGATGGAGGCCCGCCACCCGCACGTGTACGGCGACGCGGACGCCCCGCCCGACTGGGAGTCGCTCAAGGCCGCGGAACGCGAGTCTCCGGACGACCCCTTCCACGGGGTCTCGGGGGGACTCGATCCGCTCAGCCGCGCGGCGCGCGTGCAGGAGCGGATGGCCGGGTTCGGGTTCGACTGGCCCGATCTCGCGGGACCCGTGGAAAAGGTGCGCGAAGAGACGGCGGAACTCGAGCGCGCGGCGGCCGAGGAGGCGTCCGGGTCTACCGCGCCGGCGGCGCCGCCCCGGATCGGGGAAGCGAGCCCGGAGGTCGTCGAGGAGGTCGGAGACCTGCTCTTCGCGGTGGTGAACGCCTCGCGGTGGGCCGGCGTGCACCCGGCCAATGCTCTCCTCGGCGCGGTCGAGAAATTCGAGCGCCGCTGCCGGCGCATGATCGAACGGGCCGAGAGCCGCGGCCTCGATTGGAAGAACGCGGACCTCGCGACGCTCGACGCCGTGTGGGAGGAAGTGAAAGCCGACGAATAGCCGCCCCGGCAGGCTCGCCGCCGCGGCGGCCGCAGCCGCTCAGGCGGGGTCGCGCTTGCGATCCGGCGCGCGGGCCGGGCGGGCGCGGGCCGTGAGTTGGTAGATGTTGCAGACCCGCCACACGGTCTCGCTTCCGGCCCCGGTCCCCGTCTTCTTCATCTCGACGGGGGCGAGGATCCGCCGGTAGGCCTCTCCCTCGAAGGCGTCGAGCCGGTCCCAGGCATCGGGAAGCCCGAGACTTTCCAGCACTTTCACCGTGACCCGGTCGCCGGAAGTTCCGGGGACGAAACCGGGATAGCCCTGTCGCGCCGCCCAGCCCCGGTCGTGCAGCGTGCCCTCCACCGTGCCTGCCACCCAGCGCCCGACGAGCGTGGCCACGTGGTGATGGTTGTTCTCGCCGGGGAGGAGGGACCCGTACACGGCGAGACGCCGCTCCGGGTGGTCGAGCAGGGCCTCGATCAGCCGTTCGAGGATCGGCTCGAGGTACTCGCGCAACGCCGCGGCGCCGGTCTCCAAGCCCGGTTCGGCCAGAAGCCCTTCGAGTTCCGCCAGCGCTCCCGCCGCGCCCGGCCGGCGGTCTTCGCCCGGCCGGCGGTCCTCGCTCGGCAGCCGGTCCTCGCCCGGCAGCGCGGCGGCAAGCTGCTCGAACCCCGACAGCAGGGCGCCGAGGCGGGCGGAACTGCGCTCGGGGGCGAGCCGCGCCTCGTTCAGACGGGAGAGGGCGCCCCGCAGGGGAGCCGGGTCGCGGATCGGGCCCGGCGCCGGGGCGTCCGCGGTCACGGCCCTTCCCGCGGCCGCTGCTGGAGGAACGCGTGCACGCCCGTCCAGAACAGCATCGGCTGCTCGATGAACGGGAAGTGTCCCGATCCGTCGACCCGAATCAGACGACTGTCCGGCAGGGCGTCGTTCATCGCCTGCACCATCTCGATGGGGATCGGATCCTGCGCGCCGTGCACGATGAGCACCGGAACCTCGATCGCGCCGAGGCGGTCCCAGAAGTCGAGCCCCTGGAGCGGCGCCATGAGCAGGCTCGCAACGAGCTGGCCCTGGCTCGCCGTCCTCTCGTGCAGGGAGAGGCGAAGCAGGCTGTCCGCCACGCCGGCGTCCGCGAACGTCCCGCGGAAGACGTGGAAGAAGACCTGGCTGAGGGCCCCCGCCTCGCGCGCCGCGAACTCCGGCGTCCCCCGAATCGAGTCGATGGCCGCGAGGTCGGCCGAATCCCGTCGGGCCAACTGGTTCTCATCGGTCTGTTCCCGGAACCGGCTGCCCGGTTCGACGGGCGCGACGAGGATGAGCGCCGCCAGCCGCTCCGGGCGCTCCATGGCGTAGAGGAGGGCCGGAATCGCGCCCCACGAGTGCGCGAGCAGCGTGACCTTCTCGCGTTGCGCGACGTGCTCCCGGATCCGGTCGATGTCCGTGAGGTAGCGCTCCATCGAGAGGCTCGCCGCGTTCACCACCGCCCGCGACGCCCCGAGGCCCCGCTGATCGTAGAAGACCACCTGGTGCGTCTCGGCCAGCGGTCCGAACCACGGCCGAAGGTAGGAGTGGTCGAGGCCCGGGCCGCCGTGCACGACGACGACGGGCTCTCCGGCCCCGACCGTCTGGTAGAAGAGTTCCGCCTCGAAGACGGAGAGCGAGCCCGCCCGGGTCGGCGGGCCCGCCTCGGAGGCGGGAGCGTCGCACCCCGCCATGGACGCCGTGAGGACGGCGAGGGCGACGACGACGGGCGCGCGGGGGCCGGTCAGGATTCCCAGGCCACCGCATCGCCGAGGGCGAGGGGGCCGCCCTCGAGCACCATCCCGTACGCGCCGCCGCGCCAGTCGGGCGCGAGCGCCGCCTTCAGCCCGGGCGCCGCGTCCTCCATGCGCGCACAGGGCAGCGTCTCGCCCCGTATGCGGATGCGGCAGCCCGCGATCCGCAGCACCCGGTTCGCCGTCTCGGAGAAGTCGACGCCCCGCACGAGCAGGTTGGCCCGGCGGGCATCCGGGGCCAGGTCGACGCCGACTTCCCGCGTCGCCGTCTCCCAGGCGTCCGCGTCGAGGAGCGTCACCTGCCGGTAGCCGCCGCGGTCGACGTTCCCCTCCAGCCCCTTCCCCGCGACGAGGGTGGCTTCCGGCACCGGCTCCATGGGGCCCTTCCGCGCCGACTTGAGCCAGATCGCCTCGAGCCGCGCCGGGCCGGAGCCCGCGGACCCCGCGTCGGATTCAGCCATCGGTCACCTCCAGCGAGGAGAAGTGCAGGTTGAGGCCGTGGTTGACCCTCAGCCCCACGACGCCGTCGACGTGCTGCCCCGCTCTCGCCGTCCGGAACACCTCCTGCTCGTTCACGCCGAAGATCACGTCCTCCCCCTCGGCCTCCACGAAGAGGACGTTCTTCGCCGTCGCCGCGTCCTCGCCCCGCGCCGCCCAGGTGACGACCGCCTCGTGCTTCGTCCAGTCGAGGAGCGTGGACGTCTCGCCGCCGTCCCGGCGCTTCACGATCACGCTCCCGTCCGCCCGGATGAGGAGGTAGGTGTAGACCTGGCTGTCTCCCTCCAGATCCGCGCCGCCGATGAAGACGCCGTACCCTTCGTTCCGTCCTTCGGGGTCGAACAGGAAGACGGTCGACTCGACGCGAAAGTCGCCGTCGGCCCGGGTCTCGGGATCGTAGAAGATGCCGGCCGGCCCCGTGGTGACGTGCCAGCCGGGCGGCATCTCCTGGAGGGCTTCCACCCCGTCCCCCCCGTGGTCGGTGCGGGCGAGCCAGCCCTCGGGCGGCGGCAGCTTGTCTTCCTGCGCGGCGGCGGCGAGGGGGAGCAGGAACAGGCCCGCGGTGGCCAGGCTCGCGATGGCGAGGCGCCGCACGGCACCCGCGACGTGCTCCCGGCGGGAGCGCAGGTTCGAAGGAGACGGCATGTTCGGTGTCACTCCGATTTCAGGTCCGGTTCGAGGTTCCAACGGCGGGCGGGCAGCCCGTGGGCGGCATGATAGTCACTCCGGCGGCGACTCGCAGGATTCGCAGCGCGTGAGCCGGAGCGCGACGACTTCGGGCGGCACGAGGAAGCGCACGCCGAGCCGGCTCGTCCCCACGCCGGTCGTCACGAAGAGGTGTCGTCCGTCCTCCACCACGTGACCCGCCGCGTACCGATCCCCGAACCGGGAGGGGGTGATTCCGGGACCCACGAACGGGATGAGCACCTGCCCGCCGTGCGTGTGCCCCGCCAGCGTCAGGGAGGCCCGCGGCGGCACCTCGGGGAAGATGTCCGGGTTGTGCGTGACGACGATCACGGGCTCCCCGGGCCGGGCCCCGTCGAGGGCATCGTCGATCGACGGGTGGCCCGTCCAGAAGTCCGCCACGCCCGCGATCCAGACGTCGTGGTCCCGCACGCGCGCCCGCCGGCCCCGGTTGTCGAGCACGGTGATGCCCGCACCGGAGAGCGCCTTTTCCACGCGCTCGGCGGACAGCCAGCGGTCGTGGTTGCCGAGCACCGCGAACACGCCGTAGCGGGCATCGAGGGCGGCGAGGTCCTCGGCGATCTCCTCGGGCGGCACGAAGCGGCCGCCCACGACGTTGTCGATCGTCAGGTCGCCGGCGATGAGAACCAGGTCCGGGAGCGTCTCGTTCACCCGGCGCACGACGCGGCGCAGGTTGTCCCGGCCGTTTCGGGGCGAGCCCACGTGGAGGTCGGCGATGAGCGCGATGCGGGTCTCCTCCCCCTCGGGCCACCCCGGCACCTCGAGGTCGGCCCGGCGGAGAACCAGTCGGCCCGGCTCCCACCAGAATGCCCACGCGGCGAGCAGGACCGCGGTCGCGAGGAGGAGGAGAAGCATCCAGCCCGTCCAGCCGGGGCGCGATCGCCGCAGCGCTATGGTCCGTCGCCCCCGGACCCGCTCAAGCCGATCCACGCATCGACCTGCCCTTCGAGCACGACCATGGGCACGGACCCGGTCCGGAGCACGACATCGTGGAAGCCGCGGAGGTCGAACCCGTCGCCGAGCGCATCCTCGGCCCGGGCCCGCAGCTCGAGCAGCTTCCGCTTCCCCATCTGGTAGGCGAGCGCCTGCCCGGGCAGGTCCGTGGAATAGCGCAGCGACTCCGTCGCGATCTGGGTCTCCGATTCGAGCGTGTTCTCGCGCATGAACCGCCGCGCCTCCTCTCGCGTCCAGTCGAAGTAGTTCATCCCCGGATCCACCACGAGCCGCGTCGCGAGGAAGCTCTCCAGGATGTAGAAGCCGTACTCGCTGTACAGATCCTCGTACACGCCCGCCTCGAACCCGAGGTGGGACGCGTAGGAGCCCCATCCCTCGGTGTACGCGGTGTACGAGGTGTTGCGCCGATAGTCCGGCAGGGTCTCGCTCTCGCGCTGGCCCGCGATCTGGAAGTGGTGGCCGGGGATCAGCTCGTGGAGCGAGATCGACGCGAGCCCGAGCCAGCTCCGCTGATCCAGGTTCGAGCCGTTGTAGTAGTAGATGCCGGTCGGTTCGGCCGCGGTGGGCGCGGAGTAGTAGCCGTACGTCATCGCCGGCTCGAGTTCGGGCGCCAGCCGCCTCGCATCCCACGGGGCTTCGGGGACGCCGAGGAAGTAGGCGTCGATGCGCTCGAGCATCCGGGTCGACGAGGCCAGCAGGCGCTCGCGTACCTCTTCCTGGGACGCCGGGAAATAGCGCGGGTCCGTCTTCAGGTGTTCGTGGAATTCCTCCGCGCTCCCCTCCCAGCCCAGGCGGTCGCGGATCTCGGCCATGCGTGCGCGAAACTCGGCGAGGAGTTCGTGTCCGGCCGCCTGCACCTCCTCCGGCGTGACCTCCATCGTCGTGTGGAGGCGGGTCAGGTAGAGGTAGTACTCGCGACCTTCGGGATACTGCGAGAGGCCGACCCCGGCCGGCGCGCGCGCCGCGTAGGGCCCTTCGAGGAAGGCGGCGAGTTCCTCGAGCGCCGGGTTGATGGAATCGCGCACGATGTCGCCGATGCGGGCCCTCGCCTCCGCGACGCGGGCGGGGTCCAGCCCGGAGGCGCGACCCGCGGGGAGCGCGAACGGACCGTCCTCCGCTTCGCCCGCCGTCGCCCGCACGAGCTGGACGACCGGCGCGAGGTTCTGGCTCGACACGATGAAGTCGCGCTCGAACTGCCCCCGCACGTAGTCCTCGAGGCCCCGTACATGGGACGGCACCTGCTCCACGAGCGCCACGAAACGGTCGAGATCCTCGTCATCCTCGAGCGGGAGGAGCGGGAAGATCTGGCTGTAGCTGCGGAGGACGCTCGAATACGGGGTGAGGACGCTCCGGAGCCAGAAGTACCGGTGCCCCTCGACGGCCATCTCCGCCTGCCAGACCAGGGTTTCCAGCGTGACGCGCTCATCGGCCGAGAGCGCCGCCGCGTCGATGGCGAGGGCGCGCTCGAGCTGCCGCTGGGAGAACGCCGCCCGCTCCTCCGCCGCCTCGTAGTCGAGCGCGGGGAGCCGCTCCACGTCCACCCCCTCGCGCAGGCGGACGAAGGGATTCGTCTCCAGATCCCGGACCCAAGCCGAGTCCAGCAGCGCCGCCAGTTGCGCCGAAGCACCCGCGGACCGGCCCTCTCCCCCGCGCTCGTCGACGGGGGCACCGCAAGCGGCCGTCCAAACGACCAGGAAGATCGAGACGGTGAGTGGGGGCCGGACTCTCATCGATCCCGATCCTCTCTGACGAGCGCCGTGCTGTCCGTCTCCCCCTTCGGCTCTTCCTCGCGGGGGCCGAAGCGGATAAGGAGGCCGCCGATGGCCGAGGTTAGGATCCAGCAGAGCAGGGTCAACGCGAACCCCTCGGGCCCGAGCCCGGCCGCAATGATCAGCGTCGACACGAACCAGAGGGTGAAGTTCTGGAGCTGGAAGTCGAGCTGGCTGCCGCGCTTCATGGCCTGCACGGCGCGCAGTATGAGATAGATCGCCGTGGCGCCGGATCCCGCGATGGCGCCCTCCAGACCGCCCGCGAAGAGGAATCCGAAGGCTACGCCGACGGCCCCGCCCGCGATGATGCGTCCGGGAGAGGGGGAGGCGGGGTTGCCGGCGCGCGTCGTGGGGACCGCCGGCGGTGGCGGCGCGGGAGCCGGAACCGGCATCTGCTCCGTGACCAGTTCCGCGATCGCGGTCCTCGTCGCGCGCGGGTCGATCCCGGCCTCGCCGGCGATGCGCTCCAGTTCCTCGACGGTCATCGAATCGCCCCTGGCGTCGATCTCGGCCGCCCGCTTCAGGATCTGCGAGACCTGGGCGGCGGTGAGCGTCGCGGGAGGGTCGCGGGCGGGCGGTTGGTGGGGGGCGGACGGCTCGGTCATGTCGCTCATGGCATGTCGCTCATGGCACGTCGCCCGCCAGGATGGTGGCCAGGGTGGACGGATCCAGATTTCCTCCGGACACGATGCAGGCAATCTTGTCCCCCTCCACGGCGCCCGACAGGGCGGCCGCGACGGAGGAGGCGCCCGCCCCTTCGGCCACGACGCGGTTGCGGGTGGCGAGCAATCGGATCGCCGCCGCGGTGTCCGCGAGCGTGATCTCGACGGAGCCGGCGAGAAGATCCCGCGCCAGTTCCCACATCGCGGGTTCCACGTGCGGCCCCCCGATGCCATCGACGAACGAGGGCGTATAGGAGACCGAGACGGCCCGTCCCGCGCGCAGCGACTCGGCGAGCGGGGCCTGCCCCACGACCTCGGATGCGAGGACGGGCACGTGCGGCGCGACGGCCCGCATGCCGGCCGCGATGCCGCAGGCGAGCCCGCCGCCGCCGAAGGGGACGATCACCGCGTCCACGTCGGGGAGGTCCTCGACCAGTTCGAGCGCGATGGTGCCGTTCCCCGCCATCACGTCGCGGTCCATGAAGGCGTGGACGAACCGTCCGTCCATTCCGTCGAAGCGCTGCGTGCGGAACACCTCGAACCACGAGGCGACGGAAGTCTTGACGGCCGTCGCGCCGAGCCGGGCGATCGCGTCCAGCTTGAGCCCCGGCGCCGTCTCCGGGACGACGACCGAGCACGGGACGCCGAGACGCCGCGCGTTCCAGGCGACGCCCTGCGCCATGTTCCCCGCGCTCGCCGTCCATACCCCCGCCGCCAGCTCCGCGGGCGGAATCAGGCCGATCGCGTTCGCCGCCCCCCGGATCTTGAACGAGCCGATCGGCTGAAGGTTTTCGAGCTTGAGCCAGATCTCGGGCCCCCCGTCGACGCCGAGGCGGATGAGCGGCGAGCGGAGAGCCGCCGCGTAGACCCGGTCCCGCGCCGCCTCGATCTCCGGCAGGCCGGGAGGTTTCACGCGGTGAGGCCCGCGACCGCCCGCGGCAGGCTCGCCAGCGCCCGATCGAGGTCGGCCGCGAGATCCTCCGTCGCCTCCAGCCCGGTGGAGAAGCGGATGAGGGCGTCCCGGATGCCCGCCTTCGCCCGCTCCTCGGCGGACATGCCCGCGTGGACGGCGGCGGCGGGGCGCACCACCAGCGACTCCGGACCCCCGAGACTGGCCGCGACCATCGGGATCTCGAGCGCCGCAATGAAGGCCTCGGCCGCGTCGACGCCGCCCTCGAGTTCGAACGACATCATCCCGCCGAAGCCGTCGAACAGGCGCGCGGCCCGCTCATGCTGCGCGTGGCTCGCCAGCCCCGGATAGTGCACGACGGACACGGCCGGGTGCGCTTCGAGCCGCGCGGCGAGCCGGCCCGCCGACGCGTTCTGCTCGCGGACGCGCACGCTCAGCGTCTTCAGCCCGCGCTCGAGCAGGAACGCCGCGTGCGGGTCGAGGGAGCCGCCGAGATGGTCCTGCATCACCTTCACGCGGCGCACGAGGTCCGCCGGCCCGGCCACGCTCCCGGCCACGATGTCGCTGTGGCCGTTCATGTACTTCGTGCAGCTCTCCAGCACGAGATCGAAGCCGATTTCCGCCGGCCTGAAGTTGATCGGGCTCGCGAACGTGTTGTCGATCAGCGTCACGAGCCCGTGCTCGCGCGCGAACGCCACGACGGCCTCCAGATCCGCGACCTGCACGAGCGGATTCGTGAGCGTCTCGACGTACATGGCGCGCGTCGTCGGCGTCAGCGAGGCCGCCCAACCCGACGGGTCCTGGGGGTCGATCACGGTGTGCCCGATGCGGAACCGCGGCAGGTCCTGCTGCAGGAAGGCGGCCGTGCCGCCGTACAGCGTGTCCTGCACGAGCACGTGGTCGCCGGCGGACAGCAGCGTGAGCAGCGACCCGGAGATCGCCGCCATCCCGCTGCCGAGGACGAGGGCCGCTTCCGTCGCCTCGAGCGCCGCGATGCGCTCCCCGAGCACGCGGTGGTTCGGGGTCGTGCTGAGCCGGATGTACCCGATGTCGTGGTAGTCCTCGCCCCGAAGCTCGTAGTTCGCCGTCTGGTAGATCGGCGTGACGACGGCCCCCTCGGGCCTCGGCTCCTGTTCGCCCGCGTGCACGGCGTCCGTGGACGCCGCCCTTCTCCCATCCCCGAAGTTCTTCATGTCTTTCCCGTCTTTCGTCAGTCCCACATCACGCGGTGGATACGCCACCCGGTTTCGAGCCGCTTCCACACCTCGAGAAACTTGCCGCCGAGTTCGACATCGTCGGGGCCGCGCACCCGGTACGTCCCGTTCGCGAACGCCAGGTCCCCGTCCACCTCGATGTCCTCGATCGTGAACCGGGCCTCGCGCAGCGGCACGGAACCGGCCAGCGCGCGAGCGATGGCTTCGTGCCCCCGGACCGCCGGCTCTCCGGACGGCAGCCGCACCGCGTCCGGCGTGAAGACGTCGGCGACGGCGTCGTCCGGCGCTCCCGCGATCAGCGCGGCTTCCCAGCGCCGCGTGACGCGTTCGATCTCCGCGCGCACCGCCTCGTCGGCGACCGCCCCTCCGGTCTCCCCCGCCTCCGGCGTCCGGCCTCCGCACGCCGCCGCCGCGACCAGGCCGCCCGCCGCAACGATGAACCGAAGCGTTCCTCTCGCGGGCCGTGTTCTTTTCATGGGTCGATATTGTATCGGAGCCCGCGTGCCGCGGCGACGCGCCCCGCTTTCGGGTTCGCGCGCGCCACCGTAGGATGCCCGTCGCTGTTGAGATTTGTTCGCGCATCGCCGGCCGGCGATGCCGCGCTTGAACCTGCTTGGAGGTACGAATGAAGAAGATGTTCCGCGCCATCCCCTGCCTGGCGATCGCCCTCGGCTTCGCCCTTGCCTTCGCCACGGCCGCGGAGGCCCAGGACCGGCGCATGAGCCCGCGCGGAGAGGCCGCCACCCAGGTCGGCGGCTCGTTCAACGCGGACGGCGGCTACGAGGGCGGCTCCTGGGTCGTCGTGACGTACGGCCGCCCCATCCTGCGCGGCCGCGACCTGTTCGGCTCGGGCGATGAGTACGGCCAGCAGTTCCTGCGCGGGGCGCCGCTGTGGCGCGTCGGGGCGGATCAGTCCACCCGCTTCATGACCGAGACGGACCTCATGTTCGGCGGAGAGCGCCTTCCGGCCGGCGAGTACAGCGTGTTCGCGGAACTCACCGAGTCCGAGTGGACGCTGATCTTCTCGACCTGGGGCGCGAAGGACAGCTTCCGCGAGGAGAACCCGGACGCGCTCTGGGGGGCCTACGGCTACACGCCCGACCGCGACGTGCTGCGCACGAGCATGGACGTGGACGCGATCATGATGTCGGCCGACCAGCTCACGATCTCGTTCATGGACATGACGCAGGAGGGCGGCGTGTTCACGATCTGGTGGGACGACCAGGTCGCAACCGTCCCCTTCCAGGTCGCCCGCTAACGCAGCGAGATATCCGCGATTCGCTTCAGCGGCAGGGCGGTGATGGTGTCGGTCAGTGGGTACTCGACATCCCCCGGATAGACGATCCATAGACGCTCGAGGTTCAGATCCCGGATCACGACGTGCATCGACTTCGTGGTCCGGGGCGCCTCCGTGCACTTGAACTCGAAACCCCAGCGCCGTCCGCGCCGCAGGAGCAGGAGGTCCAGTTCCGCCCCCCGCTGGGTTCCGTAGAAGTAGGCCTCGCGCTCTCCGTGCTCGAGGAGCGTCTGCTCGAGGGCGAACCCCTCCCAACTGGCTCCGTACCGGGGATTCACGGCCAACTCCGTCATTTCCTCGATCCCGAGCAGGGAATGCAGGATGCCGCTGTCGCGAATGAAGACCTTCGGCGATTTCACGAGCCGCTTGCCCAGATTCTCGAACCACGGCGGGAGCTGGCGGATCATGAACGAACCGGACAGCAGGTCGCGGTAGTTCCGTACGGCGGTCACGCTCACGTCCATCGAGCGCCCCAGTTCGGCCGCGTTCCACGTCTGTCCGTGGTAGTGTGCCAGCATCCTCCAGAAGCGGCCCACGGCCGCGGGGGCGACTCTCGAACGTAGCCCCGGAATGTCCCGTTCCAGGAACGTGCGCGTGAACGATTCCATCCACCGGGACCAAGCTCCGCTTGACGCGGCGAGATAGGCGCGCGGAAACCCGCCCCGCAGCCACAACCGGTCCTGGTTTTCGGGCCCCGCTTCCGCGATGGAGAGGCCTCCCACGTCCACGAACAGGACCCGACCGGCCAGGGTCTCGGACACGCCTTCGATCAGGTCCAGCGAAGCGCTGCCCAATACGAGGAACACGGCCTTGCGGTCGCGGGCGTCGCAGATCGGGCGCAGGACCTCAAAGAGCTCGGGCATGCGCTGGATCTCGTCGATAACGACGAGCCCATCGGCGCCGCGGAGCACCCTCTCGGGTGTCGCGGAGAGGGCCGCCCTCTCGCCTCGCGCTTCCAGGTCGAAGATGATGGATCGACCGTCCCAGGCGGACACGACCTGCTCGGCAAGCGTCGTTTTTCCGACTTGGCGTGCGCCCAGAAGAGCGACCACCGGAGCCTCGGACAGCCCTCGGCGGATCGCGCTGTGGAGCTGCGGCCTTGGTATAAATTGTTGCATATCGTACTCCAGAGATATGATATTCAACAATCGCAGAGTACGATGGGCGGATCTTCGTGTCCAGCCCTAATCCTGTGTCCGTTCCGCGGGCGTCGCAGGGGACGCCCTCACCAGCTACGCGACCGCGCCAGGTTGATGATGCGCCGGGCCGCCCGCCGACCGCTCATGAGCGCCCCGTGCGTGGTGCCCGCGAAATCGAACAGCGTGTGTTCACCGACCAGAAACAGGCAATCGTCGACGGGCTCGGAGAGCAGATCGAAATCGGCCTTGGCGGTCCCGGGACGCGGGTAGGTATAGGCCCCGAGGGTAGTGGGGTCTGTCGACCAATGCGTGGTCCGCACCTCCGCGGGCGTACCGACGTCGGCGCCCCAGACAGTGCGCAGCACTCGGAGGGCCTCTTCGCGCATCTCGGCGTCCGACATCCGGTCGGCCACCAGGGCATAGTCGCCCAGCGACAACCCGAGAAGGATGTTCTCGGTGCTGAACGTCCGATAGTTCACCCAATAGCACCACCGGCCCTTTTCCTTCGTCACCACACCAAAATACTGGATACCCGTATCCCAGAACGGCGCATCGAACTTCAAGGCAATCTTGGTGACACTCCCAAAGCCGAGTGACTCGATGGCCTTCAGGTACCTGGACGGCAGCGGAGGCTCGAAGCGGATCCGTCCCGCCTTCAACGCACCCAGCGGGGTCGAACACACGATGTAGTCGCCGGTCCATTCGCGTTCACCGGCGACTACGGTCACACCTCGCTCGCCATATGTGATCGACTCCACCGCCGTATCAAGCCGAATGTCCAGATCCGCGGCCAATGGTCCGAGGATGGTGTCGTACCCCGTCGTGAGGACGACGTCCGCTCCCGGAAACGCCTCATCCGCGTCGTGCAGGGTGGCGGAGAGGTCTTCGATCGCCCCTCCCTTCGAGAATTCTGTATAGGCCGACAGCGCCCATACGAGACCCGGATCTTCGAGCGCCCCGGGCACCGCCCCACGGATCGCATCGTGCAGACTCATGCCATCCCCGGGGCGCGCGGCACCTCTGGCTCGTTCGAGCGCGTCTTTCCACCCTCTGTCGATGGCATCGACTCGAGATTCGGGCAGGCGCATGCCGGAATGGTCAAATACCGCCAGGCTCTCGTCGTCCGTGACGAACGTCCGTCCGTTCACCGCCTCGACCAGCCCCATGATCGGGTTGTCGTCGCTCGGGCCGTGCACCCAGCCCGCCCCGTATTCGAACGGGGCCCCCAGACTGAAGTCCGTGTGAATCCGGCCGCCCGGCCGGTCCTTCGCTTCGAGGACGATGACGTCGGCACCCGCATCGGCCAGAGCGCGGGCGGCCGCCAGCCCGGACATGCCGGCGCCCACCACAATGACGCGTCGGGCCGCCAGGGTCTGGGCCGACCCATCACGCGGCCTGGGCAGCAGCGACAGGCTCGAGCCGAGGAGCGAGAGTTCCAGAAACCTCCGACGGCCCATACGCCGCCCGCGTTTGATCAGGACGTTGTCGCGGCGTAGCGGCGGAACCACTCCAGGGTCGACAGCATCTTTCCGATGTGGTGGCTCGGGCGGCGGCGGATGCCGTGCGGCTCGCCCGGGAAGCGCACCAGCGATGTCTCCACTCCGAGCAGCTTGAGCGCCTTGAAGTACTGCTCGGATTCGGACATCGGCGTGCGCCAGTCCTCCTCGCCCGTCACGATCCGCGTCGGCGTCGTCACGTTCTCGACCACGCTCAGGAGCGAGCGCGACTCGTAGTGCTCCGCGTGGTCCCAGGGGAGTCCCGGGAACCAGTAGTTGACGCCGTAGGCGGCCATGTCGGCCGTGAGCACGAAGCTGTACCAGTTGATGACGGGATACCACGACACCGCGGCGCGGAAGCGGTCCGTCCGGCCCACGAGCCAGGCCGTGAGGACGCCGCCTCCGCTCCCGCCCACGACGTACAGCTGCTCCTCATCCACGTACCCTTCGTCGATGACCGCGTCGACGCCGGACATGAGGTCGTAGAAGTCGTCCCCGGGGTAGGCGTGGTGGATCAGGTTCCCGAACTCCTCGCCGTAGCTCGTGCTGCCGCGCGGGTTCGTGTACAGGACGACGTAGCCCTGCGCCGCCATGAGCTGCTTCTCGAGGTCGAAGCGCGCGCCGTAGTTCGAGAACGGGCCGCCGTGGATCTCGAGGATGAGCGGGTACTCGCGCGAAGGGTCGAAGCCGGGCGGCTTGATGATCCAGCCGTGGATGGGGCGTCCGTCGTGCGAGGACTCGTACCAGATCTCCTCGACCTCCCCGATCTCCCGCTTGGCCATCAGGTCGTCGTTGATCCCCGTGAGCACGCGGACATCGCTTCCGGGGCGACCTGTTGCGACTTCGGAGATCACGGCGGGCGTCGTGTAGTTCATCGCGAAGCTGCCGTCGTCGGCCACGGAGTACGTCGCTCCGGCATAGGCGCGGGCGACCCCGCCGACGTTGTCGGTCAGCACCCGGTGGCCGCTCCCGTCGTCGTCGAGGCGGAAGAGGGCGAGCTTCGTCATCCCCTCGTCGTCGTAGAGCGCGTACAGCCCCGACCCATCGGGCGCCCAAGTGGCCCCGTAGACCTCGCGGTCGAGTCCGCCGGAAAGCGAACGCGGATCGCTCCCATCCCGGTTCATCACGTAGAGCCGCGTGAGCTGGTAGCCCTGGAAGCGGTCGTCCATCCCGAAGTAGGCGATGTGGCGGCCATCCGGTGAGACGATCGGCCCGTCATCCGGGCCCCGGCGATCCGTGAGCTGCGTGGTCGTGCCGTCGGCGACGGAGACCTCGAACACCTCCGTGTCCGCTACGAAGACGCTCTCCGTGTCCCCGCCCCTGGGGTCGCGTGACATGACGAGGGAGCCTCCGTCCGGCGTCCACGCAAAGTGGGTTCCGCCGATCCCGTTCCCGGCCCAGTGGTTGTCGCCGCTGGTGATCTGGCGGGCCGTACCGCCTTCCGCCGGCACGACGAACACGTGCACGAACCCATGCGGAAGATCGCCCAACTGGTCGAAGCGATACACCAGCCGCTCGACGACCTGCGCGGGCTCGGCCCACTCGGCGCCCTCCGGCGGCGTCGGCATGCCGCCGATCGTCGGTGCCGGCTTCGGCACCAGCTTCCCGAACGCGATCTGCGTCCCGTCCGGCGACCACTCGAAGGACCGGGGCGGCTCGGTCACGCTCGTGATCGCCGACGTCTCCCCGGAGTCCATCCAGCGAACGTGAATCTGCGCGTTCCCGCTGCGGTTCGAGATGAAGGCGAGCCGCGACCCGTCGGGAGACCAGCGCGGCGAACTATCCGAGAAGTCGCCCGAAGTGAGCGGTCGATGGCCCGACCCGTCCGACCCCACGATCCAGAGGTTCGAGAAGCGGCCGTCCGTCATGATGTCGGCGCGCTGGCGGACGTAGACGACCCAGCGGCCGTCGGGCGAGATCTGCGGGTCGCCCGCGATCTCGACCTCGAAGATGTCCTCCATGCGAAGCGGGCCGGACTCGGCCCCCGCCTGCGCAACCGCCGGCACGGCGACCGCAAGGAGGACGGTGGCGGCGAACAGCGGACCGGAGATTCGGCTACGGCGGTGCGGGGCGGTCATCTGACACTCTCCGTGGCTGGGGCATGGATGAGGTGGCATCGGCAACGGACCCTGCGGATCATAGCCGGAAACGGCGGTATCGGAACAGCGCCACCCGATCGCCGGATGTGACCCGACGCCGGCACGCCCAGTCTTTGGTTGGAGATCCAGCGTTCCCAACCGAGGACGAGGGGAAAGAACCGATGAAACTCCGGCACGTTGTCCTGATTGGTGCGTTGCTGGCGGGTTGCGGATCGGAGACGCCGGTAGAACCGGAGATACCGCCGCCGAGCGCCGCCGGACTATGGCTGAGCGTGGCCGAGGACCCCACCTCGGGCTTCTTCGTGCGTCTGGAACATGAGGCCTATGAAGCCCAAACCCAGCGACTTGCAGGGGATTGGATGGACATGGTGAACGGGGAGTTCGAATCGTTGGGCACCGTCAGTCTCGGTTTGTTCGATCACCCGGATATCTCGTTCACGCTGGAACGACCGTATGAGTGGCCAGAGGGCCAGCGGGCTGAACCACGACGGTTCGAGGGTCGGATAAGCGGCCGAACCATGAGCGGAACTCTAACGGGCCAGGACTCGGGGACCGCAACACCGATAACGCTGCAGCAGGTCTACCGACCGGAATCCGGTCCCTGAGACCGCTGATACCGCCCGAATGCGCGAAAGGAGAAACGCCGTGTACGAGATTGCCCGTCGACGCTGGTGTATCGGCATCGTGCTTCTCGGTCTGGCCGCGTGCGGTGACGACAGCGATGGCGTCACTCAGGTGGATCCGGACCAACCATCGATTACGGGTACCTGGAACGCCGTACTCCCGTCAGGCCGGCTCACGCTCGAGCTGCGCGAGCAGCCCCCCGGGGTCGTGACCGGCAACTACAGCATGCCGGTCAGCATCGGATTTGCCGTAACGGGTCCGATATCGAGTGGCGATCATCGCCATCCCGACGTGCTCCTCCGCTGGTCGGCCCACCTCCCGGAGGCTCGCGGCGGTGATCTCGTTTCGGACTGCACGATTGAAGGAACCGCGGGGGACAACGGGATCTGGATCACAGGTCAGATCGTCTGCAGCGAAGCTGAAGGCGTGCTTGATGCGCAGAGCGGGCCGGTCACCGTCACCATCGGAGGCATCAACGCCCCGATCACGCTGAGCCGCCTTCGAATAAGCTGAAAAAAAGGGGCCGCCCGTCGCCGGGCGGCCCCTCTTGAGTCACCGTTCGCCTGGTGGCGGTCGGCAAATCACGCGACGCGGGTCACGTTCTCCGCGGCCGGGCCCTTCGTCCCGTCCGTAACGTCGAACTCGACGGCCTCGCCCTCCTTCAGAGTGCGAAAACCATCCGCCTGAATCGCCGTGTGGTGTACGAAGCAGTCCTTACCGCCCTCTTCCGGGGTAATGAACCCGAAGCCCTTCTGGTCGTTGAACCACTTCACGGTACCTCTCGTACGCATTTCCTACTCCTTCGTTAGTCATGTCGGAGTTCGGGAAACCCGTAGCTGCCGACCGCTGACCTGTTCGACGCGGTCTCCCCCGCGCCAGGGTCGTGGCATCCGCCACGCAGAAAACCAAAGAAAAAGGGGCGACCCGTTGTTGAGAGGCCCCCCCGATCCTGCGATCCTGCCTTCTCAGTTCGGCCGTACCCGGCGTCGCGGGGCCGTCCGAACGCGCGCAATGATCGCCTGCCGGACGTCAAACGTCAAGGGGCGCACCGACCTCAGCCGGTTTCGGTCCCCACCAGAGGGCTGCGCCGTTCGAGCAGAAGCACGTCCCGCCACCGCCCGTCCAGCCTCCCCAGCCGCTCGCGCCGCCCCACGTGGCGGAAGCCGGCCCGCTCGTGGATGCGGAGACTTGCGACGTTCTCCGGGAAGATTCCCGCCTGCAGGGTCCAGAGCCCGGCCCGCTCGGAGGATTCGACGAGCGCGTTCAGGAGCCTGAGGCCGATTCCGCCCCCGCGCGCGGCCGCGTCGACGTAGACGCTCACCTCCGCCACGCCGCCGTACACGCAGCGTCCCGAGACGGGAGCCAGGGCCGCCCACCCGACGACCCGCCCCTCCCGCTCGGCCACGAGCCGACAGCCGTCGAGATGGTTCGCGTCCCACGACTCCCAGCCGGGCGCTTCCGTCTCGAAGGTGGCGTCCCCCGTCGCGATCCCCTCCTCGTAGATCGTTCGCACCGCCTCCCAGTCCCCGTGACTGAGCGAGCGGATCTCAAGGATGGCCGGGCTCGTCAACGCGCTGTCATCCGGGTCGTTCGCCGGTCTCACGCGGGGGCGCCTTCACCATGGCGGGTTACTGGGCTTCCGAGAGGACCCTCTCGACGAGCGCCGTCGTTGCCGGTTCGAAGGGATGGAAGCGGCCGCCCCAGTACCCCCGAATCAGGCCCTCCGCGTCCACGAGCAGCGTGTGCGGCACGCCGGGGTAGAGGTCGAGCGCCTGCGTGAGTCCGGGACCATCGCCGAGGAAGTTCGGATAGGTGATGTCGAACTCCTCCAGGAATCCCTCGACGAGCGCCACGTCGCCTTCATCGATGGAGATCCCGACCACCTCGAGGGGATCCGCCGCGTACTTCGCGTGCATCTGCTGCAACTCGGGCATCTCGTCGCGGCAGGGGATGCACCACGTCGCCCACAGGTTCAGGACGACCACCCGGCCGCGGAACTGGTCGAGGTCCGCCGGCCGGCCGTCCAGGTGCGTCACCTCGAGCGCGGGGAGAGGACGGTACGAGGCGGGCGCGCGCTCGGCCGGCTCAGGGGTCCGCGCGGCGTCCCCGGCCGCTCCCTCGCGTTCACCCCCGCCGCACCCGGCCGCGAAGGCCGCAAGGGCCAGCGCCCCCAGCGCGGCGCGCCTCATCGGTTCGACTCCAGGTTCTCCATCGCGCTCTTCATCTCCCGTTCAAAATCCAGGTTCGTGGGTGTGGGGAAGACGCCGGGCGGGCGAGCGTACGGCTGGTCCGTAATGACGACCTCCGGCTCCGTCGTGAGCGGCACATCTTCGGCGACGGCCTCGAAGGAGAGGTCGTCCACCCACAGTTCTCCATCGCCCGTGAGCATCGCCCCGATGAGGATCGTAACGCCTTCCGGCGGGATGTCCACCACGATCTCGCGCGTTTCCCAATCCTGCGTTCCCTCGACGCGCCGGTCCTCGCTGTTGTCCAGGGCGAGCATGGCGTACTTCCCTTCGAGGATGCCGTCCACCCGCACCCAGAGGCCGCCGGAATCCACGTCGTCGGACCGGAGGTGTCCGCGGAGGCGCATCCGCTTGCCGCGGTAGGAGGTGGCGTCGACGAGCTGCACGCTCGCGGCCCACTGGCTGCGGCGCCGGTTGCCCCGGGCCTCGAGCCGCATGCTCGAAGCCCCGGAATGGGCCACCTCGGGGTCGAGCCGGAGGCGGTAGTCGTCGGCGTCCTGTCCGACGAGGACCCACGCGTCCGGCATCTGCGCGGCGAGTTCGTCGCCGGTCGCCGCGGCCAGGGCGCCGAGCGCCAGGATCGCCCCCGTCGCGAGTCTTCGGATCATCGCGGGATGAGCCAGAAATCGACCTGGCGGCCGTCGATGTACCACGTGCGCTCGCCGTCGAAGAACGCATCCTCCTCGAGCATGATGCGCACCGTCTGTCCGCCCCATTCCGGGACCGGGACGGCCGCGTTGAGTTCGATCGAGTGCGCCGTGTTGGGGAAGAGCGGATAGTCGCCGCGCCCCGGCACGCCGCCCTGGTTGTCCCAGAGACCGATCGTGGGCCCGGCGCCGTGGCCGTGGAAGCCGATGGGGTGCGTGTAGATCGTCGCGTCGATTCCCTCGGCCTTCGCCTGCGCGAGCGCGCCCGCGAGGATCTCGTTCCCCGAACGTCCCGCCGCGAAGTTCTCCGTGAGGATGTCCTGGAGGCGGTTCCCGACGGCGAACGCGTGGACGAGGCCCGCGGGGGCGGCGTCCTCTCCCGGCCTCAGCACGTAGGCATGCTGCTGCGTGTCGGTGTTCAGGCGCAGGTACTTGATCCCGAAGTCCACGTGCAGCAGGTCGCCCGGGCGGATCACGTTCTCGTCGGGAGGCGCGGAGAAGTCCCCCTCCCCTTCTCTCGCGCCGCCGGCCTTCTCATGGCGCTGCACGGAGACGCTGGGCTGAAACCAGGTCGCGAGCTTGAGTTCGAGGATCCGTTCCCGGTACCACCACACGACATCCTCGGTCGTCGTCACGCCGGGCTGAATCACCTTCGCGCTGAAGCCTTCGGCGATGATCCGGTGCGCGATCCGCACGATCTGGGGATAGACCTCCATCTCCTCGGGCGTCCGCGCCTCCAGCCAGCCGATCGCGAGGCGCTCGGTGCCGGCCACCCGCTCGCGGTACTTCGCCGGGAGCGCGGCCATCAGCGCGTCGTACTCCGTGCCGGTGAGCCCGTCCGCGAGCGCGAAGGTCGACGAGCGGTTCACGGCGATGCGCTGCGGGTCGCGCTCGGCGATGACCTCCGCCACCCGCCCCCACTGGTCCGGTTCGCTGTCCGGGTCCCACGCGCGCGGGAAGGGACCGATGTCGTACCGGGCCACCGCGAGCCGTTCCAGCGGCTGCCCCGGTCCCCGGTCGTGGAGGATGAGGACGGTGCGCCGGCGGGCCGCCATGTACGTGGAGGGCAGCATCGTCTCGATGACCGGATCCTCGTTGTATTCGCGGGCCGCGACGATCCAGAGGTCGACGCCCTCGCGCCGCATGATCTCGGGCGCGACCGTCTCGAGCCGGCCTTCCAGCCAGCGGTCGATGACGGCGGCCCGCTCGCGCAGCGGGAGGATGACGGGCATCGCCCCATCCGTCCGCTGGGCGTCCGCGAACCCGCCGTCCGGTGGCATGGCCGACTGAGCCGCCGCCTGCGACGGACCGGGAGCCGCGGACAGGACGAGCAGGAGACCGGCGGAGAGGAGACCGGCGGACTGCACTCGGGGGCCCGGGGAGCGTGGTGTCGAAACGCGCATTTCGAAATCTCCGTTGGAATGTCGAACGGCCTGAACCTACCGAATCCCCCGCACGCGGGAGAGGGCTCGGTGGCGGCGGTGGCGGAAACGGTCCGCGGCCCGCCATCGTAGGTCTTCCAGCGCCGGACCGGACGGATGCCTGATGAGGGATGCCCCGATGAAGGACATGGACCCGGATCTCCTGCCGGAACGCTACTCCCGGCAGGAACTGGACAAGGCCCGCCGGCGACACCGGATCGTCGGCCGCATCGAGGGGATCGCGGCCGCCGTCGTCGCGGGCACGATCTTCAATTTCCTGGGCTGGATCCCGACCGTCCTCGTGCTCGGCGTCGCCGGCTATCTCATCTACCGCTTCTTCCTCAAACCCCGAAAGTCATCCAGATCGTCCGGGGCGTCCGGGGACGACCCGACGTAGATCCGTCCCGGGTCAGGGCCAGACGGCGATCACGACCGCCTGCCCGATGAGGGCGACGGCGTTGTAGCCGAGGCTGAGGAAGAAGATCCCGGGCTTGCGGTTCTCGTAGGCCACGCCCTGGTGTCCGACGTTGAGGACGAAGCCGACCGTGACCAGCAGCCCGACGTGGACCCCGATCATGGCGCCGGAGCCGCCCATCACGGCGATGAGCTGCGCCAGGATGTAGGCGGTGACGAGCGAGAGGACGAAGCTCACCCCGTGCGTCTTCACCGGGTTGAAGTCCTTCTGGATCTCCTCCGCGGTGGTCTCCATGAGCGAGAGCCACCGCTTGCCGAAGATCGGGCCGTACCACAGGAAGCCGACGACCATCGGAACGACTCCGGCGACCAGGATGGCGAGCCAGTTGACGTCTTGCACGGTCTATCTCCTTTGGAGCGGGAGGTGGATCGCCGACGGGCGGTCGGCGGCGTGATGAATCGTGTTCTCGGCCGGGACCATGCGCGTGTGGCGCCCGAGCGGTTCGCCCGTATTGGGGTTCACGTCGAAGCGGGGATAGTTGGAACTCGAGATCTCGAGCCGGATGCGATGGCCGGCCCGGAACCGATTGGCCGTGGGGAAGAGTCGAATCTCCATCTCGTAGACCTCTCCGGGCGTCATCAGCGTCTCCCGTTCGCGGGAATCCCGGTAGCGGGCGCGGAGAATGCCGTCCGTGATATTGAGGTCGAACCCGTCCGGATAGTCGTCGTTCGGGGGATAGACGTCGACGAGCTTGGCGGTAAAGTCGGTGTCCGGAGCGCTGGATGAGATCCACAACGTGACCGTGACCGGTCCGATGACCTCCAGGTCCTCGGCCAGGGGCTCCGTCTCGAACACGAGCACGTCGGGCCGGTCGGCGGTGCGGCGGCCGTCGACCTCCGAGGCGAAGAAGCCGTTCTCGGAGCCGCCCTGCAGCGAGCGGAAGGTGCGCTCGCGCTGGTCGTAGCCGCCCCGCTTCAGCGCGCCGGAGAAGGCCCCGCCGATCGTGGGGACCGGGCGCGCGGGATCGTAGGTGTAGGCGGTCGATCCCTCGTCGCCGCTCGGCGGCTCGCGGGTGAGCCCGCCGCCCGCGCGGAGGTGGAAGGGCGTCGCTTCGGTGTCCTCCAGCGGCCAGGTCTGCGCGGTGCGCCACTCGCCGCCGTGGAAGAGGCGTCCGTTCTCGTCCCGGCGACCGTCGCCGCCCCCCATGACGAAGATCGTGACCGGGCCGGCGGCCTCGCCCGCCAGCCTCTCGTCGCTCTCGAACAGGTCGTTCGCGCGCTGCCCCCGGAGGTGCCGGTCGAACCAGCGCAGGTGAAACTCGCGCGAGAAGTCCTCGACCGCGGCCTCGGCCCCGAACTCGATGTCGCCGGCGTGGGAGCGGCTGTTCCCGCCGTGCGTCCACGGACCCATGAGGAGCGTCATGGGCGCCGACTTCCGCCGCGAGAGTTCGACGAAGCTCTGGATCGTGCCCGGGGCGTAGGAGTCGTACCAGCCGCCGACGTGCAGCATCGGGATGTCCGACGTCTCGTCATAGTACTCGACCCAGTTGCGGCCGATCCCACGGAAATAGTCATCATAGTCGCCGTGGTTCTGCATGGTGAGGTAGTAGTCCTCAAAATTCGGCGCGGCGGAGAGCGGGTTCTCTCCCTTCTGGAAGGGCGTGTCCGGGAACCAGTCCGACGGCGGCTCCTCGGCGAGGCGGAGGCGGATCTCCGGGTCGTCCGCGACCGCCGCGAGCTGCAGGTGGGCCCAGCCGAGTTGCTGGCCGAGTTCGAGCGCGCCGTGGTTGCGGACCTTGTGCGTCCAGGCGTCGGAGAGTCCTCCCATCGTGAGCACGAGCGTCCTGAGCCCGGGCGGGTCCAGCTTGGCGGCGTCCGCCTGCGTGTGCGCGCCGTAGGAGGTGCCCCACATGCCGACCGAGGGCTCCGCGTAGTCGAGCCCCGTGATCCACTCGATGGTGTCGTAGCCGTCGGGCGCGTCGAACTCGTGGTACTTCTGGAAGGTGCCCTCGGAGGCGTAGAGCCCGCGCGTGTCCTGCAGCACGACGACGTAGCCGTGCGTCGCGAACCAGCGCGCCTGGTCCACGAGCCCGCGCGAGGTCTTGTCGTACGGGGTCCGGTGCAGGAGGACGGGAAACGGCCCGTCGACGGGCTCGTACTCGCGGGAGGGGCGGTAGACGTCGGTCGCGAGGCGGATGCCGTCGCGCATCTCCACCATGAGATCCGTCTCGACCTGGAGAGCGTCGTAGGGTCCGCGCCCCGCCGCGTCGGCCGCCGCGTCCAGGGCCGCTCGAGTCGCCTCGTCGGAGCGGGTCGCATCGCCGCAGGCCGCGAGCCACAGCGTCCCGAGCAGGGCAAGGGCACCGGCGGCGCGCCTCACGCCGGGACTCCCGCCGGGGCCGTGGAGAGGGCGTCCACGAGGTCGTCGATGTGCGCGAGTTCGTCCACGCGCTCGAGCCGGTCCAGCGCGCCGTCGATCTGCGCGTCGTCCATCACGAGGCTCGCGCAGTCGCGGAACTTGTCATGCAGTTCGTCCCGGGTGAGCGGCCGCTCCGGCCCGCCCGGATACGTGTCCGCCTCCGTGTGAAGCTCGGTCCCGTCGCGGAGCCGCACGTCGATCGCGCTCCGCATGCGGTCGTACCCGCGGGCGTCGATCTCTTCGTCGAACCGGACGGTCACGCGGCGCATCATGTCCGCCGCCTCGTCGGAGAGCACGAAGTCGTCGTGGAACTCGCGGATCCCGGCCCGCCGCCGCAGGACGATGCTCGAGAGGACGAAGGGGATGCAGAACTTCGCCTCGAGTTCGTTCCTCGGCACCGGATACCGCAGGGGGTTCAGGATGTTGTGCCCGGCGCGGAACGTGATCTGCGCGACATCGTCCGGCGCGAGATCGTGCTCGGTGACGAGTTCGAGCATGGCGGCCATGCTGGGGTGGCCGAGGCTCCCGGAGGGGAACGGTTTCACGGAGACGCCGGGGTCGAGCAGCGTGTAGGGGGAGCCGAGGGCGCCGACCAGCCGCTCGGGCTCGAAGCCGCCGCCGAAGACGCGGAAGAAGCCCCACGGCGCCTCCAGCGCGTCGTGCCCCGCGGTGAAGCCGCGGGCGGCGAGGTCGACCGCCAGGATGCCGTTTTCCGCCGCCCGGCCCGCGTGGAGCGGCTTCGTCATCGTGCCGAACCCGAGCCGGATCCCCGACGAGAGGCTGGCGGCGATCCCGAGCGCCATCGCGAGGTCGTCCGCCTGCAGGCCGGCGAGTTTCGCGGCCGTGGCGCAGGCGCCGAGCGTGCCGATCGTCGCCGTCGAGTGGAAGCCCTCCATGTAGTGCCGCGGGTCGATCGCCTCGGCGATCTTGCACTCCACCTCGAACCCGACGAGGAAGGCCTCGAGGAACTCGGCCCCCGTGGCCCCTTCCCGCTCCGCCACCGCGTACCCCGCCGAGAGGGGCGCGACGGTCGGGTGCGTGAGGAGCCCGAAGATGCGGTCGGGCGCGTTCGAGAGCTGCGTGTCGTCGAAGTCCATCGCGTGGCCCGCCGTTCCGTTGGCGCGCGCCGCGAGCGACGCCGGGGCGCGCGCGTCCGGCGGGCCGATGATCGTCGCCTGCGCGTTCCCGCCCTGCACCGCGATCTGCTCCTGGACGATGCGGGAACAGGCGTCCGTCGACCCGGCGAGGATCACGCCCGTCCCGTCGGTGACGCAGCGCCGTCCCTCGGACAGCAGCCGCTTCGGAAAGTCGTCCATCGTCGTCTCGAGTATGAAGTCGATGACCGCACGCGTCGCGCTCACTCGTGTTCCTCTTGTTGGGGTTCGTGGTCGTGTGTGCCGGGTTCGTCGCGTGTGTCGGGCCCGTCGTGTGCGTCGGGTCCGGGTTCGGGCGCTCTGGTCCTCCCGGATATCAGGCGGCCGCGGATCGCCGGGGCCGCGAAACTCACCACCGCGAGCAGGACCAGCACCAGGCTGATCGGGCTCTCGAGGAAGATCGAGTGCGACCCCGAGGACAGGCTCAGGGCCCGCCGGTAGTTCGTCTCGATCATGGGACCGAGGATGAGGCCGAGCACCGCCGGCGCCAGCGGGTAACCGCCTCGCAGCATAGCGAAGCCGACGAGCCCGAAGAAGAGGGCGGCCCAGGCATCCGCCGCGTTGCCGCGGAGGGAGAACGTGCCCACGAGCGAGATCGCCACGACCAGCGGCATCAGGATCGATGGCCGCAGCCGGACCACCCGCGTCCAGAGGGGGATCCCGAGCCGCCCGACGGCCAGCATGAGAAGCACCGCCACCACGAATCCCGCGTACAGCGCGTAGACGAGTTCGGCGCGCTCGGTCATGAGCAGCGGACCGGGCGCCACGCCCTGCACGGTGAGGCCGCCGAGGAGGACCGCGGCGCTGGCGGAACCGGGGATCCCGAGCGCGAGGAGCGGGATCATCGCCGCCCCCACGCAGGAGTTGTTCGCCGCTTCCGGCGCCGCGATGCCGGCCGGCAGGCCCGTCCCGAACCGCTCCGGCGTCTTCGAGACGCGCCGTTCCTCGTTCCACGCCACGATGGAGGCGATCGTCGCGCCGGCCCCGGGGATGGCTCCGATCAGGCCCCCGATGGCGGATCCGCGCAGAATGGTGCGCCACAGGCCGAACAGTTCGCGCGCCTTCGGGAGGGCGCCGGCGATGCCGTCTCCGGGGGGCGTCGACCTGCGGCGGCCGGTCACCGCCGCCAGCGCCTCCGCGATCGCGAAGAAGCCGATCAGCATCGGGACGAGCCCGAGACCGTCCATGAGCGCGTTCGTGCCGAACGTGAGCCGCGGGGCCCCCGTGAGCACGTCGAGCCCGACGACGAAGAAGAGGAGTCCGAGGAGCGCGCTCACGATCCCCTTGAACGGGTCCTTTCCCACGAGGTTCGCGACGATGGAGAGCCCGAACACGCCGAGTCCGAAGTACTCCGCCGGCCCGAAGGCGATCGCCGCCCGCGAGAGCGGCCCCAGCGCCAGGACGAGGAGGACGGTCCCGAGGAGCCCGCCGCTCATGCTGGAGAAGAGGGAGATCCCGAGGGCGCGTCCCGCCTCGCCCCGCCGCGTCATGGCGTAGCCGTCGAAGGTCGTGGCGAGGGCGGGCGAACTCCCCGGCACGCCGATCGCGATCGCGGTGATCGAACCGCCGTACTCCGCCGCCATGTAGATCGAGACCATCATGAGGAGCGCCGGCGTCGGGTCGAGGGCGAAGGTGACCGGAAGGACGAGCGCGAGTCCCACCGTCGAACTCAGCCCCGGCATCGCGCCCGCGAACACGCCGAGGAGGCTCCCCGCGAGGAGCGCCGCGAGGTTCCCCGGCTGGAGCGCCGTCAGCAGGCCGTCGAGGAACGCGGACACGGGCGGGTCAGAAGCCGGACGGGAGCGGCACGCCGAGCGCCACCATGAACACGAGATAGATGAAGGCGGCGAAGGCGAGCGGCACGGCGATGAGCGCGAGCCGCGAGCGCTCGCCCGTCAGCCACATCAGTCCGGCGACGAGGAGCGGAACCGACACGAGGGTCCCGAGCCGCGGCCAGGCGAGGAGGAAGACGGCGATCCACGCCGCTCCCAGCCCCAGGCGGGCGCCGCGGCCGGCTCCCGAGCCGGTCTTCGCGTTCCCGCGGGAACGTCCCGCGTCCGATTCCGGCGGCCGGCGCGCGGCCCGGATCGCGAGCCAGGCCGCGCAGCCCATGAGCAGCACGGCGAGCAGCCGGGGGAAGAAGGCCGGACCCGGCGCCCCCTCGGCCAGCGATCCCGGGTAGGAGCGCGAGTCCAGCAGCACCCCCGCCGCCACGACGGCGAGGACCCCGGCCTCCGCGAGCAGGCGCAATCGCATGTCCCCGCCCGCGGAGGAACTACTCATCCAGGATGCCCAGCCGCCGCAGCATGTCCCGGCTCGTCGCCACCTCCTCGGCCATCCAGGCGCCGAACGCGTCCGCGTCCGCCATCGTCGCGTATTCCAGCGCGGCCCGCTCCATGTATTCGCGGAACCCCGGGTCCTCGATCGCGGCCATCAGCCGCGCGCGCAGGTCCGCGCGTAGCGCCGGATCCAGCCCCGGCGGTCCCACGACCCCGCGCCAGTGGACCGGAGCCAGGTCGTATCCCTGCTCCGCGTAGCTCGGCGTGTCCGGGAGCGCCTCGACGGGAAGCGCCACCCCCAGCACCCGCATCGTCCCCGCCCTCAGGTGCTCGCGCACGATGTTGTAGTTCGTGTGCGCGGCGTCCGTGTGCCCGCCGAGCGCCGCCACCACGGCGTCGGCCGACCCCTCGTACGCGATCCAGCGCACGTCCGGGTCTCCCGCCGCCGCCCTCAGGCGGGCGAAGCCGAGGAAGTGGGCCGACGCCGCCCCGAACCCCGACACCGAGACCTCGCCCGGCCGCGCGTGCGCGGCTTCGAACAGGTCGCCGAGCGTGTGGAAGGGACTGTCGTCCCGCACCGCGATCAGGAAGGGGTCGATCTGGATGCGGAGGATGGGGGTGAAATCCCCGGGAGAGAACGGAATCCGCCCCGTCGCCATGTTCACGGTGCCGCTCGCCGTGAAGACGCCGAGCACGTGGGGGTCGCCCGCACGTCCCTGCAGGTACTGCATGCCGGCGGCCCCCGCTCCGCCCTGCCTGGTCATGACGGTGACGCGCCGGCCGTCGAAGTGCGGCGGCGCGGCCTCGGCCAGGGCCCGCGAGAGCAGGTCCGTGGGTCCGCCCGGCGTCGCCCACGACACGATCTCGATGGCCCGGCTCGGAAACGCCGCCTCCTCCCCCGACGGCGAACACCCGACCACGGCCAACGACATCACGGCCAGGGCCGCCGCGGCCGCCGCGCGTTGACGTCCGGATGATGGAGCGGGCCATCCTCGGGCATTCATGGGAGGGAATGTGAGACCTTCGTCCGGGACAGGCCACGGGGAGGCCGGAGGGCATTGATATGACTGGTCTGACTAGTTATGCTGTGTCGATGGAACTGCTCTACTCGACCTATGAGGCGAAGGCCCGTTTCTCCGAAGTGTTACGCCATGTGAGGGAGGGACGAACCGTGACCATATCCTACCGGGGAGACCCGGTGGCCGAGCTCCGTCCGCTTCGGCGCGAGAGCACGGATCTCGAGGAGCGGCTGGCGGATCTGGAGCGGCGAGGGATTCTCACGCCTCGCCCGAAGCATCGGAAGCCGATCGAGCTCGGAACGCCGGTGCCAGGCGCCCTGGAACGCTTTCTGGCCGACCGAGGAGAGTGAGCGCCGCCTACGTGGACACGTCCGCGATCGTCTCGGTCGCTTTCGTCGAGGCGGGCGCGGACGAGATCGTCCGCCGATTGCGGGGGTTCCGGGATCTGATGTCATCCAATCTCCTGGAAGCGGAACTCCGATCCGTCTGCGCCAGAGAGGAACAGCCCTTCCCGGAGGATCTGGTCTCCGGATTCAGCTGGGTTCAGCCAAACCGGCCTCTGTCGCGAGAGATGCGGACCGCCCTCCGAGCCGGCTACTTGCGTGGCGCGGATCTCTGGCACGTGGCGTGCGCCCTGCACGTGGCGCAGAGGCCTTCGGATGTCTCGTTCATCACCCTCGACGAACGACAGGCGGAGGTGGCGGCGGCGCTGAACTTCCGGCTGGGGTAGGGTCGGCGGGCGCGGACTTCCGGGCTGGTGGCGGCGGGCGGGCGTTCGGTAGACTGCCCCGCATGAGCGAGCCCGCAGGTGAGAGGATGACCGTGGCGACGGGCCGCGGCTGGCGGCGCGACGTGTGGCCGGGGATCCACTGGATCCAGGAGTGCGGCGGGCACCGGGCCGGGATCGCGCGCTCGGTGCTGGAGAGCGGCGCGGACTGGTACAGGGCCGGGAACGAGCTTTACGTCCCGCAGAACGCGTACCTGCTGACGGGCGAGAGGACGCTGCTCTGGGACACCCTCTCTCCGGCCTCGGGCCACATCCTTCTCCCGGCGCTCGAGGAACTGCTCGAAGGGCGGCCGCTCGACTACCTCGCCCTCTCGCATCCGGACGTGCCCCACGCGGGGAATACGATGCAGGTGCTGCGGCGCTATCCGGACTGCCGCCTCGTGGCGCCGGCGACCGGGGAGACGCACGCGCTGTACCACCTCGACGACGCGATGAAGGTGGGGCCCGAGGATGAGATCGATCTCGGCGGGCTCCGGGTCCGCTTCCCGGAGGCGACCTTCCTCGACGCCGCGATCCACACGTGGATGAGCGAGGAGACGACCCGCACGCTCTTCACCGTCGACTGGATGGGGTTTCCGCACCAGAGCGGCGAGAGCCTGCGACGCACGGACGAGATCGACACGGTGGTGGACGTGGGGCGCCTCGAGGAGTTCCACAGCCGGGTGATGTTCTGGTTCCAGTACGTGGTGCCGGAAAAGGTGACGGCGGCGACGGACGCGCTCGCAGTCCAGTTCGCCGGCTACGGGCTCGCGCCGGCGCACGGACTCCCGATCCCGGGAGCGGACGCGGCCCCGTACTACGAGCGCATGAACGAGGTCGTGCGGCGGGTGGCCGCGAGCGGGCGCGGGGGCGTCCTGTGAGCGCGATCACTCTCGGCGGCGGAGTCTCCTGGGTGCACGAGTGCTTCCCGGAGACCGACGGCCACATCCACGTCTCCGTCTACCTCGTCGAGGCCCCGGAGGGGGCGATCCTCATGGACTCCGGCTCCTTCCACCACCGGCAGCGCCTCTCGGACCGGATCAGCGACGCCACCGCCGGACGCGGCATCGGCGCCATCGTCCTCTCCCACTCCGACTATCCGCACTCCGGCAACATTCCCGCCTTTCGCCGCGACTGGGGCGACTTCGAGATCGTCGCCTCCTGCGGGGACGCGGACCTCCAGGGCCTCCCGTACGCGCGCCGCACGAAGATCGGTGACGTCACCGACGTCCTCGGCCGGCGGTTCGTGGTGCTCGATCCCCCGCTCGCCGACCGGAATCACACGACGTGGGTCTACGACGAAACCTCTCGCATCCTGTTCGTGGCGGACGGCTTCGGCACGCTCCACGCCCCCGGCGCCTGCGACATCGACTGGGGCCGGATCCCGGAGGACGGACGCGCGGAGGGCGTACACGAGTTCCACGCCCAGACGCTGCCCTGGCTGCGCTATGCGGACCCGAACCGGGTCATGGACGCGCTGCACGCGATGCTGGAGCGGCACCCCCCGGCCTGGATCGCCCCGATCCACGGCCCCCCGATCGCCGAGGCGGACGTGGACCGCTACATGGCCGACCTGAGCGACGCCCTGACCCGCATCGCCGCTTCCTAAGGACCTTCCGAGTAAGCCGGGGCGGAACCACTTCCGCCCGATCCATCCGGCAGCCGCGGACGGGTGCTCACCGGCGGAGCAGCTTCGTCAGGTCGGCCTCCGACGCGGCGCCGACGATTCGGGCGTGTTCCGACACGAAGGTCGGGGTCGCGGTGATCCGCCAGCGGTCGGCGAGCGCGGCGTCCCGGGCGAGGCGCTCGGTCGTTGCGGCCGCGTTCAGGCAGCGGACCAGAAGCGTTCCCGCGGGAACGTCCGCCGCGACCGCGACCGACTCCCAGTCCACGTCTCCGGTCTCCCAGTCTTCGTTCGTCATCAGGTGGTCGTGCATGCGCACGAACGCTCCCTGCTTCTCCGCGCAGATCGCCGCGCGCGCCGCCTGGGCCGAACGGTCCGAAAGGGGCACGTGAACGAGCACGACCCTGGCCTCGCCCGACGCCACCCACCCGTTCACGGTCTCGTGAGACGAGCGGCAGAAGGGGCACCGGTAGTCGCTGAACTCGAAGATCGTCTGCGGGGCATCGCCGCCGCCGAGCACACTTCTTCGATTCGCGGCGGCCTCCCTCCACTCCTCCCGGTAGCGCGCGAGCACCTGCCGCTCGTCCTTCCACTCCCGCAGACGGCCGCCGACCACCCCCGACGGACGGAAGGCGATCACCGCGAGGAGGACGAGGCACACGGCGAGACCGATGTCCTGGATCCCGATCCGCTTCATCTCCCCGGCGTCCTCGCGCCCGCGGGCAGCGGGACGATCAGGACGTATTCGACATCGAGTTCATCCCGCACCACCCCGACCGCCTCCGTTTCGTCGGCCCACAGTAAATCGAATCCACCGGGGAACTCGACGTTCACGGCGGGGCTTCCCGGCCCGGCGTACACGCTCCAGACCGAAACGTCGTCCTCGCCGCGCGCGGCATCGATTCGCGGCCGGTAACCCGTCACCCAGACGCGTCCGTCGGCACCCGCAATCACGTTTCCCAGAGGCGGGAGGGAGTCGGGAAACGCCCATACATCGAGCGTGGCCGCGATCCGGGTCCGCATGTGGGTCGGCAGGAGGCGGTTCATCTCGGCGCGCATGGGAGCGAGCGCCATCTCCCGGTCCTCCGCCGTCACGGGAACCGATGGGAGGGCGAACTCGATCGGAGCCAGCGGTAGGCCGCCACCCGTCACCCGCTCCGCGCGCGGGCGTGCCGTGGACCCGAAGAGAAGGACCGAATCGAGCGGCAGCACGAACGGCTGAGGCGAGAACGGAATCTGGCCCGAAATGAATGAGTCTCCGGGGTAGCGGAAGACGCGGGTCCCCGTGGTCTCGGCGATGGGGTCGAACCCCGTCCCATCGGCCGACGTCAGGAAGACGACGACCTGCAGGGGATGAGACTCGCCCATTTCGTCGACCCGCCGGTCGGGCCTCGGCACCGCCCACGCCAGGCGGCCGTCATCCATGGCGCCCTGCAATCGCGGGGATTGCAGGGTGTCCCCGGGAGGGATCGGGATCCCGACGCGCCGCACGCCTCCGCCGGTGTACGGCCAGACGGACGCGCGTCCCCCCGCCTCGTCGTATACCACCACGGAATCGCCGCGGTATCCGAAGAGCGCCGCCAGTTCCCCGAGCTCACGCGGACCGCCGCCCACGCCGCCGCGGGTGTCGCGCCACGCCCCATCGAGCGTGAACGTGCGCAGCGTGGCATCGCCCCGGTTCGCGACGACCAGCACACCGGACGGCCGGTCCACGACGACGCCGGCGATGTCGTGGAAGTCCGTCTGCCCATCCCCGGACGCGCTTCCGAGCCGCAGGCGGGGCGGCCCCGCGCGAAGATGCGCGGGGTCCGCTCCGAAGTCCGCTCCCGGTTCCGCCGAACCGATCGTGTCGGTACGGTCGTCCCGTTCCAGACATGCGGCAGCCACCATCGCGGCCGCGAATGTCGTCCAGTACCGGGGCCGCGCGCGGCCCCCCGTCGTATTCAGCCTCATGTGATCACCATCGAAAGGGATCGCGATCTGAAGGACCCCACATGGAAAGAGCGCATTCCCGCACGCACTCGCTGAGCTCGTAGTTGCAGCCCCAGCCACCGTCCAGGACGCAATCCGACCATGCCAGGCCACAGTCGCTCACGCAGTCGCCGCCGCGCGCGGACGCGGCCTGGCCGGGTTGCGCCAGGATGGCCGTGGCCAGCACCAGGTTGAAGCCAAGGAGTGCCCAGCGTCCCGCTTTCGTCCTCTTCATCGTCCCCTCCCCTTCCCGGGTCGTCGGGAGGCGTGGTCGCGGCCGCCACGATCGTTGGCGCGCTCGTCGCGACGCTCCGGGGCGGACCCTCCGTCCCGTGCCTTCCGAGATTCACCCTCCAGAGTCCGGCCAGCGATCAACGGGCTATCAACTCGTTCGTGGCAGGCAGGCGGCGGGGTCACGGCGGGCGGCGGGGCTATGCCGGGCGGCACTCGCCTCCCCTCCAAGTGCCACGTATCGTCGGAACCTCACGGAACCACGGGGCGACAGGAGGCGTGGATGGCGGATGTGCTTTGCGTAGGCGGGACGGGGACCGTCGGGAGCCGGGTCGTCGAGGGCCTGGTGGCCCGCGGCGTAGCGGTCCGGTGCCTGACGCGCTCGGCGGACGGGGCCGGCGGGTCGGAGGCGGGGGTCGAATTCGCCCAAGGCGACCTGGAGCGGCCCGACACCCTCGCGCCGGCGCTCGAAGGCGTGTCGCGCATGCACCTCCTCACGGCGCTCCACCCGCGGGAGGCGCGGCTCGGGATCGGGGCCATCGATGCGGCCGCGGAGGCCGGCGTCGAGCGGATCGTCTTCCATTCCGCGCACCGCGCGCACGCGGCGACCCACATTCCCCACTTCGCGAGCAAGATGGATATCCTCGCCGCGCTCGAGGCCTCCGGCGTGCCGTGGGCCACGATCGAGCCGAACCACTATTTCCAGAACGACCTGTGGCTGCGACGGTCGCTCGAAGCCGGGGTCTACCCCGCACCGCTCGGCGGCGTGGGACTGCACCGCGTCGATGTCCGCGACATCGCCGACGCCACCGTGAACGCGCTCCTCGACGACGGCCACGAGGGGATTCGGCATCCGGTGGTCGGACCCGAACTCCTGACGAGCGCGGACGTCGCCCGCACTTGGAGCGAGCACCTCGACCGCGAGATCGAGTACGTGGGCGACGACCTCGACGCGTGGGAGGCGCGCGCGGCCCGGCGCCTGCCGGACTGGCTCGTGAGGGACCTGCGGATCATGTCGGAGTATTTTCTCTCCGATTTTCTCTCCGGGCTCATCGCGACGGAGGAGGACTTCGCGACGATGAGCCACGTGCTGGGCCACGCGCCGCGCGTGTTCGAGGATTTCGTGGCCGAGACGGTCGCCGCCTGGCGCTGAGGAGGTCGACACATGTTCACGATATACGTCTTCAGTCTTCTCGTAGGCGGCGGCTTCCTCGCGCTGTCCGTGTTCGGCGACTTCCTGGACGGCATGGACATCGACGTGGATGTCGACGCGGATCTGGACGCGGGGGGCGCGACGGACGTGGCGCGACTTCTCTCGCTGCGGACGATCGTCTACGCGATGTTCGGGTTCGGCGCGACCGGCGCCATCCTTCACTGGTTCACGAGTCCCGCGGTCACGGCCGCCATCGCGGGCGTCACGGGACTCGCCTCCGGGGCGTTCATCGGCGCCGCCTTCCGCTACATCAAGCGCTCGGGCGCCGGCACCGCGCTCGGCGAGCGTTCGCTGGCCGGGTTGACCGGCGAAGTCACGATGGAAATAGCGCCGGACGGCGCGGGTACGGTGAAGGTGTCGCGCGGCGAGCGCCGCTTCCGGGTGCGGGCCCGCATGGACGCGACGTGCCCGGACGACCTGCCGCTGCGCGCCGGACAGTCCGTCGTCGTCGTGCGCATGACGGACGGCATCGCGGATGTCGTGCCCATGGATCCCGAAGACATGAAGCTGCTCGAGGAATGAGGTCGAAATGCAAGACTTTCTGAATGTCCTGGCCGCCCCCGTGGTGATGGCGGGCGTCTTCTTCGTCGTCGTACTCGTGGCGATCATCACGATCAAGAACCTGATCGTGATCGTTCCCCCCAACCGCGCGGCCGTGATCACCGGCCGGAACCGCATGCTGACCGACGGCCAGGCCGTCGGCTACCGCTCCATCTCGGGCGGGCGCACGCTCCGGATCCCGATCATCGAGACGGTCCAGCACATGAACCTCGAGACCATCCCCATCGAGGTCTCCGTCAACAACGCCTTCTCGAAGGGGAACATCCCGCTCAGCGTGGAGGCGATCGCCAACGTGAAGATCGCCTCGGAGCCCGAATGGGTGTTCAACAACTCGGTCGAGCGCCTGCTGGGGAAAACGGAGGAGGAAGTTCGGGAACTCGCCCAGGACACGCTCACGGGGAACCTGCGGGGCGTGCTCGCCACGCTGACGCCGGAAGCCGTCAACGAGGACCGGCTGGGCTTCGCCAAGGCGCTGGCGGAGGATGCGGGTGAGGACCTGGCGTCGCTCGGCTTCCACCTCGACGTGCTCAAGATCCAGAACGTGAGCGACGAGCGCGGCTACCTCGACGCGATCGGGCGGGAGAAGTCGGCCGAGGCGATCCGGCAGGCGGAGATCGCCGAGGCGCAGGCGGAGGCCGACACGCGAGAGGCTCAGGCGGAGGCGAGGCGGCGCGCCGAAGTGCGGGAGGCCGCGGCTTCGATCAAGATCGCCGAGGCCCAGAACGAGTTGCGGGTGCGCAAGGCCGAACTGCACCGCGAGGGCGACACGGCCGAGAAGATCGCGCGCGTGAAGGCGCAGGAGGCCGAGGTCGAGGCGGAGAAGGTTCTCGAGATGAAGCGCGTGGAGCGCGAGGAGCAGCGCCTGCGGGCGGACGTGATCGAGCCCGCCAAGGCCGAGAAGATGGCCGCGTTCGCCCGGGCGGAGGCCGAGGCGGCCCCGATCCTCGAGCGCGGAAAGGCCCAGGTCGAGGTCCTGAAGCGGCTTTATGCCGAGGTCCAGACCGGAGGCGAGGCCGCGTTCGCCGTTTTCATGGCCGAGAAGCTCCCCGAACTGCTCGAGATCGCCGTCGGTGCGGTGGAAGGCGTGGACATCGACCGCGTCGTCGTCATGGACGGCGGCCAGGGAGAGGGCGTGTCCAACGCGCTCAACCAGAGGGTGCGCGGCGCCTACGGGACGATGGAGGGACTCGCGTCGGTGCTGGGCCTCGACATCCAGGAGGTCCTCCAGCGGGCGGTGGGTTCCGGGGACGCGGACGGCGGCGACGGATGAGAGGAGCCATCGTTGCGCTGGCGCTCGCGTTGGCGGCCGGCGAGGTGACTGCGCAGCCGTACGTCGGGTCGGAGCTGGGGTTCACGCTTGCTCCGGCCATGCGGCTCGTGGGCACGGACAATGACTGGGGCACGCGCTGCGACCTGCTCATCAATCCCGACGGGGTGGAGACGGGATCGGAGTGCGACACGCCGCCGCCACCGACCGAGTGGGCGAACGAATCCGGCCGCACGAGGGGCGTCGCGACGGGAATCGCGGCCGGATACCGGTTCGGCAGATTCCGGGTCGAGGCCGAGTACCGGTACCGCGCCGCGCCATATCACGACTATGCGCCGACGGAGATCGGCGACGTGGTGACCGCCCAGAAGGCCGACCAGGAGCTTGAGAGGGCGATCGGCGGGGCCGGCGACGTGAGCGTACACGGCGTGTTCGCGAACCTCGCCGTCGATCTCGCCACGGGCGGTGCGCGGCTCACGCCGTACGTCGGGGTTGGCGCGGGCGTGCAGCGCATGGCCGTCGACTATCTCAGCCTGTGGAAGCGAAACAACGATCCGGCGCGGATCGCCACGTTCGAGGACCCGGTGCTCCGCGCGAAGCTGGCCGGGACCACGACGCTGGGCTCGGCGGTGCTCCACGACACCATGCTCGGCGCCCAGGCGCTGGCGGGGGTGGACTACCGCGTCGCCGACCGGTTCACGATCGGGACGCGGATACGCTACGCGAAGGCGCTCGGCCCGTTCGAGAGCGAACCTCGCGAGTGGGATCAACTCCGCAGCCACGACTCCACCGTGGGCCGCGGCTCCCGCATCCTGTACACCGTGGAAACGCGCGACACGAGCGCCTTCACCGTGACCCTCAGCCTGAGATACGACCTCTAGTCACGGGGATCGCTAGACAACGATCAGGTCTCGAAGCGCCAGCCGGCGCCTTATTTGGTCCAGATCGCGACGATGCCGCACTGGGAGTCGGATCCGCCGAACTCTCCGGGGAGAGAGGCGGCATTCCGGTATATCTCGACTCCCGCGATCTCATGCGGTCTCACCAGATCGTCGATCGTCTGTCCGTCCCGTCCACCGAGACCTCTTACCAGCGTGTTGTCGAGATAGAAGCTCAGCGGGCAGCCGTCGGGCGAGAACTCTGACGCCACTCGTGTGTTCACCAGCATGCAGCTGCTTCGCCGAAGGCGGCAGTTACCGAGTCGAATCCCCGGCTCGTCGGCAATCATTTGCGAGATGAGCACGGCCCCGCGTCGCTCGATGTCGGCGGCAGTGAAGAACGTGCCCCCGCCCACCAGTTCACCCCAGTACTTGCGCTCGTAGAACCCGCCGACCTCCAGTCGGCGCGGACGCGTCGCGGTCGCCACGATGGGCTCCATCTCCACTGGATCCGGGACCATGCCGATGTCGACCTCCGTGGTGATGCCGCGCGAGACCGACACTACGTGAGAGAGAGGAGCATACCCGAGGTGCCGGACCGCGAGTTCGTGGACCCCGACGGGAACCCCGCTCAGTACAAAGCTCCCCCGCCGGTTGGTCTCCGTCGCCGTACCGCCCAAAACGGAGACTGTGGCCGCTACGACAGGCCTCTCCGTGCGGGCATCTCGCACGTTGCCGATCAATCGTCCCGTCGTCGCCGACGCCACGAGTAGCCTGAGTTCAACTTCACTTGTCGCTTCCGGCACGATCCCGACCACTGCCTCCTGACTGGAGGCATCCCCGAACTCGGCCCAGACGGTGGCCTGCCGGGCGTCGCGCGGAGCACAGAGAACCAGGTCTCCAGCGGGTCCGACTTCCTGACGAACAGGCCGCCTCGCGCGATCCGCGTCCGTCCACTGAACGATCACCGTCGCGTTCGGAATCGGAATCACGCCGGAATCGTCCACGACCGCGATCTGCAACATCCCGCGCCCTTCGCAAGTCGGATCCTGACCCGCTAGCTCCGGGACGCTCACTCCAAGTACAAGAGCCGCGAGAATCCCGCCGACCAATCGTCCCTGTTCAATGGGCCGCACTCGACCCATCATCGTGCGACCGGTTCTGGCCATGACACTCTCCATCCCATGATTGTCGGCAACCCGAAGCCGTCACGGCTGGTGGTCCACAGCAACTCCCGAGTTACCGCCAACAGATCGTGACCTTTCGGTAGGACGGCTACTCCAACGAACCCCTCCTTGAAACGATACGCAGCCCAGCGGCGCTCGCGACGTTCTTCTTCCGCCAGAATCGTCCTGCGAAACCAGATCACCTGATCCTCGCCCGCCATCATTGCGTCTACAGTTGATTGTCGTGGATCTCGGATCCGGCGAGACAGTTCCTCCGCCAACTCCTCCGCAGACACGTGTGCACGGACGGCTTCAGAGAGTACTTCGTGCATGCTCCGCGCATAGGACTCGACATCCTCCGGACGCACCGGGTTGCGCGGGAATGGCAATCGAACAGCGATGACAGTATCGGCCACCGGGGAAATCTGTGCTAACTCAAAGTAGTCTTCTCCTACACGGTCCGAGCGCCATGTTCCAACGTAGAGCCAGCGACTTCGTGGATCAAGGGCCGTTAGGCTCCTAACGTCGAATGGATGGCTCAGCGTGAGTGTTCCAAAGCTACCTTGGCGCTCGGAGTTCGTACCGACCGGCACACTCACGGTCCGACGACCGACCGCTCGCCACCCAAGCGTATCGTGGACGCTTCCCTCTTCGTTCATCAGGAGGAAGGGAACCGAGTCCGCGTCTGCAGCCTCATCCCCGAGAAACTGCGGAACACTTAGAATTGAGGACCCCAACATTCGACGCGGGACTGTGATGCTTCGTACCGTAGTAATACGAAACTGGATCTGTCGACTAAAGGCGTCGCTATGTCGGTTTATGAAAGACAGCCGCCCCAACGCAAGGTCCGCTATCCAAAGCGTGTCCGAGGACCAGCCCATGTCTGTCGGGCGGCGAAACTCACCGGGCCCATCGCCTTCCGCCCCAATCGTTCCTAGCCAATTACCGCGACGGTCGAACCGGTGAACGCCGAAGACACTAGGATCCAGCACGTAAATGGCACTGGAGTCCGCCAGTAGGGATCTGGGAGCCGTCAAGGCGGGCTCACCGCGGGGTGTCCCACGAATGGTCACTGAGTGCTCCAACCGCAATCGTGGGGCCGCGAAGGGGTCTTCAACATCGAGCACTTGGAGAGCGAAGACAGTCGACGCGGGCGCTCCACAAATCAAACACAACAGCATCGCCACGAGCCGATTCAGATGCCGTTCATGGGCGCTGGGCTGGCGTCGACGCGAATGCCAGCCACGCCACCCGCCAAAGGGTGTCCTATGAGCGACGCGATGGACACCCTTTGGCACCTCAAGCGGCTCCTTCCTTATGGTGCTTGATAACGCATTCACCATCAGTGCGACCGCAGCTACAATGTTAGGTGTAGCGGATCTTCGGACGACCGTGTGTCGTCTCTGGCACCTCTGGTACCGCGTACGGCAAGTAAGACGCCGTCACACGTCTGCTCTAACGCGGAGGCGTGCTCTGGCCTCAGCAGCGCCTCTTCATCGGTCGAGAGGGCTGGCTCTCGGCTGGCATATGCCGTGCCGTCCTCCGCGAAATCCAACTGCATGATCCATTCACACATGCCGCCCCACGTGAAACACCAATCGAACCAGATGCCGTTACTCTTGTACGAACCTTCCATGCAGAAGTTTGCCCCAACCAGATAGTCGACGCAGGCCGCTTCGCCACTGTCGCAGGTTAGGCATTGGGCCTCTGCCCGTTGCGGCGTGAGTGCGGTTGTGATCGCAACCAGGAGCGCAGCCACTGGTAGCCCGCCTACGACGGAGCGGATTGGATCAGGGGATGACGGTCTCATCGTGGATCTCCCTTCCTTGGAGGTTATGAACAGTCTTGGCGCTGGTCGGTCCAGTGCCACTTCAAAAAGATCAGGTTCCGTGAGGCAGCTGTTCGGGTACCGACTAAGAGCTGGAGTCGGGGTAGGGCTGCAAGAAAAGCAACTTCACTACGGATCGATCCATACCGAACAGTGTCGCCACGCCTAAACGTCAACGCTGACGCGCGGCGACGTGACCGCAGCGCGACGAAGGTGCTGAGCGTCGCATCATCCACAGCTAGAGCAGGGGTACTCATCACGTATCGAAGATCTGATTCACCAAGGATCTCGCGGAGGTCATCTGGTCCGGGATTGGTCCGCCAAGTCTCAGTACCGTCGTGCGTGAACCGGATGGTGCCGAACGGAAAGCCAGCCTGCTGCACCAAATAGCCCCCGTTGCCATCCGACCTGAGGTGAACGAGGCGATCGATGCCCCGCTCCGGTGCTTCCTGCGTTTCGGCATTCGACAATCGATTCGCTGGTCCCGCCTGGCCTCTCGTGGAGATGAGTATTTGCGTGGTGTCTGAACGCGGATCTAGTATCTTCTCGACCCACACCCAGTCTGGTCCGTGCTTGATGGCGCCGGAGGCTGCAACCGGATCAATCGGCGCTGCCTCGGGGACCATCTCTCCGGTGATTGTATCTAGAGCCCAGATGGTGCCGTCTCGGGCGTCGAACAGTTCTAGAACAAGCCCGGCATCGCCCCACTCAACAAGAGCCGCGGCGAGTACGCTGACACCGGCCAATGACACCTGAGCTACTGCTTCCGTCACAGCTTCGGAGGACAGTTTTAGTACAATAAGATCCGAACGGGACCACACTGTAATCACCGGATCCGGCCCAACGTGGTCGGACGCGGAGAGGCCCACGAACTCGAACTCATCTGGGAGAGCCCACTCTCCAACCTGGGATAGACACAGCCAAGGGGGATCATCAACTGAGTACGAGCTTACACGAGCCTCCTCCACCTGGCAGAAAGCCGCGCTCGGCACAAGGAAAAGGACCAACACTATGAGCCTCCGGCACCGTGCCCGCATCGGCCATCCTTCACGACACGTTACACACGTTGTGGCCAGATCGGATCTTTCAGGCTGGCCGCTGCTGACTTGGCTCGGCAGCGTTCGCTGGATGTCCACGCGGTGCGTGGCTGAACGACGCCGCGTAACAGATGCATTGTCTTGTGCGTGGCAGTGGTTCGGCATCAGCGTATGCCTTAAGCTCGTCGTCCCCGTCTAGGCCGACCTATCTCGCAGGGGATGATCGGGCTCACGGGAAGTCTGCGCTAGGCTCAAAATCGATGAATTCTGTTCCAATAGTGATGAAAATCGTTACGACATCGGTCAAGGCGTGTTGGTCGACATCGGCGCCTCGGTGGGCACGGGTCGTTGGGCGGCGTCTCGCCGGGCGGGTGCATCCCCATTGAGCAACGGCTCTACGTGATCGGATTTGAACTTCGCGAGCAGGTGTTGGCGAGGCATTCGCGCGAGTTGCTTGAGGGGTCGCCCCGGCCATCTCTTGGACTTTTGGTGTATGGTCTGCCGGGTGAACCCCAACGGCTCGCCGACGCGCTCCCAACTGAGCCCTGAGGTACGCAGTTGATGGGCTCTCAAGATCACGAGCGCGCCGAGAAATCGACTCAGGGTGGATTCGCCAGCGACGCTTGTCCGAAACGCCTGCGACAGGGTCACCGGGGAGCGGCGGACGGCGTCGGCCAGCTCCTTCACGCTCCGCACCGGTCGGTCGGTGGCGGCACGAAGGCTATGGGGCAGGGCGGAGCGCAGCACCGGGGGCAACGTCGATCGCTCAATCTCGACCGCCCATTCGAATAGGGCCGCTGTTCGGCACTGCGCTTCGATCCGCGAGCGTAGATCGGTGCGCACCTCGTCAAACCAAACGATGTCGGACACCCCTGTCTCGCCGAGCCATCGGACAATGTCAGGCGCGGGATCTGTGACGACGATGATCGGAGCCCAAGGCACTTCCTGTTTGATCTTTCGCATGAGTTCAAGCCGCCCGGTGGGAACCGGAGAGCGACAGCCGAGAACTACGCACTCGACACGGACGTCGTGACCGGTGAGCGTGCCGGTCCTGGCGACCACCTGTACCACGTCCCTAACGGCTTCCTCGATGAGCGCGGCGTCGTGGGCGGAATCGGCAAGAACTCTGATCATCCCATCACCTCCCTGGGTTCCCTGTGGTCGTTGTGCCATGACGTTTGGTGGTCATGTCCGGCTCGGAGTTCGCTCGTGTGCAGGCGCACCGGCCGTTACGTGGCAAGTGCAGCTCCGACCGTTACATGAGTTGCCGCGCGTGCCCTGTCCGCGGCGCAGACGCGACACCTGTCTTGCCAGGTCGCTGCAGAGGCGGGTCGTGGCGGCTCCGGGACAGGGGCGACGGCGGCTTCAATCGCGTTTCTCGGCGACGCTGGCCAGGTACTGGGCGAATTCGGTGACGGCCGTCTTGAACTGACGCGCGAAGCTGTCGCGTTCGTCGGACGAGAAACAGCTCAACTCCTCTGCGAAGCTGGGGATCTGCGATACGAACGCGTCAAGCTCCGCTTGGCCAATGCCTTCGGCGAGCCGGCGGAGGGTCGCCCGCATCTCCCGCTTCTGGGGCGGAGTCGCCGACTTGTAGAGTTCGATGAAGGTCAGTTGGAACGCGAGCCAGTCCAGCCAGTCGGCGTAGGAAATCTCCGTCTTCATTGCGTGAGATCCGGGAGCCGGAACCGGCCGATCCACGGCGTGGGCTCGAGTCCGCTCGCGTAGAGCCATGTGTCGGAGGCGTCGATTGCGATGGCCTCCGCAGCCCGGTCGAGGCGCAGCGTCTTCACGTATGCGCCGTCCCAGGTGTAGACCTGCACCTCCGGTGACGCCCAGACGGGCCCGTCCTCGTCCACCCTCCGCCCCGAGAAGACGCCGTACAGGTAGCGTCGCGTGGCGGCCAGGTCCGTGAAGCCGTAACGCGTCTCCGGACTGATGGCCATGACGCCCCGCCCGTTGCGCGATTGTCCCTGGGCCCACGCGGGCCGGAAGGGGTCGGGCACCGCCGCCCGGGCGATCGGAACACCGTCATGGTCGAAGATCTCGAGCAGCCCGCCGAGGAGCGTCGCGGCGGCCAGACGCTCCCCCTCGGGATCGGCCACAACCCAACTCTCGTACGCCTGCGGGAGCGTCGTTCCCGGCGCCTCCGCCACGTCGGGCGGGAAGCCGAGGATCGTGCGGTCGTAGCTCCGGTCCGCGTGGTAGCGACCGATACGACCCTCCGTGATCCATCCGCCTGCGAACCACGTCCCGTCCGCAGCGCGCACGAGCGCACCGGCGATCGGACCGTTCAGCGGGACGGTTTCGGGGTTCACTTCCGCCCCCGCTTCGATCTCCGGCAGGGACAACCGCGTCAGACGCTGATGGATGCCATCGAGGATCCAGACCTCGTCGGGCGATTCCGCGGCCCCGATCACGACTTGCTCCGGGTCCTTGAACTCGCCCGGCCCGTCGCCCTGGCGGCCGTAGGAACCGAGGCGCCCCGGCGTCTCCAGATCGACGACGTGAACCGACGGCTCCAGCATCGCGTCCAGCGCCACCACGCGGTCCCCGGCCAAGGCAATCTCGACGATCCAGCCCAGCGAGTCGTCCGCGAAGACCGCGTCCGCCGTCAACTCGGCAGGGCTGCCTGTGTCCAGCGCGGCCGGTTCCGCCTGGCGACAGGCGCCGATCGCAAGAACGGCTAACGTCCCGATGGATGACAACCTCATCGCGACCCTACGGCGCCGGATCGATGCATCTTGGCAGCCGGTTCCTCATCTGGACGTCCGGACAGATGCAGTCCACCTTAGCCACGCTGCCGCACCCCTCTTCCGCACACGAGGCAACGGATAACGCGAGGCCGACGGGGGCGTCCGGGTTAGCGGTGATTGGAACAGTTGCCACGACCACCGCGAAAGCTACCGCGGCCAAGAAGCGTCTCAAGCTCATCGTCTTTCCCTCCAGAATCGAGTTCTGCCGGTTATCCCGGCGACGCCAAGGAATGATCTCCCAGCATGAGTGTGATGCGAAGTGCGGTCGCGAGTGCCTCTCCGCGATATCGTAGAGTGCCACCGCGGTCCACGACGAAGAACTGCACCTCCCGCCAAGCACCCAAGGCCTCCCAAACCTCGGATCGGCTGTCGTGAAGGAAGGAGGGCATCGAATCAGCACGATCAACTGCGATTGTCTGAGTGTTGTTCGGTGGATCGGGTTCAGCGGTAACCAACAACGCTCGCGCGCCCGCCGCTTCGAGATTCGCGGCGTTAGCCCTGAGTAGATCAAAGTTCTCTGCAGGAATGAAACTCGGTTGCAGGCTTTGGATCACGAGCGTCAGCCCGCCCTCGGTCACCTCCCGCAACGTCGTTTCCTCTCCGGAGGCGTTCTCGAGTGTGGCGCTCCCGTTGACCCGCTCATCAAGCAGGGACGATGTCAGGTGCTCCCTCCACGCCTCGCGGGCGACAGCCAAGCGGGCTTCCGTCGGAACGGTCACCCAGCTTTCTGCTTCTGGCACGTGGGGTTCGAGCGGAATGACGGGGTCCGCCTGGGCGAGCGCCAGCAACTGGGCCGCGCGAGTCGATGACCCGGCCTCCGCGTGGAATCTCGCCAACTCCACGAACACACGAGGATCCCAACTGAGTTCGGCGGCGCGCTCGAAGGCGTCGAGAGCCCCCGCGCGGTCCCGTCGGGCCACCCGCAGCCATCCGAGCACGACATGCAGGCGGGCCAGACTCTCGGAAGCCTCAGTCTCGAAGTTGGCTCGCGTGCCCGTCAGCGGCCGGTCCGAGCCGAGCCAATCCGGCGGTCCACTCAATTGTTGCAGGATCCACTCCTCGGCGATCATCCCGAGAACTGGCACCTCAGCCATGCGTTCCGTTACTTCGACATCCAGCCGGGAGTCTCGAAACACGCGATTCGCAGCGTACCTGTCGAGCCAGACTCCGGTGAGGGCGGGGTCGGCCACCTCCTGGGCAAGTTGCAGCCCGACCTGGGCTACCGAGGGCATCGGCGCGAGCCTCCAACTCCGGTCCAGCGCGTCCAGCTTTTCTGCACGCGACATTGGCGACAGCAGGATCGACTCCAGACGGGCCTGCGACGCATACTCGTGCCGGGGATGAACAGCCGTGAGCTCGCTCCGCCAATAGACCTCTAGGTCCTCCCGACCGAGGAGGCGGGCGTAGAGGCTCAGGGCGTGCATTTCGCCCGGTCCGGAGTCTCCCTGCCGCGCCGTCGCATCCATCCGCTCAAGGCGCCGTAGAGCGGCGTTCAGCATGGTCTCTCCCTGCCCCCCGGAAGTGGCCCCGTCCCCATACAGAAGGAGGGCTGCCCACAGCTCGGGGCGCTCGGGGTACTCCGACAACCCGCGCTCAATCGTCTCAACGACCCTCTGCGGATTCAGGCGCGCGGTGGCCAGCACCTGGTACAGTCGGGCGTCGAGCGTCGCTCGGCCCTGCGAGTCCGTCTCGATGTACTCCCAAGCGCGGCCGAAGTCGCTGTCGATGTAGTTTCCGTCCAGGTGTTCGACGGCGGCGACCGCGTACACGGTGCCGGGGGGCAGGGAGACCGCTCCGGAGAAGACGCCGGGTTCCTCCCGGGCGAGTTCGACCACGCGGTATCCGGGTTCGGTCTGCGCGAAGCGGAGCGAATCGGGCACCCAGTAACGCAGCCGCGCCCGGAGGCCGGGTTCCGCCGCCAGCGGCGAGACCGTCTCGTACTGGAGCGTGAGCGCGCCCGGCTCCTCGTGGTGGAACCGGAGCGTGCTCGCACCGGCCATGGCTCGCTCGGGCCCAAGCGTCAACACCAGGACTGCCGCAATCCCTGCGATCAGGAAGGCCCCGCCCGAGAGAACCAGGCGTCGGGAGAACGCAACCGACTGCGCCTGCGCACCGACGAGAGGGATGGGAGCGGCACTCTCCGTCTCCACGGGGAAAATCTCTTCGAAAAGTCCATCGGGTGGCTTCGGCGTCGGAACGGCGCGGAGTGCCGCACTCAACTCGCGAATAAGCCGCACCTCGCGCCGACAGACCTCGCACGAACGAAGGTGTAGCCGCACAGCAGTGGCGGACGGTTCGGGCAGCACCCCATCCGCGAAGCGGTTCAGTGTCTGATCGTCGATGTGTGTGCAGGATTCCATCTTACAGCTCCCTACCGCTCGAACAGTTTGGCGCGAAGCAGCTTCCGCGCCTTGTACAACCGCCCCTCCGAGGTCGCGCGCTCGATCTGGAGAAGCTCGGCGATCTCTTCGTGCGAATAACCCTCCATCTCCTTGAGAACGACGACCGTCCGCAGTTTCTCCGTGAGCGAAGACAGCGCACGTTCCAGTGCGATCGACTCCAGGATGGGGAATTCCGGCGACGGGACGATCTCCCCTTCGTCGGGCACGCCAGCGATCGCAGTCTCGTGTCGTCTCCGCTCGGACCGGACGTGCCGGAGGGCGACGCGAGCCGTCACGGAACGAAGCCAAGGCCCCAGCGGCCGCTCGCCATCGAAGCGCCGAAGCATCTCGGGAAGGTCACCGAAGATGTCGTGTAGTACATCCCGAGCATCGGCAGACGACTCCGTCAAACGATACGCCACAGCGAACAACTGCTTCGAGTACTCCTCGTACAGGGACTGCAACGCGCGACGATCGCCGCGCGCCGCCCTGCGCGACAATCGCCGCTCCCGGGCCGCGGTCAGCAAACCGCGCCACCTCGCGCAACCCGGCGTGCCATCTTGACTCTCTCCACGGAGAATCTCTTTCTCGTCGTCGGGCCCCCTGCGCCGCAGCCGATGCTGTCGGCGTGGATCTTCCCTCTACAGTTAATTGCCCGCCCGAGGGCAGAACTTCGCTATCGCCCATCCGGCGTTTTTCGACGGGGCGAGCCTTCAACGAGGGTTATGTGATCGCTAAATGTAGAGATGGCAACGTGATAGGAGTGGGGAGATTTCGGGAAACGCGGTCGGAAATTGGAAGGCGCTCGCTGCCGTTGGCCCCTGGCGACGAACGGTCCCGACTCGACGTGTCGGCAGCGCTCGCTGGCTGCCGGTGGGGCGACACACGGCGGCCTGCCCCAAGTTGCCGGGGCAGGCCGGCCGTACGCCTCGCATGGCTCCGAACGGAGCCGTCGTGCGGGCGGGGCTAACCGAGACGGATCACGCCGCGGCCGAGGTCGGGTCGCATGTTTCTCTCCTTTGGGGTTTGTCGTTCGTTACCGAAAAGCGCGCCGGAAACGGCGCTCCCGATAACACAAACGCCTCCGGATCGAAAAACCTTACATCCCGCCCTACTTCGTCCAGATCACGATGGCGCCGCAGCGTGTGTCGGAGCCGCCGAACTCGGCCGGAAGCGACGCCGGACCCTTGTATATCTCGACGCCCGCGACCTCAACCGGCAGGACGAGAGAGTGGAGGGGGGTACGGGTCACATCGACGTTGTCGAGGAAGGTCTTGATTCTGCAGCCGGCGCCGGAAAACCCGGCCGACAGTCTCGTGCTGTAGAACCTACCGTCTCGTCCCAGCCTGATTCCCGACATGTCGGCGATCATGTGGCTGATGCGCTGCGGCCGCCGGCGCTCGATGTCGGCGGCGGTGAAGAACGTGCCTCCGCTCACGAGTTCACCCCACAGCTTCCGCTCGTAGAACCCCTTGATTTCCAGGCGGCGGGATCTCGTCACGGTCGCGACGAGCGGCTCCATTTCGACGGGTGTGGGCACCAGCCCGATCTCCACTTCCGTGGTGAGCCCGCGCGTCACCGTCACGGCGTGGCCAAGCGGGGCGTAGCCGATGTGTCCTACCTCCAGTTCATGCTGCCCTTCGGGGACGGCGGACAGAACGAACCTGCCCCTTCGGTTGCTCTGCGCCTGCCTGCCCCGACCCCGGACGGAGACGGCGGCCGTGGCCACGGCATCGCCGGTCACGCCATCGTATACACGGCCGATGATGCGCCCCGCGCGAACCGTCCCGATCAGGACCCGGAGTTCCACCTCATGTACGTCCCCAGGTTCGAAGGCGACGACCGCCTGCTCGCTCGACCCGTTCCCCAACTCGGCCCACAGCGTCGCCTGGTGCGCGTCACGAGGGACGCAGAGGAAGAAGCGGCCCTGGGGGTCGGCGGCTTCGCGCACCGGCCTTCGCCTCGCTTCGTTCCAGCGCAGCACTACGGTGGCCCCGGGCAGAGCGACCGTCCCGGATTCGTCCAGGACCGCGACGCGAAGCGAAGCCCGCTCGCCACAACCATCCCAGTCCTGTCCGGCCGCCGGAGCAACAGCGGCTGCCAGCAGCGACACCGCCGCGATCGTCATCGTCCGTGCCACTCTTGTCATCTCCGGGCCATGTGTAAGGCGCACCACGTCTATTTCGTCCAGATCGCGACGACGCCGCACCGGGAACTCGAGCCGCCGAACTCGGCCGGGAGCGACGCGGGGCCCCTGTACACCTCGATGCCGGCGACCTCAATCGGCAATACGAGGTGTCTGAGTTCACTCGCTGGGACGCGCATCCCGTCAAGGTACGCCTGCAGCACGCACCCCGTTCGCCGGTTAAACAGATCCCGGCTGATCCCTACCACCTGGTTTGTGACCACCTGATCGACACGACTGGACGGCCATCGCTCGATGTCGGCGGCGGTGATGAACGTGCCCAGACCCAGTAGCTCTCCCCAGTGCCTGCGCTCGTAGAACCCCTTGATCTCCAAGCGCCTCGACCGCGTCGCCGTCGCCACCAGCGGCTCCAACTCCACCGGCTCCGGCACGAGGCCGATCTCCGCCTCCGTCGTGAGACCGCGGGTCACGCTGACGGCGTGACGGAGCCTTGCGTAGCCGATGTGGCGCACCTCGATCTCGTGCTCCCCCACCGGCACGCCACTCAGCCGGAACCGGCCCTGCCGGTCGCTCTCCGCCTCCAGCGGCCGGCCGCGGACGCTCACCACCGCCGCCGCCACGGGACCACCCGTCGCGCGGTCGAACACGCGTCCGACCAGACGTCCCGACCTCTCCGAATTCAGGATCCGAAGCCGGATCTCGCGATCGTCCCCCGGCTCGAGTTGCGTCACGACCGCCTGCCCGCTCGAATGATCCCCGAGTTCAGCCCACAGCACCGCCTGCGTCGCATCACGGGGAACGCATACGACAATGCGGCCATTGGCATCGACCGCCTCCCGCAGCGGCATCCGCTCCGCGTCGGTCCAGCGCAGGACCACCGTGGCCCCGGGCAACACCACCGTACCGGCATCATCCAGCACCACGACAACGAGCGCCGCCCGGTCGCCGCACTCTCGTTGCTGCGCCACAACCGGGCGGGAGGCGACCGCAAGCGAGGAGGCGACGATCAGCACCGCGGCCGCGACGCGCCCAGGTCGCATCTTCGCATCGGTAGTCGTGATCATCCTCCTATCCCTGGCTACTTCGTCCATATCACGACGGCGCCGCAGCGGCTGTCGAAGCCTGAGAACTCCGCCGGAAGCGCCGCCGCGCCGCTGTACACCTCGACTCCCCCGATCTCGATCGGCAGGATGAAGTCGTTTACGGACGCGGGGTTGCCGCGCCAGCGGCCGTCGCCGGACCGGATGACGAGGACGCCATCCACGTACACGTTCAGTTCGCAGCCTGCGCCGCCGAAGCCGTTCGAGACTCTCCTGCTGAACACCCCGCACCGGCCTCCCTGACAGCCTACGCGGACTCCCGGTGCGTCCGCGATGAGGTCGGTGACGCGGAAGGGGTTTCGTCGCTCGATGTCCTGGGCGGTGAAAAATGTGCCCAGCCCGGTCAGGTCGCCCCAGTGTTTCCGTTCGTAGAATCCCTGCGTCTCCAGCCGGCGGAGCCTCGTGACCGTCGCCACCAGGGGAGCGAGTTCCACGGGGTCTGGGGAGAGACGTACGTCGACCTCCGTGGTGCGGCTCCGGGTAACCGTCACGCCGTGCGTCAGCGGCTCGTAGCCGAGGTGCCGAACCGACAACTCGTACTCGCCCACGGGGAGCTCGCCAAGAACGAAGTGGCCCCTCCTGTCGGTCCGCACTTCTCCACTGCTCTGCACCTCCTCCCGGCGATTGGCGACGGACACGGCCGCCGCGGTTACCGGACGGTGGCTCCGTGCATCGCGCACCCGGCCGAGGAGCCGTCCCATCTCCGTCTCGCCCAGGGACCGCAGTTCGATTTCGTGGACCAGTCCGGGTTCGAGGGTGATCACGTCCTCTTCAGTCGGTGCGCCGGCGACTTCCTGGACGGCCGGCGTCGATGTCTCTTCCGGAGACTCGACGGGCAGTGTCGGGTCAACCTGCACATCCTGCCAGGCAACGCGGGTGAGCAGCTCCAACTCCACGCCCACATCCGCCCCCGCCTGCCGGAGGAAGGCCGGTTCGCCCAGCGGGACGCGGCAGAGGGCGAATTCGCCCTCTTCGCCGGACACGTCACTGGCGCTGTCTGTCCGCTCGGTGACGTCGACCATCCCTCCCACCATCCGCATCGTCCAGGTCCGCCACAGGGCCTCGACCGCAACACCTGGGACGGGGAGTCCCGTATCGGGGTCGCGCACGACCCCGACCACCGCGCCCCGGCTCCCGTAGGAGGGAAGATTCGGGCAGGTCCGCGTGAAGACGGTCTCGGCGGAGGGCGTCCACAGTTCCAGAGCCTCGCTGCTGCGGTCCTCGACGACCACGCGCCTTTCGTCCGGCCGGACACCGGCCGTCCGCAACCTCGGATGGTCAACGCCGAGGGCATAGACGCCGCCCGGAAGCCCCGTCACGCGGAACGCACCGGCGTCGTCGGTGACCGCGCTGAAAGGCGCCTCGGCGGCCTCCGGTCGGGGAGTCAAGGCCACTGACTCGCCCCAATCGCGCAGGACGATGTCCGCGCCGGGCAGAGGCTCGCCGCTGATGCTGTCGCGCAGGACGCCGGCGACTACGCCCTCCCCGGTTCCAAACCAGCGTCCGCCCGCGAAGGCCTCGACGACGCTGCCGCCGGTCTGCCGATACGCCGCGAGTACGGGCTCCGGGTCTCCGGTCAGACCAGTCAGGATCGGACGGAGTGAACGCCCTCGGATCGGAAAGCGGATCCACCAATCGCGGACGTAGAACGGGCCGTCAGGCACCCGGTCGAAGAACAGGTTCGCGCCGACCCGGCGGCGATCCGTCCCCCGTGGCAGCGGGACGTTGCGGTACCGCAACTCGACCTCGCGCAGCGCGGCGCTCGCCTCGTCGAGCCACAGCGTCCCTTCGATCCCGATCACGTTGCTCCCGCCACTGGGGCGGAAAGTGACTCCGAGTCGTGCCTCGCCTTCCACTTCATCGCGCCGCAGGCCGAAGCAGTGCGCATCCCTGAACTCCTCCGACAGGAGGACGTTCGCGTCCGGCGCATAAAACACGGAGGAGTCCCGGTCCACGACGGCGTAACCCTGGGTCACGAGTTGCCGGGCCGAGAGGCTCCGAAAGGGCGGTGGGCGCACGTCGTGACGCGTGCGGGTCTCGGAACCCAGTGTGACGAGGGAACGCGGATCGATGGTGCGCTCGTATTCGGTGAGAGTGAACGTGAGTTCGCCTCGATCCTCAGCCCACACCGCGGTCTCGAGCGCCTTGCGCGCTTCATCCCACACGGTGGCGAGCGCCTCGCCCTGGCGCGGATCGTCGAGACAGACGCCCGTTACCTCGACGCGAAGGTCGCCGAGCCGCACCGGCTGCCGCGGGACTTCGACCGTGATGGCCAGGGCCTGCCCGGCGGCGACGGCGTACGGCCCGGTGACCCATTCGGCGTATCCGATGCGCTCAACGCGAATGCGGTACTCGCCCGGGCCGGGCGCCCGGAACGAGAACGCGCCGGCTGCCGCCGTGAAGTCGGCCTCCACGGCCACGCCGGACTGGTCCAGCAAGCTGACGAAACCGCCCGAGATGAGGCGCCCCCCGTCCGCCTCCCGCACCGTCCCGCTGATCCGCTGCGTGAGGGCCTCCGATGGCAGGACAAGCACCGCGGCGAGGAAGCAAGAGAACGTCATGCACGTGCGCCGCGTTCGGCGTGGTTCGTAACGGGGACCGCCGGGTTCGTCGCCCAAGGCCGTTCCTTTCGTTCTGTCCCGCGCGGGTGCGCCCGTGCAGGACACACGCCTCCAGCATATGACGCCCAAGGGAGCCCGGCGTCACATCAATGGTAGAAGACGTCAGTGGTAGAAGACGTTGACCAGGGCGAGAGGGATCGCGGGCACGTACGTCACGAGGAGGAGGACGGCGACGAGGACGGCGACGAAGCGGACGTTGACCTTGCTCACCTCCCAGATGTCCGCCTTGGCGACGGAGCACGCAGTCACGAGCACGCTCGCCACCGGCGGCGTCTGCTGGCCGATGCCGAGGTTTAGGGTGACGATGAGGCCGAAGTGCACCGGGTCGATCCCCGCCGCGCGCACGAGCGGCATCACGATGGGGACGACGAGGATGATCGCCGCGGCCGAGTGCAGGAAGAGGCCGATGACGAGGAAGAAGACGTTGAGCAGCGCGAGGATGAGCCACTTGTTCTCCGTGAGCCCCATGATCCCGGCCGCGACCTGCTGCGGGAGCCGCTGTTCGGTGAGGTAGTCGCCGAGCAGGGCGGAGGTCGCGACGAGGAGCATGACGACGGCCGTCTGCACGCCGCCCTCGAGCATTGCCTCGCGCAGGTGGGCGAGATCGAGTTCGCGGTAGATGAGCCCGCCCACGACGAGCGACGCGACGACGGCGAGCCCGGCCCCCTCGGTCGCCGTCACCCAGCCGCTGAAGATGCCGCCCAGGATGATCGCGGGCAGGAGGAGGGCCCACCCGGCCTCGCGCGCCGTCCTCCACACACGGCGGAGTTCGAACCGTCCCTCCACGGGGAAGTCGTGGCGGCGGGCGTAGAGCCAGGCGACGAACATCAGCAGCAGCCCGCCGAGCACCCCGGGCACGATGCCGGCGACGAACAGCTCGACGACCGAGGCCTCGGCCATGACGCCGTACAGGATCATGGGGATGGACGGGGGGATGATGACGGCGAGCGTGGCCGACGAGGACGTCACGGCCGCGGCGAAGGGCGTCCGGTAGCCGCGTTTCTTCATGGCGGGGATGAGGATGGAGCCGAGCGCGGCGACATCGGCCACGGCGGAGCCCGAGATCTCCGCGAAGAAGAGCGAGGCGGAGATGCCGACCATCGCGAGGCCGCCTCTGATGAACCCGACGATCGCGGAGGCGAAGGCGATGAGCCGGCGCGAGATCCCGGTCGCGTTCATGATCGCGCCCGCGAGGATGAAGAGCGGGATGGCGATGAGGGGGAACGAGGTCGCCCCGTCGAACAGTACGAGACCCGCGTTCGGGAGCATGGCGACGCCGCCCGAGGCGAGCATGGCGACGAGCGCGACGATCCCGAGCGCGACCGCGATGGGTACGCCGACGGCGATGAGGAGCAGCAGGCCGAGGAAGAGAACGAGGAGCGTCACGGCTCGTCCTCACCGGCCGGGACCGTCTCCTCCGAACGGACGTCCTCCGGGGCAAGCGCGTCCCTCAGCCCCAGAAGCTGCGCGACGATGAAGAGGACGGCCCCGATCGGGATCACGGACTGCGCCAGCGCCGCGGGCACGGAGGGCAGGCTCACGAGCGTCGTCCCCTCGAGCACGCGGACGACCTGCCAGCCCGCCCACGCGACGGCGGCGAAGAAGGCGATGATGGCGCCCTCGGCCGCGAGCACGACGGCGAGCCGCGCGCGCCCCGTGAGGCGCTGGGTCAGCGTGGGCACGCCGATGTGCGCCCGGCGCAGCGCGGCGAGCGCCGCCCCGTAGTAGGTGAGCCAGGCGAGGAGGATCGACGCCACCTCGTCGTACCACACGAGCGCCGCCCCCGCCTTCCGGAACCCGACGCCCACGACGACGACGATCGCAAGCGCCGCGAGGAGGACGAGCACCGCCCCTTCGAGGAAGCGCCGGACGCCCGTCCTCAGCATGGGAATGGCGACCCGGCGGTCGAGCCGGTTATGAGCCCGCCTCCGCCGATCCTGCCTCCGGAGCGGCCGCGGCCCGCGCCCGGTCGATGAGGGACTGTCCCCCTTCGACCGTCGCCGCGAACTCCTCGTACACGGGCTCGCTGGCGGACTCGAAGCGGGCCGGATCCGCCCCGTTGATCTCCATCTCCGTGGCCTCGAGCTCGGCGAGCAGCTCCTCGTCCATGCGCGCGGCCGTCTCGTACACGAACGCCTGCATCTCCCGCGCGATCGCCTCCACCTCGGCGCGCACGTCCTCCGGGTGACGTTCCCAGCGCCCGGCGCCCGTCGTGACGAAGGCCGGGCTGTACACGTGTCCCGTGAGGGAGAGGTAGTCCTGCACCTCGTGCAGCTTGGAACTCGTCACCTGCGTGAGCGGGTTCTCCTGTCCGTCCATCACCCCCGTCTGGAGCGCGACGAAGACTTCGGAGAAGGGCATCGGCGTGGGGTTCGCGCCCAGCGCCTGGAAGAGCTTCACGCGCCACACGCCGCGCGGCGTCCGCAGCTTGATCCCGTCCAGGTCCTCCGGCCCGTGGATGGGTCGGCGGGAGTTCGTGATGTGACGGAACCCGTTCTCCCACACCGCGAGGATCCGGTAACCGGCCTCCTCCGCGCGGGGGGCGAGGTCGGGCCACACCACGGCTTCCTCGATCCGCCTCATGTGCTCGCGGTCGCGGACGAGGTAGGGCATCTCGAACAGGCCGAACGCGTCCACCATCGAGGACATGATCGTGGAGGGGATGGACATGTCGAGCGTGCCGAGCCGCAGCCGCTGCAGCATCGCGTCGTCGCCGCCGAGCTGGCTCGCGCCGTAGACGTGGAGTTCGGCCCGGCCCGCGAGCCGTTCGTTCACGCGGCGCGCGAACTCGTTGGCCGTCACGTCGTAGAGCGAGCCGGGGGAACCGACGTGACCCAGCGAGAGTTCGACGACCCCCGCTTCCCCGCCCCCTCCGCCGCACCCGAAGCCGGTGAGCGCCGCGGCGACCGACGCGACGGCGAGCTTCGAAGTCCGTCCCGCGGGCCGCTTCATGCCCGGGCCAGGAAGTCGGCGGCGGCCGCCAGACCGCCGGGTTCGTGCGCGATTCCGCTCGTCTTCAGTCCCATCTCCACCCCGGCCAGCGCTCCCATCAGCGTGAGTTCGTTGAGGTCGCCCAGGTGTCCGATCCGGAACACCTTCCCCTTGAGGGGCCCGAGACCCGTCCCCAGCGACATGTCGAAGCGTTCGAGCACGGCGAGACGGAACGCTTCGGCGTCCTCCCCGTCCCCCACCATCACGGTCGTCCCGGCGCTCGACACCGCCTCCGGGTCCTGACAGTAGTTGCGCAGACCCCAGGCGGCGACGGCCCGGCGCGTGGCCTCGGCGTGGCGGGCGTGGCGGGCGAAGGTGGCGTCGGCCCCCTCCTCCCGCAGCATCGCGAGCGACGCTCGGAGCCCGTACAGGAGCGTCGTGGGCGGGGTGTAGGGGAAGTAGCCGCCTTCGTTGTCGCTCAGCATCGCCGTCCAGTCGAAGTAGGAGCGCGGCGTCCCGGGGCCCGCGCGGTGGCGGGCGAGCGCCTTCTCGCTCACCGCGCAGAACCCGAGGCCGGGCGGGAGCATGAGCCCCTTCTGCGAGCCGCACACGGTGACGTCCACGCCCCATTCGGCCTGCCGGAATGGCGTGGCGGCGAGCGAGGAGACGGCGTCGACCATGAGGAGGGCGGGATGGCCGGTTTCGTCGAGCGCCTTCCGCACGGCGGCGATGTCGCTGGTGACGCCCGTCGAGGTCTCGTTGTGGACGACGAGCACGGCGCGGATCTGCCGCTCCGTGTCCTCCGCGAGCCGCGCTGCGATCCTCTCCGGGTCCGCGGGGCGCCGCCAGTCTCCGTCGATGGCCTCCACCCGCAGCCCGAGGGCCCGTCCCACCTCTCCCCACTTCGAGGCGAAGAACCCGTTGTTCCACAGGAGGACGCGGTCACCGGGGGAGAGGACGTTGGCGAGGGCGCTCTCCCAGCACCCGGTGGCGGAGGATGGGAAGATGAAGACGTGCGCGGGGTCTCCGAACACCCATTTCAACCCGTCGAACAACCCGAGCGTCATCTCCCCGAACTCGGGGCCGCGGTGGTCGATGACGGACCGGTTCATGGCCTGGAATACGCGCTCGGGCACGGCGGTCGGGCCCGGAAGCTGGAGGAAGTGTCTGCCGCTGCGGTAGGTCAAGGGTGGCTCGCTCTTGTCAGGTCGGGGCTTCCGCCGATACAACTTGGCTCGTGACCCGCCCAATCTCTCACGACCGCGCCGGTTCGCAACGGCCCCGGCCCGGAGCCGACACGCGACGCGAGGCCCGGCTCGAAGCTCGACTTCGGGCGGGGCTCCGGGGAGAGGTCCGGTTCGACCGCTTCACGCGCGGGCTGTACAGCACGGACGCGTCGATCTACCAGGTCGAGCCGCTGGGGGTCGTGTTCCCGGAATCGGCCGGCGACGTGCGGCGGGCGGTGGAACTCGCGGGCGAGCACGGGACTTCGGTCGTCGTGCGCGGGGCGGGGACGTCGCAGAGCGGCCAGTCGATCGGGCGGGGGGTGATCCTCGACACGAGCCGGGGGCTGGATGGGGTGCTCGACTTCGATCCGGCCGCCCGGCGCATCGTGGTCGAGCCGGGGATCGTGCTGGACCGGCTGAACGCGTTCCTGCGGCCGCACGGGCTCTTCTTCCCGATCGACGTGGCGACGGCGAGCCGCGCCACGCTGGGGGGCATGGCGGGGAACAACAGCGCGGGCTCGCGGTCGGTGCGGTACGGCCACATGGTCGAGCACGTCCGGGGCATCGAGGCGGTGCTCGCGGACGGCCGGCGCGCCGAGTTCCGCCGCGATGCCACGCCGGGCGGGCGTCCGGGGGGTCCGCGGCGTCCGGGGACGGCCTCGGGGCCGACATGCGGGCGCTCTACCGGCGCGAGGCGGACGAACTGGCGCGGCGGGTGCCGGACGTCCCCCGGCACGTGGCGGGCTATGCGCTGCACCGCCTGGGCCGGGAGGGCGCCGGGCTGTCGGACCTTCTCGTGGGTTCGGAGGGGACGCTCGCGCTCTTCACCGCGCTCGAACTCGACCTTCAGCCCATTCCCTCCGTGCGCGCGCTCGGCGTGTGCCGCTTCGACGGGACCGGCGAGGCGCTGGCCGCGGTCCCGGCGATCGTCGCGCTCGAACCGACGGCGGTGGAACTGTTCGACGCGACCGTGCTCGGGCTGGCCGCGCGGATGCCGAGTTTCGAGCGCGTGCTCCGGCAACTCGGGGAGGACGGGAGCGGCCCGCCGCGCGACATCCTCGTGGTCGAGTTCGCCGGGGACGATCCGGAGCGGGTTTCGGCCTCCCTCTCGGCGCTCGAGTCCGCGCTGGGCGGGATCGCCGTGGGCGTCACCCGCGCGGAATCCCCCGCCTTCCAGGCCCGCATCTGGGCCATGCGCAAGGCGGGGCTCAGCATTTCCATGTCCCAACCCGCGGCCCGCAAGCCGCTCGCCTTCATCGAGGACTGCGCGATCCCCCTCGACCGGCTGCCGGAGTGGTACCGCCGCCTCACGGAGATCATCGACCGCCACGCCACCCACGCCGTGTGGTACGCGCACGCGTCGGTCGGCTGTCTCCACGTGCGGCCGGCGCTCGACCTGCGCGACGGGGACGATGTGGAGCGGCTGCGCGCGATCGCGGTGGACGCCTTCGCGCTCGCGGGCGAGCTGGGCGGATCCCATTCCGGCGAACACGGGGACGGCTGGATCCGGTCGGAGTTCCTCGAACCGATGCTGGGCGCGCGCCTCGTCTCCGCCTTCGGAGAGATCAAGCGCCGCTTCGACCCGGAGGACCGCCTGAACCCCGGGAAGATCGTCGACCCGCCCCGCATGAACGACGCCTCGCTGCTGCGGGCCCGATACGGGCTGGAGACGCGGAGGCTGCCGACGGCGCTCGACTGGGGGGAGTGGGGCGGGTTCTCGCCGGCCGTCGACATGTGCAACAACAACGGCACCTGTCTCAAGCGGAGCCCCGGGGTGATGTGCCCGTCCTTCCGCGCCACGAGCGACGAGCGGCATTCCACGCGCGGGCGCGCCAACGCCCTGCGGCTGGCGCTGTCGGGGCAGTTGGGGGAGGACCCGTGGACGTCGCCGGAGCTGTACGAGGCGATGGACCTCTGCCTGGGCTGCAAGGGCTGCCGCCGCGAGTGTCCGACGGGCGTGGACATGGCGCGCATGAAGGTGGAGTTCCTGCACCGCCTGCGCGCCGAGCAACCGCTCTCGCCGCGGGACCGGGCGCTCGCCTATCTGCCCCGCTACGCGCCGCTGCTTTCCCGCGTGGCTCCGCTCGTGAACCTGCGGAACCGGGTCCCCGCCCTCGCCCGTCTCGGAGAGCGCATGGCGGGTCTGGCGGCCGACCGGCCGCTCCCGCGCTGGTCGTCCCAGCCGTTTTCCCTGCGGGGCCGGGTCTCCGCTCGCGAGAATGGCGGGCCGAGGGTCGCGCTCTTCGTCGACACCTTCACGCGCTACTTCGAGCCGGAGAACGCCCGCGCCGCCGTTCGACTGCTGTCGCGGGCGGGCTATCGGGTGGAGGAAGCCGTCACGGCGGGCCGGCCGCTCTGCTGCGGGCGCACCTTCCTCAACGCCGGCCTGGTCGAGGAGGCACGGGTCGAACTCGACCGCACCGTCCGCGCGCTGAGCCGCTTCGTGGCGCGCGGGATCCCGTGGTGGGACTCGAACCGTCATGCCTGCTCACGCTGCGCGACGAACTGCCCGCGCTGGACTCCGGGCCCGAGGCCGCGGCGGTCGCGGACCGGGCCCGGCTGCTGACCGAATGGCTCGTCGAAGCGGCGGCGCTCGACCGGCTCGACCTCGCTCCCCTTCCCGTCCGGCGCGTCCGCGTCCACGGCCACTGCCACGAGAAGGCGTTCGGCGCGGACGGCCCGACGCTGGACGTCCTCCGCGCGATCCCCGACCTCGAGGTCGAGGCCATCCCCGCCGGCTGCTGCGGGATGGCCGGCTCGTTCGGCTACGAGGCGGAACACGCGGAGATCTCCCGCCGCGTCGCCGAACTCGAACTCCTCCCCACCGTCCGCGAACTCCGCGACGACGAATGGCTCGTCGCCAACGGCACAAGCTGCCGCCACCAGGTCGCCGACCTCGCCCACGCAACGGGCCGCCACGTCGTCACAGTACTCGAGGCGGCAGCTTCCCCTCCTTGACGCGTCGCCGCATCTAACTGGATCGTTGACTAGCTTATCAGGCGGGCGGAGGATAGCTCGGCTCTGCTCGAATCAGTTGCAACCGGCAAGACGACCATGATCACGAAGCGAGGACGTCCCATGGCGAGGCTCGTGCCCCCGAAGACTCCCGATCTCCGGCGAGTGGACGCGGCCATCGCGAGGCTGAAGAATCTCCGCGAGCAGTTCGGTACCCTCTCTGTCGAAGAGATTCTCGCTCTTCGCGATGAAGGCCGCCGCTAGCGGCGGGAAGCCAGCATCGCTTGAAGCCGCTCTTTGAGCGGGGGCGGGATCTCGATTCCCCGCCAGTCGCGGCTGCCGTGCTCGCGGCGGGCGCAGACGACGGTCCAGTCGCTGCGGGCCACGACTTCCCTCCCTCCGGAGCGGTCGACCGTGAACTCGGCGGCGTAGCGGATCGCCTTGCGGCGCACCTCGCGCACCCGAAGTCTCACGTCGACCTCGTCGCCGTAGTGGACGGCGCCCAGGTAATCGCACGAGACGGAGACGCGCGGCATCCCGAACACGGAATCCTCGCTCCAGCGGAAGCCGACGAGGTCGAACGACCGGTAGAGGGCGTGCTCGGCCTCCTCCATGAACTTCAGGAGCGCCGTGAAGTGGATGAGGTTCGCGGTGTCCGTATCCGCGAACTCCACGCGCCGCGTGTAGACGAACTCGGAAGCCATGCGGCAATCTATCACACCTTCGAACCCTGGCAGCCCGCGATCTCCGGGTCGGCGGGCCGGGAGGCGCGGTGGCGGTTGAACCGAGGCACATCACGATCGAGCGGCGGGTGCGGTTCGCCGTGCTCGAGCCGCACGAGCGGCCGGTGACGGAGATCTGGTTCGCCCTGCACGGGTACCACCAGCTCGCCCACCGCTTCCTGCGCTATTTCCAGCCGATTCACGAGGGCGCCCGGTGCATCGTCGCCCCCGAGGGCCTGCACCGTCACTACGTCGACCACGATTCGAGGAAGGTGGGCGCCTCGTGGATGACGAGCGAAGACCGTCTCACGGACATCGAGGACTACGTCGGCTACCTCGACCGGCTCCACGCGCACGTCCTCGCCGAGGAATCGCGGCAGACGTCAGGCGGCTCGGCGCCCCCGAGGATCGTCGGACTCGGATTCTCACAGGGGGTTCACACCCTGTGCCGCTGGCTCGCGTTCGGCCGCGCCCGCATCGACCGCGCGATCCTGTGGGGCGCCACCGTCCCGCCCGACCTCGACCTGAGCGAGCACGGCGACACGCTCTCCGCCGCCGACCTCCACCTCGTCGTGGGCGATGAGGATGAGTACTACGACCGCGCCGCCATCGACGCCCACGAGGCGCGGCTACGCGCGGCCGGCGTCGCCTTCACCTCCCACACCTATCCCGGCGGCCACCGCCTGGACGCCGGGCCCCTGCGACGCCTCGCCGGTCCCGGAGAGCCGGGATAGGACGTTCCCGCGGGAACGTCCCGGGCTAGCGATCCGGGTCGAGGTCCCGGCGGCGTCGCCTGCGGCGGGCGTCGAGGCGGCGGAAGAGGAGAGGGCTCACGAGGGCGGATGTCGTGCCGCCGATGAGGGCGAGGATTCCGACGGGGCCGGGGTTCGAGAACATCGGGGCGCTGATCTGCGTGTTCATCCACATCCCGAGCGCCGCGAACACGACCGCGCCGACGACGAAGCCGAGCCAGGTGAGCCGCATCACGGGACAGGTACGCCGGATCACGGGGGCGGTGCGCCGGGCGTCTATGAGCCGCCGTCCCCGTCGCCGCCGGGGAGGCCGATGGTGGCGATGCACTCGATCTCCACGCGCGCGTTCAGCACGAGGCCGCCCACCGCCAGCGCGCTGCGCGCGGGCCGGTCGTTGGGGAAGAACTCCATGTACGTGCGGCTCATGTCTCCGAAGTCCGCGATGTCGGCCAGGAAGACGGTGCACTTCACGACCTCGTCCAGCGACGAGCCGTAGCGCTCGAGCGCGTCCCCGATGTTCCGCATCGTCTGCTGCGTCTCGGGGATGATCCCGCCCTCGACGAGTCCCTCGCCGGGCACGGTGCCGAGCTTGCCGGAGAGGTAGAGGACGTTCCCCACCCGCACGGCCTCGGAGAAGGGCGAGTTGGGCCGTCCGCCCAGGTACTCGACGGAGTGCATCATCTCGGCCATCTCGGCGTGTTCCTGCGCCGCGAGCGGCGTCGAGGGCACGAGGGCCGTCCCGAGCAGCGCGAGAGCCGCAGCGAGCGCCAGAGTCGTGGCGGGAAGCTGTTTCCTTGTCATTTCTCCTCCTTCGAAGCCTGTCGCGAGTTCATGGCGTGATGCGGGTCATCATCCGGGGGAACGCGATCGTCTCGCGCAGGTGATCGATGCCGCACATCCACGTCACCGTGCGCTCGATCCCGAGCCCGAACCCGCTGTGTGTGAAGGTCCCGTACTTGCGGAGGTCCAGGTACCAGTCGTAGGACGCCTCCGGGAGTCCTTCCTCGCGAATGCGCGCGAGGAGCTTGTCGTGGTCGTCCTCCCGCTGGCTGCCGCCGATGACCTCGCCGTATCCCTCGGGCGCGAGCATGTCGTTGCACTTCACCGTGCGGGGGTCCTCCGGGTTCTCCTTCATGTAGAAGGCCTTGACCCCCTTCGGATAGTCGAACACGAAGAGCGGCCTGTCCCGGCCCTCGACGAGCAGCGTCTCGGCCGTCGCGCCGAGATCCGAACCCCACTCGATGTCGCTTCCCTTCGACTGCAGGAAGGCGACGGCGTCGGTGTAGCTGATGCGGTCGAACGGCGGCTGGATGGCCTCGAGCCTGGAGATGTCGCGGCCCAGCGCCTCGAGCTGATCGCGCTGGTTGTAGAGGACGCGCTTCACGATCCAGCAGATGAAGCGCTCCTGGAGCTCCATGTTCCCGTCGGAGTCGATCCAGGGGGCCTCGGGTTCCACCATCCAGAACTCGGTCAGGTGCCGGCGCGTCTTCGACTTCTCGGCCCGGAAGGTGGGGCCGAAGCAGTACACCTTGCCGAGCGCCGCGGCGGCGGCCTCCACGTAGAGCTGCCCCGTCTGCGCGAGGTACGCGGTGCCGAGATCGAAGTACTCCGTCTCGAACAGGGTGCCCGCCGACTCGCCGATCGCTCCGGTGAGGATCGGGGTGTCGACGTGAACAAAGCCCTCGTGATGGAGGAAGTCGTGGATCGCGCGGATGACCTCGTCCCGGATGCGCATGATCGCGATCTGCCGGGCGCTCCGGAGCCAGAGGTGGCGGTTCTCCAGGAGGAAGTCGACGCCGTGCTCCTTGGGCTGGATCGGGAAGTCGGTCGACGGCCCCAGCACCTCGAAGCCCGACGCGGTGAGTTCGACGCCGGAGGGGGCGCGGGCATCGGCCCGCACGACGCCCGTCACGGCGACGCACGCCTCGTGCCCCACCGTGGTCAGCGGTTCCCATGTCTCGGGCGGGATCTCGTTGCGGACGAAGACGCACTGGACTTCGGCCGTGCCGTCGCGCAGCACTAGAAAGGCGATCTTGCCGCTGGAGCGGAGGCGCCGGACCCAGCCGCGGAGACGGACTTCCTCCCCGATGCGGGCGGGCAACTCGCTGATGGTGACGGTGTGTTCGGACATGTGCGGCGACAAGTTGCGGCTCCCTTCGGGACGGGGCAAACGCAGGACGGGGCGAACGCAGCCGCCGCGGTGCCGGCCGGGTCAGCCGACGTGGTAGAGCGCCTCCCGCCGCGCGTAACGGAGGTCGAGTTCGTGGCGGAACCGGCGGTGGGCCGGCTTCGAGAGCCCGGGGTCCGCCTCGACGATGCCGCGGGCCCGCCGGCGTCCGGCTTCCAGCAGGTCGAAGTCGCGGTCCAGTTGCGCGAACCTGAGGAGGACAGCGCCGTGCTGCTCCTTGCCGAAGAGGTCGCCCTGGCCGCGGATCCGGAGGTCCTCCTCGGCGAGTTCGAAGCCGTCGGTCTTCTTCTCGAAGGCGACGAGCCGCTCCGACGGCGTCTCGGAGGCGTGGAAGACGATGCAGTAGGACTGCTCCGCGCCCCGCCCGACGCGTCCCCGCAGCTGATGGAGCTGGGCGAGGCCGAAACGCTCGGCGTCCTCGATGATCATCACAGTGGCGTTGGGGACGTCGATGCCCACTTCGATGACGGTGGTCGCGACGAGGAGGCCCGTGTCGCCCGCGAGGAAGCTCCGCATCGCGTCGTCCTTCTCCGCGGAGGAGAGGCGTCCGTGCAGGAGCCGCACGGCGATGTCCGGGAAACGGGCCTGGAGCTGCTCGAACATGACGGTGGCGGCGCGGGCCTCGAGGGCCTCGGACTCCTCGACGAGAGGGTAGATGACGTACGCCTGGCGGCCCTGGGCGAGCTGGTCGCCGAGGAAGTCGAACGCGGCATCGCGGCTCTCGGGGCCGCGCACGGCGGTTCGGATCGGCCGGCGGCCGGGGGGAAGTTCGTCGATGATCGAGAGGTCGAGGTCGCCGTAGAGGACGAGGGCGAGGCTGCGGGGGATCGGCGTCGCGGACATCACGAGGGCGTCGGGGGCCTCGCCGCTTTCCCGGAGCCGGCGGCGCTGCTCCACGCCGAAGCGGTGCTGTTCGTCGATGACGACGAGCCCCGGGGACGCGAAGTCGACGCCTTCCTGGATCAGGGCATGCGTCCCGACGATGAGGCGGGCATCGCCGGTCGCGATCCGCTCCAGGGCCTGCCGCCGCGCCTTCCCCGTGACGGCGCCGGTGAGGAGGTCGGGCTCCACGCCGAGCGGGCCGAGCATCTTCTCGAACGTGCGCCGGTGCTGCTCCGCCAGCAGTTCCGTCGGGGCCATGATCGCCGCCTGGCGCCCCGCCTCGATCGTCTTGAGCATGGCGAGCGCGGCCACGACCGTCTTCCCGCTCCCCACATCCCCCTGCAGCAGACGGTTCATCGGCGCGGACCGGGCCATGTCGGCTTCAATCTCGGACCAGGCGCGGCGCTGGGCCGCGGTGAGCTCGAAGGGGAGGGCCTCCAGGAGCGCGCGCGTGAGCGTGGGCGGGGCGTCGAAGGCGAAGCCGCGGACCTCGTGGCGAAGGCGCGCCCGGGCTCGGGCGTGGAGAAGCTGGAGAAAGAAGAGTTCCTCGAAGGCGAGGCGACGCCGGCAGCGCTCGACCTCGGCGACGGCGGACGGGCGGTGCAGCGTGCGAAGCGCCTCCGCGAGCGGGGGGAGGGAGAGTTCCCGGAGCCAGTCGCCGGGAACCGGATCCTCTTCCCCGAGGTCGGAGAGGAGCCGGGAGAGGTTCAGTTGGACGACGGCGCGGATCTGCCGGTGCGTGAGCCCCTCGGTGGCGGGATAGACGGGGAACACCCGTCCCGCGGCGGGACGTTCCGCAGGGGGCGCGGAGCGTTCGGCGGACGTGTCCGCCGGGGCGGCTCTGTCGTCGGAGGCTCGGGACAGCACGATGTGTTCGCGCGGCTGGAGTTGCCGGCCGTGGTAGAAGCGCACGGGTCCGGAGGCGAGCAGCAGGTCGCCCTTGTCGATCGTGCGGTCGAGCCACGGGCGCCCCGGCCAGGCGCATTCGATGTGGCCGCTCCCATCCCGGAGCACGGCCCGGAAGACGCGCAGCCGGCGGCGCGTGGGGATGACGCCCTTCGAGACGACGCGCCCGATGACCGTCGCATCCTGGCCGACCTTCAACTCGGAGATCGCGTCGACCGTGGTCGCGTCCTCGTAACGGTACGGAAGGTGGTAGAGCAGGTCGCGGCCCGTATGAACGTCCAGTTTCGCGAAGCGCTCCGCCCGCCGGGGGCCCACGCCCTTCAGGTACTGCACGGATTCCCGCAGGATGGAGCGCCCGCCCTTCACGCGATCACGGCTCCGGGGCGAGGATCTTGTCGAGATAGCGGTCGGGCGAGAACTCCTCCAGGTCCTCCGGGGACTCCCCGATGCCGAGGAAGCGGACCGGGACGGAGAGTTCGCGCACGACGGAGATGACCGTGCCGGCGCGCGCCGTGCTGTCGAACTTCGCGAGCACGAGGCCCGTGAGATCGAGCGACGTCCCGAACTGTCGCGCCTGGTTCATCACGTTCTGCCCGGAGGTGGCGTCGACGACCAGCAGCCGCTCGTACGGCGCGCTCTCCACCTGTCGGCCGAGCACGCGGTCGATCTTGACCAGTTCGCGCATCAGATCGTCCTGCGTATGCAGCCGGCCGGCCGTGTCGACCAGCACCCAGTCGGCATCCCGCGCGCGCGCCGCCGCCACCGCGTCGAACGCCACCGAGGCCGGGTCCGCTCCGGGCGTTCCCCCGACGAAATCGGTCCGCAGCCGTTCCGCCCACGCCCGGAGCTGCTCCTGCGCCCCGGCCCGGAAGGTGTCCGCCGCGGCGAGCAGCACGCGGCCGCCTCCGGCCTGCAGGCGCGCGGCGAGTTTCGCCGCGGTCGTCGTCTTCCCCACGCCGTTCACGCCCACGAGGAGAAGGACCCCCGGCCCGTCGCCGCGCGGGGGCGAGTCGGCGGACGACCCGCCGGCGGGAGGCCCGGCGGCGGCCAGCGTCTCGGCGAGCCGGGCCCTCAGCGTCTCGCGCAGATCGCCTTCCGTCGCGATGGCCCCGCGGCTCGCCGCCCGCTCGAGCGCCTCGACGAGTTCGAGCGTGACGTCGACCCCGAAATCCGCTTCGAGCAGGACTTCCTCCAGGCGCTCGATGGCGGTGCCGTCGAGCCCGCCGTCGACGAGCGTGTTCACGTCCGTGAGCGCGAAGTCGACGATCCGCCGCCACAGGCCGCGTTTCGGTCGGCGGAGCGTTCCGGTCACCGGAGCGTTCCCGTCACCGGAGTCCGATCCGGTGCCGCCACACCCACTCCCCGCACAGAAGGAGAACCGCGAGGAGGAACGGCCACACGGGCCGGGGCGACCGGATGTCGACCGGGGCCCGGGGAGAGGGCTGCGCCGCGATGGCCAGCGGTTCGGACGGTGGCCCGGGGAGAAACTCCCGGGGATCGGGTTCGACGTCGACGGGCCGGCGGAGTTCGACGGGTCCCTCGGGGCCCGTCGCCGTCACGAGGACGTCGTAGCGGCCCGCGGCGAGGCCCGGGCCCACGACTTCGGCCGGAGGATCCTCGACGGATGCGCTCCACACCTCCGCGCCCGCCTCATCGAGCACCTGGATCGCGAGGTCGGAAGATCCGGGACGGATGCGCCACACCGGCGGCTCGCCGGGCGCCGGCGTGCGCACGAGCGAGGCGAGCCGGGGCGTGGCGTCCTCCACGAGCCAGCCGACGATGCCGCTGAACACGCCCTCGTAGACCCGGCGCGGCTCGTTCCCCCGCAGCGACCAGCGCCACCAGTCGGAAGCCGAGGAAAGCGCCCACCGGCGCGTCCCGTCTTCGCCCGCCGTGAGGAGCGGCCTTCCCTCTCCGCGCCGGTTCCGGCTCGCGTTGATCACCGACCATGTCCCCGCGGGCTCCACGGCATAGAGTTCGCGGACGGGGGGCAGGAGGTCCAGGTCGGCCTCGGCGAGAAGCGCCGCCGAGGGGCTCGCGGGCACCGGCCCGGCGGGATACCACTCCCCGGGCAGGGGACCCGTGACGCGCACCCCCGCCCCCGGCACGTCACCCGGCCCCCCGGCGAAGAAGAGCGTCCGCGCGTGCGTCCCCAGCGCGCCGGCCAGCCACGGCGGGAGGTCTTCCGGCGGGGCCTGGACCGCGAGCAGCCGGGCGCCCCGCACCGCTTCGCGCACCCGGGATGCCTCGACGATGCGGGGACCGGCGCCCATCTCGAGAAAGCGGCCGTCGGCAAGGCGCAGGTAGCCGCGCGCGCCTCCCAGGACGAGCCGGTCGAGAGCCGGGATGAGGAAACGCGCTTCCCAGTCGGGGGCCAGCGATACGAGTACCGCCCCGGCGGAGGACTCGGAGACCTCGATCCAGGCACCGACCCGGTCGGCGACGCCGAACGGACTCGGCGGATCGGTGAGTACGGCTTCGTAGCGTCGCCAGACGGGTCCGGCCCCTTCGTCCCGCGGCACGAAGGCGATCTGGGCGCGACCCGTCCGCCCGGGCGCGGGACGGGGCGCACGCACGGTCGCGACGACCGTTCCCTCTCGCTCGAGCTGGAAGCTCACGCTGTCGGGCAGTTCGCCCCCGCCGCCCGATCCTCCGCCGGCGTGAAACTCGAGCGTGGCGCGGACGGTATCGCCGGCCCGGGCCCGCTCCGGCGCCCGCAGCACCGCGAGCGCGACGCGGGGCTCGGCGGCGGCGACGCGGAGCTCGCGCACCCCGAGGCCCAGACCCGTGGCCGCCTCACGGGCGGCGTCGCGGTCCGTCCACTCTCCGTCGGTAAGCACCCATACGCTGTCGGCTCCGCCCAACCGCGCGGCCTGCAGGGCCGGTTCGAGACGGCTCGCGTCGTGCTCCGCGCCCAGCGCGTCCAGCGAATCGAGCCGGGCGGGGACGGGGCGGTCTCCAAACAGGTAGACCCGGTCGGGAGCGAGTCCGGGAAGAAGCGCCAGGGCCGAATCGAGCCGCGTCGCCCCGCCCGCATCTGCGGCGCGGACCGGCAGCGTCATGCTGCGCGAGATATCGAGAAGCACGACGCGCTCGGGCGCCCCGACGCCGCTGTCGCGCAGGGCGGGCAGCGCGAGGGCGCCGAGAATCAGGAAGACGGCCACGGCCCGGACGGCGGCGGGACCGGTGCGGCCCGCCACGCGCTCCTCGCGCGCGCCGTAGGCCCAGCCGGCGAGCGCGACCGCGCCAAGCGCGACGAGAACCCAGAGGCCGGGGCTCAATCCTGTGTGCGGCGGGCGCGCTGCGTGGGATCGACGGGCATCGGAAGGCTTCGCAACCGCGCCAGCACGACCTCCCGAAGCGCCGCGAACGATGGGCGCAGTTCAGCGGGGACCGGCTCGGCCCTGGGCAACTGCAGCCGGGCCGGGTTCACCTGCGCGCCGTTCCGGAGAAACTCGTAGTGAAGGTGAGGCGCGGTCGCGAGACCGGTGTCGCCCACGTACCCGATGACCTGTCCCTGTTCCACCTGGGTGCCGGCCGCGACGCCGCGCGCGACGTTGGTCAGGTGCGCATACCGGGTGCGGATATTGTTCGCGTGACGGATCTCGACGGCGTTTCCGTAGTTCCCCCACCACCCTGCCCGGCTCACGCGTCCCGCGCCCGTCGCGCGCACGGGCGTGCCCCTCGCCGCCCCGTAGTCGACGCCGAGGTGCGGCCGGGTACGCCGCAGCACCGGGTGGAACCGCCTGAGGTTGAAGCCGCTCGTCACCCGGACGATGTCCAGCGGCGCGAGCAGGAACTGACCCCGGAGGGCTTCGCCCGCTTCGTCGTAGTACTCCGCGCGCTCGGCCGCGGCGTGCTCGAATCGCACGCCCGTGAGGACCCGCCGGTCGTTCCGGAAATCCGCGGCGAGCACCCTGGCGTCGCGCACGGATCCATCCGGCCGCACTTCGCGCTCGATGAGAAGCCGGTAGGCATCGTTCCGCCGCAGATCGCGCCAGAAGTCGATCTGCCACGCGAACACCTGCGAGAGCCGGTACGCCACATCGAAGCGTTCCGCGTCGCCGAGCGTTTCCGCGTCGCCCGACAACTCGGCGTCGAACAGGTTCGACCGGATGAGACCCGCAAGGAGAAGCGTGTCTCGTACGACCTGCACCGAGTCCAGCCGGGCCGACCACCGGGGCCCGGCTTCGCCGTCGGACCACAGATGGAGAATGCGGTCGGCGTCGAGGTCGACGCGGATGCGCGCCGGAGACTCGCCGGGTCTGCGCACGAAGTGAATCGCGACGCCCGGCCGGAGCCGGCGCGGGCTCTCGAATTCGCCCATCGCCTCCGCGATGGCGTGCGTCGCCGCGGGACCCAGGCCATGGTCCTCGAACACATCCCCCAGCGTCTCGCCCCGCTGCAGGCGATGCACGAGCGCGATGGGCGCCGGCGGCGTCGGCACTTCGACGACCTTGACGTCCGCGGGCCGCTGGGCCCGGGGGCCGACCGCGACCCAGCCGAGGATCAGAATCCCGGCGAGGGCGAGCCCGGCCGCAGTTGAGAGTCTCGTGTTCAAGCGCTCAGTCCATCTGTCGGCGTATGAAGGTCGGGATCTCGAGATCCTCGAACTCGACGCGGGCATCGGTCCACGACTCGCGGCCCGGCGCCTCCGGCTCCACGTCCGGCGTCACCTCTTCGGACACCGCCTGCTCGGACACCGGTTGCTCGGCGGGTGCCGACGCGGGTTCCGGCGCCAGCGCGGGCGTCGGTTCCGGCGCGGCCTCGGGCATCGGTTCCGGCGCGGTCTCGGGCGCCGGTTCCGGCGCGGCCTCGGGCGCCGCCTCCGAAGCAGGCTCGGACATCGGCTCCTCGGCCGCCAGCGCCTCGAACGCGATATCCGCCCGCTTCACTTCCCGGGGGCGTTCGACGGGTTCGGGCTCCGGTTGCGCGGGCGGCGCGGAGCGATCGTCGAGCACGCCCGGACCGCCGTACTTCGACCCGATGACCACCGGGGTCGCGCGAGACCGGGGCGGCGCCTGGCTCACGGGAATCACCCGCTCGGCCATCGGCGCCGGCTCGTCTCCCTCCATGTCTCCGAAGCCCGTTGCGATCACCGTCACGCGGAGCGTGCCCTCGAGTTGCGGATCGTGCACGACGCCGAAGATCATCTCGCCCTCGTCGCCCGCGGCCTCCTGAATGATGGAGTTGACCGTCGTGACTTCGTCGATCGTCAGGTCGGGACCGCCGCTGATATTGATGAGGACGCCCGTGGCGCCGTTGATGGATACGTTGTCGAGGAGGGGCGAGCAAATGGCCTCCTGCGCCGCTTCCACGGCGCGATCCTCGCCCGTTGCGCTGCCGGTTCCCATGAGGGCGGCCCCGCGGTTCGACATCACCGTGCGGACGTCCGCGAAGTCCACGTTCACCTCGCCGGTCACGGAGATCAGGTCGGAGATCCCCTGGGTCGCCTGCAGGAGAACCTCGTCCGCCTTCTTGAGCGCCTGGCGGAACGTCATCTCCTTCCCTACGACCGCGAGCAGGCGCTCGTTCGGCACGACGATCATCGTGTCCACCGCGCGGCGAAGCTCGCGCAGCCCGATCTCCGCGTACCGCATCCGCTTCTTGCCCTCGAAGTGGAAGGGGCGGGTCACGATCGCGATGCAGAGCGACCCCATCTCCCGCGCCATGCCGCCGATGATCGGGGCCGCGCCCGTGCCGGTGCCTCCACCCATCCCCGCCGTGACGAAGACGAGATCCGCGCCCGCGATCACCGATCGTATCTCTTCGGCGCTCTCGGACATCGCCTGCCGTCCGATCTCGGGACGGGCGCCGGCCCCCAGGCCCCGCGTGAGTTCCTTCCCGATCTGGACTCTGAGGTGGGCGCCGGATTCCTTCAGCGCCTGGGCGTCGGTGTTGACCGCGATGAACTCCACACCATCGAGTTCCTCATCGATCATGCGGTTGACCGCGTTGCCGCCGGCGCCACCCACGCCGACGACCTTCATTTTTGCGTTACGCACGCCGTTTTCGTCGAATGCAAAGACCACGTGTCCCCTCCCTCCCGTCAGAAAAACTCCCGTAGCCACCCGCCGACTCTCGCGAAGGCGCGGGTCGCTCCCACCAACCCTCCCGCCGAGGCCCGCGACGCGCCGTACAGCACCAGCCCCGTGGCGGTGCTGTAGGACGGACGTGCGAGGCCCTCCGCCATGCCCGTGAGGCCGAGTGAAGGAATACCGGTGCGAACCGGCAGATTGAAGACCGAGCGAGCCAGGTCTTCCGTGTGCGCGAGCGAAACCCCGCCACCGCTCAGCACGATCCCCGCCTCGAGTCCGCCCAGCGTTCCGCTCGTCTCCAGTTCCTCGTACACCAGTCCAAGAATCTCGTCCAGCCGTTGTTCGATAATGTGCACCAGCAGCTCGCGCGACACACGTCGGGCGCGTCCGTGGCGGGCCCCGGAGACGTCGAGCAGTTCCTGCGAATCGGCCCGGTCGCGCAGCGCTCCGCCGTGTCGCTCCTTGAGCTGCGCGGCCTCGTCTTCGTGAACGCCGAGGCCGCGCGCGATGTCCCGCGTCACGATCGATCCGCCCCACGGCAGCGTCGCCGCGTGCAGGATGCGGTGTCCTCCGTAAACGAGTACGTCGGTCGTCGCGCCCCCGATCTCGACCAGGGCCACGCCGGCCTCGCGTTCGGCATCCTCGAGCACGGCGAGCGCCGTGGCCAGCGGCGCCATGACCAGCTCGTCCGGCCGGTATCCCGCGCGGTCGACGACCTTCGCGAGGTCGTGGCAGATCGCCACGTCGGCCGTCACGATGCAGAGGTCCGCCTCGAGACGGGTGCCGGCCATGCCCTCGGGATCCCGGATCCCGTCACGATGGTCGACGGCGTACCGCTGGGACAGGGCGTGGATCAGCTCGTGGCCGGGCGGAATCGGGACGGCCCGGCCCACCTCCTGCACGCGCTTGACGTCGGCGGGCGTGATCTCCGAGCCGGAGACCTGAAGGACGCCCTTCGATCGGGACGTCCGCACACTTCCGCTCGGGACGCTCACGTAGGCGGCCTCGACCTCGCGCCCGGCGGTGGCTTCCGCCTGTCTGACGGCGGTGCGAACGGCCTGGGTTGCCGCTTCGATGTTCCCGATGCCGGGGCCGTTCATGCCCTCGGAACGGGTGACGCCGAGGCCGATAATCTCGAGCGGATCGGCGGGCTGGCGGCCCGGATGCACCGTAGCGACGACCGCACAGGTCTTGGTCGACCCCACATCCACCCCGACAATGCCCGCCCCCTGAATCATCGCTCCTCCACGCGCGTTAGTACAACCTGGCCTCTGAAACGCGCGTCCGCACGTGCGACGCGGCGATCTTCGATCTGCCCGAGCGCGATCGACACGCGGTCGAGGGCGCGCAGGGGCCGTTCGCGCGGCAGAAGGACGACCTCCGCGCCGGCGCCGGGCAGGAGCAGAAACCGGTATCCCCCCTCCGCCGCGGGCCCGACCTCGGAGACGAGGGACATGAAATCGCTCCGCGTGCGATCCATGCGCGACAGCGCGAGGATGAGTTCGCGCATGGCCGGGTCCGCCACGAAACCGCCCTCCGTCTCGGCCAGGCCCCGGACGATCGGCAGGTCGAGCGGCGCCGCGGAGGGTTCGAGCGGCAGCACGTAGCCATCACCGCTCACGGGGCGCAGTTCGGGCGTCGCGACGAGCGCGACCGGCCGCCGCTCCACGATGGCGATTTCGAGGGTACGGAAGCTCTCCCGGTGGACGGTGGCCTCGCGAACCATGGGATGGACGCGAACGCGCGCCTCCCATACCGCGGGGTCGTCCCACACCGTTGCGTCCGGGGTCAGGGCGAGCGCCCGGATCTCTTCGGGCGGAACGTGGTCGGTCCCGACCACGCGGAGTTCCGACACCTGGAACGCGGGCAGCGTCGTGAGGAGGCGCGGCACCCAGATGGGGACGGAGAGACCGATCGCGGCGACCATCAGGGCGAGGAGGAGCCGGCGGCGTCCGCGGCGGGTGATGCGCCCCGAGCGTGGCTGCCTGCGCTTGATCATGCGGCCCCCACACGGGCGAGCTGTGCCGGATCGAACCCCCACAGATGGATCTCCGGCTCCAGCGCCACGCGCAGCCGCGCCCGGGCGCGGCGGCGAGTTTCGGCCATGAGTTCGATCACGTCGGCCGCGCGGGCGCCGCCGACGTTGACGATGAAATTCGCGTGCCGCTCGTGGATCCGGGCGCCTCCGACCCGAGTCCCTCTCATTCCCACCCGGTCGACGACCTCCCACGCCGGGGGATGCGGCGGACCCGGGTTCTTCCACGTCGATCCGACCGAGGGCAGGTCGTACACCTGATCCCGGACCTTTCGCTCGCGGAAACCCAGGTGCGCTTCGCGGACGGCCTCCGCCTCGGCCGGCGTCGCCTCGAGCCGCGCGCGCACGAACACCCAGTCGGCCGGCACGCTCACGTGGCGGTACGCGGGCCGCGCCTCCTCGGGCCCGACCCGCACGAGTTCGCCCTCCGGCGTCACGGCCTCCGCCCATTGGACCCGATCCCAGAGCCCCTCGTCCCTCGACCCGGCGTTCATTCGCAGACCTCCGCCGACGGTGCCGGGAACGGCCTCCAGGAAATGAAATCCGGACCTTCCGTGGCGGCGCGCGGCCTGGGCAAGAGCGGGCAACCGGGCGCCGGCCCCGGCTTCGATCGCGGTCTCCCCGACGCGGACGGCTCCGAAATCGCCCTCGAGGACGAGGACGGGCTCCGACACCCCGCCATCTCCGATGAGGAGGTTCGCGCCGGTCCCCAGCACGCGGCACCCGCGGCCCGACGTCTCGCGCAGCGCGGCCTCGAGTTCCGCGATCGACCGCGGTCGCGCCAGCCGCGCGGCCGGCCCGCCGATCCGGTAGCGGACCAGGGGCGCGAGCGGGACATCACGCTCCCACCGCATCGCCCGCCCGCCGCTGGACCGCCGCGTGCGCGAGGTCGGTGACGTCGCCGGCGCCCATGAAGACGAGTACCGCCTCGCCGGCGCCGACGTCCGGCGGAACGAGCTTGAGGGCGTCCTCCCGGCCGATCGGCGCCGCGGTCGAGCCGGCCCCGCCGGTGATCAGCTCCGAGGTCACGCCCGGAAGCGGCGCTTCGCGCGCGGGATAGATGGGGAGCACGCGCGCGTCGTCCGCGGTCGTCAGGGCGCGAGCGAACGCGTCCGCGAAGTCGCGCGTCCGGGTGAACAGGTGCGGCTGAAAGACGACCGTCAGCCGGGCGTCGGGATACGCTTCCCGCACGGCGGCGAGCGACGCCGCGACCTCGGTCGGATGGTGCGCGTAGTCGTCGAAGACCGTGAGGTCGGGCCACGCCGCGATCATTTCGAGCCGGCGCGCCACGCCGCGGAACTCGCCGAGCCCGCGCGCCGCCGCACGCGGGTCGCCGCCGAGCCGCAAGGTGGCGAGGAAGGCCGCCGCGGCGTTGAGCTGGTTGTGGCGCCCCGGCACGCGGAGCGCGAGGTCGATCGTGCCCTCCGGCCACGAGAGGCGCAGCGTGCGCCGCCCCACCTCTTCGAGCCTGCACCGGGCCCCCGCCCCGAAGCCGTACCCGAACCCGTTCCCCGGGCCGGAGAATCCGCATGCCTCCGCGAGTTCGCGGGCGCCCTCGTCGTCGTGGCAGTAGATGAGGCCTTCGGCGTGCCGGGTCCGCCGGGCGAACTCCGCGAACGCGGAGCGGAGGCGCTCCCAGCTTCCGTAGGTGTCGAGATGTTCGGGCTCGAGCGAGCTGATCACGGCGAGCGTGGGATGAAGTTCGAGGAAGGAACGGTCGAATTCATCGGCTTCCACGATGGCGGGGCCATCGCCCAGCCGCGTGAACCCGTTCCACGCTTCGACCCGGCCGCCGACGAGGACGAGGGGATCGACCCCGGCCGCGGCCGCGGCGTGCCCGGCCATCGCGGTGATCGTCGTCTTCCCGTGCGTCCCGGCGATCCCGACGAGCGGCTGCCCGTTGAGCAGGGCGCCGAGCGCCCGGGCCCGACGCATCACGGGGATGCCGGCGAGTTCCGCGCCGACGACCTCCGGCTCGTCCGTCGGCACGGCCGAGCTTCGAACCAGCAGGTCGACCCCGGACGCGTGGGAGGGGGCGTGCTCGCGCTCGATGGGGATTTCGCTCGCGGCGAGGTCCCGAAGGGCGTCCGCCGGGGCGCGGTCGCACCCGCTCACGACGTAGCCGGCGCGGTCCAGGAGAAGCGCGAGCCCGCGCATGCCGGCGCCGCCGATCCCCATCAGGTGCACGTGCGCCCCGGCAGCCGGGAGATCCGCCGTTCCCGCCGGACGGGGCGCCCCCACCGCCGTCCCGGTCATGCCGCGCGCCCGTTCAGCAGCGTGAGCATCTCGCGGGCGATATCGAGCGCCGCATCCGGCCGGCCGCGGCTCGCGGCGGCCTCCGACATCCGGGCCAGGCGCCCGTCGTCCGTGAGGATATCGCGGCACAGCGACCACAACTCGCCCGCCTCGAGTCCCCCCTCCTCGCGGACTTCCGCCGCCCCCGCCTCCGCCAGCGCCCGCGCGTTCGTCAGTTGGTGCCCCCCGGCCGAGGTCGGGAGCGGCACGAGCACGGCGGGCCGGCCCGCGGCGCACAACTCGGCCAGCGACATCGCGCCCGACCGGCACAGCGCAAGCGTCACCCCACCCAACTGCCGTCCGAGGTCATCGATGTAGGGCACGACGCGCACGCGGTCCGCGAAGGGAAGCTCCGACGTGCGCGCGGAGAGTTCGGCGGCGTGGGCCGGTCCGGCGATCCACACGACCGAGACGCCGTCCGGCCACGCCGCGGCATCCCGCGCCGCCCACTCCAGGTCTCGCAGAAAGGCGCGGTTGAGGCCGAGCGCCCCCTGGCTCCCGCCGAACACGAGGAGGTTCCGGCCCCGCGGCCAATCGAAGCGGGCCGGAGCCGAGCTTCCCGAACCGTTGGGGCCCGCCGCGCCGTCCGCCCCGGGCGCGACGGGGTTTCCCAGCGCGCTCAGGCGCGTGCGGCCCCCGACCCGGAGCCGGGCTTCGGCCTCCGGGTATCCGAGGTGGATCTGGTCGACGGCCGGCGCGAACAGGCGCGTCACAAGCCCGGGCGCCGCGTTCTGTTCCTGGATCGCCGCCGGGACTCCGTGCAGCCGCGCTCCCGCGAGCGCGGGTCCCGCCACATATCCCCCCGTGCCCACGACGAGCCGCGGATCAAAGTCCCGGAAGGCGCGCCGCACGCCGGCCATCACGGTCGGAGCCGACGCGAACAGCCGCCAGTTTCGCCATGGCCGCTGCCGGTACAGCGGTTGCAGCGGCAGCAGCCGGAACTCGTATCCGGCGTCGGGCAGCACGCGAGCCTCCAACCCCCGCCGGCCGCCCAGGAACACGCATTCGACTTCGGGGGCCAGCCGACCGAAGGCCGCGGCCAGGTTCAGGGCGGGGTACAGGTGGCCGCCCGTGCCGCCTCCCGCGAGCAGGATACGAGGCGACGCCATGCGTCAGCATCTCCGCCGCGAGGCCACGTTGATCAGGACGCCCGTGACGCCGAGCGCGATGACGAGCCCCGTACCGCCGGAACTGATGAAGGGGAGGCTCACACCCGTCGTGGGCAGCAGCCCCATCGTGATGCCGATGTGGCCGAACGCCCCGATGGCGACGATCGCGGTGAGCCCGGTCGCAATCAGGCGCCCGAACAGGTCCGGGGCGGACTTCGCGATCCGAAGTCCGAGGTGCGTCCACATCAGGAAGAGGAGGAGCATCGTCACCGCGCCCACGAACCCCCACTCCTCCGCGATGATCGGATAGATGAAATCGTTCTGCGCTTCGGGCAGGTAGTGGAGTTTCTGCGTGCTCTCACCATAGCCCGCGCCCAGAATCCCGCCCGAACCGATCGCGATCTGCGCCTGCTGCAACTGGTAGCCGGCGCCGGAAGTGTCCGCCTCGGGATTGAGAAACGCGAGGATCCGCGTGAGCTGGTAGCTGTTCGAGCGCACGAGCCACCACACCCCCGCGCCGATGGGCAGCGCGAGAAGGAGGAAATGCCGGATGCGCATCCCCGCGGCGAAGAGCACGGTCGCCGCCAGCGCGGCCGTGATCAGCGTCGCCGACAGGTGCGGCTCCGCGGCGATGAGGACGAGCAGCGGGCCGAGGACGAGGAGGAACGGGAGCACTCCGCTCAGGAAGCTGCCGAGGTTCCGTTGCTTGCGAACGGCGAGCGCGGCCGTCCAGAAGACGACCGCCACCTTGGCCAGTTCGGAGGGCTGGAAGGTCGCGGGTCCGAGCATCAGCCAGCGGCGGGACCCGTTCCGGACGGGCGCGATGTCCGTCGTGAAGGGGAGGATCATGACGACGAGAAGCACCCCAGTCACCCCGAGGATCGGCCACGCGTACCGGCGGTAGGTGCGATAGTCGATGAAGGCGGCCACGATCAGCGCCACGAGACCGACGGCGGCGCGGGCCAGTTGGCTCATCAGCATGTGGTTCCCCGGCAGTCCGCTCTGCTGCGCCGCGAAGGAACTCGCGGAATAGACGGAGAGGAGCCCGAACACGACGAGAACCAGCGTGACCCCGATGAGCGCATTTCGCACCCACGCCGGCGAGCCGGCGAACTCCTGAACGCGCGGGAGTTCCCGCGAGATGGCGTGGTCCGTCACGTCGCCGGCTCCGAGGCCGCGCCTTCGTACGATTCGCGGACACACTGTTCGAAGGTCCGGCCCCGCTTCCGGTAATCCGGGAACATGTCGTAGCTGGAGCAGGCCGGAGAGAAGAGGACGACGTCGCCGGGATGGGCGGCCTCGCGCGCGAGACCCACGAGCTGCGGGAACCCGCGGGCGACCTCGACCGGCGCCACATCGCCCAGTTCCCGGACGATCTGCGGCGCGGCTTCTCCGAACGCGATCAGCGCCCGCGCGTTCTCGCTCAGCGCGGGCGCGAGCGACCGGTAGGACTCGCCCTTGTGCCGGCCTCCCAGGAGCGCCACGAGGGGCCGGTCGAAGGCGTTGAGGGCGACGCGGGTCGCGGAGACGTTCGTTCCCTTGGAATCGTTGATCCACAGGACGCCGTCGAACTCGCCCACCCGCTGGAGGCGATGAGGGAGCCCCTGGAAGGAAGCGAGCCCGGCTCCGATCGCCGCGGCCTCGCATCCGGCGAGCGCCGCCCCGAGACCCGCCAGGAGCGCGTTCATGACGTTATGGACGCCGACCAGTTGGAGTTCGGCGGCCGCGATCCACGGCTCCGGCGCCCCCCCGGCCTCGAGACGCTGGACCAGGTTCCCGGCTTCATCCCGCCATGCGCCCGGCTCCCCGCGCGGCTCGATGGAAGCGAGGTAGCGGCGCCCGGCGGCCGGTTCCGCCATGGCGAGCACGGCGTCGTCATCGCCGTTCAGGACCCAGCGGCTGTCCTCATCGGCGTTCGCGAACAGCCGCGCCTTGTCCTCGTAGTAGCGCTCGAGACTCGGATACCAGTCGAGGTGGTCCGCGGCGAGGTTCACGAGGACCCCGATCTCGGGCCGGAACGCCTGGAGATCGGCGAGCTGAAAGGAACTCAATTCGACCACGAGCCAGTCCGGCTGCCGTTTCATCAGCGGAATCTCGGAGAGCGGGCGGCCGATGTTCCCCGCGGTGAGCGCGTCCACGCCGGCCTGCTGCAGCAGGTGCCCGCAGAGCGCCGTCGTCGTCGTCTTGCCGTTCGTTCCCGTGATGCCGATGACCCGCGAGCGGAGGTGGCGATAGGCGACCTCGATTTCGGCCACGGTGGGCACTCCGGCTTCCGCCACGGTGCGCCGGATCTCGGCGGTCGGCGAGATTCCCGGGCTCGTCACGACGAGATCCGCGTTCAGGATGCGCTCCACGTCGTGTCGACCCACCTCCGCGTCGATGCCCTCGGCGGCGAGGGCTTCCACGGCCTCGCGCTGCCGCGGACCCTCGAACGCGTCGCTCGCGTACACGTCCGCCCCGAGTGCGTGCAGGAGCCGGGCGGCCGCCGTCCCGGACACCCCGAGTCCGAGGACGGCCACGGGCTCGCCGGGCCCGAAGAGCGGAGGACGGCGGTCGTCGGCCATCAGCGGATCTTGAGCGTCGCGAGGCCGACGAGCGCGCAGATGACGCCGACGATGTAGAAACGCGTGACGACCTGCGTCTCGGGCCAGCCGAGTTTCTCGAAGTGGTGATGGAGCGGTGCCATGCGCAGAAGGCGGCGGCCCTCGCCCCACCGACGGCGGCTGAACTTGAACCATCCGGTCTGGAAGATCACGGACAACCCTTCGAGGACGAACACGCCCCCGACGATGACGAGGAGGAACTCCGACTTGAGGAGCACGGCGACGGCGCCGATCGCGCCTCCGAGCGCCAGCGCCCCGGTGTCGCCCATGATGACCTGCGCCGGATGGGCGTTGAACCAGAGGAAACCGATCGCCGCGCCCGCCAGCGCGGCGCAGAACACCGACAGTTCCCCGGCTCCCTCCAGGTACAGGACGCCGAGATACGCCGACGTGTCCACCCGGCCGATCGCGTAGGCGAAGGCGCCGAAGGTGAGGGCGGCGATCGCCGCGAGTCCGGTAGCCAGCCCGTCGAGACCATCCGTCAGGTTCACGGTGTTCGCGCTTCCGGCCACGACGATGGCCACGAACAGCGGAAAGATCGCCGGAGCGAGGACGACGGTCAGGTCCTTGAAGAACGGGAGCATCGTCTGCGTCGCCCCGTAGGCGGAGAGGGGCTGCCAGAGGAGGAACCCGCCGAGCGCCAGACCGAGCACGAACTGCCAGATGAGCTTGTACCGCGCGATCAGGCCGCGCGAGTGGCGGCGCACGATCTTCAGGTAGTCGTCCATGAAGCCGATCGCGCCCATCCAGGCGGTGACGACGACGGCGACCCACACGTACGTGTTGTCCAGGCGTGCCCAGAGGAGGGTGGGCAGGAGACAGGCGGTGAGGATGATGATGCCGCCCATGGTCGGGGTGCCCGCCTTCACAAGGTGCGTGGCCGGCCCGTCGGCCCGCACGATCTGGCCGATGCCGTGCTTCCGGAGTCGGCGGATCACCCCCGGCCCGATGATGAACGCGGTGAGGAGGGCCGTCACCATGGCGCCGGCCGCGCGGAACGAGATGTACTGGAACACGTTGAACAGGATGTGCTGGTCCGCGAGCGGGAAGAGAAAGCGGTAGAGCATCAGGCGCCCCCTCCGAAACGGGCTTCCAGTGCCTCGATGACCCGCTCGAGCCGGGCGCCGCGCGAACCCTTCACGAGCACGACCTCATCTCCTTCCAGGGCGTCCGCGAACGGGCGCACGGCCGCTTCGGGGTCCTCCTCCCGGATCAGGGCGTGACCGTGCACGCCGTCGAACGGCGCGTCGCAGAACAGGCCCGTGGCGGCGATGACGTCGAACCCCGCGGCCCGCATCTCGTCGCCGATCTCGCGGTGCGCCTTCGCCTCCTGGCGGCCGAGTTCGAGCATGGAGCCCGCGAACACGGCGCGGCGGCGGCCCGGGAGCAGATCGCGGGTCTGGGCGATCGCCGCCCGGAACGAGTCCGGGTTGGCGTTGTAGCAGTCGGCCAGCACCGTCAGGCGCCCGATGCGGCGTAGCGCGCCGCGCAGGCCGAGCGGTTCGTAGCGCGACAGCCCCCGGGCAGCCGCGTCGGACGGCACGTTCAGCGATTCCGCCAGCGCCGCCGCGATCAGCGCGTCCCGCAGGTGATGCTCGCCGCCCACGTCCAGCGCGATGCGCGATCCGGCCCGGCGGAATTCGATCCGGTCCGCTTCGACCGTGTACGCCTCGGGCGCGAAGCCGGCCCCCGGTCCGAAGCCGGCCACGATCGCGTCGGGCCGGTGGGCCCGGGCGGCCTCCGCGAGGATTGCGGGTTCCTCCCCGACGATGAGCGCGCCACGGCCCGAGGCGCCGCGCGCCAGCGCCATCTTTTCCCGCAGCACGCCATCGACATCGCCGAAACACTCGAGGTGCGCGGAGCCAACGGTCGTGATGACGACGTGATCGGGCCGGGCGATCTCCGCCAGCCGGGCGATCTCCCCGGGCTCGCTCGCGCCCACTTCCAGGACCCAGACGTCCGCATCGGGAGGGGCGCGCAGGATCGTGAGCGGGAGCCCCACCTGGCTGTTGTAGTTCCCCTCGGTGCGGTATGCGCGGCGGGATTCGGAGAGGGCGCAGGCGATCATCTCCTTCACGGTCGTCTTGCCCGAACTGCCCGTGATCGCGACGACCGTGGCGCCGGATTCGCGCCGCGCCCGGGCCGCGAGATCGCCGAGCGCCCTCAGAGGATCGGCGACGGCGAAGTACTCCATCCCCAGCGACGGATCTTCCCGTCCGGCGCGCACCAGCGCGCCCGGCGCGCCCCGGTCCGCCGCCTGGGGGAGGAAATCGGCGGCATCGTGCCGCGCCCCGGCGAGCGCGACGAACAGCTCGCCGGGCTTCAGCGTCCTCGAATCGCACGATATGCCGGTGTACGCCCGCTCTCCGACGCCGTTGGTGGCCCCGGCGCGGAGGCCGAGCGCCGCCCGAATCCAGTCCGAGCGTAGCGCCGGGGCCTGCGTGGTGGCCGTCACGCGGGCCCTCCGCCGAGCCCGGATGCGCCGGGAAGGGCCGGGAGGAGATCCTCCACGATCCGGCGCTCGTCGAACGGCAGCCGCTTCCCACCGATGACCTGGTACGTCTCGTGCCCCTTGCCGAGGAGCGCGACCGCGTCGGCCGGCCCGGCCTCGGCGAGTCCGCGCGCGATCGCCGCTCGTCGGTCGACCACGATCTCGTAGCTGTCCGGAGGGAGCCCGACGACCATCTGACGGCAGATCTCCGACGGATCCTCCGACCGGGGGTTGTCGCTCGTGACGATGGCGACATCCGCAAGGCGGGCCAGGATGCTCCCCATCTGCGGCCGCTTGCCGGGGTCCCGGTCGCCGCCGCAGCCGAGGAGGGCGATGACCCGGCCCGGCACGATCTCCCGCAACGACGACAGTGCCCGCTCGCACGAATCCGGGTTGTGCGCGAAATCGCGGATGACGAGAACCGGCTCTCGCGAGAGCACTTCCATGCGGCCGGGCACCGGCGGCGCCGCCGAGAGCCGCGCGGCGATCCGTTCGAGCGGCACGCCGAGGCCCCGGGCGATGGCGGCGGCCGCGAGGGCGTTCCGCACGTTGAACTCGGCGGGAAGCGGAAGCGACACGTCGGCGGCCTCCCCCGGCGCGCGCAGCGTGAAGTGCGCGCCCGCCGGGTGAAGGACGAGTCGATCCGGCCACAGATCGGCCGTCGACTCGAAGCCGTAGCGGAGCGTCGTGGCGTTCGGCGGCGCGACCTCCTTCCAGGCGGGTTCGTCGTCGTTCACCGCGCAGACGCCCCCCGGCACGAGCAGGTCGAGCAGGCGCAGCTTGGCCGCCCGATACGCTTCCAGGTCCGGATGGTATTCGAGGTGTTCGCGGCTGAAGCTCGTGAAGCCCACGGCATCGAACGAGCAACCATCGGCGCGGCGCTGGTCGAGCGCGTGCGATGAAACCTCGAGCACGGCCGCCTCGGCGCCGCTCGCCCGCAGGGCGGCGAGTTCGAGGGCCAGGTCGATCGGATCGGGGGTCGTCAGCCCCGGGGCGCCGATCCTGCCGTCGACGGACACGGTGCCCAGGGTGCCCAACGCCGCGGCGGGTCCCACGTCGTCCAGAATCCAGCGCGTAAGCCAGGCGGTGGTCGACTTCCCGTTGGTTCCCGTGATGCCGACGAGGCGGAGCGCGTCGCCGGGGTCGCCGGTGAAGAGGGCGGCGAGATGGGACACGGCCGACCGGGAATCGCGGACGGCCAGTTGCGGGAGGTCGACATCGATGACGCGCTCGACCACGGCGGCGCCGGCCCCGGCGCGCTGCGCGGCCTCGACGAACGCGTGGCCATCGACCCGCGTGCCCGGAATCGCGCAGAAGAGGTCGCCGGCGCCGACCCGGCGGGAGTCCGAACGCAACGCGGGAAACTCCGCGGGAGGCACCCCTCCCCACCGCGGCTCGAGACCCGCTTCGTCGAGCCTGCGCTCGACCTGTCGATTCGTCCTTGTCTGCTGCGGCAAAGTCCGGTGGTCAACCTCCCTCCAGTCTTGTATCCCCGAGACCCGCCGTGGTTCGCCGGGCTATCTCAGAACGACGGTCGCACCCCGGGACAGCTCGCTCCCGGGGGCGGGGCTCTGTCCCGCGACGCTCCCCTGTCCGCGCCATTCCACGCGGAGGCCGAGCGCGTGCAGGCGCGCGACGGCCGCCCGCGCCGACAACCCCGCCAGGTCCGGCAGCGCGACGACGCCTCGCGCGTTCGCGTCGGGCCCGTTGGCCGTGCCGGCCGCGCCCGTCCCGCTGGAGGCGAAGATGACGGCTCCCTCCGGCGTGCCGGCCGCAGATCCGCCGGACCACGGCCGGGGACGGGCGTCGGAGACGACGAGCCGCGGGTCCACCTGCACGCCATCGGCGGCGAGCGCCGCCCGGAGGGTCGCCTGGCTCGTGGGCGCCGCGATCGCGCCCCCGTAGTAGACCCCGCCCTTCGGGTCTTCGAGGCGCGTGAGGATGACGATCCGCGGGTCATCCGCCGGCGCGAAGCCGATGAAGGAGGCGCGGTAGCGCCCGGGTGCGTAGCGGCCGTTCACGGCGAGGCGGGCCGTGCCCGTCTTTCCGGCCACCGCGAACCGCGCCATGCTCGCGAGCGTTCCGGTGCCGTCCCGGACGACCTCCTCCAGCACCCCGCGCACCGCCGCCGCCACTTCCTCGGATATGACGCGCCGCACGGGACTCGGGTCGAAGCGCTGCACGAGGCGCCCGAACGGGTCTCGTATCTCTCTCACGAGGCGCGGGCGCATCAGCACGCCGCCGTTCGCGATGGCGCCGTAGGCGATGGCGAGCTGCAGGGATGTGGCGGAGATCTCGTACCCGATCGCGTGCGACGCGGGGCTCAGCGAGGTCCACGACTCCGGCCGGCTGAGGCGCCCCGACGATTCGGACAGGTACCCCAGTTGCGTCCGCATGCCGAAACCGAAGTCCCGCAGGTAGCGGTGCTGGACCGAGGGCGTCAGGCGGGCGGACAGCTTCGCGGCCCCCACGTTGCTCGACCTGGAGATGATTCCGCGTACGCTGAGCGTGTCGTAACCGTGGACGTCCGAGATCACCCTCGCACCCATCCGCAGCCTGCCGTCCTCCACATCCACGATCTCGTCCAGATCGGCAACACCCTCGCTGAGGAGGGACGCGAGAAGGAACGGCTTCAGCGTGGAGCCGGGTTCGTACGGATCGCTGAGGCCCGAGATCCGGTCGACCGCTCCGTCGGTGCGTTCGCTCGCCAGCGCGAGGATCTCGCCGGTACGCGGGTCGAGGAGGACGATGTCGCCCCCGCCCGCGCCGGTCTTCGCGATCGCGCGCGCGAGTTCGTTCTCGGCGATCCGCTGCAGTTCGGCGTCGAGCGTGAGCACGACGTCGTGTCCGGGCACCGCCTCGACGACCTGTCCGCCGGGCGGACGGTACGCGTTGCGATGGCCGTCGAGCCGAACTTCGGCGCGGCCGGGCTCGCCGACCAGCCAGGCGTCGAGGTCGGCCTCGAGGCCCGTTCCGCCCCGGCCATCGGACCCCACGGAACCGATGAGACGGCGGCCCATGCTGCGCGGGTATTCTCGCGCGGATCGGCTCTCGAAGTAGATCCCGCGTCCGATCGTCCGTTGGAGCCGCACACGCTCTTCGTCGCTCACGTCGCGCGCGACGAGAGACCAGCCGCCCCGGGCCTCCGCGATGGCGCTCCGGCGCTCGGATGGGACGGGCACGACCGAAGCGACGGCCTCCATGGCCTCGGCCCGGTCCATGCGCAGTTCGTCCACGGCGAGGAACGCCTGGTATCGCGTGTCGGGCGCCGCGAGGACGCGGCCGCGGCGATCCAGGATCCGCCCGCGCACCGCGGGCAACAACTCCCACTCCGCGCTCTGCGCGACCTGCCTCGCGCGATGCGCGTCGCTCTCCAGGATCTGGAGGTCGCCCAGGCGCACGGCATACGCCACCGCCACGACCGTGAACGCGATGCCCAGCGCGCGATGCCGGATGCGGTGCGTGCGTGCGAGCGCCGCCTCCCGGGCATCGCCCGCAAAGCCCTCGAGCTGCGTCGTGCTGTGAATGCCGAAACGCGTCACCCGTCCCCTCCCCTGCCGGAGACTGCCGTCTCCTCTTCATCCGGCGAGTATCCGGCGTCGACCTGCAGCAGTTGCTCCTCGCCTGCCCGCTGCAGCCCGAGCGCCTCCGCCGCGCGTTCTATGCGCGCCGGCGCCGCGAGCGAATCGACTCTCGTTCGCGCCGCATCGATCCGGTCCGTGACGACCCGGTCCTCCGCTTCGAGTCCTCGAAGCTCGGCCATCAACCTCCGGCCTTCCTCGCCCCGACGGACCACGCTCACCAGCGAAGCCGCCAGCGCGAGGACGGCCGCCGCGGCCGTCATCCACCGTACCAGGGTTCTGCGGCGGACCCTCCGTACGCTCCCGCTCCACTGGTTCATGCGCCGCCCGCCTGCTCGTCCGTCCCGCGCTTCTCCCACACTCGGAGACGCGCGCTGCGCGCCCGCGGATTCCGGGCCACCTCCCCGGCCGAGGGGCGCAACGGCCGGCGCGTCAGCGTCCGTCCCAGCGCCGTTCCCCGACACCGGCACTCCGGGAGACCCGGAGGGCACCGGCAGTCGGCGGACCAGCTTCGGAACGCGTCCTTCACGCGCCGGTCCTCGAGCGAGTGGTACGAAAGCACCGCCAACCGCCCACCCGGAGCGAGCCGGTCCCGTATCCCCTCGAGCCCCTCGCTCAGCGCGGCCAACTCGTCGTTGACCGCGATCCGCAGAGCCTGGAACAGCCTGGCTTTCTGCTTCTCCTGCGCCGAACGACCCAGCACCGCCGACAACGCGGCCACGAGGTCGTCGCTCGTGCTGAAGGGCCGGATCTTCCTCCGCCGCACCACCTCACGTGAGAGCGTCCGCCACCTACGCTCTTCCCCATCACGGAAGACCCGGCCCAACTCGCGTTCGTCCGCCCGATTCAACCACTCGGCCGCGGACCTTGTGTCGCGCGCCCCCTCGTCCATCCGCATACGCAACGGCGTGCCCGGGCGGAACGAGAAACCGCGCTCCTGTGTGTCGATCTGGTGCGACGAGACGCCCAGGTCCATCAGGGCTCCCGCCAGACCGTCCATCTCGGCGGCGAACTCCGGACGAGCCACGTCCCTGAAGTTCGCCTGTATCAGCTTCACCCTGTCGTCCGCCGAGGCGAGCCGCCGCTTCGCGGCCTCGATCGCCTCCGCATCCCGGTCAATCCCGATCACGTGCACGGCCGATCCCGCTTCCAGCAGCCGGATCGCATGCCCCGCACCGCCGACCGTCGCATCCAGGAAAACGCCTCCGCACTCCGGGCGAAGCCACCGCAGCACCTCATCCGGCATGACCGGCGTGTGCCGAAACGTCTCCTCTGTCACTCCGTCGGCTTCCTCGACTCCCCCCACCGTGCCGCGATCGGAAAACTCGTCAGGCGAATACCGTCTCCATCAGTCGATCGAAGTCCTCGTCCGTCGCACTCGTCACGCTCTCGAACGTCTCCGGATTCCAGATCTGGACGTGGTTGATCGCGCCCACGACCAGCGCCTCGCTTCCGAGCGCGATGGCCATTCTCATCCTCTCCGGTATCAGGATCCTTCCCTGCGCGTCCGGGGAGACCTGAACGGCGTCCGCCGTGACGCGAAGCACCTGGGTGCGAAAGCGCGGCTCCCGTCTCGACATCTCCCGGAGTTCGTCCTGCACGTCTGCCCAGGCCTCTTCCGGATAGAGCGAAAGCGCGTCGGGTTGCGTCTTGAGGAGGACGAACGGGTCCCGCTCCCGGCCCCTTCGAAAAGGCGCCGGCAGACTGACCCGACCCTGCGAGTCGAGTTGATGTCGATAACTCCCCAGAAAGCCTGGCAAATCGTGCCTTCGACATTCGCCAAGGGTGTCCCTCCCAGAACGACCCGTTTCCACCCACCGAAACCCACCTTATGCGCCCTGGCGATGGGTGTCAACCCCTTTTCTCCCCATTCTATCCCATCACCGAGAGAAAAAAGCGCCCGGCCGCGGTAAAGCGAGCCGGGCGCGAGGGCCTCGAACGTGGGTGCGCCCGTGGCGGGCGGCGCCGGGTTACGAGCGGTCGCAGGACTCCTCGATGATCGACTCCTGGCGGTACAACTGCTGATCGATCGCCACGCGGATCTGTTCCTGGTTGGCCGCCTGCACGGTACCCGCCTGGGCCAGGTGCGAACTCACGCGCTGGAAGGCGCTGAGGGCCGTGCGCGCCGGCGCGCAGGCCATGTCCGCTTCGTTGCGACTGTCGTAGGCGCTGCCCCGGAGGAAGTACCCGTACGCGAGGAAGAAGTGGATCTGCTGCGAGAGGTCCATGTCCTGGACGAATTCCGTGGCGACGTCCAGCAGCTCCAGCGCCGTATTGAGTTCACCCAGGTCGATCGAGCCATATTCGACTCTGGTCTGCGGGACATAATAGCTGTTGTATCCCAGGCTGAAGAGCGCGTTGCCCACCTGGTTCGAATCCGCCCCATTCGCGACGGCGGCGCGGAAGTCCGCCACGGCTCCCTCCGTGTCACCTGCCTTCAGCTTGAGCGCCGCGAGACGCTGCCGTCCGTCCGGCACATCCGGGTTGTACGCCAGCGCCTGCTCCAGCTCCGCCACGCCCATCTCCGGATTCTCCATCCGATCGTAGATCGTTGCGCGAGACGAGTGCACCTGCGCGAGCAGCTCCTCGCGGGACATCTCGCCTTCGCCGCTGCCGTCGGAACTCGAAATCGCCGCGAGCGCCTGATCCGAGAAGGCGAGCGCGTCGTCGTACTCCTCGAGGAGCATGTACGCGTTCGTCGCGTTGGAGAGGGTCGACGGGTTCACGGCGTCGCCCTGCAGCTCCACGAGCTTGCCCGAAGCATCGACGGCGACGCGGATCATGCCGGGATCGGTGACTTCCCCGCGCGTCTGTCCGGCCTCCAGGGCCGCGGCCGTCAGGTACTCGAGCAGGCCGACGTTGTCCGGGGCGCGCTCCACGCCGTCCTGAAGGAGTTGCACGGTCTCGGCCCAGCGCTCGGCCTGCGTAAGCTCGTAGGCGATCCGCAGCCGCGTGTCGACGTCGTCCGGCCGGAAATCGAGAAACCGCTGGTAGTAGCGCAGCGACGCGGCGCCGTCGCCCAGCTGCGCGTACGTGAAGGCGAGGGATTCCAGGGCGTCGGTGTCCGACGCGTTGTTGTCGACGACGCGCTGCAGGTCGGCGGCCGCGTCGCCCCACGCCTCGTTGAGCATGTGCGCGCGGCCACGCAGGTAGTGCGCCCGGTCGCTGGCCGGGTTGAGCGCCAGGGCCGCGTTGCAGTTGGAGATCGCGTCCATGGGCTGTTCGGAGGCGAGGTAGTCGCCGCAGAACGCGAGCGAACGGAGGTACTCGATGCCCTGCCCGAGCTGCCCCATGATCTGGGTGCCCGCCTCTTCGTGAGAGTCGTCGTCCGCCACCGTGAACGGCACCATCGGGAGCCGGTCCCCGCTGTTGGGCTCGAGGAAGGTGACGTCGACCTCAACCCCTCCCGCGACGGCGACGGCCGTCCCGACCATGACGAGGGCGGCGTTCATCTGCATCCCCAACTGCTGCCACTCGATCGCGGTCATCGTTCGCTCATCGAGATCGTAATCGTCGATCAGATCGCGGGCATCGTCGCGTTCGATGGCGATGTAGCCGGGGAAGATCCTGAGCCCATCCCGGATTTCCTCGGCGATGCGCTCGCCGAAACGGCGGTCGACCGGCTCGGTCACCGCGACGGGGGCGACGAGGATCAGCAGGTCGCTCGTCTGCGCATCGAGCGCCCGGGGCGCCGCCGGAAGGGAGAGGACGGCGACCCCGGCCGCCACCCACGGGAGAATGTTCCGCGTGCTTCTCATGGAGTACCTCGGACCGTTCGTGCAACAGACGGCGCACGGATCACAGGGCCGTGCGACACACCAACACCGGTATCACTTCGAAACAAGGGTTTCAAGGTCGATTAATGCAAGCCGCCGCCGTGCGCAAGTCGCGCTCCGCAGCCGCGCTCCGCCGATCACTGCGCCAGCTTCTCACGCACACATCCCGTGAAGCGGTTGAACATAACATTCGAGACCGATTGAATCACGCCGCCGCGCCCGAACGACGCCAGCCGTCCGGTCAGCGCGATGGACTGCGACACCCATATCCGGGTCCCTCCTCCGCCCCCCTCCTCTTCTACAGACTGAAGATGGCTCAGCATCGTCATTCTCACGTTGCCGCTGCCCCGCCGATCCCGTCCCTCCCCCGTCATCTTCATGTGATGGCGGCGCGCGTCGAGTTCATCGAAGCGGATCTCGCCCAGGAAGCGCGTCCCGATGGGGCCGAGCTTGAGCCCGATCTCCCCCCGGTACGTACGCTCGTCGACCGCTTCGAGGAGCGTCGCGCCCGGCAGACACTCGACGATGCGCTCCGGATCCGTCAGGAAGCTCCAGACCTCGTCCACGGACTGCGGGACATCGAAACTCTTCTCTATCTCGATCGCCATCTTCGGTCCTCGGGGGCTGGCGTGCGCGGAGCGGAGCCGGACGGGGGCGGATCACCGGTTGGCGGGCCGCGTCGGGCGTTGTCTCCGGGGGAACGGTTATATTGCCGGGAGCGGCTCTACCGCGGATCGGCTTCCACCGGAAGCTGAGCCGGCCGCGTCGCACCCGCAACCGGGAGGTCGCCGCCTTGCAACCCGACATCGCGAAGATCATCGAAGGGCTCGAAGCGGCGGGCTACATCGCCGACCGGGGGATCGCGACGGCGGTCCATCTCGGCCTCGCCATGGAGAAGCCGCTCCTCGTCGAGGGGGCCGCCGGCGTCGGCAAGACCGAGATCGCCAAGGCGGTCGCCACGTGGCTCGGAGCGGAGCTCATTCGCCTCCAGTGCTACGAGGGGCTCGACCTTCCCACGGCCCTCTACGAGTGGAACTACCAGAAGCAGCTCCTCCACATCCGCCTGCAGGACGGCGGCGGCGATGCCGAGGCGGTGCAACGCACGATCTTCGGGCCGGACTTCCTGCTCGAGCGGCCGCTCCTGCGCGCGATTCGCTGCGAGACGCGGCCCGTCCTTCTCATCGACGAGGTGGACCGGGCGGACGAGGAGTTCGAGGCGTTTCTGCTCGAGCTGCTGTCGGACTTTCAGGTCTCGATCCCGGAACTGGGCACGGTCGAGGCCCGGACGCGGCCGGTCGTCGTGCTCACTTCGAACGGGACGCGCGAGCTGTCGGACGCCCTGCGGCGGCGCTGCCTCTACCTGTGGATCGACTACCCCGACGCGGCGCGGGAGGTGGAGATCCTGCGTCGGCGGCGTCCGGACATCGCCGCCGAACGGGCTCGCGAGGCCGTGAAGCTGGCTCAGCAGCTGCGGCGTGAGCGGCTCGCGAAGCCCCCCGGCGTCGCCGAGACGCTGGACTTTGCCGCGGCCCTCGACCACCTGGGGCCGAATCCGCTGCGCCCGGCAACCGCGCGCGACGCGATCGGGGCGCTCGTGAAGGACCCGAACGACCTGGCGGGCCTCACGGAGGAGCGCCTGGGAGAGCTGCTCGCCTCATCGGGGGACGGGGGGAGTTGACGCCCGAGCGCGTCGTCGACCTGGGCCGCCGACTGCGCGGCGAAGGTGTGGCCTGCGCGCTTTCGGAGTCCACGACGGCCGTCGCCGCGCTCCCGCATCTCGATACGGAGGATGTGGAGGACGTCCGAGCGGGCCTCCGCACGGCGTTCTGCTCGAGCGCCGCGGACCTCGAGATCTTCGAGCGCTGCTTCCCCGCGTGGTGGCGGGGAGCGCGGCCGTCATCCGCCGTCGAGGATCTTCTGTCGAAGGCCGCGTCGGGCCGCGGGGACCGGCCGGCGGCCGGCGCGCCTTCCGGGCCGGACGGGCTCGCGGCGGCCCGCGAAGACTCCGGGGAGCGGGCGACCGACGAGGGGGACTCGCGGGAGCGTCCGATCGGCGCCGTGTACAGCGCCGCCCACTCGCTCGCGCGGCGCTCCTTCGCCTCGGTCGGCGACGAGGAGCTGCGCGAGGTCGATGCGTGGCTCGAGCGGCTGATGGTGCGGCTGTCCACGCGACGCAGCCGCCGACTGGAGCCCGGCGGCCGCCGGGGGCCGATCGACGTGCGGCGAACGCTGCGGTCGCTCGTCGCTCACGAGGGCGAACTCGTTCGCCTGGCGCGGCGGCGGCGACGCCACGTGCCGCCGCAACTCGTCGTCCTGTGCGACGTGAGCGGCTCGATGGAGCGCTACAGCCGCTTCCTGCTGCGTTTCCTCCTGGGGTGCGGGCGGGCGCGAGACATCCAGACCTTCGCCTTCAGCACGCGTCTCACGCACCTCACGCCCTGGCTGGCCGGCGAAGAGATCGATCCCGCGCTGGACCGCCTGCGGGCCCGCGGCTGGTCGAGCGGGACGCGGATCGGCGAGTGCCTCGAAACATTCGTGACCCGGCACGGCCAACGGATGCTCGGTCGGCGGACGCTCGTCATCATCCTCTCCGACGGACTCGACCAGGGCGAAGTCGAACCTCTCCGGCGCGCCATGGGCTGGATTCAGCGGCGCGCGCGCCGCGTGATCTGGCTCAATCCGCTGCTCGAGAGTTCGCGCTACGCGCCCGAAGCCCGGGGCATGCGCACCGCGCTCCCGTACGTGGACTACTTCCAGTCCGGGCACAGCCTCGAAGCGCTGAGGACGCTCCCGGGGCTGCTCAGATTGTGACTGGAGAAGGAAGAAACGGAGTTGGAAGGCGACCGCGGACGGGACCCGGGCCACGCCGGGTCCCGCCCCGCCATCGTTCTAGGCTCGGACGCGGTCCTTGAGCCCCTTGCCCGCCTTGAACGTGGGAACGTTCATGGCCGCGATCTGAATCGACTCGCCGGTCTGCGGGTTCCGACCCATGCGCGCCTTGCGGTGCCGGGTTCCGAACGTGCCGAAGCCGGTGACCGTGAAGTCGCGGCCGGCGTCAAGCTCGACTGCAATGATCCCCTGGCCTGGATCCGTCGAGAAAATGCAGTCGATCACATCCCGCGCGCTCGCTTTGCTCAAGCCGGCCTGCGAGGCGAGCTTCGCCGCGAAATCGTCTTTGGTCATCCTGGGTTCTCCCTGTTGAAAGTAAGCTCCGACGAGCGATCCGGGCGCATAATTCGCGCACCCTCGCCGGATTGCAAGTGTGGCGCGCGATTTCGCCCGATGAAGGGTCCTGCCGGCAGCCCGCTAGTGGGCGTCCGCCGAGAAGACTTTCCGCGTCATGGTGACGCCCACGAGCCTGAAGACCACGTTCCCGATCCGGCCGAGCAGCATCGTAGGCAGGGCCGCGGGCACGACGAGTCCCCACACAGTGCTCATGAACCCGCTCTCTCCGCCCAGGCCGCCGAGGGCCAGCCGCAGCACCGTGAAGATGCCGAGGAACACGACGAGATTCAGCAGGAGTCCCAGTGCCTGGCGTCCGGGCGAGCCGGTCTTCGCGTCGTAGATGCCGCCGAAGAAGACCGCAGCCACAATCCAGAAGATGCAGGTTGCGTAGAGCCAGTCGATCAATGGTGCCTCCGTGTCGGGAAACGGGTCGGGTCGGGGACGGAGGAACATACATGGCCTCCGGCGATCCTCGAAAGTAGCTTGCCCCCGCGGCTTCCAACGCTCCCCTGAGAGGGTCACATGAAAGCGCCTTCACTTACGCTCGGGATCGAAGAGGAATACCAGGTCGTCCATCCGGAGACCGGCGAACTCACGTCCTTCATCACCGAGATTCTGGAAGGGGATGAGGAGACGCGCGAGCAGATTCACCCGGAGCTTCACCAGGCCTGCGTGGAGACGGCGAGCGAGGTCTGCCGCGATGTGGCGGAGGCGCGCGAGGAGGTGCTGCGCATGCGCCGCCTCGTCAGCGGCACGGTCGCCGAAAAGGGGCTCGCCATCCTCGCCGCGGGCACGCATCCGTTCTCGACCTGGGAGCAACAGGACATCACGCCGCTCGCCCGCTACGTCGGATTGCGGGAGGATCTGCAGCAGGTGGCCGAACGGAACCTGATCTTCGGCACCCACATCCACGTGGGCATCGAGGACCGGGACTTCATGGTCGACGCGATGAACGTCTCGCGGTACTTCCTCCCCCACCTGCTGGCGCTCTCCACGAGTTCCCCGTTCTGGGAGGGGTCGAGGACGGGGTTGCACTCCTACCGCAGCATCATCTGGCGGAACTTTCCGCGCACCGGCATCCCGATGAGCTTCGGTAGCTGGAACGAGTACGAGCACTTCATCGAGACGATGGTCCGCTCGAACACGATCCCGGATTCGAGCAAGATCTGGTGGGACGTCCGTCCCAATCACAAGTTCCCGACCCTCGAGTTCCGCGTGTGCGACATGTGCACGCGCGTGGAGGAAGTCGTGTGCATCGCCGCCATCTTCCAGGGGATCGTGGCGAAGCTGTGGAAGCTGCGGCGCGACAACCTCACCTTCCGCCAGTACCCGGAGGTCCTGCTCGCCGAAAACAAGTGGCGCGCGGCCAGGTACGGGCTGACCGGAAAGCTCATCGATTTCGGGCGGCAGAGCGAGCATCCGGCGGCGGATCTGATCATCGAGATCATCGAGTGGTTCCTCGACGACGTGGTGGACGAACTCGGCACCCGCGCGGAGGTGGAATACGCGCTTCGGATCCTCCGGGAAGGGTCGAGTTCGCAGCGGCAACTCGCCGTGTACGAAGAGACCGGCGACACGCGGGCCGTGGTCCGGCACCTCATCGCGGAGACGGCCGAAGGCGTCTAGTCCCTACATCATGCCGAGGTCCCGCGCCGTCCGATCGATGCCCGCGCGGGCCTTCGTCACGAGCTCGTCGATCTCGTCGCGGGTGATCGTGAGCGGCGGACTCGTGCAGATGACGTCGCGCATGGCGCGGAACACGACCCCCTCGTCGTAGAGGTGCTCGTGACAGAGGGCCCCCACCTGGCCCATGGGCTCGAACAGTTCCCGGCGCGTCTTGTCCTTCGAGAGTTCGACGCCGGCCACGAGTCCGACGCCTCGCACCTCGCCGACGAGCGGGTGATCGTTCAACTCCCTCAACCGCGCCTGGAAGTAGGGTCCGGTGTCCTCTCTCACCCGGTCGACGACGCCCTCCTCCTTCATGAGCCGGAGATTTTCCAGGGCCACGGCCGCCGCGACGGGATGGCCCGAGTAGGTGTACCCGTGCGGGATCACCCCCCCTTCGGCCAGAACGTCGTATACCGCGTCGGTCATGAGCACGGCGGACATCGGCAGGTAGCCGGAGGTGAGTCCCTTGGCGATCGTCATCAGGTCGGCCTCGATGCCGAACTTCTGCGCGCCGAACCACTCCCCGGTGCGGCCGAAGCCCGTGATCACCTCGTCGCAGACGATGAGCACGTCGTTCTCGCGGCAGATGCGCTGGATCTCGGGCCAGTAGTTGTCCGGCGGCACGATGACGCCCCCGGCGCCGATGACGGGCTCGCCGATGAACGCCGCCACGCGGTCCGCGCCGAGTTCCGCGATCTTCTCCTCCACTGCCCGCGCCGCCCGCGCGCCGGTCTCCTCCGGGGTCTCGCCGGGCGTGCCCATGGCGAACCAGTACGGGGGCATGACGTGCTCGAAGCCGGGCAGCGGCAGGTCGCCCACCGCGTGCATGGCCTCGAAGCCGCCCAGGCTCGCGGCGGCCATCGTGCTGCCGTGATACGCGTAGGTTCGGCTGATGAACGTCTTCTTTTCGGGCTTTCCACGGAGATCCCAGTACCGGCGGACGAGGCGGACGATGGTGTCGTTCGCCTCGGAACCGGAACTCGAGAAGAAGGTGTGCGCGATCGCGCCGGGCGTGAGTTCCGCGAGGACCCGCGACAGTTCGATCGTCGCCGGGGGCGCGGAACGGAAGAACGTGTTGTAATAGGGGAGTTCGACCATCTGGTCGTACGCCGCCCTCGCAAGTTCCTCGCGTCCGTAGCCGAGATTCACGCACCACAGGCCGCCCATGCCGTCGAGGATGCGCCGGCCCTCGGAGTCGACGAGGTGGCGGCCCTCCGCGCCCACGATCACGCGCGTCCCCTTTTCGGCCACGACCCGGGGGTCGATGAAGGGGTGGACGTGATGGCGTCGGTCGAGGTCCTGCCATTGAGCCGTTGCGGTTCCGGCGGGGTTCGCCGTGGCGGGGTTCGTCGTGGCGGTCACGCGGCGCCTCCTGGTTGGTTTGTCGGCGCGGACAACATATCAGCCGGCGTCGGCTCCACGAGCCTGAGCGCCGCGTGGAGGAGGACGTTGGCGCCCGCCTCCGCCTGTGCGGGCGTGATGTTCTCCGCCTCGTTGTGGCTGATGCCGCCCTCGCAGGGGACGAAGATCATCCCCGTCGGCGCGACGTCGTTCGTGTGCACGGAGTCATGGCCGGCGCCGGCCACCATCGGCATGGAGGAATAGCCGCAGAGATCCGCCGCCGCGCGGACGGCGTCGATGCACCGGCCGGAAAACCGCACCGGAGGAGAGCGCCAGACGTCGTCGAGCCGCCATGCCGCTCCGCGTTCGAGGCAGGCGTCGGTCGCCGCCTCGCGCAGCGCGTCTTCCATGTCGTCGAGGGTCGCATCGTCGGGGTGACGCAGATCCACGCTGACCGTCACGCGCCCGGGCACGGTGTTCCGCGAGGCCGGCTCGGCCGCCAGGACCCCGAAGGTCAGCCGTCCGTGCGGCGCGAAGTCGCGTTCGACGCGGCGATTCACGTCCACGAGAAACCGCCCGAGCGCCGCGACCGGATCCGTCCGCCGCGACATCGGCGTCGACCCCGCGTGCGCTTCCTCGCCCACGATCGCCAGGTCGAACCAGCGAGCGCCCTGTACGCCGGTCACCACGCCGATCTCGCATCCGTCCTCCTCGAGAATCGGGCCCTGCTCGATGTGCAACTCGAGCGCGGCGGCGATCGGACGGCCCCCGACCGGGAGCGCGCCGCGATAGCCGATGCGGTCGATGGCGTCGGACACCGTCATCCCGTCCGGGTCCGTCGCGCCGAGGGCGTCCGCGAGGTCGAAGCGCGCCGAAAACACGCCCGAGCCCATCATGGCGGGCGGAAAACGGGCGCCTTCCTCATTCGTCCAGTTCACCACTTCGATCGGACGCGCCGTCCGAACCCCGTGCTCCTCGAGCGTCTCCACGACCTCCAGCGCCGCGAGCACGCCGAGCGGCCCGTCGAACCGGCCCCCCGTGGGCTGGCTGTCGAGGTGGCTCCCGAGCACGAGAGGGGGCCGGCTCTCGGCGGGGGCGCCCGTCCCTTCCGGGCCTTCCCGGCGGGCGAACATGTTGCCGATCCCGTCGACGGACACCGCGAGGCCCAGCGACCCGGCCCACGCCCGGAAGAGATCGCGCGCCCGACGGTCCTCGTCGCTCAGGGCGAGGCGGTGGACGCCCCCGGCCGGAGTGGCTCCGATGCGCGCCATCTCCTCGAGGCGTCCCCAGAGCCTGTCTCCGTTCACCCGGAGTTCGGAGATCGCCGTCACGGTCCGGAACCCGCCCGAGCGTGTCTCACCGAGCGTCGCATGGGCTTCAATGGGCGGGGGGCGGCGTGCCGGTGAGAACGGCCGTGACGAGGAGGAGCAGACCCGCCGCGCTCAACTCGACGGTGACGGTCGGCGGAAGACGGGGCGGATCTCCGGATTCCCCGACCCGGCCGGGAGCGCGCCGCCAGTTGTACGCGCCGCAACCCGCGACCGCGAGAACGACGAAGAGCTTCAGACTCAGCGTCCGGCCGTAGGGTTCGGTCCAGAGCGCCGAGACCGTCCCGACGTGGAGCCACGCCGCGAAGAGTCCGGTGACCGCGATGACGGCCGCCGAGCCCAGCGCGAGCGGCGAGAAGGCCGAGATCCATTCGATGATGCGGCGTTTCGAGACTCCGGCCCCGCGGCGGCGGCCCAGATAGAGGACCCCCGCCATCACGGCCAGCGTGCCCAGCCACACGCCCCCCGCCACCATGTGGAAGATGTCGGCGGTAATCGCCGGCGTGACAAAGTGTTCGGCGCCGACCGCGTGCCCGGCCAGCGCCGGCGTGTACGCGAGGAGGGCCACTCCCGCCGTGGCCACCATCCAGCCGAACTCCGCCCGCGGGCCCCGCGCGGAGGCGAGGGCGAACGCGAGCCCGGAGACCACGACCGCCGCGACCTGCGCGAGCCACGCCCGACCCCAGGAAGTCCCGGTCACGAGCAGACGGACCTCGGCCGCCAGAGGCTCGAACGGATCGCGAAAGATGCTCACTTCCGCGGCGAGGCGACCCAGGGCGCCGGCTCCGGCGAGCAGTACCGCGAAGCCGCCGAGCCGAGCGGCCAGTCTCTCGGGCGTCACTCCGGCCGCTTCGTCTTCCACCGGCCCGAACCCGGGGTAACGCCTGAGGACGACCAGCTTGAAGGCCAGCGCGCCCACCGCGACGAGGAGGCCCGCGAACAGCGCCCAACGCGAGAACGTGCCGATCAGGAACCACATGTCGGTAACCAAATGGGCGAAGAGGGATTCGAACCCCCGACCTCCTGCTTGTAAGGCAGGCGCTCTGAACCGGCTGAGCTATTCGCCCCGAATCGCCCGCTAGCTGAGCTTGCGCCAGCCGAGGATCAGTCCGGCGGGCAGGAACACCGCATAGCCCAGGATGAGCAGGAGCGGCGCGGCCGTCACGGACCCCCGGTCCAGCAGCACGTACCCGGCGGCGATCGACGTGAGGCCGAGCGCGAACGCCGCGTAGTTGGCCACCCCGAACTGGAGGCCTCGGGCGGGAGCCTCTCCCCCCCTCCGGTCACGTCTTCCCTGGTTCATGCGGGGACGCTAGACGTCCCTCCTACATGCGTCAACCATTGCCGGGGCGCCTGCGCGGCCAGCGCAGAGCGCCTCACGAGGTCGCCCGGGCCCATTCCGCGGCCTCCAGGAGCGGCGGGGGCAGCGGCGAGGCGAACGACAGCGCCTCCCCGGTCCCGGGGTGCTCGAACGCGAGGTGCGCGGCGTGCAGGAAGAGTCGCCCCGCCCGGCGCCGAAGCGCCTCCGCCCAGCGCCCCCCCGCGCCGCCGAACCCCCGTTCCCAGTCCGGCCCGTAGATGGGGTCTGCGACGACCGGGTGTCCGAGCGATCCCAGGTGCACCCGAATCTGGTGCGTCCTCCCCGTGGCGAGCCGCACGGCGAGCAGTTCCGCCGCGTTCCAGCGCTCCAGGCGCTTGAAGTGCGTCACCGCGGGCCGTCCGGCCTCGCGCACGGCCATCCGCTTCCGGTCGCGCGGATCGCGCCCGATCGGGCGGTCCACCGTGAGGCGCTCCTCGTCGAGGTGCCCCCAGGCCGCGGCGACGTACCCGCGCTCGACCTCGCGGCGGCGGAGGGCCGCGGACAGCGCCCGATGCGCCTCGTCCCGGCGCGCCACGAGCATGAGCCCGCTCGTGTCCTTGTCCAGCCGGTGCACGATCCCGGGCCGGCGGTCCCCCCCGATGCTCGACAGGCCGCCGAGGTGAAACAGGAGGGCGTTTACCAGCGTGCCTTCCGGATGGCCGGGCGCCGGGTGGACGACGAGTCCGGCCGGTTTCTCGACCACCGCGAGGTCGTCGTCCGCGTATCGGATCTCCACCGGGATGTCTTCGGGTTCCAGCCGGGTGGAGACCGGGGGCGGCAGTTCGATCGCGATCCGATCTCCCGGCCGCGGCCGATACCGCTTCGGCACCACCCGCCCGCCGACGGTCACCCGCCCGTCGGAGATGAGTTGCGCGACCCGGGCCCGGCTCAGTGAGAGACGGTCGGCCAACAGGCGATCGAGCCGGTCGAGCGCCGCGTCCTCGCCGATCTCGATGAGCCGCCGCTCGCCCGCACCCTCCGCGTCGGATTCGGGCGGACTCACGTCACTCGGGGGCCGCCTCCGCCGCGGCGGCCGCTTCCGCCGCGGCGGCCGCCAACTCCCTCTCGCGCCGGCCCTCGAGCCAGAACGAGATCAGCAACAGCGCCGCGCCGACCGTCACGGCTGAATCCGCGATGTTGAAGATGGGAAAGCGGTGCGTGCCGATGCCGAAGTCGAGGAAGTCCACGACCCCTGCTTCCAGCCGGATGCGGTCCCAGATGTTGCCGAGCGCGCCGGCGGAGACGAGCGAGATGGCGAGGATGCGCAGTCGGTCGGAGGACGGCGTGCCGCGGTAGAGGACGCCGAGCACGCCGAGCGCGATCAGGGAGAGGACGAGAAAGAAGACCCGGGAATGTTCGCCGATGTTGAGCCCGAAGGCGGCTCCCGGGTTGTGCGTGTAGGTGAAGCGGAAGAAGTCGCCGATCACCGGCGTTCGCTCGTACAGCTCGAACGTGTTCATGACCCACGCCTTGGTCGCGACGTCCAGCGCGAGGATGACGACGATCGGCACGAGCGTCAGCCAGAGTCGGGCGGCGAGATCGCCGTTGCCCGGCAACCCGGGCGACTCGTGTTCGGGGGTGGCGTCGTCCACGTGCCCGGAGGCTTCAGGCACCGGTCTCTTCCCTTTCCTTGCACCGAATGCAGAGCCGCGCGTGCGGGAGGGCGTCGAGCCGCTCGAAGTTGATCTCGTCGCCGCAGTGCTCACACCTTCCGAACTGCTCCGGGTTCCGATAGAGCCGCCTCAGCGCCTCATCGATGTGGTAGAGCAGCCGACCCTCCTTGCTCGCGAACAGGAACGCCTTCTCGCGCTCCATGGCGTCCGTCCCCTGGTCCGCCATGTGGAAGCTGTACGCGGCCAGATCGCTGTCCGCTCCCTGAAGCGAGCTGGTGAACTCCTCGTCGTACTGCCCCAGCTCCCGCGTCGCGCGCGCCCGGGCCTCCAGCAGCCTCTTCTCGATGTGTTTCCGTTGTTCGGCGTTCATCCTTCTCAGGCACGTTCGCCGACGCCGCCGATTCCGATGCGGACCTCGACGTCGTCGATCGTCACCACAGCTGAACTCAGGCCTCCCCGCGGGGCCGACCCGGTCCGCACCTCCACGGCCAGCGTCTCGCCGGCGATGTAGTCCGCATGCGTCGACACGGCCCGTTCCAGCTCCCCCGGACCCTCCACGCCCAACCGGATGCGGTCGGCGACCTCGAGCCCCGCCTCGCGCCGCAGCCGCTGGACGCGATTCACGATCTCCCGCGCATAGCCTTCGTCGCGCAGCGCATCATCGATATCGGTATCCACGGCCGCGAGGTAACCGCCACCGGTCGCCACGGCGAGATCGGTAACCGTCTCCTCCTGGATCACGAGGTCTTCGGGCGTCACCCGAACCCGTTCGCCTCCGGTCTCGATGTCGAGCGGCTCCCCATCCCTGAGCGTTCTCAGGGCCGCCGCGTCCAGATTTTCGATGGCGGCCGCGACCGCCGGCGTACGCGCGCCGTGCTTCGGACCCAGCGCCCCGAACCGCGGCTTCGCGTACAGCCGGGTAAGATCTTCGCTGTCCCCCAGCGACACAACCTTTTTCACGTTGAGTTCCTCCATCGCCAGCGCCGCCATGGGGCCCGCGAGCGCCCGTCCCTCGGGCAGCACCGCGTGCAGCGTGCGCAGCGGCTGCCGAATCCGGACCCCCGCCTTTTCGCGCGCGGCGCGGCCCAGCGCCACCAGCCGCCGAACGTCCTCCATCGCCTGTTCGAGTTCGGGCTCCGAGCGCCCCTCCGGCTCCGGAAAATCCGCCAGGTGGACGGACGTTTCGTCCGTGAGCGCCCGATACAGCCAATCGGACATGAACGGGGCGTACGGGGCGAGCAGCCGCGCGGTCGTCGCGAGACACTCGTGCAGCGTCGCGAACGCGTCGGCGCTCGCGGCCTCGGCCCCCGGTTGCGTCGCCCAGAAGCGGTCGCGGCTGCGGCGCACGTACCAGTTCGATACGTCGTCGAGCACGAACTCCTGGATCGCGCGCGCGCCGCCGGTGAGATCGAACGAGTCCAGCGCCTCCCCCACGAGCCGCACGACCCGGTCGAGGCGCGCGAGCACCCAGCGGTCGAGGTCGTTTCGGTCGGATGCGGGGGCCGCCGCGGACGCGGCGTGCGACCACTCCTCCTCGTTCGCGTAGAGGGCGAAGAAGCGGTACGTGTGACGGAGCGTGGCGAACAGCTTGCGGTCGGTTTCGCGCAGCGCCGACGGATCCCACCGCTTCGGCACCCAGGGGTTGGACCCCGAGAGGAAGTAGAAGCGCGTGACATCGGCCCCGTAGGTGTCGAGCGCCTCGCGCGGGTCCACCGCGTTGCCCCGGGACTTCGACATCTTCCGCCCCTTCGCGTCGAGCACCTGGTCGTTCACGACGACGGCCCGGAACGGCGCGCGGTCGAAGAGGATGGTCGAGAGCGCGAGGAGCGAGTAGAACCAGCCGCGCGTCTGGTCGACGCCCTCGGCGATGTAGTCGGCCGGGAAGTAGCGCTCGAAGGTGTCCCGGTTCTCGAACGGGTAGTGCCACTGGGCGTAGGGCATGGAGCCGGAGTCGAACCAGGCGTCGGCGACCTCCGGCACGCGCCGCATCGTGCCGCCGCACGCCTCGACGCCGCAGGGCCACTCGTAGCCGTCGATCCCCGGCCGATGGGGATCGAAGTCCTCCGGGAGGCCGCCGACGCGGCGCCCCAGTTCCTCGAAGGATCCGAGCACCTCCCGGTACCCGCAGTCCTCGGAGCAGAGCCAGATGGGGAGAGGGGTCCCCCAGTACCGCTCGCGCGAGAGCGCCCAGTCGATGTTGTTCTGCAGCCATTCGCCCATGCGGCCGGATCCCGTCTCGGGCGGATGCCAGTCGATGGACGCGTTGTGCTCGAGCAGACGGGACTTCACGGCGGTCGTCCGGATGTACCAGGAATCCCGCGCCATGTAGAGGAGCGCGCTGTCGCAGCGCCAACAGTGCGGATAGCTGTGTTCGTACATCTCGCGCACGTACAGCTGGTCGTGCGTGACGGCCCAGTCGCGGAGCGCGCGTTCCGTCTCCCGGTCCTTCACGTGCATCCCGGCGATTCCGCCCGGGACGGTGTCGAGGAAACGCCCATCCCCTCCGACCGTGTGCTGCATCGGCAGCCCCGCGGCCTCGCCCAGCCGAAAGTCGTCTTCCCCGTACATCACCGCGGTGTGGACGACACCCGTCCCGTCGTCGACGGTGACGAAGTCCGCCTCGAGCACCGTCCACGCGGCGTCGGAGCCGGCGCCGTCCACCGCGCCCGGGAAGAGGGGGCGGTAGCGCCGTCCCGCGAGTTCGTCCGCGCGCATTTCCCCGACGATCTCATACGGGTGCCGCAGCACCTCCGAGACGCGGTCGCGGGCCAGGATGAGCACTTCCCCGGGCGAAGCTCCGCCGGGCCCGTCGTGCGCCCGCGCGGGGGCCGTGGCGCCGTCCGCGTCCGCGGGCAGGACGCGGACGCGGGCATAGGGGATGTCGGGCCCCACCGCGAGGCCGAGGTTGCCCGGAAGCGTCCAGGGGGTCGTGGTCCAGCTCAGGACTCGCGCATCGTCCGGGTCGTCCACGAGGTGGAACTTGATGTAGACCGCCGGCTCGGCGACGTCCCGGTAGCCCTGCGCCACCTCGTGGCTCGAGAGGCCCGTGCCGCAGCGCGGACACGTCGGTATGACGCGGTATCCCCTGTACAGCAGGCCCCGCTTCTCGATCTCCGAGAGCGCCCACCAGCCCGACTCGATGAACTCCGGCGAGTACGTGACGTAGGGGTCGCCGTAGTCCAGCCAGTAGCCGATGTCCCGGGACAGCCGCTCCCAGGCGTCCTGGTAGCGGAACACGTTGTCCCGGCACATGTCGTTGAACTTTCGGATCCCGTAGCGCTCGATGTCCGGCTTGCCGGAGATGCCGAGCGAACGCTCGACCTCGAGTTCCACCGGCAGCCCGTGGGTATCCCAGCCCGCCTTCCGCGGCACGTGGTAACCGGACATGGTGCGATACCGCGCCACCGCGTCCTTGATCGTACGGGCGAGGATGTGATGGACGCCGGGCGCGGCGTTCGCGGTCGGCGGCCCCTCGTAGAACACGAAGTCCGGCGCGTCCGCCCGGGCCGCGAGGCTGCGCTCGAAGGTCTTCTCTTCCTCCCAGCGTCCGAGGACTTCGGTTTCGAGCCCGCGTACGGACTCCGGTATTGGCCGGTAGGCCATGGAGGTACTCCGTCTGGCGATTTCCGGGTGGCCGACGCAATCGTCGGAACGGCGGGCGTGCGCAGCGGGCGCTGCGGTCAGGTCGACGCGGCGCCCGAACCGCCGACGTCGACCCGGCTAATCGATGGAGGCGGGGAGGTCCCGTCCGCGGCCGGATCGGGAGCCCCGTCCCGGGCCGGATCGAGGGCCCCGTCCGGGGGCGGCTCGACCGGATCGGAGTCTCCGCTCATGCCTCGCAACCGCTCGATGAACCGATCGAGATCGCTCGACCCGTCCCCGAACCGTTCATCCTCGAAGTCGAGGTATTCTTCGAAACGCTCGAACAGCTTTCGCAGGGAGGCGAGGAAGCGGCCCCGGGTCGCCTTCAGGTCCTCGACCTTGTCGTGGCAGAGGCGGACGGCCCGCTCCGCGTCGGCGAGGACGGCGCCCGCGCGCATCTCGGCCTCTCGGACCCGCACGCCCGCATCGCGCTCGGACTGGAGGCGGGCCTCTTCGCGCAACTCCTGTGCGGCCAGAAGCGCTTCGTTGAGGGCCCGCTCGCGCGCCCGGTAGCTCTCCAACTGTTGTTGCTGCTGCTCGATCCGGTCGCTGAGCACGACGTGCTCGCGCACGTGGCGTTCGAGGCAATCCGCCACGACCGCCAGAAACGCTTCGACCTGCTGCGCGTCGTACCCGCGCACGGAACGCCTGAAATCGTCCTTCTTCTTGCGGACGTCGAGCGGCGTCAGATCGATCATCTCTCCCCCAGTAGCACCGTACCGAGCCGCACCCGCGTGCTCCCCTCCTCGATCGCGATCTCGAAATCGTTGCTCATCCCCATCGAGAGCGCCCGGCCTCCGAAGCCCGGAATCTCCGCCCGGCAGCGCTCCAGCAGCCGCGCGGCGCCCCGAAACACGGGCCGGACCACGGCTTCGTCCGCCGTAAAGGGCGCCATCGTCATCAGTCCGGCCACGCGCAGACCGGGCAGTTCGCAGATCTCGGCCACGGCATCGAGCGCGTCGTCCGGGCCCAGGCCGGCCTTCGCCGCCTCCCCCGACGTGTTCACCTGCACGAGCACCTCGACGGGTTCGCGCCGCTCCTCCCCGACGATCCGGCTCAGCGTGGCCGCGAGCCGCACGCTGTCCACGGACTCCACGACATCGAACAGCCGAATCGCGCGGCGCGCCTTGTTGCGCTGCAGCCGGCCGATCAGGTGCCACGCGACGCCGGGCGTCGGTCCCAGCTCCGACCGCTTGGCCTCGGCCTCCGGCACCCGGTTCTCGCCGATCCGGCCCACGCCCAGGGCCTCCACGATCTCGATGCTCCGGGCGGGATGTCCCTTCGTCACGGGAAGGATCTCGACGTCGCTCGCGCGCCGTCCGGCCCGCCTCGCCGCCGCCTCGATGCGCTCGGTCACCCCGGCCAGCCGGACCTCGACCTGAGAGCGCCCGGCGTCGCGTTGGCGTCGCCGGGCGCTTTGTCGTGGCCTCGAGTCCGTGGGACGGGCTAGATCACCTGGAACGTCACCCACTGGGAGACCCAGACCGCCGTGACCTTGTCGCGGTTCTTCGCGGGCGTGAACCTCATCTGCTGCACGACCTTCCCCGCGGCTTCATCGAGCAGGCCGTTCCCGGACGAGGTCTTGACCTCGAAGTTCTCGACGGCTCCACCCTCGGTCACGTAGAGCCACAGTTCGACGCGACCACCGATGCCGGCATCCTTCAGCGTGCGCGGGTATTCCCGCTCCAGAATCTGCTGAATCTCACCCCCGTTCAGCATCACCGGCGGCGTATCGTAGGCGATGAAGGACGGCCGGTCCGCCGGGCTCCCCGTCTCGGGGGGCGGGGGCAGGGCGTTGTCCGTCGTGAACGACTCGAACGTCGTTTCCGCGATCGTGATGTCCTCGGAGATGTCGACCGAAGCGACCCGCGGCGTGGCCGGACGGGCGATCTGCTCCGGCGGCGGCGGGATCTTCACTTCGGGCGGCAGCGCCACCGCTTCGATCTCATCGACCACCACGCCGAGATCCGCGGCCTCGAACGGGCGGACGAGGACGAACAGCCCGAAATGGAGCGTGACGGCCACCATGAGGCCGATCTGCGTCCAGTTGGTGCTCGCTCGCTTGAACTGATCGTTCGCGGTGAGCCGAATTCCGGTCTCTTCCATCGTTTCTCTCCCGGTCTTCAGAAACCCGTCGTGTGTCTGCTAGCGCCGAGCCCGCATTGCGCGCTGCTCGAGTCGCGTGGCGAAGGTGACGCGCACCGCGCCGGACGCCTGCAGTTCTTCCGTAATCGTATTGATCTGCTGATAGGGCACCTCGGAGTCGCCGCGAATCGCGACCACGAGTTCCCGGTTTTCCGCGTAGATGGGCCGGACCGTTTCCGAGATGTCCTCGAACGGCGTCAGCACGTCGTTGATCCAGACCGAACCGTCGCGCTGGACCCAGAGGTGGAGGATGTTCTGCCGCTTCTCGTCGATCTTCTCGGTGGCTTCGGCGGTCGTCCACTCGATCTGCCGGTTCCGGTCCTTCCGGAAGACGGTCGTCACCATGAAGAAGATGAGGAGGAGGAACGCGATGTCGGCCATGGACGAAGTGGGGATCGACCCGTCCGACCCGGACTTTTTCTTGAAGCCGCTGTCCTTGATGGCCATCTAGTTCTCCATCTCCTGTAGCGAGATTCGCTCGGCGCCCGCCAGCTTCACCTCATCGAGCACGTTGACCATGTGGCGGTAGGGCGCGTTGGGGTGGGTCTGAATGGCGGCGATCAGATTCTCGTTACCCGCCAGTTCGGTGCGAAGGATGTTCGCCACCTGCGTGTGGGCCACGACCTGTTCCTGCTCGCTCTCGCCCCGGCGCACGATGACGCGGCCGTCCGGCTGCACGATGAAGAAGATCAGGTTCCTGCCCGACACGTCCTGCTCCTCGGACTGTTCCGGGAGCACGATCGGCAGTCCCCGTTCCTCGTTGAACACCGTCGTTGTGAGGAAGAAGACCAGGAGGAGGAACGCGATGTCCGCCATCGAAGAGGTCGGGATCTCGTCCGACACCTTCTGCTTGCGCTTCATGATCGCCATTGTGGACTTCTTTCTCCGTTTGCCGTCCGGGACACGACCCGGGCTCGCCGCCTAGGCGCGCCGGTCCTCGAGGTCCCAGATGAGTCCGAGCACCTCCTGCGCCCCTTCCTCCATGTCGAGGATGAGACGATCGATGCGGGTGACGAAAAAGTTGTAGCCGATGTTGACGGGGATCGCGATCGAGAGGCCGGTGGCGGTCGTGATGAGCGCCACCTTGATGCCGCCGGCGACGAGTCCCGGCTCCACCTGTCCGGCGATCTCGATGGCCTGGAAGGCGAGGATCATCCCGATCACGGTGCCGAGGAAGCCCAGCATCGGGGCGACGTTGGCGATCGTGCCCAGAACCGTCAGGCCGCGTTCGAGGAAATCGAGTTCGATCACGCCCGTCGTGGCGATCGCCTTCTGGATGTCCTTCCCGTCGGAGCGCGAGTCGCCGCCCCGGTCACGGAGCCGGCGCAGGCCGGCGAGCAGGATCGCGGCGACGGGCCCGCGCGTCTCTTCCGCCGCGGTGATCGCTTCGCCGAGGCGGCCGCTCACCCCGAGATCCTCGATCTCGTTGAGCAGTTTTCTGGAATCGCGGTGGGCAATCCAGAGGGTCCACGCCTTGGCCAGCATCACGCCGATCGCGATCAGCGAGCAAAGGACAAGGGGGTACATCATGAACCCGCCATCGGTGAACAGCGTCAGCAACTCGTACTGATTGCCCATATCGCCTGCCCGTGAGGGATTTGTGGCCCGGCCCCGGTCCGATCGTATCTCGCAAAGTTTAGGGGACGGACGGAGCCTCGTCAAACCGTTTCGGCCCATCCGCCGGCTCCGCGTCGCGATCGGGAGCGGGGCGGCTCAGTTCCGGCGCGGGGACGTCCGCGGCCAGGTGGTCGCGGAGCTGCTGCGACGACAGGTTCCGGCGCAGGACACCGCGGCGGGCGAGAGAAATCTGGCTCGTCTCCTCGGACACGACCACGACGTACGCGTCGGTCTCCTCCGAGAGGCCGAGCGTCGCCCGGTGCCGCGTCCCCAGCGTCCGGTCGCTGAGCGGATACTGGGTGAGCGGCAGGTGGACGCCGGCGGCCACGATCCGCCCGTCGCGCACGATGACCGCCCCGTCGTGGAGCGGCGACCTGGGCGTGAACAGCGACACGAGCAGGCTGGACGACACGTCCGCCCGCAGGCGCGTCCCCGTCTTCTCGATGTACTCTTCGAGCGACAGTTCGCGTTCGATCGCGATGATCGCCCCCGTCCGGGTGCGGGACAGTTCGGCCGCCGCTTTCGCGATTTCGTCCGCGACCGCCTCGCTGCGCTCCTGCAGCCGGGTCAGCGCGCTCAGTACGCGGCTGCGGCCGATGCGGGCGAGCGCATTCCGCAGTTCGGGGTGAAAGACGACGATGAGCGCGAAGGCGCCGTAGGTGAAGGCCTGCGAGAGGATCGACCGGATGAGGTCGAGGCTGAGCCATCCCGCCGCGGCGTACACCGCGACGAGGAGGACGAGGCCGAACAGCATCTGGAACGCCCGGGTGCCCGACCACAGGATGAGCACCCGGTAGATGAGCACCGCGACGACCGTGATCTCGAAGACGTCCAGAAGATCGATCTGGAGCAGGCCGACGTAGTTCAGGAGGGCGCCCATCAGCGGCGGGCCTCGATCGCGTGCTCGACGTCGAGCGCCTGGCGCATCTCACGAACGTCGTGCACGCGGAGCACGTCGGCGCCGCGCCGCGCCGCGGCCAGACACGCGGCGACGGAGGCCGTCACGCGCTCGGCCGGCCCCAGGTCGAGCAGCGCGCCGAGAAAGGACTTGCGCGACGGGCCGACCCACACGGTCGCTCCGAGCGACGCGACCTCGTCGAGCCGCGCCAGCAGTTCGAGATTGCCGTCCAGCGACTTGCCGAAGCCGAGCCCCGGGTCGACCGCGATCTGTTCCGGCGCGCAGCCCGCGTCGAGCGCCGTCCGCCGGGCGTCGGCGAGCGCGCCGCGGACCTCCGCCGCGACGTCGCGGTAGGCGGTGTCGAGCTGCATGGTCCGGGGCGTGCCGCGCATGTGCATGAGGACGAGCCCGACGCCCGTCCGGGCCGCGAGCCTCGCCAGCCCCGGATCGGCACGCAGGGCCGTCACGTCGTTGATCGCCGCGGCGCCCGCGTCCACCGCCCGCTCCGCCACCTCGAGTTTGTGGGTGTCGACGGAGATGGGGATCGGGAGGTCGCGCAGTCCGCGGAGCACGGGTTCGAGCCGGGCCCATTCCTCGTCCGCCGGCACCGGATCGGCGCCGGGGCGCGTGGACTCGGCCCCGATGTCGAGGATCGCCGCTCCCTCCTCCGCGATCTGCCGGCCCCGCGCGATCGCCTGCGGAGGCTGCTCGAACCGGCCCCCATCGGAGAACGAGTCGGGCGTGACGTTCAGGATTCCCGCGATCACGGGCGATTCGAGGGAGATCTCCCGGTCGCCCGCCCGCCAGGCGCGCGCCGGCCCCACCGTCGAGAGCCCCGTCCGCGCACGCCCGGGTGTCGCCATGGGCGGTTAGGCCGGAGCCGGGGCGGGCTCGCCGCCCCCCGCACCCTCCAGCGGACGCTCGCGCTTGGGCGCCGGCTCCAGGGCCGCCGGCTGCGGCGCCGCCGGGGCGGGTTCCGGAGCCGGAGCCGGCAGCTCGCGGCCCTCCTCGAGCAGCTTGATGTCTTCCGCATCGAGCGTTTCGCGCTCCAGCAGCGCCTCCGCGATCGCTTCGAGCAGCGGCTGATTCACCTCGAGGACGGTACGCGTGGCGGCGTACGACTCATCCAGGATGCGCTTGATCTCGCCGTCCACGAGTTCGGCCGTCTTCTCGCTGACCTCGCGGCGCTGGGAGAGATCCCGGCCCAGAAAGACCTCCTGTTCCCGGTCCCCCACGGACATCGCGCCGACGGCCGGCGACATCCCGAACTGCGTGACCATGCGACGCGCGAGATCCGTCGCGCGCTCGATGTCGTTGCCGGCACCGGTCGTGATCTTGCTGGCGCCGAACATCATCTCTTCGGCCACGCGCCCGCCGAACAGCATCTTGAGCTGACCCTCGAGCCATTCCTTCGTGTAGTTGTGGCGATCCTCCTCCGGGAGCGACGCCGTGATCCCGAGGGCCCGCCCGCGCGGGACGATCGTCACCTTGTGGAGCGGATCCAGGCCCGGGACGCGGAGGGCGACGACGGCATGCCCCGCCTCGTGGTAGGCCGTGACGCGGCGCTCTTCCTCGGAGATCACCATGCTCCGGCGCTCGGTGCCGAGCATGACCTTGTCCTTGGCCCGCTCGAACTCCTCCATGTAGACGCGATCCTTGTCGTCCCGCGCCGCGATGAGCGCGGCCTCGTTCACGACGTTCTCGATATCCGCGCCCGAGAGGCCGGGGGTCCCCTTCGCCAGCACCGCGAGGTCGACGTCGTCGGCGAGCGGGATGTCCTGCGTGTGCACCTGGAAGATCCCCTCGCGCCCCTTGATGTCGGGATTGTCGACGACGATCTGTCGGTCGAAGCGACCGGGGCGCAGGAGCGCGGGATCGAGCACGTCCGGCCGGTTCGTCGCCGCGAGGAGGATCACGCCTTCGTTCGATTCGAACCCGTCCATCTCGACGAGGAGCTGGTTCAGGGTCTGTTCCCGCTCGTCGTGCCCGCCTCCGAGGCCGGCCCCCCGGTGGCGTCCCACCGCATCGATCTCGTCGATGAAGATGATGCAGGGCGCCTGGGCCTTTCCCTGTTCGAAGAGGTCGCGCACGCGGGAGGCTCCGACGCCGACGAACATCTCCACGAAGTCGGAGCCGGACATCGAGAAGAACGGTCGTCCGGCCTCCCCGGCGACGGCTCGCGCGAGGAGCGTCTTTCCGGTCCCCGGCGGTCCGACGAGCAGCGCGCCCTTCGGCAGGCGCCCGCCCAGCCGCGAGAACTTCCGGGGATCCTTGAGGAACTCGATGATCTCCTGCAGTTCGTCCTTCGCTTCATCGCATCCCGCGACATCGGCGAACGTGATCTTCGGCGTGTCTCCGCTCAGGAGTCGGGCCTTCGACTTCCCGAAGCTGAACGCCCGCGATCCTCCGGCCTGCATCTGCCGGATGACGAAGAGCCAGAGCCCGATGATGAAGATCCAGGGAAGGATCGAGATGAAGACGTTGAGCCAGTTGCTGCGCGCGGGGAGCGTCTCGATCGTGATGTCGGCCTCGAGCAGTTCGCTCATGAGGGCGTCGCCGATCTCCAGGGTCGGCAGCAGGAGATGGAAGTTCGCGATCTCCGCCTCGTCGACGGGGATCGCGCTCCGGAGCGTGCCTTCCACCTCGCCGGTGCCGAGGCGCACCTGGATCGACTCGATGTTCCGCTGCTCGATCTGCTCCCGGAACTCCGTGTAGCTCAGCGTCTCCCGGCCCTCCCTGGCGCCTCCCATGAACTGGAGGAGGGCGACGGGGATGAGAATCAACAGGGCCCAGAACGACGCCGTCCTGAGCCATCGGTGCATGCGCCCCGAGGGATCGCTGCCGTCCGGCCTCTGCGGCTGTTCTTGTCTCATTTTTATCTATTCCGACCTGTTCAAGCTCCGATGTCTCGCCTGCGGCCGTCCCGCGTACGGCTCACGTACGAAGAGACGCGATAAACGGAAGGTGCCGAAAATCCTCCGCCTGATCCAATCCATACCCCACAAGGAACTCATTTGGTGCATCGAAGCCAACCCACCGCGGCTCCCACTCGAGGTCCGGCGCGATGCGCTTGTGGAGAAGCGCGCAGATCTCGAGAGAAGCGGGATCTCGCGCGGCGATTCCTCCGCACAACTGGTTCAGCGTGGTGCCGCTGTCGACGATGTCCTCGACGATGATGATGTGCCGGCCGGCCATCGGAGCCCGCGGATCGTAGAGCAGTTCCACGATGCCCGAGCTCTTCGTGCCCTTGCCGTAGCTGGACGCGACGAGGAAGTCGACCTGCAGCGGACGCCGGATCTGGCGGACCAGGTCGCCGAGGAACACGAACGAGCCCTTGAGCAGGCCCAGCAGCAGTACATCGGCGTCCCGCGGATATGCGGCGGCGATATCCGCACCCATGCGGGCGACGCGGTCCGCGATCTCCGATGCGGAGTAGACGATGTGCTCGAGGGCCTCGCTCCCGGTGTACGCCGTGAACTCACGTTCCGCGGCGTTCATCGTGCCGATCCCGGCGCTTTGTGAATCCAATGGCGAACCACGCTCCTCCGGAGTCGGCCGGCTCCACCGCCGCCCGGGAGTGTCCGGCTACCCACAGCACTCTCCGGTCGGCGTCCGCGACGACCGGCACGCCTGAACGATCCGAGGCCGGCACGCGGCGCTCCATCAGTAGCTTCGCGACTTTTTTCGACCCGACCCGCGTGCGGATCCGGTCTCCGGGTTGCGGCCCCCGTACCCGGATCGGGAACCGAATCCCGTCGGCGGGGAGCGCGGTGGCCCAGCGTTCCGTGCCCTCCAGGGCGCCCCAGCGCACCTCGTAGTCGCGCCCGCCGAGGCGGACCGGCTCCCGCCCGGCCCGCCGCGTCCCGTCGATATCGAACTCGCGGTCGGGCGACGCCTCGCGCACGCGCCGGACATGAATCCGGTCGAACTCCCGCTCGACCCGCAAACCCGCCGCGATATCCACTCCGTGCCCGCTCTTCGCCGTCTCGATGAAGGATGCGCCCGCGCGGGTTCCGCGTCGGGACACCCGAAAGCCCATGTCCCGGGCGACCCGCCGCAACAGGCGTCCGCGAGCCGCCCGATCATACCCCAGCAGTACGGACCGGGCAATTTGCGCCCCGCCGGCGCTTTCCCGGTATCCCGCGGCGGCGAGGAGCCGCCGGACGCCCGCTTCCAGCCCGCCCTCGGCCACGGCGGCATTCCGTCCGAGTTCCGCCAGTTGGCGGCGGACGGACGGCTGCCGGCCGGCCAGCGCCGGGAGGAGCCCGTACCGGACCCGCGAGCGCCCGTACCGAGGATTCCGGTTCGCGGGGTCCCTCACCCACTCGCGTCCGGTGGCCCGCAGATAGCCTCTCAGTTCCTCGCGCGCGAAGCCGAGCAGCGGACGCACGAAGGCGCCGCGGCGGGCGGGGATGCCGGCCAGCCCGCGAAAGCCGGGGCCGCGCAGGAGGTTCAGCAGCACCGTCTCCACATGGTCATCGCGCTGGTGCGCGAGGGCGACGCGATCCGCCCCGGCTCGACGCCGCGCCTCGGCAAGGAAGGCGTATCGGGCCGCCCGCCACTCCGCCGGGCCGCCCGTGAGTCCGGTCGCCCGGCCCACGTCGCACGGCACTTCGGCGCGGCGGCAGAGTTCCGCGGCCCTCGCGGCCCATGCGGCGCTCTCCGGCTGGATGCCGTGGTCGAAGTGGGCCGCGCTCAGCTTCAACGGCCAGGACTCGCTCAGGGCGCGGAGGAGATGGAGAAGCGCGAGCGAATCCGATCCGCCGGAGAAGGCCACGACGACGCGCGAGCCTCGCGGCAGGAGCTCCGGAGCCGCCTGGAGCGCGCCCCGCAGGCGCGCCGCCATGCCGGCGCCCGCCACCGGCGGGGCGGCGGCGCCGGGTGTCAGGACTCTCCTTGCGGGGGGCGGTCGCGCCACGCCGCCGGGCCGCGGCGGAAGTCCAGTTCCCCGGCCACGGCGACGCCGAACTTCGGCCGCGCCGGCAACTCTCCGAAAGCGATCTCCGCTGGGGGGTCGGGAGAGGGGTCCGCGGAGGCGAGCCCGGACCGGCCGAGCTTGCGCCCGTGCTCCCAGACGCGATCCCGCCCGGCGACGTATGCCCTGAGGGCGTCGGCGACGTTCCTCGATCCGCTCAAACCTCCATCACCTCCGCTTCCCTGCGCGTCAGCATCGCGTCGATCTTCTTCACGTAGTCGTCGGTATGCGTCTGGACCTCGGCCATCGTGCGGCGGCAGATGTCCTCGCCGACCTCCCCGTCCCGCTGCATTGTCAGGAGCCGGTCGCGCGCTTCGTGCCTCGCGTGCCGGATCGACACCCGCCCCTCCTCCGCCATTCGGTGGAGGATCTTGACGAGTTCGCGCCGGCGCTCCTCGGTCAGCGGCGGGATGGGCACGCGGACGACCGCGCCGTCCACGGAAGGGTTGAGCCCCAGGTCGCCGCTCTGGATCGCGCGGGCCACATCGCGGGCGATGTTCGGATCGTACGGCTGCACCAGGAGCATGGTCGGCTCGGGGGCGCTGACGTTCGCCACCTGCCGCAACTGCACGATCGAGCCGTAGGCCTCGACCCTCACGCCGTCGAGGATCGCCGTCGTCGCCTTCCCCGTGCGCACGGTGGCGAATTCGCGCGCGATCGCCTCGATCGCGCTTTCCATCGCCAGGACCGCATTCTCAAGCGTCTCCTCCGGCACCGTCCCCTCCGATCGTGGCGGCTTACCCGACGAGCGTCCCGATCCTCTCGCCTCGCAACGCTGCCAGGATTGCACCCGGCCGCTTGATGTTCAAGACGACGATGGGCAGCGAGTTGTCCTTGCACAGCGAGATCGCCGCCGCGTCCATGACGCCGAGTTCACGCGTCATCACCTCGAGATAGCCGATCTCGTCGATGAGCGAGGCCTCCGGGTCGGTCTCCGGATCCGCCGTGTACACGCCGTCCACCCGCGTCGCCTTCATGATCACGTCGGCTTCCATCTCGATCGCCCGCAGCACGGCCGCCGTATCGGTGGAAAAATACGGGTTCCCGGTACCCCCGGCGAAGATCACGACCCTTCGCTTCTCGAGATGTCGCAGCGCGCGACGCCGGATGTAGGGCTCCGCGAGTTCCTCCATCCGGATGGCGGACATGACCCGCGTCTCCACGCCGGACTGTTCGAGCATGTCCTGGAGCGCCATCGCGTTGATGACGGTCGCGAGCATGCCCATGTAGTCCGCGCTCACCCGGTCCATGCCGCGCGCGCTCGCCACCGTGCCGCGCATGATGTTGCCGCCGCCCACGACGAGCCCGAGGCTCACGCCGCTCTCGTGGACGCGACGGATTTCGTGCGTGAGTTCCTCGATGACGGGCGGGTCGATGCCGAAACCCCGATTTCCGGCGAGCGATTCGCCGGAGAGCTTCACGAGGGCGCGGCCATACTTCAGGTCGCCCGCGCCCCCGGGAATCCGGTCGGCGGAACTCAGCCGCCCACCTCGAAGCGCACGAACCGCCGAACCGCCACATCCTCTCCCGCCTCGCGCAGGACGTCCTTCACCGTCAGGTCCGGATCCCGCACGTAGGCCTGCCAGAGAAGCGCGTTCTCCTCGTAGAACTTGCGCATGCGGCCGTCCACGATCTTCTCGGTGATCGAGGCCGGCTTGCCCTGCTCCAGCGCCTGCTCGGTCAGCAGCTTGCGCTCGCGTTCGACCTCCGCCTCCGGAATGTCGTCCGGCGACACGCCCCGGGGGTTCGTGGCCGCGGCATGCATCGCGATCCCGCGCGCCGCCTCCCGGGCCGCGTCGTCCGAGTCCGAGACCTCCAGCAGCACGCCGATGCGATTCCCGAAGTGGACGTAGGACGCGAAGGCTCCGGGCGTGCCGAGGTCATAGCGCACGGCGCGGCCCACCTGGACGTTCTCTCCCACCTGCACCCGAAGTTCGTTGAGGCGGCTCTCGATGGCGCCTTCCCCGTCGAGCCGAAGCAGCGCATCGCCCCGCACGGTCTCGCCATCCTGCACCGGGAGGTCGAACAGCCGCTCCGCCAGGTCCCGCGAGAAATCCTCGAACGCCTCGCTGCGCGCGACGAAGTCCGTTTCGCTCAGCACCTCGACCATCGTGGCGGACCCGTCACGCATCGCGATGCGGATCGTGCCTTCCGACACGGTGCGCGCCTCGCGCTTCGCCGCCTTCGCCGCGCCCGCCTTCCTGAGCAGGTCGACGGCCCGCTCCGTGTCTCCCTCCGATTCGATGAGCGCGCGCTTGCAGTCCATCATCCCGGCGCCTGTCCGGTCGCGGAGAGCCTTCACCGCCCCGGCCGTGATCTGCGTCATGATCTCCATGTCTCCTTCCCAAAAAAAAGGGCCACCGAAGTGGCCCCTTGCGGTCACTTCTCTTCCGACTCCACCTCGCCGACGACTGCCGTTTCGGCATCCTCCGATCCGGCATCCGCCGCGGGCTCCGGGTTGTCCGCCGCTTCGGCCTTCGCATCGCTCTCGGCCGACTCGGCGCTCTCGGCCGACTCGGCACCCTCATCGGCGCCTTCGGCCGACTCGGCGTCCCCATCGGCGCTCTCTATCACGGCCGGATGGTGCAGCCGCTGCGCGATGACCTCGGGACGCGGCTTTCGCCTCGGCCTGCGGCGGCGCGAACTGCCGGCCGCGTCGGCGACCCCGCCGGCGTCGCTCGAATACGTGTACGCCTGCGACTCGGCCTCGTCCCGTCCCGCTTCCGGAATCTCGCGCCGCGACGCCTCGACGACGTCCGCGATCGAGCGCGTGATCAGGGAAACGGAGCGAATCGCGTCATCGTTGCCCGCGATGGCGATGGTCAGGAGGTCGGGATCCGCATTCGTGTCCGCGATCGCGACGACCGGGATGCCGAGGCGGTTCGCCTCGCGCACCGCGATGTCCTCGCGGGTCGAATCCACCACGAACACGAGCCCCGGCAGCTTCGTCATCTCCTTGATGCCGGACAGATAACGGTCGAGCTTCTCGCGCTCCCGCTCGAGGAGCAGCCGCTCCTTCTTCGTGTAGAACTCGAACGCCCCTTCCTCGACGCCCCGCTCGAGTTCCTTCAGGCGCGCGATGTTCTTCTTGATCGTCTGGAAGTTGGTGAGCATCCCGCCGAGCCAGCGTTCCGTGACATAGAAGGAACCGCAGCGCTCGGCCTCCCCCCGCACGACACGGGCGAGCTGGGACTTGGTGCACACGAAGAGCACGGACTTGCCCGCGACGATCGTCTGGCGCACGAGTTCGTGCGCCCGCTCAAGCTCGCGCTGCGTCTTCTTGAGATCGATGAGGTAGATCCCGCCGCACTCGGCGAAGATGTATTTCCGCATCTTCGGGTTCCAGCGATGTGTCTGGTGCCCGAAGTGTACGCCCGCCTTCAAGAGGTCCTGCAGCTCGACGCCCATGCGTTCGGCTATCCGCCTTCCGCTATCGTTTGGAGAACTGGAAGCGCTTGCGCGCCTTGGGACGACCCGGCTTCTTCCGCTCGACGATGCGCGGATCGCGGGTCAGCATGCCGTGAGACCGCAAGGTCCGCCGGCGGTCTTCATCCATCGCGAGGAGTGCGCGCGCGATGCCCAGGCGCGTGGCCTCCGCCTGGCCCGTGATCCCCCCGCCGCGCACGCGGACCGCGATGTCGTACGACGCTCGCGTCCCGGTGACATCGAGGGGCGCCGCGACGAGCGAACGGTGCCGCGGGATCGTGAAATACTCCTCGAACGCCCGGCCATTCACGTTTACGACGCCCACGCCACGCTTCATCGTGATGCGGGACACCGACTTCTTCCGGCGTCCGACCGACTGGACCTGTTCCGTTTCCGCCAACTCTCGTCTCCCTGGCAGTCCCTGTGCGCGCTGTCGCTATTCCGCGATCGTGTCGAAGGGGCGGGGGTGCTGAGGCGCGTGCGGATGTTCCGGCCCCGCGTACACCCTCAACTTTCCGAGCATCTGCCGGCCGAGCGTGTTCTTCGGCAGCATGCCCTTCACGGCCAGCTTGATCACCCGGTCGGGGTGTCGGTCGAGCATGCGCCGGAAGGGGATGAAGCGCTCTCCGCCCATGTAGCCGGAATGTCGGAAGTACTCCTTCTGATCCGCCTTCTTCCCGGTCAGCCGCACGCGCTCCGCGTTCACCACGACGACGTAGTCGCCGGTGTCGAGGTGCGTGCTGTAGATCGGCTTGTGCTTGCCGCGAAGGACGGACGCGATCCGCGTCGCGAGACGGCCGAGAACCTGATCCGCGGCGTCGACCACGTACCAGTCCCGTTCGATCTCCCCCGCCTTCACCGAGTACGTCTTCATTCGTTCTGCCCACCTCAAAAAAACCGCCCGGCGGGACGGATGCCGAGCGCGTGAAAATGATAGCCCGTGAAGCTATTCAGAGCCTCGCATGAAGTCAATCGCGACGGAAGGCGCAGCTTCCGCGACGGAAGGCGCGGCTTCGCGCGCGGGACGGGAGGTCGGCGGGGCGCGGCGCGAGGCGCTTCCGGCCCCGGGCGCGCCATCGTTGACGAAGCGCACGAGCCCGGACCGTTCGGCGCCCGCGCGCAACCGCGAAAGGCCGCGCTCCCGGAGATGGCGCGTCCGTTCCTGCGACACGTCGAGGGCCGCCGAGATCTCGGCCGGCGTCTGCGGCCGCTCGTAGCCCAGACCGAAGTAGCGGCGCACCACCTCCGACTCGAGCGGAGGAAGGTCGGCCAGGCTCGCCTGGATGGCGTCGTGCAGCCGCTCGCGAATCAGCCCGGCTCCGGGCTCGGGCGCCTGATCGTCGGGCAGCAGTTCCTCGAACGTGCAGGCGCCCCCCGGGGCCATCTCGTCGAGGGAAAAGCGGTGCGCGGCCGGTTCGCCGGGGAGCCGATGATCGGCGTGGTCGGCGATGGCCTGCGTCATGGCCCGCCGGACCCAGTAGTGCGCGTAGCTGATGAAACGGACGCCGCGCTCCGGATCGAAGCGGTCCGCGGCGCGCATGAGCCCCAGGTTCCCCTCGTTCACGAGGTCGGCCAGCGGGACGCCACGGCCCCGGTAGCCGCGCGCCATGGACACGACGAAGCGGAGGTTCGCGTTCACGAGCCGCACGCGCGCCGCCTGGTCGCCGGCCCGACTCCGCCGCGCCAGTTCCACTTCGGCCTGCGCGTCGAGCAGCGTCTCGCGACCGATGTCCGCGAGGTAGCGTTCGAAGATGCGGACCATGCCGGGTCGACCTCAGTCGACGCCGCGCAGAATCCGGCCCCAGCGAATCTCCGTGAGCCAGGCCCAGGGGCCCTGCGGCTCGCGAGCGTACGAATAGTACACGAGGAAGGGCCGCCCCCGGATCGCATCCCGGGGCACGAAGCCCCAGTAGCGGGAATCCTCGGAGTTCGACCGGTTGTCGCCCATGACGAAGTAGCTGTCCTCCGGCACGACGAGAGGCCCCCAGTTGTTCCGCGTCGCCATGGCCCCGGAGCGGCGCGCGCCATCGGTCAGGAACGGGCGCTGCCACGCGAACTTCGGGCTCGGTGCGTCGGGGAAGTTCGACGCGGCCTTCACGTAGGGTTCCTCGAACGGAACCCCGCTCACGAAGAGCCTCCCCCGCCGCATGCGCAGCGTATCTCCCGGCATCCCGACGATCCGCTTCACGTAGTTCGTGCGCGGGGGCTGTTCGGCGGACTCGGGCGGCTCGAACACAATGACGTCGCCGCGCGAAGGCTCGCCGAACGCGGGAAGCTCGAGGTCGGTACCGGGGATTTCGGCCCCGTACACCATCTTGTTGACGAGGAGGAAGTCGCCGATCAGGAGCGTGTTCTCCATGGAGGCGGTCGGGATCTGGAAGGCCTCGACGACGAAGGTCCGGATGAAGAGAAACAGGATGAGGGCGACGAAAATGGACTTCGTCCACTCCCACATCCACCGGCCGACGGATGCGTCGCGACCGCGTCGCGCCCGGACCGTGGGCGCGCGAAACCTGCGGACGGTTCTCTCAGTCGGTCGTTTCTTCATCCCATCCTCCCTGTCTCCTCAACCCGGCGATCGGCCTTCACCCACACCAGGATGTATGGGGAACCTCAACGGGGTCTCACCGTCCGGCCTCACCAGTCGACGTCGATCTGCGCGCGCTGCAGCGTGCCGCTGTAATCGACGTACGCCACCTTCGTCTCCGTGTAGAACTCGTAGACTTCCCACCCCCCTTCACGGTGCCCGTTGCCCGTGTTTTTGACACCGCCGAAGGGGAGGTGCGCCTCCGCGCCGATGGTGGGCGCGTTCACGTAGGTGATCCCGTTGTCGAGTTCCTCCACGGCGCGGAAGGACGCGGTCACGTCCCGCGTGTAGATCGACGACGAGAGCCCGTAGGGAACTTCGTTGTTGATATCGAAGGCTTCCTCGATCGTGTCGAAGCGGATCACGGAGAGTACCGGCCCGAAAATCTCCTCGCGCGCTGCCCGGTGTTCCCGGTCGACGCCGGCGAGCACCGTCGGCTCCAGGAACCAGCCGTCGGCGAGCCCGCTCTCCGCCGGCCGTCCGCCCCCCGTCGCCACCGTCGCTCCTTCCTCGCGGGCGATCGCGATGTAGCGCTCGCACTTCTCGCGCGCGGCCTCGTGAATGAGCGGACCCACGTCGACGCCGGCCTCCTGCCCGTCGCCGAGTCGGAGGGAGCGCGCTTCGTAGCAGAGCCTCTCCACGAACTCGTCGTGGACGTCGCCCTGCACGAGGAGCCGGCTCGTCGCGGTGCAGCGCTGTCCCGTCGTGCCGAAGGCGCCCCACAGCACGCCCTCGAGGGCGAGGTCGAGGTCCGCGTCCGCCATGACGATCTGCGCGTTCTTGCCGCCCATCTCGAGGGAGAGACGCTTGTGCATGCGCCCGGCAACCTCGCCGATCCGGCTGCCCGTCTCCGTGGATCCGGTGAAGGAGAGGCCGGGGACGCCGGGGTGTTCGACGATGGCGCGCCCGATCGTCTCGCCCCGGCCGTGCAGCAGCTGCACGCACTCGGGCGGCAGGCCGGCCTCGAGCAGGATCTCCACGAACCGGTGCGCGCTGTGGGGCACATCCTCCGAGGGCTTGTAGATGATGCTGTTCCCGCACAGCAGCGCGGGAAAGATCTTCCAGCTCGGGACCGCGACCGGGAAGTTGAAGGGGGTGATGATCCCGAACACGCCGATCGGACGCCGGAACGACATCGCCCACTTGCTCCGCAGCTCCGAGGGCGCCGTGCGTCCGAACAGGCGCCGGCCCTCGACCGCCGCGTAGTAGGCCGTGTCGATGGCCTCCTGGACGTCGCCGCGCGTTTCGTCGAGCACCTTCCCCATCTCGCGCGTGGCCGTGCGCGCGAGGTCCTCCTTGTGCCGCGTGAGGAGGTCCCCGGCCGTCTTCAGGACCAGACCCCGCTCCGGGGCCGGCGTCCTGGACCAGCGCTCGAAGCCGCGCTGCGCGGAGGCGACGGCGGCGTCCAGTTCCGCCGCGCCGGTGTCCGGGAAGAGGCCGATGAGGTCCGACGTGCGCGCCGGGTTCCGGTTCTCGATGTATGCGCCGGTGGCGGGCGCGGTCCACTCGCCCGCGATGTAGTTGAGGAACTTCTCAGCCATGGCCGGAGGAACTCCGCTCGTGGATTAGCGATCCATGAGGAGGACGACCTCCTCGTTTTCGACCCGGACGTCGACGACGGTCTCGGGGATGTCGAAGAGCACGGTTCGTCCGTCCGCACGCAACCCCAGCTGCTGCGCGGCCATGCCCAGCATCATCGGGGGCACCGGGAGGATGCCTGCCTGGAGACTCACGAGGTCGAGGCGTCCTTCGCCGCCATCCCCCACCCGCGGGAGGACCTCTCCGGCGACCCGGGCGGAATCCCCGAGCGTCCTCGCCAGGCTCGACGCCATGTCCGCGGCGATCGGGAGTTGCGTGAAGTTGAGCATGACGGTGAAGGCGACGGTCGAGTCGCGCAGTTCGACGGCGGGCTCGCCGACGCCGGCCGGCAGCAGGGAGGTCAGCCGGTAGCGCACGTAGCTCTGGAGTTCCGTCTCGGTGAACCGCGTCTCGGCCGCCCCGCCGCCGGCCGCCAGCTCCCGCAGGGCCGCGTCCACCCGCGCCGCCGCCTCGGGACCGAATTCCGGCGTGGATTCCGCGACGACGATTTCATCCGCGCCCGCGTTCGCGAGCCACGCTTCGATGTCTCCGCGAAAGATCCAGCCGACGATCAGCAGAATCAGAAGAAAGATGAGAAAGCCCAGGCCCTTGAAGAGCTTTCGGAAAATACCCATGTCGACCGCCTCCGACCGGAATCGGGGAAAGAGGAAAAGCTAGCGCCGCGCGCGCCGGGCGTCATCGGCGCCGCCCGCCAGCCGGGAGGCGGCGACTTCCGTGTGCCGCGCGCCGCGGGGGAGAAGCTCGCTCCGCATCAGTGACACGCGCCGAACGTCCACCGTGGCTTCGAAGCGGACGCGCGCGATGGCGCCCGCCAAACCTACGGGCGGCGGCGGGCGGCGGATTCGTCCCACCGTCACGTGCGGGCGGAAGGGGCGCGCGTCGGGAGCCACGCCGGCGCGGACCACCGCTTCCTCCACGGAGCGCTGCAGCGCGGCGAGGGCGGGCGTCTCCTCGACGCCGATCCAGAGGACGCGCGCGCGACGGTGGGAGGGGAAGACGCCGGCGGCGCGCAGGCGCATCGGGAAGCCCGGCAGCTCCGCGGTGGCGGCGGCGATCTCCCGCGCGAGCGGCGTCTCGAGGCCGCGGTCGACCTCCCCGATGAAGCGCAGCGTGAGGTGCAGTTGCTCCGCGCGCACCGGCCGCACGCCCTCCAGCGCCCGCAGGGCCCGGGTCGCGCGCGTGAGGTCCGCGCGGACCGCGGCGGGGAGGAGGACGGCCGCGAAGAGCCTCGACCGGACGTCGGGGGAGACATATCCTGCGCCTGCCATGATCCTCCTCATCGACAACTACGACTCGTTCGCCTTCAACCTCGCGCGGTATCTGGAGGAACTTGGGGAGCCCGTGCGGGTGCGGCGCAACGATGACGTCGATCCGGGGACGCTGGCGGACGAGGGTTTCTCTCACATCGTCATCTCGCCCGGCCCCTGTACGCCCGCCGAAGCGGGCGCTTCCGTCGAGGTGGTCCGGGCGGTGGGCGCCGAGATCCCGATTCTGGGCGTCTGCCTCGGACACCAGTGTATCGCCGCGGCGACCGGGGGACGCGTCGTCCGGGCCGCGCGCCCGATGCACGGCCGCCTGTCGGCGATCCGGCACGGGGGGCACGGGCTGTTCGCGGGCCTCCCCTCTCCGCTCGAAGTCACCCGCTACCATTCGCTGGTCGTGGATCCCGGCGAGCCGGGGGCCGGCCTCCGGGTCACGGCCCGCACGGACGAGGGCGAAGTGATGGCGCTCGAACACGCGTCGTGGCCCGTGTGGGGCGTGCAGTTCCATCCGGAAGCCGTGCTCACGGCCGGCGGCCAGCGTCTGCTCGGGAACTTCCTCGCGCTCGGAAGGGGGGACGTTCCCGCCTCCGAGCCCGTGGAAGCCGGCCGCTGCCCCGAACTCCCGGCCGGCGCGCTGCCCTAGGAGGGTCCGCGGAAGCGGATCGCTTCGGCGACGTGGTCCTCGGCTACGTCGCCCCGTCCCTCGAGGTCCGCGATGGTTCGGGCGACGCGAAGCGCGCGGTGGTAGCCGCGGGCGGTCAAGCCCAGATGCGTCACGGCCTTCCTCAGGAGCGAACGGCCGCCGCGGTCGATCCGGCACGCCTCCTCGAGACGGACCGGCGGGATCCGCGCGTTGACCGTTCCGTGGCGGCGTTCGGCGCGGGCGCGGGCCCTCGACACCCGGGCCCGCACCACCGCGCTCGTCTCGCCGGACGCCGCGTCCGCAAGCTGCTCCCAGCGCACGGCCGGAACATCGACGAGCATGTCGATCCGGTCGAGGAGCGGTCCGCTGACCCGGCGGCGGTAGCGCCGCACGGTTTCCTCGAGGCAGCGGCAGCGGCCCGGCACGCCGAGGAAGCCGCACGGACAGGGGTTCATCGCGGCCACGAGCGTGAACTCGGCGGGAAAGCTGGCCGACCCGGCCGCGCGGACGATCCGCACCTGTCCCTCCTCGATCGGCTGGCGCAGCGCCTCCAGCGTACGGCGCCCGAACTCCGGGAGTTCATCGAGGAAGAGCACGCCGTGATGGGCGAGCGACACCTCGCCCGGCCGCGGACGGGTCCCGCCGCCGATGAGCCCGGCCTCGCTGATGGAATGGTGCGGCGCGCGGAAGGGTCGGGCGCGCCTGAGTCCCGAGCCATCGGCGAGGAGGCCGGCGACGCTGTGGATCACCGTCAGGTCCACGGCCTCCCTGACGTCGAGAGCCGGGAGTAGACCGGGGAGGCAGCGCGCGAGGCTCGTCTTCCCCGCACCCGGGCAACCCGAGAGGAGGAGGTTGTGCCCGCCGGCGGCGGCGACCTCCAGCGCCCGCTTGGCGGCGGGCTGCCCCTTCACGGCCGACAGGTCGAACCCGTCCTCCTCCCGCGCGCGGCCGTCCGGCGGCCCGCCGGACGGCGAGAGCAGCGTCAAGGGGGCGCGCAGCGGAATCTCACCGTTCAGGGCAGCGAGAATGTGGGTCAGCGACTCCGAGCCACCCAGCACGATCCCTTCCGCCGCCGACGCTTCACGCAGGTTCGCCGCCGGCAGCAGAAGGCGCGCGACGCGACGGTTCGCGGCCGCGAAGAGAGCGATCGGAAGGGCGCCCCGGATCGAACGCACGGAGCCGTCGAGCCCGAGTTCGCCCACCGCCAGCGTCCCATCGAGAGCAGCCTGAGGGAGATCCCCCTTCGCGCACAGGATCCCGAGCATGATCGGCAGGTCCAGCGCCGCCCCGGTCTTGGGAAGGTCCGCCGGCGCCAGGTTCACCGTGATGCGCAGCCCGGGAACGTGAAGACCCAGTTGCGCCGCGGCGGCCCGGATGCGCTCGCGGCCTTCGCGCACGGCGCTCTGCGCGAGACCGACGATCTGCATCATCGGCGTCCCCCTGATCAGCGACACCTCGACGCTCACCGGCCGCACGTCGAGTCCCATCACCGCCGCCGACATCACCGAGGCCGACCCCACCCACTCCGCCATCCTTCTTCGCTCCCCTCCGCGCAGCCTTGTAACTTCACCGTGAGGGAATGATCGGCGCCGGTCTCAACCGGTTCTCAAACAGGCCGGGACGAGCGCGGGATTGAGCGCAGGAACGTGGGAAGGAACGAGCGCAGGAACGTGGGAAGTGTGGCGAAGAGCGTGAGATCGTCGTGCGGCGCCGCCGGTAGTCCGCGGCACGACCCTGCGTCAGCGCCGAGAGCGGTGGGGCTGCTGGGAGTGCTCCTGCTGAGTCCGCTGCTCGCGGGCCTGCCGGCCCCCCTCCCGCTGAGCGCGCAGGAACTCGACGCGGGCCACCTGTACCTGCGCGAAGCGGGACGCCGCGTGGGGACGGAGCGCTTCCGCGTCTGGCGGACCGGATCCACGGTGAACGCCTTCGCGAGCGTCGAGATGGTGCAGCGGGCCGCCTGGCTGGTGCGGCTCCAGATGGACCCCGATCTGCTCCCGATGAAATACGAGATTCGCGAGGGGGTATCGGCTCTCGTGAGCGGGGAGCGCTTCCCCGACCGGGTCCGCTTCCACTTCGCGACGCCGGAGGGCGAGCGCTGGAAGCAGTACCCGGTCCAGGATGCGGGCGCGATCCTGGAGCCGGGGGTCGCGCATCACTATCTCGTGCTCGTGCGTGCGCTCAGAGAAACGCCGGACGGGCGGTTGACGGCGATTCTGCCCCTCGACGGCCGGACCGTGACCGTGCGCCTCGCCGCGCGGACGGAGGAGGGCGTGTCGCTCGGCGAGGAGTCGGTGGACGCGACCCGCTACGACGTGGACATGGAAGGCGCCCTGCACCGGGTATGGCTCGACGCGGAAGACCGGCTCCTCCGCGTCCTGGACGCCGAGGGCCGCGAGGCCCTGCGCGCCCCCGCCGGGGGCTGAGACAGACGCCGAGGGGTCAGAACAGACTGGAGGAGAACAAGATGGAACACCTTCCGGAATCGTCCGAGGCATCCGTGGAGGAGCACGGGCTCCCCTCCCTGCCCGTGCGCATCGTGCAGGTCTTCGTCTCGCCGGCGAAGCTGTTCGACGCGCTCCGCCAGCGGCCCGCCTGGATGGGCGCCGTTCTGACACTGATCGGCCTCAGCATCGCGCTGCAGTTCCTTACGCCGGTCATCGTCCCCGAAGAGATACTGCGGCGGGCGGCCGAGGACCGGATCGCGGACTTCATCCCGGCGGGAACCGACCCCGCGGTGCTGGAGCAGCAGGTCGATGCGGCCGTTGCGCCCGGACCGGTCGGGATCATCGCGGGGGCGGTCATCGCGACGCCCCTCATACTCTCGCTCATCGCGGGACTCCTCCTCATCGCGTTCAACGTCATCATGGGGGGCGAGGCCAGCTTCAAGCAGCTGTTAAGCGCCGGCGCGCACGCCATGTACATCTACACGGCGGGAGGGATCATCTCCATCGGCCTGATGGCGACCGGCGCCGAGACCCTGACCCTCACGCCCGGTCTCTTCCTGCCCGAGATGGAGGGGTTCATCGGCAGGTTCCTAAACGGAATCAACATCTTCTCTGTTTGGACGTGCGGGGTGCTCGGGGTGGCGGTGAGCCGCTTCTATCCGGGACGGTCCGTGGCGGCGGGCACGACGTATCTGCTCGTGCTCTACCTGATCCTCGTGGCGGCGCTCGCGGGGTTCGCGGGGCTCCTCGCCGGTTTGGCCGGCGGCTAGCACGTGAAACCGCGCACGCCGCATCGACGTACCCGTGACGTACCCATGACGTACCCCCGGGCGCGGGCCCCGCAGTTGCCCGAACTGCCCGCCGAGTCTCGAATAAAGGTCCTTGTACAGGATGAAGAAAGCGATCATCGCGGTCGTCGTGGTTGGACTTCTCGCGACCATGGGATTCCTCGCCACGCAGCGGCAGGGGCGTGGCGCCGTCGAAGTGCGCGTGGAGGCCGTCGGGTTGCGGGATCTCGTCGACGACGTCTCCGCGACGGGCCACATAGAGCCCAAGACGCAGGTTCAGATTACGACGGATGTCGCCGGGAGGATCATCGAACTCCCGGTGGAGGAGGGCCAGGACGTGGAGGAGGGGGCCCTCCTGCTGCAGATCGATCCGGCGCTGTTCCGGGCCGCCGTGCAGCGGGCCGAGGCCGCGCTGGCGCAGGCGCGCGCCAGCCAGGCTCAGCAGGATGCGGCCTACCAGCAGGCTCAGCGGGACGCGGATCGCATGACGGCGCTCCAGGCGCGCGGGACGGACTTCGTGACCGATGCCGAGGTCGAACAGGCGGTGACGAACGCCGACGTCCAGTCGCGCCTGCTCGAAGCCGCGGAGTACCAGGTCGAACAGGCCGAGGCGAATCTCGCGCAGGAGCGCGACCGGCTCGGGAAGACCACGATCCGGGCGCCGATGTCGGGCCGGATCACGCGGCTGAACGTCGAGCGCGGCGAGACCGCGATCGTCGGGACGATGAACAACCCGGGGACCGTGCTGCTGACCGTCGCGGACCTCTCGGTCATGGAGGCCGTGATCGAGGTGGACGAGACGGACGTGCCCGACATCTCGATCGGCGACTCCGCCTACGTCGAGATCGACGCCTTCCCGAACCGGCGCTTCGTGGGGACCGTGACCGAGATCGGCAACAGTTCGATCGTCCCCCTGAATCCCGCCACGTCCGGCGGTTCGGCCCAGGCGATCGACTTCGAGGTCAAGATCGAACTGCGCGCGCCGCCCGAAGGGATCCGCCCGGACCTGTCGGCCACGGCCGACGTGATCACGGCCACCCGCGACGGCGTGCCCAGCATCCCCATCACGGCGCTCACGCTGATGGATGCGGATGAATACGAGGAGATCCCGAACGAGAACCTGCCGAGCGCTCGGGAATCCGACGCGGCGCGGGACATCGAGGGCGTCTTCGTCGTGGAAGGCGACATCGTCCGCTTCCGGCCGGTGCAGATCGGGATCGCCGGCGAGAACTACTTCGAGGTCGTGTCCGGCATCGAAGTCGGCACGACCGTCGTCTCCGGCTCGTTCCAGGCGATCCGCGAACTCGGCGACGGAAGCCGGATCCGGATCGACGGGCCGGCAACCGGGGCCCCCGCCAACCGGGAAGACGGTAGCGGAGGGAGCGACGCCGCGGTCAACGGGGAGAACGGACGATGAGCGGGAACGGACAGATGGAGTCGATCATCGTCACGCGCGATCTCCGGAAGGAGTACGTGATGGGCACGGAGACGGTGCACGCGCTGGCCGGCGTGGACATCGAGATCCTCCGGAACCAGTACGTGTCGATCATGGGGCCTTCGGGCTCGGGCAAATCGACGCTCATGAACATGATCGGCTGCCTCGACTCCCCGACGAGCGGGGAGTACGTCCTCAACGGGCAGGCGGTCCAGGATCTGAGCGACGACAACCTGGCCCGGATTCGAAACCGGGAGATCGGTTTCGTGTTCCAGACGTTCAACCTCCTGCCGAGGGCGACGGCGCTGCACAACGTGGAGCTGCCGTTGATCTACGCGGGAGTGTCGAGCCGGGACCGGCAGAAGAGGGCGGCGCAGGCGCTCGAGATCGTTCAGCTGGCCGACCGGATGGACCACAAACCGAACGAACTCTCCGGCGGTCAGCGCCAGCGCGTGGCCATCGCGAGGGCGCTCGTCAACGACCCCTCGATCCTCCTCGCGGACGAGCCGACGGGCAACCTCGACTCCTCGACGTCCGAGGAGATCATGGATGTCTTCGACACGCTCCACGAGAACGGCCAGACCATCATCATGGTTACGCACGAGTACGACATCGCGGCCCGCTCGCAGCGCGTGATCACGCTCGTCGACGGCAAGGTCGAGGCGCAGATGTCGGTGGACTACTACCTGGCGCGCGGCCTCAAGCAGCCCACGGCAGCTTCGGTCGCGGCGTCGCGGCCAGCGAGCCCGGAGGCCGAGCCCGCACGCGCTCCGGAGCCGGGACCCGCTCCCGAGCCGGAGACCGCTTCGGCGCCGGAGGCCGCGCCCGAGCCGACACCGCCCCGCGAGGTCGCTACGTCACCGCCCCCGGAGATCGCTCCGTCGGTGCCGCCCCCCACGGCAACCCCGGTGGACCCGGCGCCGCCCGAGGCGACGCCTCCGGCCCCGGGAACCCCGCGCCCGATCTCGAACCCGTGGGCGCCCCCGACCACGCCGCCCGCGGATGGTGGCCGCTAGCGGCCGCGCGACTTCCCGACGATGAGATTCTGGGAGGGCATTCGCCTGTCGCTGCAACAGGTCCGGTCGCAGAAGCTGAAGTCGTTCTTCGCGCTCCTCGGCATCAGCATCGGCATCACGTTCCTCATGGCGGTGATCACGATCGTCGAGGGCATGAACAGCTATGTGCGCGACGACTTCGCGGGTTCCCTCTTCGGCGTGAACACGTTCACCGTCGTGCGGCGGCCGCAGATCCAGACCGGCCGTGTCGATGAGGCCGAGCGACGCCGGCAGCGCCGCAATCCCCAACTCACCATGGAGGACGTGGCGGTGGTGCAGGCCGCGGCGCCCGACGCCCAATACCTGGCCTACTACGCGCGAGATTTCGCGGGCTCGGCTCGCTACGGGCAGTACGAACGGCGCAATGTCCTCATGGTCGGGGGTTCGCCGGAGTACGAGGCGGTCCAGGGATGGAAGGTGGTGGATGGGCGGGGGCTGACGCCGATCGACGATCAGCAGGCGCTCCCCGTCGCCGTCATCGGCTCCCAGATCGCCGAACGGCTCTTCCCCACGACCTCGCCCCTCGACAAGCGCATCCGCGCGGGCGGGCACGGTTTCAGGGTCGTCGGCGTGCTGGAGGCGCAGGGCGGTCTCGCCGGGAATCTGCGCGATGCGGCCATACTCGTGCCCTTCGAGACCTTTCAGCGCACCGTGGCCAGCCGGCGGCTGGAGGTCGACGGGATCACCGTCAAGATGGGATCGATCGACGAACTCGATCCCGCGATGGCGGAAGTGGAGGGCGCGCTGCGATCGAACCGGCGCCTCCGGCCCTCCGAGCCGAACAATTTCGGCATCGACACCTCGGGTGGGCTGCTCGAAGCGTGGGAGACGATCAACCGGGTGCTGATGACGGCGCTGCCCGGCCTGGTCGGGATCTCGCTGGTGGTGGGCGGCATCGTGATCATGAACATCATGCTGCTCTCGGTCACGGACCGGACGCGGGAGATCGGGCTCCGCAAGTCCCTCGGCGCGAAGAGGCGGGACGTCCTGTTCCAGTTCCTGACCGAGGCGTCGACGCTCTCGATCCTGGGTGCGGCGTTGGGTATCGGCTCCGGATTCGGGATGGCGCTGCTCGTCGAACAGCTCACGCCGCTGCCGGCCGCGGTATCGGTGCCGGCGATGATCATCTCCCTCATTCTCGGGCTCGGGGTAGGGATCGTTTCCGGCCTCTATCCCGCCTATCGGGCGGCCCGGCTCGACCCGATCGAAGCTCTCAGGTTCGAGTGAGGTTGAGGTGAGCCCGGGAGGACGGCGCATGCGAGGCATGGGGTTCATCGGGACGATCACCGAGGGGATCGCCGTCGCCTTCGACTCGCTCGGAGCGAACAAGGTGCGGAGCGGCCTCACGATCCTCGGCGTGACGATCGGAGTCCTCGTCGTCATGGTCATGGCGGCGGTGATCACCGGGGTCAACCGGAGTTTCTCGGAGCTGATGGCCCCGGAGGGAGTCACCACCTTCTGGGTGGCGCACTTCGACTTTTCCTCCATGCAGTTCAGCGGCCCGCTCGAGGAAGGCGAGGACGCCTTCTTCCGGAACCCTCCGCTGGAACCGGAATGGGCGAAGGAACTGGGGCGGATCGAAGGGATCCGGAGCGCGGCTCCCGTCGTGGACCTGGCGGGGTCGGGCTACGAGGCCTCGTCCGGGGGTGACCGGGTCGAGATCGGACTCTACGGGGTGGGCGCCGACTACATCGAGATCTCGGGCGGCGATATCATCTCCGGCCGCTGGTTCACGCAGTCGGAGGCCGACCGGCGCGCCGCGGTCACCGTGATCGACTCGGCCACGGCGGTGGGGCTGTTCGGGACCCGGGATCCGATCGGGCGCGACATCCGCATCAGCCGGGGGAGCGAGAACGCGAGGGTTCGCGTCGTCGGTATCTACCGGGTGCCGGCCAACCTCTTCGCCGGCCTGGTCTCGCACTACGTGTGGATGCCCTTCGCGACGGCGGACAAGCTGCTGCGGGTGTGGGACCGGCAGATCAGCTTCATCGTGCGGCCGGAACCGGAAACGGAGCTGCAGGCCGCGCTCGACGCGACCCGCGCCCGCATGCGGCAGTTGCGGGGACTGGAAGTGGGCGAGGAAGACGACTTCGCCATCATGACCCCGGATCAGATGATGGAGCTGTGGGGCCAGCTGACGAACGTGCTGTTCGCCGCGATGGTCGGCCTCTCCAGCATCGGACTCATGGTCGGCGGGGTCGGCGTCGTGGGCATCATGATGATCTCCGTCACGGAGCGGACCCGCGAGATCGGGCTGCGCAAGGCGATGGGCGGGCGCCGCCGCGACATCATGTGGCAGTTCCTCGTGGAAGCGGCCACGCTCACCCTGCTGGGCGGGGCGACCGGCATGCTGCTCGGAGGCGGGCTCGTGTGGATCGTGAACCAGGCCACGCCGCTGACCGCGGTCGTGCCGCTGTGGTCGATCGTGGCCGCGCTGGCCGCCTCGATTCTGACCGGCGTCGGCTTCGGACTCTACCCCGCCTCCCGGGCCGCGGGTCTGGACCCCATCGACGCGTTGCGTTACGAGTAGATCTCTCCCGCGGCAGAGAACGCGCGACCTGACTCCGGCAGGCGGTGGAAGCCGCGGGCGAGGGGGAGGCGCGTATGACCGCTCGTACACCTGGCGCAGTGCGCTAGCGGCATGGGGTTCCTTTCGACGGTCACGGAAGGGATCGCGGTCGCCTTCGACTCGATCCGGGCCAACAAGGTTCGGAGCGGCCTCACGATCCTCGGCGTCACCATCGGCGTGCTCGTCGTCATGGTGATGGCGGCCGCGATCACCGGCGTCAACCAGAGCTTCGAAGACGCGATGTCTCCGAACGGCGTCGAGACGTTCTACGTGGCGCACTGGGACTTCACGTCGGGGGGCTTCGGCGGCGGCCCTCTGGGCGAGGAGGAGCCGGACCTCCTCAGGAACAAACCGCTCGATCCACAGTGGGCCAGGGACCTCGGGCGCGTGCCGGGCATCCAGAGCGCGTCGCCGTTCGTCGAACTGACCGGCGATTTCGGTCCGGGGTCCTTCGAGGCAAGCGTCGGGTCGGCACGGGTCGAGATCCTGTTCTACGGCGTGGGTGCCGACTACCTGGAGATCTACAGCGGCGACATCATCTCGGGTCGATGGTTCACGCACCCCGAGGCCGAGCGGCGGGCGCCGGTCGCCGTGATCGACTCCACCGTGGCGGCCGACCTGTTCGGGTCGCTCGATCCGCTCGGCCGCGAGATCCGGATCGGCGAAGGCGGCCGCGGAGCGATGTTCCGCGTGATCGGGGTGTACCGGGTGCCGGCCAACCTGTTCGCTGGCCTGGGGTCGCACTACGTGTGGGTGCCGTTCGCGAGCGCGGACAAGCTGCTGCCCGTCTGGGACCGGGCCGTCAGCATCATCGTGCGGCCGGACCCCGAAGCCGACCTTCAGCTGGCGCTCGACGCGACCCACGCGCGGATGCGGCAGCTTCGCCGACTGGAGCCGGGCGAAGAGGACGACTTCGCGGTGCTGAGTCAGGAGCAACTGCTGACTCTCTGGGGCCAGCTGACGAACGTCCTGTTCGCGGCGATGCTCGGGTTGTCGAGCATCGGGCTCATGGTCGGCGGCGTGGGGGTCATCGGCATCATGATGATCTCCGTGACGGAGCGGACTCGCGAGATCGGGCTGCGGAAAGCGATGGGTGGGCGACGGCGGGACATCATGTGGCAGTTCCTGGTCGAGGCGGCCACGCTCACGCTGCTCGGCGGGGCGACCGGGATGCTGATGGGCGGCGCGATCGTATGGGTGGTGAACCAGTTGACGCCGCTGCCGGCGGTCGTGCCGCTGTGGTCGATCCTGGCCGCCCTTGCGGCATCCGTGCTCACGGGGATCGGTTTCGGGCTCTACCCGGCCTCGCGGGCCGCGGGGCTGGATCCCATCGACGCGCTGCGCTACGAGTAGGCGGCCCCAGAGCGAAGCGGCTGACCACCCGATGACCGAACCACCGCTGGACCTCCTTGCCGTAGCGGCACATCCCGACGACGCGGAACTCACCTGCGGCGGGACGCTGGCCCGCGCGGCGGAACAGGGCTACCGGACCGGGATCCTCGATCTGACGCGCGGCGAGATGGCCTCGCGGGGGACGCCCGAGCTTCGGGCGGAGGAGGCGGACCGGGCGGCGGCGGTGCTGGGCGTCGGGGTTCGGGTCAACGCCGGGCTCCCGGATGCGCGGCTCGAGAACTCGCTGGAGGCGCGGCGGATCGTCGTCGGACACCTGCGCGACCTCGCCCCCGCGACCGTGATCCTCCCCTGGCCGCGCGGGCGCCATCCGGATCACCGGGTCGCCTCGGAACTCGCGCGCGACGCCTGTTTCCTCGCGGGCCTACGGGAGTATGAAGGCGGACCGGGGCGCCGGCCGGAGAAGATCCTCTACGCGATGGCGTACCGGGAGGACGCGGTGAAGCCGACCTTCGTCGTCCCGCTCACGGAAGCGCAGTTCCAGCGCAAGGTCGAGGCGGCGCGGTGCTACGCGTCACAGTTCGAGGGCGCGACGGCGGCGGGCGAGATCTTCCCCACCGGACAGCCGCTCGCCGAACGCATCGAGACCGCGTCGCGGCACTACGGATCGCTGATCCGGGCTCCGCACGGGGAACCGTTCCATACCGATGAGACGATGCGCGTGAGCGATGTCACGCAGCTCGGAGTCCGCTCGCTGTAGGGAGCCGTCAGCCGCAGCGGACCTCGACGAGGAGGCGCTTCCAGCTCGGGACGGACTCGGCGCCCACCTTGATCACCTGCACGCGCGCCGCGCCGCCGCGCCGCATCCACGGAGCGAGCCAGGCGCCGATCTCCCGGGGAAGGTGGCCGACGGGGTCGCCATCGCGGATATGGACCCACACATCGTCGGGTTCGCCTCCGGGCGGGTCGGGAATCAGGAGGAGTTCCTCCTTCGGGCCTACGGCGTCGAGGTGGCGGGCGCGGTCTTCGAAGGCGAGTCCGTGGACGGTGGTGCGGAACACCGGGGCCCCGCGCGGCGGTATGCTCTGTGGGTCGGACGTGGGCCCCGTGGGGTTTGGCGCCGGCGGGGTGCCCCCCGGCGCGGAACGTGGTGGTTCCATGTACTCCATCCCGAGTTGCGGCGTCGTTTGAAGCTTCGACACAATAGACGCTCTTTGCTCGGCGGGCGAATCCGGACCGAAAAAGGACGATGATACAGCCGGAACAGGAGCGGCTTTACCTCGATTACGCGGCGACCTGGCCCATGCGGCCGGAGGTGTGGGATGCCATGGGAGCGGAGCTGCGGCACGGCTTCAATCCCGCGAGCGCGCACGCCCCCGGGCGCCGGGCCCATCGCTGCCTCGAAGTGGCGCGCGGGCGGATCGCGGATCTGCTCGGGGGCCCGCGCTCGTCCATCTACTTCACGGGCGGCGGCACGCAGTCGGACAACCTCGCGATCCTCGGCTTCGTCCGGGCGAACCCGGGGCGCAGCCCGCGCGTGTTCGTGTCCGAGATCGAGCACAAGGCGTGCCTCGAGGCGGCGGATCGCGGCGTGGTGGAGGGGGCCCGCGCGGCGCGGATTCCCGTGGACCGCTCCGGGACGATCGATCTCGCGTGGCTGCGGCGGGAACTCGCGGCGGACCCGGACGCGCCGACGCTGATCTCGGTGATGTGGGCGAACAACGAGATCGGCACGGTCCAGGCGATGGGGGACATCGTCGAACTGGGCCACGAATACGGGGCGCTCGTGCACACGGACGCCGTGCAGGCGCTGGGGAAGGTGGACTGCGATCTGGAGCGGACGCCGGTCGATCTCCTGTCGGCGACGGCGCACAAGCTCGGCGGGCCCGTGGGGATCGGCCTCCTCTACCGGCGGCCGGGGGTGACGCTGGAGCCGCTGAGCTACGGCGGCGGGCAGGAAAGGTCCATGTGGCCGGGCACGCAGAACCCGATCGGCGCGACGGGCTTCGCGGCCGCGCTCGCGCTCGCGCTCGAGGGCCGCGAGGCGGAGGTCGCGCGCTGGACCGGCCTGCGCGACCACCTCGAGGCGCGGATCCGGGCGGAGGTCCCGGATGCGCGGATCCACGGAGGCGACGCGCCGCTGCGGATGCCGAATCTCGTCAGCGTGGGGATTCCGGGGTGCGACAGCGGGGCCGTGCTCGTGTCGCTGGACTTCGAGGGGATCGCGGTCTCGGGCGGATCGGCCTGCGGCTCCGACTCGAGCGTCGGCTCCGACGTGCTGGACGCGATCGGGATCACGAGCGACGTCCCGTACGCCGCGGTGCGCTTCAGCTTCGGCCACGACACGACCCGGGCGGACATCGATGCGGCGGCGGACGCGCTGGCGCGGGTGGCCGCGCGCGTCGTCGCCATCACGGCCTGAGATCGCGCGTCCATGATCGCCCCCGGCCGCCCCGCGAACGCCGTGCTCGTCGCCATGTCGGGCGGCGTGGACTCCTCGCTCACCGCGGCGCTGCTCGCGCGGGAGGGCCGTCCGATCATCGGCGTGACGATGAAGACCTTCTGCTACACGGGCAGCGAGGGTCCGACGCGCACCTGCTGCGGCCTCGACGGGATCGCGGACGCGAAGTCCGTCGCGGCCCAGCTCGACATGCCGCACCACGTGTTCGATGTGGAGGAGGAGTTCACGCGCGACGTGATCGACGACTTCGTGTCGGAGTACGCGGCCGGCCGCACGCCGATCCCGTGCGTCCGCTGCAACAGCTTCACGAAGTTCCGGGACCTCCTCGTGCGGGCGGACGCGCTGGACTGCGGCTGGCTCGCGACCGGGCACTACGCGCGCGTGGTCCGGCCCCGCTCCGGCCCGCCGGAACTCCACCTCGGCGCGGACGACCACAAGGACCAGACATATTTCCTGTGGGGGATGCCCCGCGAGGCGCTCGACCGCCTGCTGCTGCCGGTCGGCGAGCTCACGAAGCCGGAGGTGCGCGCGGAGGCGCGGCGGCTCGGCCTCGACACGGCGGACAAGCCGGAGTCGTTCGAGATCTGCTTCGTCCCGGACAACGACTACGCGGGGGTCCTGCGCCGGTACCTGCCGGAAGACCACCCCGCCCTCTCGCCCGGCGCCATCCGCTTCGAGGACGGCTCCGACGCGGGGGAACACCCGGGCTACGCGCACTACACGGTGGGACAGCGCAAGGGGCTCCCGGGCGGTTTTGCCGAGCCGATGTTCGTGCTCGAGATCCGGCCGGAGTCGCGCGACGTCATCATCGGGCCGCGGGGCTCGCTGGCGCGCTCGCGCATCGGCGCCCGGGGCGTGAACTGGCTGGCCGAGCCACCCGCCGCCGGCGAGCGCATCGGCGTACGGATCCGGCATGGGGCCGCGATCGTCGAGGCCGATGTCATCGCGGCGACGCGGACCGGCTTCTCGCTGGAGCTGCCCATCCCCCAGTCGGCGATCACGCCCGGACAGAGCGCCGTGCTCTACCGGGACGACCTCGTCCTCGGCGGCGGCATCATCGTCTCGAACTGACGGGCGCCGAGGGTCAGTAGGAGAGGCCCTCCTGCTGCGCGAGGTCCTTCACCTTCTGCAGGCCCTCGCCGGAGAGGTCGGGCGTCTCCACGACGACCTTGACGAGCTGGTCGCCCTGGTTCTCGCCGCGCCGGATGCCCTGGCCGCGAATCCGGAAGGTGGTGCCGCTCTGCGTACCGGGCGGGATCCGGAGCACGACCTTGTTCCCGCCGATCGTCCTCACCTTGACCTTCGAGCCGAGAATCGCCTGCGCCACGTTGATCGGCACCTCGCAGGCGAGGTCGAGCCCGTCGCGGGTGAAGAAGCGGTCGGGGTCGACCTGGAACTTGATGATGAGGTCGCCCGCGGGGCCGCCGCCCGGGCCGCGCTCGCCCTTGCCGGAGATGCGGACGCGCGAACCGTTCTCGACTCCCGCGGGCACCTTGACGCTGAGCTTGCGCCGACTGTTCACCTGGCCGCGCCCGGAGCAACTCGAGCACGGCGTCTCCGGCACCATCCCGCGGCGCACGCACACGGGGCACGGGCGCCTGACGGAGAACCCGCCCTGCCCGAACGTGACTTCGCCCCTCCCATCGCACTCGGGGCAGGGTTTCAGCGACGTGCCGGGCGCCGCCCCGTCCCCGTCGCACGTCGCGCACTCCTCGCTGATCGGCACCGTGACCGCGACCCGGCCGCCGCGCGCCGCCGTGCGGAGCGGCACCGTGACCAGGTATTCGACGTTGCGGCCCCGCGTCGGCCCCTCCTTCTCCGGCTTCCCCTTCTTCCCGAAATCGAAGATCGAGGAGAAGATGCCGCCGATGCCGCCCAGGTCGGACAGGTCCTCGAACTTGAAGCCGCCCGCCCCTCCCGGGGCTCCGCCCGGCTGGGCGGGACCGAACGCTCCGAGGCCACCGTACTTCCGCACGCGGTCGTACTTCTTGCGCTTGTCGGGATCGGAGAGGACGCCGTGCGCCTCCGACACCTCCTTGAACTTCTCCGTCGACCTCGGATCGCCCGCGTTCGCGTCCGGGTGGTGCTCCTTCGCGAGCTTGCGGTAGGCCTTGCGGATCTCGTCCGCGCTCGCGTTCTCGGCGACCCCGAGAATCTTGTAGTAGTCCTTCGCCTGCGTCGCCATCGGATCAGGAGGCTTCGGCTTCGTGGCGGTAGACCGTGACGCGCGCGGGGCGGAGCAGCCGGTCGCCGAGCCGGTATCCGATGAGGACGACGTGCGACACGAACTCGTCCTGCTCCGGGTCGTCGGTCGGGGTCATCATGAGCGCGTCGTGGAGGTTGGGGTCGAAGCGCTCGTCCACCGGGTTCACCGGCTCCACCCCGGTGTCCGAGAGGATCTTCGCGAACTTCCGGGCCACCAGCCCGATCCCCTCGTGCAGCGCCTCCGTCGTCGTGCCCTCGAGCGGCGTGTCGGCCACGCGCTGCAGGTCGTCCATCAGTTCGAGCAGCTTGCCCGCGAGGTCCGCGCGCGCCCGCTCCCCCTCATCGCCCAACTCGCGTCTCGTCCGGCGACGGAAGTTGTCGAACTCGGCCGCGAGCCGGAGGTGGCGGTCCCGCAGGGCCGCGAGTTCACCCTCCGGCCCGGCGTCCTCGGCGGATTCGGGCGGGCGGACTTCGTCCACGTGCCCGGGCGTCTCCGAAGCCGCAGCCTCCTCGGGCGCGTCCGGTTCGGCGGCGGCGTCTTCGGGAACGGCATCCTCCGGCGCCGCGCTCTCCATCTCCTGCTCCAGATCCCTCTTTCCCATCGAATATCCTCGAGTATGCTCGTCAAAGCCGTGAATCGAGCCAGCGCATCGCTTCGAGCGCGGCCGCTTCCCGGATCTCTTCCCGGCTCCCCCCGAAGCGGTGGCACCGCGCGTCGCGGGAGGGGCCGTCGTGGGCGATCCACACCGTGCCCACGGGCTTGTCGGCGGATCCGCCCGAGGGCCCGGCGATGCCCGTGACGGCGATGGACCAGGTGCTCTTCGCCACGCGCCGCGCCCCGGCCGCCATCTCCTCCGCCACCGTCCGCGAGACGGCGCCGTGCCGGCGGAGCGACGCCTCCGACACCTTCAGCAGCGCCCGCTTGGCGGCGTCATCGTAGCTTATCAGCCCACCCCACAAAACCTCCGAAGCGCCGGGAACGGCGGTGAGGGAGGCGCCGATGAGGCCGCCCGTGCAACTCTCGGCGAGCACCAGCGTGTGACCCCTCTCCCGCAGGCTCTCGATGAGCGCCGAGGCGGCCTCGAACAGCGACGGACCGCGCTTACGAATGGCGCCCCGCCATGACGCGCGAGAACATGCCCAGGTAGGTCACGGCGGAGGCCAGGGTGAGCAGCACGGCGAGGGTGAGGAACGTCGTCGTGAACCAGCCGTGGAACGCCGAGAACGCCTGCCACGCCCAGCCGCCGGGGGCCACGAAGCCGGGGGTCAGAAACGCGACCCAGAGAATCGCGGAGCCGATGAAGATGTTCTGCGCGAGCGCCTTCCTCTTGCCCAGGATCTGCGCCGCGACGATCTCGCCGCGCCGCGCGGCGAAGGACCGGAGCAGGGTGATCAGCGCCTCGCGCCCCAGGAAGATGACGATGGCCCAGAGCGGGATGACGCGGAACACGGGGAGAGAGGGGATTCCCTCCTGCCCGAGATTGATGGTGTAGACGGGGATGAGGGCGGCGACGAGCAGCAGCTTGTCGGCGAGCGGGTCGATGATCTTGCCGAAGGAGGTCACCTCGCCGCGGGCCCGGGCCAGGTGTCCGTCCCACAGGTCCGAGAGCGCGGCGACGACGAACACGACGAACGCGATCATGCGGGGCGCCGGGCGGGGCTGCAGGAGCAGCGCCGTCACGACGGGAGCCGCGAGGATCCGGCCCGTGGTAATCGCGTTCGGGAGATTCAGTGTGGGTCTCCGCTCTCCAGTGGGGCGTCGCTCGCGAGCACGCTCTCGAGACTCTCCAGGACCGCGGTGGCGCGCTTGCGGAGGAGCGGCCGTTCCTCCCATGCCAGATAATCTCTCAGCAGCGGCAGATCGTCCACCGACGGGTGCGACTTCAGGTATCCGAGGGCGGCCAGGCGCCGGAGCGGGTGCGGACTGAACAGTTCGCGCCGGTGGCGCCGCATCTGGTCTCGCGCGAGATAGATCCCGAGGCCGACGGCCGCGGCGGCGCCGAGCAGGGCCGCGGCCGCGATCTTCCAGCCCGTCGCGGAACGGCGGTCCGCGTCGTCGTATTCGATTCGAGTCGTCATCGGTTCGCTACATCTCCCGTCGGCCGGCGAAGGCTTCGGCGATCGTCACCCCGTCGGCGTACTCGAGGTCCCCTCCCACGGGCAGCCCGCGGGCAAGCCGCGTGACGGTGACGTCGGCGGCCGAGGCGAGCAGGCGCTGCAGGTACGTCGCCGTCGCCTCTCCCTCCACGCTCGCGTTCGTCGCGATGATCACCTCCCGGACCGGGGTGTCGAGACGCCGCAGCAGGGCCTTGATGTTCAGGTCTTCGGGCCCGACCCCGTCGAGCGGGGACAACCGCCCGCCAAGTACATGATACAACCCCCCGAAGTTCCCCGAGTTCTCGATCGCCGGGATGTCCGACGCTTCCTCCACGACGCACACCTGCCCGGGATCGCGCCTCGGGCTGCGGCAGTATTCGCACGGCTCCATGTCGCTGAGGTTGCCGCAGGCGCCGCACACGCGGACCTCCGCCGCGACCCGTTCTATGGCCCGCGCCAGCCGCCGGGAATCGTCTTTCGAACTCTTGAGAAGGTGGTACGTGAGCCGGCGGGCGGTCTTGCGGCCGATCCCGGGGAGCCGGCCGAGTTCGCCCACGAGCGCTTCGATCGCGTTCACGGACGGCCGAGGAAGTTGCCCAGACCCGGCAGCGGCAGGCCTCCCGCCGCCTGGCGCATCTCGCTCTCCATTCGATCCTTCGCCCGCCGCTGCGCCGCCGAGGCCGCGGCGACGATGAGGTCCTCGAGCATCTCGACCTCTTCCGGGTCCACCGCGGCGGGATCGATGGAGACGCCCTTGATGTTGCCCTGGCCGTCCACCGTCACCTCGACCATGCCGCCGCCCGAAGCCGCCGTCATCGTCTCGCGCTCGAGCTTCTCCTGCATCTCGCTCATGCGCGACTGCATCTGCTGGCTGAGTTGAATCAACTGCTGGATGTTCACGCCGTCCACTCGGATTCTCCTACTCCTTCAGGGTGAGGTCGAGTTCCTTCACGGCTTCCCGGAGCTGCGGGTTTCCGTCCAGCATCCGCTCGACCCGCGACCGGGCCGCTTCCCCGGCGGTCATGCGGCCGCCGTTGTGGTCGACGATCGCGAACTTCACGGTCGGCAACCCCAGGCGTTCCGCGAGGTTCGCGCGCAGAGGGCCGGAACGCGACTCGTCCTTGAACAGCTTCTCGAGTTCCTCCCGCAATCCGGCCTGGACGCGGAGCCGGACCTCGCCATCCACGAGACCGTCGACCTCCGTGCCGCGCAGGGCCAGGCCGGACATTCCGCCCAGCCCCGGCATCTCGGCGACCGCCGCGGCCCACGCCTCGCGGACCCGGGCTCCCGCGCGCGCCGCCGGAGGATTCCGGCGGAGAGGATTCCGGCGGAGGAGGCTCCGGGGGCGGGGGCTCCGGGGGGGACGACCGATCCGCGGGAGCGGCCGCGGGCGGCGGAGGACGCTTCTCGCGCTCGCGACGCGGCGGCTTCGGCGCTCGCGTACGGGACGGAGCCTCGCCGGCGGGGGCGCCCAGGGCGGCCAGGAGTTCCTCGAGTCCGACGGTCGACTCCATGCGGACGAGACGGAGCAGCAGGACCTCGAGCTGGATGCGCGGCTGCGAGGACCGGTGGAGCATGCCGGAGGCCTCGAACTCGCTGAGCGCGGCCAGCATCCGGAGCAGGTCCGCGGGAACCAGGGCCCCGGCGGCGGCGAGGAAACGCTCGCGCGACTCGGGCAGGAGTTCGACCGCCTCGGCCTCCGGATCGAGCCGCAGCACGAGGAGGGTGCGCAGCGCGTCGCCGAGTCCGCGCAGAAACTCCGCGGGGTCGTGCCCATCGTCGAGGAGGTCCTGGACGAAGGCGAACACGCCGGCCCGATCCCCGTTCGCCGCGATCTCGAAGAAGGCGAGATATCGATCTTCGTCGACGAGCCCGAGCATGCGGCGGACATCCGCGAGTTCGACCGCGTCTCCCCGGAAGGAGAGCACCTGGTCGAGGGACGAGAGCGCGTCGCGGACGCCGCCTTCGGCCCGGCGCGCGATCGCCCGCAGCGCCCCCGGCTCGGCCGGGATGCCCTCCGCCTCGAGCACCGTCTCCATGCGGCTCGCGATGTCCTGCACGGAGACCCGCCGGAAGTCGAAACGCTGGCAGCGGGACATGACGGGCGCCGCGCCGCGCTCGATCTTCTGCGGCTCGGTGGTGGCGAAGGCGAAGATCACGCGGGGCGGCGGCTCCTCGAGGATCTTCAGGAGCGCGTTCCAGGCGTCGCGCGTGAGCATGTGCGCTTCGTCGAGGATGTAGATCTTGTAGCGCTCCTCGCTCGTGGGCGCGTACGCGGCGCGACGGCGGAGGTCCCGCGCGTCCTCGACGCCCCGGTGGCTCGCCGCGTCGATTTCGACGACGTCCAGCGAGGCGCCCCCGGACCAGATCCGCTCGCACGAGGGGCAGGTGCCGCACGGTTCGCCGGCGGAGCGGTCGGGACAGTTCAGGGCCATGGCGAGGATGCGCGCGGTCGTCGTCTTCCCGACCCCGCGCGGACCGCAGAAGAGATACGCGTGGCCGACCCGGCCGGACTCGATCGCGGCCTTCAGCGTGGGCGCGATGTGGTCCTGTCCGATCAGCTCCGAGAAGCCTCGGGGCCGGTAGGTTCTGGCCAGCGCGGTGCGGTACAAGGGCTCGTGAGCCATCTGGGTCGGCCGGGGTCACGATCCCGGCCGGCTTCGACTCCTTCGGGTCTGAGGACGCCCGCGCCCCGCGACGCGGGGCCGCCGCCGACATCGGGCGAACGACCCCAGGCGGGCCGTGGCGACCGTCACACGCTTACCGCTGCTACCTTCACGGTCCTGACGGGATTCACGCGCTCCGGCCCCACGGGCCTGGGGCACCGTTATCTTATCGGACGACCGGGGCAGCGGCCAGAAAAAACCGTCATGCATCCTCGCCGTAGAAGGCGTCCGGGATGTGGCGGACCCGGGACGTTCCGCGGCCATCGACCTCCACCGCGACGACGTCGAAGCGGGCCTCCGCCGCGGCGCCGGGATGCCGGCCGAGCCACGCTCCGGCCGCGCGGCGGATTCTCCCCCTCTGGGCCCGGGAGAGCGCCTCCTCGGGCGTCTGCACGCCGGGGCGGCGGGTCTTCACTTCGACGAAGGCCACCGTGTCCCCGTCCCGGATGACGAGATCGATCTCCAGCCGCCCCACGCGCCAGTTGCGGTCGAGGATCTCGTACCCCTCATCCGCCAGGTGGCGCGCGGCGATGCGCTCGCCGAGGCTGCCGAGGCCGCGGTCAGCCGTGGGCGGGGACGCGGGCGCGCGCGATCCGGCGGCCGATGGCGTTCGCGATGGGGTGAAGCTCGGCCATCAGCGCATCGAACTGCTCGAGCGTGAGCGACTGCTGGCCGTCCGACGCCGCCGTCGGCGGATCCGGGTGGACCTCGAGGATGAGCGCGTCCGCGCCCGCCGCGACCGCGGCCCGCGCCAACGGTCCGACCTTCGACCGGGCCCCCGTGCCGTGGCTGGGATCCGCCACCACCGGGAGGTGCGACAACTCGTGGATCGTCACGATGGCCGTGAGGTCGAACAGGTTCCGCGCGTGCGTGTCGAAGTTGCGGACGCCGCGTTCGCACAGCATGACGCGTGACTCGCCCTCGGCGACGACATACTCCGCGGCGAGCAGCAACTCCTTGATCGTCGCGGCCATCCCCCGCTTGAGGAGCACCGGCTTGCCGGCGCGGCCCGCCGCCCTCAGCAGGGAGTAGTTCTGCATGTTCCGCGCGCCGATCTGGATGACATCGGTGTATTCCGCGACGAGGCCCATGCTCTCCGTGTCCAGCGCCTCGGTGACGATCGCGAGGCCCGTCTCCTCCCGCGCGCGGGCGAGCAGTTGCAGCCCCTCCTCCCCGAGCCCCTGGAAGGAGTAGGGCGAGGTCCGCGGCTTGAAGGCTCCGCCGCGCAGCACGGTCGCCCCGGCTTCCGCGACCCGGTGCGCCGTCTCCAAGATCTGTTCGCGCGATTCCACGGAGCAGGGGCCGGCCATCACGACGACATCCTTCTCCCCGATGCGCACGCCGTTGGACAGCTCGATGACCGTGTTCTCGGGCCACCATTCCCGGCTCACCTGCTTGTAGGGCGGCGACACGTGAATGACGCGGAGCACGCCCTCGATCCCCACGAGCCGGCTTTCCTCGACGCGTCCGTCGTTGCCGACGAGGCCCACGGTCGTGCGCTGGGCGCCCGGCATGGGCCGGGCCCGGTATCCCATATCCTCGATCGCGCGGACCACGTCCCGGACCTGCCCGTCCGTGGCGCCGTGCTTCATGACCACCAGCATCGTTCCCCCTGTGGGTGACGTTCGCCCGTCGTGCGCGCGCCGAGCGCGGCAGGGCCGTGAGTCTCCGGTCCGCTCCCCGCGGCGCCGGCAGGAGGAGGATACTCCACTGGCGTCACCTGTTCGTCAACGAGACCCGGAGCCCTTCCCTCGCGATGCGCGCATCCCCGTCGTATCCGGCCTCGGCCACGAGACGGGCGACGTCGTGGCCCGTTCGGAAGTGCGGGTAGATGTGCGTCAGCACGAGAAGGCGCGGGCGCGCGGCGGTCGCCAACTCGGCGACGCGCGCGGGCGACAGGTGGTTGTCCGACGCCTGCGCGTCGTGCAGCGAGCACTCGCAGACGAGGGCGCTCACCCCGCGCATGAACGAGCCCAGTTCCGTGGATGGCCCGGAGTCGCCCGTGTACCCGAAGCTGAATGTCTCGCCGTCGAGCCGCCACGCGACGCTCTCCTCGGTGTGCGGCGTCTTGTGGGCTTCGAGGCCGGGGCCTCCGCTCAGGCTGCGCGTCTCGCCCGGCGCGACTTCCTCGATGAGGACGGGGAAGCCGGGATCGAGGACGAAGTCGCCATAGGCGCCCGCGAGCTTCTCGAAGAAGGTGCGGGTGCCCGCGGGACCCCACACCGTGAGCGGCCGGCTGCGGGGTCGGGGGAGGCCGTGTCTCAGGGCGAAGAAGAAGCCCGGGAGCGCGCCGACGTGGTCCGCGTGGAAGTGGGTGATCGCGAGGTCGGTGATCTCGCCCCAGGGCAGGCCGAGGCGGGCGAGCGCCTGCAGGGCTCCGGGACCGCAGTCGAAGAGGACGTGCGTCTGCGCCGCCGATCCGGTGCCGGGGGACGAGACCCAGTAGGAGGAGGCGGCCCGGTCCGCTTCCGGGACGACGGTGCCGCACCCGACGACGACCAGTTCGGTGTCGGTCACGCCACCTGCGGAGCGGAGTCCTGCGGGGCGGAGTTCTGCGCGGTGGCGTTGAGCTCCACGCCGACGATCGAGGAGACGCCCGCCTCCTGCATCGTCACGCCGTAGATCCAGTCGGCGTTCTCGATCGTGCGCGGATTGTGGGTGATGACGATGAACTGGGTCTCTTCCTTGAATTCCTTCAGCATGCGGACGAACCGGAGGATGTTCGTCTCGTCCAGCGGCGCGTCCACCTCGTCCAGCAGGCAGAAGGGGCTCGGCTTCGCGAGGTAGATCGCGAACAACAGGGCGAGCGCGGTCAGCGCCCGTTCGCCGCCGGAGAGGAGATGGATCCGTTGCGTCTTCTTGCCGCGGGGACTGGCGGAGATCTCGATCGGGGAGTCCAGGGCGTCGTCGGGGTTCTCGAACCGGAGATCGCACTGCCCGCCCTCGAAGAGGGTGTCGAAGGTGCGGTGGAAGTTGGTCCTCACCTGCTCGAACGTCTCCAGGAGCGCGGAGGTCGCCTCGCCGGTTGATCCGGCGGATCGAGGTCCGCAGGTCGTCGCGCGCCCGGGTCAGGTCGTCGCGCTGTCCCGTCAGAAACTCGAGACGCGTCTGTTCTTCCTCGTATTCCCGCTGCGCGAGGAGGTTGACCGGTCCGATGCGGGCGATCGAACGCCGCACGCGCTCCAGCTCCGGTTCCCATTCGTCGGGCTCCGCATCGTCGACGGGGTCGACGCGTTCCCGGAGTTCCGCGAGCGGGGCGTCCCATTCCGCTTCCACGCGGCCCCGAATCGAGGACTCCAGCGCCTCGAGTTGCGTGATCTCCAGTTCGAGCCGGTGCCGGGCCTCCACGCGCTCGCGCTCGAGCCGCCGCGCCTCGCTCAGTTCCGACTCCAGCCTGTCCAGCCGTCCGCGCCGTTCGGCGATCCGCCGCTCCAGCTCCGACAGATCCGTCTCGCGCCGGGTCCGGGTTTCGAGCGCGGCGCCGATGGCCGCCTCCAGCTCCTCCGCCTGCGCCTCGCTGTCCGCGATCGCGGCGTGGAGCCCGTCCACCTCCCGCGCCAGCGTCCGCGACCGTTCCTCCGCGTCGTCCGCGGCCTCGACGAGGCGGCTCTCCACGCCGCGCCGATTCTCGACCTCGGCCTCCCGCCGCGCCTGCGCCAGCTCCGCGCGGTGAAGTTCCGCCTTCCCCGCATCGGCGGCGGCGCGGGCGTCGTCGGCCTTCGTTCGCGCCTCCTCGTGGGTGGAGGACCACTCCGAGACCTTCCGGTCCAGTTCGCCGGCGCGGGCGTCGTCGTCCGCCGAGAGCGACACGTCATCCTCGCTGAACGCCTCCAGTTGTTCGATGCGGCCGGCGAGTTCGCTGCGCTCGCGGTCCAGCCGGACGAGCCGCGCCTCCGCCGAGGTGCGGTCGGCTTCGGCCTCACGGCGGGCCGACTCCGCGTCGGACACCGAGCGCTCCAGCGCGTTCGACCCCGCGAGCGCTTCGGAGGCGGCGGCCGCCAGCTCCTTCACCGCCTCCCGCGAGCGCGCGCGATCCTCCTCCAGCGCCGCCGCTTCGTCGCGCAGGGCCCGGAGTTCGGCCCGCCGGCTCAGGAGCCCTTCCGAGGCGGCGCCTCCCACGTAGACCCCGCCCCACCGGTCCTGGCGCCGTCCCTCGGGATCTACCCAGGCGTGCGGGCGCGGCGCCGGTTCGCCGCCGGACCGGACCTCGACGCCCGCGAGCAGCGCCTTCACCCAGACGGCGCCGGCCCCCTTCGCGTCGACGTGTCGCATGAGGGGCGCGTCCGCCTCCGGCGGTCCCGGGAGCGGGCCGGGATCGAGCGGGAGCACGAGGACGCTCTCCTCTCCGCCGCGCCGATCGAGCCATGCCTCGACCGCCCGGACCGCGGACCCGTCGCGCACGACGACGCCGTGCAGGTACGGGCCGAGATGAGATTCGACCGCGGCCGCCCAGGGAGCGGACGCTTCCATGAACTCCGACAGCGCGCCGTGGAGTCCGGGGATCGCGCTCCGGTCCTTCAGCAGTTCGGCGACGGCCTCGGGGAGCAGCGCGCTCGACCCCACCAGGGACCCGAGACTCGAGGCGCGGGCGCGCGCGGCGGCGAGACGGCCCTCCAGGTCGGCCGCTTCATCGCGGGCGCGACGCAGCGCCGTGTCCGCGGAGGACGCGGCCTCGCGCGCCGCCCGCAGCCGCTCGCGCGCATCCTCCAGCGTCCGGCCCGCCTGCGCCTCGCGCCCCGACGCGCTCTCCGCCTCCTTCCGGAGCCCGCGCTCCTGGGCGGCGAGCGCATCGAGGGCCGGGCGGCGCCGCTCGAGCTCCTCGCTGCGGTCGCGGGCCCGAACCTCCCTCACGCCGAGTTCGAGCCTCCAGCGTTCCGTCTCGCGGCGCGCTTCATCGAGCGCCTCCCGGGCGGCGGCGCGCTCGCGCGCGGCGGTGCGGGCCGTCTCGGCCAGCGCCTCCGCCCGACGCTCGAGTTCAGCCGTCGCCGCGGCGCCTTCGGCGGCGAGCGACTCCCCCTCCTTCAGGGCGGCCCGCGCTTCCGCCACGCGCTCCCGGAGGTCCCCGCGCCGGCGCTCGTTCCGGCGCACCTCCTCCTCGAGGGTCCCCAGCCGGTCGCGCGCGCTCGAACCTCTCGCCCCGGCGAGGAGCCGGGCACGTTCCTGCTCCTCCACGGCGCGGCGGGCCTCCTCCAGGCTCCGGGCGAGGCCGGCCCGCTCCCGCTCCATGCCGGTGTACTCCAGGCGAAGCGCCTCCGCCCGGGTCTCCGCCGTGCTCAGATCCACGTGGTCCGGGCCCGCGTCCGGCTCCAGGCGCTCGAATTCGGCCCGGGCTTCGGCCAGCCGTCGGGTGGCGTCCTCGAGATGGGCGTCCGCGACGGCGATCTCGAGTTGCAGGAGCCGGGCGCGCAGCTTCGCGTGGCGCTCGGCCCGTCCCCGCTGTTGCGCGAGCGAGCGGACCTTGGACGCCACCTCGACCAGCACGTCCTCGAGCCGTTGCAGATCTCCGTCCGCCTGCTCGAGCCGGCGGGTCGCGATCCGGCGGCGGTCCTTGTAGCGCCCGATCCCGGCGGCTTCCTCGAACAGCGTCCGGCGCTCCTCGGCGCGGTCCGAGAGGATCGCGTCCACCATGCGGCCCTCGATCATCGCGTAGGCGTTCGAGCCCAGCCCCGTGTCCCGGCACAGATCCAGGATGTCCTTGAGCCGGCAGGCCGTGCCGTTGAGCGTGTACTCGCTCTCGCCGCCGCGGTAGACCGTGCGGCCGATCGCGACCTCGGCGTAGGGCACGGGAAGCACGCCGTCCTCGTTCGAGAGTTCGAGCAGGACCTCGGCCCGGTGGATGGGCTGCCGCGCCTCCGTCCCCCCGAAGATCGCCTCCTCCATGCGGGATCCCCGGATGGCGGTCGGGCGCTGTTCTCCCAGCACCCAGCGCAGCGCGTCGGAGAGGTTCGATTTTCCGCAGCCGTTCGGGCCGACGACGGCCGTGATCCCCTCGTGCAGTTCGATCCGCGTCCGGTCGGCGAACGACTTGAATCCGCGCAGGGTCAGGGCCTTGATCTTCAAGCGCCCTCAGGGGGTTGAAGGAGCGGCGTCGCCGCGCCTCGCGATCAGCGTCGCGGTTTCGCCGGCCGCTTCCAGCGCGTCGCGCATGGGGGCGGCCGCCGCCTCGTCCTCGTACGCGCCCCCGTACACCCTGAAGACCGGCATGCCGTCGAGCGCCGTCTCGAGGCTGTACGCGGGGATGCCGAGCGACGCGAGTTCGGCGATCCGCGCCTCCATTTCGGGGCGCTCCACGAACACGCCGAGGTCGTACGCGAAGCTCACGGGACGCAGGAGCCACGGGTTCGCCTCCCGGGCCACGCCCACCGCCGCGAGTTCCTCCATGAGGGCGGCAGCCTCCGCCTCGGTCGCGACGGCCCCGGCGAGGATCCTCTGATACCGGACTTCGCGAACCGTCGTGGGGGCCGTGACGTACAGCACGTCTCCGCGCAGGTCGCGGATCTCGGCCATGCGCTCCGCCGCCTCGGCCGGGTCCACGAAGCTTCCGAGGAGCACGGAGTACGGCCGCTCGGCGGCCGACTCGAACGCGGCGGCGACGGCGGCGTCATCGGGCGGCTGCGGGAGGTCTTCCGGCACGACGTCGCCCGGCGGGATGTCGCCCGAGGAGATGTCGTCCGACTGGGTGTCATCCGACGGGGTGTCGCCCAACTGGGTGTCGTCCGCCTGGGTGCCCGCAGCTTGGGCGGCGCCGTCCAACGGGCGTCACGGGCGTCACCGCCGCCGGAGCGTCCTCCGACCCTCCGATCATCGACCCGAAACGGGAGAACGCGCGGTCGAACCAGCCGTTCCGGTACGCCCACAGGTTCCCGACCGCCAGCGCCGCGATCACCAGCGCCGCGACGAGCGGCCCGCGCGGGCGGCGGCCCCGGGCCTTTGCGGGCGCCGGGGGCGAGTCCGCGGGAGCGGCGTCCGGCTCGGGCTCGGATTCCAGCCGGGGCTCGGGCTCCGCCGGGGGCTCGGGTTCGGGTTGCGGCTCGGGTTCCGGGGGGGGCTCGGCCGCGTCTTCCACGGGCTTCGCCTCGGGGGCCACGCTCGACTCGCCGGCTCGCTCGACTCGAAGGGCACGTGGCCGTAGCACCGCATGCCGTGGTCCTCGGGGGGGACGCTGCCCACGGCGATGTACCCGTCGAGGAGACCGAGCAGGTCGTCGGAGGGGCGCCCGCGATCGGACATGGCGATGAAGAGCGTCCCGTCCTGCTCCTTCACGCGGGACACGAAGCGGGCGAGCGCGGCGGATTCCAGCAGCCCGACCACGCCTTCCGGCACCCTTCCCGCCGGCAGATATACGTAGGGGCAGTCCGCGCGCCGCACGGCGATCCCGGCAAGGCCGGCCTGACCGCCGAGGAACTCCGCCATGCCGCCGGCGTCGGCCCGCTCGGACGCGCCGGCGAGTTCGTCGAGGGGCGAGGGCCCGGATTCGGCGTTCAGGACGAGCGTCCGTCCGCGCCGGCGGGCGATGGAGGTGGCGATCGCGTCCACCGCCGTCGCGCTTCTCTCGGCCTCCGAACGCCGGAAGACGAGCGCAACGATCCGCGCATCGGCGGGCAGTTCCCAGGGGAACGGGGCCGGGGCCGGGGCGGTCACGGGTCCCGCCTCACCGCCTGATCCCCCTCCTCATGAATCCACGCATCGATCCCCCTCTCCCGCTGCAACTCGAGCGCCGCCCCCTCGGCATCGGGGCGCGTTTCGTAAGGGCCCACGAGGAGCCGATACCAGATTTCGCTGGCCTCGTCCATCCGGCGCAACACGTGCGTCGAATACCCCGAGCCGTCGAGGAGCTGGCGCACCTGTTCGAGCGCGGCCAACTGCCGCGAGGATTGAGCGACGGCATAGAAGCCGGCGGGAAGCTCCGGCGGCGGGTCCCCCGGGACGGGATCGCCGAGGGTTTGCGTCCGCGGGCGCCGGTCCTCCGTCCTCCCCATCGTCAACAGTCCGATGCGGCCGGGCGGAACGCTGTCGGCGAGCGCATCGAGCGCCTCCTCGGCGTCTTCCAGCGTGTCCTCCGGCACGACGGCGGCGGACGCGACGGGCAGGCGCCGCCCCCATCGGAACGGGAGCCACCAGGCGTCGGCGGGACCCTCCACGGCGGCGACCTCGCCATCCGGGCGGAGGAGGCCGAGACCGCTCCCCGACGACACCAGCACCGCCCCGCCCGGCAGCGCGAGCGGAAGGTCCGCGCGCCACTCTCCCGGCACCGCGCCCAGACCGGCCTCTCCCGCCCTCGCGGACCACGCGTTCGAGCCATCCCAGGCCACGAGCCGGTCGCCCGTCATGCCGGGCCGCAACGTCTCAATGGGCGCCTCGATCCGCGAGGATCCGACCTCGCGCCAGTCGTAGCGGTCGATGACCGTGAAGCGCGGCCGGTCGACCGACGCCGCAAACACGCGGTGCTGCGAGGGGGAGATGGCCAGGGCCGACGGCGCGCCGCCGATCTCCGTCCCCTCCGCCGGTTCGAGTTCGGGAATCGACCACTCCGTGAGTCCCCTTCCATCCTCGGACGCCGTCACGACGGTTCGGCCCCAGCCCGCGAGCGCGACGGGGCCGCGGGTGCCGACGGTCCGCGTCGCCGCGGGCTCCGGTTCCCCGGCCTCCCATACCGCGAGTTCGGGTCCGCCCGCGCCTTCGACGAGGGCGACGACCCGGTCTGCGGCGGCGGGGGCCGCCCAGTGCACGGCGCCAGCGGCCGTCACCTCCGCGGTGCGGGTGGGGGTGATGGCGAGAATCCGGTCGCCCGACACGAAGGCGCCCCCCTGGGGCGAGGCGATCCAGCGGCCGGCGGCGGGCGCGTCGGGCAGCGGGGTCTCGGCCTCCACGGGCGAGGTCGTGTAGAGGTGAAGCCGCCGCCCGCGCTGCAGCACGACGGCCGAGCCGAGCGAATGGGCCGCCGTGACGCTTCCGAGCGGCAGGCGACCGGTCCAGCGCACCGTGGACGGGCTCTCGATGGAACGGAACTGCGCGACGCCGCCGTCGCGCGGGATGACGAGGAGCCCGTACCGCTCGAGCGACGTCCCGGAGACGAGCGCCGCGCCTTCGAGGGGATCCGGCTGATCTTCCGGGGGGCTTCCGCAGGCGCCGGCAATGCCCCCGACCCCGAGCAGGAGGAGGAGCGCGGCCGGCATTTTCGCACGGTTCATGGCCCTCCAAGCTAGCGGCGCGCCACCGGTCGCGGAACGGCCCCGGCCCCGCTTCACTCCAACTCGAAGAGGGGGGCGTCGCCCCACAGCCGCTCGAGCCGATAGAACTCCCTGACTTCGCCCAGGAAGACGTGCACGATGAGGCCCACGTAGTCCATCAGCACCCAGCGACCGGCGTTCAGCCCCTCCACGCCGACCGGCCGGAAACCGTCCTCGCGCGTGCGATCGAGGATGTTCTCGCTGATCGCGCGGGCGTGCGTGTCCGAGTCGCCCGTCGCGATGAGAAAGAAGTCGGTGACGTCCGACAGCCCCCGCAGATCGAGGATCGTCGGCACGCGTGCGTTTCGCTCGAGCGCGGCCTCCGCCACGCTGCGGAGTTCCGGGGAGGGGTCTCCCCGTTCCGAGAGCCGGCGCCACACTTCCTCGAGCGGGAGCGGGCCGTGCGCCATCGGTCGCGGACCGCCGTCTGTCGACACTATTCCTCGGCGACCACGGACACCTTGAGCGTGGGCTCGACGTCCACGTGGACTCGCACCGGAACTTCGTGTTCGCCGAGGTCCTTGATCGGATCGTCCAGCCGGATCGCGCGGCGATCCACGGCGACGCCCTCCTTCTCCAGTTCATCCGCGACGTCCGCGGCCGTGACCGAGCCGAACAGGCGTCCGCTCTCGCTCGCCCGGCGCACGAAGCTCAGCTCCCTGCCCTCGAGTTCGCCCGCCAGTTCCTGCGCCGCTTCGCGCTCCCGCTCGGCGGACTGTTCGATCTGGCGCCGCTCCTCCTCGAACCGCTTCCGGTTCCCCTCCGTCGCCACGAGCGCGATCCCCTGCGGAACCAGGTAGTTGCGCGCATACCCCGCCCGCACGTTCACCATCTCGCCCGCCAGACCGAGGTCCGCGACGTCCTTTCTCAGAATCACTTCCACCATCGATCCCTCCAGTTTCCGGGGTTCACGCCCCGTCCGTTTTCACCCCCGGACGCGACCTCAGGTCCAGCCACGTATCGCTGATTCCCATGACGAGGGCCGCACCCGCCGTCACCGGGTAGAGGATGAGCGCCGCGAGCACCCACAGGCCGATCACCCAGCCCGAGCTTAGCACGGAAGCCCCCAGCCACACGAGCACCGCAAGGCCCCGGAGCAGATAGAGGCCGCCCATCACCGTCACCATGTTGCCGCCCGCGCGGTCCGCCCACGCTCCGGCGGGGAGGACCAGCAGCGCGAGCCCCAGCACGAGCACCCAGGCCAGGTGGTCGCCGAACCGGAACTCCCGCAGCGGCGGAAGCGGTCTCGGTTCTCCCCGGACGCGCCCGATGATGTAGCCGACGACCCCGAGGGCCGAGATCGAAGCGAGCGCGAGCATCGCCGGGTAGACGGCCTGCCACACGCTCACGATGGTGCGCACCGTCGCTTCCACCGATCGGCCGCCCCACGCGTTGAAGTCGTACGCGGCCAGCGCCTGGCTGAACTGCGCCGTGATCCGCCAGTCGAGGTCCGCCGGAAGCTCGGGTCGCAGGACGGCGAGGACCGCGACCGTGGCTCCCGCGACCGCGACCGCCGCCAGCGACCGGTCGAACAGCCGCCGGCCCGGCGCCAGTGCCGTGCTGAGGGCGAACCCTCCGGCCAGAAGCAGCGCCCAGCCGCGTTCCATGAACCACAGCGGTCCGGCCTCCCGAAACCCGAGCGCCGCTCCCGCCAGGAGCAGCAGCGCCAGGGCGGCCGACCCGGACCGGGGCGGTTCGAAGGTCAGAATCGCCACGGCCGCGGGCACGCCGACGATCGCCATGAGCCCGAGCGGCGACGAACTCAGCGGCGACAGCAGCATGACCAGCAGGAGGAGACCCGCGGCTGGCCAGAGACCGCTCCAGCGTTCCCTCAGCGGCCCCACGCCGGGGCTCGGCCCCACGCCGCGGCGGGCTAGTCGTGGTAGCCGCGGATGTACGGCAGTATCGCGAGATACCGCGCCCGCTTGATCGCTGCCGTCACCGCCCGCTGGTGCCGCGCGCACGACCCCGTGGCTCGCCGCGGGAGGATCTTGCCGCGATCCGAGATGTAGCGGTCCAGCTCGCGTTCATCCTTGTAATCCACGCCGGGCTTCCGGCCCCCGGCCACACAGCACCGGCACGCCTTTCGAAATGCCATCTATTCCTCCTTCGCGTCGGCGGGCTCTTCCGCGTCGGCAGGCTCTTCCGCGTCGGCGGGTCATCCCGTCCGCGTCATCCGCCGGCCGTCCGCCTCGGCTTCGGCTTCGGCCACGGGCTCGGCTTCGGCTTCGGCCTCAGGCTCGGCTTCGGAGGGCGCCTCGTCGGCCTCCTCGGCCGCTTCTTCGGCGCCGTCCGTCTCCTCGGCCTCCGCCTCTTCGGCCTCGGTTTCTTCGGCTTCGGTTTCTTCGGCTTCGGCTTCGGCGGAAGCGTCATCGGCCGCTTCTTCGGCCTCGGCATCCTCCGCAGCTTCTGCCGCCTCGTCCGCCTCCCCGGCTTCGGCTTCCCCGGCTTCGGCTTCCCCGGCTTCGGCCTCCTCGGCTTCGGCCTCCTCCGCGGCGGGTTCTGCTGTCTCGGCCTCCTCCGCGGCGGGCGCGGCGGGCGTCTCCGGCGCCGGGTCGGGAAGCGGCAGCGGGTGTTCCGCGATCACGATCAGGTACCGGAGGACGTCATCCTCGAGCTTCAGGACGCGCTCCAGCTCCCTGAGCGGATCGGGCTCCGAAGTGAACTGGGCCACGACGTAGTAGCCGTTCGGCTGCTTCTTGATGGGGTAGGCGAGTTGACGCTTGCCCCAGTGCACGGAGGCGGTGATTTCGCCCGGACCGTCCGCCGTGATGGCGGCGTGGTAGCGCTCGAGCTTCGCCTCGATCTCCTCGGAGGTCAGGCTCGAACGGAAGATGTACACGATCTCGTAATCGCGCATGAAGAACTCCCTCGGTCTCGTCGGCCCCGACCCGCACGGTCGGAGCAGGAGTCTGGATTTGCCGGCCCGCCGGAATGCCGCGGACCGGTATGTGAAGGCGGCACTAGACTAGGTCATGCCGCCCCGCTGTCAAGTTTCTAGAAGAGTCCGAGAGCCCGCAGCGCCCCGCCGACGGCGGCGAGGGCGGTCTCCACGGCTTCCGGCGCCGCGGCGGCCATCCCGTGCACGTCCACGAACCAGGGCGCGAGGACGAGCGAGACGACGCTCATCAGCTTCACGACGATGTTCATCGACGGCCCGGAGGTGTCCTTGAAGGGATCGCCCACCGTGTCGCCGACCACGGCCGCCTTGTGCGGGTCGGACCCCTTCCCGCCGTGGGCGCCGGTCTCGATGTACTTCTTGGCGTTGTCCCACGCGCCGCCGGAGTTCGCCATGAAGAGCGCGAGCAGGACGCCGCTCACGGTCGCGCCGGCCAGCGCCCCGCCGAGCGCCGCCACGCCGAGGAAGCGGCCGACGAGGATGGGGACGATGATCGCCACGAGGCCCGGCACGATCATCTCGCGGAGCGCCGCCTTCGTGGAGATGTCCACGCAGCGCGCCGAGTCCGGTTTCGTCGTCCCCTCCATGATGCCCGGGATCTCGCGGAACTGGCGACGCACTTCCGCCACCATGCCGGCCGCCGCGCGGCCCACCGCCGTCATCGTGAGCGCGGCGATGAAGAAGGGCGTCACGCCCCCGATGAAGAGGCCCATCACGACGAGCGGGTCGATGAGGTTGATCCCGGTCGCGCGCAGACCCACCGCGTTCGCGTAGGCGGAGAACAGAGCCAGCGCCGTGAGCGCGGCGGAGCCGACCGCGAAGCCCTTCCCGATCGCCGCCGTCGTGTTGCCGAGCGAGTCGAGCGAGTCGGTCACCGAGCGCACCTCGGGCCCCAGTTCCGCCATCTCCGAGATGCCGCCCGCGTTGTCCGCCACCGGGCCGTACGCGTCCACGGACATCGTCACCCCGACCGTGGCCAGCATCCCCACGGCGGCGATCCCGATCCCGTACAGGCCGGCGAAGTTGAAGGCGAGGAAGATGGCGCCGGAGATCAGGAGCATGGGAATCAACGTGGATTCCATCCCGACCGCGAGTCCCGTGATGATGTTCGTCGCGGAGCCGGTTTCGGAGGCCTCGGCGATGCGCCGGATCGGCTTCTCCGCCGTGTAGTACTCCGTCACGAGGCCGATCGCGATGCCGACGAGCGAGCCGAACAGCATGGCCCAGAAGGGACCGGCGTTCGGGTGGATGAAGATCCACTTGCCCTGCGCCGCGGCGTCGAAGAGCTGGAGGTTCACCGTGATCGCGTACGCCACGACCCAGAAGATCAGGGCCCCGATGATCGGCGCCCAGCGGAGCGCCGCCGCGGGACTCATGCGCTCGAGGACGCGGATGGCGAGGACGCCGACCGCGCTCGCGAGGAAGCCGGCCATGATGTAGAGGACCGGCAGCGCCACGGCCTGGAGCCGCGCCCCGTCGAGGATCATCGCGCTCGTCACGCCGATGACGATCGTGGCGATGACCGAGCCGACGTACGACTCGAAGATGTCCGCCCCCATCCCCGCCACGTCGCCGACGTTGTCGCCCACGTTGTCGGCGATCGTCGCCGGGTTGCGGGGGTCGTCCTCCGGAATACCGGCCTCGACCTTCCCCACCAGGTCCGCGCCGACGTCGGCCGCCTTCGTGTAGATGCCGCCGCCCACGCGCGCGAAGAGCGCGATCGAGGAGGCGCCCATCGCGAAGCCGGAGATGATCTCGCCGAAGGGGCGGAAGCCGGTGGCCTGCGGATCGTAGATCGCGAGCACGGCGCCGATCCCGAGCAGGCCGAGCGCCGCCACCGCGATGCCCATCACGGCGCCGCCGGAGAAGGCGACCCGGAGCGCCTTGGCCTGGCCCTCCGCGCGCGCCGCCTCGGAGGTCCGGACGTTGGCCGCCGTCGCCGCCTTCATGCCGAAGAAGCCCGCCAGGATCGAGCAGGCCGCGCCCAGCGCGTAGGCCACCGCCGTGTGCGGGCCCACGAGCCAGAACAGGAGGGCCGCGACGACGATGATGAACGGCAGCAGCACCGTGTACTCGCGCCGCAGAAACGCCATCGCGCCCGAGTGGATCGCCTCCGACAGCTCGGCCATCTTCTCGTTTCCGACGGGCTGCGCCTTCACGTACATGAAGAGGGCGAAGGAGAAGAAGAGCCCGATCACCCCGAGCCAGACCGCAAAATCGATGTTTCCGACGATGTCCACGTTTCCCTGCTCCCTCTGCTAACGGTTGAAGCGGTTCATCGCCGCTTCCACGCCATGTTCCAGCCAGTACTCCACCGCTTCGGCGGCACGGGGGAAGGCGCCGAGCGACCTCTCCTCCTCCGCCCGCGGCATCCGTGACAACACCCAGGCCGCCAGGTCGATGCGCTCGTCCGGCGGCCGTCCGACGCCGAGCCTGAGGCGGCCGTAGTCGTCGGAGCCGAGACTCGCCGATATCGAGGCAAGCCCGTTGTGCCCGCCCGGCGATCCCCGCGCCCGCAGGCGAAAGCGACCCGCCGGCAGCGCGACATCGTCGACCAGGACGAGCATGTCCGCCGCCGGGTCGAAGCGCCGGCGATCCCGCAGCGCCGCCAGCGCCTCGCCACTCAGATTCATGTACGTCCGCGGCTTGTGGATCTCGACGCCGGGGCGCGCGGCCGCCGTCGTCCAGGCGGTGAGGCCGTCCGCGTCCGCGCGAAACGGCCCGCCGCCCCACCGGAGCGCCAGGCGATCCGCGAGCCACCAGCCGATGTTGTGCCGCGTATCCCGGTACTTCGCGCCGGGGTTCCCCAGCGCCAGAAGCAGCCGCACGGTCCCCCCGCGAACCCGGCCCCGGCCGTTCGGCTCAGCCCTCGTTCGCCTCGGCCTCCGGTGCCTCCGCTTCGGCCTCGGCTTCGCCCTCTTCCAGCTCCTCGACCTCTTCTTCCTCCTCGACCTCCTCCACGGCGGGCGGCACGACGGTGCAGATCGTCACCGCATCGTCGTCGAGGACCTCGACCTCGCCCGTATCCACGTCCGAGACCTGGAGCGAATCGCCGATCTCGAGCGCCGAAACGTCGATGGTGAACGCGGACGGGATCTCGTTCGGCAGACACTCGACTTCGATTTCGTGCCGGAGGTGCTGGAGGATCCCGCCCATCTCCACGCCGGCGGGAGTCTCGAGAAGGTGGAGCGGAACCGATACCCGGATCTTCACGTCCGCGCGGATCTCGAAGAAGTCGACGTGCAGAAGCTGGGGCCGATACGGGTGGCGCTGGATCTCGCGGATCAGGACCGGGCGCGGCTTGCCGCCGTCGACCTCGAGGTCGATCACCGTCGTCGCCGCGTGCACGCGGCTCAGCAGGCGCGACAGCTCGTGCGTGTCCAGCGCCAGCGACTCGGCCTCGTCCCGGCGGCCGTACACGACCGCGGGCAACTGGCCGCTGCGGCGAAGCTGCCGCGCGGCGCCCTTCCCGGAGGTGGTGCGTGACCGCGCCGTCAGTTTGACGGATTCGTTCGTCATCTTTCTCTCTTACTTGCTCTTACTTGAAAAGTTTGCTCACGGAGGTGTTCGCGTGCGTGCTCTCGATCGCCTGCGCGAGGAGGCTCGCCACCGACAGCACGGTCAGGTTGGGCAGGGCCTCCTGCACGCCCGGAGCGAGCGGCACGGTGTCCGTCACCGTGATTTCCTTCACGTCGGCCGACGCGAGACGCTCGAGCGCCGGCCCCGAGAAGAGCGGGTGCGTGGCGAGCACGAAGATGTCCAGCGCCCCGCGCTCCTTGAGCACCTCGATGGCCGACACCATGGTCCCGGCCGTGTCGATCATGTCGTCGGGCACGATGCAGTGCTTCCCTTCGACCTCGCCCACGATGTTCGAGACCTCGGCCTCGTTCGGCGCCGGGCGCCGCTTGTCGATGATCGCGAGGTCTCCGCCGAGGCGGCGGGCGTAGCCGCGCGCCATCTTCGCCGCGCTCACGTCCGTCGCGACGACGACCAGGTTGTCCAGCTTCTTCATCTCGTAGTAGCGCCGGAAGACGGGCGCCGCGTAGAGGTGATCCACGGGGATGTCGAAGAAGCCCTGGATCTGGTGCTGGTGGAAGTCGATCGAGAGGACGCGGTCCGCGCCGGCGGCCGTCATCAGGTTCGCGAGCAGCTTGGCCGCGATCGACACGCGCGGCTGATCCTTCCGGTCGGAGCGCCCGTACCCGTAGTAGGGGACGACCGCCGTGACCCGCGCCGCCGAGGCGCGCTTCGCCGCGTCGAGCAGGATCAGGAGTTCGAGGACGTTCTCCGCCGGCGGGTTCGTGGGCTGGATGAGGAAGACGTCGCGCCCGCGCACGTTCTCGTCGATGCGCACGAAGATCTCGCCGTCGGCGAACCGCTTGATCGTGACGTCGCACAGCCGCTCTCCGAGCACGTCGGCGATCCCCTGCGCGAGGGCGGGATTCGCCGAACCCGAAAGCAGCATGATCGGACTCGTATGGAACGAGAAGTCCGTGGTGTCCATGCGTGTCGACTGGCTCGCTGGTCTGGTTCCGGCGCTCGTCGCTCCCCGCGCGTTGCCGCCCGCGGAGGTGGTGCCGGAATGGAGAGAAACTGTGTGGGTCCCGAACCCGTGTGCCGCGGGGCCGAACCCCGCGGCGACAGCGGCCCAGACTATCGGTTCACGCGGGTTTTTGTCAACGAGCGTCCGGCGTCGCGCGACCCGGAATCGTGTACACGACCTGTGTCGGGTACGCGAACTCGACGCCGTGCCGGTCGAACCGTTCGTGGATCGCGAGCAGCATCGCCTGCTTCGCGTCCATGAAACGGGCGTACTCCGGGACGGTCATGTAGAAGATGGTGTCGAACTCGATCGCGGAGTCCGCGAAGCCCGACAGGTGGCAGCGGTCGAAGCGGGTCTCCTCCTGCGCCTCCACGATCTCCTCGATCCAGCCGGGGATCTGCGCCAGGAGGTCGCGCGGCGTGTCGTAGGTCACGCCGATCTTCAGCGCCCCGCGCCGGTCCTCCATGCGCCCGAGGTTGCGGATGCGGGTGTTGATCACGTCGCTGTTTCCGAGGATGAGTTGCTCGCCCCCGAGGCTCCGCAGCCGGGTCGTCTTGAGGCCGATGTGCTCCACGGACCCCTGGAACTCGCCGATGACGAGGAAGTCGCCGATGACGAAGGGCTTGTCGAGGATGATGGAGAGCGACGCGAGCAGGTCTCCGAGGACGTTCTGGGCCGCGAGGGCGACGGCGATGCCTCCGATGCCGAGGCCCGCGAGCAGGGCCGCGACTTCCACCCCGAGGTTGTCGAGGATGAGGAGGAGGACGACGGACCACACGGCGAGCCGGCCCACGAAGGAGAGCGCGGCGACCATGGTCACGGCCTCCGCATCCTCGCCCGCGGTGGCGTCCACGAAGCGGCGGACCCAGAAGGCGATCGCGGCGCTCGCCCAGATGCCGCCCTGGACGACGATGGCGATGACCGCGGCGCGGCGAATCACGAGCGCCACGACCGGGTCGAGTTCGAGCACGAGCGAGGCGGCGAAGAGCCCCACGAAGAGGATGAGGGCGAACTTCGTCTCGCCGAGCACGTCCGCCACGAGATCGTCGATCGAGGTCCGCGTCTGGCTCGCGAAGCGGGCGAACGCCCGCAGCGCGTAGCGTTCGAGCAGCCACAGCGCGAGCGTCGTCACGGCGTAGATGCCGGCGGCGATCAGCCAGGTCGAAAGCGCGTTTCCGTAGATCGTCTGGTCCAGGCCCATGCCTCGAACTCCAGTGTCAGGGTTGGGCGATCAGGCGAGTTGCTCGATCATCTCCGCGACGTCGGTCGTCGGGCGGCGGCAGGCGAAGCCGGTGCAAACGTATGCCGTCGCCTTCCCGTCCAGGAGGTCGTGCGGCGCGGTGAAGGGCGCGATCTCCGCGAGCGCTTCGGACGGCGAGCCCACCGGCTTGAAGAGGACGGCCGTGCGGGGCGCGTAGCGGTCGGCGAGCGCGGCCAGCATGCGCCGCGTGCCGGACTCGTCGGGGTCGCCCGTCACGACGACTTCCTGCGCCGGTCCGAGCGCGAGGTCGAGCGCGACGAGCGACATCGTGTGCGCGGAGGGGGCGCCGGCGACGGGGCCGGCGAGCGCGCGGCGCAGCGCCTCGGCCCGGTCCAGGAGTTCGAGGTCGCCGGTGAGCCGGCCGAGGCGGAGGAGGACGTACCACGTCGTCGCGTTGGCGGAGGGCGTGGCGCCGTCGTACAGCTCCTTCTGCCGGACGGGCACGTCGCGCTGCGCCGCGTCCACGTTGAACACGCCGAGCCGGTCGGGGTCCCAGAAGCGCTCCAGCAGCGCGTCGAGCAACTCGCGCGCCGCGCGGAGCCAGCGCGGGTCGAACGTCGCCCCGTACAGCTCGACCAGCCCCCAGCAGAGGCAGGCGTGGTCCGCCGCGCCCGCGGGGATGGCCGCGTCCCCGTCCCGGTAGCGGTGGAGCAGCCGTCCCTCGCCGTCGCGCAGCCGTTCGAGGATGAAGTCCGCCGCCCGCGCCGCCGCCTCGACGAGCGACTCGTCGCCGAAGGCGAGGCCGCTCCGCGCCAGCGCCGCGATCATGAGCCCGTTCCAGTCCGTGAGGATCTTGTCGTCGAGCAGCGGGCGCTCCCGCGTCTCCCGCTTCTCGAACAGGACGCGGCGGGCTTGCTCCAGGCGTTCTTCGACATCGGCGGCATCGGCGGCGCCGGCCTCCGCCCCGAGCGCGGCGGCGATTTCGGCGGGCGCTTCTCCCGGCGTGCAGGATGTTCTCGCCGGTGCGGAGCCCCGACGCCTCGTCGGCGAAGTTGCCGCGCGCCTCGACCCGGAAGGCGCGCCGCGCGAGCCCGGCGGCCTCCTCCCCGAGCGCCTGCGTCAGCACCCCATCGAACTCGTCCCGCGTCCACACGTAGAACGCCCCTTCACGCCCCTCGCTGTCCGCGTCCTCCGCGGAATAGAAGCCGCCCTCCGCGTCCGTGAGGTCGCGCGCCACGTACTCGTAGATCTCGAGGGCCACCCTCCGGTGCGCGTCGTCGCCCGTCACCTGCCACAGCTCCGTGTACGCCATGGCGAGCAGCGCCTGGTCGTACAGCATCTTCTCGAAGTGCGGCACGAGCCAGCGGGCGTCCGTGGAGTAGCGGTGGAAGCCGTACCCGACGTGGTCGAAAATCCCTCCCCGCCGCATGGAGACGAGCGTCTTCTCCACCATCTCCACGCCGCGCCGGTCGCCCGTGCGGTCGCTCCAGCGCAGGAGGAAGAGGAGCTGGTGCGGCGCCGGGAACTTCGGAGCCCGGGAGAACCCTCCCTGGTGGGGGTCGAAGCGGGCGTGCAGGTCGGCGAAGCCGCGGCGGAGCGTCTCCTCGTCGAGCGCGCCCTCGCCGGAACCCAGCCCGCGGACCTCGACCTCCCTTATCGCCGCGAGCGCCGAGGCCCCGGCCGCCTCCGCATCCGCCCTCCGTTCGCGCCACACGGACGCGAGCCGGGGCAGCAGGTCCAGCATCCCCGCCCGCCCCGCCACGCTCTCGCGCGGGAAGTAGGTGCCGGCGAAGAAGGGCTGCTTGTCCGGCGTCATCACGATCGTGAGCGGCCATCCCCCCTGCCCCGTCATGAGCTGGCAGGCCGTCATGTAGACGCCGTCGATGTCCGGCCGTTCCTCGCGGTCCACCTTGATCGACACGAAGTCCCGGTTGAGGAGCGCGGCCACAGCCTCATCCTCGAAGGACTCGCGCTCCATGACGTGGCACCAGTGGCAGGTCGCGTACCCGATGGAGAGGAAGATCGGGCGGTCCTCGGCCCGGGCGCGCGCGAAGGCCTCCTCCCCCCACGGAAGCCAGTCCACGGGATTGAAGGCGTGCTGGAGAAGGTAGGGACTCTTCTCCCGCGCGAGCTGGTTGGGGCGGCGGCCGGAATCAGGCATGGGAATCAGACATGGGATTGGCCCCCCAGGGGTCGAACCTGGATCATCGGCTCCAAAGGCCGGTGTCTTGCCATTAGACGAGGGGCCAGAGGCGCCGAAGATGGCGTCGCGCGGCCAACCGAGTCAATCAGACAGGGAGGGAGACGTCGAGGATTTGGGGGGCTTCGGGGCGGGCGGGGGCGGCGAGGGTTTGGCGGGCGCGGGCGCGGGCGGGGGCGGCGAGGGTTTGGCGGGCGCGGGCGCGGGCGGGCTCGTCGCGGAAGATCGCGAACAGGGTCGAGCCGGATCCGGTCATCGCGGCCAGGGCCGGGTCGCAGGAGCGCAGCCGGGCGAGGAGTTCGGACAGTTCCGGGTGCCGGGCGAGGACAGGCGCTTCGAGGTCGTTGCGGGCCAGGCGTTCGAGCGAGTCCCACTCGGCCAGCCGCGTCGCGCCCGGCAGCACGGAGGCGGCACCGGCGTCCTCGTCGGTGCGGCCGAGCCAGTCGTACGCCTCGGGCGTGGAAACGTGGATCGGAGGGCAGACGAGCAGCGCGGGACGGGGCCGCGGCGGGCGGAGCGGGAGGAGCCGGCGGCCGCGCTCCCAGCCGAGCGCCATCGGGACGCCGAGGAGCGCGAAGGGCACGTCGCTGCCGATCTCGCCGGCGAGTTCGACGAGTTCGCGCGTCTCCAGGCGGGGCCAGCGGGCGGCGAGCAGGCGGAGCGTCGCGCCCGCGTCCGCGCTCCCGCCGCCGAGCCCGCTGCCCATGGGGATTCGTTTGGTGAGGCGGATGTGCACGGCGGGGCGCCCCCGCTTCCCGAACGCGCGGGCCAGGAAACGCTCCGCCGCCTGCCGGCACAGGTTGTCGGGACCGTCCGGCACGCCTTCGGCGAGAGGTCCATCGACGGAGAGGGTGACGCCGCGCCCGGCGCCGTCGGACTCGGCGGCGGAGAGGGTCACGGTGTCGGACAGGCTTGTGCGGGCGAGCACGGTCTCGACGCCGTGGAAGCCGGTTTCGTCTCGGGCGAAGACGCGCAGGCGGAGGTTGACCTTCGCGTGCGCTTCGGCCGTCCCGATCTCTCCGGCGCCTGTCACTCCGAGGTCTCCGGCGCCCGGGCCTCGCTCCGCCCGAGTTCGCGGCGGCTGATCCCGAGGCGCCGCATGTACCAGATCCCCAGCACCGTGATGGGCAGGAAGGTGAGGATGTGGTAGCCCGCGGCGAAGCTGATGATTCTCGCGGGTTCGATGTGGTGGAGTTCGAGCGCGACGCGGGCCGCGGTCTCGAACGGTCCGAAGAACCCCGGCGTGGACGGGATCGCGACGGCGAAGCCGATCGTGGTCTGGAGGACGAGCGCGCCGAGGAACCCGGGCCCGATGATGCCGAAGGCGAGGAACCCGAGGTAGAACGAGACGGCGTTCCAGGCCCAGACGGCGAACGACCACAGCATCGCGCGGGCGAAGACGTGCGCGTGGCGCAGCGCCCCGAGGCCGTCCACGAAGGCAGACAGAATGTCCATGATGCGGTCGGCGACCCGATCCGGCGCGACCCGGTGCGACCACTTGGCCGCGAGCCGGAGGAAGCGGTTCGGCGAGCGGACGAGGAGGGCGAGCCCCAGCAGGCTCGCGGAGACGAGGATGACGCCCACGGTGAACAGGTCCCGCAGCGTCCCGGAGGCGGCTTCGTCGACCCCGACGATGAAGAAGGCGGGGACGAGGAACACCATGAGCACGATCGCGTCGAGCAGGCGCTCCACGACGAGCGAGGCCAGGGCGGCGGTCAGGGGCACCGGGGTGATCTGCGACAGGGAGTAGGCGCGGGCGAACTCACCGAGCCGGCCCGGCAGGACGTTGTTCGCCATGAAGCCGATGCACACGGCCGCGTAGCGCGATCCGAACGGCAGGTGTCCGTTCGAGGCGCGGAGGAGGATGTCCCACCGGATCGCGCGGAGGTTGAAGGTGAGCGTGGCCACGACCGTCGCGGCGATCAGCAGCCAGACGTTCGCTTCGCCCAGGTGTCGCAGGAGTTCGGCCGCCGAGACGCCCCGCAGCGCCCAGATGAGGAGCGCGACGGAGACGAGTACGCCGATGAGGACTGTGAGACGGCCTCTCACCCGCGCGCCTCGCGCACGAGGTCCGACATCTCGAGCACCGCGCGCTCGATCCCCACGAGCACGGAGCGGCTCACGATCGAGTGGCCGATGTTGAGTTCCTCGCACTCCGGGATCGCCGCCACCGGCTGCACGTTCTCGTAGGTGAGCCCGTGTCCGGCGTGCACGCCGAGGCCGGCGGCTTCGGCCCGCATCGCCGCCTCCTCCAGCCGGGAGAGTTCGCGGTCGGCGGCCGCCTGGTCCGGCGCGTTGGCGTATTCGCCGGTGTGGAGTTCGATCGCCGCCGCGCCCGACTCGGCCGAAGCGTCGACGGAGGCGGGATCGGGGTCAATGAAGAGCGACGTGCGGATGCCGGCGTCCTGGAGCCGGGCCACGGCGGCGGCGATGCGCGCCGGATCGGCGGACAGGTCCAGCCCGCCCTCCGTCGTCAGTTCCTCCCTCTTCTCGGGGACGAGTGTGGCCTGGGCCGGCCGCCACCGTTCGGCGAGGGCGAGCACCTCTTCCTCGGCCGCGAGTTCGAGGTTTACGAAGGTGCGGACGGTCTGCAGCAGGAGTTCCACGTCGCGGTCCTGGATGTGCCGGCGGTCCTCGCGGAGGTGCACGGTGATCCCGTTCGCGCCCCCGAGTTCGGCGAGGACGGCGGCCCGCACCGGGTCGGGTTCGTCCGTGCCGCGCGCCTGCCGGACGGTCGCCACGTGATCGATGTTCACGCACAGCCGGCAGTCGACCAGGTGCGAGAAGCTGCTGTTCGCCATGATTGTGCTCCCGTTTTCGGCTAGACGGCCCGCCGCTCAGGCGGCGTCGGCCCGCTCCACGACCAGGCCGCTCTCGCGCCAGCGGCCGGCCACTCCGGCGGGCACGCGGGCCACGATGACCACGCACCCCGCTTCGTACGCGCGCTCCAGCACCTCGCCCTCCCGATACGCCTCCGCGAGCCGCGCGCCGTCCCCGGCGGGCAGGCTCACCCGCACCGTCTCGAGGCGGGCCCGCATCGCGGCCTGCAGGGCCTCGCGCAACGGCTGCAGCCCGCCCTCCTCCATGATCGAGGTCAGCACGTGCGGCCGTCCGTCCGCCGCGGCCCGCTCGCGCAGCGCCCGCTCCTCCTCGTGCGTGAGCCGGTCGACCTTGTTGAAGACCTCGATCACGGGGCGGTCCGCCACACCGGCCTCCGCCAGCACCTCCTCCACGGCCTCGCGCTGCTCGTCCCGGCTCGGCGACGAGGCGTCGATCACGTGCAGCAGGAGGTCGGACTCCGCGAGTTCCTCCATCGTTGCCCGGAAGGACGCCACGAGATGGTGCGGCAGCTTCCGGATGAACCCGACCGTGTCGGTGAGGAGGATCGGGCCCGGACCTTCGAGATCGCAAACCCGGGTCGCCGAGTCCACCGTCGCGAACAGCCGGTCCTCGACGAAGACGTCCGAGCCCGAGAGCGCGCGCAGGATGGAGGACTTGCCCGCGTTCGTGTAGCCCGTGAGCGCCACGGTGAACTGCTCGCTCCGCGCCCGGCGCTGCGTGACCCGCGCCCGCGCGATGTGGTCGAGCTTGCGCCGCAGCCGGGCCAGGCGTCGGTCGATGAGCCGGCGGTCGGTCTCGATCTGCTGCTCGCCGGGGCCGCGCGCGCCGATGCCTCCGCCCTCGCGCGAGAGGTGGGTCCACATCCGCTTCAACCGCGTCCGCAGGTACTGAAGCTGGGCGAGTTCGACCTGGAGCTTCGCTTCCGACGTCCGGGCCCGGAGCGCGAAGATGTCGAGGATGAGTTCGGTGCGGTCGAGCGCGCGCACGCCGAGCGCCGTCTCGAGATTCGCGCCCTGGGCCGGCGTGAGTTCCTCGTCGAAGATGGCGAGCGTCGCGTCGTGCTCCCGGAGCGCCTGTGCGAGGCGTTCGACCTTCCCCTTGCCGATGAAGGTCGAGGCGTTCGGCCTGCGCAGACGCTGGACGACCGCACCCCGGACATCGGCTCCCGCCGTCCCCGCGAGGCGGGCGAGTTCCTCGAGGTGTTCGTCCACCGTCTCCTGGGACATGTCGGGCGGCGGCGCGCCCACGAGCACCGCGCGCTCCGCCACCTCGTCCGACTTCACGGTTTCGATCGCTTCTCCTCCGTCGTCTCGGCGCCCGCCGCCCGCGTCCGGCTGGCGCGAATCGCGTCGAGCCTGCGCCTCGCCTCCGCCTCCCAGCCGCGCGCCACCGGATGATACCAGCGGCTCCCGCGCAGCGAATCCGGAAGGTAGGACTGGGCCGCCACGCCGTCTTCCTCGTCGTGATCGTAGCGATACCCCGATCCGTAGCCGAGTTCCTTCATGAGCCGCGTGGGCGCGTTCCGGATATGGAACGGGACGGGCTCGGCGGGCGTTTCGCGCGCCGCGCGGGCGGCGCCGCCGAAACCGCGGTAGACCGCGTTCGATTTCGGGGCGAGCGCCAGGTAGGTGACCGCCTGCGCCAGCGCCAGATCTCCCTCCGGGCTGCCGAGAAAGTGGTACGCGTCCCGCGCCGCGATCGTGACCGCGAGCGCGCCGGGGTCCGCGAGTCCGATGTCCTCGGCGGCCATGCGCACGATGCGCCGCGCCAGGTACATGGGGTCTTCGCCGCCGTCCAGCATCCGCGCGAGCCAGTAGAGCGCGGCGTCCGCGTCCGAGCCGCGCACGGCCTTGTGCAGGGCGGAGATGAGGTTGAAGTGCTCCTCGCCCGACTTGTCGTAGCGCGCGAACCGTTTCTGCAGCGCCGCCGCCACGTGATCCACGGAGATCGCGGGGACGCCGTCCGCCGCGGCCAGGTCCGCCGCCGTCTCGAGCGCGTTGAGGGCGCGGCGGGCGTCCCCGTCCGACTCGGTCCCGAGCCGGGTGAGGGCGTCCTCGTCGATGTCGAGGCCCGTGGCGCCGAGTCCGCGCTCCCCGTCCCGGAGCGCGCGGGCGCAGATCTCCGCGACATCTTCCGGCGCCAGCGGCTCGAGGACGAAGACGCGGGTGCGGGAGAGGAGCGGGCCGACGACCTCGAAGCTGGGGTTCTCCGTCGTGGCCCCGATGAGGGTGACGGCGCCGCGCTCGACGTGCGGGAGGAGGGCATCCTGCTGGGCCCGGTTGAAGCGGTGGATCTCATCGACGAAGAGGACGGTGCCGCGGCGGGTGGCGGCGCGGCGCGCCTTCGCCTCCTCCAGCACGCGGCGGACGCGGGGAATGCCGTCGGTCACGGCGGAGAAGGGGACGAACGCGGCTTCCATCCGGCCGGCCAGCATCCCGGCGAGGGTCGTCTTACCGGTGCCCGGCGGACCCCAGAAGATGAGGCTCGGGACGCGGCCGGTCTCGATGAGCTGGCGCAGGGGCCGGCCCTCGCCGACGAGCTTCGGCTGTCCGACGAACTCCTCCAGCGTCCGCGGCCGCATGCGGGCGGCGAGCGGTGAATGGGCGTCCGGCCCGCGGGCGTCGGCGGACTCGGCGCGCGGTTCGGCTCGCGGTTCGGCGGGCGGTTCCATGCCGGGGAACAGGCTGGGCTCGTCAGTCATCGGCGTCGGGCGGGCGCGACGCTTCCGCGAGCGCGCCGATTTCGATCAGCCGGCGGGCCTCTTCGAGCAGGGTCTCGCGCTCGTTTCGGCCGGGGTCCTCGAGGACCTGTTCGAGCAACTCCTCCAGCAGCAGCCGCACGAGCGGGCCCGGCGACATGCCGAGCGCGAGGAGGTCGTCTCCCTTGACCGCGAGACCCGCCAGGTCGAGCGCCGGTTCCCCCTGGCGCTCTTCGCGGACGCGCTCGCGGGTCGCCTCCAGGTAGCGCTCCGCTCGCGGCTCGCCCGCGGCGCGGGCGGCGGCGAAGTGCAGCTCGAACAGGTCCTCCCACGCGTCGCCGACCGACGCGAGCCAGCGCCGGTGCTCCGCCGCGGAGTCCAGCGCCCCGACGAAGGGCAGGTACAGCCGGCGAGCCGCGCGAGGTAGCGCCGGTCCGCGTTGGAGAACTTGAGCCGGGAGAGCAGCGACTCGGCGGCTTCGGCCCGCCCCTCGGGCGTTTCGGACGTGCACACGAGCAGGCTCGCCAGGCGCACGTTCGCGGCCTGCGCCGGGGCCGCATCGACGGCGCCGAGCGCGGACTTCCACGCGTCGCCGTCGGCCGCGAGCCCGAGCAGCTCCGGGTACCAGTGGCCCAGCGCCCCGCAGTCCGCGTACAGGTCGAGCGCGGCCGAGGGCTTCGGGTCCGCCATGACCTTGAGCAGCTCCTCGCGCACGCGCTCGGCCGACAGCCCGGCCAGGCCGTCCACGGCCTCCCGCATCGCCTCGTCCGTGCGGGCCTCCACGGCCCACTCGAAGCGGCCCGCGAACCGGAAGCCGCGCAGGATGCGCAGGTAGTCCTCCCGGAAGCGCGCTTCGGGCTCTCCCACGGCGCGCAGGATCCCGTCCTCGATGTCCTCCGCGCCGCCCCACTCGTCGCGCACCTCGCCCGAGGCGGGCCGCCAGGCGATCGCGTTCGCCGTGAAATCCCGGCGGCTCAGGTCCTCCTCGATGGAATCGGCGAAGGCCACCCGCGCGTGGCGGCCGTCGGTCTCGACATCGCGCCGGAAGGTCGTCACCTCGTACCCGTCGTCCCCGTCGAGAACCTTCACGGTGCCGTGCGACACGCCGACCGGGACCGTGCGCCGGAAGAGGCGCATGACGTCATCGGGCCGCGCGTTCGTCGTCAGGTCCTCCCAGCCCGGCTCGACCCCGGGCGTGCTTCCGATCTGGGAGACGTAGGCGTCGCGGATCGCGCCGCCCACGGCCCAGGCCTGGAAACCCGCGGCCTCGAGCTTCTCCGCGGTGCGGGAGAACCCGGGCGGGGGGGAGAATCGGCCCGGATCGATCGCGCTCACGGCAGTCTCGGCCTCACGACGGTCTCGGCCTCACGGCACGCTCAGCCGCACAGCACGCTGCCGCCGTTCACGTTGAGGATCTCTCCCGTGATGTGCCGGGCCGCGTCGGAGAGGAGGAAGCAGATGGGGCCGGCGATGTCCTCGGCCGTGGCGACGCGGCCGAGCGGAATGAGGGCCAGCGCGGCGCGCCCGGCCTCGCCCTGGAGCGCCGGCGAGGACATGTCCGTGTCGACCCAGCCGGGGGCGACGGCGTTCACGTTGATCGACCGCGGGCCGAGTTCGGTCGCGACCGACTTGCAGAACGCGTTGATCGCCCCCTTGGACGCGGCGTAGTGGCTGTGCTCCGCCTCTCCCCGCTGGGACGCCGTCGAGGAGACGAGGACGATCCTCCCGTCCGCGTCCATGCGACGCGCCGCCTCGCGCGTGCCTGCGTAGATCGACGTGAGGTTCGTCTCGATCATGTGTCGCCACTCGTCCGCCTCGAGCGACTCGATGGGCCGCGCGTCCACGTTCCAGATGCCGGCGTTGCCGACGAACCCGTCCAGTCCGCCGAACTCGGCGTCGGCGCGCTCGAACAGCGTCCGGCACTCGGCGGGCTCGGCGAGGTCCGCGCCGGCGCACCAGTGGCGCCCGTCCGGGGCGAGCGCGTTCGCCTCCTCGACCGCCTGCCGCCCCTCGGCCTCCGCCCGGTGGTAGGCGATGCCGACGGATGCGCCCGACGCCGCCAGACACCGCACGGTGGCGCGTCCGATCCCGCGTGAGCCTCCGGTGACGAGCACGCGCTTGCCCGCGAGGCCGGGCAACCCCGGCACCGTCGCTGTCATTCCGTCATCTCCTCCTTCGTTGAATCGTTGTTGAATCGTTCGCCGATCAGCCCGCCCGGACCCGCCCGCTCGGCGAGTCGGCTCGCCCGCGCGGCGCTTCCCCCCAGGGCCGGATCCGCGGCCGCCTCGAGCGCGTAGGTGAGGATCGCGTCCGCGGCAAGCAGGGTCACCGCCTCGGCGCGGGTCGCCTCGCCCTCCGTTGCGTTCTCCAGCGCAGCGAGCGCCGCCTGGACGAGTCCATCCTCGCCGTCGGCCAGGCGCTCGCGAACCAGCGGCCACACCGCTTCCGCCAGCTCCGGCGGCGCGGACTCGAGCCGCCGGGCGAGCCAGGTCTCGAGCGTGAGAGGGCCGGGTTCGGCCGGCACGTCAGCCACCAACCTGCACGTCAGCCACCGGACAGGGCGGGCACCCGCTCGGACGCCCAGGCCCGGGCCGCTCCGAGCCCGTCCTCCGTTCGCGAGGGGTCGCCCACGCCGCCCTGCGCGAAGCGCGCGCCGCCGCCGCCGCCGGAACCCGTCGCGCGGCTCGACACGCGGACGAGGTCTCCCGCCTTCACGCCGAGCCGGATGAGGTCGTCCGAAACGACGGAGATGAAGGCGTGGCGGTCCTCGTCCTCGAACACGACGTGAACGACGGCCGCGCCGGACCCCATCCCACCGCGCAGGCGATCGCCGAGCGCTCCGAGGTCCGTGCCCGCGGGCACCTCCAGGCGCCCGGACACGAAGCGGGCGCCGTTCGCGTCGGCCGCGCCCGCGGCGCCCGCGAGCAGCGTCTCCAACTGCCGCTCCGCCGCATCTCCCCGCTGTCCCCGAACTTCTTCGGCGAGCGCGTCGCGTTCCTCGAGGAGGCGGTCCATGCGGAGCGCCAGGTCCGCGGGCTGGCAGCGCAGCCGGGCCGCCAGTTCCGCGAGGAGCCGGTCCCGCTCCAGCTCGCGCCGGTAGGCCCCCTGCCCCGTCACCGCCTCGATGCGCCGGATCCCCGCCGCGACGCCCGTCTCGGACACAATCCGGAACGTCCCGACCTGGCCCGTCGTGCGGACGTGCGTGCCGCCGCACAGCTCCAGGCTGAGGCCCGGAACCTCGATCACGCGCACGATGTCCCCGTATTTCTCTCCGAACAGGGCCATGGCTCCGGCCGCGATCGCCTCGTCGTAGTCCCGCTGCGAGGCGTCGACGTCGTGGTTGCCGAGGATCGCCTCCGTCACCTCCGCTTCGATGTCCGCCCGCTCCTCCGGCGTCAGCGGACCCCGGTGGCTGAAGTCGAAGCGCAGCCGGTCCGGCGCCACGAGCGATCCGGCCTGCTGCACGTGCTCGCCCAGCCGGTTGCGGAGCGCGGCGTGCAGCAGGTGCGTCGCCGTGTGATTCCGTTCCGTCTCGCGCCGCGACGGATCCACCTGCGCGAGCACCGTGTCCTCGACCCCCTCGGCTTCGGACAGCGCGCCTTCGGCGAGCGCGCCCGCGACCACGGTCCGGCCGCCGTCGTCCCAGACCTCGGAGATGTCGACGGCCCACCCATCCCCGGCGACGCGCCCGGTATCGGAGACCTGGCCCCCGCTCTCCAGGTAGAAGGGGTTCCGCTCGAGCAGGAACGCGTGCCGCCCGTCCGCTGCCCAGCGGCGACAGTCTGTTTCGATTTCGAGGTCCCCGTATCCCACGAACTCCTGCGGCGGTGCCACTCGCGCGTGGATGGTGGGGAGTCCGGCCGAGATGGTGGCCGCTATGCGCCCCGCGCTGCGCGAACGGGTGCGCTGCGCCTCGAGCGCCTCGTTGAAGCCCTCCCAATCGACGCCGTAGCCGCGTTCGCGGGCGATGAGGCCGGTGAGGTCCTCGGGGATGCCGTAGGTGTCCTTGAGCTTGAAGGCGACGTCGCCGGCGACCGTGCCCGAGCCTCCCTCCGGCATGGCGCGGTCGATCTCGCGCATGCCGCCCTCGATGGTCGAGAGGAAGAGTTCCTCCTCCGCCCGCGTCGTGGAGAGCAGGTGTTCCCGCCTCGCCTCCAACTCGGGGAAGGTGGCCGACATGCGGTCCGCCACGACGCCCACGAGGTCGTGCAGGAGCGGGTCGCGCCGGCCGAGGAGCCAGTAGTGCCGCACGGCCCGGCGCAGGATCCGGCGCAGCACGTAGCCCCGCTTCTCGTTCGAGGGGAAGACGCCGTCGGCGAGCAGGAACGCGACGGCCCGGGCGTGATCCGCCAGGACGCGGAAGGCGACGCCGTCCTCCCAGTCTTCGGGCGCCCGCGAGTACTCGATCCCGAGCCCCTCCTCCGCCGCTTCGATGATCGGGAGGAAGAGGTCCGTGTGGTAGTTCGTGCCCACGCCCTGGAGCAGCGCCGCGATGCGCTCGAGTCCGGCGCCCGTGTCGATCGAGGGCGCGGGGAGCGGCGTGTCCGTGCCGTCCGGCGCGCGGTCGAACTGCATGAACACGAGGTTCCAGAACTCGATGATCTGGTCCGCCTCGCCCGCCGCCTCGAACTGCGCGTCGGTGATGCGGTCGTCGCGCTCCGTCCGCAGGTCGTAGTGCAGTTCCGAGCAGGGGCCGCACGGACCCGTGTCGCCCATCTGCCAGAAGTTGTCCTTGTCCCCCATGCGCCGGATGCGCGACTCCGGGATCGCGGTGCGTTCCAGCCAGAGGTCGAAGGCGTCATCGTCGTCGTGGTGGACCGTGGCCCACAGGCGGCCGGGTTCCAGGCCGAGGTCTCCGGTCACCCACTCCCAGGCGAAGTCGATCGCGTCGCGCTTGAAGTAGTCGCCGAAGGAGAAGTTTCCGAGCATCTCGAAGAAGGTGTGGTGGCGCGCGGTCCGCCCCACTTCCTCGAGGTCGTTGTGCTTGCCGCTGACGCGGAGGCATTTCTGGGAGGTGACGGCGCGCGGGGGACTCGGGCGTTCCGTCTCTCCCGTGAAGATGCCCTTGAACTGCACCATCCCGGCGTTCGTGAACATGAGGGTCGGGTCATCCGCGGGGACGAGCGGGCCGCTGGGGCAATGTTCGTGCCCCTGCCGCTCGAAGTAGGAGATGAAACTCCGCCGGAGTTCGTCCGCCTTCATCGTGTATCCTCAGCCTGCCAGTTGACCTCGATCCACGCCCGAATGCGACCCGCGTCGAACCCGCGCCGGGCCAGGTAGTCGAACAGCCGCCGACGCGCCTTCGACGGGTCCGCCCCGGTCAGCTTCCGCGCCCGCGACGCCGCCACCCGCTCGAGCAGCGCCTCCTCCGTCGCGCCCTCCTCCGCCATCGCCTCGCGGATGCCGCGGTCCGCATCCTCTCGCGACACGCCACGGGCGAGAAGGTCGGACTGCATGCGACGGGTGCCACAGGGCCGGAGCCGGATACGGTCCCGCGCGAAGCTGGCGGCGAACTGCGCGTCGTCGAGATACCCCAGCGCCGCGAGACGTTCCAGTGCGTGCTGAATCGCGGCCTGGTCGATCCGGTCTCGCCACAGCCGGCGTTCCACTTCCCGGCGACTCCTCGGGCGCACGGAAAGGTAGCGCAGCCCGACGAACATCGCTTCGGCGCGACCGCCCGCCGCCTGGACGGCGTCGAGTTCCGTCGATCCGAGTTGGAGTCCGACTTCGAGCCGAAGCCGATGCACGTCCTCGTCCCGAAGCCGACAGAGGGAAGCGCCGTCCAACTGGACCTCGGTCCAGCCGGAGCGGCGCTTGACCGGAACGAGGCCCGTGACCTCGCCGGTGGTGTGGCGGTCTGGGCCGGAATTCAGCGCCCGGTGGCCTGCTTCGAGGGCGGCCGGGAGTTCGTCGACTCTTCCGCGCCCGCTTCCGCGGAGGCCTCGGCGGCGGCCTCGGCGTCCGGGTCAGGCACCGTCATCCCGAGTTCTTCGCGGATCCGAGCCTCGATCTCCTCGGCGATATCCGGGTTCTCGCGCAGGAAGGTCTTCGAGTTCTCGCGCCCCTGCCCGAGCCGGACGTCGCCGCCGTACGAGTACCAGGCGCCGGCGCGGCTCACGATGCCGATGCTCTCGCCCATGTCCACGAGCAGACCTTCCCGGCTCACGCCCTGGTTGAACATGATGTCGAACTCGGCCTGCTTGAACGGCGGCGCGCACTTGTTCTTGACCACCTTCACGCGCGTCCGGCTCCCGACCAGGTTGTTCCCCTCCTTGATGGAGGCGATCCGGCGGATGTCGAGTCGGAGCGAGGAGTAGAACTTCAGCGCCCGGCCGCCCGTCGTGGTCTCGGGGTTCCCGTACATGACGCCGATCTTCTCGCGAATCTGGTTCGTGAAGATGACGGCGGTGTTGGAGCGCCCGATCGCGCCGGTGAGCTTGCGGAGCGCCTGGGACATCAGCCGCGCCTGCAGGCCGACGTGCGAATCCCCCATCTCGCCTTCGATCTCGGCCCGCGGCACGAGCGCGGCCACCGAGTCCACCACGATGACGTCGAGCGCGCCGGACCGGACGAGCACCTCGGCGATCTCGAGCGCCTGCTCGCCCGTGTCGGGCTGCGACACGAGCAGGTTCTCGATGTCGACGCCCAGCTTCTGCGCGTATCCCACGTCGAGCGCGTGCTCGGCGTCGATGAACGCCGCGACGCCGCCGTCCTTCTGCGCGTTCGCGATGACGTGGAGGGTGAGGGTGGTCTTGCCCGACGATTCGGGACCGAAGATCTCGGTCACGCGCGACCTCGGGATGCCGCCGATCCCGGTGCTGTGGTCCAGGTTGATCGCCCCCGTCGAAATGGCGGGGATCCGCACCCGCGCCCCCTCGGTTCCGAGCCGCATGATGGCTCCCTTGCCGTGGGCCCGTTCGATCTGGTTGAGGGCCACGGACAACGCCTTCTTCTGTTCCCGATCCATCTCCACACCCATGTCACGCTCTCCCGATTTCCGAGGGGTCCGCCGGGCCGATGACGGGGAGTCGATCACCCGCCGCGACGGAGGTTGACAATACCACGCCGAACGACCTTTCGCAATTTCTTCGGTTTTTGCCCCGAACCGCGAAATCCGGCCGTCCAACATCAGGATGGAACCACGCCTCAACGGGGCGTCAACCGCCCTCGGGACGAGAGATGGTGGGCGGGCGCGCTTGAGGGGGCGGCGGGGGCGTCAGGGGTGGGGTGCGAGGTCGATTCCGCAGGTGGGGCAGAAGGCTTCGTCGCCGGTCAGCGACACGTCGCATTCCGGGCATGGGCGGGGGGCTGCCGCGGACTGCGGGGGCTGGGGGGCGGGGGCCTTCGCCGGTTCGCGGGCGGCGGCGTTTCCGGCGGCGGCGTTCCGGGCGTCGATGGCGGCGCGCTCGAGGCGGGCGCGCGTGGCCTGGTACTCGTCTTCGTGGAGCTTGCCCGTTCGGTACTCGAGTTCGAGGTCCCGCAGCGCCTCGATGGCGGCGTCGCGGCGTTCCGCGGGGCCGAGCGACGCGCCCGTGTCCTCGCCGGACCGGATCGCGGCCCAGATGATCGTGGCGAGCAGCACCGCGAGGATGCCCCCGAAGAGGATGAATCCGGTCATTCGCTCACCTCCCGTCGCGCCGCAGCGAGTTCGAGGGCGCGTGCCGCCGCCCCCGCCGCGTCGTCGGCCGTCTCGTCGATCACGCTGTCGGGCAGCGAGCACGCGAGCCCGATCACGGGGACGCCGAACTTCCGGCAGAACGCCGCCTCGCTGAGCGTGCCCCACTCGCCGGCGATCGCGACGACGGCCTCGGAGGCCCGCGCCACGACGACGTTGCGCGCTTCGCCCATCCCCGTCGGGATCGGGATCGTGACCGCGTCCGCCGCCGCGCCCGGATCCCCGCCGGGCAGAATCCCCACCACGGTCCCCCCTTCCGAGGCGGCTCCGTCGGCCGCCGCCCGCATGACGCCGCCCATGCCGCCGCATACGACGATGGCCCCGGCGCGGGCGAGGGCCGCCCCTACGGCGTGGGCCAGACCCGCCTCCGCCGGCGCCGCGTCTCCCGAGCCGATGACGCCGATCCGCAGCGGCCGCGCCGTCATCGCTCGAGCTGCAGGGTCACGGGACCGTCGTTGACCAGTTCCACCTCCATCATCGCGCCGAACTCCCCCTCCGCGACCTCGCCGCCCTCGCGGCACAGCTCCACGAAGCAATCGTAGAGCGCCCGGGCCTCGTCGGGCCGCGCCGCCCCCGTGAAGGACGGTCGCCGGCCTTTCCTCGCGTCCCCGTACAGCGTGAACTGCGACACGACGAGGAGCGCTCCCCCGATGTCCCGCGCGGAGCGGTTCATGCGTCCCTCGGCGTCCGCGAACAGACGCAGGTTCCAGAGCTTGTCCGCCATCCAGGCCATCGTCTTCGCGGAGTCACCCGGCGCGAAACCCGCCAGGACGACGAGCCCGGGGCCGATCGCCCCGACGACCTCGCCTTCGACCCGGACGCGGGCCTGGCTGACTCGCTGAATCACGACTCGCAATTGCGCCGTCCCGTTCCCGGTCCCGGCCGTTCGCGCCGCGCCGGTTTTCCACAGCACGTCAAAAGCGGTGAACGACGAAAAGATGCGACAGCACTCGATCGAGGGCGACTCCGCCGGCGGCCCCACGCGCGGCCCATCTCAAAATCCACGGTTTTTGGACACGATATCCACAATTTTTGGACATCATTTTTTTGAAAAAACGGGAGACGGTGTCCGAGATGGCGCAGGCTCGGAACGGCATTCTTCCGCGGGTCGGGAATCCGGTCCGGCGAAGCGGATGACGGAGGTTCGGCCGGCGGACCGCGGCCGTGATCGCTCGGGGGTCTGGCAACGACCCGGTTCGGGGTCCGACAACGATCCCAGATTCCGGCGAGGGGGGGGGCCAACGGGGCGCCCGATCGGGCGGCCTGGAGATCGCGAACGAGTATGGAAACATGGGTAGATGCACTCAGCCCCTGGCCACCCGAAGGTGTCAGGGGCTGAGCAAGGAAGCTTGTTTACGGCCAACCACCGCCCGGTCCTGGTAGCTTGCGCGGTCTTCCAGAACCTCGCCGCGAGCCTGGTACCTTCTGCCGACCAGCTGTGCTCGATCCCTCTTCCCTCGATCGCCTCGTTCCGTCGCCGGAACTCCGCTCCCTCAGGCCCGGGACTCGCGCCCCGGTTTCGCGATCTCGCGTCGGGCAACTCGCGGTGCGGTCATCGGCCTCGACCTCCGGTCGGTCGGTGCCGCCTCCCTTAGCACGCCCTGATTCTAAAAAGATTTTTTTAGGCCGTCAACCTCGAAGGGGCGCGAGTCGTATTTTTTTCAAAAATTCATCGATCGAATGGCCATCTCCCGCAGCAATCCGCAGAGGAAAATCGGATTTTGACCGCCGATCTCCCGCTGGCGGCTTCACCGTGATGCGCCGTGCCAGAGGTCGGTGGGGGTGGCGTCGAGGCGGGAGCCGGACTGTTCGACGTGGGAGAGGAGGCGGTTGAGGAGGGCTTCGCGGGGGAGCGTGCGGCGCAGGCCGGTGATGGTGGCGACGATGACGAGGCGGTCGCGGGCGCGGGAGAGGGCGACGTTGAGGAGGCGGGGGAAGTCGCGGTTGCGGCGTTCGTCGAGGAACCAGCTGCGGCCGGGGGGGGCGTCCACGGTGTCGATGATGACGAGGCGCTTCTCTCGTCCCTGGAAGCGGTGGATCGTGCTCACCTCGAGGTTGGCGGGGGCGGCGCGGCCGAGGCGGCGCCGGATGAGGTCGTTCAGGTGGCGGGTCTGGGCGCGGTAGGGGGAGACGACGGCGATGTCATCGATCCCGTCGCGGGCCGCGGCGCCGACGAAGTCCGCCACGGTCTCGGCGTGGGCGCGGTTGCGGCGCGAGCCGTCGACGCGCTCGACGCGCGGATCGAGGCCGCTGGTGTCGAGCACGGAGAGGGGGGCCGGCTGCGGCGCGCGCGCTGGGATCTCTGCCGCGCGCGCCGCGATCTCCGGCGCGTCCCTGAGCCGTCCGCCGTAGAAGAACTCGCTCACGAGTTCGCGGATGTCGGGCACCATCCGGTACTGGAGGTCGAGCATGGCGCACAGCCCGTCGTTCGGGGAGGGGAGCGCGGTGCCCGCCTCGGGGTCGCCCCCGGCCTCGTCGCCGGCCCCTGCCCCGCCCACGACGCCGGCTTCGCGGAACAGGTCCGTGCGCAGCCAGCGGGCGGCGGCCGGGGCGGTGCTCGACACGACGGGGGGGAGTTGCTGGAAGTCGCCGACGGCGATCGCGGGGCCGGCGACCCGGGAGGCGGCGAGCGCCACGTAGGGGAGCGGCGCGGTGCTCGCCTCGTCGATGAGGAGGGACTCGAACCTCAGCTCGCGGAGTTCCTCGCGGATCGAGAGCCGGGCGAAGGTGGTGAGGACGATGTCCGCCTCTTCCAGCACGGCCTCGGCCTGGCGGGCGATCTCGAGCATGACGCGGCCGAGGGCGCGGGCGGATTCCGCGTTCCCGCGGGAACGCGCGAGCGAGAGCAGGCGCCCGGCGCGGGCGTAGGGATTGAGGGCCGGGGGACGACCCTCGCGGCTCCCGGCCGGGGGGCGGGCACCCAGCTGCTCCTCGTGCTCGGCGAGCGTGCGGTCCACGCCGCCGGCGCCGCCGTCGATCCGCCGCGCCAGCGCCGCGCCCAGGTCGATGCGCGTGTCGGGCGCGGCGCCGAGATCGAACCCGACGCGGATGATCCGGTCGCGGTCGAGGAGGGCCGGGTCGGCGATGGAGGCGAGGCGGCGCGCGATCTCGTCCACGGCTCCGTTCGTCGTCGCCGCGACGAGCACCCTGCCTCGGAGCGCGAGTTCCAGCGCCGCGCGCGCCACGAGGCGGGACTTGCCGGTCCCCGGCGGGCCCCAGACGAGTTGGGCGCTGCTCCCGAGCACCCGTTCCAGGGCGTCGAGTTGCGGCTCGTTGAGGTCGGCGGAGGAGTCGAGGCGCGGAGACTCGCGGCCGAGGCGCGGGGGCAGGCGTCCGAAGGCCCCGAGCACGGTGTCCGGGAAGTATTCCTCCGGATCCTGCCCCACCTCGGCCAGCCGCGTGGAGAGTTCGCGCAGGAGCCACGTGGGATCGAACTCGAGTTCGGCGCCGTCGAGGCGTTCGCCGAGCCAGTCCGGGCTCACGGCCTGCAGGAGCCCGAGCGTGCGGTCGAAACGGTGGACGACGCCGAGCGCCTCCCGCCCGCCCGCGTGGATGCGCACGCGGTCGTCCGCGCGGATGTCGTATGTTCCCCCCGCGATCTGGAAGGCGTAGCGATAGCCGGTCCCCGCCTCTCCGCGCAGGCGTCCGGAGAGGGCCGGAATCGGCCGGTCCAGACGGCGGCGGGCGAGGTCGGCGGTGACCGCCTCGATCTCCTCGTCGATCGCGACGCGGAGATCCGCCAACAGAATCCACAGCGACTCGCGGGAGCCCTCGTGGGAACCCTCGTGGGAGTCAGGAGCTTGCATGCCGGACCATACGGACTGGAGCGGGGAGACGCTGCGCGCGGCGCTGGGGCGCGCGGCGGACTGGACCGTCGACTACCGGAAGCGCGTCGAGGAACGGCCCGTCCTCCCCGACGTCGCGCCGGGCGACGTGCGCCGCGCGCTCGCGAAGGCGCCGCCGCGCGCCCCGGAACCCTTCGAGCGCGTGCTGGCGGACTTCGACGAGCACATCGTTTCCGGTCTCACGCACTGGAATCATCCGGGTTTCCTCGCCTATTTCTCGAGTTCCACGCGGGCGCCGAGCATCGCGGCGGAACTCCTCGTCGCCGCCGTCGGCGTGAACGCAATGTTGTGGCGAACCTCCCCCGCCGCGACCGAGGTCGAGCGCACCGCGGTGGACTGGCTGCGGCAGGCCGTCGGCCTCCCGGACACCTTCTCCGGGCTGATCTTCGACACGGCGTCGACCGCCACCTTCACGGCGCTTCTGGCCGCGCGCGAGGGCGCCGGGGACGGGGTTCGGGACGGCGGGCTTCCCGGGGGGCCGGCCCTCGCGGTCTACACCAGCGAACAGTCCCACTCCTCGGTGGAGAAATCCGCCATCGCCGCCGGACTCGGCCGCGCGTCCGTCCGGCGCATCGAGACGGACGACGCCTTCCGCATGCGCCCGGAGGCGCTCGAGGCGGCGATCGCCGACGACCTCGAAAAGGGGATTCGGCCGGCCATGGTGTGCGCGACGATCGGCACGACGTCGACGGCGAGCGTCGATCCCGTGGCGGAGGTGGCGGCGGTCGCGCACCGGCATGGCGTGTGGCTCCACGTGGACGCCGCCTACGCGGGGCCGGCGGCCATGGTCTCCGAACAGCGGGCGCACTTCCGCGGCTGGGAGGCGGCGGACTCCATCGTCCTCAACCCCCACAAGTGGATGGGGACCTCGCTCGACTGCTCGGTGCTCCTGTACCGCGACGTGGCCCCCTTCCGGGCTTCGCTCGCGCTGACGCCGACCTACCTGGAGTCGGAGGACGACGAGACGGACCTCATGGACATCGGCCTCGCGCTCGGGCGCCGCTTCCGCGGGCTCAAGCTGTGGGTGCTGTTCCGGTGCGTGGGGACGGACGGGCTCGCCGAGACGATGCGCCGGCACATCGCGATGGCGGAATCGGCCGCGGCGCGGCTCGTCGAGGGCGGCGTGTTCGAGCTGGCGGCGCCCGTCTCCTTCAGCACCGTCTGCTTCCGCGCCGCGCGGGAGGGGGACCCGGCGGGCGAGGAACGGTGGAACCGCGACATCCTCGCCCGGGTTAATGCAGGTGGACGCTCGTTTCTCTCGCACACCGAACTCGACGGACGTTATACTGTACGGTTGTCCGTCGGGAGCGTTCACACGGAGGAGCGCCACCTCGACGACGCGCTCGAGGCGCTCCATCGGGCCGCCGCCGACCTCTCACCGGGAGAACCGGGTTGAACGCCAGATTTCGTTTCGTACCCAGCTTCGGGTCCTTCGCAGCCGTTGCCGGCCTGCTCTGCGGCATCGTCGTCGCGACAGGCTGCGCAACCGAGGCCGAGGCCGGGGGCACGCAGGAGCGCTCCTTCGTGCCGCCGGATGCCCAGGTGGCCCGCGAGCGGGCGGACCGCAACCGCATCAAGGGGGAAGAGGGCGCACCCGTGCGCGTGGTGGAGATCTCGGATTTCCAGTGCCCCTACTGCCGGCAGTTCCACGAGCAGACGCTGACGAAGATCGACAGCGCCTACATCTCCGAGGGCAAGGTCAGCTACCTGTGGATCGCCTACGCGAATCCGGGACACCAGGAGGCCTTCGTGTCGACGGAGGCGGCCTACTGCGCGGGGGCCGCGGGCAAGTTCTGGCCGATGCACGACATCCTGTTCGAGCGCCAGGACGAGTGGAGCGGCGCAGCGGACCCCTATGCACTGTTCGTCGGGTACGCGGAGGAGATCGACATCGACCCCGAGTCGTTCGGCTCCTGCGTCCGGAACAGCACGCTCGCCCCGCTCGTGCTCCGCGACTACACCAGCGTCACGCAGGCCGGGATCTCGAGCACGCCCTACTTCATCCTGGGCGACAGCGTGGCCCTTCGAGGCGCCGCCGATTTCGGCACCTTCTCCTCGGCCATCGACACCCTTCTCATCCTGAGAGGCGGCGACACCGAGCCGTAGTCATGGGAGCTGGCCGCGGGCAGTGAGGGCGGAGACCTCCCTCACGCCGCCAACGGCCTGGTGTCGTGCTGTCCCCAGAGAACCCAGAGCGCCCAGTCGAGGTCGAGGGGGTCACCCATCCAGCGGCTGGTCGCCGTCCAGGGGTCGATGCCCTCCTGCCGGTGCCAGTTCCGGAGCCCCGCATCGGCGGTTCGGGGTGCCCTGACGTCCTCGTGCGCCGGGGGCACCGCCGGCACCACGCGGCCCGGGGGGTCGCGGAAGCGTGCCCCATCTCCACGCGCCAGCCGCCCTCGTGCACGGCCCTGTGATGGAACCGGCACCCCTTCGAATCCGCCCCAAGATTGTCCCAAGACCTGTACACTCCGAGGTAGGAGTCCGGAGGTAGTTCCTCCCGCCGGGCGCGAGACGCGGTGACGCAGGTGGCGGAGCGGATGGGGGTCGAGACAAGCGGGGCCCTCGGTCGGCGGACTACCCCGCTTCGCGATCGTTTCCTTCGCCGTCTTGCCGGCCAACGGTCGAGCTGGTTGGCACCCAAGACTACCTGCTTGCTGCCCGACCGCGGACGCGCATCGGGCTCTTGCCTGTGCAGCGTGAGGTCAATAAGGCGGCGGAGCGTATGAACCTGCTGAAGTACTCAGCGCCCTCGATGGTCATGCCAGCACTCTGAAGAGCCTTGTTCCGAGCGTACACATTGTCCTCTTTCGAGCTTTCGCCTGATCGCAAGGGGGGTTCGCTGACGCATTCCGCCCCTAGTACAGCCACTCCCGGGAAAACGATCAGACACGTCGTCGTGGACCATGCGGAAGCGAGCATTCTGTACGAGTCGAGATCGGTTTCGGTGAGGTTCCGAAACGCTCAGTTCGGATTCCGCCTGTGTGCTCCAATCGACGGCCCCACCGCCTTGAGGGTGTCGACGAGTGCGTCGATATGGCGCTCGCTCGTTCGCCCGTTGGTGATGCAGGCTCGCAGCACTGTTCTGCCCTCGAAGACTGCGGTTGACACCCAGAACCGGCCGTCCCGGCGAACGGCATCGACGTAGTTCCGAACGGCCTCATGGCCTTCGGGCGGCACGAGACATGCGACCGCCATGGGAGAGTCGTTCGCGAGCGACCAACCGTCGCGCTGCAACCGCCGCGCGAGTCTGTCCGCCAGTCGAAGGGCGCGTTCGACATGGCCGGCGTATCCCGTCCAGCCCGCTGCTGCGAGTGCAAGGAACAGCCGCAGGCCGACGAATCGGCGCGACCACTGGCTCGAGTTGACGAAGAAGTCCTTGGCCGTGTCGCTTCTGGGCATGTAGCTGGCGTCAACCCGGAAGACCTGACCGGCCACATCCGGTCTGGAGGTCAGGAACATGCCGGCTCCCATGGTCGTTGCGAACCACTTGTGGGCGTCGATCGTGATCGAGTCCGCTCGCTCGATGCCCTTGAGAGCACCGCCGGTATCGCTTGCGATCAGCGCACCACCCCATGCCGCGTCGACGTGGAACCACATGCCGTGCTCCCTTGCCAGTTCGCCGCAGCGGGTCAACGGATCGACCATGCCCGCGCTGGTGGTGCCGGCCGTCGCCGCGATCATGACAGGCATGCGACCGTTGCGGATGTCCGTCGCGATCGTTTCGGCCAAAGCACCGGGGTCCATGCGTCCTCGCCCATCGGTCTGGATCAGCCGGACCGCGTTGCGCCCGATGCCCCCGGCGTGAGCGATCTTCAGCCATGCCAGATGGCTCTCCTCCGACACATAGAGGCGCGGCGGACGGGCGAATGCCTGCAAGCCGTCATCGCCATACGCCGGACATCCTGCCTGAAGAGCGCAGAGCATTGCCGTGAGGTTCGCTTCCGATCCACCGCTTGTGAAGTGCCCGCCCGACGCATCCGGCATGCCGGCCCTGCGCGCCACTTCCCGGATCACATGCAGTTCGATCTCCACCGCCGCCGGCGCATGCGAGTGGACGCAGACTTGGGGATTGAACAAGGAGGCGATGCGGTCGGCGCACTCGGAAGCAAACGTCGGCGCAGGGTTGAACAGGCCAAGATAGCCCGGATGCGTCACCTGTACCGTGCCGGTCTCGAGCCCCCCGATCACCCATTCCATCACGTCCGCCAGCTCCCTGGGCTGGTCAAATTCCATGTTTCGCAGCTCCCGGAGCCACTCGCCGGACGGACCATCGGGCACTACGTCGCGCGACGGCAAAAGACGCCGCGCCGCGACCAAGCGTTCGGTGAGCGCGTGGTCCGCCGCCGTCAGGGAATCATGGTCGGGGAACAGCGAATCGTGCGTCATGGCACGCCCCCGGCCTGCCCCATCTCGGTGCCGCCGATGGATTGCCGGCTCGCTTCCCACGCCAGCATGCAGCGTTTTCGCGTGACACCCCCGGCGTAGTTGCCCGCGATCCCCCCCGCGCGGATCACGCGATGGCATGGGATGAGGAAGGCGATAGGGTTTCTGCCAACCGCGCTCCCCGTCGCCCGAGCCGCCTTCGCGCTACAAACCTCTTCGGCCACGCGACCGTAGGTGACGACCTGCCCGGGCGGCACGCGCAACAGCGCGCGCCAGACGGCCAGTTGGAAGTTGGTCCCGCGCACATGGACGGTCAGCGGGCGGCTCTCGGCTTCGAAGGGCGCCGAGAAGATGGACCGCGCCAGTGTCGTTGCCCTCGATTCGTCGCGTTCGAGCGACGCCCGCCCCCAGGCCCGGTGGAGAGCCTCCTTCTCAGTGGCGACATCCCCGTCGGCGACAAACCCAACCCGACAAACGCCGCGCTCGGTCCAGGCGACGAACACAGGCCCGAACGGTGACTCCCCGGTGCCGAAGTGGATCGTCAGCCCCGCACCCCTGCTCCGGTACTCTCCCGGCGTGACGGCTTCCACGGTTACGAAGTGATCGTGCAGCCTGCCCGGCCCGGAGAGCCCGCTGCCATGGGCGGCCGCGAGCACGGGCTCGGAGCTGTCGAGCAGCTTCTTGGCGTGCTGAACGGTGAGAAACTCGAGAAAGCGCTTGGGCGTGACGCCGGCCCAGCGCGAGAAAAGCCGGTGCAGATGGCTTTGGCTCAGACCGATGTGCGCCGCCAACTCCGCGAGTTCCGGCTGGCGCTTGCGATGCCGGGCCAGATAGCGAATGGCCGCCTCGATTCGGTCGTAGTCGGTCGTGTTCATGCGAGACTCCGGAGATCATCGATGAGAACCTCCAGTAACGTGAACACTCCTAATGCTTGAAATCGACCCGATCCTTGCCATGCGATGGCGACGCGGAAGGCTGCCCGCTGGCGTTGAGTGGTTTCCATCGCAACGAACCGCCACCGCGCCGCGGGTGGCGCGGGCGACCAATGGGGGCCATGGCGCCGGGTGAGATTGAACGGTTCCGGCACGTCGGCGGCCTTCCCAGCGGAGGACTGACGGTTGTGGAGCCGCGCTGAGAACCGCGCTCAATTGCAACAACTACCCCACTGGGTTACTATTCGCTGCGATGCAGACCGTTGCCGAGACACCGCTTTTTTCCCGCCAGGCCGACAGGATGTTCAGCGAGGATGAGAGGAGCGAACTGATCGACTACCTGGCCGAGAACCCCCTGGCGGGTGATGAGATTCCGGCGACGGGTGGAGTGCGAAAGCTGCGATTTGGAGCCTTGGGCCGCGGAAAACGGGGTGGTGCCAGGGTCATCTACTTCTACGGAGGCGGAAGACTGCCGATCTATGCGCTTCTCGCTTATGCGAAGTCCCGCAAGACCGACTTGAGTCCGAGGGAGCGGCGAGCCGTTGCCGCCCTGGTCGCAGCGATCAAGAGCGAAGGAGAGGAGAGGCAATGAGTACGTTCGGAGAAGACCTGATCCAGTCGCTGAACGAAGCCTTGGCTCATGCGAAGGGCGAAGGCCCCGCCATCGTGCACACGCCGGTGACCCCACGCGAGGTCCGGAAACAGGCGAAGCTGACACAGGCTCAGATGGCGGCCCTAATGGGAATGAGTGTGTCCGGTTACCGAAAATGGGAGCAGGGAGCGCGCCGCGTGAGCGGTCCGGCGGCTACACTTCTACGCATCATCGAACGCGAACCTAACGCGGTCAGGCGAGCACTTCTGGCGTCGCCCTGAGGTACGCTATCGCGCCCGCACACATCTCCAGGCCGTACCGGCGGTCCTCCGTGCTAGCGTGGCGGAGGCCCGATTCTCCCCGGTCTCATCGCCGTCAGGAAGCGAAGCGGCTTCAGGGCTTCACGGTCGTACGAGTAGTATAGAAATAGCGGCGTTCCCTGCATCTTGCGGCGTTCCACGAAGCCCCACGATCGCGAGTCGAAGCTGTCGTCTCGGTTGTCCCCCATCATGAAGTACCGCGCCTCGGGAACGGTGATTGGACCCCAGTTGTCGCGCGTCGGTTGGTACGTGTCGCGGGACAACTCCGGCAACAAGTAGTCCGCTTGCCACGACATCATCGGGTCGAAAGAGTCCGGGATCCGTGGATTCCGCCGTACGTAGGGCTCATCGATGGCGACTCCGTTCCGGAAAAGGATGCCGCCATCCATGCGAAGCGTGTCGCCGGGCAGCCCGACCGTGCGCTTGACGATGTCGAGTCCCGGGGAGTGGTCGGCGCGAAACACGATGATGTCGCCGTGCTCCGGTTGAGCGTACCCGGGAAGGTTGGAGCTCGTGAAGGGAATCGGGGCTCCTAGCGACACCTTGTTCACCAGCACAAAGTCGCCCACCAGCAGCGTTTCCTCCATCGAGCCGGAATCGATCACGAACGTGGCCATCAGGAACGTCCGGCCGATGATGAAGAAAAAGGTCACAAGAACCACCGTGCGACCCCAATCAAGAAACCACGCCTTGCTAAAACGCGCGGGGCGCGGCGGATTCTTCGTCGATCGACGATGTCGCTTCATAGCTTCGATCCCCTGTCAGGAGCCTCCCAAATGGTTGGGGCGGGCAACGCGTGCAGCGCGCCCGCGTGGATCGTGCGCCGACAAGCTTGATCCCGCCAGCGCCCGGATGCAGTGGAACACCCCGCGGACCGACGCCGGCAGTCACGTCCGTTATCTTACAGGATAGGCGAGAGCAGGGATCGACCATCGCAGCCGCAACCAGGGGGCCGGCCAATGGCGAGTCGAGACGGGTACCACAGGGACGGTAGGGAGACACTGAACGCGCGGGGGCTGAAACGGACATTCGCCATCGTGGTTCTGGCGATGCTCAGCCCGCTGCAGCTCCTCGCCCAGGAGGCCAACATCACTGGCCGGGTGACCGACCTGGAGACCGGCAGCCCCGTGAGCGGCGCCGCCGTCGAGGTCCTCGGCCGGCAATCGGGCCCGGTCATCGCCAACGAGTCCGGCGCCTTTCAGGTCACGGTCCCGGCGGGTACCTACTCCCTCCTGGTCACGCGGATCGGCTACGAGACGGCCCGTATCGACGGAGTCAGCGTCGAGGCGGGGGGCACGGAAACCGTCACGGTCGAACTCCGCTCCCGCGCGCTGGCGCTGAACCCGCTGGTCGTCACCGCGTCGCGCCGCGAGGAGAAGGAACTCGACGCCCCGGCCTCGGTCTCGACGCTCACCGGCGAGCAGATCTCCAGGATGATCGCGCGCACACCGGCGGATCATATCAAGACCCTGCCCGGGGTCGACCTCGCGAGCACGGGACTTACGCAGAGCTACGTGGTCGTGCGGGGATTCAACAACGTCTCGTCCGGCCGGTTGCTCAGCATCGTGGACAACCGTTACGCGCGCATCCCGGCGCTGAGGATCAACGCCATCAACATGATCCCCACCACCGACATGGACATCGAGAGGATCGAGCTGGCGCGCGGACCGGGGGCGGCCCTCTACGGCCCCAATGCGGCCGAGGGCGTCATGCACATCATCACGTCCTCGCCGATCGACAAGCCTGGCACGACGGTGTCCATGGCCGGCGGGGAGCGGTCCGTATACCAGCTGCTCTTCCGGAGCGCGACCGCCGTGTCCGAGCGCTTCGGGCTCAAGCTCTCCGGCCAATACCTGCGGGGGAACGACTGGGAGTATGTGGACCCCTGGGAGGAGGCGGCGCGCGAGGCGAGCCCCGGTCATCCGCGCATCGGCGTGCGCGACCCGGTCAACGAGCGCTACTTCGCGGATCTCCGCACCGACTTCCGGTTTTCAGACGACGGCGAATTCATCCTGTCGGGCGGTGTCAACAACTCGCTGAGCAGCATCAACCTTACGAGCATCGGGTCCGCGCAGACGCACGACTGGCAGTACCGCTACGGGCAGGCGCGGCTGCTCAAGGGCCGGCTGTTCGCGCAGTTCTTTCTCAACCAGACGCACTCCGGGGACAACAGCTATCTGCTGCGGAGCGGGGAGCTGATCGTCGACCGGTCGCGCACCATGGCGGCCCAGCTGCAGCACGGGTTCGACCTGGGCTCCCGGCAGCGCTTCACCTACGGGTTCGACTGGCAGCGCACCGAGCCGCGCTCCGAGGGCACGATCTACGGTCGCCACGAGGACGACGATCTGCTGGTCGAGACCGGCGCCTATCTGCACTCCGAGACGGGCCTGGGCGACCGGTTCGACCTGGTGACCGCACTGCGGGTCGACCACCACAACCGCCTGACGGACGTCAACCTCTCCCCCCGGGCGGCTCTCGTGTTTCGTCCCGGGGAGGGCCACAATCTGCGGCTGACGTACAATCAGGCGTACGCGACGCCCTCGACGTCCGCCCTGTTCCTGGACATCCCGACCGGCACGGTCCCGATCGCGCCGGGCGTCGGATACACGCTGCGTGCACACGGCGTTCCTTCCGGGGGCATCACCTTCGCGGACCGGTGCCAGGGGGGATTCATGGGGCACTGCATGCGTTCCCCGTTCCTCCCGGGCCAACTCCCGGCCAACGCCGCGCTGTTCTGGGACTCGCTGATCGAGCAGTTCGCGCCCGCAGCGCTGCGGCCCTTGCTGCTGGAACCCGGGGCGCGGCCCACCGATCCCGCACTGGGCACGGTCTTCCGGCGTCTCAACACCGATGCGCTCGGACCGGCCGGTGGAGAGGTATTTCCGCTCGACTCCGGGCCCGTCGAGCTGCCCGAACTCGTGCCGACGGTCTTCAACACCATCGAGGCGGGGTACAAGGGGTTGATCCGGAACCGGGTCAGGCTGGCCGTCGACGTGTATTTCGCCAACGTCGAGAATTTCGTCGGCGCGCTGAAGGTCGAATCCCCCAACGTCTTCCTCGACCCGGCCTCCACGGGCGCGTTCCTGGCGAGCCGTCTCGGGCCGCTGGTTCAAGCCGGGCATGTCACGCCCGAACAGATCGCCGAACTGGCCGCCGGTCTCGCCGGAGTCCCGGTCGGCGCCGTCACGCCGGACCAGTTCGACGCGCCGGATCTGCTGCTGGCCTCGCGCAACTTCGGCTCGGCCAGCTACTGGGGCGCCGACTTCTCCACCCAGTTCATCGTCTCCGACCGGGTCAGCCTGACTGCGGCCTACTCCTTCCAGAGCAAGGAGTGCTTCGACTTCGACGAGGACGGGGACTGCCCGGGAAGCGACGACCTGTCGCTCAATGCCCCGAGCCACAAGGGATCCGTGGGGTTCGCGTTCACCGACCGCGCCCGCGGATTCGTGCTCGACGGGCGCTGGCGCTTCACGGACGGGTTCGACATGAGGTCGGGCGTGTTCGCCGGGGCCGTGGACGCCTACCACGTCCTGGACCTGACAACGGGCTATCAGCTTCCGTTCCAGCCGAACGCACGCCTGGAACTGACGGTGTACAACCTGCTCAACAACGTGCACCGGGAGTTCGTGGGGGCGCCGGAGCTGGGGAGGTTGGCTTTGTTGCGGGTGCGCTATGATTTCTGAGGTGGCCGATCCACACGTCTGGCAGGTGCCGGAGCCCGTGGCCGTGCATGACGCGTGCCTGGGCGACGGCGCGGTGACCACGCTCCGGCGCCACGGGAATCCCTCCGGCCCGCGTATCGTTCTCAGCCACGGCAACAGCCTCGCGATCGACCTCTACTACCCGTTCTGGTCGCTGTTCGCGGACGCCTTCGATCTCGTGCTCTACGACCTCAGGAACCACGGCTGGAATGTTCCGGGGCCGCTGGACAGCCACCATGTGCCCACGCTCGTCGATGACCACCTGCGCATCCAGGACGCCATCGAGCAGGCTTTCGGGAAGAAGCCGCAGGCCGGCGTGTTCCATTCTCTCTCGGGGCTGGTCTCGCTCGTGTCTCCCACGAGAGGTGGGGAGTTCGTGGCTCGCGTTCTCTTCGATCCGCCGCTGTGCGAGTGGGGCCCCGCCCGGGAGGAGTGCCCCGACGTGGCGAGGCGGGCGGCCAAGATGACGCTGGCGCGCGCGGACCGGTATCCGACCCGCGCGGAGTTCGCGGAGGTGCTTCTTCACATGCCCGCCTTCCAGTACGTGGTCCCCGGCGTCCGCCGCCTCATGGCCCGGACGACGCTGCGCCGAAGCCCGGACGGGGACGGCTATATTCTCCGTTGTCCCCGCGAACATGAGGCCCGGATCTACAGGTACGGCGGTCAGTACGCGGCGCTGATCGACTTTGAGGCACTCGCCTGCCCGACGATGATCATGGGGGCCGACCCGGACATCCCGCATACGTATTTTCCGACCACCGAACTTCATCATATCCCGACCGTGGACTACGCCTGGCTGCCCGGAGGCACGCACCTCCTGCAGTTGGAGCAGCCGGAGGCGAGCGCGGAGGCGACGCTGGATTATCTGAAGGCGAACGGCCTGTTCTGACCTGCGCTCCTCAGGTCAGACGCGCTGGTGGTCGGGGCGCCAGTCTTCGACGGCCTGCTTGATGGACGTCCGGTCCGCCAGCTCGCCCGCGAGGACCCGGCGTACCAGTCCGGGCAGTTCCGCGTCGGAAGCGAAGCGCAAGGCGATGAGCTGGTCCGTCGTCAGCTGCCCGATTTCGCCCTTCAGCTCGTCCGGCAGCATCCTCTCGAGGCGGAGACGCTCCTCCAGGCGGATCACGCGGTCCTGAACGCCCGTTGCGAAGCGCCGCGCAAAGAGAAGGCTTATCGGGGTACAGACGGCGACCACGAACAGGGCCAGGGTGCCCGCGCTGAAATCCACGACGAGCAGGGTTCCGACGCCCACCGTCGCGGCAGTGGAGAGAAGGGCGCCCGCGAGGAACAGCGATGGGGGGCGCCTGGAGTGGTTCGCGTAGTTCTGGGTCTGCGACATTCCGATTCCCGAGGTGTTGGTCTCGCGTCACGACGACAAGGACGCGCCTGCCTAATGTAGCAGTCAACCTCCCGCGCCACGACGTAACGGGCACCTGCTGAACCCCCAATTTGGGGGAGGTTCGCGGGCGTGAAGGGCTGCTACCTTCCCATCGAGAGGCCGGACTGCCGCCTCCCTGCCCATTGACGCCTGCGCGAACCCCGAAGAATCGAGACCGGAAATACGTATGCCCAAACAGGAACCGGAGAGCGCTCTCCGCCAAACCGACGTGCGCCAATCCGACGTGCGTGAATGCGCCATGCGCGCGTGCCGGCGGGTCGGGCTCTACCGCCGCATCTCCGACCCGGACAGCGACCTCTTCCTCGATCGTCCGTGCGTGGAACTCGTGGAGGCGTCGGCGGATCGCTGCCCGGTCTCGCCCCCGTACAACGACACGCTGATGACCTTTAAGGCGCGCTACGTCGGCGCGCTGAAGGAGAAAGGGTACGAGACGGTCCGGGTGTACCTGCAGCGGCTGTGCACGGAGGAGTGGACGTGGCGGCGCTGGTGCCGGTATCACGCCCGCCGCGTCTCCGGTCTGCTCCTGGCCGTGGCGCTCGGGGCGGCGGGTCCGCGGCCGGCCGACGGCCAGGACGTCTTCTACTCGGAACCTGCGCCCGGAGTCGGAGCCACGACCGAGTTGGCCGGCGGCGCCGGTTTCCGGGAGGACCTCATCGTCGACCTCTATTTCTACGCGCGCGCGTCAGGGGCCTCGGATCTCGTGGCCGACGTGATTCTCCCTGGCGACAGGTCGACGGAGGAACGGGTGTTCGCGGTGAGCCGGGCCGCGGGGACCGAGGGCGCGGGGGCCGGGGGCGCGCGGGTCGAACGCTGCCGGGTCGTCGACCGGGGCACCGTCTGCGAGCCCCTGGATCCGCCCGCTTCCATCGGCATCGGCGGGTGCGGCGAGGCGGCGGCCGACTGCTGGGGCGACCGGGTCGAGATCGAACTGCCGCCCCTGGACATGGATTGGGGCGGCGAGTTCCTGCGCCTCACGCTCCCACGCGGTGCCTTCACGCTCACGGGATGCGCGTGCGAGGACATCGGCGGGCCCCTGATCGCGAAGCGGGATGCGGCCGGGAACGCCGTGACCCGGGACTCACCCGAACTCGTCGTGCCCCTCCCCGCCCCCTCCGACGTCGAGCGCCAGTACCTGGAACAGCGGCCCTTCCTGCGCTTCAACGTCCATCCCCTTGTGCGTGACGAGTCCGGGGTCGGCGGGTTCGAGGACCTGAGCCTGTCGTTCGACGGAGGGGTCTACCGGCAGCAGGCTCACGGCCGCTGGCTCGCGCAGGCCAGGTGGTCGGGCGATCTCGCCACCCGGGCCGAGACCAACTTCAACCGCGTGAGCCTGGAAGCCGGCGGCGCGTTCAACCTCCTGCCCGGCGACTGGCTGCCCCTCGCCCTCAGCGCGAAGGGCCAGTCGGACCAGGGGTTCGACGCCGTCGACATGTCCGCCGAGGCCCGGCTCGCGTACGTGCTGCCCTTCAATCCGACCCTTCAGTCAGGCGCCTACCGGCCGGCGACGGCGCCCCGCCTCCATGTGCTCGCGGCCTATGGCCGGGGACTGGCCCGGCCCGCGCAGGCCACGGACTCCGGCACCGGGACTGCGGAAGCGTCGTTCCGGCGCGTCGGCTACGAGCTGTGGTGGCGGCTCCCCGTCTCCGGGAACGCGCTGCTGAACATCCACCACGCCGGGCTGTGGAATCGTCCGGAGGGCGCCGGCGGCGACTTCCACACGCTCTGGGACCTGGCCCTGGAGGTCGATCTGGGCGGGGTGACCTACCTGGTGGGATACCAGAGGGGAAGCGCGGCCCCGCTGTTCGTGCCGATCGAGACCACCCGCGCCGGTCTGAGCTTCGCCATCGGAGGCGGCACGGCGGAGGCCGGGAGATGACGCCGCCGCACGCGCAGCTCGATCCGTGGCGGAAGCTGGGTCAGTCGGGCGGGTCGGCGAAACCGTCCAGCGACAGGACCCGCCGGACCAGGTCCACCTGACGCGAGACGCCCTGTTTGCGGAAGATCTGCTTCAGGTGCCAGCGAACGGTCTCCTCCGTGCGCCCCGTGGCCAGGGCGATGTCGCGCAGGGTCCGGCCGGTGGCCAGCGCCACGGCCAACTGGCCCTCCGCCGGCGTGAGGTCCAGGAGCGCGGCCACCCGGGCCGGATCGACCCGGGCCGGGCCACTCGGGTCCGCGACGAGGACGACCGCGCCGATCCGGCGCGTTCTGAAGTGCGGATACTCGTCGCCCACGGGCGTGACGTGCAGCGCCAGCGGCGTGTCGGAGGAGGAGCGGGCCACCCTCATCGAACCGGCGGAGCCCCGCTCCCCGAACGGAGGCAGGGCGCGCGCCAGCAGGCGAGACAGTTCGGCGTGGTCCGCCGCCGTCCGGGTCCCCAGGAAGCCGTCGAAGTCCGTCAGGCCATCGCCCTCCCTCAGGATCTCCTCCGCGCGATCGTTGGCCATCATGATCCGGCGGCGCCGGTCGAGATGGATGACGCCGTAGCGCCGGCTGGTGAGGAGTTCGGTCGTGGATGGGCCCGTCACCTCGGCTTCGGCGAGGGCATGGCGCATGATCGCCAACTGGCGCACGTGCGGACGGAGTCGCTGGATCAGCCGGACCTGATCGGAACTCCAGCCTCCCCGCTCGCTGGAATCGCAGATCAACCATCCGATGTGCAGACCGGCCGGACCGTCCATCCGAAGGTAGAGGCCGTTCTGCGCCCGCATCTCGGCCAGCGCCTCGTTGTACGCCGGCGAGGTCTTTCTCTCCTCGTCCGTGTAGAGGTCCGCCGCGGGCGTGAGGCTTCCATGCTCGAGCCGCGCCCAGCGCGGGATGCGTTCATCTTCGGGAAAGTAGTTGTCGAAATACCGGCGCTCCCAGTCCTCGCGCCGCTCGCCCTCGAGACAGATCCGCGCCAGCAGGATGGACGCGTCGGCGGGAGACTGTCCTTCCGCAAGCCCGAGCGCGCTGCCGCGCGTGCCGTTGACCTCGCCGATCATGCGATCCGCTGCGGTCCACCGCGCGTCGTTGAGCGCGGCGTCCTGTATCAACGCCCGGATGCGCTCGTAGGCATCCTGAGAATACGTCACCAAATCCGGCACCCTCGTTCCACTGCTCCTGCTCCACCGCTCCTGCCTTTAGGGTCGGCGACCTTCGCCAGGTTCCCGACCCACCTCCCCTAAATTGGGGGGATATGAGCACTTGCGGAGCCCCCAATTTGGGGGGGGGTCAGCGGATATCCGGGGTGGGCCGCGGGCTACCGGCCGCCGAGGCGGATGCGGGGTCTTTCGAGGGGTTCGGCGGTGCCGGTGCCCTCCCGGATGCGGTAGGCGGCGTCCAGGGGGAGGGCGAGGAGGCGGTCGACGGTGCCGGAGCCGGGCCAGCGGATCTCGACGGACTCGATGCGGGTCGCCCGGCCGAGGCCGATCTCCTGGCGGAGGGGGTTCGAGCCGAAGCTGCCGCCCGTGCCGGCGCGGCGGTGGATCTGTCTCGTCCCCTCCGGCCCTTCGACGGTCACGGTGATGCGGGCGCCGATCCCGGCGCGGTTCGCCTGTTCGCCCACCAGCGTGAGCGCGATCCAGCGGTGGTCGAATCCGGGGTTCTCGTACAGGGCGTTCGGCGACAGGTCTCCCTCCATGGCGCCGCCGAGCTGGATGTGGACGTCGGTGTCCCCGTCGTTGTCGATGTCCACGAAGGACACGCCGTGTCCCTTGTGCAGGCTCCCGAACCCGCCCGCGCCGGTGATCTCCTCGAAGCGGTCGCCGAGGTTGCGGAACATCCGGTTCGGCATCAGCTGCCGGAGGTCGGGGTCGCCCGTCCCGACGAGGAAGTCGAGCCGGCCGTCGCCGTCGAGATCGCCGTAGTTCGATCCCATCGCGTACATGATCCGGTCGACGCCCTGCGCGGCCGTGACGTCGGCGAAGGTGCCGTCGCCGAGGTTCCGGTAGAGGCGGGGGAGGGTGGCGGAGTGCGGTTCGCCGGTCATCTCGCGCACGAGGTCGGCGGTCTGCGCGGCGTAGCCCGCCACGTAGAGGTCGAGCCAGCCGTCGTTGTCGAAGTCCCAGAACCAGGTCGGGAAGCTGGCCAGCGGCTCGCCGACCCCGGCCCGGCCGGTCGCGTCCTCGAAGCCCCAGCCTCCATCGGCGGCCGGACCCAGGTTCCGGAACAGGCGGTTGGAGGCGTGGAGGATGGAGAGATAGAGGTCCGGGCGGCCGTCGTTGTCGTAGTCCCCCCACGTCACGCCCTTCACGAAGTCGGAGACTTGGATGCCGACGTCGGCGGCCACTTCCTCGAAGGTGCCGTCGCCCCGGTTCCGGTAGAGTTCGCTGCGGTGCGCGAGGCTGTCCCTCGACTCGTTTCCGATGAAGAGGTCGAGCCAGCCGTCGCCGTCGAAGTCGGCCCACGCGCCGGTCTGGGTGGGGTGTTCGGAGTAGAGTCCGGCCTCGCGCGTGACGTCGGAGAAGACGCCGCCGTCGTTGCGCAGGAGGGAGTTGGGGAGGGGCTGGACGAGCCAGCCGCCGCGGAGGACGAACACGTCCGCGTCGCCGTCGTTGTCGTAGTCGGCGTGGACGAGGTTGAGCCCGCCGAGCAGGCCCTGGAGCCCCGCCTCGGCCGTCCGGTCGACGAAGCCGCCCGCGCCGTCGCTCTCGAAGTAGCGGAGTGGGTGCAGGAGGCCGCGGGATGAGGTCATCACGTCCGGCAGGCCGTCGCCGCTGAGGTCGTCGACGATGGCGCCGCCGGAGAGGGAGACGGCGTCCAGGCCCGCCCGCGTGGCCACGTCGTCGAAGCGGGGGAATTCGCCGGGCCCGCCCACGGCGGCCTCCTCGATCCGGTACTCGGGCGGGACGCTGTCGGGCCACGTGCCGGCGGTCATGGCGGCGAGGTTCAGGACCCAGCGCGCCCGCAGGTCGTCGGGACGCAACTGCAGGAGCGACCGGTGCCAGCCGATCGCCGCGTTGAGGGCGGCGCGCGCCGAATCGGAGACGGGGCCGGGAGCCGGGCCGGAGGCGGCCGGGGGCACGGCGGGCCAGCACGGGGAGCGCTCCAGGGCCGGCTCGACGGTGCCCGCGGCGGGTCCCGCGGGGGGGCACGCGACCTCGGCGCCGAGGCGCAGGAAGGCGATCCCGATGAGCTCCTCGATGGAGCTGCGGAAGCCGGGGAAGGGCTCGGCCGGCGACGCTTCCAGCGTCTGGTCGACGAAGATGAGCTGTTCGAGGGCGGGCTGGGTGTGTCCCGCGTTCAGGAGTTCGCGCGCGGCGTTGGCGACGCGGACGAGCATCTCCGCGCCGTCGGGCGTAGGCGGCAGGTTCGTGAGGTAGCGGAGGCGCGCGGTGTTCAGTTGCTCGTCGAGCAGGGGGTCCGCGGAGTCGGCGAGCGCGAGCAGGCGGGCGGCCATCTCGCGCGTCCCTTCGGAGAGACCGGAGCCGGAGGGATCGGCGGCCGGTTCTCCGCAGGCGGCGGGGAGCGCCAGAGCAAGCAGCGCGGCGGCGAGCCGGGCCGGGGCGTTCACGAGCCTTCGCCCCTTCGGAGCGTGATCTCCGGGGCCCCGCCCTCTTCGGCGCCGGGCTCCACGGGGAACGTCTCCTCGACGCCGTCCGGCCAGCGGACGGTCACGGCGCGGATGTCGGCCGCGCGTCCCAGCACCTGCACGGACCCATTCAGGGACCAATACCCGCTCCCAAGCTGGACCTCCCGGACCGGACCCTCGCTTCCATCGGCGTACGTCGGGCGCAGCCGCGCGCCAACGGCGGACAGCCGGACGCGCAGCCCCGGCGCTCCGCCCCGCCCGCGGAAGATGAGGGTCTCGGCGCCGTTCTGCCCGACGGCCAGGTCCCAGCGCCCGTCGGCGTCGAAGTCGGCCACGGCGGCGGCGCGGGCGTCCCCGTACACCTCGACCCCGCTCCGCGCCGCGTCGAGGACGGTGAACCCGCCCGTCCCGTCGCCGAGCAGCACGGCGCCGCGGCCCGCGTCGTGGCGTTCGAGGCCCTGCGGCGTCGCGAAGTAGTTCTGCGCGAGGAAGAGGTCCTCGCGGCCGTCCCGATCGAAGTCCGCCACCGCCACGCCGAAGGCGGGGGCGAGTTGGACGGCGGCCGGCAGCGGGCGCGGCTCGAATCGTCCGCCGAGGTTGAGAAACACGGTGTGGCGCAGCGTGACGGCGCTCGCCCGATAGAGTCCCGTGCGCCCCGTGCCGAGGAGGTCGCCGACGGAACTCCGGGCGAAGGCTTCGAAGGTGGGGGCCGGCCGCCGCAGGAAGGGGAGCGTCGTTCCGAGCATGAGGAGGTCGCGCACGGGGCGTTCGACGCCGTCCGCGCCGGTCTCGAACTCGATGAGGTCGACGAGGCCGTTCCCGTCGAAGTCGGACGCGACCGCGCCGACGGGGCGCTCCGGACTCGCGAAGCGGCCGGTGTTCGTGCCCCACGCCGTCACCGCCAGGTCCGGGCGGCCGTCCGCGTTGAAGTCTCCCGTCGCGATGCCGTTCCAGCGGCCGGTGTGCGGGGCGAGGCCCCAGGCCTCCGTCGCGTCGGTGAAGCGTCCTCCGTCGTTCTCGAGGAGCCGCACGGGTCCCCACTCCAGCGCGAGGAGGAGGTCGGGGTCGCCGTCCCCGTCCACGTCGGAGAACACGGCCCCGGAGACGAGGCCGATCCCGCGCAGGGTCTCCGCGGCCTCCGCGTCGACGACCCAGCCGCCGCCTTCAGCCAGGAGCAGCCTCGAGTCGGCGGGCAGAGGGTAGGCGCCGGGGGTGGCGCGGGCGCCGGCGAAGAGGTCGAGGTCGCCGTCTCCGTCCACGTCGGCGGCCGCCAGGGGCCCGGTCGCGTGGGGGCTCGGCGGGAGGGACGGCGCGGGGCCCGCATCGAGGCGGGCGAGGGGCGGAATCGCGTCGAGGTCGGCCGGCGAGCGGGCTTCCCAGGCGCTGACGCCCGCGATGATGACCGGGCGATCCGCCGTGGGGAGCGCGATGATGGACGTGTGGTCGCCGACGGCGGGGGCGCCGATGGGCACGGGGTCCATCAGCCGCCCGGCTTCGTTGACGGCGAGCTGGGCGCGGCCTCCCGCCCCCGCCCCGACGAGCAGGTCCGGGTCGCCGTCCGCATCGGCATCCACCCACGCCACGCCCGGGCCGCCCCGGGACAGCTCGAGCGGCACGAGCGGCTGCCGGGCCAGCTCATCGAAGGCCGATTCGCCGTGCCGCCCGACCGCCTCCGCCCCCGCGAACAGCGCCGCGCCGCCCCCCTGCCCCGCCGCGCTCTCCGGGCCGCCCTCGCCGGCCCCGCCATCCGCGGGCGGCTCCACCTCGTAGGCGTGGTTCGCGAGCACGCGGACGGTCCGGCTCCGCCCCGACGGCCACGTGATCGTCGCCTCGGCCGCCTCGGCGTCGCCCATCGCGAAGGTGAGCCCCGGATCCGAACCGGAGAGGTACATGCCGCCCGACGTCACCTGTCGCGTCTGGGCCGGCAGCGTCCGCTCCGGCGGCCGCTCCGCCGCGGTCGCCCCGGCGAGCACGACGCGCGCGCCGACCGCCTGCGTGTTGCGGCCCTCCCCGAGCACGCGCAGGGCCACGCGCGCCCTCCCGGCGTCGTTGCGCAGGACGAGGGGCGGTGCGTCCAGCCGCGTGATCACGACGTCCCGGTCGCCGTCCCGGTCGAAGTCCGCCGCCGCGATCCCGTGGCTCACGTCCGGCTCCGTCCCGTATCCCCAACTCCGGGTCATGTCGACGAAGGCGCCGTCGCCGAGATTGCGGAAGGCGAGGTTCCGCAGCGGGAGCGGCGGAAACACCCCGAGTTCCTCGCGCCAGTCCACCTGGATGCGGCGGGTCCGCAGCGCCTCCTGCGTGTCTCCATCGAGCGGGTCCCAGGCGTGTCCGTTCGTGATCAGCAGGTCCTCGTAGCCGTCGAGTTCGACGTCGAGGAACATCGCGCCCCAGGTCCATTCCGAAGCGTCGAGTCCGGCCGCGCGCGCCGTCTCGGCCCACGTCCCGTCGCCCCGGTTGAGCTGCAGGGTGTTCCGGTCGGCGGACGCCCGCGTCGCGTGCCCGCCGGGCGGCGTCCACCCGGCCGCGCCGAGGGCGAGTTGTTCCCGCCTCCGCACCGGATCGGGCGAGAGCATCTCCGTCGTCACGAAGTCCGTGTCGCCGTCCCCGTCGATGTCGGAGAAGTCGACCCCCATCGAAGACGTGCTCTCGGTGCGGAGGGCGAGCCCCGAGGCGGCGGTGAAGAGGCCCCCCTCGTTGAGCCAGAACCCGTCCCGGCTCCCGAGGTCGTTGGCGACGAAGAGGTCGGCGTCCCCGTCGTCGTCCGCATCGAAGAAGCGCGCGACGAGCCCCCAGTCGCGGGGGATTTCGGCGGTCGGCTCGCCGTCCGCGTCCCGAAACACGCCGCCCGTGAGGTCGACCGGCGCGAAGCCGCCGGATCCATCGTTCAGGTAGAGTTCGTCGGGGTCCGCGAGTTCGAGGCGCAGCACGCCCTCGCCCTCGCGCTCGAGCCGGTAGTGCTCGTCGAACGGGGGGTGGATGACGAACCCGTCGCCGACGGCCTCCGCGATCTCGCGCGGTCTGCGGTCCGCGGGGCTGAAGAGGTCGTCGCCCTGGACCGTCTTGTAGTTGGCGAAGTACGCGTCGAGGTCCCCGTCCCCCTCGATATCGGCGAGCGCGAGCGTGCTGCTCCCCCATTCCCCCTCGAACCCCGCGTCCACCTCCTCGAAGACGCCGCTCCCGTCGTTCAGGAGGAGGGCGTTCGTCCCCCCGTGTACGGCCACGAACAGGTCCAGGTCGCCGTCTCCGTCCGCATCCGCGAGGACGGCGCCCCGCGACAGCCGGTCCCCGAGTCCGGCGCCGGAGCGCTCGGTCACGTCCTCGAAGCGCCAGCCTCCCAGGTTGCGGTAGAGGACGTTCGGCCGGTCCAGCATGCAGAGGTAGAGGTCGACCCAGCCGTCCCCGTCCACATCGCCGAGCGCCACGCCGACGCCGTGGATGAGCGTGCGGTTCGCGAGCCGCGCCTCCCGCGAGACGGTCGGGGTCGCCTCGATGCCCGTGCTCCGCGGCGCGAGCGAGGTGAAGCCGCCGTCGGCCTCCCCCTGGAACGACAGGAGACGCGCGCGGGTGCCATCCCCCTCCTCGACCCAGTCGATCGAGACGGGCGGGGGGAGGCGTCGCAGGCGGCGAAGAGGCCGGCGGCGCAGGCTGCGGCGGGAAGAAGGCGGGAGCGGGTTTTGCCGCGGGCGGCTATTCGCCGTCTCCGCGGAAGACGGACCGCATCCCCTCCACCGCATCGCGGGCCCCTTCCGCTGCCCGCGCGAAGACCTCGGCCAGTTCCCGCTTCCCCGTGCCGACGAGCGGGATGTCGAAGGTGAAGTGGACCGCCACGCCGGCGGGACGGACGTTTTCCTTCGGATCGGTCCACCCGCCGTCCGGGTCCAGGGCGCCCTCGATGTGCACTTCGACCGTGTCCGAGGCCGCCCCCACCTGCTGCGCCACCTTGGAGAGCCGGGTCGCGAGCGCGTCGTTCCGCGAGGGATTGGACTCCCGCTCGTCCAGCCAGAGGGCGGGCGGCGCGACGTCGATGTGGACGTACCCGAGCATCACCTCGCCATCGAGTTCCAGCGCGTCGTGGCCGGGGATGTCGGAGGCGGGCGACGCCAGGTAGGTGCCGAGCCCCTCCGTGCCGATGTTGGCGAGCCCGAGCGCCATCTCGTCGATGACGAGTTCGACCATCGCGGACGGCGCGTGGAGGGTGTCCAGCGCGCCGGACTCGAGGATGTCGAGTTCGGACTGGTCGTAGGCGACGGCGCGGAAGAACCAGGAGAGCGGTTCCTGGCGGCCCTCGAACAGGTCGCGCGCGCCCATCCCCCTGTCGCGGAGGGCGCTGAGGAGGAGGGCGCTCAACTGGTGTCGCGTGATTTCAGCCACGGTTCGCCTAGGGCGTGATCATGACGTGGGCGTTCGCCGTGCCCGCCGCCATCAGCCACGCGCCCCTCGTCGCCCTCGTGGGGAGGCCGAGGTCCTCGGCCGTCGCGAAGGGCGTGTAGATGACCGCCTGGTGCCGCTGCACCGCCTCCATGTCTCCGGACCAGCCCTCTGCGGCGTAGATCGCGTGCAGGAAGGCGTAGCTCGGCATCTCCAGCGTGCCCGCCTCGATCTCGGCCATGCGCTGCTCGACGTTGGGCCGGCCGGTGGTCCCCTGCGAGGTGAGTTCGCGGCCGCGCGCCATGTAGGGCTCGAGCGACGTGTGATAGCAGGCGGAGTGGAAGCCGTCGACGGCCGGGTCATCCGCGACGCAGATGAACGGCCCGGCGCCCTCGCGCAGGGTCACCCACTCGTTCCCCTGCTTCTGGATGACCTTCGCGGTCGCCTGCTCCGACTCGGTGGGGATGGGCGCGATGGCGAGCGCGACGGCGTCCTGGGCGGCCACGTCCGGCGCGGCGACGATCGAAAGCACGACGGCCGGCACGGCCAGGGCGGTGAACGAACGACGAAACATGCGGTCCTCCCGGGGCTGGAACTTTCCGGGAATAGGCACTCACCGGCGCCGCCGCGCAATCGAGAGCCCGCGGTGCGTTGCGCGCGGCGGTCAGGCGGTCAAGATTCGCGGCGCCGCCGCATACGCAGCAGGACCGTGAATCAACACCGTGGATGATGGGAGTCGCCCTTGAGCGTTCGAATCTGTGTCCCGCGGGAAACCGCCGCCGGGGAGTCGCGGGTCGCCCTCACGCCGGACGGGGCGAAGCGTCTGCGCTCGGATGACATTTCGATCGCCATCGAGGCGGGAGCGGGGCAGGCGGCGGGCTTCCCGGACGCGGCCTACGAGGAAGCGGGCGTGGAGATCGTCCCCGATGCCGGCCGGCTCCTGGGCGAAGCCGACGTCGTGTTCAAGGTCGCCCCGCCCTCCGCGGCCGAGGCGGACGGACTCCGGGAGGGCACGGTCCTCGCGTGCCTCCTCCGCCCGCACGAGAACGCGGCGCTGATCGAGCGCCTCGCCGGGGGCGGGGTCACGGCGCTGTCGCTGGAACTGGTGCCGAGAATCACGCGCGCGCAGTCGATGGACGCCCTCTCCTCGCAGAGCAACCTGGCCGGGTACAAGGCCGTCCTCCTCGGCGCGAACTCGCTCGGACGGATCTTCCCCCTCCTCATGACGGCGGCGGGGACGCTCTCTCCGGCGCGCGTGCTCGTGCTCGGGGCGGGGGTCGCGGGACTGCAGGCGATCGCGACGGCGCGCCGGCTCGGGGCGGACACCTGGGGCTACGACATCCGGGCCGCCGTGCGCGAGGAGGTCGAGAGCCTCGGGGCGAAGTTCGTGGACCTTCAGGAGGGCGCCGGGGACGCGGCGGAGGACGCGGAGACGGAGGGCGGCTACGCGAAGGAACTCGAGGAGGCGGAGCAGGCGCGGCAGCGCGAACTGCTCGCGCAGCACGTGGCGCGGGCGGACGTCGTCATCACGACGGCGCTCGTCCCCGGCCGGCCCGCCCCGGTGCTGATCACCGAGGAGACGGTGGACCGGATGAGGGAGGGCTCGGTGATCGTCGATCTGGCCGGCGAGGCCGGGGGCAACTGCGCCCTGTCCGCGCCCGGCGAGACGGTCGTGGAGCGCGGCGTGACGATCCACGCCCCGCTCAATGTGCCCGGTGCGCTTCCCTACCACGCCAGCCAGTTGCTCGGACGCAACCTCTCCGCGCTCGTGAAGCCGATGATCGGGGAGGACGGCGTGTCGGTGGACCTGGAGGACGACGTGATCGGCCCCTGCTGCGTGACGCACGCGGGAGAGGTCCGGTTCGGCGCGTGACGCCCCACGCGATGACATCTCACACGAGGCCTGCCTGATGGAAGGAACGCTCCTGATCGGACTGTATGTGTTCGTGCTCGCGATGTTCGTGGGCTTCGAACTCATCACGAAGGTGCCGCCCACGCTGCACACGCCCGCTCATGTCGGGGTCCAACGCGATCTCCGGGATCTCGATCGTGGGCGCGCTGCTCGTGATCGGACGCGCCGGAGACGCGGTGCTCATGCGGTGGATCGGGCTGGCGGCGCTGATCCTCGCCACGATCAACGTCGTCGGCGGCTTTCTCGTCACCGACCGCATGCTCCAGATGTTCAAGAGCAAGGACGCGAGCTAGCGATGGAAATGTCAGGATTCTCGACGGCCATCCCGCTCGCCTACCTGGCGTCCGCGGTGCTCTTCATCCTCGGGATCAAGCGGCTCAGCCATCCGGACACGGCGGCGGGCGGCAACCGGCTCGCGGCGATCGGCATGCTGCTCGCGGTGATCGCGACGCTGCTCGAGAGCGGCCTGGAGTACACCTGGATCATCGCCGGCGTCGCGATCGGGGGGCTGATCGGCGGGGTCATGGCCCGGACCGTGAAGATGACCGCCATGCCGGAGATGGTGGCGGTGTTCAACGGGTTCGGCGGGGCCGCGTCGGGCCTCGTCGCGGTCGGGGAGTACCTGCGGGTCGCGGGCGGCGCGGGCGGGGAGACGCTCGCCATCGACTCCGGGGTGTCGATCATGGCGGGGACGCTGATCGGCGCCGTCACCTTCTCGGGCAGCATGATCGCGTTCGGGAAGCTGCAGGGGTTCGTGACGGGCAACGCGATCTCGAACCCGCTCGTGAAGTTCTCCGCCGGCCTCCTGCTGGGCGTCGCGGTGGTGCTGGCGGTCTACCTGGTCGGCTTCGAGTCGAACCTCGCCTTCTACTGGGGCCTGATCGCGGCCGCGCTCATCCTCGGCGTCCTGTTCGTGATCCCGATCGGGGGCGCGGACATGCCGGTCGTGGTGGCGCTGCTCAACTCCTATTCGGGGCTGGCGGCGGCCTCGGCCGGGTTCGTGCTCGGGAACAACGCGCTCATCATCTCGGGCGCCCTGGTCGGCGCCTCCGGGCTCATCCTCACCGGCATCATGTGCCGCGCGATGAACCGCTCGCTCGCGAACGTCCTGTTCAGCGCCTTCGGCACGGGGTCGGCGACGGCGGGGCGGGCGGCGGACGGCGACCGGGTGGCGACGCCGATCGAGGCCGAGGACTCCGCCATGGTCCTGGGCTACGCCTCGCAGGTCATCTTCGTCCCCGGCTACGGGCTCGCGGTGGCGCAGGCGCAGCACCGGGTGCGGGAACTCGCCGACCTGCTGACCGAGCGCGGCGTCTCGGTGCGCTACTGCGTGCACCCCGTGGCGGGGCGGATGCCGGGGCACATGAACGTCCTCCTCGCCGAGGCGAACGTGCCCTACGAGCAACTCTGCGAGCCGGAGGACGTGAACCCGGACATGGAGAACATCGACGTCGCCGTGGTCGTGGGGGCGAACGATGTCGTGAACCCGCTCGCGCGCGACGACCCCTCGAGCCCGATCGGGGGCATGCCGATCATCGAGACCGACCGCGCGAAGACGTGCATCGTCATCAAGCGCTCGCTCTCGGTGGGGTACGCCGGCATCGACAACCCGCTCTTCTACCTGCGGAACAACCGCATGTTCTTCGGAGACGCCTCCGACGCCCTCGCCCGCATCACCGAGGAAGTGAAGCAACTCTGATGCGCGGACCGCCGCCGAACCCCGCTCCGGGATCGTGACGGTGGACCGGCGGGGGTTCGTGGTGCGGACGGGAGCGGGGGCGGCGGGGCTCACGATCGGGCTGTCGGGGTGTGGGCCGGGGACGGGCGGCGGCGCGCAGGGGGCCGGAGTTGGCGCGCAGGGGGCGGTCTCGGGGGAGTGGCCGACCGATCCGGAGGCGCTTGAAGCCCGCTACCGCGACAACATCTATACGCGACTCCTGGGCGTCCGGCCGCACCTGCCGGCGCACGAGCACGTCTCCCGGCTGGGCGGCGGACGGATGGATGCCGAGGTCATCGCGGCGATGGCCGAGGCGAACGAGTTCTTCGTCGACATGAACGAGTTGCTTGCAGCGGCGGGGGCGCGGATCGCGGAGCGGCTCGGGACCGAAGCGGCGCTCGTGACGGCCGGCGGGTTCTCGGCCATGGTGCTCGGGGCGGCGGGCTGCCTGACGGGCACGGATCCGGAGCGGGTCCACGCGCTTCCCCTCCCCACCTGGCCGCGCCGGGAGTGCCTGATCCAGGCGCCGCACCGGTTCGGCTACGACCGGGCGTACCGGGACGCGGGGATGACGATCGTCGAGGCGGAGACGCGGGAGGACTTCCGGGCGAGGCTGACGGGGCGGACGGCGATGATCGCGGCCCTCGCGACGGCGGAGCGCCAGACGCTGTTCGCGCCGCCGGCCCCCGTGGACTGGGCGCCGGCCCCGGGACCGGAGGTCATGACGGTGCGCGAGCAGATCGAGATCGGGCGCGATGCCGGTGTCCCCGTGCTGGTGGACATGGCGTCGGACCTCCCGACCGGGGTGGGTCTCCGCGAGTTCGTCGAGGCGGGGGCGGACCTGATCGTGATCAGCGGCGGCAAGGGGATCGGCGGCCCTCAGTCGTCCGGCATCCTGGCCGGGCGGGCGGACCTCGTCGAGGCGGCCCGTGTGAACGCCTCGCCGAACGATGGCATCGGCCGGGGCATGAAGGTGGGGAAGGAGGAGATCGTCGGTCTCGTGGTGGCCCTGGACCGCTACGCGGAGCGCGACGTCGAATCGTGGGTCGCGGGCTGGTCCGACATGGCCCGTCGCATCGCCGCCGACCTCGCCGACGTCCCCGGCCTCACCGCCGAGGTCGTGACGAACACCGCGGGCTACGAGGACGTGGAACTCACCTGGGACCCCGACGTCATCCCCCTCACGACCGACGAGGCGAAAGCCGGACTGATGGCCGCGGAGCCCCGCCTCGCCTACCTGATGACGGTCCGCACGCGCCTCCTCCGCGAAGGCGAGGACGCGCTCGTCGCCCGCACCCTCCGCAACTTCTTCACCGAAGCGGCCGCCACCGCCTGAGCATCCGCCGGAACCGGACGTGGATGTCCTCGCGGTCGTCGATCACGGTACTCCGATCTCCCGCGACCTGTACCGTCGGTGGGACGCCAAGCCCGTCTGACGTGGGACGGCCTCCGGGTCGAGCCCCACTTCGTGCACCTGCCGCCGGAGGCCAAGGCCCCCTCGGGCCTCTGGGCCGAGGTCGCGCTCGACGGCGTGGTGCTCTTCGAGGGCGCGTGGGCCGTGTCGGCACGCCTCGCCGCGATCAGGCGACAGATTCTGGCCGGCCGCATATCTCGCCGGGTGGCGGGCGGCCAGTCCTACTGGGTCCGGGCGAGTTCATGAGGAACCGCGAGCTCGCGAAGGACTACGCCCGGCGGGCGAAGGTCCGCCTGCCCGTGCTCGATGTGCTGTTCGACGCCGAAAGCTGGCCGGACGTGGTCCGCGAATCCCAGGAGATCGTGGACCTGGCCCTGAGGGCGGTGCTGCGCTCGTGCGGCGTGGACCCGCCGCGCACCCACGACGTCTCAAACGTCCTGCTGGCGGAGAGGGACCGGCTACCCGCGGATCTGCTCGCCGAGGTCGAGTGGCTGGCGGGTGTATCCCGGCAGCTTCGACGGGACCGCGAACTCGCCTTCTACGGCGCGGAAGACCTCACCCCGTCGGAGTTCTATTCGAGGGCGGACGCGGAGGAGGCCCGCGACTTCGCGCGCCGGATCGTCGACCTGGTGTTTCCTCACGCCGGATAGCCGCCCACCCCGCCGTGATTGTCGCCGCGGGCTTGGTCTATCTAGGTTGGCGGGCCGCGGTCCAACCGGAAACAGGAGCGAGAGCCCCATGCGCAAGCTGGCCACCTTCACGCCGACCACGCTCACCCTCGCCGCAGCCGTCTTCGTCGCGGCGGACTTCGCTGTCGCGCCCTCGGCGCTCGCCGCCCAGGAGGCGGTGATGTTCGACTCCGCCGACGTGGCGGGCCTCAGCTTCCGGTCCATCGGGCCGCCCCGTGGCGGGCGCAGCACGGCCGTGGCGGGGATCACCGAGCAGCCGCTGACCTATTTCATGGGCGCGACCGGGGGCGGCGTGTGGCGCACGGACGACGCCGGCCTCAACTGGCGCAACATCTCGGACGGCTACATCGAGACGGGGGCGATCGGGGCGATCGACGTGGCGGACAGCGACGCGAACGTCATCTACGTGGGCACCGGCTCGTCCTGCATCCGCGGCAACATCTCGAAGGGGATCGGCATCTACCGCAGCACGAACGGCGGCGACTCCTGGACCCACATCGGACTCCCGAACTCGGGCCAGATCGGCCGCATCGAGGTCCACCCGGACGATGCCGACGTCGCCTTCGTGGCGGCGCTCGGCGACCCGTTCGGACCGAACCCCGAGCGCGGCGTCTTCCGCACGTCGGACGGCGGGGAGACGTGGGACCACGTGCTCGCGATCTCCGACTCCACCGGCGCGGTGGACCTCGCGATCAACCCGGCGAACCCGCGCATCATCTTCGCCGCCGCGTGGCGGGGCGAGCGGAAGCCGTGGACCGCGACCTCGGGCTCGGAGGAGGGCGGCATCTTCCGGTCTACGGATGGCGGAGATACGTGGAACCGGCTCGAGGGCGGGCTCCCCACGGGCCTCGTCGGCAAGGCGGCCGTCACCGTCTCGCGCGCGAATCCCGACCGGGTGTGGGTGCTGATCGAGGCGCCCAACGACCGGGGCGGCGTCTACCGCTCCGAGGACGGCGGCGACAGCTGGCGGCGCGTGAACAGCGACCGCGGCCTCCTGCAGCGGGCGTGGTACTACACGCACATCTTCGCGGACCCGGTGGATGAGAACACGGTCTACGCCCTCAACGTGGGCTACATGAAGTCGGTCGACGGGGGCGTGACGTGGCAGGGCTACAGCGTCCCGCACGGGGACGTGCACGACCTGTGGATCAACTACGAGAACCCCGACTTCCAGGTCGTGGCGAACGACGGCGGCGGGCAGGTGACGACGACCGGCGCGGAGAGCTGGTCCACCTACTACAACCAGCCCACGGCCGAGATGTACCGGGTGTTCGTCGACCACCAGTTCCCCTATCGCGTGTACGGCTCGCAGCAGGACAACTCCACGATCATGGTGCCGAGCCGCGGCATGCCGGCGGTGCAGCCGGCGCAGCACTGGGCCGCGGTCGGGGGCTGCGAGAGCGGCCACATCGCGATCGACCCGCGGAACCCGAACGTGACGTACGCGGGCTGCTACGGCGGCAGCATCAACCGGGTGGACCGCGAGACCGGCGACGTGCGGCAGATGCTCCTCTATCCGCAGCTCCAGCTGGGACAGGCCCCGAAGACGATGAAGCACCGCTTCCAGTGGAACGCGCCGATCCGGATCTCCCCGCACGATCACGACGTGATCTATCACACCTCGCAGTACGTGAACCGGACGTCGGACGCGGGATACTCGTGGGAGACGATCAGCCCCGACCTCACGCGCAACGACACGACGAAGATGTTGCACGCGGGCGGGCGCATCACGTGGGACAACACCGGCGTCGAGATGTACGGGACGATCTTCGCCTTCGAGGAGTCGCCGCACGAGGCGGGCGTCCTGTGGGCGGGCTCCGACGACGGCCTCATCCACATCTCGCGGGACGACGGGGCGAGCTGGGAGAACGTGACGCCGGACGACCTGCCCGAGTTCTCGACCGTGAACATGATCGACCTCTCGGCGCACGGTCCGGGGCGGGCGCACGTCGCCGTCTACCGCTACCGGATGCAGGACAACACGCCCTACATGTGGCGCACGGACGACTACGGGGCGAGCTGGACCCGGCTCTCGGCGAACGGGATCGAGCCCGGCCACTTCGTGCGCGTCGTGCGCGAGGATCCGGTGCGGGAGGGGCTCCTCTACGCGGGCACCGAGTTCGGGTTCTACGTGAGCTTCGACGGCGGCGGCAGCTGGCAGCGCTTCCAGCAGAACCTGCCGATCACGCCGATCACGGACATGCACGTGCACGAGGGCGACCTCGTCATCGGGACGCAGGGCCGCTCGTTCTGGATCATGGACGACGTGTCGCCGCTGCGGACGATGTCCGCGGCCACGCTGGCGGCCGACGTCCACCTCTACGCGCCGCGCGATGCGGTGCGCGCGCAGGGGGTCTTCCCCAACGGGGCGGCGATTCACTTCGCGCTCGGCGAGGGGATGGAGGAGACGATCGACCTCGAGATCGTGGATGGGGGCGGCGAGGTCGTGCGGGTCTACTCCTCGAACCCCGGTTCGTGGGACGATGAGGCGAAGGCGGCGATCGGGCGCGGTTCGACGTGGTCGCCGGATCGCCTGCAGACGAGCGCGGGCCTGAACCGGATGGTGTGGAACCTTCAGGGAGAAGGGCCCGACCTCATCCAGAGCGCCCGGATCTGGGGCTTCACGGGCCGGGTGCCCGCCGTGCCCGGGCAATATGAGGTGCGCCTGACGGCGGGAGAGGCGACGCAGACGCAACCGCTGGCGGTCCACATCGACCCGCGCGTGGTCGACCAGGTCACGGTCGCCGACCTGCGGCAGCAGCACGACCTGATGGTCCGGGTGCGCGGTCTTCTCCAGCAGTCGCACGACGCCGTGCGCGAGGCGCGGTCGATCCGGTCGCAGATGAGCGACATCGCGACGTCCGTCGAGGAGGCCGGCTACGGCGACGACTTCACGGAGATGGCGGACGCGGCGGGCGAGAAACTCACGGATGTCGAGGAGGAACTCTTCCAGACGCGGAACCGCTCCGGGCAGGACATGCTCAACTTCCCGCCCATGCTCGACAACGAGATCGCGAACCTGTACGGCTACATCGGGTCCACGTACGACCGGCCCAACGCGGTGGCGGCCGTCCGCGCCGACGAACTCGAGGCCGAACTCGGCGGGTGGCTGAGCACGCTGCAGCAGATCATCGACACGGACGTCGCGGAGTTCAACAACCGCCTGCGCGAGGCCGGCGTCCCCGGCGTGATCGTGCGCACCCCGCCGCGCGCCACGAGCTGACCGGCGTGGTCGTCCGGTGAGTCGACGGCGAAGAGGCCCGCGGGTCGTGCCCGCGGGCCTGCTGGCGCTCGTCGTCCTCTCGCTCGCGGCGTGCGGCGGCGACTCCACGGCGCCGCCCACGGCCACTCCCAACCGCCGGCCGACGCCGACGAGCACGATCCCGCCGCAGGAACTCGCGGCCGGCGACACGCTCAGGCTGGACGCGTCGGCCTACTTCACCGATCCGGACGGGGACGCCCTCACGTTCTCGGTCGAGACCTCCAACCGCGGCGTCGCTTCCGCTTCGCTGGCGGGCGCCACCGTCACCGTCGTCGGGGTCGCGCCGGGCGAAGCGCGGGTCACGATCCGGGCCCGCGATCCCCGGGCGCTGCAGGCTCGGCTGGACTTCACCGTCCTCGTGCCCGAGCCCGTGACGGCGGACCACGTCGTGCTCCGGGCGCTCTACGAAGCGACGGGCGGCGAGCGCTGGACACACGACGACAACTGGCTGACCGGGCGGCCGCTCGACACGTGGTACGGCGTGGGGGTGGACGCGGACGGGCGGGTGACGGACCTCCACCTCGACTTCAACGGGCTCGAGGGACCGCTGCCCCCGGAACTCGGCGACCTGGACCGGCTCCAGTCGCTCATCCTGTCGCGAAACGCGCTCGCGGGGGCCGTCCCGCCGGAACTGGGCCGGCTGCCGATCCTCGTGCAACTGGATCTCGGCGACAATCGGTTCGACGGCGAGATCCCGCCGCTGATCGGCGCCTTCGGCTACCTGGACGAGCTGGATCTCGGCGGCAACGCGTTCGAGGGGCCGATCCCGGCCGCGCTGGGCAACCTTCGCGACATGCGCCGGCTGGATCTGAGCGACAACGATCTCGCGGGACCGATCCCGCCCGAGTTCGGCGACCTCGGCCGGCTCGAGACCCTGCTGCTCATGCGGAACGACCTCGAGGGGCCGGTGCCCGCGGCGTTCGGGCGCCTGGCGGCGCTGCGCATCCTCAACCTGTCCGACAACGCCGGACTGTCCGGCCCGCTGCCCGTCGAGTTGACGTCGATGCGGGGGCTGTCCCAGCTCCATCTCGGAGGCTCGGCGCTCTGCGCGCCCGGCGAGCCCGCCTTCCAGGGCTGGCTGGAACGGCTGTACCGGTACCGGGTCGCCACGTGCGGACAGGACGCGTCGATTCTCCTCACGCAGGCCGTACAGTCGTCACGGTTTCCCGTGCCGCTGGTGGCCGGGGATTCCGCGCTCCTGCGCGTGTTTCTGACGGCCCCCGAGGGCGCGTCTGTCGATTTCCCGGCCGTCCGGGCCCGGTTCTACCTGGAGGGCGCCGAGACCCACGTCGTCGACATTCCCGCGCAGTCGAACCCCGTGCCGACGGAGATCGACGAAGGCGACCTCGCCGCATCCGCGAACGCCGTGATTCCGGGACGGGTCGTGCAGCCGGGGCTCGAAATCGTCGTCGAGACGGATCCCGACGGCACGCTGGACCCGGCCCTGGGACTCACGCGGCGGATCCCCGCCAGCGGCCGGCGCCCGGTCGATGTCCGGCGCATGCCCACGTTCAATCTCACGGTGATTCCGTTCGTGCTCGCGTCCGAACCGGACAACTCGATCGTGAGCTACGTGAACAACCTGACTCCCGACCACGAACTCTTCTGGGACACGCATACGCTGCTCCCGGTCGGAGCCATGACGGTCCGGGCGCACGAGGCCGTGATGGTCTCCACGAACAGCCAGAGCGCACTGCTGGGCCAGACGGCGGCGATCCGCGCCGCGGAGGGGTCCATCGGGCACTACATGGGCACGATGACGAACAGCGACGGCGGAGGTCTGGCCTTCGTCGGCGGGTTCGCCAGCTTCTCCAGCCACGACCGGGCCGACATCGTCGCGCACGAATTCGGGCACAACATGAGCCTCAGCCACGCCCCTTGCAGCGCGACCGGCCCCGACCCGTGGTATCCCGGGGGGACCGGGCTCATTGGCGCGTGGGGATACGATTTTCGCGATGGAGGGCAGCTCGTGCCGCCGGACAGACCCGACATCATGGGTTATTGCGATCCGCACTGGATCGGGGACTATCACTTCTACAATGCGCTCCGGTTCCGCCTGCGCACCGAGCCGGCCGCAGCGGCCTCGCGCACGGCGGGCGGCGATGACCGCACGCTGCTGCTCTGGGGCGGCGTGAGCGAAGAAGGCGTGCCCTACCTGGAGCCCGCGTTCGTGCTCGACGCCCCGCCGTCCCTGCCCCGGCGCGGCGGCGACTATCGGATTCGGGGCCGGAACGCGTCCGGTGAAGAATTGTTCGCAGTGCGCTTCGACATGTGGCGGATCGACCATGGGAACGGAAGCCTGGGGTTCGCCTTCGCCGTGCCCGTCCGGCGCGCATGGTCGGGCGCGCTCGCGAGTCTCACGCTCTCCGGGCCCGCGGGATCCATCACGCTCGATGGCGAGAGCGACCTGCCCACCGCCATCGTGCGCAACCCCGCGACCCGGCAGGTGCGCGCCATCCTGCAGGATCCGTCCGCCGGCGGCCTCGCCGGCGCGGTGGCGGAGGCGCTGGCTCTGGATCCCGCCCTGGAGGCGCTGGTCAGCCGCGGGATCCCGAACCCGGCGGACTGGGACCGCCCGTAGCTACCCGCCTTCGCGGTCGCGCAGGTCGGCGAGCGCGTCGGTGTCGATCGCGTCGCGAAGCTCGTGGAGTTCGTCGATCGTCAGGTTCCGACCCTCCAGCACAACGACGAAACGATCCTCGATGAACCAGGTGAACTCCGCGCGGCCGCGGTCGCCGCGGGTGCGGCGGAACTCCTCCATGGCCGGATAGCCTTCGTACTCGATCGTGCGTTCCCACCCCCGGTCGCTCTCCTGGTCGACCGAGAGGTCGAGCCACTCCAGGAAGCCCTCGGAGCCGATCAGGGGAATCGCGCCGACGTCGGCGATGGAGACTTCGATCTCGGCCCCGCTCCGCCCCTCGTACTCGGCCTCGGCCATGGACACTTGGAACCCGAGGGCTCCGACCGTCGCCCCCTCGCGCGAGATCCGCCTCAGGTTCCCCGCCCGCTCGGGCAGAAAGTCGTAGAACTCGCGGAAGGAGATCGGGCGGTCGACCAGCGTCTCGGCATTCAGGTCCTCGGCCAAATCCGACACGTGTTCGCCGATCTCCTCCACCGCATCGGTGATGCTGGCCGCGATTTCATCGGCGGCATCGCGCAGGTCTTCCCGCACTACCTCGGCTTCGTCCCGAGACTCGTTGTCGCCGACGAAGATGCAACCCGCCGACGTGAACCCGCAGAAGAGGGCGCCCGCGAGGGCGATCCGCCGCGAGGGGCGGCCGAGAGAGTGGCGATTCCGGAACATCGTTGTCCTCCAGAAGCTGAACGCAGGGTGGTACGGTGCCTGTGCGCGCCTACGCGCCTCGCCGTGCGGAAGTGTCAGCCGCGGCCGGGAGGCGTCGGGCGTGGGGGCCGGGGGCGCCGGGCACGGGGGGTCGGGCACGGGGGCCGGAGGCGTCGGGCCGTTGACCGGCGACCGGGGCGGTTCGATGGTGTTGCCATGAACCGCCGCCCATCCCGTTCCGCCGTTTCGCCGAAGGCTCGCATCGCGGCGCTGGCTCGCGATGACAAGTGGTTCCTGGGAGGACTGGACGGCGTGGTGTGGGCGCCGCCGTTCCCGCGGTGGCTGCACCGGCCGGGGTTCTGGGATCCCGTTCACCTGCTGCAGCACGAGGTCGGCCCCGGGTTCTCGGTGGCCCTCGTGGGCTCGGACGGGCGGGAGAGGCCGCTCCGCCGGGCGGCCCCCGGCCCGGGCGGTGGCGAGCCGGCGGTCGGCAGGTGGCGGCCCGGGCGGCTGGTCGTCGCGTGGCTGGACGAGCGAGATGTCCTCGTCGAGGAGCGCCGCCAGGTGCTGCCGGGCGGAGTCCTGGAGTCCGCGTGGCACGTCCCCCGCGACTTCGAGGGCCACCTCGTCGGCTTCACCGCGCAGCCGGCGGACGCGACGGACGGGGTGGAAGGCACGGCGGACGGCGTAGGCTGGACGCGGACCGTCTCGGATCGGCGCGGGCAGGAACTGGTCCTGCGCATGGAACTCTCGGGATCCGGATCGCCCGCGTGGCGGCGCGTCGTGCCCTCCGAAGGTCGAGGGGCGCCCGAATGGCGGCATTCGCCGTTCGCGGAAGAGGCCGGAGGCGGCGCGGAGGACGCCGCGACCGGTGCGTTTTCCGGTCCGGACGCCGAGCCGGACGCGCCCCGCTCCGGGTGGACCTGGATCGCGGTCGCCCTTCCACTGGCTGAGGTGGACGAGGACAGTCCGCCGACGATCCGGCTGGCGCTCCGCGTCCGAGACGCCGACGACGGGAGGGCGCGCGCAACGTCGTCGGCGCCACCGGCCGCCGGGACGACGGGAGGCTCCGCCTGGGAGTCCTTCTTCGGCGGTTTTCCGCATTTCGAGAGTGGGGATCCCTATCTCGACCGCACCTTCGACTACCGCATCCATGGTCTCGGGCTGAACCGCATCGAGGGGCGTGGGGCCCCGTACGGCACCCCGCCATCGCGGAGGGCCCGGAGTACTTCCACGTGCCGATCGCCTACAGCGCGCAGTGCCACATGATGGAGATGCGGTGGCGGAAGGGCGGTCGCGAGGCGTGGGGCTCGCTCCTGAACTTCATCGCCAACCAGAGGCCGGATGGCTCCTTCCACGGGCGCCTCTATCCCGAGCGCCTCGAGGGAACGGACTTCTACCACGCGAACTGGGGCGATGCGCTGCTCGCGGTCGATGACATGCACCCCGATGCCGCGGCGCTGGCCCGCTGCTACGAGGGCTTGTCGCGCTACGCCCGCTGGCTGACGGCGGAGCGCGACCCCGAGGCGTCGGGGATGTTCACCGTCACGAACCATTTCGAGACGGGACAGGAGTACATGTCGCGCTACATGGCCGTGGACGAGGAGGCCGACGTGGCGGGGTGGCGTCCCCGGCTCCGGCTGAAGGGGATCGACGTCACGGTGTACGCGCACCAGTTGTTTCGCGCCCTCGCCGCGGTGGCGCGCCGTCTGGAGCGGCCCGGCGACGAGGCCGAGTGGCGCGAGCTCGGGGATCGCTGCCGGAAGGCGATCGACGAGCGCATGTGGTCGGCGGAGGCCGGGCTGTTCACGGATGTCGACGGACGCACCGGCGAGCGGACCGGTGTGAAGGCGGCGGTGGGGTTCTATCCGCTGCTTACCGGAGGGGTCGACGGGGCGCGGCTCGATGCCCTGCTCGACCACCTCGAGGATCCGGCGACGTTCGGGACGCGCTTCCCCCTCCCTTCGTCGAGCGTGGACGATCCGCGATTTTCTGCCGAGGGCATCTGGCGCGGGAAGCGCCGCAACTGCCCGTGGAACGGGCGCGTGTGGCCGATGACGACGAGCCACGTGATCGAAGGGCTGCTGCGTTGCTGGCGCCGCGGGAACTCGCGGGGGAACGCGCGGGCCGGCGCGCTGGCGGCCGACATGCTCAACCGCTTCGCGCGCATGATGTTCACCGATGGCGATCCCGCGCGCCCCAACTGCTTCGAGCACTACAACCCGCACACGGGGCGCGCGTGCCACTTCCGGGGGATCGACGACTACCAGCACTCGTGGATCCTCGACCTGCTGGCGCGCGGCTTCGGCGGCCTTCACGTGGACGCGGCGGGCATCGAGGTGCGGCCGCTGCCGGACGGTCCCGTCCGCGTGTCGCTGGGACCGGTCACCGCGCGGGGCTGTACCGTGTCGGTCGACGTGGAACCCGAGCGGGTGAGCGCGACCGTGGACGGCGAGCGGTTCGACGGGCCGCGCGGCGAGGGCCTGCGGGTGCCATGGGCCTCGTGACGCGGGCGCCGCAGGGCGTGGAGCTGCGCGGCGTGGAGAAGCGGTACGGCGAAGTCGTGGCCGTCCGGGCGCTGGACCTGGAGGTCCGGCCGGGAGAGCTGGTCGTGCTGGTGGGACCCTCGGGGTGCGGGAAGAGCACGCTGCTTCGCCTCATCGCCGGGCTCATCGCACCCACCGCCGGGGAGGTGTGGATCGGGGGACGGCGCGTGGACGACGTCGAGCCGGGCGCCCGCGATGTGTCCATGGTGTTCCAGAGCTACGCGCTCTACCCGCACATGACCGTGGCCGGGAATCTGGGCTTCGGCCTGCGGGTGCGGGGCACGCCGCGCGACGAGATCGAGCGGCGGGTGGCGGAGGCCGCCGCCGCTCTCGGCCTCTCCGACCTGCTGTCGCGGAGGCCGGGCCAGTTGTCGGGGGGACAGCGCCAGCGGGTGGCCCTGGGACGCGCCATGGTCCGCGATCCGGGCGTGTTCCTGTTCGACGAGCCGCTCTCGAACCTGGACGCGGAACTGCGCCTGCGGACGCGGGACGAGATCGCCGCCCTGCACCGGCGCCTCGGCACGACGATGATCTTCGTGACGCACGACCAGGTGGAGGCGCTGTCGCTGGGCGAGCGGGTCGCGGTCATGGACCGGGGCCGGCTCCAGCAGGTAGGCACGCCGGATGAGGTGTACCGCCGGCCGAGGAACCTGTTCGTGGCGGGCTTCGTGGGGTCGCCGCCCATCAACTGCATCCCGCTGGCCCGCGACGAGGGTGGACGCCTCGTGGGCGGTCCGTTCGCCCTGCACGCGCCGTCGGGCCTCGACCGGGCGACGCTCGGGGTGCGGCCGGAGGACCTCGCGCTGGCCGGCGGCGACGACGACCCGACCGGGACCGGCGACTTTCGGGCAGCGGTGCTGCGGGTCGAGGCGCTGGGGAGCGAACAGCGCGTGCACCTGGACGGCCCGGGCGATGCGGCGTGGGTGGCGCGGGCGGGCCCCGGCCTCCGGGTCGCGCCGGGCGACCGGGTGCGCGTCTCCGTCGCGTGGGAGCGCAGCCACCTGTTCGGTCCGGATGGCCGCCGCGAGGAGGCGGCGCCGCGACCGCTGAACCGGCCGACCTCGCCGTGACGCGCCCTGTCCTCGGGTTGGTGACCCTCGCGGCCCTCGGCCTCGCGGCGGTCGGCTGCGCGCCCGGCGAGTCGGACACCGTGCTGCGCGTGGCCCTCTGGGCCGGCGGGCACGAACTCGAGATCGAGCGGCAGGTGGCCGACCGCTACGAGGCGCTGAACCCCGGCGTACGGGTTGTGCTCGAATCGGCTCCCAACGGATACGAGGAACGGCTGCTGACCTCGATCGCGGCGGGGCGTCCGCCCGATGTCTACCTGATGGACTCGCCGGACATCCCGACGTTCGTGGAGCGCGGGCTGGCGCTGGACCTCGCGCCGTACGTGGAGGCGCTCGGGTGGCGGCCGGACCGCGTGTTCGGGCAGGTGGCGAACGCATTTCGCCGGGGCGCATCCATGTTCGCGCTGCCGAAGGACTTCACGCCGATGGTCCTGTACGCGAACCGGGGCGTGCTCGCCGCCGCGGGCGTCGAAGATCTTCTGCCCGCGTCGCCGTCGACCGACGAGCCGGCGGGCGGCTGGACCTGGACGGACTTCCGCCGGGCCGCGGAGGCGGTCGTCGCGGACACGGACGGCGACGGGCGGGAGGACGTGTTCGGCTTCGATTTCCCGCGCAACCTGTACCAGTGGGTGCCGTTCGTGTGGTCGGCGGGCGGCGACATCCTGGCGCCCGGCGGCGACGGGGCGGCGGGATACCTGGACGGGCCCCAGGCGCTGGAGGCCTACCGCTTCCTCACGTCCCTGGCGGAGGACGGCCTCACCCCCGGCGCGCAGTTCGTCCAGCAGGGAGACCCCGCGCGGGAGGCGCGCTTCGCGTCGGGCGGACAGGCGTTTCTGCTCTCGGGCCACTGGACGCTCCCCGTGTTCCGCGATCTGGTCGAGACGGGCGACCTGGACCTGGCCATCGTCCCCATCCCCCACCATCCCTCGCGGGCTGTGGCGACGAGCGTGCTGTACGCGTCCGGGTGGGCCGTGCCGCCGAACGCGCGGCACCTGCGCCGGGCCATCGACCTGGCCGGCTTCCTCGCCTCGCCCGAGGCGCAGCGCATTCGGGCGCGGTCGGGGCTCGCCATTCCCTCGCGGTTGGACGTGGCGGCGGAGATCGCGGCGGCGGACGGCAGCGGAGTCGAGGCCGCGTTCATCGCGCTGGTGGAGGGTGCGCGGATGACGTGGGGCGCGCGGGTGCGCGACTTCTCGCGCATCGAGGCGCTGGCGGTGGAGATCATGGACCGCCGCCTCATTCGGGGAGAATCCCTGGCCTCGAGCGCCTCGGACGTGGCCCGCCGCATCGACGCGGAGTTCGCGAGGTGAGCGGCGCGCGGCAGCCGGCCTTCGCGGCCATCGCCGCCGTCGTCCTGGCCGCCGGCCTGGCGATGGTGGTGGCCATCGCCGCCGGCCGGGTGCAGGGCGTGCGGGCCGCGTCGGCGGAAGCCGAGGCGCGCATGGCCGCCGCCCTGTGGGAGGAGGCGGGCGGCGCGCAAGGCGGCACGCGGGCCGTCGCCGGACTGCTCGGCGAGCGGGCGACGATCCTCGGCGCGGGCGCCGGCGGCGACGGGGCGGGGGCATACGCCTACGAGGCCGGTGCGCTCGACCCCGCCGCGTGGATCGCGGTCGCGCCACGCGGCGCGGACGGCCTCCCGGGCACGCTCCCCGGCGCCGCCCTCGCCATCGCGCTGGCGGGCGCGGCGCTCATCGCCGGCTGGGCCGCGGGCCGGCGCCGCGGGCCGGCCCGCTCTGGCTACCCGTGGGGCATCGCGCTCCTCGCCCTCGGCTGCGTCGCCCTGTCGGCGGCGACCGCCGGGCGGTGGGCGGAGCGCGAACTCCGATCGCTGAGCGCGGCCACGGTGGCCCAGGGTGCCCGAGCCGTCGAGTTGGCCCTGGCGGACGGCGCGGATCCGGCGCGTGCGGCCCGGGTCGCGCACCTCCCGTGGGCCGAGGACGGCGCGCTGGAGTCCGCGGACCGGCCATGGACCCTGCCGGCCGATGTCGCGGCGGCCATCGCCGCCTCGCCCGACCGGGCCGGGCAACCCGCCGGCGCGCAGGCAGGGACGCCGTACACGGTGGAAGCGGACGGCGCCACATGGCACGTCGCCCGCACCGCCGACGTCCACCTCGCCTTCCTCGGATACGAGCGCACCGCCTCGCCCACCCTCGCGCTGGCCGCCGCGGCCGCGCTCGCCGCCCTGCTGGTCGCGCTGGCGCTTCACCTCGTGCAACTCGCGCCCCGCGCCCGCGCCCTGCGCCGGACGCTGGCGGCGTGGGGCCTCCTCGCGCCCGCTACGGCCCTCATCCTCGCCTTCACCCTCGGGCCGCTCGTCTTCTCGCTGTGGATCTCGCTGCACGAATGGCGCCTCATCGACCCCGCGCCGCTCTTCCTCGGACTCGACAACTACGCGGCGCTGCTCGCCGACGGCGAGTGGTGGTCGGCGATCGGGAACACGGCGCTGTTCACGCTGCACGTGCCCGCCGCGATGGCCATCGCCCTCTCCCTCGCGCTCCTCACGCGGGGGTCGCGCCGCGCCATGCGCTGGGCCCGGCTCGCCCTCTTCCTCCCCGGCATCACGAGCGTGGCGGCGATCGCGGTGGTGTGGAAGTGGCTGCTGAGCGACCGGTACGGGCTGCTGAACCGGGGCCTGGAGCGCGTCGGGCTCGAGTCCGTCCCGTGGCTCACGTCGCCCGACGTTGCCCTCGTCAGCCTGATGACGATCGGCATCTGGATGGTCGTCGGTTACCAGATGGTCGTGTTCCAGGCGGGCCTCGCCGCGATCCCGCGCGACTGGTACGACGCGGCCCGGGTCGACGGCGCCGGGCCGTGGCAGCGCTTCCGCCACGTCACCCTGCCCGGCCTGCGCCACACCCTGTTCTTCGTGCTCGTCACGTCCGTCATCGGGTCCTTCCAGGTGTTCGGACTCGTCTATGTGATGACCGAGGGCGGGCCGCTGGGCGCCACCGACGTCGCCGTCTACCACATCTACCGCGAGGCGTGGGAGTTCCTGCAGTTCGGCAACGCCGCGGCGATGAGCTGGATGCTGTTCGCGGTCGTGTTCGCCGCCACGTGGCTGCACTTCCGCTTCCTCGATACGCGGCGCGCCCATGCCTGACCGCGCCGTCGCGCCCCGGACGGCGCGCGGACTCCTGCTCGCCGCGGCCTGCCTCGTCATGGCCGCGCCCTTCGCGTGGATGGCGCTCACGAGCCTCATGGGGCAGCTCGAGGTGTTCGCCGGCGGGAGCCTCCTGCCGCGGTCGCCGCGGTGGTCCAACTACCCGGAGGCGCTGACGGTCCAGCCCTTCGGGCGCTACTTCGTGAACTCGCTCGTGTTCGCGACCGCGGTGGCGGCCGGCCAGGTCGCGACCTCGGCCACCGCCGGGTACGCCTTCGCGCGCCTCGACTTCCCGGGACGGGACGGGCTCTTCATGCTCTTCCTGTCGACGATGATGGTGCCCGCGGTCGTCGTCCTCATCCCCCGCTTCCTCATGATCGAGGCCCTCGGCTGGATCGACACCTACCAGGGACTCATCTCGACGGAACTCGTCTCCGTGTGGGGCATCTTCCTCATGCGGCAGTATTTCCGGACGGTGCCGCGCGAGCTTGAGGACGCCGCGCGCGTGGACGGGGCCGGGCGCGTGCGCATCTTCTGGAGCGTCGCCCTTCCGCTCGCGAAGCCCGCCGTGGCGACGCTGGCGCTGTTCGCGTTCGTCGACGCGTGGAAGAACCTGCTGTGGCCGCTCCTCGTGACCCGCTCCATGGAGATGCGCGTCGTCGAAGTGGGGATCGCCGCCTTCCATTCGACGTACGAGATCCACTGGCCCTACCAGATGGCGGCCGGCGTCGCCGCCGTGCTGCCCATCGCCCTCCTCTTCCTCTTCACCCAGCGGTACTTCGTACGCGGCATCCAACTCGAAGGAATCCGCTAGCGTGATGCGGGTGGGGGCGCTGGAGGCGCGGCGGTGGGCGGGGCTCGTGTTCGCGGCCGGGCCCGGCGACGGGATCGGCCTCCGACTCGTCTTCACCACCCCGAGCGGGGACCGGCGGGAGTTGGAGGACTGGTACTGGATGGTCTCCCGCGTCGGTCCCCATGCGCCGGACGGCAGCTACGCGCGGATGGAGTTCGATCTCGCCGCCGAGCCGTCGCCCGACTCCCGCCCTGCGGAGGGCACGCTCATCCTGGAGTGGTCGCGCCGCGACGATGCGGTGGCGTTGCGGGCGGTGGCGCGGGCGCCGGGCCGGGTGGAGCTGGCGGGCGACGATCCGTGGGGGTGGAAGACGACGTGGGAGGAAGCGTCCGACGGCTGGCGGGCCGCGCCGGGAGGCGTGGAGATGGCCGCCGCCTTCGCGCCTCGGGCGGGGGACCGCGTCGCCACGGTGGTCGCGTGGGAGTCGAAAGAGGCGCCGGCCGGATCCGCGACCGCTCTGAACCGCGCCCAGCGCCTTTTGCCCAAGTTGGACCGCTGGATCGACGAGGCGCGCGCGGACTGGGACCGCCGCCGACCGCGCTTGTCGGGGACCGCGGAAGGACTGGTCGAAGCCGTCGCGGACCATCTGATGTGGAACGTCCTCCTCCAGCCCGAAACGGGGCGCCTGTACGCGCCGGCGGGTCGCCGCTGGATCTTCCCGAAGCCGGGGGACGGCGCACGGGAGGAGCCGCCGGGGCCCGACGACTGGACGGTGTTCGGGTGGGATTCCTTCTTCAACGCGCTGGCGCTCGCCACCGCGTCCGGGCGGTTGGCGTGGGACGTTCTCCTCGCGGGACTCGAGTCGCGCTATCCGAACGGGAACGTGCCCAACTGGCGGAGCCGCCTCGGCGGCACGCCCGATCGCTCGCAGCCCCCGGTCGGGTCGTTCGCGGCGCTGAAGCTGCACCTCGCCTGCCCCGACGCGGACGCGCTGGCGGCGGCCTGGCCGGGGCTCCGCGCCTGGAACGACTGGTGGGTGGCGGACAAGGACGGACGCCCGCGCCGGGAGGGGCTGACGCCGGGACTGCTGGCGTGGGGCTCGGACACGGCGCTGGTGCCGGAGCGGGACCGGCTCCCGGAGTGGGAAGTGGCTGCGGGCGGCCACCAGCGGGCGGCGTGGGAATCGGGGCAGGACGACCTGCCGCTGTGGGAGGAGGCGGAGTGGGATCCGGAACGGGAAGTCCTCGCCATGTCCGCCGTCGATCTGTGCAGCTACCGGGCCCTGGACCTCGAGTGCCTGGCGCGGATCGCCCGCATCCTGGGCGACGAGCCGGAAGCGGATCGGCTGGAGGCGGAGCGTCGCCGGCTCGTGGCGACGATGAACCGGGTGCTGTGGTCCGAAGCCGCCGGGCTCTACCTGGACGAACTCCCCGGAGGTCACTCCCCTCGCGTGGCGGCGTCGAACTTCCTTCCCCTCATCGCCGGCGTTCCGTCGGCGCGGCGCGCGCGGCGCATGGTTTCCATGCTGCGGGACCCCGCCCGCTTCCGGGGCGAGTGGATGCTGCCCACGATCTCGCGCGACGACCCCGCGTTCGAGGACCAGCAGTACTGGCGCGGCTCCATCTGGCCGCCCATGAATTACCTCGTGCTGCAGGGACTGCGACGGTACGGGTTCGACGAACTCGCAAGCGAACTGGCATGGAAGGGGGCGCACATGTTCCTGGCCGACCTCCGGCGCACGGGGTTCTGCCGCGAGAACTTCGACGCGCGCACCGGCCGGGGGCGAGGGCACCGGTTCCAGAGTTGGGGACCGCTGTTCGCGCTGGGCGCGATCGAGGAGTCCGTCGACGCCTGTCCATGGCGCGGACGGTAGAGTTGTCGCGATGAGGCACGTGGAGTCGGACGACCGGCCGGAGCGGCCGACGCTGGTGATCCTCGCCGCCGGGCAATCCACCCGGTTCGGTCGCGCAAAGCAGCTCGAACCGGTGGGGCCGGGCGGCGGGTCGCTGCTCGAATACGCCGTGTACGACGCCTTGCGCGCGGGCTTCGGGCATTTCGTTCTCGTCGTGCGGGAGCGTCAGCGCGACGAGTTCGAGGCGCGCCTGCGTCCGATGCGGGGGGCGGGGATCTCCCTCTCCCTCGCCTGCCAGCGTCTCGTCCACCCCGACCTCGTCCCGCTCGCCCCACCGGGGCGCGTCCGGCCCTGGGGCACGGGATTCGCCGTGCTGGCCGCGGCGACCTCCCTGCGTCGCCGGGGCGCGTTCGCCGTCTGCAACGCGGACGACTTCTACGGACGCGTCGCGTACGAGCGCCTGGCGCACGCGCTCGCGGCGCCTCCTCCGGGCATCCGTGCCTTCGCGGTGACCTACTCCCTGGCCGACACCCTGTCCGCCTTCGGCGGCGTGTCGCGCGGCCTGTGCGAAGAGCAGCCCGACGGCACGCTGCTCCGCATGACCGAGGGCCTCGACCTGCGCCTCGACGGCGCCGCGCAGCCGACGGGCGAAGGCGCCGATGCCTCCGCGGTCCGGCCCGACGTCGTCGGGTGCACGCCCTCCGGCGCGGCGATCCGCGTGGGCGCGGACAGCCAGGCGTGCATGGGCCTGTGGGGCTTCTTCCCCGATATCCTGCCGTTGCTGTCGCGGCGCTTCGAGAGTTTCCTCGCGGCCTCGCCCGGGATCGATGACGAGTTCTATCTGTCGGAAACCGTGAGCAACCTGGTGGTCGCCGAACGGACGCGGTGCGGCCTGGTGCCCGCGGGCAAGGGGTGGAAGGGCGTCACCTTCCCCGGCGACCACGAGGGCGTCGCCGTCTCGCTCCGGCAACTCACGGACGCGGGCGCGTACCCGGTCGACCTCTGGACGCCGCACGTTCACGCGGAGCCGGTCCGCTCGGCGCAGGCGTCACTCTTCGGTCCACCGCAGGCGTTGCCCGGTGGGGTCGCGACCGCTCCGGGGCGCATCAACCTCATCGGCGAGCACATCGACTACAACGGCCTGCCGGTGCTGCCGATGGCTCTCGACCGGCACATCCACCTGGAGTTCGAGGCGCTGGCGCACGCGACGGTCGAACTCGAGGGCGATTCCGCCCATGGTCCGTTCGCCTTTCGGCTGGACCGCGCAGCCGAATCCGCACCCGCGGGACACTGGTCGAACTACGTGAGGGCCGCGGCCAGGGGGTTGCTCGACCACGGCGTGGAACTGAGGCGAGGCATCCGGGGCACGGTCACGGGTACCGTCCCGGTGGCGGAGGGGCTGTCGTCCTCATCCGCCCTGGTGGTCGCGTCCGCGCTGGCGCTGTTGCACGCGAACGAAGAGCAGGTGGAGGCACTGGAATTGGCGGCGCTCCTCGCCCGGGCCGAGCGTCATGTCGGCGTGCAGGGCGGCGGGATGGACCAGGCCGCGTCTCTCTGCGGACAGGAGGGGCACGCGCTGCGGATCGACTTCGAGCCGCTGCGCGTGACGCCGGTGCCGGTGCCGGAGGGATGGCGCTGGATCATCGCCTCGTCGTTGACGCGCGCGGAGAAGGCGGGCGCGGTCCGCGAGTTGTACAACGAACGGCGCGCCCAGTGCGCGGAGGCCCTCGAACGGGTGGGGCGAACCTCCTGGCTGGAGGTGATGGAAGCGGACCAGGCGGAGTTCGCCACCATCCTGGCCGGGGCGCAGAAGTCGCTGCCGCTCACGTTGTCGAGGCGCTTTCGGCATGTGGCCACGGAGGGCCGCCGGGTGATCGAGGCCGAGCGCGCCCTGCGCGGCGAGAACATGTCCGCCTTCGGCCGGCTGATGAACGCATCGCACGCCAGCCTGCGCGATGACTTCGGGGTGAGCACGCCGGCGCTGGACGAGATCGTGGGCGTGGCCCGCGACGCGGGCGCGGCCGGGGCGCGGCTCACGGGCGCGGGATTCGGCGGCTGCGCGGTCGCGCTCTGCGGCGCGGACGAGGCGAAGGCCGTGATCGAGGCCCTGATCGATGGTTTCTACGCCCCGCGCGGAGGGGTCGGACGCCGCGCCCTCTTCGTCGCCGACGCCTCCAACGGCGCCATCGTAACAAGCGAGTGAGGTGTGACGTGTTCCGATTGACGTTGCGGCAGTGGCGGATCGCCGCGCCGGCCTCCGCCATCCTGTGCGCCGCCTTGACTGCGGCCGCGTGCGAGGCTCCGGGGTCCCGCGCGCGGATCTCGGAGGAGGTGCGGGTGCTGGACACGTATCCGTTCTCGGATCCGAACCCCGTGCCGGTGCTCGCCACCGACCGGCGGCTGTACCCCTACCACACGTTCGAGGGGTACGCGGCGACGGCGGAGCCCCGGGAGTGGAAGGTCGTGACGATGGAGAACGACCTCATCGAGGTCTTCGTCCTTCCGGAAGTGGGCGGCAAGGTGTGGGGGGCCGTGGTGAAGGCGACCGGGCACGAGTTCATCTATCGGAACGAAGTGATGAAGTTCCGGGACATCGCGCTGCGCGGCCCGTGGACCTCGGGCGGCATCGAGTTCAACTTCGGCGTCATCGGGCACACGCCGGCCACCGCCACGCCCGTCGACTACGTCGTGCGGGAGAACCCGGACGGCAGCGTGAGCACGATCGTCGGCGCCATCGACCTCCCGGCGCGGACGCCGTGGCGCGTTGAGATCCGGCTTCCGCCGGACCGGGCCGCCTTCGAGACGCGCGTCCTGTGGTACAACCCGACCCCGCTGGAGCAGCCCTACTACAACTGGATGACGGCCGCGGCCTTCGCGCAGGACGACCTGGAACTGTTCGTGCCCGGCGATGCCTACCTGGAGCACTCCGGCCGGGCGCGCCCGTGGCCCGAGGACGAGGAGGGACGCTTCCTGCCCCTGTACCGCAACAACGCGTTCGGGGGACACAAGTCCTACCACGTCGTCGGGGCGCTGAACGACTTCTTCGGCGGCTACTACCACGACGAGGACTACGGCTGGGGGCACTGGGCTCCGCACGAGGAAATGCCGGGTCGCAAGATGTGGCTGTGGGCGCTCTCGCGGGCGGGGGGCATCTGGGAGGACCTGCTCACGGACACGGACGGGCAGTACGTCGAGTTCCAGGCGGGGCGGCTGCACGCGCAGTACCAACCCGGGGCGGACCGCAACCCGATCTCGCAGGCCGGGTTCGACCCGCTCTCGGCCAGCCGCTGGACGGAGTGGTGGTTCCCGCTCGAAGGCACGGGCGGCCTCACGGACGCTTCCCCGCACGGCGCCATGCACGTCGAACGGGTGAGCGACCGCCTGCGGGTCGTGGTCCAGGGGTTCGGGTCCGGGATCGACACGGTCAGGGTGTGGTCCGCCGGCGAGCAGGTCGCCGCCAGGGAGGTGGCGCTCGAAGCTCTGGATCCGGTGACGGTCGAGGTCGAGGTCGCGCCCGGGCGTCCGTGGCGCGTGTCACTCCCGCGGCTCCGCCTGGAAGCCTGCTCCCAGCCGGACGCGACCGGTCTCGCCGGGGTGTGCGGATTCGGCGGAGAGCCGTCGGTGTCCCGGCCGTTCGGGACGAACGCCGAGGCGTGGGACGCCCTCCCGGAGACGGATCGCCTCGTGTTCGAGGCGAGGGAGCTGGCGCGGGCCCGCCGCCCCGCCGACGCGCGGACGCTGTACGAACGGGCGCTCGCCGCCGAACCCTGGAACCGGGAGGCGCTGCTGGGGCTCGGCGCGCTGGCCCTGGGATCGGCCCGCCATGAGGAGGGTCTCGCCCACGCCCGGCGCGCGCTCCAGCTCGACACCTACGATCCGGAGGCCAACTTCCTCGCCGGCAACCTGTATCTCGCCCTCGGGCGCCGCGCCGATGCGCTCGACTCGTTCGGCTGGGCGGCCCGGTCGGTCTCCCACCGGGCCGCGGCGCGCACCCGGCTGGCGGAGTTGGCGCTGGAGGCGGGGGACATGGCCGAAACGCGCCGCCACGCCGCGCTGGCGCTCGACCACGATCGCGTGGGCATTCCCGCCCGCGAGGTGCTCGCGATCGCGGCGCGGCTGGAGGGCGACGAAGCCGGTGCGACGCGCGTGCAGGCGGAGCTTCTGGAACTGGACCCGCTGAACCACTTCGTGCTGGCCGAGCGCTATCTCGCGGCGCGGGCCGAGGGATCCGGCGGCGAGGCGACGACGGACGGAGCCGAAGCGGCGCGCCTCACCGCGTCGATGCGGAGCGAGTACCCGGGGCAGACGCTGCTGGAACTCGCCGTGGGCTACGCGAACCGGGGGCTGCCCGGCGATGCCGCGATCCTGCTGGAGCTGGCGGACGAAGTGGGCGGCGGCCCCGTGGGGACGGCCTGGCTCGCCTTCCTGCGCGGCGACGCCGAACGGCTGCGGGCGGGGGCCGATCCCGCCTTCGCCTTCCCCTACCGCCCCGAGACGCTGCCGATCCTGCGCTGGGCCGCCGGTGAAGACGCGCACTGGGGCTGGCGCTACCTGCTGGGCCTGAACCTGTGGGCGCTCGACCGCGACGCCGAGGCGGCCGAAGTGCTGGTGGCCCTGGGCGACGAGCCCGACTACGGGCCCGCCTACGCGGCGCGCGCGCACCTCACGGGGGCGCTGGGCGGCGATCCCGGGGCCGACTTCCGACGCGCCGTCGCGGTGGATCCAGAGAGCCGCCTCCTCCACATCTCCCTCGTCCGGCACCTGCAGGAAACCGGACAGTGGGCCGAGGCGCGCGAGGCGTCCGGCCGGGGACGGGAACGCTTCCCGGACGACTTCAACCTCGCCCTCATCCACGCGCGGGGGCTCATCCAGGCGGGCGAGTACCGCGAGGCCAACGGGATCCTCGCCGACACCCGCGTCCTACCCTCGGAGAACTCCGGCGAGGCTCACCGCCTGTACGAGTTCCTGCACATCGGGGCCGCGCTCGACGAACTGGAGGCCGGGAACCGCCCGGTCGCCCGCCGTCACCTGGAAGCGGCGCTGCTGTGGCCGGAATCGCTCGGCCAGGGCCGCCCCTTCGACCCCGACGACCGGCTGGTGCGGTTCCTGTTCGACGTGGCGGCGGAAAGCCCCGATGGCGGACCCGTGCCCGGAGCCTTCGAGACCGTCACCATCGCCTCCATGCGCGCCCGCGCCGATGCGCTCGCCGACGCGCCCTCCCCGACCGCGGCCATCGAGCGCGCCCTCCTGCTCCGCGCCCTCGCCGCGGCCAACCGCTTCTGAGACACGAGCGCCCCGCCGCAATCTGAACCGCGCAGCATCGGACCCTCATAGGCCGCTCCAGCCGGTAGCCTGGCGCTTCTTCCTACCGTCACGCCTTTGTCCGACCCCCCCATTTGGGTGGTTGTGGAGCGCCCGTAAGTGCCTATCGATTAGTGCCGTAGGCAGGAAGGGTGACCCACCGTCAGGCATGAGGGGTGACCCATGGGGTGACGGCGCTCTCTGGATCGTCCCCGGGCCGGCCATGGAGAGGTTCGCGTGTGCGGCCTGCCGGCTACGCCTACGCCTGCAAGCCGTTCGGTACCCCCCCCCCCCCCCCCCCCCCCCGATCCGTCGGATCCCCGCGACAGAGGAGCCTGCGTCCGCGAGGGAGCGTGAGGCGGATTGAGGTCGGTGTCTTCGCGGCGCTTCTCCTCCTCCCGGCGTCCCGGGCCTGGGCGCAGGATCCGGGCGTGACCCTGTCTCCGGAGAACGCGGTCATACGGGAAGACTCGACCGGCTCGTACACCGTCGTACTGAACACGCAGCCGACGGGGACGGTGACGATATCGGCGACTGCGGTCGATGACACCGCCGCCTGCCATGCGAACGCCGGCGCCTCGTGCAGGAACAAGGCCGGCGTGGTGACGGTCGACCCGTCGAGCCTGACGTTCACCACGACCGACTGGAACTCGCCGCAGACGGTGACCGTGACGGCGACCGATGAGGACATGGCCGGTGTCTGGAAGTTCGCGAGAGTCAAGCACGCTGCGAGCGGAGGTGGCTACGACTCCGTTTCCGTCCGGGACTTCCGCGTCGACGTGGAGGACAACGACGACAGGGGCATCGTCTACCAGACCGGCAGCCCCGGGAACCTGAGCGAGACCTCTGCCTTCGGCACCTACGAGGGCTCGACGCACAGCTACTACGTGTCCCTGCAGACGGAGCCGACCGCGACCACCACGGTCACGCTCGCCAGCGACGACGGCAGCCTGGTGGCCGTGAGCCCCACGTCGCTGACGTTCTCGCCCACGAACTGGAGCGTCGCACAACCCGTTTCGTTCAGCGTGGCCGACAACGATGTCCTGGGAGAAGACCAGGTGAGGGTGAGAATCAGGCAGACATTCACCGGCTCGGACTACGATGGATGGGGCGTCGGCGCCCGCTGGTTTAACGTCACCATCTACAACAACGATGTCGATCCCGAGACTGTAACCGAAGGAGACTCCATTGTTTACACGATCGCATTGAGCCAATACCGTCCGCACCTCATTCGTGCGGAGAGCGTGCGCGGTGCGGCGTCGATCGCGCCGGCCAGCCTGCAGGTCACCCCGGACAACTGGCAGAGTCTGGAATGGACGGTGACCGGCGTCAGCGCCGGTCAGGGGAAAATCAACTTCTGGATCGGCGACTTCCTCGTTCGATCCTTCCTGGTCAACGTGCTTCCGCCACCGACCCCCCCACCGCCCCCACCGCCCCCACCGCCCGCGATCCCCACCACGCTCACGCTGAGCGCCAACCGACGCGCGACGGAAGGCGGACGCGACGTCACGATCTCGGCGAGGCTGGACGGTCCCGCGCCCGCGGGCGGCACGCAGGTGACGCTGCGGGTCGGCGCCGAGAGCACGGCGACCCGCGGCGTGGACTACACGCTGTCGCGGACCGAGTTCACGATCGCGGAGGGCAACCGGACGGGCGCCGCGACCCTGCGCGTCATCGACGACGCGGATGACGACGACGGGGAGACCGTCTATCTCTTCGCGGACAGCCGGAACCCGGAGTTGAGCAGTCCTGGGCTCCGCATCGACATCCGGGACGATGACCTGCCCTCGGTGACCCTGTCGGCGTCGCCGAACCCAGTGCGGGAGGGGTTCCCGGTGACGGTGACGGCACGGGTGTCCACGGCCCTGTCGAGCGACGTGACGATCCCCCTCACGCTGACGCCGGGCACGGCGGACGAGGGCGACTACGGTTCGCTCTCGAGCATCGAGATCGAGGCGGGCGCGACGAGCGGGAGTGACAAGATTTCCACGACCGAGGACGAGGATACCTACTACGAGACGTTCACCGTGGCGCTGGGCGGCCTGCCGCCGTCGCTGCAGGCCGGGAACCCGAGTTCGGTCGAGGTGACGATCTGGGACACGACGCCGACGAACGAAGATCCGACCGTGACGGCCTACTGCGATCCGTGCCGGGTGGGGCCGGGCGGAGAGGTTCGGCTGACGGCGGTGGCGACGGACCCGGATGGCGACACGCTGACGTGTGTGTGGAGCGCGCAGGCGGGGAGCTTCATTGGGGCGGTAGACGGGTTCGAAGCGCGCTGGGTGGCTCCCGCCGAGCTGGGAACCGTCTGGATCAACGTCGACGTCTCGGACGGGTTGGGCGGCACGGCGTATGCCGAGGTGCCCATCGACGTGGTGAACGAGGCTCCGGCGTTCAGGGAACCGTCTTACGCGTTCGAGCTTCGCGAGAACGAGGACGGCCGCGTCCGTGCGGTGGCGCTGGGCGCGGTGGACGCGGAGGACCCGGACGGCGATGAGGTGACGTACTCGCTGGCGTCGGGCGACGCGACGCGGTTCGCGGTCGGCTCGCGGGACGGGGCGGTGTCGTACGTGGGCGCGGGCGAGGACTACGAGACGGAGCCGAACCGGTACGAGCTGACGGTGCGGGCGCGGGATCCGCACGGGGCGGCGGCCACGGTCGGGGTGACGGTCGACGTGACGAACGTGAACGAGGCTCCGGAGGCGGCCGCGGACACGGCCGCGACGAACGAGGACGAGGAGGTCAAGGTCGAGGTCCTGGCGAACGACACGGACGTGGACGGCGACGCGCTGCACGTCGAGTCGGTGTCGAAGCCGGAGCACGGGACGGCACGGATGGCGGGCGGCGGGGTGACCTACGCGCCGGAGGCGGACTGGCACGGCACGGACCAGTTCACCTACACGGCCGCCGACGGGAACGGCGGGACCGCGGTGGCGGAGGTCGTGGTTCGGGTCGCGGCGGTGAACGACGCGCCCGTGGCCGTGGCCGACACGGCGGCGACGAACGAGGACCAGCCGATCACGGTGGACGTGCTCGCGAACGACACCGACATCGACGGCGACGCGCTGCGCATCGAGTCGGTTTCCCCGCCGGCGCACGGTACGACGCGGGCCCGGGCGGACGGGGTCGCGTATGCGCCGCAGGCGGACTGGCACGGCACGGACCGATTCACCTACACGGTGGCCGACGGCAACGGCGGCAGGGCGGAAGCGGAGGTCGTGGTTCGGGTCGCGTCGGTGAACGACGCGCCCGTGGCGGTGGGTACGATCCCGAACCAGGCGCTCGACGAGGGGGGCGCGACGGCGGCGCTCGACCTGACGCCGTACTTCGAGGACGTGGAGGGGGATACGCTGACGTACACGGCCACGTCATCGGATCCGACCGTCGCTGCGGCGACCGTGGCGGGCGCGGTGCTGACCGTGACGCCCGTCGGCTACGGTTCCACAACCATCGAGGTCACGGCGCGCGATCCGGACGGGCTCTCGGCCGCGCATACGTTCGCGGTGGGCACGAACGACCGGATGGCGCGCCTGGCGCTCGACGAGACGCTGGCCGCGACGGCGCGGGCGCACCTGGCGAGCGCGCGCATGACGCTGGGCCGCCGCGTGGGACCGGGCGGCCGGGACGAGCGCTCGCGGCTCACGGTCAGGGGACGCGCCATCCCGCTGGACGAGGCGGGCGCGCGGGCGGCGGCGGAGCGGCTGCTCGCGGGGTGGACGATGTCACGCTACCTGCGCGGCGGAGGCCTCGCCGAGGCCGGACGGACGTTCGAGCAGCAGGCGGCGGAGTGGGCCGCGGCCGCCGCCGAGGGCCGCGACGGTCCTCCGGCCGGGCCCCGGGACCCCGCGGATCTGTTGGCAGCTCTGGGCGTGGGCGGCCCCGGGAACCTCCGGGGGCTTGGCGGAGGCGGCGGAGGCGGCACGGAGTTCGCGTTCGCGTGGGGCGGAAGGGAAGGCGGCCGCCCGGGCTGGCGGCTCTGGGGCCAGGGAGACATCCAGACGTTCGCGGGCGAGCCGGCCGCGGAGCGCGGCTACGAGGGCACCCTGCGGACGGGCTGGGCGGGGCTCGACCGCGCCCTCGGCGGGAGCTGGCTCGCCGGCTTGGCGGTCGCGAGGAGTAACGGCGGAAGTGACTGGCGCGCCGGCACGGCGGGCGGCCGTCTCGAGACGTCGCTGACGGCCGTGCATCCCTACCTGCGCTGGTCGGACGGAACCACTTCGGTGTGGGCGATGGCGGGCGGCGGATGGGGGTCGGCGGAGAACGTTCGAGCGACGGGCCGCGTGGGCACGAGCCGCCTCGACTTGGGGCTCGGGCTCCTCGAGGTCCGGCGCCGGTTCGCCGACGGGTTCGGGCTCCGGGCCGACGCGGCGTGGGCGCGGCTCGCGACCGGGGAGGGCGCGGAGACCGTCGACGACCGGCGCGCGACGGTCGAACAGCAGCGGCTGGGCATCGAGGTGAGCCCGTCGATGCGCCTCGGCGGGCTGGCGCTCGAAGTGTTCGGCGAGGCGAGCGGCCGGCGCGACGGCGGCGCGGGCCAGACGGGCAGAGGACTCGAGGTGGCCGGCGGACTCCGGGCGGCGGGCGGCCCCGTTCGCCTCGACGCGCAGGGCCGGATCCTGGTACTCCACTCCGCCCGGGGCTACGAGGAGCGCGGCCTGGCCGTCACCCTGACCGTCGGCCGCCCGTCGGACGAGGAAGGACTCTCGCTCTCCGTCTCGCCGCGCTGGGGCGGCCCCGCCACCGCGTCCGGAGCGCTGTGGCAGGAGCAGCTCGCCGGATCACGCGGCCCGACCGGCCCCGCATCCGCCGCGCCGTGGTCGCTCGACGCGCGCGCCCGCTGGGCCCTCCGCCTGCCGGGCGGCCGGCTCCTCGCCTGGTCCGGCGCGCTCGACCGCTCCGCCGGGGGCTGGGGCCTGACCATCAGCGGCGGCATCGAACCCCGCGGCCTCGTCTCCCCGCGATCCGGAGACGCCGCGACGCAACCGGGCAGCCCCTGCGGTTAGCCCGCCGGTGCTCCTTCCGCCGTCGCGAGCGCCACGCCTTCCTCCTCGTCCACCCGCAGCAGGAGCAGGAACCCGGCGGCGAGAAACACGAGGATGGAGGCGATGGCCCACCTGTGGCTGCCCGTGGCGCCCAGGATGAGCCCGTAGGAGAGCGGCCCGGCCGCGGCGGAAAGGCGGCCCGAGAAGGCGTAGAAGCCGAACAGTTCGCCCTGCTTGCTCTCGGGCACGAACGAACCGAGGAGGGCGCGGCTCCCCGCCTGGTTCGGCCCGACCATCAGCCCCAGGAGTATGGCCGCGGCCCAGAACATCGGGAGGTCCCGCGCGGACCATGCCATGGCGATCGCCACCATCAGCAGCACGAGCGTCACGGCGATCGTGCGCTTCCCGCCGATCCGGTCCTGCACGAATCCGAAGCCGATCGCGCTCGCGCCGGCCGTCAGGTTCACGACGATGCCGAGGATGAGGAGGTCCGCCGTCTCCATCCCGAACTCGGCCCCGGCGAAGATCGCCGCCATGGCGAAGGCGGTCGCGAGCCCGTCGTTGTAGACGAGACGCGCCACGAGGAGGCGGACGGCCTGGCGATAGCGCCTCAGGTCCCGGGCCGTGTCGGCGATGCGGCCGAAGCCCATGCGCACGTAGGTACCGAGCGACGCGCGGCGGCGGGGCTGCCGCTCCCGAAGGAACAGAAAGACCGGAATCGAGAACACGAGGAGCCAGCCGGCGGCGAGGAGGTTCGTGGACCGCACGTTCAGCCCCCCGTCCTCCGGCAGCCAGCCGCTGACCATGCCCAGCGCCGGAACGAGGCAGAGGAGGCCGCCGAAGTACCCGAGGCCCCAGCCCAGCCCGGATATCCGTCCCATGTTCTCCCGGGTCGAGATTTCGGGCAGGAACGCGTTGGCGAGCGACTGCATCGACTCGTAGGCCACGCTGGCCCCGATGAACACGAGCGCGGCGATCCATGCATCGCCCGGCCCCATGCCGAAGAGGCCCGCCGTCAGAACGACGCAGATCATGGTCGCGATGAGCAGAAACCGCTTCTTGAGGCCGCCGAAGTCCCCCATCGCGCCGATCACCGGCATGATGAGCGCCGTCGTGACCGCGGAGACCGTGACCGCGCGCGTCCACCAGACGCCCCCCAGCACGTCGTCGGGGGCGATCGACCGCGCGAACCAGGCCGAGAAGATGAACGTCACGACGATCGTCCCGAAGGCCGAGTGGGCGAAGTCATACATCGCCCATGAGACGATCTCCCGGCGCGCTACGGGCGGGGTCTGTGGGGTCGAGTTCACTCGCGGCGGCCTTTCGAATCTGGCGGGGGCCCGTTTCGAGGGCTCAAGGGTATCACGGAAAGTCCGCGTAACGCGACCCGTCCGGCCGCGCCCTCCCGCCTCTCCGGGCGGCGGGAACGCGGCGCCGCCGGTTTGTCGCGAACGCGCGGCGCGGGGTAGGTTTGCGGGAGAGTCGCCGTCGAAGCCGGCGTTCGCGGCGACGTTCCCATATGAGGCACACAAGACGGAAGATCCACATGTCTGAACATACGGCTGCGAACAAGGGATCCCATGTCAGCGAGGCCGAGGCCCGGAAGGTCGCCGAGGCCGCCCGCGAGACGGACTGGACGGGGCGAACCTTCGTCCGGAACCTCTTTCTCGGGAAGCTCCGGCTCGACGCGATCCACCCCTATCCGGACCCGGACGACTTCATCTCCGACCGCGCCCGCGCGTGGACCGAGGACCTGCGGATCTTCCTCCGCGACGAGGTGGACTCGGACGGCATCGACCGGGACGGCAAGATCCCGCCCGAGGTGGTGCGGGCGCTCGCGGAGCGCGGCGCGTTCGGCATCAAGGTGCCGCAGAAGTACGGCGGGCTCGGATTCAACCAGACGGAGTACGCGAACGCGATGCGCGTGGTGGGTTCCGTGGACGGCAACGTCGTCGCCCTCCTCTCGGCGCATCAGTCGATCGGCGTGGGGCAGCCGCTCAAGATGTTCGGCACCGAGGCGCAGAAGGAGGCGTACTTCCCGCGGCTCGCGAAGGGGGCGGTCAGCGCCTTCGCGCTCACCGAAAACGACGTGGGTTCGGACCCCGCCCGGCTCACGACCTCCGCCGAGCGCACGGAGGACGGGTCCGCCTTCATCCTGAACGGCGAGAAGCTGTGGTGCACGAACGGCACCCTGGCCGAACTCTACGTCGTGATGGCGCGCCACCCGGACACGGGGCGCATCTCCGCCTTCATCGTCGAGCGGGACTGGCCGGGCGTCGAGATCGTGCGGCGCTGCCACTTCATGGGGCTGAAGGCGCTCGAGAACGGGATCATCCGCTTCACCGACGTCCGCGTGCCGGCCGAGAACCTGCTCTGGAAGGAAGGGAGCGGACTCAAGCTCGCCCTCATCACGTTGAACACGGGACGCCTGACGATCCCGGCCTCGTCGGTGGGCGGGGCGCAGACCGCGCTCGAGGCGTGCCGGCGCTGGTGCGCGGAGCGCATCCAGTGGGGCGTGCCGGTCGGCAAGCACGAGACGATCGCGCACTACCTGACGTCGATCGCGACGCGGACGTACGCCATGTCCGCGATCGCCGACCTCACGCAGTCGATGGCGGACCGGGGCGGCTACGACATCCGGCTCGAGGCCGCGATGGCGAAGCTCTGGAACACGGAAACGGGATGGCAACTCGTCGACGACGCGCTGCAGGTGCGGGGCGGGCGCGGCTACGAGACGGCCGATTCGCTGACGGCGCGGGGCGAGGAACCCGTCGCCGTCGAGCGCTGGCTGCGGGACTTCCGGATCAACCGGATCTTCGAGGGGTCGAGCGAGATCCTGCGCCTGTTCATGGCGCGCGAGGCCGTGGACCGGCACCTCCAGATCGCCGGCGACCTCGTCGACCCGCGGCTCGGCCTCGGCGCGAAGCTCAAGGCCCTGCCGAAGGCCGCGTGGTTCTACGCCACCTGGTATCCGACGACGTGGATCGGCTGGAGCCTGCCGCCGCGCTTCGCGAGCCACGGGCGGCTGGCGAAGCACCTGCGCTTTGTCGAGCGCAACAGCCGCAAGCTCGCGCGCACGATCTTCCACCTCATGCTCCGCCACGGGCCGAAGCTCGAGCGGCGCCAGGGACTGCTCTTCCGCGTCATCGACATCGGCGCGGAACTGTTCGCGATCTCGGCCGCCGTCACGAGAGCGGACATGCTGCGCCGGCGCGCGGGGGATGAGGCCCGCGACGAGGCCCGGGAGGCCGTCGCGTCTCGCCGATTCGTTCGCCGTCGAGTCACGCCGACGCGTGGGCGAACTCTTCCGCCGCATCCGCTCGAACCACGACGTGGCGGACTACCGCATCGCCCAGGACATCATGGCGGGCCGCTTCGAGTGGATGGAGCGCGACATCGTCGGCCTCCAGAAGGCCGCGCTCGAAGCCTGGCAGGGCACGGCGCCGGATCGACCGTCCGAGCCAGGTTCCGACGCGGCCCCGTCGGAACCCTTCACGGAGCCTCGAGCGGATGTCCGCCCGGCGGGCGCCAGGGCGGAGGTCGTCTAGCAGCCGCGATTCGGTATTCGCGAGCCTTCTCGCTCAACCCGCGCTCGATCGCTTCGGCGTCGTCGAGCCCCCGCTCGCGGGCATAGCGGCGCACGTCCTCGCTGATCTTCATGGCGCAGAACTTCGGGCCGCACATCGAGCAGAAGTGGGCGATCTTCGCGCCCTCCGCCGGAAGCGTCTCGTCGTGGAAGGCGCGCGCGGTCACCGGGTCGAGCGAGAGGTTGAACTGGTCCTCCCACCGGAACTCGAAGCGCGCCTTCGAGATCGCGTCGTCCCACGCCTGCGCGCCCGGGTGTCCGCGCGCGAGGTCCGCCGCGTGCGCGGCGATCCGGTAGGCGATGACGCCGGCCTTCACGTCGTCGCGGTCGGGGAGTCCGAGGTGCTCCTTGGGCGTCACGTAGCACAGCATCGCGGTTCCGTGCCAGCCGATCGTCGCCGCGCCGATCGCGCTCGTGATGTGGTCGTAGCCGGGCGCGATGTCCGTCGTCAGCGGCCCGAGCGTGTAGAAGGGCGCCTCGTCGCACCACTCGAGCTGCCGCTCCATGTTCTCGCGGATCAGGTGCATGGGCACGTGCCCCGGGCCCTCGTTCATGACCTGCACGTCGTATTCCCACGCGATCCGCGTCAACTCGCCCTGCGTGCGCAGTTCGGCGAACTGCGCCTCGTCGTTGGCGTCGGCGATCGACCCCGGCCGCAGCCCGTCTCCCAGCGACAGGGACACGTCGTACTCGCGCACGATCTCGCACAGCTCGCGGAAGTGCGTGTAGAGGAAGTTCTCCCGGTGGTGGGCCATGCTCCACTTGGCGATGATCGATCCGCCGCGGCTCACGATCCCCGTCACGCGCTCCGCCGTGAGCGGTACGTACCGGAGCAGCAGCCCGGCGTGCACGGTGAAGTAGTCCACCCCCTGCTCGCACTGCTCGATGATCGTGTCCCGGTAGATGTCCCACGTGAGTTCCTCCGGGACGCCGCCCACCTTCTCCAGCGCCTGGTAGATGGGCACGGTGCCGATGGGGACGGGGGAGTTGCGGAGGATCCACTCCCGCGTGGCGTGGATGTTCCGGCCCGTGGAGAGGTCCATGACGGTGTCGGCGCCCCACAGGGTGGCCCAGCGGAGCTTCTCCACCTCTTCCTCGATGGACGACGTGACGGCCGAGTTCCCGATGTTGGCGTTGATCTTCACCTTGAAGCCGCGGCCGATGATCATCGGCTCCAACTCCGGGTGGTTGATGTTGGCGGGGATGATGGCGCGGCCGCGCGCCACCTCGTCGCGCACGAAGGACGGGTCCATGCCCTCCCGCACGGCGATGAACACCATCTCGGGCGTGATCTCGCCCCGGCGCGCGTAGTGCATCTGGGTGACGGGGCCGTTCCCCCGCCGCGTCTCGCGGACGAGCGTCGCGGGCAGGTCCATGGCGTCGTCCCGCCGCCCGCGGACCACCGTGGCGGAGCGCCCGGTCTCTCGCACGTGGCGGGCACGGACCCAGGCGTCGCGGAGGAGCGGCAGGCCGTGCCGCACGTCGCACCCGCCCGGACCGCTGGTGTCGTAGACGCGCAGGGGCGGCTCGCCGCCGGAGAGCGCGATCTCCCGCACGGGGACGCGAAGGCCGCCGGGGCCATCCACAAAGACTCTGGTGGAGTTGGGGAAGGCGCCTTCGTACGGAGCCGAAGTGGCGAGGGCAGGGTCCGGATCGATCATGACCGGCGTCGTTTTCTCCGGCACACCCGCGTCGTCGCCGGACGGGGGATGGTCGACGCCGGGCGGGGACGCTACCCCGCGCGGGCCGCGCTCCCTACGCCGGTATGAGCCGGATCAGGTTCATGGGGTACGCTCTCAATCCCGCGAAATCGGGATGCCCCCGGCGACCGCCGGAAAGATAGGCGTCACTGGTCCGCTTTGCCCACCGTGCCCAGGGCTCCGACGATCAACTCCCCCATCCGCGCCGTCGACACCGGCGCCCGGCCCCCGTCGGCGTGGAGATCGACGGTGCCGTATCCGTCCTCGAGCACGCGGTTCACGGCGGCCCGCACGGCGCCCTCCTCGTCCGGCAGCGCGAACGTGAGGTCGAGCATCATCGCGACGGAGAGGATCGCGCCGACGGGGTTCGCGATCCCCCGCCCCGCGATGTCCGGCGCCGCACCGTGGACCGGCTCATAGAGACCGATGTCGCCGCCCACACTCGCCGACGGCAGCATGCCGAGGCTCCCGACCAGCACCGCCGCCTCGTCGCTCAGAATGTCGCCGAACAGGTTGCTGGTCAGCAGGACGTCGAACTGGCGCGGATCACGGATCAACTGCATCGCGCAATTGTCCACGAGCATGCTGGAAAATTCGATATCCGGATAGTCGCGGGATACTCCTTCGGCGATTCGGCGCCAGAAGATCGACGACTCCAGGACATTCGCCTTGTCTATCGACGTCACTTTCCTCCGCCGCGTGCGCGCGAGTTCGAACGCCGACACGGAGATCCGCCGAATCTCCTCCTCCGTATAGATCTCGGTGTCGAAGGCGACGCCGTCCTCGATCCCGCGGGGACGTCCGTAATAGATGCCGCCGAGCAGTTCACGTACGACGACGAGATCCACGCCGCGGACGCGCTCCGGCCGGAGGGGAGATCGCGCCACGAGCGCCTCGGGCACGGAAACGGGGCGGAGATTCGCGTGATTCCCGAGCAACCGCCGCAGATCCAGCAGCCCTCTGGAGGCGTCGACCTCCGTCCCGTGCGCGGAGCGCACCGCGAGTCCCACCGCTCCCACGAGCACGGCGTCGACCTCGACGGCGAGCGCCCGCGTGTCCTCCGGCAGAGGATCTCCGAACCGCTCGAGCGCGCCGTCGCCGATGGGAGCCTCGACGATGTCGAAGCGGTGGCCGTAGACCTCGCCGACGGCCTCCAGCACGCGTCGCGCCTCGCGGAGGACCTCGGGGCCGATGCCATCGCCGGGCAGGAACAGGACACGCCCGGCCATCGTGCTAGCCGAAACCTCCGCCGAATCTCTCCACGAACGTGCGCTCGCGGTCGGTGAGGGCGGACCATCCCGCGGCCTTGAGCTTGTCGGCGATGCGCTCGTATTCGGCCCGGTTCACGGGATGAAGGGCGGTCGGCTCGATGCGTCCCCACTTCACGTTCAACTCCCGTTCCCCCATGCGGACGCCGGGACTCTCGGCCTTCTTCTGGAACTGCGCCGCGGCGGAGCGCGTGGCCCGCCACCTCAGGTAGAGCCAGCCGCCGAGGAACCCGCCCAGGTGCGCGAAGTGCGCCACGCCGCCGCCGACGCCGCCCAGGCCCAGCCACAGGGAGAGCAAGGTGAAGCCGATCACGAGGAAGCGGACCTGCACCGGGATGACGAACCAGATCATCACCCGGTCGCGTGGCCAGTAGCGCGCGTAGCCGAAGAGCACGCCGTACACGGCCGCCGAAGCCCCGACCATCGGAATGTACAGGGTGCCCTGCGACATCGTGGGGACCGTCCACAGGATGTGGACGAGCGCTCCAACAATCCCGGCCAGCAGGTACAGCCTGAGGAAACTCTTCGACCCGAGCAGCGACTCGAGCTTCGGCCCGAAGAAGAAGAGCGCGAGCATGTTGAAGAAGATGTGGGACACGCCGCCATGCAGGAACTGGTAGGTGATGAGCGTCCAGGGCCGGGTCAGAACCTGGGCGGGGACGAGCCACAGCTCCGACATCAGGACGGGGTTCGTGCGCGTGAACACGTAGGCGACGACGTTGATGAGGAGCAGTTGGCCGACGACCCGGGTCATGCGTGCGCGCGCTCCGTCAGCCCCGTCATCTCCGTCATCATCTCCGTGAACTGCCCGGCGAGCGCGGGGCCGACGCCCGCGTCCTCGTGCTTGAAGAAGGCGTAGACCCGGCCCCAGCCCGAGGCGCGCAGCCGCTCGGCCCAGGCCTCCAGCTCCTGCGTGGAGTACGCGCTCCGCCGCAGCCGGAGGTAGGTCCAGTCCGCCGTCTCGACGAAGGGCGCGTCGTCTCCGTCGTCCGTCTCGGCGAGGCAGAGGGCGGAGTTCCGGGCCCGGAGGATGTCGAACACCACCTCGTCGAACCACGAGGCGTGCCGGAACTCGAAGGCCGACGTGCCGGGGTTCGGAAGCTGGTCCACGAAACGCGCGAGCCGTTCATCGTCCCGCTTGAAGTTGGGCGGAAGCTGGTACAGGATGACGCCCGCACGATCCGCCATCACCGACGCCGTCTGCACGAGATACTCCGTCTCCTCTTCCGCGTTCTGCAATCGCTTGAAGTGCGTGATGCGGCGCGACGCCTTGAGCGCGAAGCGGAATCCGTCGGGCACCGCCTCGGCCCAGTTCTCGAGCACGCTCTCGCGCGGCATGCGGTAGAAGGTGTTGTTGATCTCGACGGCCTGAAGCCGGCGCCCGTAGAAGGACAACATCTCCTTGTTGGGGAGATCCTCCGGGTAGAAGCTGCCTTTCCACGCGGGATAGCTGTAGCCGCTCGTGCCGATCCAGACCTGCATGGGCCGGATGATACGGTCCCGTCGGCGGCGGGCCAACGCACCCCGGTGGCGCCTGCGTGGTACATTGGCCGCGCGCAACTTCGGCTGCGAAGCGACGTACTACGGTTGCGAAGCGACGTGCGAACAACGAAGGGACGGACCGTGGCGAGCGGAAACGGGACAAACGGGGGCGGCACGCTCCTGCTGGGAACGACGAAGGGCGCCTTCCTGGCGCGGCCGCGCGACGGCGGCGGAGAGGGAGACGGGGGCTGGGAGCTGGACGGCCCCCACTTCCCGGGAGAGGAAGTCTACGCGATGGCGTACGACGACCGGGGCGGCCGGTCGCGGCTGTGGGCGGCGCCGCACAGTCCCTTCTGGGGGACGACGCTGCGCTTCTCCGACGACTTCGGCGCGAGCTGGTCGGGAAAGGCCGAGCGTTCGGTCAGGTTTCCCGAGGACTCCGGGCTTTCCCTCAAACGCGTCTGGCAGATCCAGCCGGGGTCGGCCCGCGAACCGGATGTGATCCGGCTGGGCGTGGAGCCCGCCTGCCTGTTCATCTCGCACGATGCGGGCGAGGAGTGGGAGGCGGTGGAGGGGCTGCTGAACCACCCGCACCGGGAGCGGTGGGTGGGTGGGGCCGGCGGGCTCTGCCTGCACACCATCGTCACGGACGGCGAGCCGGGCGGGCGGGCGACGATCGCCATCTCGGCGGCGGGGGCGTACCGCAGCGACGACGGCGGCGCGACCTGGGCCGCGCGCAACAAGGGGGTGCGCGCGGAGTTCCTGCCGGACAAGCACCCGGAGTTCGGCCAGTGCGTGCACAAGATCGTGCACCATCCGTCGAATCCGGGGCGGCTCTTCCTGCAGAACCACTGGGGACTGTACCGGAGCGACGACTGGGGCGATTCGTGGACGGACATCGCCAACGGCGTGCCGTCCGATTTCGGCTTCGCGATGGCGATGCACCCGGGCGATGCCGACACGGTCTACATCGTGCCGCTCGAATCGGACGGCTTCCGGTGTACGCCCGAGGCGAAGCTGCGCGTCTACCGGACCCGGGACGGCGGCGCGAGCTGGGAGGCGCTCACCGAGGGGCTTCCGCAGCGGAACGCGTACGAAACCGTGCTCCGCGACGCGCTGGACACGCTCGCCCCCGGGCAGGTGTTCTTCGGCACCCGCAGCGGCAAGGTGTACGCCTCCGGCGACGACGGGACGACGTGGGGGCTGGTGTGCGAGGGTCTCCCGCCGGTGGTCTGCGTGAAGGCGTGCGCGGCCGGGCGAGGCTGATGCCCGACGGGACGCAGACCGGCGCGACGCCGGGCGCCGGCCTCGTGCGCGTGACGCTGCCCGCCGCGCTGACGGAGTTCACGGGCGGGCGCTCCAAGGTCGACGTCCCCGGCGCACCAGCCCCGGTCGGGGAGATCCTGGCCGGACTCGGCGCCGCCCACCCCGGCGTCCACGACCGCCTGATCACGGAGCGGGGCCGCCTGCGGCCCCATGTGAACATCTTCGTGGACGGCGAGAACATCCGCTTCCTCAGCGGCCTGGACACCCCCGTGCCGGACGGCGCCGAAGTCGTCGTCCTCCCCGCCGTCAGCGGCGGCTGACCCGGCGTCAGGCGTCGATGTCGAGGAGGACTTTGCCGAAGGATTGGTTCGACTCGACGTAGCGGTGGGCCTCGGCGGCTTCGGCGAGGGGGAAGACGCGGTCGATGACCGGGCGCAGGTGGGACGGGTCGGCCTCCGGGGCCGTGAAGCCGGGGAGGAAGCGGGTCGCGAACATCTCCGTGAGGTGTGCTTTCTCGGCCTTCGAGCGGGCGCGGAGGACGGTGCCGACGACGGTCGCGCGCTTCCCCATGAGGGTGCGCAGGTTGGCCTCGACTTTCATGCCGCCCATGACGCCGACGATGACGAGGCGGCCGAGGGTGGCGAGGCTGGCCATGTTCGCCTCCCAGTACGGGGCGCCGACGGTGTCGAGGATGACGTCGGCGCCGGCCCGGTCGGTGTGTCGCGCGACCGCGTCGGCGAAGGAGCCGGCCCGGCGGTCGACGGCGAGGTCGTGCGGCAGCCCGGCTGCGCGGATGCGGTCGAGCTTGGCCGCCGACGCCGTGGCGATGATCGCGCCCGCCCCGCTCGCGCGGGCCAGTTGCAGGGCGGCCGTTCCCACGCCGCCGCCGGCCGTGTGCACGAGCACGGTCTCGCCGGGGCGCAGACGGCCGCGCTCGATGAGGGCGTCCGCCGCCGTGAGGAAGACTTCCGCGATCGCTCCCGCCTCGGTCCAGTTCAGCGTCGGCGGGACGGGCAGGAGCTGCCCGGCCGGCACCGCGACGCGCTCGGCGTATCCGCCGCCGCCCAGAATGCCCATCACGCGGTCGCCCTCGGACCAGCCGGAGACGCCGGCCCCGACCGCCTCGATCTCGCCGGCGAACTCGAGTCCCGGGATGTCCGGCGGGGCGTCCGGCGGCGCCGGATAGCGCCCCAGCCGCTGCAGAAGATCGGCCCGGTTGATTCCCGCGCAGCGCACGCGCACCCGCACCTCGCCGGCCCCGGCGACCGGATCGTCCCTCTCGACGAGTTCGAGCACCTCCGGCCCGCCGGGCTCCCGGATGCGGATCGCCTTCATGCGGAGGCCGCCCCGAAGGCGCGCCGCGCGGCGTCCAGCCGCTCGGGCGTCCCGATGTCGTACCACGCCGCGCCCGTCGCGTCGAACACGCCGACGTGCTCCCCATCTCCGATCCAGTCCATGTACGAATCCATGATCGAGAAGACGCCTCCTTCCGCGTAGCGTTCGAACACCCGCGCCGACAACGCGTGGATGCCGCAGAAACCGTACTCCCGGGCTTCGTCCGCGCTCGACGGCTCGCGCGCCACGACCTCCCACCCCTCCGTCCGGTTCGCGCGCCCGTACACGCCGCGGCCGTCGACCAGGAGTGGCCTCGACGTCTCCCGCTCGGCGATCGCGAGCGTGGCCAACCGCCCGTCCCGCGCCTCGCCCTCCAGGTGCGCGCGGTACAGCGCGGCGAGATCGACCTCGGTCACGACGTCGCAGTTGTGGAGCAGGAAGGGGTCCCGCGCCTCAAACAGCGACCGGGCGTGGAAGAGTCCGCCGCTCGTGTCCAGGGGCGCGGGCGACTCCTCGTCTTCCCGGGACACGAACACCGGGATGCCCAGCGACGACGCTTCGGCCCACGCCGCCACCTGCTCGGCGAGATAGTGCGCGTTCACGATCAGGCGGTGCGCTCCCGCCGCGACGAGGTTCCCCGCGACGTGCTCCAGCAGCGGGACGCCGCCGAAGTCGACGAGCGCCTTGGGCGTCGCGTCCGTCAGCGGCCGCAGGCGGCGTCCCCGGCCGGCGGCGAAGATCATCGCCTCCAAGCGTCCGCCCCTGTCCTCCGGCTCAAGCAGCCCCTGGCCACGGCTCAGACCGGCGCGGGACGGCGCGGCCAGTCCGCCGATTCCCGGTGCGTGATCTCCACGCGCACGTCCGGGAAGCGCACGCTGAGGTGCTGGCGCAGCCGCTCCGCCATGTACACCGAGCGGTGCTGTCCCCCCGTGCACCCGAAATTCACGCTCAGGCTGTGGAACCCGCGGTCGAGATAGTTCGCGATGTGCGCGTCCACGATCCCCCGCACTCGTTCCCAGAACTCCTGCGCTTCCGGCCGGGCCGCGATGAAGGCGATCGTCTCCTCGTCGAGACCCGTGAGGTCGCGGTACGCCTCCTCCCGGCCCGGGTTCGGGAGCCCCCGGCAGTCGAACACGTACCCACCGCCGTGCCCCGAGGTGTCCGCCGGATATCCGCCGGGATACCGGAAGCTCGAGACCGTCACCTCCAGCCCTCTCTCGACCGCCGACGGCTCCGCCTTGCGGCCCCAGCGCTCGACGATCGCGCGCAGCGCCCCCTCGAGTTCGGGGATGTCCACGGGCAGACCCGCCTCGAGCAACCCCCGCAGGTTCTCCGCCGCGTAGGGCACGCTCTGCAGGAAGCGCGGCTTGCGCTCGAAGAACCCCCGGTATCCGTAGGCCCCGAGCGCCTGCAACAGTCGCACGAGGACATACCCGGGCCAGAGTTCGAGAAACTCGTCGCGCCGCGCGACCCCGTGCGACTCGAGGACGCCGATGTAGTGATCGAGCAGCGCCTCCCGGTGCCGGCGCGCGAGGTTCGCCTTCGAGTCGTAGAGAAGCGACGCCACGTCGTACTGCAGCGCCCCGCGCCGTCCGCCCTGGTAGTCGATGAACCAGGGCTCCGGACCCTCCGCCCCCTGCCGCACCATCACGTTGCGGGACTGGAGGTCGCGATACAGGAACCAGGACCGGTCGCCGGCGAGCAGGTGGCGCGCGAGCCGCGAGAAGTCGCGCTCCAGGTGCGCCTCGTTGAACGGGATGTGCGCGAGCTTCAGGAAGTGGTACTTGAAGTAGTTGAGGTCCCAGAGGATGGACTGCCGGTCGAACGCCGCCCGGGGATAGGCCCGGCGGAAGTCGATCCGCCTCCCTCCCTCGACCTGGAAGCGCGGCAGAACCTCGAGCACCTGCCGGTAGAGGGGGAGGACGGCGTCGGGGAAGGCGTCCGATCCCGGGTCGCGCGCCTCCTTGATCGCATCGAAGAGGGTCGTGTCGCCGAGATCCTCGAGGAGCCACACGCCGGACTTCTCGTCCGCCCCGTACACCTCCGGCACGGGCAGTCCGAGTTCGCGCAGCGTGCGGGAGTACGAGAGGAAGGCCCGGTTCTCCATCGGGTCGGGCCCGTGGGCGCCCACGGCGGACGCCCCGTCCGGGGCGGTGAGGCGCCAGTAGCTGCGGGCGGAGCCGTCCGCGTCGACCGGACGGATGTCCACCGGCGGTTCGCCGTGCCACTCGATGAAGAGCGCCGACGCGAGGTCGACCAGGGCCTTGCCGGGAATCATCAGCCGGCCGGAATCGCGGGTCCGCTGCCCGGCCAGGCGCTGAGCGCGCCCACGAGATCCTCGAGGCGCGCGATGCCGTTCGCCGTCAGGTACTTCGAGATCCCCTCGTGGACATCCACCGCCGCGCCCGGATCGACGAACGAAGCCGTCCCGACCTGGACGAGACAGGCGCCGGCGAGGATGTACTGCAACGCGTCCTCGGCGTTGCGGATGCCCCCGATGCCCATGATCGGAAGTCCGCACGTCTGCCGCGCCCGCCACGTGGCGTAGACGCCCATGGGGAGAATCGCGGGGCCGCTCACGCCGCCCGACCGGTTGCCGATCAGCGGTTCGCGCCGGGCGATGTCGACGACCATCCCGGGGAAGGTGTTGATCGCGCTCAGACCGTCGGCCCCCGCCTCCTCGCAGATGCGGGCGAAGTCGCCCACGTCGGGGACGTTGGGGGTGAGCTTGATCACGAGCGGCCGCTCCGTGCAGGCGCGAAGCCGCGCCACGAGGTCGGACAGCGCCCGCTCGTCGGTGCCGAACATCGTGCCGCCCTTCACGTTCGGACAGGAGACGTTGATCTCGTACCCGAGGAAGCCGTCCTCTTCGTCGAGTCCGCGCACGACGGCGGCGAAATCCTCCGCCGAGTGCCCGACGACGTTCACGAACACCTGCGCGCGGCGGAGGTGCTCGCGCAGCCAGGGGAGCTTCTCCGCGATGAAGCCGTGCAGGCCGGGGTTCTCGAGGCCGATCGCGTTGATCATCCCGCCGGGCGTCTCCGCGACGCGGTGCGGCGGGTTCCCGGGGCGGGGCTCGAGGCTCACCGCCTTCGTGACGAGCCCTCCGATCTCATCGAGGGGGATGAGATCCGCGTATTCCTGCCCGTAACCGCACGTGCCGGAGGCCAGGAGCACGGGACTCGGGAACTCCGCCCCGAACACGCGCTGGACGAGGCCCGGGGACGCCGCGGCCGAGGTCAGATCTCCCCCCAGTCGAGTTCCTCCGCGGGGAAGACGGAGCCCTCGATGCACGACTTCACCCAGCTCCCGTCCGCCGCGCGCACGACGCACCCCTGGCAGGTGCCGATCCCGCAGCCCATGTGCTCCTCCACGGAGACCTGGAGCCGGCGGCCGTGTTCCCGCGCGAAGGCCGCGAGCGCCCGCAGGAGGGGCGTGGGGCCGCAGCCGAGGAGGAGCGCGCTCGACGCCGGGTCGAGGCCGGCGGTCACGAGGCCCTTCCGGCCGGCGGTCCCGTCCTCCGTGAACACCTCCGGGTCGTGATCCGTGAGGCGGGCGATGAGCGCGGGGTCGAAGACGGCTCCGGCATCGCGCTCGCCGTAGATGAGCCGCACGCGCCGTCCCGCCGCCGCCTCGCGCGCGGCGAGGAAGATGAACGGGGCGAGCCCGACGCCGCCCGCGATGCATTCGACGTCCGCGCCCTCCGTGTCGAAGGGGCGGCCCAGCGGTCCGAGCAGGAGCGCGGTCTGCCCGACTTCCAGCGTCGCGAGCGCCCGCGTGCCCTGGCCGTAGGCGCGCAGCAGGATGCCGACCTCGCCACCGGGGCCCGTCCAGCCGACGCTGAACGGACGCGGGAGGAGCCAGGCCCCGGGCGCGTCGAGCCCGACGCCGAGCATGACGAACTGCCCGGGGAGCGCGGCCGCCGCGATGTCCGGGCAGTCGAACTCCTGCCACCAGGTATCGCGGGCCACGAGGCGCGTGGAGAGCAGCGCCGCCCGCCGGCTCACGGGCGCCGCGCGCTCCACCGCCACATCGCGGCCGGCGCTCAGCACCCCGACTCCGGCGCGGGGGCGTACCGGCGCAGCACGTCTGCGCGGTACGCCGCGATCGCGTCCGCGATCGCCCGCGCGATCGCTTCCTGTCCTTCCGCGCCGTTCAGGAAACGCTCCTCTTCATCGTTCGAGAGAAACCCGACTTCGACGATCACCGACGGCATGCGCACGAGCGCCCCGAGCAGGACCCACCACGGGCCCTGGATGACGCCGCGGTCGGGGGACCCGCCGCGCCGCGCCCTTCGGATCGAGTTCTGCACGAACCCGGCGAAGAGCCGCGACTCCGCAAGATTCTCGGTGCGGTCGAGTCCCGCGAGGATGAACTGAACGTCGGACGGCGAACCCGCCGCGTCATCCACCTCGGGACCCCGGTTCTCCCGCAGCGCGACGTCGCGCGCCTCCTCCGAGCGGGCCTGCCCGAGGAAGATCGTCTCGAACCCGCGCGCCCGTTCGTCCCCCGCGGCGTTGGCGTGGATCGAGACGAAGAGGTCCCCGGCCCGGTCCACCGCGAACTGGGACCGTTCGTCGAGGTCCACGTAGACATCCGTCTCCCGGGTCATGTGAGGCTCGAACATCTCGCGCCCCTCGAGCTCCTCGTACAGTCGTCTCGCGATCGCGAGCACGACATCCTTCTCGTAGCTCGCGCCGCCCAGCGTTCCCGGGTCCCGGCCTCCGTGTCCCGGGTCGATGATCACGCGCCACGGCGCCGTCGGGTCGACGCGGTCCGGCAACGGGTCGGCGGGCGGCGGGGAGGACGGGGACTCCGGGGTCGAGGCGGGCGCCGTCCCCCCCTCCCCCTCGGACGCGGCGGCGACCGGCGGCGGTTCCTCCGACACCCACCGCGTGACGAACTCGGCCGGGAGCCAGAAGGCGTCGCCTTCCTCGTAAGGCGGATTCGCGAGCTGCACCGCGCGTCCCCCGTGCCGGAAGAAGGGAGATTCCGCCTCGAACGCGACCTCTTCGCCGTGGAGGCGGGCGTGCAGGAAGACGCCGTTCCGCGTGACCCCGTCGAGGACGCTCTCCAGGGCGAGCGCGAGGTCCGCCACGGCCACGGCGGGGTAGGCCCGGTGCCGCGCGACGGGGAGGCTGACGGTACGGCCCGAAACCTCCGCCTGTACCGTTTCGGGGGGCGTCTGTGCGTGGATTCCCGCCGGGATCCCGCAGAGCACGGCCAGCGCGGCGACGGCGGCGGCAACCGCGCTCCGCCCCCGCGCGCCGATCCGGTCGCGTCCGCCGCCGCCCCGCTCAACCGCCACGCGCCGCCTCCCTCTTCGCCCGTTCGACCTCCCGCTGCATCGTCTTCCTCTTCAGATCTTCCCGCCGGTCCCGGTGCTTCTTCCCCCGCGCCAGCCCCAGCGTGACCTTGGCGAAGCCGCGCCGGAAATGGATGTCCAGCGGCACGAGCGTCAGCCCGCTCTCGCGCGTCTTCGAGCGCAGGCGATCGATCTCCCGTCGCCTGAGCAGGAGCTTTCGCCGACGCACCGGGTCGGGGGCATCGATCGTCGCCTTGTCGTACGGAGGAATGTGGAGGTTATGGAGCCACGCCTCCCCGCCGTCGATCCGCCCGAACGAGTCCGTGAAGCTCGCCTTCCCATCGCGGAGCGACTTCACCTCCGCCCCCCGCAGGACGAGCCCCGCCTCGAACTGCTCGAGCACCTCGTAGTCGTGGCGAGCCTTCCGGTTGCGGGCGATGACCCGGATTCCATCGCGGTCGCCCACGGCTCACTCCCGGGAGGCCCCGCCGTCCGCGTCCCCGGCGCTCTCATCGGCCTCCGGCGCGGCGGCCGCCTCATCTCCGTCCTCCGGGGCCTCGCCTTCCGCCAGCGCCGCGCGGTAGGCCTCCTTGGACTCGGCGACGCGCGCCTCGAGGTCGGAGCGGGCCTGTCGGGCCGCGTCCTTCCCCGCCTTGATCGCCTCCCCCGCCTTCTGCTGGCGGTCGGCGACGTTGCGGCGGAAGTCGTCCACGCGCGTTTCCACCTGGTCGCGCGTGCGGTCGTAGCGTTCCCCGAGCGTTTCCCGGAGGTCCGTGAGCCGCTCGCCCGTCCCCTCCCTCAACCGGCGAGCCCCCTCGCGCAGGTCCGCCTGCGTTTCGCGCCCGGACTTCGGCGCCAGCAGCAGCGCGACGCCCGCGCCCACCAGGGCGCCGCAGAGGAAGGCGACGACCCCGGACGCCCGGCGTTCCACGATCACGTACGGCTGTTGATCCTGCTCCGACATGTCACTCACTCCCCTGCTGGCGACCGACGCCTTCTACAACCCGCCGGTATGCGGCCGGATCCCACTCGGGCCGTTCGTCGGCGTCGGCGATGCGCCGCCCGAGATGAAAGATGAGGCGCGTGATGCGCGCCGTCTTGTCGTACAGGATCCGGTCCGGTTCGTCGTTGGGCCCGTGATAGTCTTCGTGCGTACCCGTGAAGAAGAAGAGAATGGGTACACCCTTCCTCGCAAAACTGTAGTGGTCCGAGCGGAAATAGAAATTCTGCTCCGGCCACGGGTCGTCGATCGTCGCGAGCCCGAGTTCCGGGTGGTCCCGCAGCGTCTGCCGAAGGGTCGCGCCGAGCGTCGATTCGTCGGCGCCGATCGCCACGACGGTGTCGCGCCAGTTCCGTCCGATCATGTCGATGTTCAGGTTGGCGACCGTCGCCCCGAGGGGGAACAGCGGGTTCTCCGCGTACCACCCGGAGCCGAGAAGCCCGCGCTCCTCCCCGCTCACGGTCATGAATACGAGCGAGCGGCGCGGCGGCGTTTCCAGCGATGCGAACGCCTGCGCGAGTTCGATGATCGCCGCGGTCCCCGAGGCGTCGTCGTCGGCGCCGTTGTAGATGGAGTCCCCGTCGACGGGCCGCCCCACGCCCACGTGATCCATGTGGGCCGTGAAGACGATGAACTCGCCCCGGAGGTCGGGGTCCGAACCCTCGATCCAGCCGATCGTGTTGTAGGCCCTCTCCTCGCGGAACTCGGAGTGCGTGCGCACCCTCGCCTCCCAGGCGGTCGTGCCCGCGCCGGAAGCGAGGGCCGCGCGCAGCGCTTCCGGGAGCGCGGGCGTCCGGACGAACGCGACCGGGGCGCCGAGTTCCTCCGGCATGCCGACGGAGAGCCGCTCCCGCTCGTAGAAGCGCCGGATGCCGTCGAAGTAGTCGTCCGGCGCATCGACGGCGAGCAGGACGGCGACCGCCCCGCCATCGAGGAGGCCGCGGACGGATTCGAGGCCTTGCCGCGTGTCCTCGGGCGCGACCCGCAGGATCGCGACGGCGCCGTCGGGCGGGTCCGCGCCGCCGGGCGTCACGATCGCGAGCGGACCCGCGACCTCCCCGCGGCCACCCGGAACGGGGAGGATGTCGGACCCTTCGATCGTCCCGCCGTCCGGACCGTCGATCTCGATCGACTGCCGGCCGGGGGTGCCGGCCCGGGATGCGGTCAGCGGGTACTCCTGCAGGTAGCTGTCGCCGTCCGCCGGCTGGAGGCCGAACTCCTCGAAACGACGGGCAATGTGCCGTGCCGCCTTGTCCAGTTCCGGACTCGGCGTCGCCCGGCCTCGCATCGAGTCGTGCGCGAGGGCGCCGATGCGGAGACGCAGGTCGCCCGCCGTGATGGTCGCCGCCCCGGCTCCGGCTTCGGCCTGCGCGGAGATTCCCGCGGGGGAGGTCGCGAGCGCCAGCGCCAGAACCCATGTCCTTTTCATTCGCTTCCTTCCCGGAGGGACGTTCGACCGAAGGCGAGTCCGCGACGTGTGGCGGGGCTCCGCCAAGTGGAGCTAGTCTTTTCCGATGACCGAAGGCACCGCAACTCTCACCTCCGCTCTCGACGCTTCCCGGCAGCGCCTCGACCTCGCGAGTCCGCGCGAGATCGTGGGCCTTTCGCACCTGGAACTCGTGGCGCGCCACATCGTGGAAGGGTTTCTCATCGGGCTCCACGACTCGCCGAAGCGCGGCTTCTCCGCCGAGTTCGCCGAGGACCGCCCCTACAACCGCGGCGACGACATCCGCTACCTGGACTGGAAGGCCTACGCGAAGACGGACCGCCTCTACATCAAGCAATACGAGGAGGAGACGAACCTGCGGGCCTACCTGCTCGTCGACGTGAGCCGGTCGATGGGCTGGGTGTCGGACGGGGAGCGCTTTCCGACCAAGCTCGCGTACGCGCGGCTGGTCGCGGCCTCGCTTTCGCTGCTCCTCGTGCAGCAGGGCGACGCGACGGGACTCATCGCCTTCGATGAGGCGCTGCGGGCGCACATCGCGCCGCGCACCACGCGCCGCCACTGGCGCCGGCTGCTGGGCGAGCTCACGCGCCTGTCCGCCGATGGCCGGACCGATGCGGGTTCCGCGCTCAAGGAGATCGCCGGCCGGCTTCAGCGGCGGGGTCTCGTCGTGCTCATTTCGGACCTGCTCGTGGACCCGGAGACGACGCGGATGTCCCTGCGCTATCTCCGGCACCGCGGCCACGAGGTGATCCTGTTCCACATCATGGACCCGGGCGAGCGGGAACTCCCGGCCGAGGGGGAGGCGATCTTCTTCGACCCGGAGACGGGCGAGGAACTGGGCGCCAACTCCGCGGCGCTTCGCCGGCAGTACCGCGAGGCGGTGGAGGCGGCGGTCGATGGCTGGCGCAAGGAGGCGCTGCGGTGGGGCGCCGACTACGCGCTCCTCACCACGGACACTCCCATCGGGCTCGCGCTGAGGCAGTTCATGCGCAGGCGGGCCGGCGGATGACGGGAGCCGGGCTGGCTTGAGCTTCCTCTACCTGTCGGCGCTGGCGCTCGGGCTGAGCGTGGCCGTGCCGCTCATCCTCCACCTGCGGCGCCGCCAGACCGACCGGCGCGTGTCCTTCCCGGCGCTCCGCTACCTCAGCCGCGCGGAAGACGCGCGCTCGAGGTCGCTCGCGGCCTCGGACCTGCTGCTGCTCGCCGTGCGGATCGGCCTCCTGATCGCGCTCGCGCTCGCCGCGGCGGGGCCGCTCATCGGACGCGGCGGGGCCCGCGACCACGAGCCGACGGACCTCGCGCTCATCGTGGACAATTCGGCGAGCGTCGGGCGGCTGGACGAAAACCGCATCCTGTTCGAGTCGCTCGTGGAGCTTGCCCGGTCGGCGCTCGCCGCGGCCCGCCCGGAGGACCGCGTGTGGCTCTTCCCCACCGTCGGGGAGCCGCTCGCGGCCGGCGTCGCCGCGGGGCGGGCCGCGCCGGCACTCGGGCAGCTCCGGCCGACGGACGGCGCGGCTGATCTGGCCGCCGTCGTGGCTCGGGCGGCCGCCGCGCTCCCCGCCGACGGCGGGCGGCGGCGCGAAATCCAGTTGCTGTCGGACCTCCAGGCGTCCGCTCTGCGGACCGATCCGGCGGCCGCGAGCGACGCCGCGCCCCTCGTGGCCTACGCGCCGCGGCCGCCGGACGAGCCCAACGGCGCCCTCGTCGATGTCGAACTGACCGGCGGCACGACCGCGCCGTCGGGCACCGGGCACGGCGTCATCGTGCGGAGCGCCCGGACCGGGCCGGCCGCCCCGCCGGATCCACCGGACGGCGCCGCGGCGGAAGCCGACATCCGGCTTGAACTCGACGGACGGCTCGCCGGTGCGGCCCGGGCCCCGTGGGGCGCGAGCGCCATCCTCGGCCTCCCCGAACTCGGACCGGGGCTGCACGAGGGGCGGCTGGAGGTGAACCCCGCCGGCGCGCGGGCCGATGACCTGCGCTACTTCGCGATCCGGGTCGTGCCTCCCCCCGCGGTTCGCTTCCATGGCGACGCGAACGGCTTCGTCGGCCTCGGGATCGAAACCCTTCGCGACGGAGGACGGCTGGGAGCCGGAGGAAACGGGGCCGTCGCGGTCGTGGATGGGGATGTGAGCGTCGGCGCGCCGTGGGAGGGCGCGGAGACCGTCATCTTCGTTCCGCCCGCCGACCCGGTCGACCTGGCGGCCTTCAATCAGGGGCTGGCTTCCGTCGGGATCGCCTGGCAGGCACGCGTCGACGCGGGATCGGGCGATCTCGGACTCGCGGAGCCGGAGGCCGCGTTCTCGCTCTCGGGCGTACGGGTCCGGCAGCGCTACCTCCTTCGCACGACGGGCGGCGGGTCGGCCGCCGACACGGCGCTGCTGCGCACGGAGGACGGAGAACCGTGGCTCATCCGCACGGACTCGGACGACCGGATGGCGCTGATCCTCGCCTCGCCGCTCACGGCCACGGCCAGCGATCTCCCGGCGCATCCCGCCATGGTCCCCTTCCTCGAAGCGCTCCTCGTGCACTGGTCGCACCTGGCCACCTGGCCCTTCGCCGACTTCGACGCGGGACGGCCGCTGACCCTCCCGGAGTGGGCAGGCGAGGTCGAGTCTCCCGACGGGACGGTGCGCGCCGTGGAGGGCGGCGCGCAGTTTACGCCGCTGAGGGCGGGAGTGTATGCGGTCCGGGGCACCGGGAGCGACGGGGCGGTCGCGGAAACGCACTTCGCGGCGAACGTGCCGGAAGAGGAGGCCGATCCGACCCCGATGGGACGGCGCGAACTGGAGGAACTGTTCGCCGGCCGGCCGGTATTCACGGCGGGCCCCGACGCGAGCGCCTGGGAAGACGGTATCTTCCGCGCCCGGAGGGGCCGGGACATGGCCCCCTGGCTGATCGCGCTCGCGCTCGCGCTGATCGGGATCGAGCTGTACCTGGCGACGCCGGGCCGGTCGCGCCGCCCGAGCGCGGACGGTGAAGGGAGCGAGGTGACATCGGGCGCGTCGAACTGATTCGAAGGTCGTTCCTCCAAGTCGTGCGAGCCGCCGGAATCCCGGAGGAGCTCTCGCGGCGTGGTGCCCGTGCGTTCGTCCACCCGCTCCCGGGGGCGGGATCCGCCGCGCTCGCGCTCGCGCTCGACGATCTGGCCGTCGGCGCACCCATCGTCCTCATCGCCGACACGCCCGAGCGGGCCGAGGCGCTCCACGAGGACCTCCGCACGCTCGGGGCCGCGGGCGCCCGCTGCTATCCGCAGCGAGAGGCCCTCCCGTACGAGGATGCGGACCCGCACATCGAGATCGAGGCCCAGCGCGTGGAGGCGATGGGCGCGCTGCTCGGCGGGCGCTGCCGGATCCTCACGACGACGGCCCGGGCGCTCGCCGAGCGGGCGCCGATCCCGGTCGGCCCCGGCACGAGCCTCGCCCTCACGATCGGGCGCGGGGCCGAGCGCCCCCTGGCCGAACTCGGCCGACGCCTGGAGGAGATGGGATTCGGCCGGACCCACACGGTGCGTGAAGTCGGGGATTACGCGATCCGCGGCGGGATCGTGGATCTGTTCCCGTTCGGACATCCGGCGCCGCTTCGGATCGAACTCTGGGGCGACGAGGTGGAGTCGGTGCGGCGCTTCGACGCGCTCACCCAGCGTTCGACCGAAACCCTGGAAAGCGTGGACGTCCTTCCGATCGCGCTGCAGGGCTCCGAAACGGCGGGCGACGTGGAGCGGCGTGCCCTCCTCGAGACGCTGCCTCCGACGGCGCTCGCGCTGGTCCTCGACGCGGAAGGGGGCGTCCGGGCCCGCGAACGCCTGTGGACGGAGGTCCGGGACGCGAGGAAGCGCGTCGGCGCCGGCGCGGAGCCGGCCGAGTCCCTCGTCCTCCCGCCTTCCGAGGCGGAGCGACGGCTGGCCGCCTTCCGCCTCCTCGAATTCACGGCGCCGGAGCAGGCCCCGCCGGCCGCGCTTCGGCTTCCGGTCGAGCCTCCGCCCTCCATAGACCGCGACATGAAGCGGCTCGTGGCCGAGATCGGCACGGCGCGGGCCCGCGGCGAACGCCTCATCGTCTTCTGCGACAACGACGGCCAGGTCGAGCGGCTGGAGGAGATCCTCACCGAACGCGGGGGCGCGGCGCTCGCCCGCGAGGTCGCCCTCGCCATCGGATCGCTGAGCGGCGGGTTCAGGGTCGGCGTCCCCGGCACCCTGCTCGTCCTCACGGATCACGAGGTGTTCCGGCGCCGGTATCGCCGCCACCGCGTCCGGCTGGGCGGCGCCGCCACCATCGAATCCATCGCGTCCATCGAACCCGGCGACTACGTGGTTCACATGGAGCACGGGATCGGCCGCTACATGGGCCTGGAGCGCGTCGACGTGCGCGGCGAGACGATCGAGACGATGGAGATCCGCTACGCCGACGGTGAAATCCTCAGACTCCCGCACTATCGGCTGGACCTCATCGAACGGTGGAGCGCCGCCGGTTCGGACGCCCGGCCGCCCGCGGTCCACAAGCTCGGCCGGCGGAAGTGGAAGCAGCTCCGGAACCGGACCGTCGCGGCGATCGAGGCCACGGCGGTCGAACTCCTCCAGCTCTACGCGCGGCGCAAGATGTCGCCCGGACGCGCCTTCCCGGCGGAGACCCCCTGGCAGCGCGAGATGGAATCCGCCTTCCTCTACGACGAGACACCGGATCAACTCACCGCCTGGGAGGCGGTCCGGCGGGATCTCGAGGCGCCGGTCCCGATGGATCGCCTCGTGTGCGGGGACGTCGGCTTCGGGAAGACGGAGGTCGCGATCCGCGCGGCGTTCAAGGCCGTTCAGGACGGCGCGCAGGTCGCCGTGCTCGCCCCGACCACGATCCTCGCGGACCAGCATCTCGCCACCTTCCGCGAGCGCCTCGCGGGCTTCCCCGTGCACGTGGAAGGGTTGTCGCGCTTCCGCACCCCGCGCGAGCAGCGCAAGGTCATCGCGGGGCTCGAAGCCGGGACCGTCGACATCGTCATCGGCACGCACCGGCTCCTCTCGCGCGACGTCGGATTCCGCGACCTGGGCCTCCTCATCGTGGACGAGGAGCAGCGGTTCGGCGTTCGCCAGAAGGAGCGGCTGAAGGAGTACCGCGAGACGGTGGATGTCCTCACCCTCACGGCGACGCCCATCCCCCGGACCCTTCACCTGGCGCTCGGCGGGCTGCGCGACCTCTCCACGATTCGCACGCCGCCGCGAAACCGCATGCCGATCATCACGCACGTGCTGTCCTGGGATGACGGGATCCTGGAGGAGGCCCTGCGCCGCGAGTTCGACCGCGGCGGCCAGGTGTTCTTCGTCCACGACCGCGTCGAGACGATCCACGCCGCCGCGAGCCGCGTTAAGAGACTGATGCCCGAGGCGCGGGCCGCCATCGCGCACGGCCAGATGCCGGAGCGCGAACTCGAGGACGTCATGCACCGCTTCGTCCGCGGCGAGATCGACCTCCTCATCTGCACGTCCATCATCGAGAACGGGCTCGATGTCCCGTCCGCGAACACGATGATCGTCCACAGGGCCCACAACTTCGGCCTCGCCCAGCTCTACCAGTTGCGGGGCCGGGTCGGCCGCTCCCACCGCCGCGCCTACTGCTATCTCGTCGTCCCCTCCGACGTCGCGCCCGATGCGGCGGAGCGGCTGCGCGTGCTCGAGCACCACACGGAACTGGGCTCGGGATACGAGGTCGCGCTCAAGGACCTCGAGCTGCGGGGGGCGGGGAACCTCCTGGGCGGAGAGCAGAGCGGTTTCGCCACCGCGGTGGGGATCGAGACGTGGCAGCGGCTCGTCGAGAGCACCCTCCGGCGGTTGAGGGGAGAATCGCCGGACTCCGCGCCGCGCGCCCGGGTCTCCGTGGATGGGGAGTCTTTCCTCCCCGATGCCTACGTCGCCGGGTCGCCGGTGAAGATGCATCTCTATCGCCGTCTCTCGCGTCTCACCAAATGGGAAGAGGTGAAGGCGTTCCGCGCGGAACTCGAGGATCGCTTCGGCCGCCTTCCGCCCCCGGCGGCGCGTCTCATCGCGGCGGCGGAACTCCGGATTCTCGGGGCGGCGATCGGAGCGGACTGGATCCGGGCGTCCGACGACGACGCCCGAATCTCGTTCGAGGCGACGGCCTCGCCGCAGCTCAGGCTGCTCACGAACGCGCTCGCGGACCGCCAGTTGCACGTTGAAGTGCGGCGGCTGGAACCGTTATCGTTGGTCCTGCGACGGGCGGGAACGGAGCCCCTCCTGCCGATGCTGGCGGAGGCCCTGGGGATCCTGGCGGCGCCGGGGCGCGCGGAGGCGAAGGAGACCAGAGTTCCGGCGGCCGCCGGAGGAGTCTAGCGTGATCGATATCAATGGTGGAATGAAGGCCTTCCGGGCCGGGGCCTGCCTGCTCGCGGCGGCGCTCGCCCTCGGCGCACCGCTTTCCGGGCTGCAGGAGAACGAACCCGCCGCGCCCGACACCGTGGCGGCAACGGAGTTTCCCTCCGGCGTGGCGTCGCTCGACAGGATCGTGGCCGTGGTGGGCGACACGGCGATCCTCATGTCCGATATCCAGGTCACGCTCTACCAGCTGCAGGCCCGCGGCGCGCGAGTTCCGCTCGAAGGGACCCAGGGCTGGGAGGCGTTCGCCCGCGAAGTGCTCGATGCGATGATCGACGATCTCATCTTCCTTCAACAGGCGAGGAACGCGGGCGTCACGGTGCCCGAGGGCCGCGTGACGGAGATGGCGGACGCCTACTTCGCGGAGACGCGGGCCAACTTCTCCACCGACGAGGAGATGATGCTGGCGGTGGAGGAGACGGGCATGAACATGCTCCAGTTCCGCCAGATGCAGCGCTCGCAGGCGCAGGCCGAGGGAATGCGCCAGGCCTACCGGATCGAACTCGAGCAACGTTCGGATCTGCCGCCGGTCATCGTCAGCGAGGAAGAGGTCGAAGCCGCCTTCGAGGAGTTCGCGCAGAACCAGCCGCCGCGGCCGGCGCTCGTCTCGTTCAACCGGCTCGTGGTCACGCCGAATCCGAGCGGCGCCGCCCGGGACAGCGTCCTCGCGCGCACGATTCGCGTGCAGAACGATTTCGCGAACGACGAGGAGTTCTCGGTCCTTGCCCGCCGGCACTCCGACGACGACGGCACCAGGGAGCAGGGCGGCGAGTTGGGCTGGATGAACCGCGACCTGCTCGTGAAGCCGTTCGGCGACGCCGCCTGGGGGGCGCGCCCCGGCCAGACGGTGGGACCGGTGCAGACCCAGTTCGGGCTCCACTTCATCAAGATCGAGCGCCAGCGGGGGGCGGAGCGCTTTCTGCGCCACATCCTCCTGCGCCCCGAGATCACGGACGACGACATCGAGGAGGCCCGGACGCTCGCGATCCAGATCGCGGACAGCCTGCGGGCGGGCAGCGACCCGGAGCGGCTCGTGGCCCTGTTCCGCGGACGGGTGGCCGACGAGGCCATCCGCTTCGACGACATCGCGCTCGCGAGCCTGGTCAGCCAGTTCACGGGCGCGGGCGCCGAATCCGGACTCACCGAGCCGACGCCCGGCACGGTGTACGGGCCGCTGCCGATGCAGCGCGGCGGTCCCACCGAGTTCGGGCTCGTCCACGTCCTGACGTTCCGCCCCGAGGGCCCGATCGAGCTCAACGACGTGCGGGTGCAGATCCGGCAGAGCCTCCGGACCCGCAAGCAGATCGACATCATCCTCCAGGAGGTCCGTACCAACACGTACATCGACGTGAGATTCTGAGGAGGATGACCCACATGCCGCGCCTCGGGATCACGCTGGGGGATCCGCGCGGGATCGGGCCGGAGGTGACCGCGGCGGCGCTCTCCTCGTTCTCGGCCGCGGACGGGATCGAAGCGGTCCTCGTGGGGCCGCGGTCGCTCGGCGAGGTGGAGGACCGCCTGGAGGGGGTGCCCCGGGAGACGGTGGGAGACTGGGACCCCGCGGGCGGCGAGAGGCTCGCGGGCCTGCTGTCGGCGCGGGCCATCGAACGGGCGGTCGCGCTGGCGCGGACGGGGGAGATCGACGGGATCGTCACGGCTCCGATCAGCAAGACCGCCCTGCGGGCCGCGGGGTATGCGCACCCGGGGCATACGGAGTTCCTCCAGGAGTTGGCCGGAGCGCACGAGGTCACGATGATGATGTCCGCCGAGCGCACCCCCCTCGGCGGGTCCCTGCGCCTGGCGCTCCTCACCGCGCATCTTCCCCTGCGCGACGTCCCCTCGGTGCTCGACGCGGACCTCTTCGCGCGCAGATCCGGGATCGCGATCGAAGCCCTGCGCATCTGGTGGGGGATCGAACGGCCCCGCGTCGCCTTCGCGGGGCTCAATCCGCACGCGGGCGAGGGGGGGCTGTTCGGCGACGAGGAGATCGAAGTGTTCGCGCCGGCGCTCGCCCGGCTCGCTGCCGACCCCGCGCTCGACATCCTCGGCGTCTTTCCCGGGGACACCGTCTTCCTGAAGGCGATCTCGGGGGAGGCGGACCTCGTCGTGACGCCCTACCACGATGTGGGCCTCGCGGTGCTGAAGACGATCGCGATGAACGAAGGCGTGAACGTGACGGCCGGACTTCCCTTCCCGCGCACCTCTCCGGATCACGGCACGGCCATGGACATCGCCGGCCGCGGGGTCGCGGACCCGGGAGCGATGCGGGCCGCGATCGACCTCTGCGCCCGGTTCTGCGCGGCGCGGGCCGTCGCGACATGATCTCGCTGAGAGACGTCTCGAAGGCCTACCCGCGCTCCGGAGACGCGCTCAGCGGGGTTTCGTTCCGTCTCCGGAAGGGGGAGTTCGCCTTCCTCACGGGACCGTCGGGGGCGGGCAAGTCGACGGTGCTCGAACTGATCCACTTCCAGACCCGGCCGACCGAAGGCGAGGTTCAGGTCTCGCGCTACAACTCGAGGCGGGTCCGCCGCCGGGACATCCCCGCGCTGCGGCGGCGCGTGGGGTTCGTGTTTCAGGACTTCAAGCTGCTGGAACGGCTGACCGCGGCGGAAAACGTGGCCTTCGCGCTCGAGGTCATCGGGACGCCGCGGCGCGAGATCGCCGGGCGCGTCCAGCGGCTGCTGAGCCAGGTCGGCCTCGCCGCCCGCGCCCGCTCGAGACCATCGGAACTGTCGGGCGGGGAGCGGCAGCGCGTCGCGGTGGCGCGCGCCCTCGCAACGGAACCGCGGATCCTCCTCGCGGACGAGCCCACGGGCAACCTCGATCCCGATGCCGCCGGGGGCGTGTTCGAACTGTTCCGGATGCTGAACCGCCTCGGCACGGCCGTGCTCATGGCCACGCACGACGCGGATTTCGTGTGCCGACACGCCGAGATCCGTCAACTTGAACTGGAGGACGGGCGACTCGTCCGCGATTCCGCCGCGTGAGGGCCGTGCGGGAGGCGCTCGCCGGCTTCCGACGCACCCCTCTCCTGTGCGCCCTCTCCATCGGAGCGGTGGGGCTCAGCCTCGTGATCCTCGGTCTCTTCGGGCTCGTCGCGCACAATGTCGGCGGGGCGATCGGCGACGTGGAACGCCGCGTGGAGGTCGTCGGCTACCTGCTCGACGACGCCGGGCCGGAACAGGTGCGGGCCGCCCGGCGGGAGTTGGAGGCGCTCCCGGCCGTGGAATCGGTGCGCTACGTCTCGAAGGACGAGGCGCTGGAGCGGGCGCGCCGCGATCTCGTCGAGTTCTCCGACGTCTACGGGGAACTGCGGGTGAACCCGCTTCCCGCCTCGTTTCACCTCAGGCTGCGGGAGGGCTTCCGCACGCCGGAGACGGTGTCGGAGACGGCGGGCACGCTCGCGGCGTATCCGTTCATCGAGGAGGCGCGCTTCGGGGACGAGTGGGTGGAGCGGCTCTTCGCCCTGCGGAGCGCCGCGGCGGCGGTCGCGCTCGCCCTGGGCGGCGGGTTCGCGCTGGTCGCCGTGCTTCTCATCGTCACGACGGTGCGCATGGCGGTCCTCGCGCGCGGCGAAGAGATCGAGATCATGCAGATCGTGGGCGCGCGGGAAGGCTACATCCAGCGGCCCTTCCTCCTCGAAGGCGCGCTGACGGGGCTCGCGGGCGGGCTGCTCGCGCTCGGCGTCACGCGGCTCGCGTATGTCTTCTTCCCCGCGCGTTTCGCGGCCGTCGAATCGCTCGTGTGGCTCCCGCACCCCTGGACCGCGGCCGGCGTCGCCGCCGCCGCCGCTCTCGGCCTGCTCGCCGCCGCCTTCTCCGTGCACCGCGAAGTGGGACGGGCGTATGGCCCCTCCTAGTCCGGCCGGGGGCGCGCGGGGGCGCGCGTGGACGGCGCGGGTCGTTGCGGCCGTGAGCGTTGCCGTCGCGACGATCCCGGCATGGACCGCGCCGGCTTCCGCGATCGCGCAGGAGTCGCCGGACGTGCGGCGCCGCCTCGACGAGAGCCAGGCGCGGCTGGAGGTCATCCGCGAGGAACGGCAGCGGCTGCGCCGGGAACTCGCGGGGATCGCCGGCCAGGTGAGCGGCGATTCGGCCGAACTCCTGAACATCGAACGCCAGATCGACGCGTCGGCGAGCCTCCTGGCCGAGTTCGACGTTCAAGTGCTCGCGCTCTCCGATCGGCTCACGGCCATGACGCGCGAGATGCTGCTCACGCGCGACGAACTCACGGCGCGCCGGGTCGTGCTGCGGGCGCGGCTTCGCGACATCTACAAGCGCGGCCCTCTCCGCACGGTAGAGGTGCTCCTCTCCTCGCGGTCCTTCTCGGACCTGCTCAATCGCTACCGGTACCTCCGCGATGTCGCCGTCTTCGACCGCATGCTCCTGGAGGACGTGAGGGAACTCGAGGGCAGGCTCGCGGACCAGCGCGGCGGGTTGAGCCGGGAAGGCGACCGCATCGCCGGCGTACGGGCGGAGCACCTCCGGGAATACGACGAGCTGGAGAGGCTGGAGGGGCAGCGGCAGGAGCGGTTGCGCCGCTTCGCCGACCAACGCGACGAAGCGCAGTCGACGCTGGCCCGGCTCGCGGCGGAAGAGGCCGAGTTGCGCGCGCTCATCGGTGGCCTGGAAGAACGACGCCGCTCGGCGGAACGCGAGGCCGGCACCGCGTCCGTCTCATCGCTGACGACCGGAGACCTCGGACGCCTCGCGTGGCCGGTCGAGGGCGAGATCCTGTGGCGCTTCGGGCCCGAGCGGGAAGGACGCACGACGATCCCGCGCGAAGGGATCGGGATCGCGGCGCCGCGCGGCACGCCCGTGAACGCGGTGGACCGCGGCACCGTGGCTTCCGTGGCGGCGCGCGCCTCCGGGCAGACGGTGATCCTCGATCACGGAGGAGGCTTCTACTCCTCCTATCAGAAGCTCCGCGACGTCACGGTGCGCGAGGGACAGCCGGTCGGCGAGGGAGAGCCGATCGGACACGTGGGCGGGGACGCCACCCGGCCGCACATCGAGTTCCACATCTACGAGCCGGGGGCGGTGGGGCCCCGCGCGGTGGATCCGGTCCGGTGGCTGCGGGGACGCCCGTGAGCGGCGGGCGTCCGTGGGGTCAGGAAGACCTCCTGGGGCGCCTGGCGGGCGCCGTCGCGGGCCGGAGACTGCCGCAGTCGCTCCTCGTCCACGGCCCGGAGGGCGTCGGCAAGCGTTCGCTGGCCCTGTGGCTCGCGCGCGCCCTCCAGTGCGAGGCGGCGGAGACGGGGGATGGACCCTGCGAGGCGTGCCGGAACTGCCGCATGGCGGCGCGGCTGGAGCACCCGGACATCCACCTCCACTTCCCGATGCCGCGCCCGAAGCGGGCCGCCTCGCGGGCCAAACTGCGAGAAGCGATCGAGGCGCAGCGCCACGAGCGTCTCGCGCTCCTGCGGGAGGATCTCCATGCGCGTCCGGACGCGGACGCGGTCACGGGGCTCTACGTGGCCGCCGTGGAGAACATCCGGGACCAGGCGTCCCGGCGTCCCTCGATGGCGGGCAGGTCGGTGTTCGTGATCGAGGACGCGGAACGGATGGTGCCGCAGAGCGCGAGCCCCGAGGCGGCGAACGCCTTTCTCAAGCTCCTGGAGGAACCGCCGCCCTTCGCCTACATCGTGCTCACGAGCAGCCGTCCGGACGCCCTTCTGCCGACGATCCGGTCCCGCGCGGTACCGCTCCGCGTGGCGCCGCTGCCGACCGAACGCGTGGCGGCCTACGTGGCGGAACACCTCGGCGTTCGCGACGACGACCGGGCCCGCGGGGTGGCGCGGCGGGCCGGCGGCGCCGTCTACCGGGCGCGCATGCTCGTCGATGCCGAAGCCGGCGAATCCGAGGCCGCCGCGGACGGTCTGCTGGCCGCCGCGCTGGACGGCACTCCGCAGGCGCGCTACCGCGCCGCATCCCGCTACTCCGCCCGTGGCGCGCGGGGGGAGTTGGAGCCGGCGCTCGAGGCGCTGCGCATCCGCCTGCGGGACATGCTCTGCGTCGCCGCTGGAGCGGCCGACGCGGCACTCGACCCGGACCGCGCGAACACGTCCGGCGGAGCGGGAAGCCGGGACGCCCGCCGAGCGGCCGGAGCCCCCGCGGAACGAGCGGTCCTCGAAGCCCTCGGGGCCGTCGATGCGGCGGTGGAGGGGGTGGGCCGCAACCTGAACCCGCAGGCGACGACGGCCCTCCTGCTCGAGGAGATGAGCGCGGCCTTCGCCGGCCGCTCCACTGGCCGAACGGCGGGAACACCGCAGTTTGCGGGGGTACTGAGAAGTCTGTGACGGGAGGCAGCTTCGTGGACGGACTCACACATCTGGACCCGGACGGGCGGGTGCGAATGGTCGACGTGGGCGAGAAGCCGCTCACGCGGCGCGTGGCCGTGGCCGAGGGCCGGATCCGGATGCGCCGCGCGACGCTCGACGCCATCCGGGCGGGAGAGATCGAGAAGGGTGAGGCGCTCGCCGTGGCCCGTCTCGCGGCGATCCAGGGCGCGAAGGCGGCGTCCACGCTCGTTCCGCTCTGCCATCCGATCCCGCTCGACGCGGTCGATGTCGACCTCGAAGCCGAGGAGACGCCGCCCGCCTACCGGCTGAGCGTGCGGGCCTCGGCGGAGTGGCGCACGGGCGTCGAGATGGAGGCGATGGCCGGCGTCGCGGCCGGCCTGCTCGCGCTGTACGACATGTGCAAGGCGGTCGACCGGGGCATGGCGCTGGGGCCGATTCGGCTCCTCGAGAAGCGCGGCGGACGATCGGGCGCCTGGACGGCGGACGCGGAGTGACGGATGCGGGGGACGCGGTGAACCACAGAGAGGCGCTCCGGAAGAAGATCGAGTCGGGCGCGGCCCGGGTGGGCGTGCTCGGGCTCGGCTATGTCGGTCTTCCCGTCGTCACGGCGTTCTCCGGCGCCGGCTTCCGGACGCTGGGGTTCGACATCGACGAACGCGTCGTGCGGCGGGTGAGGCGGGGCGACTCCCACATCGGCGATGTCCCGGCGCGGGCCGTGGCCGCCGTCGTCGAGAGCGGCCTCCTCGATGCGACCACGGACTTCGGCCGCCTCGGGGAGATGGACGCCGTCATCATCTGCGTTCCCACGCCGCTCGGGAAGACCGGCGACCCCGACGTTTCCCACATCCTCGACGCGCTCGGTCACATCCGGGACGGTCTCCGGCCCGGTCAACTCATCGTCCTCGAGTCGACCACCTGGCCGGGCACGACCCGGGAACTCCTGCAGCCGGAACTCGAACAGGGCGGACTCACCGCGGGGGAGGAGTTCTTCCTCGCCTTCAGCCCCGAGCGCGTCGACCCGGGCAATCCCACCTACACGTTCACGAACACGGCGAAGGTCGTGGGCGGACTGACCGCCTCCTGCCTGGAACTCGCCGCCTGTCTCTACGAACGGGTCATCGACGAGGTCGTGAGCGTTTCGTCGCCCGAGGTCGCGGAACTCACGAAGCTGCTGGAGAACACCTTCCGCGCGGTGAACATCGGTCTCGTGAACGAGATGGCGGTCATCGCGGACCGTCTGGGGATCGACATCGGCGAGGCCGTCGAGGCCGCGGCGACGAAGCCGTACGGCTTCATGCGTTTCACGCCCGGCCCCGGTCTGGGCGGCCACTGCCTCCCGATCGACCCGCAGTACCTGGCCTGGAAGATGCGGACGCTCCAGTACCGGACCCGCTTCATCGAACTCGCCGCCGAGGTCAACGCGGAGATGCCGCGCTACGTCGTGGACCGCGTCGCGGAGGCGCTCAACCGGCATCGTCTGCCGCTGAACGGCAGCCGCGTCCTGCTGCTGGGCGTCGCCTACAAGCCGGGAGTCGGCGATGTCCGCGAGAGTCCGGCGCTCGACGTCATCGAACTTCTGCGCCGGCAGGGCTCCGAGGTCTCATACCATGACCCGTTCGTACCGCGGCTGGCCCAGGAGGGCGGAGACCTCGAATCGCAGCCCCTGACGGCGGAGTTGCTCGCGTCGAGCCACGCGACGGTCGTCATCACGGATCACCCGCAGGTGGACTACGGTCTCGTGCTCGAGAAGGCACGGATCATCGTCGACACGCGTAACGGACTGCCGAAGCGGGCCGGCGAGCCCGGGGAGCCGGGCGGCGGGATCCTCTATCCGCTTTCCGGCCCGCCGCGCGAAGGCTCAGCGCCGGATCTCAAGCCGATCGCCGGGGTGGATCCGGGTCGAGGAGAGGCGATTCCACTCGATAAGCTCGCGCGTCGATACCGAATGTCGGCGGGCGATCAGCCATAGCGAGTCGCCCGGCCGGACCACGATCGTCACGGGCCCGGCGCCGTCGCTCGCGGACCCGGCGGACCCCGCCCCGGCCGGCCGGCCGGCCGCCGGAACCAGCAGCTCCTGGCCGATCTGCAGGCGGCGCGGATTCACGTTGCCGTTCGCGGCCCGCAACGCCGCCACCGACACGCCGTACCGCTGCGCGATCACGTCGAGCGTCTGTCCGCGCTGCACGGTGACGACGGTCGTCCCCTCGGCGTTCGTCCGAGCGGTGATCGAACGGGCATTCGAACTCTGCGCGATCGATGCGCCGGAGACCCGCGCGGACCGGGGAATCACGAGTTCCTGGCCGATCTGCAGGCGACGCGGGTTCAGGTTGCCGTTCGCCGCGCGCAGCGCCGCCACCGACACGCCGTACTGCTGCCCGATCCACCCCAGCGTGTGACCGCGCTGGACCGTGTGGAACGTCCACGTCACCCGCTCATCCGCCGGCACGGCGGCATACCGCGCCGCGAACCGGGCGGCCCCCTCGACCGGGACCCGCACCTCGACCTCCCGGTTGGGCGGGGTCACGTCGCGCGGAAACTCGGGGTTGAGGAGGTTGATCGTCGCCTCGTCGGTCCCGGCGGCCTCGGCCAGGACGTCGAAGCTCGTGGCGTCGGGCACGCGCACCTTCGCGTACTCCGGGATCGTCTCCCTCTCCGGATCCGGGAACCCGTAGCGCGCGGGATCGTGTCCGATCATGGCCGCCGCGATGATCTTCGGCACGTAGTCCCGCGTCTCGCGCCGCAGCAGACGACGGTCGGCGAGATCCCAGAAGGTCGCGCCGGGCACGGTGCGAAGCCCGCGGCGGACCCGGTTCGGCCCTCCGTTGTAGCCCGCCGCCGCGAGGTACCAGGAACCGAACTCCTCGTACAGATCCTTGAGGTGCCGAACCGCGGCGTCCGTCGCCTTCTCCGGATCCCTCCGTTCGTCGATCCAGTAGGATATTTCGAGGCCGTACTGGCGACCCGTCCCCGCGATGAACTGCCACAGGCCCACCGCGCTCGCGCGGCTGTAGGCGTTCGGGTTCATCCCGCTCTCGATGAGCGCGAGGTAGATGAGGTCCTGCGGCAACCCGGCCTCGCGGAGCTTCCGGCGAATCATGGGCTCGTAGCGGGTCTTGCGGCCGAGGTAGGTCGCGAAGCGTTCGCCGATGGCGGTCTGGAAGTAGTGGACCCACGATTGGACGCGCTCGTTCATCTCGAGCCTGAAGACGCGCGGATCCTCTCCTTCGTGAACCAGCCCGAGCGGGTCGCCGCCGAGCATCTCGCGGACGGCCCGGTCGATCTCCGCCGCGGTCGGCCCGGCGCCCGTTTCGTCCACCGGATCGGGCAGGGCCGGATCCTCCGGCATCAATTCGTCGTCCGGCGCCGGCGCGGCGGCGTCTCCCGGTCCCGGGGTCGCTTCCGGCGGGTCCGCCCCGTCGGCCTCGAGCGCCCCCGGCTCGACGTTCGCGGCCTCCGGGGCCGGGCCGATATCGGGTGTGCGCTGCGTGAACGCGCAGCCGTGCAGCACGAGCGCCGCGAGCACGAGGCCGGCCCAGTGGAGGCGCGCGAGAGAGTGGGTTCCTGACGATCGATTGGTCATCGGACGGTATATTCCCCTCTCGGCACCACGACTTCGGTACTTGCTACCCCCCAGGCCCCTCCGCCGCACCCCGGCGTCGCTCCGGAAGCAGGACCGGACAACACGCGGATAATGGTACCGAACCCGATGTTCGGTGTCGAGATCGACGGGCGGTCCCGGCTCGCGGGCCGCGGGCTGCTAAACGTGGTAGTTGGGGGCTTCGCGCGTGATCACGACATCGTGCGGATGGGACTCGCGAAGTCCGCCGGAAGTGATGCGGAGGAAGCGGGCATCCCGGCGAAGTTCGTCGATGGTGGCGGCGCCGCAATAACCCATGCCGCTGCGAAGACCGCCGACGAGCTGGAACACGGTGTCCGACACCGGTCCCTTGTAGGGCACCCGGCCCTCGATCCCCTCGGGGACCAGTTTCTGGGCGGCCGATCCCTCCTGGAAGTACCGGTCCGCCGAGCCCGCCTGCATGGCCGCAAGCGAGCCCATGCCGCGGATGACCTTGAACCGCCGGCCTTCGAGGAGGAAGGTCTCCCCGGGACTCTCGTCGGTGCCCGCGAACATCGACCCGAGCATGCACGTCTCCGCCCCCGCCGCGATCGCCTTCACGAGGTCGCCGGAATACTTGATGCCGCCGTCCCCGATCACCGGCACGCGGCCCTCCGCCCCCGCCACGCTGTCCTCGATCGCCGTGACCTGCGGCACGCCGACACCCGTGACGACGCGCGTCGTGCAGATGGATCCCGGCCCCACGCCGACCTTGACCGCATCCACGCCCCGCTCGACGAGCGCCGCCGCCCCTTCACGGGTCGCGACATTGCCGGCAATGAGGTCGATGTCGGGCAGCGCCTCCCGGACCCGGGAGACGGCTTCGAGCACGCCCTCCGAGTGTCCGTGCGCGGTGTCGACGACGATGACGTCCACTCCGGCCTCCGCGAGTGCCCGCGCCCGCCCGAGTTCGTTCCGGCTCGCCCCGACGGCCGCCCCCACCCGGAGCCGTCCGTGGCCATCCTTCGTCGCGTTGGGAAACTGCCGCCGCTTGAAGATGTCCTTGACCGTGATGAGCCCGGCGAGCCGCCCATCCTCTCCCACGACGGGGAGCTTTTCGATCTTGTGGCGGCGGAGAATCTCCTCGGCCTCCTCGAGTGAGGTCCCGGCGGGCGCGGTCACGAGGTTCTCGCTCGTCATCACGTCCCGCACCGGCCGCGAGAGGTCCGTCTCGAACACGAGGTCGCGGTTGGTGAGAATCCCGACGAGCGCGCCATCATCGCCCACGATCGGGACCCCGCTGATCGAGAAGTCGCTCATTCGCCGGCGGGCCTCGGCCAGCGTGGCGTCGGGTCCGAGCGTGACGGGGTTGAGGATCATCCCGCTCTCGGACCGTTTCACCCGGTCGACCTGCTGGGCCTGGGCTTCGATCGACATGTTCTTGTGGATGATGCCGATCCCGCCCTCGCGCGCGAGAGCGATCGCCATGCGGTACTCCGTCACCGTGTCCATGGCCGCGGAAAGCAGCGGAATCTGGAGTCGGATGCGTCGGGTCAGGCGGGTGGAGACATCGACATCCGCCGGATGGACGAGCGCGTGCCCGGGTGCGAGCAGAACGTCGTCAAAGGTGAGCGCTTCGCGGCTGGAGCGCGGCACGGGAGCTTCCATGCGCCATCGTAGGCGACGGCCCGCGCGGCGTCAAACGAGTCGGCGGCACCTTCGACCGCCGCCGCGGCGCACGGCTACGGATCGACGACGATCTCGCGCGTCTCGGGGGGCGGACGATCCTGTTTGGGCTCCGGCTCGGGGTTGCCCGCTTCGAGTTCGGCGAGGAATCCACGCCCGGCTTCGCGGAACGAGTCGATCACGCGGTCGGCCGCGCCGAGCACCTTCATCGTTCCCTTGACCGCGGTCGTCGAGGCCCGCGTCCTCCGCAGTCCCCGGTGGACGGATTCGGCGAAGTGCTGAAACGGATCCGCGCCGGACGCCGGCCGGGACGCGTACTTCGACGCGAGATAGTCGATGAAATCGACGACCTCGTACTGCTTGTCCTCCGGGAGAGCCTGGAGCTTCCTCCAGATCTTCTTCCTCAGGATCTCGTTCATGCCTTCTTCGGCCATGGCGCCTTTCCGACTCCGTGGTCGCCCGCACCCGCCTCGCGTTCCTTCGCCGGTCCCCCTCATACTCCGCCCGACAGGGGGCGGGTTTCAAGTACGTAGCGGGCGCGACGCGGGGGCAACGACGGGAGGGGTTCCGCGCTGCGCCGCCCGAAGCATAACATGTTGCGCGTGAAAACCGCCTATGATCTCGCCTGCGAAGAACTCGCGGCGGCCCCGCGACGGTGGCTGGTCACGGGGGGCGCCGGCTTCATCGGATCCCACCTCGTCGAGCGGCTCCTGACGCTGGGACAGGAGGTCGTGGCGCTCGACGACCTCTCGACCGGACACCGCCGCAACATCGACGACGCCGTGGCGTCCGCGGGCGCCCCCGCGGACCGCTGCCGGTTCGTGGAGCGGGACGTCGTGGAGGCGGGCGTCGCCGTCGACGCGTGCCGCGATGTCGACATCGTGCTGCACCAGGCCGCGCTGGGTTCGGTGCCCCGATCGGTCAAGGAGCCGCGGGAGGCGTATGCCCGCAATGTCGAGGGGTTCATCAACGTGCTGGACGCGGCGCGCGACGCCGGCGTCTCCCGCCTCGTCTACGCCTCCTCGAGTTCGGTGTACGGGGACTCGCCCTCCCTTCCGAAGGTGGAAGCCCGCATCGGGAACCCGGCCTCCCCGTACGCGGCCACGAAGCGCGTCAACGAGCTGTACGCGGAGATGTACCGCCGCAGCTACAACCTCCAGGTCGTCGGCCTCCGCTATTTCAACGTCTTCGGCAAGAGGCAGGATCCCGACGGACCGTACGCCGCCGTCATACCGCGCTGGACCCGGCGGATGCTGGCCGGAAAGCGGTGCCGGATCTATGGGGACGGGAAGACGACCCGGGATTACTGCTACGTCGACAACGTGGTGCAGGCGAACCTGCTCGCCGCCACGACGGGGGCGGAGACGGCGCTCGGCGTCTACAACGTCGCCGCGGGAGATCCGACGACGCTGAACGAGCTGTTCGCCCTCATCCGGTCGGGGCTCGCGGAGAAGCGGCCGGATGTGAGAAGCGCGACACCCGTGTACGAGGGCTTCCGGACGGGTGACGTACGGCATTCCTATGCGGATGTCTCGAAAGCCCGGGAACGGCTGGGATACGAACCGCGCTGGACGCTCCTCGAAGGCCTTCGGTCCACGCTCGACTGGTACGCCGCCCTCTGAACGGCGGGGACTGGCCTGCGCGCGCCCGTCCTCCGGGGTTACCGGGGTCCGGCCTTCACGTGTGGAGAATCGACCTCTCCGCCCGGGGCGGGGCCGACGACCTCGCCCTCCTGAGTCCGGACGAGCGGGCCCGGGCCGAACGGCTCGTCAACGCGAAGGCGCGCGCCCGGTTCCGTAGCGCCCGCGTCGCGCTGCGGCGTCTCCTCTCCGGGTACCTGCGCGTCCCGCCCGGCGAGCTTGCGCTGGAGTACGGAGAGCACGGAAAGCCCCGGCTGGTGTCGGGACGAGGGGACGAGGGGGCCGGCGAGGCTCTCCCGTTCTTCTTCAATCTCAGCCACTCGGGCGGACTCGCGCTCTGCGCCGTGGGCCAGTTCGGCGAGATCGGCGTCGACATCGAACGCATCCGGCCGCTCAGCTACCCGGGGCCTCTCGCCCGCGACCATCTCTCCCCCGAAGAATGGCGCCTCCGGTCCGACTGGGAGACGGCGGCGGCCCGGCCGGAGTTCTTCCGGATCTGGGCCCGGAAGGAGTCGATCCTCAAGGCGGCCGGACTCGGCCTGTCGCGTCCGCTGGGCCGCGTGGACACGATTCGCGGAGAGCTCGACGGGCGTTCCTGGTGGCTGATGGACCTCTTCCCCGGGGAGGGCTTCACGGGCGCCGTGGCGTGCTCCCGGAGGCCGAAATCCGTCCGGCAATGGAGTTGGCCCTAGCGGTCCGTCGCACCGTGGCGCGACCCCCCAGGGTCCGGCGGTGGTGGGCGCAGGGGTTTTGCCACGGGCTGCAAGGTTGACGATGGCCGATCCGCTCCCCATAGTGCCTCGCGACATTGCGGGTCGTGCCCGACCGCCAGCCGCGGAACCGAACGTACGAACCCCCCCTTAGTACGCCCCCAAGTGACCCGGAGGTCGCGCCATGTCCGACGCCGTTTTTGCGGCACCCAGTGAACACCCCTCGCACATTCGATACGACGACTACGGGAGCATCGTCGCCTCGGGCGACCGGGACGCGATCCTGAAGCTCTGCGAGGATCTGAACGTCCGCTTCCTTCGTCTCATCTTCATCGACATCAACGGCTTCGCGAAGAATGTCGAGGTCCCGACCAGCAAGCTCGAAGACGGGTTCGACGCGAAGGTCATGTTCGACGGCTCGTCGATCGCGGGCTACGTGCGCATCGAAGAAAGCGACATGCTCCTCAGGCCGGATCTGGACACGTTCCGGATCTTCCCGTGGGGGAACCCCGACGCCCGCGTGGCCCAGATGTACTGCGACGTCCGGCGCCCCTACAACAAGCCGTTCGGCGGCTGCCCGCGCGCGGCGCTGAAGCGCGTCGTCGCCAGGGCCGAAGCGATGGGCTACACGATGTACTCCGCCGTCGAGGCCGAGTTCTTCCTCTTCAACACGAACGATGACGGCAGCTGCAATTTCGTCACCCACGACAATGGCGGGTACTTCGACCTCACGCCGTCGGACCTCGCCGAGCGCGCGCGGCGCGAGATGGTCACCGGCATGGAGGCGATGGGGCTCGATATCGAGGCCGCGCACCACGAAGTCGCCGAGGGCCAGCACGAGATCGACTTCAAGTACGGCGAGGCGCTGCGGACCGCGGACGACCTCATGACCTTCAAGTTCATCGTCCGCAACATCGCGCATGCGCACGGGCTCCACGCGACGTTCATGCCGAAGCCCATCTTCGGCGCGAACGGCTCGGGCATGCACACGCACCAGTCGCTGTTCAAGGATGGGAAGAACATCTTCCACGACCCGGACGCCGACTACCAGTTGGCGGAGGTCATGCTCCACTACATCGGCGGCCTCAAGAAGCACGCGCGGGCCATCGCCGCGGTCACCAACCCGATCGTGAACAGCTACAAGCGGCTCGTTCCGGGCTACGAGGCGCCGATCTCCATCGCGTGGTCGCAGCGGAACCGCTCGCCGATGATCCGCATCCCGGAGCAGCGGGGCGTCGGAACGCGGCTCGAGTTCCGCATGCCCGACCCGTCCTGCAACGGCTACCTGGCGACGGCCGTCCAGCTCGCCGCCGGCCTCGACGGCATCGAGAACAAGATCGATCCCGGCCCGCCGCTCGACACGAACGTGTGGAAGCTGTCCGCCGAGGAGCGGGCGAGGATCGGGCTCGAGGTGCTGCCCGCGAACCTCGGCGAGGCCGTCGAGGAACTCGAGGCGAACGAAGTGATGAAGGACGCGCTCGGCGATCACATCTTCGAGCAGTTCGTGAGCCGCAAGAAGGCCGAGTGGAGCGACTACGTGGCGTCCGTCTCCGAGTGGGAGCTCGAGCAGTACGTCAACTACTAGCAGTCGCCCACCCGAGGTAGACGCGCCGGGCAGCCACCCGCGGCTGCCCGATCCGATCAGCGATCCGGGGGTTCCAGGATCCCCGGGTCGCTGACGGCGTCCACGGCCACGACGAGCCCGGGGAGCCCCGCCCCGGCACTCCGGACGTCGGCGATCACATTCCGAATCCGGCTCAACCCCACCGCGTTCCGGCGCCGGAAGGATCGCATCGCCTCTTCCGTCGTCGACGCCTCGGCGCCGGCGATGATCTGCGCCGCCATGCGCGAACGCGCCCGCTCGAGTCGCGTGACGAGGATGCGCGCCGCCCGCTGATCCCACGGATCGTCCGCCGCCAGCGAGTAAACGCGGCTCCGCAACCACGGAAAGTCGATCTCCTCGGCGAGACCGAAGTACACGGCGCCGACCTCGCGCGTGCCGGCGCCCGTTTCCCGGATGAGGCTGGCGATCGGCAGGAGTTCGTCCACGTAGCGGAAGGTCGTGAGTCGCGCCGCGCCCTCCGGATCGAGCCCGTCCATCTCGTGCAGCGAGCAGGTGGACTCGAAACGTTCCAGCCGCTCGGCGGTGAGCAGTTCCGGCAGCGCCTCGCGGACGGCCCGCACCGGGTCGTGCAGCCACTCGATCGCCTCGCTGATCGGCTCCGCGGGGTCGGTCCGCTCCAGGAGCCATCGCGTCGCGCGCGTGAGCGCGTCCGCCATCGCGAGGTAGCACTCGTTCTGCGCCCCGCTCCGCATCTGCACGTCCGCGACGCGCAGCCGCTCGTACAGATCCTCGGCGTCCGCGATCCGTGACGCGACGTACCAGGTGCGGGCGACGGTCGCGGCGGCGCGGCCGGTCTCCTCCATGAGCCGGATGTGGCTCGTGGCGCCCATGCGGTCCACGTAGCGGTTCGTCAGCAGCATGCTCGAGATGTTCGGGCGCAGCCGGTGCGCCTCGAGGTCCGCCGTCTCGACCTCCTTCAGCGCCCCGAAGGGGAAGTAGTCCTCCACGAGTTCCATCATGGCCGGGTCGCGGGACACGCTGGATTCCGTGAGCGCGTGCTTGAGGTGGAGCTTCGAGTAGGCCATCACGGTGGCGAGTTCCGGCCTCGTGAGATGCGCCCCGACGTTCTCCCGCTCGATGAGTTCCTCCCCCGCCGGCAGGTATTCGAGGGCCGGATCCAGAATCCCCTCCCGCTCGAAGCGCTGGATCACCTCGCGGAAGGTCGCGGGCGCGCGCCGCGCGCGGATGTAGTCGAGGCTGATGGCAAGGCTCTGGCTGTACGTGTTGCGGAGCACTTTCCACGCGACCTCATCGGTGCACTCGCGGAGCAGATCGTTTCGCGCCTCGTAGTCGATCCCCCCGCGCGACAGCGGAGCGCCCAGCAGGATCTTGAGGTTCACCTCGTGGTCGGACATGTCGACGCCGGCGGAGTTGTCCACGGCATCGGTGTTGACGCTCCCCCCGCGCAGCGCGTATTCGACCCGCGCGCGCTGCGTGAAGCCGAGATTGCCGCCCTCCCCCACGACCCGCGCCTGAATGGCCGTCGCATCGACCCGAGTGGGATCTCCGCTCGGGTCGCCGACATCGGCGTGGCGTTCCGAACTCGCCTTCACGTACGTGCCGATGCCGCCGTTCCAGAGGAGGTCGACCGGCGCCGACAGGATCGCGCGGATCAACTCGTTTCCGTTCATCTCCTCGCGATCGATGGCGAGGCGCTCGCGGATCTGCGGCGACAGGTGGATCTGCTTCTCCGTACGGTCGTAGACGCCGCCCCCCTCGCTCAGAAGGTCGGCGTCGTAGTCGGCCCACGACGAAGCCGGGAGCTCGAACAGCCGCTTCCGTTCCTCCCACGACGCCTGCGGGTCCGGGTCCGGATCGAGGAAGATGTCGCGGTGATCGAAGGCGGCGACGAGCTGGATCTGCTTGCTGAGCAGCATCCCGTTGCCGAACACGTCGCCGCTCATGTCTCCGATGCCGACCGCCGTGAAGGGCTTGTTCTCGTAGTCGATGTCCGCTTCCCGGAAGTGGCGCTTCACGCACTCCCACGCGCCGCGGGCCGTGATCCCCTCCTTCTTGTGGTCGTACCCCTGCGATCCGCCGGAGGCGAAGGCGTCGTTGAGCCAGAAGCCCGCTTCCGCCGCGAGTTCGTTGGCCGTATCCGAGTTCTTCGCCGTCCCCTTGTCCGCGGCGACGACGAGGTACGGGTCGGGGCCGTCGTGGATCACCATCCCCCCGGGCCGCGTCACCTCGCCATCGACGACATCGTCCGACACTTCCAGCAGGCCGCGAATGAAGTCCCGGTAGCTGTCCAGCCCCGCCGCGAGCCGCGCCTCGCGATCCTCCGGCAGGCCCTTCACGATGAAGGCGCCCTTCGCGCCGCCCGGCACGATGACGGCGTTCTTCACCCGCTGCGTCTTCACGAGCCCGAGCACCTCCACCCGGAAATCCCCGTAGCGGTCGCTCCACCGGATCCCGCCGCGCGCCACATCGTCCATGCGCAGGTGGGCGGCCTCGGTTCGAGGGCCGCGCAGATAGACCTCGTGCTTCGGCTTCGGCTTCGGAATGAAGTCGACGGAGCGGCTCGAGATCTTGAGCGCGAGAAGAGGCGAACGGCGCAACTCGCCCCGGTAGTGGTTCGTGCGCACGGTCGCGTGGACGAGTTCCATCATCCGCCGCAGCGTCCGGTCGTCCTCGATCCCGCGCACCGAAGCCAGCCCGCGCGTGAACTCGCGCTTCAGACGCCGCATCGCCGCGTCCGCCCCGTCCTGCGCCTCCGGATCGAAGCGCGCCTCGAAGGCCCGGAAGATGCAGCGCGCGATGCCGGGATACGCCGTGAGCGGAAACTGGCCGCCCGTGGGAGCGGCGACGGCGCCGATGCGGAACGTGTAGCCCGCGTAGGCCCGGAGGACCGACACTTCCCGCCATGTGAGACCGGCGGTCACGATGAGTTCGTTCAGCCGGTCATCTTCCGCCACCCCCGCCCGGATGGCCCGCAGCATGTCGCCGATCCGGTCCTGCGCCGCCGCGATGTCGAGGTCGCCGGCACGCCGCGCCTCGGCTTCGAAGGACTGGACGCGCGCCGCGAACGTCTCTTCCGTGGCGTCGGGCGTTTCATCCTTGAGCTGGATCGTGAAGCGGAGCGAGTCGAGCACCCGGAGCCCCAGGTTCTCGAGCGTGGGGATCACGTCGCTGAGGACGTAGTGACCTTTCCGGGCGTACAGCCGCAGCTGATAGTGCCGCCCGTCCCCCTCTCCCGGGGCCCGTTTGAGCAGCACCTGGCTCTCGCCCGTCTCGGCCAGCCGCGCGAGACAGGCCACATCCTCGACCGCGGTGTCGATGTCCATCGCCGCCTGGTAGCCGGTCGAGAAACGCACGACGTGCGTCGCGAGTTCGTGGCCCCGCGTGGGGCCGTGGACGGCATCGAGCGCGTCCTCGAGGCGCTCCTCCCAGGTGCGCACGATCGAGCGGACCTTGGTCTGAACGGCGTCGAGGTCGACCGACCCCACCTCGTCCGGGTCGTGGGCCAGGTAGAAGTGGAGGCGCGCCTGGTCGCCCTGGCCGAGCGCGAGGTGGTAGTTGAGGAGCGTCCCCCGGTAGGCCTCGATCAGCGCCGCCTGCAGCCGCCGCCGCACCTGTCCGGAGAAATGGGTCTTGGGGAGGATGACGAGGAGCTGGACGCCGCGGCCGAGCTGGTCGGGACGCGCCGTGACCCGCACGTCGTCCCCGCCTCCGGTTGCCATCACCGCGTCGATGACCGAGCGGATCTCCTCCACCGAGGCGAGGAACAGCTCCTCCTTCGGCATCGAGTTGAACGTCCCCAGGATGACGTTGTAGTCGTGCGATCCGGGGGGCGCGGCTTCCAGCTGGAGGATCTCGCGCAGCTTGCGGCGCAGGATCGGGATGGAGGAGGCTTCCTGCGAGAACGCCTTCGCGGTGAACAGGCCGAGGAACCGGTGCTCGCCGTACACCGTCCCATCCGGGCGCAGGCGTTTGATGCCCACGTAGTCCATGCGGACGTTGCGCCGAATCGGGCTCTGGGCGTTGGTCTTGGAGATGATGAGAAGCGGGCCGCCCAGCACCCGGGCGCGGAGGTAGGCGGGGAGTTCGTCCAGGGGCCGGGGTTCGTGGTACTTCGATTTCTCGTCGTCCCTGAGGATGCCGAGCCCGCTCCCCTCTTCGACGTGGATCCAGTCGCGGCCGGCGTCGTCCGGCTCGATGCGGTACGCGCGATAGCCGAGGAAGACGAACCCGGGGTCCACGAGCCACCGGAGGAGGTCCTGGATCTCCTCGAACTCGGTGCTGCGCCACGGCGTCTCCCGCCGCTTGTCGTCGAATTCGCCGACGAGCGTCTTCACCCGCTCGATCATCGGGGAGAAGTCCCCGGTGACGGCCCTCACGAGTTCGAGGCGCCGCCGCACCTCGGCTTCCAGCGTTTCCCGGACCTCCGCGTGGTGTGCGTCGTCGAGCACGATGTGGACGACGGAGACGCGCGTGCCGTCGGCGGAGTGGTCGCGGATGTCGAACACACGGCCGGACGCGTCCCGGTCCACAACGAGCACCGGGTGCAGGAGGAGGGGGATGTCGAGCCCCGCCGAGTGGAGGTACTCGCGCAACGTGTCGACGATGAAGGGCCGGTCCTCCATGACGGTCTGGAGCACGCCGCGGGACGGGTCGTCCTCGTCCCAGGCGAGTCGGATCGCGATTTCGCCGTCGTCGGCGCCGGCCACGAGGCGGTAGAGGGCGGCGACATCGTCGGCCAGCGCGTGGACCGTCCGTCCATCCGCGATGTGGGCGTAGCCGCGGCTGAAGAGACGGCGGGAGAGGCCGCGGACCGCTTCGCCGGGCGCGTCCGGGAGCCGCGATTCGACCTCGCGGATCAGGGGCCCGAGGTCCGACGGCTGCGCAGGCTTGTTTTTCATGCCCGTAGATACCCCATTGTGCCGTACAGGGTCAACGGCAAACGCGCCGGACTCCGAGTCGGAGCCCGCGCCGACGCGCGCGACGCGCCGCCGGAACGGAAAAAGGGACGACGAAAGGGACGACAGGAATGCATATTTCCATCGAATACTGCGTCGCTTGAGACTACGAACCGCAAGCCGCCAGTCTGGCGGCCACCCTCAGAGAACGGTTCGCGGACGTCGATATCGAGATGATCCCCTCCGGCGGCGGCCGCTTCGAAGTCGTGGCGGAGGGGAAGCTCATCTATTCGAAGGCCGCCACCGGCCGGCACCCGACCCATGAGGAGATCCTCGACGCTTTAGGCTAGCCGCGTCCGTAACGGTCCTCGAGGCGCACCAGGTCGTCCAGTTCCGGCGTGCTCACCTCGAGGATGACGCTGTCCTCGAGCGCCTCCATGCGGTGCACGTTGCCCGGCGGGATCGAGACCACCTCGCCCGGGAGCCACTCGAAGACCGCGTCGTTGAGCGTGAAGCGCACGCGCCCGGACTGGAGCAGCATCGTCTCGTGCTTCACGCGATGCTTCTGCAGCGAGAGGATGTGCCCCTTTTCGACTTCGAGGACCTTCCCCGCATAGCGGTCCGTGTGGGCGTACCACACCTCGCGCCCCCAGGGCTTGTCCACGATGCGGGGCTCGCGGCGGCGCGCCGGTTCTTTATCCATGGCGGACATGATACACGAGCGGGTCGGAGGCTGCCGAATCCCTGGGAGGGCCGGTCCGGCAGAGCCTCAGGGGAGCGTTCGGGCCACGCGGAATCCGTAGTACATGTCGCGGCTGTCGGGGACGTTCCTGGACCGGTTCGCGGAGCGGAGGAACCACGCGCCGATGAACCACGAACCGCCGCGGAGGACGCGACGGTCGCAGTCTCCCGATTCCCGGGCGCTCCCATCGGCCGGGGCGCCCCGATGGCTCTCGTTCCAGCAGTCCTGCGTCCACTCCGACACGTTCCCCAGCACGTCGTACAACCCAAAGGCGTTCGGTGCGAACGACCCCACCGGCGCCGTCCCCCGGTACCCGTCGTTGCACGGTGCTTCGGTCTCGATGCCGTACCCGCGGCTGAACCGGAGACCCCTGAACGACCGGGCTCTGGACCCGCCCCCGGCTCCGTTCGCGTAGCGGCACAGGTCCGATACGCCCTCCCCCCAGTATCGGGCGGTCACCGTTCCGGCCCGGGCCACGTATTCCCACTCCGCCTCGCTCAGGAGCCGATAGCGCTGTCCCGTCAAGCCGGAGAGCCATGACACGTAGGCCTGCGCATCCTCCCAACTCACGTACAGCACCGGACGACGTTCCCGACCCCAGCGCCGGTCGGCCGGCGTGTAGCGGCAACCGCCCATCTGCACGCACGCGTCCCACTCCGCGAACGTGATCTCGTACACGCCCACCGCGAACGGAGCCGCGATCGTCACCGAATGCCGCGGACCCTCGACGGCTGCCCGGAATTCCTCCGACTCCGGGGAGCCCATCGTGAACGTCCCCGGCGGCACCACGACCATCTCCGGACAGAACGCGCAGTCGCGGAACGTCTCGAAGACCTCGAACCTCTCTTCCGGGGGCCGGTCCGCCGTTCCGGCCGCGGCGCCGTCTTCCGCGGCGCCCCAGCTTTCCCGGGCGATGACTTCGTAGCCGCCCCCGTCGTAATACCTCGCGAAATGGTCGTTGCCGGTCGTCGCGTTCGTCTCGGCCGCCTCAGCGCTCGCCCCGAACCCCACGGCGACACGCCGGAACGCCGAGCCATCCGGATCCGACGTCGGGGCGAGACGGATCGACGACGTGTACTCGATGATCGCGACGTGACGGTCCCCCCGGTTCGACCAGGCACACGAAGCTTCCGCGTGGTCGCCGAGCTCCGAGCGCAGCGCGCGTTCCACGCCCTGCCGGTCCTCGAGCGGGACGCCGACCCGGTAGGCCAGGGCCACGTCGGACCGATAGACCACGGTGACGCCCTCCCAGCCGAACCGGCGGTCGGGATCCGGAGTCCGCGGCGTGGACAGCTCGCTGCCCACGCACACCACCGCCCCCGGCGCGGACGGCGAGGCGGCGGACTGCGAGGCGTCGGACTGCGCGGCGGCGGGGAGGCTCCCCGAGAGCAGCGTGAGGCCCGCGACCGCGTGCGCCGCCGCGACGGCGACGGGGGTTCGTCGTGGCCCATTCATCCGGTGCCTCCCTGTACCCAGCGGTATTCGGCCTCCCCTGCATGATACACCGGCGGAGAACCTGTGGGCGTCCGAGGGGTATGCCCTGGAGTCGAACCGCCAGCCGAGGAGGGCTCCCATTCTCACACGAATTCGCACACGAAGATACGCTTTCTTCTTCCTGTCGGCCCTGGTCGTTGCCGGCTGTGGCGATGCCGCGGGGCCGGGGGAGCCCGAATACCTCGAAGTCGTGGAGGTGACCGTCGGCCCGGCGCTGGCCAAGTGCTACGGCGTGGGCGTGCGGACGTGCATGGTGGTCAACGGCGGGTTGTTCTACGACGGAATCGAGGGATTCGAATACGAGGCCGGCTACGACTACCGGCTTCGCATCGGCAAGTACGATCCCTGGGGCGGGAGCGAACCGCCGCAGGATGCCGGCCGGTATGCGTACCGTCTGCTGGAGCAACTGGCGAAGACGCCGGCGCCATCCACCCCGGCCACCCTGTCGGTGGGTCCGGCGCGGGTCGTATGCGCGCGGAGCGACGACTTCTGCCCGGTGGTGGACGGCGCGCCGTACGACGACATCATCACGAGCTTCGAGTATGAGGCGGGCTACCACTACGTGCTCGAAGCCGACAGGTACGCCGATGGCCGGTACGTGCTGGGCGAAGTCGTCTCGAGAACCCGGGCGGCGGGCACGGAAGAGGAGATCGCCGTCGACCGCCACCGGGTCGAGTGCGACGATGGTTATCCCGGGTACTGCAAGGTCGTGAACGGCGCCCCCTACCGCGGCGAGATCGTGGGCTTCCAGCCCCGGCACGAAGTCGACTACCGCCTGCGCGTCGAGAGGTTCGACATGTTTCCCGATGGCATGGCCGGATCGCCCGATGTGCCGGCCTACGGCTATCGCTGGCTCGAAACGCTCGAGGCCACCCCGGACACCTAGCAGGCCCTTCGTCAGCGGCAGCCGCCGCCGCGGCCCCAGCTCATGGTGGGGGGCGGGTCCCGTCTGAGCGCCTCCAGGTACGCGAACGGGTCGGGCTCGGCGAGCCGATCGGTCGTGGCCGGGGCCGGCGCGCGGCCCGGGCGGAGTTCGGCGCTCAGGCGCAGCGGGTACACGCCCCCGGCGAGCACGTTGTACGTCGCGCCGTCCTTCTGGAGCGTGCCGTCGATGTAGAGGAAGGGTTCGAGGCGGATCGCGGCGCGGCATTCCCGGTACACCTCGGGCCTCACGATCGCGTTGACGGGTCCGAATTCGTCCTCCATGAGGATGAAGATGTAGCCACCGGCCGTGTGCGGGCGCTGGCGGGCCACGACGATCCCGGCCACCCGCACCTCGCTCCCCCCCGGGATATCCGGGAAGCGGGCCGAGGAGACGGTGCGCTCGGGGAGGTGGTCGCCCACGAGCGCGAACGGGTGGTGCTGCGAGGCGGCGAAGGAGAGGATGCGGTACTCCGCGATCAGCTTCTCCATGTCGTGCGTGCCCGCGAAGCGGAAGTCCGCGTAGGGATCGTCCAGCGCGAGTTCGATCTGTCCCTGGTCCGAGCGGTCGGCACTTCGGCGGCTCCGCACGGGGGGCGGCGTGTCTCCGCCCAGTCCCGCGGCGCTCGTCGCCAGTTCGCGGCGGCGGCGTTCCGCTTCCGTTTCGGCCTCCGGGCCCAGCCAGAGGCCCGTCTGCCACAACAGGTCGCGGCGTTCGACCCCCAGCGAGTCGAGCCCGCCGACCCAGATCAGGTTCTCGATCGCGGCCCGCTTGAGCGCGGCCGGGGTGCGGCGCAGAAAGTCGGGCAGCGACGCGAACGGCCCGTCCCGCCCGCGCTCGGCTACGACGAGTTCGGCCGCCTCCGCCCCCCAGTCGCGGACCATGCCGAGACCGATGCGGACATCGCCCCCCTCGGCGGTGCAGGCGACCCCGCTGACGTTCAGATCCGGGAGCCGGACGCCGACTCCGTGCCGGCGCGCATCGCGGCCGATCGCGTCGAGCGAGTAGAACCCCATCGGCTGGTTGTTGAAGAGCCCGACGTAGTACTCGGGCGGGTAGCGGTCGCGGAGCCAGGCGGACTGGAAGGCGAGGAGCCCGAACGCCACCGCGTGCGACTTCGGGAACCCGAACTCCGAGAACGCGACCACCTGTTCGAACACTTTCTTCGCGGTGCGGCCATCGACCCCCTTCGCCGCCGCGCCGTCGCGGAACGCGGTCCAGTACCCCAGCAGCGCCTCGCGCGAGCGCTTGCGGCTCATGGCGCGCCGCAGCCCCTCGGCCTGGCCGTCGCTGAAGCCCGCGAGCGCCTTGCACACCTGCAGCACCTGGTCCTGGAAGATGATCACGCCCAGGGTCTCGCCGAGCGCCTCCTCGAGCAGGGGATGGTCGTAGGGGACGACATAGTCCGGGTCGTTGCGCAGCTTCTCGCGCCGCCGGACGTAGGGGTTGACCGCCCCGCCGACGATCGGGCCCGGCCGCACGATCGCGACCTGGACCGCGAGGTCCGCCAGGTTCCGGGGCCGCACCCGCCGCAGCATCTGGATCTGCGCGCGGCTCTCGACCTGGAACAGCCCCACCGTGTCTCCCGAACAGATGCGGTCGTAAATCTCCTCATCCTCATAGTCGATGCGGGAGAGGTCGGGGATCTCGCCATGGCGCAGATGAATCGTCTCCACCGCCTCCTCGACGAGCGACAGCATCCCGAGCGCGAGGAAGTCGATCTTGATGAAGCGCGCGTCGTCGCAGGAGTCCTTGTCCCACTGGCAGAGGACGCGCCCTTCCCACGCGGCGGGTTCGAGCGGGACGATCTCCACCAGCGGCCGGCTCGAGATGATCATCCCGCCCACGTGCTGGGAGATGTGCCGCGGGAGTCCCTTGATCTCCTCCGCCAGTTCGGCGAAGACCCGCCAGATGCGCGAGTTGGCGCGCGCTTCGAGGCCGGGGATGCGCTCGAGTTCGGCCATGAACCCGTCCTCTCCCGGCTCGGCGAGTTTGGCCAGCTTCTCCACGTCGCCGGCAGGCAGGCTGAGCGCCTTGCCCAGTTCACGCACGATCGAGCGCGTGCGGTAGGTGGGAAAGGTGCACACGAGCCCGACGTGGTCGTACCCGTAGCGCTCGTAGACGGCGAGGATCAGTTCCTCTCGAATATCGCGCGCAAAGTCGATGTCGATGTCCGGGACGCTTCCCATGGCGTCGTTCAGGAACCGGCCGAGGAAGAGGTTCGTCCGCACCGGGTCGACGTGGGAGAGTCCGATCAGGTAACAGAGGATGGAGGAGACCGAGGACCCGCGTCCGCGCCCCGGCGGAAGCAGTTGGCGCGGCATCGAGTCGCCCCGCACGCGGTGCGCGACCTCCCGGGCCAGTTCGAGGATGTCGTGATAGACGAGGAAGAACCCGGCCAGGTCGTGCCGGTCGACGAGCGCGAGTTCGGTGGCGAGCCGCGCCTCGGCTTCGCGGCGGTACCTGCTGCCGGGGGGATAGCGGATCTCGAACGCCCCGCGGCAGACCTGCTGGAGCACGCGAATCGCGGGGGCGGAGCCGCTTCCCCTGAAGTCCGGGAATTTGTAGCCGAGATCGGCCGTCAGATCGAACGCCCGGCAGCGCTCGGCGATCGCGCGCGTGTTGCGGAGCGCGTCGGGCCGCGACGCGAAGCGCCACGCCATCTCGCGGGGCGAGGCGAGGTGGAAGCAGGCGTTGGGACGGCGGAGTTCGTGCGAATCGTCGACCGTCGTCCGGTTCCGGATCGCGACGAGGACATCCTGGAGACGGTGCCGGTCGGCGACGTGGTAGTGGACGTTGCCCGTGGCCACGACCGGGATGCGGAGCCGGTCGGCCAGCGCGCCCAGCGCCCGTCCGCGCGCGAGGTCGCCGTGGACCGCGTTGTTCTGGAGTTCGACGAAGAGGTTGCCGGGACCGAGGGCGTCGCGCAGGCGGCCGGCCAGCCGCTCGGCTTCGTCCGTCCCCCGTTCGAGCGCCGCCAGGAGAGGGCTTCGGCGACACCCGCTGAGGAGGATGAGCCCCTCGGGCCGCTCGAGGAGCGCGTCGAGGTCGAGCCGGGGCGCCCCGCGCGGACTCTCCATGTGCGCCTGCGTGATGAGCCGGCACAGGTTCGCGTACCCCGTCGCGTTCTCCGCCAGCACCGTGACGTGGCAGTCGCCGGCGAGGGTGAGTTCCGCGCCGGTGATCGGCTGCAACCCGCGGGCGCGGGCGAACCGCGCGAACTCCATCGAGCCGTACAGCCCGTCGTGATCGGTGAGCGCGAGCGCGGGATAGCCCAGTTCGAGCGCGCGCGCCGCGAGTTCCTCGGGCCGCGACGCCCCATCGAGAAAGGAGTAGGCCGAGTGCGCGTGCAGTTCGACGTAGTCGTCCACGGCGGCTATTCCGGCTGCAGGAACCAGCGATCCAGCATCAGATCGTGGTACGCGGTGAGTTGGGCGCCGTTGTCGAGCACGATCGAGAAGTAGGCGCGCGAGATCGGTTCCCTCCACCACTCGTCATCGATCCGCCACTGGTCGAGCACGTCGCCGATCCGCCGCCAGCGCCCCCGGATCTCGAGGCTCACGGGCACCCCGGCGCCGCCGAGCCGGACCCGCACCGGACGCGGCCGGTTGAGCGGGCGCAGCTTCCCCGCGTCAGCCGGGCGCTTCGCCACCCTACGCGATTTCCATGAGCGCGTGCCGGCGCTCGGGGATTCGGGAGTTCGGCTCCAGTTCGAGCACCCGGAACAGCGCGGCGCCTCCCAGCCGCAACCGCAGCAGGCGCGCCGCGCGGCAGAACGCGGGCAGGAGTTCGCCATCCTTCGTCTCCAGCGAACCGAGGACGCGGGCCGCGCCTTCCTTCGGATCGAAGAGCCCGGTCTGCGCGCTCGCCGGGCCGAAGCGGAAGAATTCAAGCCGCAGCGTCTCGACCGCGCGCCGGGGCCGGTCGAGCGCGATTCGCGAGCGGAGGAACGCCCCGAGCCGTTCGGGCTCGCTCGTGGGTTCCCGGGCAACCGCGCGAATGGACCAGGAGCCGCCGTCCTCGAGGCTCGCCGACACCCTGAGGCCGCGGACGCTCTTGCCTCGCCGCCGCGGATGATCGAGCGCGCGACCGATGAGCCGGTCGAGCGCGGCGTGCAGCAGTTCGAGCTGTCCGATCGGGCTCGGGAAGTCGAGCGCGACGCGAATCGGCCGGGCCGGCGCCTCCGGCCGCACACGGTCGATGCGCGTCCCCCGCGCCCAGGCGAGCGCCCGGCGCCCATCGGCCCCGAACTGCGACACGAGCGCCGGCTCGGGCATGCGCACGAGCTGTCCGAGCCGCCGGACCCCGAGCCGCTTCAGCCGCTCGACCATGCGCGGCGATACCGGCAGCACATCGACCGGCTGCGGCGCCAGAAACGCGGCGAGATCGGCCGGCGTCACGCAGACGGCCGCGCCCGGCCGGGCAGGCTCCGCGGACCGGGCGGGCTCCGCGGACCGCGCCGCGACCCAGGCCGCGAACTTCCCCGGCGCGCAGCCGATCCGCGAGCGCGACGCGAGCCACGGCGACAGCGCCTCGAGCCTCGCCCGGAGCCCTGCAATCTGCCGCTCCGGTCGGCCGTACAGGCGTTCGAGCCCGTCGACCCCCACGAACATCCGGCCCCGCTCGGTCGACCGCTCGACGACCGGACTCCACCGGCGGAGGACTTCCAGCACCCGGTCGCGCGCCGCGTCGTGAAAATCCGGATCCGGCTCGCAGAGGACGAGCGAGGGACAGAGCGCGATCGCCTGCGAGACGATCATCCCCGGCTCGACGCCGAAGGAGGCCGCGAGCGCGCACCCCATCTCGATGCGACGGCGGTCCCCCGGTGTCGGCAGCGCGAGCGGCCGGTCCGCGAGCGATGGCGTCCGGACCCGCTCCAGTTCCAGCTCGAACCCCGGCCACCAGAGGCAGAGCGCCATCCGGCTCCCGCGACCTGCGTCCATGCGGCTCTTTCCAATCCAAAAAACCGAATAAAACCCGAAAATCGGACCGGCCAATCTAGGCGGTTCGAAACGGGATGCAAGAGCCCGGGGATGCGTCGCCGGCCGAACGAATGCCGGCTATTTTCGACTCATGAACCGGGAGCCTGACACGGGAGAGGCGCTCGCGCCGAAGAGCTGGGCCGCGTTCGTGGCCCGGACGATTCTCGGCCTCATCTTCTTCATGGCCGGGTTCTGGAAGGTGTTCGAACTCGGGGCCGTCCAGCACGCGCGGGGCCTGTTCGTCGAGGCCTACGCCGACACCTTCCTCCCCGCCTGGTCGCTGTGGGCCACCGGGGTCGCGATCCCCTTCATCGAACTGGTCTGCGGGGCGCTGATGCTGGTGGGCTGGCGGCGCCGGATCGCCGCGCTGGGGCTGGGCGGGGTCCTCATCCTCGTCACCTTCGGCCACCTGCTCGCCGAACCGCTCTACGTCTTCAGCGCGCACGTCATCCCGCGCACGCTCCTGCTCGTCATCGTCCTCATCCTGTTCGAGGACGACCGCCTGAGCCTCGACACCCGGCTCGCCCGCCGCACCGCCTCATCCTGACCGACTCCGCCCCGTTGATACGGTGTTGACACGACGCAACACCGTGGGGCATGATCAGGCTCCAGAGACACCCGAAGAAGGACATCGAAAAGGTAAGGAATGGCCACCCATAGCTTTACGCTGATCGTCGAGGGAGTGGACATCGACGACCCACAGGTCTTCGATGCCCTCTACGAAGCCGGATGCGATGACGCGACCATAGGAATCACAAACGGGATTCCGGTCATGGACTTCGACCGCGAGGCGGCGAGCCTTTGCGAGGCGATCTCCTCGGCGATCGCGGATGCCGAATCGGTCGATGGTCTCCGGGTGGTTCGGATCGCAGATCTAGACCTCGTTTCGATGTCCGAGATCGCTGAACGTATCGGGCGCTCGCGCGAGTGCGTCCGGCTGTGGGTGAATGGAAAGCGCGGACCGGGCGGATTCCCGGCACCCCTCAACAACCCTCACGACCGGTATCGGTTCTGGCGCTGGTCCGACGTGGAAGGCTGGCTGAGAGGGGTCCTCGGAGGCGAACCGTGGTCAGCCGAGGATCATCTGCGGGCGGCGATCAACGCGGCGCTCGAACTCCGCCACCACTTCCGCCAACTCGATCCGCAGGACCGTCCCGACCTGCGCGCGCTCACCGGGTCTGCCCTCGCCGGCTGACTCACCTTCGCCACGCGGGGAACCAAACTCCCACTCGCCGGTCATATCCCCCGGGACCTTCACCGAGGGAAACGGTCATGACCGGAACCGCACGAAGTACGAAGAGACTCCGCACGAGAAGAATCCTGAACGCGCTCGCGTCAGTTGCGATCGCGGGTCTGGCGTTCGTCGCGACCGTCGACGCCCAGCAGCGGCCGGGGCGCGCCGGCGGGGTCACGACCCGGGAGACGCTGCCCTCGGGCATCGAGCACATCACGAACGTCCTTCCCGACGATCCGGCGCCGAGCTGGACGCTCATCGAGGACCTGCGTGTCGGATCCCTGGACGGAGAAGGCCCCGACGTCTTCGGCGAACTCAGGGGGCTGGTCGTGCTGCCCGATGGCGGATTCGCGGTTCTGGATTCGCAGGCGCAGGAAGTCCGCGTGTTCGCGGCGGACGGATCCCACCGGGCCACCTATGGGGGTGAGGGAGAAGGTCCCGGGGAGTTCCGCGACGCGCACGGGCTCATGCTCGATCCGCAGGGTCGCCTCTGGGTCACGGATCCGTCCAACAGCCGCATGTCGGTGTTCGACCCCGACACTGGGTTCCTGGATTCCTTCCCCTACCACTTCTCCTACTACAGCTACGTCTTCCAGGGAGCGATGACAGCGGATGGTCGCATCATTCGCCCCACCCGCAGCAGGCGAGGCTTCGAGGTCTACGACCTGAACATGGAGCTTGTGGAGTCGTTCTCGGAGCCGGACGATGGAAACAGGCGGATTCTGGCCCGGGAGGCGGCACAGCAACGGGACCGAGGCGGGCCTTCCGGCTTCGCCTGGCAGTCCGGTGACGGGCGCGGTTCCGGCTTCATGAGCGTCCCCTACTATCCGCGCAGTGTCCGGTACTACGACCGCGAGGGAACCGTCTGGATCGGGGCGCACGAGGGGGACCCGGCGGGCTATCGCTTGAGGCGGCAACACCTGGCCGGAGACACGACGCTGATCGTGGAGGCCCGGAAGCCTCACATCCCTGTCTCGCGTGCGGAGCGCGACGCCGCGATCGAGAGGATCCGGGAGCGACTACGGGAGCGGGGTGCGGACACCGACCGCGACTGGTCGAAGATCCCCGACGTCAAGCCCTCGATCGCCAATTTATTCACGTCCGCCGAAGGCAATACCTGGGTCCGCACGCCGTCAACCCGCGGGCCGGCGGCCTGGGACGTTTTCGCGGCGGATGGGACCTACGTCGGGACGGTGACCTCCACGGAGCTCAATGCCCTTCCCTTCCTGCCACCCATCGTGCGTGGCGACGAGTTCTGGGCCGTCGTCACCGACGCCTTCGATGTCCAGCACGTGGTGCGCGCGAGGATCACACCCACCGGCTGAGGAGGTGGGGCGGTTTTCGGGAGTCGTACGTCCGTGGATTACCGCGTCAGGGTGGACCGATGGTGACCTCGCGGGTGCCCGGGGGGACATCGATGCGCTCGACGGTGCCTCCGGGCCAGCGGACTTCGATCGCCAGGGGGTCGCCCGAGAGGCCGAGAATCTGCAGTGGATCGTCGTGGGAGCCGGTGCCGGATCCGGCCCTCACCTCGCGGGCGGGTCCCCTGGTCCCGTCGGCGTACACCACGCGCAGGGCGGCCCCGATTCCATGGCGGTTCTCCGCCGTCCCGGCGACGCGGACGCGCAGGCCGGGCGAGGTTCCGGCGCCGCGGAACAGTCGCGCCGCGCCGCCGTTGATCCCCAGCACGAAATCGAGACGGCCGTCGCCGTCGATGTCCGCGGCCGCGGCGCCGCGCTGGTCTCCGTAGGCGGCGACCCCCGACTCCTGTCCCGGGATCGGGCGGAACCCGCCGCGCCCATCGCCCTCGAGCCACAGCCCCCGCCCCGCATCGTAGCGCGGTGTGTCCTCGTCCGTGGCGAAGAAGTTCTGGGACAGGAACAGGTCCTCGCGGCCGTCTCCGTTGGCGTCCGCCACCAGGACGCTCAACGACGGAGCCTGCTGCGCCTCGCGCGGCAGCGGCGCCGCCTCGAAGCGGTCGCCCCGGTTCAGGAACACCATGTGCCGCAGTTCCGCCGCCTCCATCCGACCCTCCGGCCACGCGCCGAGCACCTCGCTCACGTCCGCCTCGGCGTAGGCCGCGCGCGTCGGCATGCGCCCGGCCACCGGCGGGATGTGTTCGGCGAGCCGGCCCAGCGCACCCAGAGGCGCGGACGCGCCGAGCCGTTCGTCCCGCTGCGCCTCCACGAGGTCGAGGGTGCCGTTGCGGTCCACGTCGCCGAAATGGAGTTCGAGCGGGGCCCCGGCGGTCGGGCGGTACTCGGTGTTGTCCCCCCAGGAGACCGCCACCAAGTCCGGACGCCCATCGCCGTCGAAGTCGCCCGCGGACACGCCGTTCCAGCGCCCGGGGTGCTCGCCGAGCCCCACGTCTTCCGTGACGTCGGTGAACCGCCCCCGGTCGTTCCTGAGCAGCCGCACGGGACCCCACTCGATGGAGACGGCGAGGTCCGGGTCGCCGTCCGCGTCGTAGTCCGTGAACACGGCGCCGGTCACCATGCCCAGACGTTCGAATACGGCCGCATCCCGACGGTCTTCCTCGAAGCCACCCCCCGGACGGCCCCGGAAGACCCGGGAGGGGCCGGAAAGCGGGTAGCCGCCCGGCATGACCCGCGCGCCCGCGAAGAGATCGAGCCGTCCGTCGAGGTCGTAGTCGGCGACGGCCAGCGGGCCCACGGACCCCGATGACCCCGGCGCGACGCCGCGGTTGACCGGCGTCACCGCCACGCCGGCCATGGCGCCCGCGGGCCATGCGGCGGACACCACGGCCGGCACCTGCGTCGCCTCGGCCGGCGGCGCCTCGTAGCTGGACAGCCCGAGCAGCACCCGGGCCGTGTCCGCCGCCGGGAGCGGGATCACCGCGGTCTGGTCGACGGGCGCCCGCGGGCCGGCCAGCGTCACGCGGACCAGCGTCCCGCCGTCGTTCCGGAACAGCACCGGCGCCGCGCCGGCGCCCGAGCCCAGCAGCAGGTCGGGGTCCCCGTCGCCGTCGAGATCGTGCCACGCCACGCTCGGCCCCATCCGGGACAGCCGCAGCGGGAGCAGCGGCTGCCGCGCCGCCTCGGCGAACGGCGGCTCGTCGTGGATCGGCCCGAAGCGCTCGTCCAGTTCGAACCACGGCGCCGGCGCAGGGGCCGGCGCAGGCGTCGCCGTCCCGGCGCCCTCCGACGCCCCCGTTTCGAACACCTCGTACAGCCGGTTCGGGCCATCGACGCGTACGACCGACCGCCCCCCGCCGCGCCACTCCACGCCCAGCGTGCCCTCGGCGGCGTCTCCCATCGCGAACGAGACGAGCGCCTCCGAACCCGAGAGATAGCCGCCGCCCGCCGCGACCTCCTTCGTCTGGCGCGGCAGACCCTCGACTTCCAGCCACACCGTGGCGCCGACCCCGGCCGTGTTGGGCGCCTCTCCCCGCAGGCGGACGGCCAACCGGGGCGCCGCCGCGTCGTTGCGCAGCAGCAGGGCCGGGCGGTCGAGCCGGTTCACGACCGCGTCCAGGTCCCCGTCCCCGTCGAAATCCGCCAGCGCCGCCCCGTGCGACACGTCCGGCTCCGGCGCCACGCCCCACGCGCGCCCCACCTCCTCGAACCCGGCCCCGCCCAGGTTCCGGAACGCCACGTTGTGCAGCGGCAGCGGACGGTACAGGAGGGTGGACGCGCGCTCGCCGGAGAGGCCGGCCTCCCGAATGGCGATCTGCGTGTCCGCGTCCATGAGGTCCCGGATGTGGCCGTTCGGGATGAGGAGGTCCTCGAACCCATCCAGGTCCACGTCGAGGAAGAGCGCCGACCACGACCACCCGGACGCCTCGACCCCCGCCTGGCGCCCGATCTCCGCCCACGTGCCGTCCCCGCGGCTGGCGAGCAGCGTGTTGCGGTTCACCTGCTGCGCCCCGGCGGCCTCGCCCGGCGGCGTGTGCTCCACGCGCGACACCGGGTCCTGCGTCTTCCTCGACCGCGAGTCGCGGGCCAGCATGTCGAGCACGAAGACGTCCGCGTCGCCGTCCCGGTCGACGTCCGAGAAGTCCACCGCCATGGAGGAGGCGCTCGTCGTGGGCAGCGCGTGGGGCGGCGGCGGGCGGAAGGTCCCGTCCCCCCGGTTGATCCACAGCCGGTCGGGGCTGTGCAGGTCGTTCGCGACGTAGAGGTCCGGGTCCCCGTCGGCGTCCAGATCCCCGAAGCGGGCCGCCAGCCCCCATTCGGCAGGGGCGGCCTCCACCGGCGCGCCGGCGGCGTCGAGGAAGGCGCCGGAGGAGAACGGCACGTGCCGAAAGCCGCCGCCGTCTCCGCCGCCTTCGTTGAACTCGTTCAGGTAGAGTTCGTCGGCCTCCCCCCTCTCGAGCCGCACCACGCCGTCCGCCCGCCACGCCAGTTCGTAGTGGTCGGCGAACCGCTCCACGACCTCGAACTCCCGCCCCGTCCGTCGCACGGTATTCGGGAAGGCGACCTCGTCCCCGGGAAAGAGATCGAGGACGGAGCGGCTCTTGTAGCGCGTGAGATAGAGGTCCAGATCCCCGTCTCCGTCGATGTCGGCCAGCGCGCTCGACATCCCCCCGCGCGAGTCCAGCAGTCCGGCCTCCGCCGCCTCCGTGAACCGCCCCGACCCGTCGTTAAGGAAGAGGGACGTCGGACCCTCGATGGAGGTGAGCAGGAGGTCGAGGTCGCCGTCTCCGTCCACGTCGGCGAAGGTGGCGCCGGTCGAGAACCGGTCCCCCGCGGCGACGCCGCTCTCATCCGCCGCTTCCCGGAACCGCCAGTCCCCGAGGTTGATGTAGAGGGCGTTCGGGCCCTCGAGTCGGGCGAGGTAGATGTCGGGCCGGCCGTCCCCGTTCACGTCGCCCGCCGCAACCCCCGAGCCGTTGCCCCGCATCTGGTTCTCGATGAAGCTCGCGTCCGAGAGTGCGTTGCCGAAGTCGACCCCGGACCAGGTCGGCGGCACCGCGAGTGAACCCGGCGTCGCCGCCCTCCACCGCGAGCGGCCGCCAGCGGGCGCCGGGCACCTCGGTCCACTCCACCGGCTGCGCGGGAGCGGTGAAATCGGCCGGGCCGCAGGCGGCGACGACGGCCGGCAGAGCGCAGGCGACCCGACGGGCGCGGGCGCGGAGCCTCCGGGGCGCCCGCGCCAGGTGGCACGGAGCCGCCCGCGTGCCCGGCGGCCGGCGGCACGGCTCATGCAGCGGGAGAGACGCTCAGAATCCGGAGAGGATGGCATCCGCGCGGCCGACGAGGGCCCGGTTCAGGGACAGCCACGCCTCCACCGTCGCGGGATCCGCCCAGCCCGACGCGGCCGCCGCCGCCAGCCCCGAACCCTCCGGCCAGGGACGACGCATCGACGAACTCGAGCACGTCCTCGAAGGCGGAGAACACGGTGGGGTCCACCTCGGCCCCGATCGAGGCGAGACGCCCGGAGACGGCTCTCCACTCCGCCCGCGTCGCCGCGTCCGCAGCCAACTGGGGCAGGCGCACGGCACCGGCCAGCGAGCCGCCCAGCGGGTCGGCGGCGCCCGCCGACGCGCCCGGCACGATCCAGGTCACGATCTGCCCCTCGAGTCCGAAGCGCCGGAACTCCTGCAGGCGGTAGAAAAGGGCGAGGGCAAGTTCGCGCTGCAGTTGGGCCGATTCGTCCGCCTCCTGCGTGAGCCGCCCGAGCCGCTCGTCCTGCCGCTCCACCATGCTCGCCAGCAGGTCCGCGGTCTCGCCATCATCTCCTGAAGCCGCACCCCGCCCTCCACCGAGTGCAATCCCGGCGCCGCCCCCCACGACGAGGCCCAGCCCGAGACCCAGCGCCGCGGCGCGCGCCGGCTTCACGGCGAATCGGTCGTCGTGCGCGCGTCATCCTTCCCGGCGCCCTTCACGTAGCGGTCGAACCAGTCGATCCAGCGCGCCCACATGTCGAGGTTGTTCTCGATCGCGCGCGGCGTGTGCGACTCGAACGGGTACTCGAACAGCGCCGCCGTCTTCCCGAGCCCGGTGAGCGCCTGGATCATGCGCCTCGACTGGATGGGATAGGTGCCCGAGTTGTTGTCGTCCGCCCCGTGGTAGAGGAGGAGCGGCGTGTTGATCTGGTCCGCCTTGAAGAACGGGGACATCTCCATGTACACGTGGGGCGCCTCCCAGATGTCCCGCGGCTCGGCCTGGAAGCCCATCGGCGTGAGCGAGCGGTTGTAGGCGCCGTCCCCCGCGATCCCCGCCTTGAAGAAGGGCGTGTGCGCGAGGAAGTTCGCGGTCGCGAAGGCGCCGTAGCTGTGGCCGCCGTGCCCGATCCGGTCCATGTCGACGACGCCGAGCGCGTCCACCGCCCGGATCGCCGCGTACATCCCGTCGACCATGTTCGAGATGTAGTAGTCGTTGTAGTTCTCGCCCACGATCGGGATGTCGGGATAGACGATCGCGTACCCCTGGGTGAGCCAGATGTCGGACCAGCGCAGCCAGGTCAGGTTCGTGTACGCGTTGTGGTTGCGCGCGCGGATCGTCGCGTTGTCGAAGTCGTCCTCGCTCCGGTACTCGCGGGGATAGGTCCAGAAGACGGCGGGCACCCGCGTGCCATCGACGTAATCGACCGGGAGCGACACCCGCCCCTGGATCTCCAGCCCATCCCGGCGCGTGAACTCGAAGTCGATGCGCCGCGCGGCGGTGAGTTGCGGGAACGGATCCACGTTCCGCGTCAGGTTCTCCATCCCGCCGTCACGGGTCCACAGATGGCTGTCCGGGAACGTGTTCTTCCCTTCCCGGCTCACGACCATGCGCTCGAGATCGGCGTCGAGCGGCACGAGCGGCCGGTCGAAGCTGTCCCGCGACCCCTCGAACAGGCGCTCGGTGGCCCCGTCGGGGATCGAGAGCCGGTCGACGAAGGGCTGCGGCCGGAAGTCCTCCTTCAACCCGTCGCCGCGCAGGTAGGCGCTCGCCCCGTCCGCCGACACCCACGCGTACTCGAGCCCGTTCCCGGTGCGGGCCGTGAGAAGGTCGCCCGGCAACTCGACGGCATCGGCCGGGTCGTGGAACGGGACGAGGGTGTGTCCCTCCGGGTCGGCGCCCCCCAGCGCGTAGTGCACGAGCCCGGCATCGCCATCCCGCCGCACGTCGGCGAAGGCGTGGCGCCCGTCCGCGGAGTAGGTGACGCCCGAGATCCGGTCATCGCTCGTCGCCACGACCTCCGCATCGCCGTCGCCGAACGGGGCGCGCCGCAGCATGATGCGGTCGGGGCGGTCGTCGTCCCCGTCGCCCCCGTCTTCCGCTTCCGCGCGCTGCAGGTAGGAGATCCCGCTGCCGTCCGGACGCCACGTCCAGTCGCGCGGGTCCCCGCCCGATCCGCCGCCGCCCGGCCCGCCGCCGCGCGCGCTTTCCCGCAGTTCGCGTTCCTCCAGCGTGGCGAGCACGTCGCCGCTCTCCACCTCGATGACCTCGGTGACCCGCGGGAAGCTGGTGTAGCTCGCGATATAGGAGAAGGGACGCGCGAGGCGGGTAGCGATCACGTGCCGCCCGTCGGGACTCGACGACAGCGACTCGTACATGCCCGGCTCGCCGACGGCCCGCGGGGACCGGCCGGGCGCCAACTCCACGATCTGGCTGCGCGTGTAGTACTCGAACATGTCCGCGCCGTGCTCGTCCTCGAGCAGGAAGGGCATCGTGCGCGTCGGCGTGGCCTCCGCCCGCGTGTGACGGATCGTGGGGCCCGAGGGCAGCGCCGGAGACGACGGCGGGGATCCGCGGTCCGCCGGGGCCGCGAGGGTGAGGATCGAGCCCGCGGGCGTCCACTGCAGCATGCGCGAAGGCGCCGATCCCTGGCCGCGCGACGAGGTTCCGATGGAGGTGATCACGTGGCTGTCGCCGGCCGGCGTCACGCTGCCGTCGCTTGTCTCGGCGATCCAGACTTCCGTGCGCTCCTCCAGGTGGGCGAGGAAGGCGAGCCGCGAGCCGTCGGGCGACCACATGAGGTCGCTCACGTAGATCCCCTCGGGAAGGTCCACGTCGACGAAGGCGCGCTCGCTCAGCGAGTAGAATCGAAAGCCGTACAGGCCGTAGATGTCGAGGTGCCAGGGGCGGTCCGTGCGCGCCCGGATCTCGAGCATCCCGAGCCGCAGCGTCTCTTCCCCGACCTCGGCCAGCGTCGAAAGCTCCGTGGAGAGCGGCACGACGAAGTGATCGCCGTCCGGACTGATGTGGTCCAACGTCGCGTAGTTGGGGTCGGTCGCGAAGAGATCCTGCACCGTCGCATCGGGCAGGATGTACCCCTGCGAGATGTCGAGTCCGGCCTTCTCCTCCCCATCCTGCGCGGACAGCGACGGAGGCGCGGCGCCTGCCGACGCCAGAGCCAGAGCGAAGAGGACGGGAAAGCTGCGGAAGATCCTCATCATCGAACTCCCGGGACGAGGTGGGGATGGGCGAAGGTTCAAGCTGGACCCCCCCGACGACCCTTCGCAAGCGGGCATGCGCGGCGCGCCAGCCGCATTTACGTTGCGGCGGCCCGCAACCCCGGCCGTACCATCGAACCACCCCGACACGGGAGGACAAGTGAGGCTTCAGCCGCGCTCGCATCACCCCCGCCGGCCCCCAGGCGCGTGCCTGGCCGGTCTCGCCATCTGGCTCGGTTTCGGATGCCAATCGGCTCCTGCGCCGCTGACGGAGGAATATGCCGCGGCGATGCGCGACAGCGTATCGGCGACGCTCGAGGAGTTCCGGGCCATGGGAGTCGCCGGGGCATGGGAGGCCGCCGGCGACTTCTACTCGGACTCGCCCGCGTTCCGCTTCTACGAGAACGGGGAACTGCGTTACGAGTCGGCCGACGACGTGCGCGCCGCCCTCGCGGACCTCGGTTCGGGGGCGCAGCTCACGACGGAGTACTCGGATACGGACATCGAGCCGTTGGCGCCCGGCCTCGCCCAGGTCCGGTCCCGGTTCGAAAGCACGCTTCGCGGGGAGGACGGATCCGAAATCAGCTACGGGGGCGCGGTGACGATGCTGTGGGCCACGAGCGGGGAGGCTGGCGGATCCTGAGCGGCCACTCCTCGGCTCCGGTCCCGCGCGGAGGGCCGCAGCCCTAGCCATGCCGGACAATACTCCCCCGGCAAGCGGCGCCGCCTCCCGGGACGCCGTCGAGTCGCTCATCCGGCGGGGGATGGCCGCGCGGCGGGAGGACCGGCCGGACGAGGCGATGCGGCATATGAAGGCGGCCGTGGCGCTCGCCCGCTTCGGCGAGGACCCGCTCGCGCTCGCCCGTGCCCTTCACGGACAGGCGAACGTCGAACGCGACCTGGGACGGCTCGATGCCGCCCTCCAGCTGTACCTCGAAGCCGTCCCGCTCTGCCGGCGGGGGAACGACCCGCTCGTCCTCGCCCACACCGTGCGCCACCTGGGGGATGTCCTCCGGGAAATGGGCGATCTCAACGCGGCGCGGCGGTGCTACGCCGAGACGCTGGCGCTGTACCGGGCGGATCCGGACGCCCCGCCGCTCGATGTGGCCAATGCCGTGCGGCCCGCGGCCATCCTGTGCGAGGCGCTGGGCGAGGCCGGTGAGGCCCGGGCGCTGTGGCGCGAGGCCGGCGACCTGTACGGCCGGGCCGGCGTCGAGGCCGGCGTGTCCGAGAGCGCGGCCCGTCTCGAGCGGCTCGGCTGACATCCCGCCGGGGGCGACGCCCGACGCCCCTCCGTCTTGCCAGAGCCGGACGTTTCGACCACCCTGAATCGGTTTGGCGGTGTCGATCCGCCGCGAGGGAAAGTTCCGAGGAGGGCGCGCAAATGCTGCGGAATCATGGTCTGAACCGTCGGGCGTTTCTCAAGAGCACCGGAGCCACCGCCGTTCTGGGCGCCGTCGGCGCGCGTTCGGCGCTCGCGAGCGAGGTCGCCGCGAGCGAGGTCGCCCCGGTCGGGATCGGGGCTACCCCCGAGGAGTTCGACTTCGACGAGATCTACGACCGGCGCGGGAGCGACTGCGTCAAGTGGGATCGCGCGATCGAGCAGTTCGGCCCGGAGCTCGAGGTCGGCATGGGGATCGCCGACATGGACTTCCGCGCCGCACCGTGCATCACCAAGGCGATCGCCGAGCGCGCCGCGCATGAGAACTGGGGCTACCAGCACCGCGACAGTTCCTTCACCGACGCGGTCGTGGCCTGGAACCAGCGCCGCTACGACCTCGACATCGACCCATCGACGATCGTCTGGACCAGCGGCGTCCACCCCGGAATCATCGCGGGACTGCACACCTTCGCCCCTCCCGGCAGCCGGGTCCTCATGACGACGCCGACCTACAACGGCTTCTACTCGGACCTTCGCTTCGCGCGGAACGTCGCCGAGGACAGCGAGATGAAGGTGGTCGACGGCGTCTACGAGATCGACTGGGACGACTTCGAGCGCCGCGTGCAGCGGGTCCACGCCTTCGTCCTCTGCAACCCGCAGAACCCGACCGGAAACTGCTGGTCGGCGGAAGACATGACCCGAATGGGCGAGATCTGTCTCGAGCACGGCGTGCCCGTGCTCTCCGACGAAATCCACTGCGATTTCGTGACGAAGGGTCAGAAGTACACGCCGTTCGCCAGCCTCGACCCGAAGATCGTCGACAACAGCGTCACCTTCAAATCCAACAGCAAGACGTTCAGCCTCGCCGCCAACAAGGTCGCCTGGTACTTCTCGACCAACCCCGCCTTCATGACACGCCTGCGCCAGTACACGCGGGCCGACCTGAGCACGATCGGCATGGTCGCGGCCCGCGCCGCCAACAACGAAGGGGACGAATGGCTCGACCAGCTGCTCGTCTACCTCGACGGCAACCACGACCTCACCGAGTCCTACATTCGGGAGAACGTGCCGGGCGTGAAGTACACGAAGGCGCAGGGCACCTTCCTCGCCTGGCTCGACATGGGCGACCTGATGGACCGGATCGACGCGCAGGGGAAGGCGGACTACGAGAACCGGACCGCGGCGCAGCCGGTGTCGCCGGAGACCGTCCTGCAGCGCTGGCTGGCCGAGAACGCGCGCATCTATCTCAACAACGGGCCCAGCTACGGGACCGGTGGCGAGAGGCACATGCGGATGAACATCGCGACCTCGCGCACGCTCGTGAAGCGCGCCCTCGACAACCTGTCCAACGCCGTCGCGGAGCTCTAGCGGGAACGCGGCCGTAACGGAGAAGCCCGGCGTGACGCGCGCGGTCGCCTCCTTCGAGGTCACCGGATGGGACCAGGGGGAACCCGAATCCGACACCGGGGGACCGACCCTGTCGCACGCCACGGTGCTGAAGCGGTTCGGCGGGGACCTCGTCGCCGAAAGCGAGGCCCGGCTCCTGATGTGCCAGGCGGATGTGGCGGATATCACCGCGGGAGCGGGCTACATCGCCCGCGAAGTCGTGCGGGGAGCGCTCGACGGACGGGAAGGGACGTTCGTCATGCAGCACTGGGGGCTGAGCGCGGAGGGCCGCGAACGGACGGGTGGACAGATCGTGCCGGGGTCGGCGACCGGCGATCTGAAGGGACTGACGGGCTCGGTCGAGATCGCCGTCGACGGCGACGGAGCGCACACGCTGACGATCGACTACGAACTTCCGGACGCGTGAGGCGGCGGGAGGCGCCGCGACCCGGCGTGACGACTTGCCGCCCGCTTCCGGTTTTGACACCGTAACTTCAGCGCAATGCCGGGCGAGGCAGACCGGCGTTTCTACCTGAGAGGGATAGTACGATGAAAAGATGGTTCCCGATGCTTCCGGCGTTCCTCCTCGGCGCGGTGCTGGCGACGGTTCCCGCGCAGGTCGAGGCACAGTTCGACGAGGTCGGATCGATCACCTTCCCGACCTCCGCCACGGGCGAGGCCCAACAGCACTTCCTCCGGGGCGTGGCGATCCTGCACAGCTTCGGCTGGAAGCAGGCGCGGGAGCAGTTCCACGCGGCACAGGAACTGGATCCCGACTTCGCGATGGCCTACTGGGGCGAGTCGCTCGCCTACAATCACCCGCTCGTGTCCCAGATGGACCCCACCGAGCCGCGCAAGGCGCTGGAAAGGCTGGGCGCGACACCGGCCGAGCGTCTCGCGAAGGCGCCGACGGATCGGGAGAAGGGCTTCCTGAAGGCGGTCGAGATCCTGTGGAGCGAACAGGACCACGTCGACCGGCGCGTGGGATACATGGAGGCGATGAGAGACCTGTACGAGGCCTATCCGGAGGACTCGGAGATCGCGGCCTTCTACGCCCTGTCCCTCCTCAGCGCGACGTCGGCGACGCGCGACCTGAGCAACCGCTGGAACGTGATGGCGGGGACGATCGCGCTGCGCCTGTTCAACGCCAATCCGCTGCACCCGGGCGCGGCGCACTACACGATCCATTCCTTCGACAATCCGATCATGGCCCCGCTCGCGCTGGACGCGGCCTACGCCTTCGCGGACATCGCGCCGGCGGTTTCCCACGCGCGGCACATGCCGACGCACATCTTCATCCAGCACGGGATGTGGGAACGCGTGTCCGGCAACAACCAGTCGGCCTACGACGTGGCGCAGGAGCTGTGGCAGCCCGGCGACGCGGTGGGCGACGCGGTGCACTCGCTCGACTGGGGGCAGTACGGCGACCTCCAGCGCGGCGACTACGAGAAGGCGCGGCTGTGGATGGACCGGCTCGCGGACATGGTCGACAACGAGGGCTTCGCGACGACCGGCGGGGCGCGCGGCGCGGCCGGCATCGCGCGGGCGCAGGGCGCCGTCGCGCTCCTCAAGGCGCGCTACATCGTCGAGACCGAGCAGTGGGAGACGCAGCCGATCACGGAGGACTCCCCGGCGCACGAACTGCTGGCCACGGGACTCAGCGCCCACCGCATGGGCGACCAGGCGATCGTCACCGAGGCGGAGGCCGCCCTGAAGGAGCTGTCGGACGGCGACGGCTACACCCACGTCATGCACAAGCAGGTCGGAGCGCTGCGGCACGCGGCGATGGGGCACCCCGACGTGGCGATCGGTCTCATGGACGAGGCCGAGGCCGAGGTCATGAGCATGGCGCCCCCGCGCGGCTCGGCGAGTCCGGTGAAGCCCGTCCATGAACTGTACGGCGAGATGCTGCTCGAGCTCGGCATGCCGGAGAAGGCGGTCGACAAGTTCGAGACGTCCCTGCTCCGCATGCCGAACCGGCCGCGTTCGCTGCTCGGCCTGGCCCGGGCGCACGCCGCCAACGGCGACGTGGTGCTCGCCGCGGAGGCCTACGCGAAGGTCGCCGATCTGTGGAGCGGTCTCGCGCACGCCGGCCTCATGGAGGCCGAGGCCTTCCTGAACGAGGCCGAGAGCGAGGGGAACCCGGGGAACCGGTAGCGACCTCCCCCATCCACCGGGCCCCGTCGCGAAGGGGTCCGGGGCCGGATCCGGCTCAGTAGAGCGTGAGCAGATCCAGGATGGGGACCCTCAGTAGCGCCGACCGGCCCGTCCGGACCCTCACGAGCATGTCGAGGGTCTGGAGGGGCCGGAGTTTTTCCGCCGCCGCCAGCAGTTCCTGCGGGACGGCGATATAGACGAGGCCGTCCCCGGGATCGGGCGCCCGCGCGAGCAGGAAGGGTTCCCCCTCGTAGAAGTCGATCCGCTCCGGTTCGGCCCGCTCCAGCGACAGGAACCGGACCGTCCAGCGGAGGCGCGCGCCGGCATACTCATCCGGGTTCGCGCGCAGGGCGGCGGCCGAGACGCCGGTCAGGACGCCGCCGTCGACACCGACCGTATCGCCGTCGACCCCGCCTTCGCGCACCTGCGCGGCCGCAGGGGGCGCGTACCAGCACGCCAGGACGACGGGCAGGAGAAGCCGGCGTCGCAAGCGACCGCGGCGAGACGTTTTTCTGGTAAGGATCCGGTCCTCCACCTACATTCCTCGCGCCGCGACCCCGTCGTGAGACTCGTGAGACGGGGCCGTTTCCGTTCGAGATCCGACTCATCCAAGATATGGAATCCGCGTCAACCCAGTGTCAAACAGACTGATCTTCGTCGTCGGGCTCGCCCTGCTCGCCGCAGTTCCGGCGACGCTCGAGGCACAGGCCGAAAGCATCGATTCACCCTATCGCTGGCGCGAGAAGGGCTTCCGCGTCGGCCTTTTCGGGGGCCACCACGCGGGGAACCGGGGGCGGCTCGAGTTCGCGCAGGGACCCACCCCCGTGGCGGGCGCCAGGATGCGCGTCCGGGCATCGAGTCCCCTTTCTCTCGAGCTTGGAGCCACCTACGGGGCGGCGGACCGATGGACGCTGGACGTCCTCGACGAGGCCGGACCGATGGTCGTCGACACCGTCGCCGCAGGCTGGCTGCGGGCCGATCTCGGGGCGCAGATCGGCCTCACCGGGGCGCGGACGTGGAACGGGATCCACCCCTACGGACTCATCGGCGGCGGCTTCGTGTTCGGGGTCGACGAGGGCGCCTCCGAGTTCCTCGCCGACCAGGCGCTCGAACCCTTCCGGTACGACATCTCCACGGCTCCGCACATCTTCGTGGGGCTGGGGTTCGAGATCTTTCCGTCGGAGACGATCGGGATCGGCTTCGAGGCCCGCGACTACCTGGTCCGCGTGACGTCCCCGGACGGGTTCCTCTTCGGAAGCACGCTGGATCTGTTCGAGGCCTCCGGGGCGCCGGCGCCGCAGGGTTCCGTGTGGGGTCACAACCCGGAGTTCAGCATCTCCATCTGGTACTACTTCTAGCCGCCGGCTGCGGGCGAGTATGAGCGACGCGGACTGGATCTCCTTCGACGAGGCTCTCGCGCTCGTGCTGGACGCGGCAGCGCCGCTCGGGACGGAACGGGTTCCGCTCTCCGCCGCCCTCGGCCGCTCGCTCGCACGCGGCGCGGAAGCCGTGGCCCCGCACCCGCCGTGGGACAACAGCGCCATGGACGGATTCGCCGTGCGGATCGACGAAGTCCGCGGCGCGAGCCCGGAGCGGCCCGTGGTCCTCCCGATCTCCGACGACATCCCGGCCGGCGCCTTTCCGCGCGGGCCGCTGGAGCCCGGTTCCGTGGCGCGCGTGATGACGGGGGCGCCGGTGCCGGAGGGCGCCACGGGCGTCGTCCGCGTGGAGCACACGGACGGAGGTCCAGACGTGCGTGTGCGCATATTCGACGACGCGGACGGAGAGCGGCACATCCGTTTCCTCGGGGAGGATGTGCAGGCGGGCGACACGATGGTGGAGCGTGGGGAGGAGCTCGGGGCGGCGGCGGTGGCGCTGCTCGCGACGGCCGGCTGCGAGCAGGTGGACGTGGGCCGGCGACCTCGCGTGGGCGTGCTCGCGAACGGAGACGAACTCGCGGATTTCGATGAATTCGAGGAGGTGCGGGCGGGGCGGCGGATCATGAACTCGAACGGGTACGCGCTCGCCGCCCAGCTCGCGGAGTCGGGGGCAGAGCCTGTACCGCTCGGCATCGCCCGGGACGACCCCGGCGACCTGCACCGTCGCCTCGCGCGGGCCGAGTCCTGCGACGCGATCGTCTCCGCGGCCGGCGTGAGCGTCGGCGAACACGACTACGTGAAGCAGGTACTCGACGAACTCGGGTTCGAACGCTCCTTCTGGCGCCTGCGGATGCGCCCCGGCAGCGCCACCGTCTTCGGCCTGCTCGGCGGCCGGCCGTTCTGGGGCGTCCCGGGCAATCCGGCTTCGGCGCTCGTCACCTACGAGACGCTCGTGCGACCGGCGATCCGCAAGATGGCGGGGTTCGCGCGCCCCTGCCGGCGACCTCTGCGGTGCGTCGCGGCACACGACCTGCGCGGCCCCCGGCACGTGCTCTCGTTCCTGCGCGTGCTCATCGGATCCGCCGAGTCGGGCGCCCTCACGGCCCGCCTGAGCGGCCCGCAGGGTTCGGGCAACCTGGGGTCCATGCTGGCCGACGGACTGCTCGCGATCCCGGTCGGGACCGACGCCATAGGCGCCGGGGATCCGGTCGACGTGATCCCGCTCAGGGAGTGGGCGAGTCCCGCCTGACGCGGAGTTCCACCACGGGCTGCGCGCCCGTCAGATGCGGACGACCGCCGCCGCCATCGTGTAGCCGCCCCCGATCGAGGTGAGGACGATCGTGGCCGGATCCGGCACGGACCCGTGCTTCCCGCGGACGACTTCGTCGAGTGTCACGGCGACGGTCGAGGCGGACATGTTGCCGTAGTCGACGATGTTGTGAACGACGCGCCCTTTCGGAAGTTCCAGCCTCTGCTCGAGACCCTGCGTGATCCGCGCGTTCGCCTGATGAGGAATCACGAAGTCCACGTCGGACCAGTCGAGACCCGCCTTGTGAAGCGCCTGTTCGCCCACTTCGGCCATCTTGACGATCGCGTTGCGGACGATCCTCGGTCCGCCTTCCATGTGGAGAATCGGAGCCCGGTCCCCGTCCTCCCGCCAGCTCTGCCCGACGAGGTACAGCGGGTCGCGCGCGAACCAGCCCGACGCCGCCATCGGGCCGAGCACGCCGTGATCGGTTTCGCTCCGCTCGAGCACGACCGCTCCGGCCCCGTCGCCGAAGAGCACGGCCGTCCGCACGTCCGTGTAGTCGACGAGCCGCGTGAGGGCGTCGCCCGAGACCACCAGGACCCGCTCCGCCATGCCGCTGACGATCGCCGACCAGGCCGCCCCCACGCCGTACACGAAGCCGGCGCAGGCCGCGTTGATCGCGAACCCCCCCAATCGCGGATTCCCGATCTTCGTCGCCACGGTACAGGCGCTGTTCGGGACCTCGTCGGAGGGCGACACGGTCGCGACGTAGAGTTGGTCGATCTCGTCCGGTTCACGGCCGGCCGCCTCCAGCGCGGCGAGCCCCGCCCGGGCGCACATGTCCTCGGTCGTCAGATCGCTGCCCGGCGGGATTCGCCGGCGCGACCGGATGCCGGTCAACTGATAGGCCCACTGATCGAAGACGTCGGGGTCGGACAGCCCGTTGACACCCTCGACGCCCCTGAGCGCGGATCGCGCCTGCCCGACGTCGAACGACTCGCGCAGCGTACCCATGCCGAGAAGCTGAAAGTTGTCGATGCTGTCAGGCGGCAGGTAGCTCCCGGTACCCGTGACCGCCGCGGTCACTCTGGCTGCCAAGGCCGTCTCCATCGTCCGTGGGCAAGCAGCCCGTCGAAAGTCCTGGTGCAGGGGTTTGCCACGGGCTGCCAAGCGTCGGCGGGCTCGGCCGCCGGAAAGTCCGAGAGTATACGGCGGAGGCCGGGAAGGTTGCCAGTCCGCGCTAGCCTGCGGCCGATCGGATGACTGGAGGCGGGGAGAGGGCGAGCAGGAACTGCTGCGCGGCCGAGCGGGCCGCCTCCGCAAGCGTTCGCGTCGGGCACGGCCGGGTCGGCATCACGCGGGCGCACTCCCGTACGCTCGCCTGCGACCAGCAGGATTCGGGCTGCCCATTGCCGCACTCCCGAATGAGCAGTTTCACGCTGGCGGGCAATCGGAGCACCGCGTCGCTGTCGAACTCCTCGGCCACCGCGTAACGCACGAGATCTTCGGCCAGACCCAGTTCCACGCCGGCGTCCAGCAACTCCTCGAGGGAGACCACGAGGAGGGGAAAATCGGCGCGGTCGCGGCCCAGCCGCGTCAGAAGCTCGCGTCCTACGCCGCGGCGAAGGGCATCGGCGGCCTTCTCGAGCGCGACCGGTTCCGCCTGCGGACCGACGACGGACGCGGCGTCCCGCAACTCCGCGGCGAAAGTGTCGACGGCGGCGAGGACGACTTCGGGGGCCATCCCCTTCGCCACGCCCTCCATGGCCTTGTCGATGAGGAGACCCCGGGGCAGACCGTCCCGGACACCGGCCTCGATGACGGAAAGGGTACGTGCCGCGTAGACGGCGCCCAGGTGACGGCTGAAGCGCGCGCGCGCGTCCTGGCCCGCAAGCGGCGGGCCGTGCGCGAAAAGCACGGCGCCGAGGAGGACGACCGCGAGGGAACGGCGCGGCGAGGCTTTTGCCACGGCTGCTTGCCGGCTAGGGGGCCAGCGAGCGGGCGCCCGCGCCGCCCGTGATGGCGATCACGGCATTCTGGTTGCCGTAGCCGTCCTCCACATACCGTTCCGCGTGCGGATCCGTGATCCAGGTCTCGCCGTCCACGAGGAACATGTACTTGTGCACGCCGGGCGGGAGCTTCACCCGCCCGGTCCACACGCCGGTCCCGTACGGATCGGCCAGCGCGACCTCCGGCTGCCAGTCGTTGAAGTCGCCCGCCACGTGGACCGACGCCGCCCCGGGCGCCTCGAGACGGAACTGCACGTAGTGGACTTCTTCGCCCACGAGCGCCGTCGCCGCCCCGGCCGGCTCGGAGACGACGTTCTCCCGCGGCAGGAGGAAGAACGTCGCAAACACCGCGGCGGCGGCGAGTCCCAGCCACGGACGGACGCGCACGGAGCGCGGATGCACCCACCAGTCCACGAGACCGGACAAGGGCCGGCGCCCCTCCTGGCGAACCGTGGCCATGACCCTCGACTCGAGTCCGACCGGAGCTCCCTGCACCCCCGAGTCCCGCACGTCCGAAAGGAGGGCATCCCACCGTTCGGCCTCCCTGCGAAGCTCCCGCGAGAGTTCCGAATGGTCGATTTCTCCGTCCAGGTACAGCTTCAGATCGTCGTTCATCGGTAGTTCTCTAACAGCACCTGTAACTGATCCCGAGCCCGGTGGACGCGCATCTTCAACGCGGACACCGAAGCTCCAAGTCTCTCCGCCATCTCTTCGTACGACCAGCCCTCGACGTGCTTGAGGACGAAGGCTTCACGCTGCTCGTCGCTCAGCGACTGCAGGGCCCGGTATATCTGCTCCCGTATTTCAGCCCGTTCGGCGCGCGCCTCCGGGAGCCCCCGCGTCGCCGTGAGGGGGCCGGCCGCCTCCAGCGACACCTCGCGCCGCGCCCGCCCCTTCAACTGATCCTTGCACAGGTTGACGGCGATCCGAAACAACCAGCCTCCCACGCGTTCCCGGTCACGGCAGCGGTCGAGGCTCCGGAAACCGCGGATGAACGTGCGCTGCACGATATCCGCGGCGTCGTCCGCGCGCCCGGTCATGCGCTCCGCGTAGCGGTACAGCACGTCCTTGTACCGGCGCACGAGAACCCCGTACGCCTCGTGATCGCCTTCCAGTACGGCGGTCACAACCTCCGCGTCGCTCGGTTCATCGTCCGGAACCCGACCTTCCGGCCCGATCCGAAAGATCTTCTCTTCGTGAATAAGACGACCTCTACGGCTTTGCGGTCACTCGTGCAGCCCGCGGCCCGCTTCGTTTCGTGCTCGGGATCGGCCGTTCCAACTTAGCGGAACCGCGATCCCCCAACTACCTTGAGCGCGTGAACGCCGGGAACGCTGCCCCCGACGCGCCGGACCTGTTCGGCCTCCCCACTCCGGCGCTTGTCCTCGATCTCGATGTCCTGGAGAACAACCTCCGGGCCATGCAGGCACGCACGGACGCGCTCGGCGTTCGGCTTCGCCCCCATGTGAAGACGCACAAGTGCGTGGAGATCGCCGAACTCCAGCGATCGCTCGGCGCGTCGGGCATCACCGTTTCCACGCTCGCGGAGGCCCGGGTCTTCGCCGAGGCGGGGTTCGATGACATCCTGTGGGCCTTTCCGCTCAATCTCTCCCGCATCGGAGAGGCGGCCGCCCTCTCCGGCCGCGTCGGGCTGGGCGTGACCGTGGATTCCCTCACGGCCGTCGAGGCTCTCGAGGCCGCGGACACCCCGTTCTCGGTATGGCTCGAAATCGACTGCGGCTACGGGCGCTCGGGTATCCCGTACGACAGCGGCCGGGTCGCCGAGATCGCACGGCGGATCTCACGCGCGGGCCGGCTCGCCCTCGGCGGCTGCCTGACGCACGCCGGCCACACCTACGGCGCGGACTCGCCCGCCGCCGTCGCCGCGCTCGCGGAGGAGGAGCGACGGGCGATGGTCGAAGTGGGGCGCGCGCTCCGCGCGGCGGGGCTCGAGCCGGGAGCGCTCTCGCTCGGTTCGACCCCGGGCATGAGCCGGGTCGAGACGCTGGAGGGGATCGACGAGGCGCGGCCGGGGAACTATGCGCTCTACGACTACACGCAGACGCGGCTGGGATCGTGCGCGGTGAGCGACTGCGCCGTCACGGTGCTCGCGACGGTCGTGTCCGCGCGCGATGGGTCCGGCGGGGCGATCGCGGACTGTGGCGCCCTCGCCCTCTCAAAGGACGTGGGGCCGGACGATCCGCCCCACTACGGCCACCTCTTCCGCGACGCGTCCGGAGGGGCGCTGAGCGACCATCGCGTGACCTCCGTGAGCCAGGAGCACGGGCGCCTGTCCGGGCGGTTCGATGTCGGCGAGAAGGTCCGCGTCCTTCCGAATCACGCCTGCCTCACGGTCGCGCACTTCGACCGCTTCGAGGTCGTGCGGGGGCGGCGCGTGGTCGACCGCTGGAAGATTCGGCGCACGCGCGACTGATCCGGCGCGGCGCGACGCCGCGCCGACGTCAGCTTTGCCGCGGGCTGCTAGGGAGCCCGGTCGAGGGCGACGAGTTGCGCGAGGATGGAGACGGCGATCTGCGCGGGCGAGCGGGCGCCGATCCGAAGCCCGACCGGACCGTGGATACGGTCGCATGCCGCCTCGTCCAGCCCCCGCGCGAGGAGCGCCTCTCGACGTTGCCGCTGCGTCCGGCCGCCGCCGAGGAGACCGATGTACCCGCAGCGGGAGGCGAGCGCGGTCTCGAGGGCGGGCTCGTCCAGCTTCTCGTCGTGCGTGAGGATGACGACGCTCGTGCGAGGGTCGAGATCGAGGGCGGCCATCGCCTCGTCCGGCCAGCGCGGATCGAGCGACGCGGCATCCGGAAACCGCTCCGGCCGCAGGAAGGCGTCGCGCGGATCCACGACCACGACCTCGAACCCGGTTCGGTGCGCCATGGCGCACAGCGCATGCCCGATCGGGGTCGCCCCGACGATGACGAGCCGAGGGGGCGGGACGAAGGATTCGACGAAGACGAGGCTGTCCGGATCGTCCTGCACGAGTTCGACGACGCGGGCGTCCGACCGGCCGAGCCAGTCGTCGACGCGGGAGCGGGCCGCCCGGTCGAGGGCGGCGGACCCGAGCGTTCCCAGCGACCGGTCCGGTTCGAGGAGGAGTTGCCGCGAGCGCGTGGGCGGCGCCGCGCCGGTGAGGAGGACGCCCGGGGCGCCGGCCTCCTGGAGCTGCCAGAGGCGGTGCCAGACGGGGTCGCCGGGATCGTAGCGGTCGAGGAGGACGTCGATCTCCCCGCCGCAGGAGAGGCCGACGCCCGCGGCCATCTCGTCCGTGATCCCGTACGTGACGGAGGCCGGCGCGCCGCCGCCCAGCAGCGCGGAGAGCCGTTCGTGCAGGTCGCCTTCCACGCACCCGCTCGAGATCGAGCCGCTCAGCTCCCCGGCGGCCGAGATCGCGAACCGCGCGCCCGGTGGCAGCGGGGCCGAACGGCGCACGGCGATGAGCGTCGCCATGGCGATCGGATCGCCCCGCTCCGCCCACCGCGCGATGTCCTCGCGCACGCCCCGGAGACTCATGCCGGCCGACCCGGACCCGCGGTGCGCGACACGTGGACTAGCCGCCTGACAAGGCGCGACGAGGGAGCATAGCAGCGCTATGTGACCGAGGAGCAACGCAGAGCCCGGCGGGCTTCGCGAACCGCCTCGGTGAGCCTCGCGGGCAGCACCTCGAACACATCCCCTACGAGGCCGTAGTCCGCCACCCCGAAGATCGGCGCATCCGCATCGCGGTTGATCGCCACGATCACCTTGGCCGTGCGCATCCCGGCCAGGTGCTGGATCGCTCCGCTGATCCCGACCGCGAAGTACAGGTTGGGCGACACCGTCTTGCCGGTCTGGCCCACCTGCTCGCCGTGCGGCCGCCAGCCCGCATCCACGACCGCCCGGCTCGCGCCGAGCGCCGCCTCGTCGCCCAGCGCTTCCACCAGCGCCTCGAGCAGCGGCCAGTGCTCCGGCCCCTGCATCCCGCGGCCGCCCGAGACGATCGTCGTCGCCTCGCTGACGTCGAGGCGGTCGCGATCCCCCTGCTCCAGGGCGGCCGTCCGCACGCGTCCATCCAGGCCCTCGAGATCCAGGCTCGCGATCTCCCCCGCCGCGTCCTCCCCGGCCGGCGCGAAGACGTTGGCGCGGATCGTCATCACGGCCGGGCCCGGGGTGAAGCGCAGGGTCGCGATCGCCTTCCCGGCGTACATGGGCCGGCGGACGACGATGGCGCCGTCCTCCCGCCGGCACTCGATGACTTCCGAGGCCACGCTCCGCCCGAGCCGCGCGCCCACGCGAGGGGCGATGTCCCTCCCCTGAGCCGTGGCCGCGAAGATCACGGCGTCGTAGTCTCCCGCCTCGACGAGCCGGGCGATGGCCGCCGCGGCGATGTCCGGCTGGCACAGCGCGAGAGCCTCCGACTCACCCACCCAGGTGCGGTCGGCCCCGAAGCCGGCGAGTTGTGCGGCCGCCTCGGCCGTACCGGGAGGACCGAGCGCGACGACGTGGGTCTCCCCTCCGGCGTCGGCGGCGATCCGCCGCGCGAGCCCGACCGCCTCCCGCGAGGCCCGGCTCACGGCCCCTTCCCGGACCTCGGCGTACGCCAGCGCCCCGGGCATCAGAGCACCCCCGCTTCGTCGCGCAGCGCCCGCACGAGTTCCGGCACCGCGTCCACGCCCTCTCCGACGATCCGGCCCGCGGCCGGCGCCGGCGGTTCGTCGAGGCGGAGGAACTCGATGGTCGGCGCATCGAGCGTCACGTCCCGTTGCTCGAGAGGCTTCCTCTTCGCCGCCATGATCCCCTTGAGGCTCGGATACCGCGGCTCGTTGAGCCCCTTCTGCGTCGATACGACCGCGGGCAGCGGGAACTCGACGACCTCGTGCCCCCCCTCGACCTCGCGGCGGACCGTCGCTTCCCTTCCCGATATCTCGAGGCCGACGACGACGGTCGCGCACGGGAGGCCCAGAAACTCGGCCACCATCTGCGGCACCTGCATGTTGTCGTCGTCGATCGCCTGCTTCCCGAACAGCACGAGGTCGTACTCCCGACCCCGAATCTCGTCGGCCAACGCCCGCGCCACGGAGAGCGCGTCGTGCGAACCCGCGCACGCGAGCAGCACACCCTCATCCGCCCCCATCGCGAGCGCCTGGCGAATCGATTCGGCGGTCTCGGGGGGGCCGAGCGCGACGACCGTCACCTTCCCCTCCCCCGCCTCTTCCCTGCGGCGGATCGCATCCTCGAGCGCGAACTCATCGTACGGGTTCACGACGTACTTGACGCCGGCCGGGTCCAGTCCCGCGCCGTCGGGCGTCACTCTCACCCGCGTGGCCGAGTCCGGCACGCGTTTCATGCAGACTATGGTATTCATCCGTCTTGTTCTTCGAATGGAGTCAGGCGTTCTGGTAGGTCTCGATCTCGTCGGTAGTCAGTGCACACACGCGAAACGCGATGAGGTCGATGAGGTCGTCCGTCACGTTCTTCTGGCGGAGGTTCCGCACCCGCGCGTCCTCCGCGGCGGGCCGCGCCTCGCGCAGGGTCACGAGCCGGGCGGCCAGCCAGTCCAGGAAATCGTGTACGACGTCGCGGTGTTCGCGGTCGCGGTCCGGCTCCCCGTTCGGAGCCCTGGGAAGGAACGCGTCGATGAGCGCGAGCAGCCCGGGAAAGATCATCTCCGTGAGTTCCTCGTCGCCGATGAGTTCCTCTTCGGTGATCTCCTCCCAGCTCATCTCGTTCCAGTACAACTCGCACGCTTCCTCGAACAGATGGCGCCGCACTTCGGGAGACGCCTTCCTGAGGACGATGTCGCCGGGCGAGAGCCTTCGCCCCACGACTTTTCGCATGCCGCGGATGCGTTCCTGGATGAGGGTTCGGCCGGCCAGAGCGTGGGCTCGGTCGGGCGTTTCGGCGGCGGCGGGCCGGGCTTGCGTTTCGTTGTTCACGGAGCCGAAGATGCGACGGCCACGGTGAAGGAACAAGCGCCGGGGCCAACGCCGACGGGAGCCGGTGCAACGGCCGGCTTCGAGGGCGTGTTACCCAAGCGATGGGGACGTCTTTGGCGGAGGAAACGCGAACGCGCGGCGGATCGCAGGGCGGCGCGGCCGGTCCCGGTTCCGGACCTGTCGAGCCGCCGGATCCCGGCGCGGACGAACCCGGCCTTGTGGAAGCCGTGCAGGCCGGCGACTCGCAGGCGTTTTCCCTGTTCGTGACGAGATACACGGACCCGGCCTACGCCGTGGCGCTGTCGATTCTGCGGCACGAGCAGGACGCGGAAGACGCGGTGCAGGCCGCGTTCATTCGCGCGCTCGAGCGGATCGGGCAGTTGCGGCCGGGAAGCCGTTTCGGCCCGTGGTTCTATCGCGTGCTGAGGAGCACGTGTCTGAACCTCCGGCGGCGCGAGTTGCTGCGGACCCATTCGGAGCTGAAGGACACGGCGGCGTCGCGGGACGATCCGCACCGGGAGTTCGAGCGGAGGTACGCACGGAAGCGGGTGCTCGACGCGCTCGCGCAGCTTCCGGAACGACAGAGAACGGCGGTCATGATGTACGACATCGAAGGCTACGACCACGCGGAGATCGCGGGGATCCTCGGGATCGCGGTCGGGACTTCGAGGGCGAACCTTCACCACGGAAGGCACGCGTTGCGCCGCCTTCTCGGCGAAGCGCCGGCGTCCGGCGCCGGAGGAGCGGAAGAGGATGAAGATGAATAGGAACGATCGGCATCGGGGTAGCCGGCACGGGCCCGCGTGGGCCGAGTATCTCGAGCCCCTGCGGCCCGACGAACTCACGCGGCGGCGCCTGCGCCGGAACGTGATGGCCGCGGCGGAAGCGCTGTTCGAGCGGCGGCCCCTCTCCTGGCTCGACGTGACGGCAAGCTGGTCCGCGGCGCTCGCGCCGCTGGCCGCCGGGCTGCTCGTCGCGGCCGGCGTCCTGTTGTATCGCATCTCCCTGCCGGACGCGCCCGAGTTCGCCGCCGACCCGGACGCGGCTCCGGTCGGGCTGGTGCGCGCGTTGGCGCCGGACGCCGAAGCCCCGCCGGCGCTGATCATCGACCTGGCCGAGCCGAGTCGCGACGCGGTGCTGACCGCCGCCCTCATCAATCCGTAACTCGCTGAAACGCGACACGAATCGGGTGCGTATGGACACTTCGAGCTTCCGGGCGATCCTCCTTCTGACGCTCGTGTTCGCGGCGGGCGCCGCGATCGGCGTGGCGGCGGACCGCCTCGATCTTTTTGCCGACGCAACCGCGGCCGAACCGGCGGCGGAGGCGACGTCTCCCGAAACGCCGGATCGCGATGGCGGGTCGCGGGGGAGGCAGACGACGATCGAGCAGTTCGCCGATGAGCTGGGCCTGACGGCCGACCAGCGGTCGCAGATCGAGGGCTTCCTCGATCACTACCGCGACGGGATGCGGACGCTGCGCGGGAGCTACCGGACGTTGATGGATTCGGTCCGGACCCGGATCGAGTCGGTGCTGACGGAGGAGCAGGGTGAGGACTACCGGGAGTTGCTGCGACAGCGCTACGGGGGCGGGCGAGAGCGCGGCGGTGAACGGGGATCCCAGGGGCGTGACGACCCGCAGCGAAACAACTGACAACCGAGAGACGTCAATCCGCCCCTCGGGGGGCAAGGAAAACGATGACCATTCGACATAGATGTGGGTGCGGAGACCGGCCGAGCGCCGGTCTTCGTCGATGGGGGTTCGTCCTGCTGCCGGCGGTCCTGCTTGCGGGAGCACCGCCCCGGATGGCCGAAGCGCAGGTGCAGGCGAGCGACAACGCCCGCCAGATCACGGTCGACGAAGCGGTCGAGATCGCGCTCCGCCGCAACCCTCGGCTGATCCAGGCCTATTCGACGATCGAGATGGCCGAGCACAACCGGCTGAGCGCTTACGGGGCGCTCCTCCCGGGGGTGAGCGCCTTTTTCAGTTACTCGAACTCGTCGACCGGCCGTCTCGACGCACTCAGCCAGGGGATCGTCGCGACGAGTTACTCCACGCGGCTCCAGGCCAACTACACGCTGTTCGACGGATGGGGCCGTTTCACGAACCTCAAAAGCGCCCGGCTCGGCGTGGTCGAGCAGAACGCCCGCTATCGCGAGGCCGAATTCCAGGTCATTCAGCAGGTGAAGCAGGCCTACGCGGCGGCCGTGGCCACACGCGATCTCGTGGCCGTGGAAGAGCGCCGCGTCCAGCGGCAGGCGGACCAGCTCGAGTTCGTCCGGCAGCAGCTGGAGCTGGGACGGGCGACGCGCTCGGATTCCCTCCGCTCGCAGGTCGACCTCAACAACGCGCAACTCGCGCTTCTGACCGAGCAGAACAATGCGCGCACGCGGACGTTCGAACTCACCGAGGTCATCGGCTCCGAGACCCTCGTGGCGCCGACCGCGGAGGCGGAACTCGCGATGGCCGCGATGCCCTACACGCGCGACGAACTGTTCGCGATGGCCGATGTGACGGCTCCCGCTCTGGAGGCGGCCTCCCTGGCCGTCGAAGCCGCCGAGGCGACCGTGTCGGGCGCGCGCTCCAGCTACCTGCCCACGATCTCGATCGGCGCGGGCTACGGGTGGGCGAACCAGGAGTTCCCACCCTCCAACCGTTCGTGGTCGGTCGGGCTCTCAGGCAGCTACCCCCTCTTCAACGGCTTCCAGCGCGAGACACAGGTGTTCCGCGCGCGGGCCTCGGCGGACCAGGCCCGGCAGGAAGAGCGGGCGGTGCGGCTGAACCTCAGTTCGCTGCTCGACGCGCGCTACGCGACGGCCCAGTCCGCGCTCGCCGGCGTGGATCTCGCCGAGCGGAACGTCGAACTCAGCGAGGAGAGCCTCCGGGTCGTCCAGGAGCGCTACCAGCTCGGCCTCGCCACGATTCTCGAACTCCAGGACGCGCAGATCACGCTCACGCAGGCGGAGGTCGATCTCGTCAGGGGTCGGTTCGATTACGAGGTGGCGGTGGCGGGGATCGAGGCCCTCCTCGGCCGGAGGCTCGACCAGCAACCCTGACCGGCAGCCCGTGGCAAAAGCCCTGCTGCGTTCGAGCGGCGCGCGCATCTCTTCAACGTCGGCCCCGCGCGGGGTGTCCTCTCAGCGTGCCATGGCGGGCGCGATTTCGGCGCCCCGACCGTCCGTTCAAGGACCCGACACGAGACGAGATGCCGATGTCCATATTCGAACGCTGCAGGCGTCGCTTCCCCCGGCGAGGCGGGCCTTTGGGCCGCGCCACGGTCTTCACGACGCTTGGACTCGCGGCCGCGGGCTGTGCGACCGGTGAGGCCAACGAGCCCGAGCAGACTCTCCAGACGCTGACCGCGGGGCGCCAGACCATCGTCTCCAGCGTAGAGGCGACCGGGACGGTCGAACCGATCCGCGTGATCGAGGTCAAGTCGCAGGCCGGCGGCGAGGTCCTCGATCTGCCCGTCGAACTCGGGGACAACGTCGAACAGGGGACGCTCCTCGTGCGGATCGACCCGCGCGACGTGAACAACGCGCACGCCCAGGCGCAGGCCGATCTGGACGTGGCCGAGGCCCAGGCGGATGTCGCGGAACGCCAGCTCGAACGGATCGAGGCGCTTCACGAGTCCGACATCGTGACCTCCGAGGAACTGGAGAGCGCGATCCTCTCCGCGGCGAACGCGAGGGCGTCCCTCGTCCGCGCCACGACCAACCTCGAACTTGCCGAGGACAAGCTGGACGACGTGACGCTCCGGGCCCCGATCACCGGAACCGTCGTGGAACGGACGGTGGAGCAGGGGCAGGTCGTCACGGGGACGCGCGACCTCACCGGCGGTACCGTACTGATGCGGATGGCCGACCTCACAGAGGTCCAGGTGCGCATGCTCGTCGACGAGACGGACATCGGCCGGCTCCAGCCGGGACTCCCGGCCGACATCACCGTGGAGGCATACCCCAACCGGACCTTCCGGGGGTCCGTCCTCAAGATCGAACCGCAGGCCGTCGTCGAGCAGAACGTGACCATGTTCGCCGTGCTCACGCGCATCTCCAACGAGGACGATCTGCTGCGGCCGGGGATGAACGCGGATGTCGAGGTCGTGATCGGGCGCCAGGCGGACGTGCTGGCGGTCTCGAACAGCGGGATCAAGACGCAGCAGGAGGCCATGCAGATCGTCCGGGCTCTCGAGATCGACGCCGATGTCAACGCGCTGCTGCGCGACTTCCAGAGCCAGGATCGGCCGGAGGGTGCGGCGGAAGGAGATGGACCGGCGGAGGGTGAGGAGGAGCAGATGATCGGCGGGGTTCCGATGTCGGAGTTCCAGTCGATGTCGCAGGAGGAGCGGATGCGCGTCTTCCAGAACCTGTCCGATGAGGAGCGGCGCCGGATGATGCAGCAGTTCCGGAACCAGGGAGGCGGCGGACCCGGAGGCGGCGGGGGCGGCGCCGCGCGGCGGGCCGACGAGCCCCGCCCGGCCTTCGTGTTCAGGTACGACGAGAGCGGCCTCCTCGACCTGAAGCCGGTCATGATCGGCCTCAGCGACTTCGACCACACACACATCATCCGCGGGCTGGAGGAAGGCGAGGAGATCGTCGCCGTCCCCACTTCCCTCATCGCGCAGCAGGAATTCCTGGACCGGATCCGCAGCCGGACGTCGCTGCCGGGCATCGGGGGAAGGTGATGATCGTTCGATGATCTTCTTCGAGATTCTTCGGGTCGCGATGGACGCGATCCGCGCCAACAAGCTGCGCTCGTTCCTGACCATGCTCGGGATCGTGATCGGGGTCGGGGCCGTGATCACGATGGTGGCGCTCGGGGAGGGCGCCCAGCAGCAGGTCGAGAACCAGATCGAGTCGCTCGGCACGAACGTGCTCACGGTGCGCGCCGGGCAGGGAATGTTCCGCGGCGTGCGCGGCGGGTCGAACGCCCGGCTGACGACCGAAGATGTCGAGGCGGTGCGGCGCGGGGCCCCGGCTCTGGTGGAGGTCGCCCCGGAGATGCAGGGGCAGTTGCAGGTCCAGTTCGGGCGCAACAACGCCAACGTGCGGATTCTCGGCACGACGCCGAACTACATGGAGGTCGAGAATCACACGCTCGAACTCGGCCGCTTCTTCGACGAGTCCGAGAACCGCGGGCGGCGGCGCGTCGCTGTGCTCGGGGGCGCGGTCCCGGCGGTCCTGAACTCCGAAACCGCCGAACTCGTCGGCCGGACGATCTCGATCCGGAACATCTCCTTCGAGGTCGTGGGCGTGCTGGAGGAGAAGGGCGGATCGGGCTGGTTCAACCAGGACGAGCAGATCTTCGTCCCGCTGGAGACGGCGCAGTTCCGGCTGCTGGGGACCGACCGCGTGAGCCAGTTCAAGGTTGTCGTCGAGAGCGAAGCGGCGATCCCGGTCGCGATGGTGCAGATCGAGGAAGTGCTCCGGCGCGAGCACCGCCTTCCCCTGGGGCGGGAGAACGATTTCTGGATCTCGGACAGCGTGCAGTTCCTCGAAATGGCGCAGGAGACCACGCAGACGTTCACGATGCTGCTCGCGGGCATCGCCGCGGTCAGCCTCCTCGTCGGCGGCATCGGGATCATGAACATCATGCTGGTGTCGGTCACGGAGCGGACGAAGGAGATCGGCGTGCGCAAGGCGCTGGGCGCCACGAGGAGCGCGATCCTGCTCCAGTTTCTGCTCGAAGCCACGACCCTCTGCATGACCGGCGGCATCCTCGGTGTCGCGTTCGCGTACGGCGCGGCGGAGACGCTCTCGCGGTCGGCGGGCTGGACGATGGCCATCGCGCCGCAGGCCATCGGCCTCGCGGTGGTGTTCGCCGCCGCGGTGGGCATGTTCTTCGGCCTCTGGCCCGCCCGGCGTGCGGCCCGGCTCGATCCGATCGTGGCGCTCCGGTACGAATAGCCGACCGAGGCAAACCGCCGCGCCCGCCAGGTAGCACACGCGCGGGTTGGCGGGACGTCGCGGGCCGACGTATGGTCCCGGCATGAGTGTTCCGCTGACATCCCTTCCGGATTCCGCCCGCGTCTGGATCTACGGGACGGATCGTCCGCTGACCCCCGAGGAGCGCGACGCGCTGATGGTCGACCTGCGCGCCTTCGTCGACATCTGGACTGCGCACGGTGCTGCCCTCCGGGCGGGCGTGGACTGGGTCGAAGACCGGTTCGCGGTCGTCGCCGTCGACGAAGCCTCGGCGCCCGCGTCCGGATGCTCGATCGACGCGATGGCCCGGCGGCTCGGCGCGCTCGAGGAACGCCTGGGTTGCTCGCTTCTCGACAGCACGCGCGTGTTCTACCGGGGCGAGTCCGGCGCGATCGAAAGTTGCGCGCGGGCGGAGTTCCGGGCGCGGGCGACGACGGGAGCGATCGGCGAGACGACCCCCGTCTTCGATCCCACCATCGACACGCTGGCGGCGCTGCGGGCCGGCGAACTCGAGCGGCCCGTCGCCCGTTCGTGGCACCGGCAACTCCTGGGCCGCCCCGGCGGACGGTCCTGACGCGGCGACCGGCGTGACGGGGGCCCCGGGGAGCGGCGCTTCCGGCGCCGCGCGGGGGAAGCTGGCCTTCGCCCTCTCGGGCGGCGGCGCGCGGGCCGCCTACCAGACGGGCGTGCTGAGCTACATCGGCGGGCGGCTGCCCGGGCTTCGGGTCCCTCTCCTCACGGGCGTCTCCGCAGGCGCGATCAACGTGGGTTTTCTCGCCGCCTACGACGGAAACCTGCGCGGCGCGACGGAGGCGCTGAAGCGCCGCTGGCTCTCGCTCACGACCGAGGAAGTGCTGCGCACCAACCCCGCTTCCCTGCTCAAGGTGGGCGTGCGACTCGGGGGATCCCTTCTGGGCGGCGGAACCGGGCTGAGCCCCCGTTTCCGGAGCCTCGTCGACACGTCGCCGCTGCGGGAGTTCATCGAACGCGACGTCGACCGCGGAGAGATCGGGGCCCGGATCAGGGCGGGGGACCTCGAGGCGGTGGGGCTCACCGCGATGTCGTATCAGACAGGGCGCACGGTCCTCTTCGTACAAGGGGACCCACAGTCGGCGCCCAGGCCCGCGAGCTCACACTACCGACTCGTGCGGACGGACATATCGGTGGATCACATCCTGGCCTCCGCGTCGATCCCGCTCGTGTTCCCGGCCGTCAAACTCGGGCAGCAGTACTACGGAGACGGGAGCTTCCGCACCGCCGCGCCGCTGGCGCCCGCGATTCACATGGGGGCGGACCGCATCTTCACGATCTCGGCCCGCTACCGGCGATCCGAACTGGAGGCGCGGGCGCCGGACACGACCGGATATCCGCCGCCGGCCAGAGTGCTGGGCCTGCTGCTGAACTCGGTCTTTCTCGACACGCTGGACTGGGACGCGGCCGCGTTGCGCCGGATCAACGTCCTCGTCGGCCGACTCCCCGCCGAAGTGTCCGAGCGCCAGGGTCTGCGCCACGTCGACCTGCTCATCCTGAGACCCTCCCGGGACATCGGGAAGCTGGCCCGCGACTTCGAGATCGAGCTGCCTCCGGCGCTGAGGTTCCTCGTGCGGGGCCTGGGCACGCCGGACATCAAGACGGCCGACTTCCTGAGTTATCTCCTGTTCGAGAGCGAGTACATCCGGACGCTCGTGGAACTGGGCGCCTCCGACGCGGAGGCGAACTGGGCCCGCATCGAGGCGTTCCTCACCTGACCGTGCAACGGACGATCGTCCACTTCGCCGACCTCCACCTCGACTCCCCGTTCGCGTGGTGCGAGGCGACCGGCGACGTGGCGCGGCGGCGGCGCGAGGCGCTGCGCGATACCCTGCTCGCGATCGTGGACCTCGTGCGCTCGACCGAAGCGGACGCGCTCTTCTGCGGAGGCGACCTGTACGAGCACGACCGCGTCACGCTGGACACGGCGAACTTCCTGCGGCAGACCTTCGCCTCGCTCGATCCGGTGCCGGTCTACATCGCACCCGGCAACCACGACTGGTACGGGCCGACGAGCGTCTACGCGACGGGAGGGTGGAGCGGAAACGTCCACATCTTTCGGGATGCGGCGCTGCGGGCGGTCCCGCTCGCGCCCGGCATCACGCTCTGGGGAGCCGCGCACTGCGCTCCCGCCAACACGGACAATTTCCTCGGCGACGGTTTCCGGGTCTCCGGCGAGGGGGCGCACGTGGCGCTCTTTCACGGAGCGGAACGGTCGTGGCTCGCGGCGCAGGGTGAAGGCAAGGCGCCGCACGCCCCCTTCGAGACCGCGGAAATCCCGGACAGCGGGCTGGATCACGCGTTTCTCGGCCACTACCACCGCCCGGCGGACGGCGCGCATCACACCTATCCGGGCAATCCCGACCCGCTGCAGTTCGGAGAGGAAGGAGAGCGCGGGCCGGTCGTGGCGACGATCGATGCGGCGGGGGAGGTCACGTGTGAGCGCCACGTCGTGGCGGTGACCCCGGTGCACGACCTGCGGCTCGATGTCACCGGCCTCACGAGCCGCCAGCAGATTCGGGACGCCCTGCGCGCGATGACGGAGAGCCTCGCGGGACTCGCGCGCCTCACGGTGTGCGGCGACCTGGAGCCGTCGCTCGACCTCCAGGAGAACGCGATCCGCGAGCAGTTGCTCGACGCGTTCGACGCCGTGCAGATCCGGAAATCCGAGTTGCACCTTGCGTACGACCTCGAGGAGATCCGCGTGGAGCCCACGGTGCGGGGACGGTTCGTCGAGGATGTGCTGGGAGCGGAGTTGCCGGACGATGAGAAGCGCCGCGTCCTGAGGATGGGACTCCGGGCGCTCGACGGGCGCGACGATCTCGAGGTGCTGTGATGCGCTTCGAGTCCGTGTTGGCTCACCGCTTCGGCCCCTTCCGCGACGAGACGCTGGAACTGGCGCCGGGGATGAACGTCGTCTTCGGCCGCAACGAGGCGGGCAAGTCGTCCTGGCACGCGGCGCTCTATGCCGGACTCTGCGGCATGCGGCGCGGCAAGGGGGCGATGCGGAAGGAGGAGAAGAGGTTCGCGGAGCGCCACAAGCCGTGGGACGGCGACGAGTGGGAAACCGGGGCCATCGTCGCGCTCGAGGACGGACGGCGGGTGGAGTTGCGGCACGACCTCGCGGGAAGGATCGAGAGTTCCGCGGAGGACACGAGCGTCGCGGGACGGGACTACTCGAGCGAGATCCTGTACGACGGGGCGCCGGACGGCTCGCGCTGGCTGGGTCTGAACCGCCGCTCGTTCCTCGCCACGGCCTGTGTGCGGCAGGCGGACATCCTCAAGGTCCGGGACGATCCCGAATCGCTGCAGGAGGATATGCAGCGCGCGGCGGCGACGGCGGGGGTGGATCAGACGGCGGCCGCCGCGCTGCAACGGCTCGAGGAGGTGCTTCGCGAACGCGTCGGGTCGACCCGGGCTCCGACGAAGCCGCTCATGACGACCGCGCGGCGGGTGGCGGAGGCGCACGAGGCTCTGGAGGCGGCCCGCGAGGCGCACCGCGATTTCCAGGAGCGTCGCGCCGAGGTCGAAACGCTGGAACGGGCGGCGAGGGACGCCCGGCGCCGCGTGGAAGCGGCGGAGGCCGCGCTCGCGAGCGTGGAGGCGGAGGCGCTCGCGGAGCGATTGCGGGAGGCGCGGGCCCTGCACGAGGAGTTCCCGGAGGGGGCGCCGCACCCGGTCCCCGAGGGCGGCGGGCTCACGCGAGCGGTCACGGAGGCGCTCACCACATGGCGCAATCTCCCGGCTCCGGTGGCGCTGACCGGGTCCTCGGCACGCGAGATCGAGGAGAGGATCGAGGGGGCCGATGCGGAGCTTGCAGCCGCGCGGGCGGTCGTCGCGGAGGCGGCCGTCGCGGAAGCCGAGGCTCGCCTCGCGAGTGCGCGTGAGCTGCAGGCGCTCTTCCCGGACGGCGGACCCCGGGTCTCCCCGGAGGAGGACGCGCGCCTGGGAGAGATCCGCGACGCGCTCCGCGCCTGGGAGGCGCTTCCCGCGGTTGCGGCGCCGGCCGGCCGGAGCGTGGAGGAACTCGAGAAAGAACTGGCCGACCTCGACGAGAGACGGCGGGCGCCCCCCACGGAAGGACCGGCCGCGCGACCCGCGATGTGGCTGGCTGCTTCGGCGGTCGTGGCGGCAGCGGGCCTCGCCCTCGCGCTGCTGGCGCCCGATTCGCGCTCCGCGGGGCTGATCCTGTTCGCCGTCGGGGCGGCAGGCGTCCTGTCCCACAGGTTCGCGAGGGCACGCACCGACCGCTCGGAGATCGCGCTCGCGCTGGACGTGCGCCACGACAGTCTCCGAAGTGAACTCGCGTCGGCGCGCGCAGAACGGCAACGGTACGAAAACGGGCTCCGGCTTCGGAGCGAGGCGGTGGGGCGCATCCGGGAGCTAGCCGATCCGGCCGACGCGGCGGTTGAATCGGCGACGGAACCGGAAGCGCTCGCGGACGCGCTGCGCCGCCAGGTGGAGTCCCGGCAGGTCGGACGACAGAAGGCCGCCAGGCTGGGCGCGCAGTGGGACGAGCTTCAGGGGCTGCTGGCCGGCTCGTCCTTCGACGCACTTGTCGCCGAGACCGATCGGCTGCGCGAGGCGGCCGATGCCCTCGTCGCGGATGCGGCCGAAACCGCGCTGGCGGACGCGAGGGCCCGAGGCATCACGCGGGGAGCACTCGGCGAACTCGAACGGCGGACCGCGGAGCGGCGCCGAACGTGGAGCGACGAGCGGGCCGGGCGCCTGGCGGCGGAGACGCGCGACACACAGCGGTCGGTGCGTGCCGCCGATGCCGCGAAGAAGCTGGGCGAAGCCGGCGAGCGGGTCGGCGTGAGCGCCGAGGATCCCGAGGATCTGGCTGCCGCCCTGGAGCAATGGCGCGCCGGCCGGGAGCGGGTGCTCGAGGAAGCCGGCGAGCGCAACGAGTCATGGGACCGCCTGCAACAGTTGCTTGGCGAGCGGACGCTGGATGAGTTCGCGGACGAGGTGGAGCGACGCCGCCTGCGGGCCGCCCGGCTCCTCGACCGGAGCGGGGCGGACGCTGGCGGGGCTCGGGCGGGACGGGTCACCGAGGCGACGCTGGAGGATCTGAAGCGGGAAGCGGAGACGGCCCGCGAGGAGGTGCTGCGCGCGGCCGGCCAGCTCACCGAGCGCGAACACCACCTCCCCAGCGTCGCGGACGCGGAGGACGCGCTGGCGGCGGCCGAACGGGAACAGGCGAGGATCGCGCGTCTCAAGGACACGCTGGACTGCACGATCGGATTCCTCGAAAAGGCGCAGGAGCGCGTGCTGCGCGACATCGCGCCCATCCTGACCCGGACCGTACTCGAATGGCTGCCCGGGGTGACGGACGGCCGCTACACCGGATGCCGCATCAACCCCGAGAATCTGCTCGTCGAGGTCCGGACGCCGGGCGGGCGCTGGCGTTCCGCCGAACTGCTCTCCCATGGCACGGCGGAGCAGATCTACCTGCTGCTCAGGTTCGCGCTCTCACGGCATCTCACGCGCGAAGGCGAGAGCTGTCCGCTCATCCTCGATGATGTCGTCGGCGCTTCCGACGCGGTGCGGAAACAGGCGGTACTGCGCACGCTGCACGCCCTCGCGCGCTCGACCCAGGTCATCCTCTTCACGCACGAGGATGACGTGCGGGACTGGGCAAGGGAGAACCTCACGGGATCCGACGCCCGCCTCATCGAACTCGCCGGAAGGCGGATCGAGAGCGGAGAAAACGAACTGGCTGCCGCTACTTGAAGACCTTGTAGTCGGTCGAGTGGCCCGGGTTCACCTTCGCGGTCGGGTCGATGTGGTGGACCGCGTTGTTCACGGCGATCGCGGCCTCTCCGAAACCGGTCGAGATCAGCTCCAGCTTCCCGTCGTAGGTGGCGATGTCCCCCGCCGCATAGACGCCGGGGATGTTCGTGCGCATGCGCGAGTCCACCACGATGCACCTCTTCCGCAGCTCGAGCCCCCATTCGGCGATCGGCCCGATGTTCGGAACGAAGCCGATCAGAGCGACGATGGCGTCGACCTCGATCCGCTCCGTTTCCTTGGTCTTCGTGTGCCGGATCGTCGCGGCCTCCACCCGCTCGCCGCCGTGGATCTCCGTCACGGTGTAGAAGGTTCGGAGCCGCAGTTCGCCCCGTTCATGGGCGCCTTCGACCTGGGCGACCGTGCTCTCGTGAGCCCGATAGCGGTCGGTCCGGTGGATATGCGTGAGTTCGCCCGCGATGCTCCGCAGGGCCCAACTCCAGTCGAAGGCGGAGTCGCCCCCGCCGACCAGGAGAACGCGCTTCCCGCGGAACACCTCGGGGTCCTTCACGTTCGTCGCGAGGCCCCGGTTCAGGAACTCATCCCACCCCGGAACGCGCAGCGTCCGGCTCTTGAAGGCGCCCTTACCCCCCGCGATGACGACGGTGCGCGTGGGCCGCGGCCCCTTGTCCGTGCGAAGATCGAAGCAGCCGTTTCCCGGATTGAGTTCGAGGACGCGCTCCTCGAGACAGACCTCCGCGTCGAACTGCAGACCCTGCGTCACGAGCTCCCGCGCCAGGTCCTTGGCGAGCACCCGGGGGAAACCGGCGACGTCGAAGACATCCTTTTCCGGGTACAGCGCCGTCAGCTGACCCCCGAGTTCGGGAAGGACATCGATGATGCGGGCCGAGACGCCGCGCATGCCGGCGTAGAACGACCCGTAGAGGCCGGTCGGACCGCCTCCGATGATGGTAATGTCGACTGTTTCTTTTTCCACACCCAAGCCGTTCAGGCCGTCCGGGGATCGTCAGGCCGCGCTCTTCCATTTCCGCCGGAGGCAATGCGTTCCGTAATCGATGATCGCCCACGCCGACGTTACGCCGACGAGCAACACGAGTGCGGGAACATACCGAGGGTTGAAAATGAGGGCGAGGAGCGTAAGGAACTGCAGACCGGTGGCGATTTTCCCCGGCCACCGGGGCTTGAAGGGGATGATGATGGAGACGAGCCGGGCCAGGAGATAGCACCCGGCCGTATAGAGATCCCGGAGGATCAGGATCACGAACGAAACCCCGTCGAGGCTGCCCGCCGCCACGAAGCCGGAGAGGGCGAGCAGGACGAAGAGCTTGTCGCAGAGCGGGTCGAGCAGGAGTCCGACCTGGGAGCGCGTCCCGCTTACGCGGGCGATGAACCCATCGAGGACATCCGTTGCACCCGCCGTGGCCACGAGAAGGGCCATCATGCGGGGGTCCGAGACCACGATGAAGGCGAGACCGAGCGGTATGCGGCTCAGGGACAGGAGATTGGACAGGGTCAGAAACCCCGGATCGTGTGTCTGTATCGGATTCCTCCGCTTCGACCTGGTCGACGGACCCGCCCCACGCACGGGAAGATGCACGTTCCTGGGGCGGGTCTCCAGTGCCCCGGCGAGCGTCGCCGGGGGTTCGCCGAATGCGGCGCGGCCCCTGCGATCTACTGCGGAAGCTCGGCGCTGTCGGTTGCGAGGTCACCGCTGTCCGGCCGCGGGTCCAGCATCACCAGATCCTCCACGACCACGTCCACGGTGGGGATCGCGATGCCGTCGCGCTCGAACGACCCGTACTCGAGGTGGCCCTCGACGTAGAGGCGCGAGCCCTTGCGGACGTACTCGCCGACCGTCTCCGCCTGGCGGCGCCAGAACGTCAGCCGGTGCCAATCCGTGCGGCGCTGGGTCTCCCCGTTCTTGCGGAACACGCGGTTGGTCGCGAGCGACAGGTGCGCGACGGCGGTGCCGGAGGCGGTCTCCCGCACATCGGGATCGCTGCCGGCGTTTCCGACGAGGATGACCCGGTTCACCGTTCTCGACATGATGCTCTCCTTTGTAAGGCGTGAATGGGCGCGACTGGGCGCAGCGAGGCACGCGAATCTCCGGTGCGGGGGATGGACTTCAAACCGCCTCTCCGCCACGGCCGGAACTGGCCGGTTCCGTCTTGACGCGGCAGCCGGAAGAGGGTCTGCTCAGGGATGATCCGGACGGACCGCTCTTCTGACGCCTCACGCATCCGGGCCCGGCGGGGCCTGATCCTGATTGCCTTCGCCATCCTCCTTTCGGCGGCGGTCTCCGTCATCGAAATCATCGTCCGCGCGACGCTCGAAGGCCCGCGGATCACGGCGCTGGCGCATTCGGCGGAGGGGCTTGGGCCGGGTTCCGCCGTCTGGGTGGCCGGGAGGTCGGTCGGGCGCGTGCTGTCGATTTCCTTCCAGCCTCCCGAAGCGAACGACAGCGAAGAACCGTTCGAGAGCCACGTCATCATCGACGCCGTCATCGACCGGGTCGCCGAGCCCATCCTGCGGGCGGATGCCACCGCCGACGTTCGGCCCTCGGATCTCGTGGCACCCGTCGTCCTCTCCGTGAACCCGGGCACGGGCTCCGCACCTCCCTGGAACTACTCGGACACGCTGCGCGCTTCCGGTCCGCCGATCGAACCGGAGACGGTCATGGCGCTGGCGGACTCGCTGCTGCGGGCGGTGCGCGCGCTCGAAGTCGACGCCTCCGAGGCCCAGAGCATGCTCGGTTCCGATCGGGGCTCGCTCGCCCGCCTTCGCGAGGATCCGGGCACGCTGGCCGGGCTGCGAAGCAGTCTCGAATCGCTGGAGGAACTGTTTCAGCGGGACCTTCAGCGCTCGTCGCTCGTCAGGCTCGCGACGGATACGCTCGTGAGCGCGGCCGCGGGACGCGCGCAGGGCCGGTTCGCGGCCTGGGAGGCGTCTCCGGCACTTGCGGACGGCGTCGGCACGGTCGGATCGACGGTCGAGGCGCTGGACGCGGTGATGTCGCGAGTCACAGCGATCGTCGAGCGGATCGACCGCGGCGAGGGGACCGCGGGCCGGGCTCTCGTGGATGGGGAGATCCGACGCCAACTCGACGCCCTGCGTGCCGCGGCCGCCGCGTTGGCGGAAGATCTCGGCTACAACCCGTCGCGCTGGCTACGCATCCGCGTCTTCTAGTTCGCGAGCTGACGACCGGCCGGCCGCCGGCTCAGAGCCTCCGCTTCGGAAGGCCGCCGTGGACGGCGAACCTGAGCAGTTCCGTCTTTCGGCCGCGCTTCCGCCGAATCCCGATGATGACGTGGTCGACGACCTGGTCGCGGTCTTCGATGGACACCGCCACGTCGACGGACCCATCCGCGGCCGTGATCCGCGTCCGCACGGACCGGCCGGGTTCCGCGTCCGCCGTACGTGCCGGATTGCGGCACAGCGTGCGGGAGGAGCGGCGTCCTCCGGGCACCGGCCGCGACAACTTCAGCAAACGGAACCAGTCCGGCTGATAGCTTATCCGCCAGAGATTGCCGAGCTGGTCGAGTCCCCTTCCTTCGCGATTGTGTCTGGCCATCCGGCGCTCGAGGTCGCAGTTACGGTTGCGGCGCGGTCGCCTTGACCGTGCCCGGCGGCACCATTATGGTCGGTGGGTCCACCTCGGACCACATCCCCCGGCCGCAAGCAGGACACCTCACGAACCGACCGTGCCGCACGCGGCATGGCTGCAGCCCGGCTCACTCTCTTCCGGAGGAAGGCGATGGACATCGCCGAACTCAAGTCGAAGTCGATCGGCGAGCTTCATGACATGGCCGAGGAACTCGACATCCACAACTTCTCGGGCCTTCGAAAACAGGACCTGATCTTTCGGATCGAACAGAACCTCCTCGATTCCGACATCGTCCTCCGGGGCGAGGGCGTCCTCGAAATACTGCCTGAGGGCTACGGCTTTCTGCGGAGCCAGGACTGGAACTACCTGTACGGCCCGGACGACATCTACGTCTCCCCGTCCCAGATCAAGCGCTTCGACATGCGGACGGGGGACACGATCCAGGGCCGCGTGCGGCCGCCGAAGGAGGGCGAGCGCTACCTCGCGCTGCTGAAGGTGGAGACGCTCAACGGCGTGGACCCGGACAAGGCGAAGCACCGGATCGCGTTCGACAACCTCCGGCCGCGCTATCCGGAGGAGCGGCTCGTCCTCGAGCAGGAGGACGGCGACGTGTCGATGCGGATTCTCGACCTCATCGCGCCGATCGGTAAGGGGCAGCGGAGCCTCATCGTCTCTCCGCCCAAGGCCGGAAAGACGATCCTTCTGCAGAAGATCGCCAACGCGATCGTCGAGAACCAGCCGGACGCGAAGGTGATCGTGCTCCTCATCGACGAGCGGCCCGAAGAGGTCACGGACATGGAGGAGAATGTTCCGGCCGAGATCATCTCATCCACGTTCGATGAACCGGCGGACCGCCACACACAAGTCGCGGAGATGGTGATCGAGAAGGCCAAGCGGCTCGTCGAATACCAGCACGATGTCGTGATCCTCCTCGATTCGATCACGCGCCTCGCGCGGGCCTACAACACGACGGTCCCCCACTCGGGCAAGATCCTCTCCGGCGGCGTGGATGCGAACGCGCTCCACCGGCCGAAGCGCTTCTTCGGCGCGGCGCGAAACATCGAGGAGGGAGGCAGCCTCACGATCATCGCGACGGCCCTCATCGAGACGGGCAGCCGGATGGACGAGGTCATCTTCGAGGAATTCAAGGGCACGGGGAACAGCGAGGTCCTGCTGGACCGCCAGATCTCCGACAAGCGGATCTACCCCGCGCTCGACCTCAACCGTTCGAGCACGCGCAAGGAGGAACTCCTCCTGAACGAGGTCGAGCTCAACCGGATGTACCTGCTGCGGAACTTCCTCTCCGACATGCCGCCGGCCGAGGCGATTCAGTTCATGATCGAGCGGCTGCAGCGAACGGACACGAACCAGGAGTTCCTGGACTCGATGGCGGGCGGATAGCCGAACCCGCAGCTCGGAGACGCCATCTCACGGGCGCCGGGTCACGGCGTCTCCAGCCAGCGGTCTTCCAGCACCTCCAGCAGCGCCGAATGCGTGGCCTCCCCCACCGTGAGCGTCACGCGGTACGTGCCCGGGGACACCGGCAACCCGGCCCCGCCCTGGCCCTGGAGTCCGGGGTTCATGCGCAGATTCCAGGCCACCCGGTTGAGCCCCGTCCGGCCGGTCCCCTCGAGTGCGCGCACGACCCTCCCGGTCGCGAGTTCCGAGATTTCGATCGACACATCGGCCGGAGAGCCCAGGTAGTACTGGATCATCGTACCTGCCGGCGCGCTCTCGCCCGTCCAGTTCTTGTCGCCCGTGACGGAGCGGCTGCGCCGGATATCGTTCTTCCAGAGGACGGCGGGGCGGGGGTCGAAGAGGTGGGCGTCGCTCGCCAGGATACTGTCGGTCATCGCCTGGAGGGCCGTGACGTCGTCCAGGACGTACACGCTGCGGCCGTGCGTCGCGAGCACGAGGTCGTTCTCGCGGGGGTGTACGAGCACATCGTCGATCCGGACCACGGGCAGGTCCGGCATGAAATCGTGCCACGTGCCGCCCTCATCGAACGAGACGTGGAAGCCGAACTCGGTGCCGACGTAGAGCAGACGCGGGTTCCGCGGATCCTGCCGGACCGTGTTCACGTTTCCGAAGGAGGGCAGATTCGACGTGATGTCCTCCCACGTCGCGCCGTAGTCGCGGGTCACGTACACGTAGGGACGCAGATCGTCGTTCTTGTGCCCGTCGATCGATACGTACGCGGTCGCCGGGTCGGCGTGCGAGGCTTCCACCCGGGACACGTAGTGCCGTGTCGTACCTCCGGGGAGATTGCGGCTGACCTCGGTCCAGGCCGTGCCCCCGTCGCGGCTCACCTGGATGTTGCCGTCGTCGGTCCCGGCCCAGAGCAGCCCCGGGACGATGGGGGACTCGGCGATGGACGTCATGCTGCCCCACATCGAGACGCCGTCGTTTCGCGACAGCGTGCACTCCGTCCCGCGCTCGAACTGCGTGCAGCGCGGGATGCCGTTGGCCACCCCCATCAGGACCTCTGCGTCCCGATCCACGTTCTTCGAGAGGTCCGGACCCATCGTCCACGTCTCCCCACGGTCGCGCGATGTGAAGAACCGGTTGCCGCCCGCGTGCAGGATGCGGGGGTTGTGGGGCGAGAGGAGGAACGGCGTGTTCCAGTTCCACCGGATCTCGGTGTCGGCCGGTGGAGCCGGGGCGATGTTGGTGTCCAGCGGATCCTCTTCATCCGGGGCCCGGGGCGTGATGGGGCGCGAGACGCCCTCGCGCAGATCCACGCGCCGAAGACGCCCGTTCTGCGACTCCACGAACACCATCGCCGGGTCCGTCGGGTCCACCTGCGTGTAGAACCCGTCCCCGCCGCCGACCCGATACCAGTCCTGCGAGAGGATCGGCCCCGAGCGCACGGAACTCGGCCCGCACCAGCTCCCGTTGTCCTGAAGGCCCGTGCACACGTAGTAGGGGCGCCGCATGTCCACGGAGGCGTGGTAGGGCTGCCCGACGGCCCACGGGCGCAGCGATTCCCAGGTCTCGCCCTGGTCCCAGCTTATGTCGACCCCCCCGTCGTTGCCGATCACGAGGTGGTCGTGGTCGGCCGGATTGATCCAGAACGCGTGCTGATCCACGTGGCCGTACCCGCTCAGCACCTCCCAGGTGCGGCCGCCGTCGCGTGACTTCGACACCCGCTGGTCCACGGTATAGACGAGGTCCGGATCCTCGGGGGAGACGCGGATCTGGCTGAAGTACATGGGGCGTCCGTTCTCGTTGCTCCGGAACTCCCATGTGCGGCCCTTGTCCGCCGACCGCCACACGCCGGACCATTGCGGGTCGGGCGGGAGCGAATCGACCCGCGCCAGCCTGCGCCATTCGTCCTGCTCCTCCTCGGAGAGCGGCGACTCGCGGTCCGCGGCGACTTCGATCTGGGCGTAGACGACATCGGGATCGGCCGGCGTCATGGCGAGCGCGATGCGGCCGAGCGTGCCGGCGGGCAGTCCGGCTTCCTCGACGGGCGACCAGCTCTCTCCGCCGTCCGCGGACCGCCAGATTCCGCTTCCCGGCCCGCCGCCGACGAAACAGCACACGGTGCGTCGACGCTGATAGGTGGAGGCGAACAGGACGTCGGGATTCGACGGGTCCATGACCAGGTCCGAGGCGCCGGTGTCCTCATCCACCGCCAGCACGTGGCGCCAGCTCTCTCCTCCGTCGCTGGACTTGAACACGCCGCGCTCCGCGTTGGGGCCGAAGAGATGGCCGACCGCGGCCACCCACACGACATCCGGATTCGTCGGATGGACGAGGACGCGCGCGATGCTCTGCGTCTCCGCGAGTCCCATGTGCGCGAACGTGGCGCCGCCGTCGGTGCTCCTGTAGACGCCGTGACCGAACGACGAACTCTGCCGGTTGTTCGCCTCGCCCGTACCCACGTAGAGGACGTCGGGATCGGAGGGCGCGAGGGCGAGGGCGCCGATGGAGTGCGTCTCGTGGCTGTCGAAGATCGACTCGAACGTCGTCCCGTTGTTCGTCGTCTTCCATAGACCGCCGGTCGCGAAACCCGCGTAGAAGATCCGCGTGTCCCCGGGGTGGACCGCGAGGTCGTCAACGCGGCCGCCCTGCCCCGTCGGGCCAATGGACCGCCACCGGAACCCCTGGAGCAGCGGGTGCCCGGGGGCGTTGATGACGGCCTCCGCGCCTTCATCCGGCGCTCCGTCCTGGGCATGGAGGGGCGGCGGCGGCAGTGTGAGTACGGCCGCGAACAGCGCGAGCACGATCGTCGAGGGGGCGCAGGTGCGCGATGCGTATGGCATGGAGTCTTTCTCTCGGTACGGACCGGGGGTGGCGAACCGGCATTATCCGACAAACGGTCGGAGTCTGTCAAAGCCGAAACCGCGCGGGCGACTCCGCGAAACCGATGCCGACTTGCCCGCGCGACCGCGGAAAAGCATGCTGCGGAGTGCCGCGCGACGGGAGGATCCATGCCGATATACGAGTACCGGTGCCGCGAGTGTTCACACGAGTTCGAGCTCCTCGTGCGGGGGCCGATGACGCCCGCGTGCGCTTCGTGCGGGAGTGCGGAGCTGGACCGACTCATTTCCCTCCCGCGCGTCCACTCCGACGCGCGCAAGGAAAGGTCGCTCGCCGCGGCGAAGAAACGCGACGTGAAACTCGGGAGCGAACGCACGCGAGCGCAGCGGGAGTATGAACTGAGCCACAACGACTGATCCCTGCGGGCGGACGCCCCGGAGTATGCGGTGGATCCGTGAGACGGACGGGCGGGCGAGGCGGATGGAGATGATGGGATGACGGAAACCTACGCGCAGGCGCTGGCCGAGCACGGGATCGACGACGTACAGCCCCTCTACCGACGACTCCTCCTGCGGTTGAAGACGCGCGATGACGGAGCCTACGAGCGGGCCGTCGCACGCTACCGGTCGGACGTGGAAGGCGTGACGGAGGGCGCGGAGGCCCTGGCGGCGTGGCTTTCCTATGGGGCGTGGCTGGCTTCCAGCCTGGAGCCCGGGGGACTCTTCACGATTTCGGAGGAAGGACTCGCGGCGCGCGCGGCGGACCCGTCCCCGACGGGTGCCATGCTGATCCACCTGCCCGATTCGGCGAACCGCAAGGGCTTCGTGATCGCCATGCCCGCGGCCCCATCCGAAGCGCAGCGCGCAACGGCCGACCTGCTGTGTGAGTAGGGGTCCCGCCAGCCGGGTCGGCGCGGGATGACGATGACGAGGATTGAGGTGGAAGAGGAGGCACGGCAGTGACGCAAGGCACGCTGCAGCACGAACGCATCGAACGCCGCGCGCTCGAACAGGAAATGCGCGAGTCGTTCATCGACTACTCGATGAGCGTCATCGTGCAGCGTGCGCTTCCCGATGCCCGCGACGGCCTGAAGCCGGTGCATCGCCGAATCCTGTACGCAATGCTGGAAGAGGGGATGCGCCCCTCGCGGCCGCACAAGAAGAGCGCGACGGTCGTGGGCGACGTGCTGGGCCGGTATCACCCGCACGGGGATGGCGCGGTGTACGACACCATCGTCCGCATGGTCCAGGACTTCTCGCTGCGCTATCCGCTCATCGACGGCCAGGGCAACTTCGGGTCGATCGATGGCGACTCCGCCGCCGCCTACCGCTACACGGAAGTGCGGATGACGCCGGTCGCGATGGACCTCCTCGCCGACATCGAGCGCGACACCGTCGACACGCGGCCCAACTTCGACGGGCGCCTGCGCGAACCGGTGGTTCTGCCCTGCCGGCTGCCGCACCTCCTGCTGAACGGCAGCGACGGGATCGCGGTCGGCATGGCGACGAAGATCCCGCCGCACAACGCCGGGGAACTCCTCGCCGCGGTGGACCACCTCGTCGCGAACCCGCAGTGCGACGCCGAGGAGCTGCTCGCACGCCTGCCCGGGCCCGACTTTCCGACGGGCGGCTACATCCAGGGCCGGGCCGGCATCGAGTCCGCCTACCGGACCGGGCGCGGACGACTCGACATGCGCGCCAAGGTCCACCTCGAGGAGGGCAGGTTCGGGAAGAGTTCGCTGATCGTCACGGAACTCCCCTACCAGGTGAACAAGACGCGCGTCATCGAGCAGATCACGAGGCTCGTGCGCGCCGGGCGGGCCGACGCGATCACCGACCTGCGCGACGAGTCCGACCGCGACGGGATCCGGCTCGTGATCGAGCTCAAGCGCGACGCGAAGCCGAAGAAGGTGCTCGCAACCCTGTTCAAGAAGACGCAGCTCCGGTACACGTTCGGCGTGATCATGCTCGCCCTCGTCGATGGCAAGCCCGAGGAGCTGGATCTGAGGAGAGTCCTCGGTACCTGGATCGACCATCGACTCTCCGTGATCCGCCGCGGCGCCGCGCACGACCTCGCCCGGGCCGGGGACCGCGCGCACGTCGTCGAAGGGCTGCGCACGGCGCTCGACGAAATCGATCGCGTCATCGACATCATCCGCGGCTCGAAGACGCCGGCGGACGCGCGGCAGGCACTCCTCACGGCGTTCGACCTCACGGAGCGGCAGGCGGACGCGATCCTCGCCATGCGGCTCGTGCAGTTGACGGGCCTGGAGAGGGACAAGCTCGAGGAGGAACTGCGGGCGCTCCGGGAGGAGATCGCGCGCCTGACCGCCCTGGTGGAGGATGAGGCGGCCCGGCGGGCCTTCCTGCGGGAGGAGATCCGGGAACTCGCGCAACGCTACGACGACCCCAGGCGAACCGAGATCCTCGATGACGACGCGGAGTTCCGGCTGTCGAAGGGTGGCGGCGGCGAGGCGCAACTGGTGCTCGTGAGCCGAGGCGGATACGTGAAGGCGCAGCCCGCCGCGACCGGCGGGGGGATGGCGGGCGCGGAAGTGCTGTCCGCCCGCGAAGGCGACTTCGCGCGCCACGCGTTCCTGGCGCGGGGGGCGCATACGCTCCTCGCGATCACGGCCCGAGGCAACGCGCATGCGCTACCGGTGTCCGCACTGCCGAGGGGCACGCGGAGCTCGCGGGGCCGCCACCTCGAGGAGTTCATCGAGCTGGAGCTTGGAGACGAGATCGTCGCGCTGCTCGCGGCCGAGACCTTCGCCGATGACCGATTCCTCGTCGTGGCCACAAGGCGGGGGCACGCGAAACGCTCGGCGCTGTCGGAGTACGCGAACGCCCGGAGCGCCGGCATCATCGGAGCCGGGATCGCCCGCGGCGACGAGGTCGTGGCCGCGTTCGTCACCGAAGGCGGCAGCGACCTCCTGTTCGCGACGCGATCCGGCCAGGCGATCCGCTTCCCCGAGTCCGCCATTCGAGCGATGGGCCGCACGGCCCGCGGCGTGAAGGCCATCGATCTCTCGCCCGACGACGTGGTGGTCGCCGCCGCGGCTCCGCGCGCGGACTCCGACCTGCTCGTGGCGACCGCCGCCGGGTACGGGAAACGCATCCCGTTCACCGAATTCAAGGTCCAGCGCCGGGCGGGCAAGGGGTTCACGGTCCTCCCGGAGCGGGCGCGTACCGGCGGTCTCGTCGGATTCACCGAAGCGCACGATGCGGACGAGGTGGCCTGGGAATTGTCCGATGGGTCCGTAGAGGCGACCTTGGCGGCCAGCGTGATCCGCCGCTCGCCCCGCGAGGCCGGGCGGCCGGCCGTGCGGCTGCCGGCCGGCGTGGCGGTGGAGGCGGTGCACCCGATGCACTCGGGACGCCGCGCGGGCTCCGGATCTCCTTCCCGGGGCGAACCGGACGAGCAGGCCTTACGGGAGACGCCCTCTGGCGGCGCGGATTCGCAGGCCGAGTTGGAGTTCGAAGCATAGGGAGAGTTCATGCAGAGACTCTGTGCGATGTTGGCGGTGTCCGGGCTCATCGCGTGCGGGGACGGGGCGCCGGGAGACGGCGGCGGGACCGCGGCGGCCGCGGCGACGACGGACGACGCCGCGGCCATGCACGCCGAGCGGCTGGCCGAGAGTCTCGGTGGACGGGAGGCATGGGATCGAACGCGATACCTGTCGTTCCGCTGGATCGTGGAACGCGACGGCGAGATCGTGGCGAACCGCGAACATTCGTGGGACCGGTACGACGGACGGTATCGGGTCGCCTATGCGGTGGACGGTACGCCCCATCTGCTCCTGTTCAACGTGAACGAGGTCGAGCCGCACCCGGAACTCGAAAAGGTCCCGGCCGGACGCGCCTGGGTCGGCGGTGAGGAACTGGCCGGCGCGGCGCGGGACTCGGCGCTCCGGCGCGGCTACGGCGCCTTCATCAACGACACGTACTGGGCGATCATGCCGTTCAAGTGGGACGACCCGGGCGTGCACCTCGCCTACGAGGGGACGCGTACGCTCTCCGACGGCAAGGCCTACGAGGTGGTCCACCTCAGCTTCGACCAGGGCCTGGGTACCACCGAAGACCGGTACTGGGGTTTCCTCGACGAGTCGGGACGCATGATGGCCTGGCAGTACCACCTGGGGCGGGCGGAAGCTCCCGGAGAGGTCATCTGGTGGTCCGACTGGCAACCGGTGGGCGATATCCAGTTCGCCATGACGCGGCTCCTCGATGGGGGCAACCGTTTCATCTACTTCGAGGATGTGGCCGCGGGTGAGACGGTACCCGACGGACGCTTCGACCCCCCGACCCCTTGAGCGAGCAAGGATCCGGCTCGACCGCGCCGGACTCGATCTCCGCGAGCACCGAGGAGGGACAGCAGTACCGTAGCGGCATATACAAGCCGCTCGACGAGAGCGCCCTGCCCGACGCGCCGGACACGGAGGCCTTTCCCGACCGCGGTCACGGACCGCCGTTCAAGTTCGTGCGCCGCATGTCCCGAGTGCCCCGCCTCAGGCACATCATCGGCCCCTCCGTCATCGCGCTCGGCATGGGTCTGGGGAGCGGCGAGTTCCTCCTCTGGCCGAACCTCGTGGCGGCCAACGGGTTCTCGATCTGGTGGCTGTTCTGGATCGGAGTCGTGACCCAGTTCGTCGTCATCGGCGAGATCGAACGCTGGACCATCGCCACCGGCGAGTCGACGTTCGCGGGCATGGCGCGGCTCGACCGGCTGGGGTTCTGGCCCTGGCTCTTCCTGGTCGCGACGCTGGCCAGCTTCTTCTGGCCCGGATGGGCGTCGCAGTCCGCCGAATTCGTGGGTCAGATCGTGGTCCTCACCGGGGGGCCGCAGATCCAGTGGCAACCGATGGCGCTGCTCATGCTCGCCTGCATCTGGTTCGGGCTCGCGGTTTCCCGAATCGTCTACAATGTCCTGGAGCGCTGTGAGATCGCGCTGGTGGCGGGGTTCTTCCCTCTCCTCGCGATCACGCTCCTCGTGGTCGGCCTCGTTCCCTCCCACCTGCTCGAACTGGCGGTCGGCGCCGTCTCGTTCGGGAGCGCCCCGGCCGAACTGTTCACCGGGGATCAGTTTCCGACGCTGATCCTCGCGGTCGCGTACGCGGGCACCGGCGGCACGCTGCTCCTCGCACAGTCGCTCTGGCTGCGCGACAAGGGCTTCGGGATGGCGCGGTTCCAGGGACGGATCGCCGGCATCCGCGGACGCAACGAGAACATCAGCACGACGGGGTTCGTCTTCGACACGAACGACCCGACGCAGCTCGGACGTTTTCGGGGCTGGATGCGGGTCGTCCACCAGGAACTGCTCGTCACCTTCGTGCTCCTGACGCTCCTGAGCGTCGTCATCACGTGCATGCTCGTCGCGGCGACGCTGGGAACGGACAGCCCGGAGATCGCGGGCGATCTGACCACCATGGTGACGCTGCAGGGCGAGGCGATTCAGCGCGTCGGCGGCCTGTGGCTCCGGGTCGCGTTCCTGCTCGGGGGATCGTTCGTCATCTTTTCGACCCAGCTTGCGATCCTCGACACCGTCACCCGCATCACGGGCTGCATCTTCTTCGAGCGCTTCGGATACAGGACGCGCTTCTTCACGCAGAAGCGCACGTTTCTGGTGTTTCTCACGATCTTCGTGCTCGCGGCGATGGGGATCATCGCCGCGTCGTGGATCGGCGGGGAGGCGCTGGATGTGCTGCAGCCCGATTTTCTGCTCCTCATCGCCGGCCCGTTCACGATGTCCAGCATGTTCCTGTTCACGCTCGTCATCGGCTACATGAACGTGCGCCGGCTGCCGGCCGAGTTGGGGCCTCCGACCTGGAAGCGGTGGAGTCTGCTGTGGGCCGCGGTGTTGTGGGGATGGTTCACGGCCGAACAGTTGTCGCGAACGACGATGTTGGTCGCGGGGGTGGCGCCGCAGTTCCAGGAGTCGCTGGCGCTCCACCCGATCCGGGTCGTGTTCTACGCGCTGTGGCTGGGGTCGCTCGTGTGGTTCGCCGCACGCACCCTGCCGGGACGGGCGACGCGAGGGGCGTAACCGGAAGGGACGGATCGCCTCCGCAGCCTGCCTGTCAGGCGGTCGGTTCCGGCACCGCCTGCGCCATCTTGCCGGACATTTCCTCCGCGCTCTTCATCTGCGAGAGATCGAGCGTGAAGTCCGGTCGTTCCACGGGAGACAGCTTGTCCAGCAGCTCGCGGATCTCGCGGGGCGCCAGACCGGACTCGCGGAGATCCTCCTTCGTCGCGACCCCCCCGGCGTGGATCGATTCCGACTCGGCGTCCGGCCGCAGCAGGCTTCGCAGGACCTCGAGCTCCCCGGCGCTCAGGCGCGCCCCCAACACCTCGTAGTCGACCCACGCCTCGTAGCTGAGCGGCGCGACCCGCTGGAGCATGCCGGCCATCACGCGCCCGTACTCCTGGATTTCCCACTGCGCGTGCGAGTCCACCCGCAGCCGGAGGAAGTGCAGAAGGTTGTGCAGGTCGATCTTCCAATACCACTGCGTATAGGTGGAGAGGGGGAGGTCGATCCGCGCGAGTTCCCGGGCGACATCTTCGGACAGCAGCCAGCCGTAGGAATCGGCCGCTTCCGCGCGCAGCTGCTCCCAGCGGTCGATCGCGCTGCGGTAGAGGTCGCCCGGGGCGGGATCCGTCTCCCGGCCCTGATTGTTCAGGCGGCTCTGGTAGGCGAACTGCTCGTGGTCCGGCTTGTAGAACAGCAGCGGCAGGAGGCTGTAGCGGGCGCTGAGTTCGTTGACGGAAGCCGTGCGGTGTCGGATCCACTGCCGCGCCACGAACATCGGCATGGAGCAGTGGAACTTGAACTCGACCATCTCGCTCGGCGTCGTGTGCGCGTGGCGGCGCAGATACCGCACGAGACCGCGCGTCTGGCTGACCCGTCGCGTGCCGGCCCCGTAGCTGACGCGAGCCGCCGCCTCCACGTCGGCGTCCGAGCCCATGTAGTCGACGAGCGCGACGAACCCGTGGTCGAGGACGGGGAAATACCCGCCGAGGATCTCCTCGGCCGCGGGGACGGTCGGTCTCCTGGTCGTCTCCATGAGCTACCCGTGCCGCTACAGGGGGTGTTGTCCGGCAGAATATCAGTTCGTGAGCACGCGGGCGACCGCGCGCCGCCACCCGGAATAGAGCGTTTCGCGCTTCTCCGCGTCCATGGCGGGCCGCCACGCGCGGTCGTGTCGCCACAGTGCGGCGACCTCCCGCAGATCCGCGAACAGGCCGGCGCCGAGACCGCCCAGCATCGCCGCCCCGAGCGCGGTGGTCTCGGTTACGACGGGGCGCCCGATCTCGAGGTCGAGGATGTCGGCGAGAAACTGCATCGCCCATTCGTTGCGCGTGAACCCGCCGTCCACGCGCAGCGTCGCCGGGCGCGGCGCGCCGTCGGCCTGCATCGCGTCGATCAGTTCGCGCGACTGGTAGGCGACCGCCTCCAGCGCCGCGCGGGCGATCTGGGCCCGACCCGTGTCGCGCGTCATGCCCAGCAGGGCGGCACGGGCGTCCGGATCCCAATGGATGCCGCCCAGCCCGACGAAGGCGGGGACCAGCACGACCCCACCGGTCGAATCCACTGAACGGGCGAGGGCCTCCGTCTCGGCGGCGTCGGAGATGATCCCCAACCCATCGCGCAGCCACTGGACCGAGGCGCCCGCGACGAAGATGCTGCCCTCGAGCGCGTACGTGCGCTTCCCCCCGAGTTGCCAGGCCACCGTCGTCAGCAGGCCGTGCCGCGAGGCGAGCCGGTCCGCGCCCGTGTTCAGCAGCGCGAACGCGCCCGTCCCGTAGGTGAACTTCATCCCGCCCGGCTCGAACGCCGCCTGCCCGAACGTCGCCGCCTGCTGGTCGCCGGCCACGCCCCGCAACGGGATCGCACGGCCGAAGAAGCCGGCGGACGTCTCCCCGAAATCGCCGGCCGAATCGCGCACCTCGGGCAATACGGAGACGGGCACACGCAACAGTTCGAGCAGTTCCGGGTGCCACCGGCCCTCATCGATGTCGTAGAGGAGGGTCCGCGACGCGTTCGACGCATCCGTCGCGTGCACGCGCCCTCCGGTCAGACACCAGAGCAGCCAGGTGTCGATCGTCCCGAAGGCGAGTTCCCCGGTCTCGGCAGCTTCGCGCGCGCCGGACACGTGGTCGAGGATCCACGCCAGCTTCGTTCCGGAGAAGTAGGGGTCGAGCCGCAATCCCGTGCGGCGCTCGATCAGCTCCTCATGCCCCGCCTCGCGCAGCTCGGCACACTCCCTCGCGGTCCGCCGGTCCTGCCACACGATCGCCGGGTGGATCGGCCTGCCGCTCGCGCGTTCCCAGACCACCGTCGTCTCGCGCTGGTTCGTGATGCCGATCGCCGCCACGAGATGTCCGAGCGCCTCGGCGGCCTCGACGACCTCTCGCGTCACCTCGACCGCATCATCCCGGATGCGCTCAGGGTCATGTTCCACCCGGCCCGGCATCGGATAGCTCTGAGGCAGTTCGCGCTGAGCGCTGGCGACCGCCTTCCCCTCGAGATCGAACGCGATGGCGCGCGTGGACGTCGTACCCTGATCGATCGCGACGACGACGGGCGCGGTCATGGATCCCGCGTCACAAGCTCGACCTGGGCGGCTGCAAGCCCCACACTCCCCAAGGGTTCTCTGAGCACCACTCGATCCAGTCCGTCGAGGTAGACTCTGCTTCCCCGCCTCCATTCTGGATCCTCGCGTCCGGCAGCGAAGGTCAGGGGGATCGCTTCGAGGCGCTCCATGTCGAGAACGAGACCCTTTGCAATCACACCGCTGGGGTTCTCGGATGTGTTCCGGACGAACACACGCCCGTCCTCGAGGGATCTGAGCGTCGATACGATCTGCGTGCCGATGACGCGGTCAGGTCCTCCCAGCGCCTCCACGCGCTCTTCCGCGAGCCTCAGTTCGCGAGCCCGCATTTCTCGTGGCAGGAAGGCGACGCTCGCCAAGTCTCCGTCGGGGCGAAAACTCACAAGCGCGAGTTGGTCCGCGTCGAGGACATGGATTGCACCATCGGTCGTTACCGTAACCAGATCCAAAGGCCACCGGAACCCGCTGGTGTCGACGCGTAGCTCCTCCGGAATGGGTCCGAAAGCCGTCGTACCCTCCGCCGTGACCCGCGCCAGATAGTGCCCCGGGAAGGCGTCGCCCGCGACGAGCAGGCCGAGTTCCGGATGTGCGGCGACATCGCTGGCAATGCCGGGAAGCGGTTGGCTGGTCACGAAATCGCCGTCCAGGGTCAGATACGCCACCCGTCCGTTTCCGCCATCGAGAACCAGAATCCGATCGTCTGCCCGAACCAGGCGACTCGGGAACCGGTACTCCCCAGGGCCCTCCCCCTCTCTGCCGATGATCCGCACCGGATCGAGTTTCCGGTCGAGCAGGACGATACGCGGATCGAGTCCGTCGGCGACGAAATAGCCGTTCGGAGTGGCGAGTATGTCGGCGATCGAGCCGAAGCTCACGCGTTCGTCCAGCTGCCCGAGGCGGGCGCCGAGCGGCCCGATCTCGTACGCCTGACTGGTGCTCTCGGCGAAAGAGGCCCACCCGCCGTCTCGGGCTTCCGGATCCCCACCGCATCCCGCCAGACCGAGCATACTCGCGAGACCGAGCGCAATCGTTCGAGAGGCGGGCCCCGGCCACCGAGCGGAACTCGGTGGCCGGGGCCGGTTCGCAGCCGGAACCTCAACCCTTCTGGAACGCGACGTCGAACTGATCTCTCCGTGCTCGCAGCTCACTGGAAGGACCACGCCGTGTAGTCATCACACCGCACGTATTCTGTGGTGTCGTCGTGCATTCGGTACACGCCAACGTCGAACGTCGCGGTGATCCCGACGCTGAGACCGAAGGCGGCGCCGAATGAGATCGTTACGGACTGGGAGCCCACCAGCGATCCGCTCGCCGGATTGTCCGGGCCTCCCGAGATGTACTCCGCGCACTCGCTCTGCGCCGCGGCCTGGGACGGCTGCGCCAGCGAGACCGCCAGCGCCCCGGCGAAGGCCCATGCCACGGCGAGCGGCCACGCCGTTCTCCTGCCTCTCCTCGTCCTCATCATCATCCACCTCCCCTGAGTGATCCCGGAGGGCGACGCCCTGCCGCCCTCTCTGACTCAAGGATCGGGGCGGGCATCAACGGGCTATCAACCCGCGTGACCCGGTGGCGAACGGTGGTTCGGGAGGAAGTTCAGACGTCGAGATTGCGTACGTAGCGGGCGTTCCGCTCGATGAAGTCGCGGCGCGGCTCGACGTTCTCGCCCATGAGGGTGTCGAACAGCCGGTCCGCTTCCGCCGCTTCGTCGATCCTCACCTGGAGCAGCGTGCGCTTCTCCGGGTTCATCGTGGTCTGCCACAGCTGATCGGCGTTCATCTCGCCCAGGCCCTTGTACCGCTGCAGCGAGGCGTTCCCCCTGCCGTTGTCGAGTCTCGCCTGCGCGGCGACGCGCTCCGACTCGTTGTAGCAGTAGAACTCCGTCTTCCCCTTCCACACCCGGTACAGCGGCGGCTGCGCGATGTAGATGTATCCGGCCTCGATGAGTTTCAACATCTTCCGAAAAAAGAAGGTCAGGAGCAGCGTGCGGATGTGGGCGCCGTCCACGTCGGCGTCCGTCATGATCACGACCTTTTGGTAGCGGGCCTGCGATAGGTCGAACTCGTCCTCGATGCCGGTCCCGATAGCGGTGATCATGGCGCGGATCTCCTCGTTGGAGAGGATCCGGTCGATGCGCGCCTTCTCCACGTTGAGGATCTTGCCGCGCAGGGGGAGGATGGCCTGGAAGTTGCGGTCGCGCCCCATCTTCGCGCTCCCGCCGGCGCTGTCTCCCTCCACCAGGTAGAGTTCGGCCCACTCCGGGTCCCTGGTCGAGCAGTCCGCCAGCTTCCCCGGCAGGATGCCGGTCTCGAGCGCCGACTTCTTGCGCGTCAGGTCCCGCGCCTTGCGCGCCGCCTCCCGCGCCCGGGAGGCCTGGACCGCCTTGTCGATGATCTGTCGAGACGGACCGGGGTTCTCCTCCAGCCACGTCCCCAGCCGGTCGTTGACGAGGCTCTCGACGATCCCGCGCACCTCGCTGTTCCCCAGCTTCGTCTTGGTCTGCCCCTCGAACTGGGGCTCCATGACCTTGACGGAGAGCACGGCGACGAGTCCTTCGCGCACGTCGTCGCCGCTCAGCGTGGAGTCGGCCTTCTTGAGGATGTTGTTCCGCTGCGCGTAGTTGTTGATCGTCCGCGTGAGGGCGCCCTTGAAGCCCGACAGGTGCGTCCCGCCTTCGTGCGTGTTGATGTTGTTCACGAAGGTGGACGTGTTCTCGCTGTAGGCGTTCGTGTACTGCATCGCGAGTTCGATCTCGGTGTCGTCCTGCGCCCCCGAGACGGAGATCACGTCCGCGTGAAGCGGCGTCTTGTTGCCCAGGAGATATTCGACGAACTGCGCGATCCCCCCCTCGAAGTGGAAGTCGCGGCGCAGATCCTCCTTCCGCTCATCGACGATCGCGATCCGTACGCCCCGGTTCAGGTAGGCGAGTTCGCGGAGCCGGCTCGCGAGGGTCTCGAAGCTGTATTCGAGCGGGTCGCCGAGCCCCTTGAAGATCTCGGGATCGGGCCGGAAGGTGACCGTGGTGCCGGTCTCCTTCGTCTTGCGCCCCTTTTTGAGCTTCCCCTGGCTGACGCCGCGCTCGTAGCGCTGCGTCCACTCGTGGCCGTCGCGACGCACCTCGACCTGCAGCCACTCGGAGAGCGCGTTCACGACGGAAACGCCCACGCCGTGCAGCCCGCCGGACACCTTGTAGCTCGACTTGTCGAATTTTCCGCCCGCGTGAAGCGTCGTGAGGGCGAGTTCGACCCCCGGAACCTTCTCCGTCGGGTGAAGGTCCACCGGGATGCCGCGCCCGTCGTCCACGACCCGAATCGACTGGTCCGTCCCGATCGTCACCTCGATCCCGGAGCAGTGTCCGGCCATCGCCTCGTCGATCGAGTTGTCCACGACTTCGTAGACGAGGTGGTGCAACCCCCGCCCGGAGGTGGACCCGATGTACATGCCCGGGCGCTTCCGCACGGCCTCAAGCCCCTTGAGGACATGAATCTGCCGCGCGGTGTAGTCCGAGTTGTCGTTGTTATCTTTCACGGGCTCTCCGCCCGCCTTCGACTTCGCCATCAACCCCTCCCCTTCTCGGTTCGGCCGGGGCGCGTCGCGACCGGCGACGACTCCCCGGACTGCACGAACACGATCCGTTCGATGCGGCCGCGGGCGCGATCCCTGTTCAGGCGGCCCAGCAACTTTCGCCTCATCATGTTCAGTTCCGTCATCCAGGCCGCACCGGCCACCTCGATGAACACCGTCCCGCCCTTGATCCCGCCAACTCTCGTGACGCGCGCGATGTGCGGACCCACGACCCGCTCCCACCGCGCCGCTGTGGCGCTGCGCTCCACCCGCTCGCGGATCCCCAGGCGATCGAGCAACTCCGCCAGCACGCCCCCGACGGGTTCGGGATGCCGTTCCCTCCCGCTCGCGTCCCCGCGCCGCGCCTGTCCGCGCGGCATCGCCCCGGAGGCCGGGCCGTTCATGCGATGATCCGTCCGTTGCGCAGGCGCCAGCGCGCGAGCTTTCCGCCCATCAGTCCCACGTCACCGGCCTTGGGCGCGGTGAGAATCACCTGCCCGCCCCGCTCGGACTCGAAGAGGCGAAACAGCCGGTCCGAGCGTCCCTCGTCGAGTTCCGCAAACACGTCGTCGAGCAGATACAGCGGCTCGCGGCCGAGTCGCTCCCTCAGCCGGTCCGCTTCGAGCAGGCGCAGGGCGAGCGCCGCCGTGCGCTGCTGCCCGCTCGACCCGTAGCTCCGGAGGTCGCGGGGGCCTTCCGGCGCCTCGACCTCGAACCTGATCTCGTCACGGTGCGGGCCCACCACGGTCATGCCCTGGCGACGCTCACGTTCACCGGTCCTCTCCAGCGCGCTTCGAAAGCGGTCCTCCCACGAGACCGCGCCCTCCGGCCCGCCGTCCGAAGCGATCGAAGCCGAGTACCGAAGCCCCGCACTGTCTCCTCCCGAGATCCGCGCGTAGTAATCGGCGTATCGCTCCGCCCCTTCCGACACCCACGTCGCCCGCCTTTCCGTGAGGACTCCACCCGCCTCGACCAGCCCTTCCGTCCACGCTTCGATCTCGTCGTTCGACCCGCCGCGCCGAAGCGCTTCGTTCCTTTGCGACAGAAGGCTCCGGTAGCGCTGCAGCGCCGGGAGGTAGTCCGGCACGCCCACCGAGAGCGCGATGTCGAGGAAGCGACGCCGCAGCGTCGGCCCGCCACGCACGATCTCGGCGTCGTCGAGGCGAAACGCCGCGACCCCCACCGAACCGATCCCCGCCGAAACCCGCTCCACCTCGAGCGCGTCGACCTCGACCTTCTTGATCCGTTGCGACCGGTCGTAGGCGGCCGCCACGGACATCCCCCCCTCAACCTCGCCCTCCACCCGGAATACCGTCTGTCCGAACCGCACCAGCTCGCGGTCCCTCACGCCTCGAAAGGACCGAAACACCTCGAGGTAGCAGATCGCCTCGAGGAGGTTCGTCTTGCCCGATCCGTTGGGCCCGATGATCGCGACGCCGGCCTCGGGAAACTCGCATTCGAGCCGTTCGAAGTTGCGGTAGTCGCGAAGGATCAAGCGCCTGAGGAAAGGCGCGGAGGACGCCTCAGGCTGGCGGATAGACGGTGCCTCCGGTGTCTTCGTCACAGGCTTGAAAAATACGGCGAAAAGCCTTATGCCGCAAGGAAATTTGCCCGTTGGAGACGTCGTCCCCCGAGCGCCGCCGGGCGGTTGCCCGAGCGCCTCCGGGCAGGCAGCTTCGAAGGCGTTCATGACACCCTTCGGACGTTGCGGCACCGGCCGCCGGATCACGCGTACTGGAGTTCCTCGAGCGGGCCTCGCCCCCTTTCGAGTTGCGTGGCTTTTTCTGCCTCTCCCGCTCGCCGCGCAGGATCCCGTGTCGGCGCCGAACCCGGACCGCGCCGGCCCGGGACCGGCGGGCGGGGAGACGAGTCAGACCTGGAAGCGTGTTGGACTCGGTGCCGGCGTCCTCGGCGGAGCCCTTCTTCTCGACCGGAGCATCCGCGACCTGGCGCTTGATCACCAGGGGGCGTTCGGTCGTGACCTGGCCGAAGGCGGCCACACCTACGGCGACTGGAAGCGGACCGCGCCCTTCCTGGCGGGGGGCGGAATTCTGCTTGGCGTCGCGTTGGACGGGGAGACGGGCGTCCGGCGGGCGACCTCGGCCTTCTTCGGGGTCTTCGCCGGCTCGATGTCGAACACCCTGCTCAACTGGACGCTGGGACGAAGCCGCCCGAGAGACGAGCGGGGGGTCCTGCACTTCGATCCCTTCCGGGGCAACGCCTCGCTGGGGTCCGGCCACACCGCCTACGCCTTCGCCATCGCCGCCGCCGTCGATGAGGTGACCGACGGTGGGTGGGCGATCCCCTTCTACGCGGCCGCCGCGGGCACGGGACTCGCCCGGATCTACGGAGACCGCCACTGGCTTTCCGACGTGGTCGTCGGCGGCTTCATCGGCTGGTGGGTGGGCGGTCGGGCGACGGCCGCCGCCGAGAACTGGCTCGGAATCCGGCCGCTGATCGCCCGCGACGCGGTGGGCGTTCAGGTCCGCTTCCAGGAGTAGCCGAAGGCGCCGTCGGCTGGCCCGGGGCGCCTTCGGCCGGCTCGCGCCGTCCCGAACTAGAGCACGAAGCTGGAAACGACGGGTTCGTCGCCGCTGTAGTCGTAGAAGCCCTTCCCCGTCTTTCGGCCGTGGTAGCCGGCCAGGTACATGCGGCGCAGGAGAGGGGGAGAGGCGAAGCGCGCCTCCTTGTACTCGTCGTACATGATCCCCGTGATGTGGTACAGCGTGTCGAGTCCCACGAAATCGCCCAGCGTGAAGGGGCCCATCGGGTACCCGCAGCCCAGGCGCAGCCCCTTGTCGATGTCGGGGATCGACGCGACCCCGGCCTCGTACGCACGGATCGCGTCCAGCATGTAGGGAACGAGCAGCCGGTTCACGACGAAGCCGGTGTTGTCGCCGCAGGCGATCGGGCTCTTCCCGAGCGATGCGGCGAACGCGAAGGCGGCGTCGAACGTTTGCTCCGCCGTCTGCCCGCAGCGGACGACCTCCACGAGCGGCATGACCGGCACGGGGCTGAAGAAGTGGAGTCCGACGAAACGCTCCGGGCGATCCGTCTCGGCGGCGAGTTCCGTGATGGACAGGCTCGATGTGTTGGAAGCGAAGATCGTCTCCTCCGCGCAGAGTCCGCCGAGCTCTCCGAACAGCGCGTGTTTCGCCCCGAGGTTCTCGGTGATCGCCTCGATGACGAGGTCGCACGACGCCAGATCCGCCAGGTCGAGCGTCGGGTGAAGACGGGCCATCGTCGCGTCCCGTTCCGCCGCGCCGAGTTTCTCCTTCTGCACGGCGCGGTCGAGGTTCTTCCCGATTCCGGCCATCCCCCGGTCGAGAAACCCCTGCTCCACCTCCCGCACGATCGTCTCATAACCGGCCGACGCGCTGACCTGCGCGATCCCGCTCCCCATCAGTCCCGCTCCGACCACCCCGACCTTCCGAATCTCAGTCAATGTCCACTCCCTCTATTGGTCTTCAGGTATCAGTGTCGGCTGCTTGACAGCCGCTTGAGGCGCACACCCTTCAGCGCAGGAGTTTCCGGTGCCAGGGTTCCTCCGCGCTGCGGAGATTCTCGCCGCGTTCGAGTCGGTCGAGAAGACCCTGAAGGGCGAGTTCCATGCGTTGTCTGACCTTCCGCATGTCGGCCCGCGCGGAAACCGTCGCGATGGCCGTGAAACCCGAGAAGATCGCCAGCCCTCCCAGGAGCGGCAGAACGCCGCCCCCCGTCGCCATGAACAGGCCGAAGCCGCCGGCCGCTCCACCCAGCCCCATGCCGGCGAACCAGCCGCCGATCCGTTCCGCCCTCATGTTACCGACGTCGGCCGTCAGCGTGACCAGCGACCACCCACTTTCCAGGGCTTCCACGCTGACCTGGAGGTTCCGCGCCTTCGCGAGCGTGTAGCGTCGGCCGCCGACGTCCATCGCGCGGCGCATCTGGCTGACGAGGCCGGTCCCCGGCTCCCACAGCGATCCGCCGGGTCGCGAGCGCACCTGTCGGAGAAGCTCCTCTTCGCGCAGGTACGACTCGAGATTCGCTTCCACGTCCGCCGGACTGCCGGGCACCACGCGGCTCGTGCTCACGATCGCGGAGCCGACGATCCGCCGCGCGAGCCCCTCGTCCGGAGGCGCGTCGGGAATGAGGGAGGCGGCTTCCACCTCGGCCAGCGCCTGCCGGACGTACCGTTCCTCGAGGCCGACTTCCGCTCCGATCTGGACGACTTCGCCCGCCCCGAGTTCTCCGCCGACCGAAGTGGAACTGCGGAACTGGAGGTCCGAGGCCCGGCGGATCACACGTTCGAGTTGCTCCTGCGTGACCGTTTGTGGGAGCGACGGCCGGCGTGCCGGAAGACCGGGGCCGCCCGCACCCTCGCGACTGTCGTCAGCCGGCGGCATCGCGCTCCCTCGCCACGGCTTGCGGCTCGTCCGCGGCCTCCGGCACGTCCTCCGCCGCCTCCGCGCCAGGCAACTGCGGCGCGCCTTCCGAGCCTTCGAGCACGCGTTCGTCGACCGGAGCCGGAGCCGCGGACCCTTCGTCGGCCGCCGTCGCAAGCCCCTTGAACAGACCCATCATGGGCCCGAGTTCCACCGGCAGCGGGAAGAGCGTCGTCGAGTTGTTCTCCGCCGCGATCTCCGTCGCCGTCTGCAGGAAACGCAGTTGCAGCGAGGCCGGGTATTGGCTCAACTGCCGCGCCGCGTCCCGCAGGTTCGACGCCGCCTGCAGTTCGCCCTGCGCGTTGATCACTTTCGCCCGCCGCTCGCGCTCCGCCTCCGCCTGCCGCGCGATCGCGCGCTTCATCTCGTTCGGCAGGTCCACATCCTTCACCTCGACGCCCGTGACATCGATCCCCCACGCGTCCGTCCCCTGGTCGATGATGTCGCGCAGGATCTGGTTGAACTTCTCCCGCTCCGCGAGAACCTCGTCCAGTTCCGCCTGACCGATGACCGACCGGAGCGTCGTCTGGGCAAGCTGCGACGTGGCGAAGAGAAAGTCCTCGATCTCGAGGATGGCCCGTCTGGGGTTCGCGACGCGGAAATAGAGGACCGCGTTGACCTTCACCGACACGTTGTCCCGCGTGATGACGTCCTGCGGCGGGATGTCCATGGCGATGATCCGCAGGCTCACCCGCTCCATGCGCTCGACCCCGAACGGGACGAGGAAGATGAGCCCCGGCCCGCGGGTCGGACGCGCGCGGCCGAGCCGGAAGACGACGGCCCGCTCGTACTCCTTCAGGATTCGGAGACTCGTGGCGAGCGCCAGCGCGCCCGCCCCGGCGAGGATGAAGAATAGCGGATCCATGTTCGCTCCCTCCGACTGATCGCGGCGCCCGGCCCGAGTTCGCGGCGCCCGGCGCGGCGGTTTGCCAGCAGGCCGTGGCTAGGCGTCGACCTCCACGACGACGGCGGCGCCCTGTCCTCCGCCGATGCACGCCGCGCCCAGACCCAGGCCGCCGCCGCGGCGCCGCAGCTCGTGCAGAAGGTGGCCCGTGATCCGCGCTCCCGTCATGCCGAGCGGGTGGCTCAGCGCGATCGCCCCGCCGTCCACGTTCACCTTGTCGCGGTCGAGGCCGAGTTCACGCTCGACCGCCAGGTACTGCGGGGCGAAGGCCTCGTTCACCTCGACGAGGTCGATGTCGTCGAGCGTGAGGCCCGCTTTCTCGAGGGCGGCGCGCGAGGCGGGCGCGGGCCCGATGCCCATGATGTGGGGTGGCACGCCCGCCACGGCGTAGGACACGAGGCGGCCGGCCGGCTCCAGGCCGTGCGCGGCGGCATAGTCCCGGCCCGCGAGCACGAGCGCCGCCGCCCCATCCCCGATCCCGCTCGCGTTGCCGGCCGTGACGAGGCCATCCTGCTTGAAGTACGGCCGAAGCTTCGCGAGCCCCTCGACCGTCGTATCGGGACGGAGGTGCTCATCGCGCTCGAACGACGTTTCCCTCCCCTTCCGTCCCACCATCATCGGCACGACCTCGTCCCCGTAGCGGCCATCCTCCCAGGCCTCCGCCGCCAACTGCTGGCTGCGCACCGCCACCTCGTCGGCCTCCGAGCGCGAGATCCCGTACTCCTCCGCGAGATTCTCCGCCGTCTGGGCCATCGAGAAGCCGCAGTAGGGATCGGTGAGGGCCTCCCACAGCGAATCCTCGAACTTCGGCGCCGGGCCCAGCCGCAGACCCCAGCGGGCTCCGCGCACGATATGCGGCGCCTGACTCATGGATTCGGCTCCGCCGACGAGGCAGACGTCGCTCTCCCCGAGTTCGATCTCCTGCGAGCCATCGATCACGGCCTGAAAGCCCGAACCGCACAGGCGGTTCACGGTGACGGCCGGTGTCTCGATCGGCAGCCCCGCCCGCAGCCCCACATGCCGCGCGAGATAGATCGCGTCGGCCGACGTCTGCATCACGTTCCCCATCACCACATGCCCGAAATCGCCGGGCTCGGCGCCCGAGCGCTCGATCGCCGCTTCCGAGGCGACGACGCCCAGGTCCACCGCCGAATACTCCTTCAGGCTGCCGCCGAACGCGCCCATGGCGGTTCGGGCCGCCGAGAGAAACACCGTCCCGTTACCGTTACCGTCGCTCATTGTCCCGGAGTCCTTCCATCTCTTGCCGGTCTTCCGACCGGATTGATGTCATGTGTGCCGCGGCCTCGCCGGCACCGCCCGGCCCGCGCGGAGCCCAACGCCCCGTCCGTGAAACGTAGCGTGGTGTATCAGGCCGCGCCCACCCGTTCCGCGAGCCAGCTTCCGACCTCCAGCGTCGTCGCGCCTCCCCCGAGGTCCGGCGTCCGCACTCCGGCGGCGAGCGCCGCATCCACGGCCGCCTCGACCGCCTCGGCTGCTTCGTCCGAACCGTGATCCCGCAGGAGGAGGGCGGTGCTGAGCACCGCGGCCATCGGATTCGCCCGGCCCGTTCCGACGATGTCCGGCGCGCTGCCGTGCACGGGTTCGTACAGGCCATGGACGCCGGGGTTCACGTTGGCCGAGGGCGCGAGCCCCGGCCCACCCACGACCTCGGCGCCGAGATCGGAGAGAATGTCGCCGAGCAGGTTCGACGTGACGATGATCCCGAACCGTTCCGGCGCCCGGATCATCTCCATGGCGAGCGCGTCCACGTAGCGCATCTCCGACTCCACCCCGGGATATCCGGCGGCGACCTCCCCGAACACGCGGCGCCAGAGTCCGAACATGTGCGGCACCGCGTTCGCCTTGTCCGCGAGCGTCACGCGCAGCCCCCGGGGGGCGGCGTACTCGAACGCGCGCCGCACGATCCGCTCCACCCCGAACCGGGTCGCGACCGACTCCGACACCGCGACCTCATCGGGCGTGCCCTCGTGCTCGACGCGCCCCACGCCCACGTAGAGGCCTTCCGTATTCTCCCGGAAGATCTCGAAGTCGATGGGCGCCGAGTCCGCGGACCTCAGCGGCGACAGCTCCGGCGCGCGCAGCCGCAGCGGCCGGCGGTTCAGGAACAGGTCCAGCCGCACCCGCAGGCCGAGGAGGAGGTCGCGCGCGTGACGGCCGTCGGGCACGCGGGGATCGCCCACGGCGCCGAACAGAATCGCGTCGAAGTCGTCCCTCAGAGACTCGAAGGTCCGCTGCGAAAGTGTCTCCCCGGTGGCGAGATAGTGGTCGGCGCCATGCGGGAAGTGTGTGAGTTCGAGTTCGGAAAGACCCCTGTCGGCCACGGCGCGGAGCACACGACACGCCTCGCGGGTGACTTCGGGGCCGATCCCGTCGCCGCCGATGACGGCGATGCGCAGCGGAACCTTCACCTCGGCTTGGCGGCTAGCGTTCGATCTCGAGCGCGCCGACCCGGGCGGAGTCCTCGAGGAAGGCGCGCGCCGTCTGCCAGGAGACGGCGATGCCCGTCAGCGCCTGGAGCCGCATCGCCTCGTTTCGCATGAAGTCCGCCAGCGAAACGCCGGGCTCCTCGGACCCGTTGCGCATGGCCCGCACGATCCCATCCCAGTCTCCCTCGTATACCACCCCGTTCGGGGCCCGCACGCGGTGCACCTCCACCGCCGACGCGTCGGGCGGACGACCGAACAGGTCGAGCTGACCCGTTCCCGGCCCCGCCGCCAGCCCGTTCGCCCGGGCTTCGACCTCGGCCAGCAGGCGTTCCTCCGGACTCGGTTCCGGCGCCAGTTCCTCCAGCGCCAGCAGGTAGGGCTGCAACTCCTCGGCGTCCGATGGAAGGTCTTCGAGTCGCCGCTTGAGGTCGACCACGCGCCACGCGACGATCGGGTCGGCCAGGCTCGTCACCGGAATGGTCGCAAGTTGCGCGAGCGCCCCCCGAAAATCGCCGCGTTCGTAGAGCACGTTGCCGTAGAGCGCGCGGGCTTCCGCGAAGCGGGGATCCAGGCGGACGGCCTCGCGGCTCCAGAACAGCGCCGCCTCGGTGTCGCCGTCCCGATAGAAGGTGAAGGCGAGATCCAGCGCGGCGTCGGGGCTCTCGCGATCGGCCGCGAGGGCAAGCCGGAAGAACCGCTCCGCCCGGCGCAGGAGACCCTCGCGCAGCAGGCTGCGTCCCACGCAGAGCATGAGTTCCACGTCCCGGTCGTACCCCAGCGCGACGAGCCCCTCGAAGATCTGGAAGGCCGCCGCGCGTTCCCCGAGCTTCAGCAGCACGTCTCCGAGGCCGGCCAGCGCTTCCTCGTGTTCCGGATCGATCCCGAGGACCGCGTCGAAGGCCGCGCGCGCCCAGGCGTATTCCTCGCGGGCCAGACGCGTATATCCGAGCGAGACGAGGAGTTCGACCGAGTCGGGAAAACGGGTGAGGGCCTCCTTGAGGAGGCCGAGCGCCTCATCGAAGTCGCCGGCTTCGTACAGCCGTTGCGCTTCGGCGTCGAACTGCTCGTAGTTCCAGGAGTCGGAGAGGTTCAAACCCGGAACCTCAAGTCAGGAACCCTTCCGACCATGTTCGGCGAGCCAGAGCGGAGCCTTTCGTTGAAGGAGGCTCCTCCAACTTCGGGTGCCGCGCTCACGCCAGCAAGTTCGGGGCCCGAACGCGTTCACGATTCGAGGGCTTCGCACAATCTCGCCACCGTCTTCTCGTCCACGCCGAGCAGGTTGAGCCGCGTGATCCGCCGCTCGACCAGCTCCGCGACCTCCAGCCGCGCATCTCCCAGCGGGACCCGGTCTCCGGGCTCCGGGATGCGGCCCAGCGTGCCGATCACGTAGCCGGCCACCGTGTCGTACTCCTCGTCTTCGTCGAGATCATCGAGGCCCAGACCCTCGAGCAGGTCCGCGAACGAGACGCCCCCATCGAGTCCGACCGTCCCGTCGGGGCCGACCTCCAGTCCCGCCTCCGCCTCGTCGTGCTCGTCGTAGATTTCGCCGACGATCTCCTCGAGAAGATCCTCCAGCGTGGCGATGCCGTCCGTGCCGCCGAACTCGTCGACGACCACCGCCATATGCGTCTTCCGGGCCCGCATTTCCGCCAGCAGGTCGTCGATCGCCTTCGACTCCGGGACGAAGAGCGCCTCGCGCATCACGTCCCGCGCCACCAGCCCCGTCGGACGCTTCGCGAGGACTTCCGCGAGCAGGTCCTTGACCACGATGATGCCGACGATGTCGTCCAGCGAATCGTCCGTGACGGGGAGGCGCGAATGGCCCGACTCCGCCGCGACCTTCAGGATGACCCTGGCCGGATCCCCGGCCCCGACGGCGACGATGTCCGGCCGGGGCGTCATGACTTCCCGGACCACGGTATGCGTGAGATCGAACACGCCTTCGATCATCGCCTGTTCGTCCTTCTCCACCATTCCTCTTCGCCGACTCTGCCGGACGAGCAGCTCGATCTCGTCCGGGCTGTGGGCGTGCTCGACACCGTGCGCGTCGCCCGCGGGGGCGCGAATCGTCCGCAGGAACAGCCGGGATGAGCCGTCGAGCAGCCAGAGCGCCGGCGTCGCGACGCGGTTGAAGGCGAGGAGTGGACCGGCGAGGTAGCGGCTCACCGTCTCCGGGCGCAGGAGCGCGACGGTCTTCGGCGCAAGTTCGCCGAGGACGATGTGGAGGTAGGTGATGAGGATGAAGGCGACGACGACGGCCGTCGTGTGGAGAGCCGCCGGCCCCGCGGCGAAGCCCAGCGCGCCGAACAGGGGCTCGATCGACCGCGCGAGCGCCGGCTCGCCGATCCAGCCCAGACCGAGCGACGCGATGGTGATCCCGAGCTGCGTACCCGAGATGGCGCGGTCGAGATTGTCCTGCGCCCGGCGGACGACGCGGGCCAGACGATCGCCGGCTTCGGCCAGTTCGTCGATGCGGGTGCGTCGCGCGCTGACGAGCGCGAACTCCGCGGCAACGAAAAAGGCGTTCGCCGCTACGAGCGCGAGGACCGCGCCGAGCCTCAGAACGAGTCCGAGGTCCATTCAGCGGTCCGCCTGGCGGATGGTGTGGCTCCCGGTCTGTCCGGGGGCGGGGGTTCGTTCAGGCTACGTTACCTCGTTACCTCGACGGTGATGCTAGACCTGGGCTTCCTGCTTCGACGGCTGGGCCGCGCCTCCGTGCGGGATCGCCGGGGCACAGTACCGCTCGCCGATGGTGCGCAGAACAGACAGCTCAGCCGGCGTCAATTCCGGATATCGCTCTCCGAGGTACTGGATCGTATCGTCGAACCACTCTTGCCGCTGCTCTTCTTCCGCGTCGAGCACGCCACAGCGGCGAATGTGGCTGAACAGCTCATCGCGGGCCCGGTCGCTTGAATTCGGCACATGATTCCCTTTGCTCAAGGCACCTCCTTGCTGGTCGTCGTCACCCTGCAGTCCAAGACTAACCTAGGGTGCACCACGGCAAAAAGGGAGTGCCGCGCGACCCCGGCGGCGGCCCTCGGCGACGTTTGGCGCCCGCGCCGCCGATGGGCCCGGTGCAAACGTCAGCGGCCGGCCTCCGCCTCATTCTGCTCGACGTCGCGAAGATACATGTTCACGCTGCCTCGCCTCATGCGGCTCTTGATCTGAACGATGAGGCGACGGTCGTCGTCCGAGATGAAGACCTCGGCCTGCCCCTCTTCCCCGAACAGGCCATCGGTCTGGATGGTCGGACGCACGACGAACGTCTCGAACGTCCCCGCGGGGACCCGCACGCGCTCGCGGCGGAGGACCTCGACGATGACGGGATTGCCATCCTCCTCGAAGTAGCGGTCGAATTCGTAGGTCTGTCCGACTTCGAAGGGGAGGCTTCGGATCAGGAAAAGATACGAGATCTCGTCCAGCGCGCCGGGCGGTATGGGAAGGTCCCGTTGCCGGCGGTGCGGACGGTAGGCCTGAGTCTCCTCATCCCAGTCTTCTCGCGTTGCCGTCAGCGCCTCGTGATCCAGCTCCCAGCGCTGGTGTCTCCGGTAGTTGCCCTGACGCAGGATCTCCTCGAACCGGAGCGTCCGGTACGGTTCCGTGGCGAGCCAGCTCACCGAGCGGTCGTCCATTCTGTAGAAGGGGATGCTCCCCTTCATCTCCATCGCGATCCGGTACGCGGGCGTGCTGCGAATCGTATCCCGGGCTTCCACGCGCAGGTGCATCTGCCCGAACCGCACCGGTCCGAACGTCACCGCGTATTCGGCCTCCTGGCCGACCGCGAAGGGCCACGCCTGGGGAAACGGATCGCCGGCCACCGCTCCCGGTCCGGCCTGGCCCGCGAGCGGCGCCATGCCGGCAAGGGAGGCAGCGAGAACGGACGCGAAGACCGTGGCGAGCCGGGGGAGACGCTGCGGCATGTCAGGCGACGTCCGTAACCTGCCGGCCGATCTCGCGCAGGGCGCGGTCCCGGCCGGCCGCGAACAGCTGCCGGAGCTGCTCGCCGGCCCGGAAGCGGGCGTCGCGGTATCGGCGGAGGGGGTGCGGATCATGCGGAATCTCCTCGAATCTTCGTACAAACGGCCACACCTGCAGGAGCAGCGCGGCATTGGCGGCCCAGCCCTCGTACTGCAACAGCGGCCCATCGCCGGCGGCGACGGCGCGTTCAAGAGCGAACAACCTATATAACCGAAGCGAAGCATAAGGGTCCGTCACGGCCGGAGCCGCGAGCAGATGACGGGCGCAGAGCCGCCCGCCGGCCCGGGTCAGACGCCGGGCCACCGGTTCGGGTTCACCGCGCGCGACCGTGACGAGATCGGCGCCGCCCTCGAAGCGGCGAAGCATCTCCGGCAGGCGCTCGGGCGGATCGGAGAAATCTCCCTGCATGGAGACGAACGCATCGCGCCGCGGATACCCCGAGCGGCGAAGCGTCGCCCGGATCAGCCGGTCGAGACTCGCGGCGTAGCCCCGGCGTTCCTCGTTGCGGAGCACGGTCAGCGGGAGCACCCGCGGATACCGCGCGAGCGCTTCCTCCGTCCCGTCGTCCGAGGCATCGTCGCAGACGAACACGTGGAACTGCCGCCGCTCGCCGTAGAGCAATTCGCGGATGCGCCAGAGCAGCGGACCGATGGTCTCGCGCTCGTTGCGCACCGGAATCCCGATGTGAATCACGCGCCCTCTCCGTGTTGCGCCACCCGCTTCCAGCGCCGGTGGAACCAGAAGTACTGCTCGGGCCGCCGTCGGATCTCCCTCTCCAGCGCCCGAACCCATCCCTTCGTGACCTCGACCGGGTCGCCGCCGGCGCCGGATCGAACGCCGCCGATCTCTTCATGGACGATCCTGTACCCCGATGGGTCTCGAACGAGAGCCGCGAAGAAGAGAGGGACATCGGCCGCGAGACACAAACGCGCGGGGGCGAGCGACGTCCAGGCGGGGCGGCCCAGGAAGTCGATCCGGGCGCTCCCGCGCCGGGCGTGCTGATCGGCCACGAGGGCCAGGACGCGACCGGAGCGCAGCGCGTCGAGCGCGGGCCGGGCCGCCGCGTCGCGGTCGAGCACCTCCAGTCCCAGCCGCGCGCGCAGGTCGCGAAGCCGACGGCCGAAGGCGCCCCGCTGGCGCTGCACGACCGCCGTCACGCGCACTCCGAGCGCCCGCACGGCGGCGCCGCCGAGCTCCCAGTTGCCGAGGTGCCCGGCGACGACCACGGCGCCGTCCCGCTCCGCGACCGCGGCGTGCAGGCGCGGGCCCAGCCCGGCCTCGTCGACGACGCGAGACAGCCTCCGCTCGATCCGGGGCGGGCCGCCCATGAGAAGCGCGGCCTCCTGGCCGAAGTGGCGGTAGCAGGCGCGAGCCGTGTCGCGCACCCAGCGCGGCGTCGCGCCGGGGAAGCTCGCGGCGATCTGGGCGTCGACCACGCGGCGCCGTACGAGGAGGGGCTCGCGACACAGCGTCCCGAGCGCCCGGCCGGCCGCCAGCGCCACCGGTTCCGGCGCGGCGCGGAGGCCGAGATGCAGGCCGGTCACTCCGCCGTCCACGAGTGCGTCGGCGAGCCGTCGGCCGGCGCCCCGCCCGCCGTCCCCACCACGCCGGCCGGCCCGGCCCGCCCGGTCCGTCACGGTTGCGAGACGCGTTCGAGCTGCCGCCCGAACAGCCGACGGTACGGTCCGCCGCGAGAGACGAGGGCGTCATGGCGGCCGGCGTCCACGAGCCGCCCGCGCTCGAGGACGAAGATCCGGTCGGCTTCGCGCACCGTGGAGAGCCGGTGGGCGACCACGATCACCGTGCGGCCGCGAAAGCCCGCCGCCGCCGCCCTCAGCGCCGTCTCCGTTTCGGCATCCACGGCCGATGTCGCTTCGTCCAGGATGAGGATCGGGGGGTCGCGGAAGAGGGCCCGCGCGATGCCGATGCGCTGACGCTGGCCCGTCGACAGACGCACCCCGCGATCGCCGAGCACGGTGTCGTAACCGTCGGGCAGTCCCTCGATGAAGCCGTGCGCCCCGGCCGTCCGCGCCGCCGCTTCGACCGCCGCACGGTCGGGCGCATCCTCCCCGTAGGCGATGTTCGCCGCCACCGTGTCGTGGAAGAGCACCGCCTCCTGCCCCACGAGACCGGTGAGCCGGCGGAGGGAGTCCACCGAGAACTCCCGGATATCCGTCCCGTCGATCGTGACCCGCCCCGCCTGCGGGTCCGCAAACCGGGGCAGCAGGTCGACCAGCGTGGACTTCCCGCTCCCGGACGGCCCGACGATGGCGACGACGGAGCCGCGCGCGATGACGAGGTCGACGCCGCTCAGCGCCGCCCGGCCCGGCTCGTAGGCGAAGCTGACGTTCTCGTAGCGGATCTCCCGTTCGGGCCCCGTCGCGATCCGCGACCCTCCGGCCGGCTCCGGGTCCTGGTCGAGGATTTCGAAGAAACGGTCGGCCGCGGCGAGCCCCTGCGCGGCGATGGCCGGATACTGCGCGAACCCCTTCACCGGCGAGATGGCGCGCAGCGCGATGGTCACGAAGGCGACGAACTGTTCGGGCGCGATCGACCCGCCGCTCCCGACGAACGACGCCCCGATCCAGACGAGTCCGAGCGCCACGACGGACGCGAGCGTTTCGGAAAGGGGCGAGGCGAGGTGCCGGGTCGTCGCGGCCGCGATCCGCCTGCGGCTGAACCCGTCGGAACGGCGCCGAAAGCGCTTCTCCTCGAACTCCTCCGCGACCCTCGACTTCACGAGCCGCACCGCGCCCAGCGATTCCTGCAGCGCCGCGACGAGTTCGCCGTGGTCATCCCAGGTGCGGCGGAATCTCTCGCGCAGCCGGCCGAGCAGCGGCCGCAGGCCGAGCCACACGAGCGGCACCAGGATGACGGCGATCAGCGCCAGCCTCCACGAGAGAGCGAACAGCGCCACGGCGTAGGCCGCGAGCGTCGCCGCCTGGCGCACGGCCTGCGCGAGCGCGTCCGTCACGACGGGCTTCGCCTCGCCCGCGTCCGCGATCACGCGCGCGATCAACTGTCCCGTCTTGCCGCGCTCGAAGAAGGCGAGCGGCAGACGCTGCAGGTGCGCGTGCACGGCGTTGCGCACGTCGCGGACGAGGAACTCCTGCGTGCGGATCGAGAGCGCCCGCCCCCCGACGACGCAGAGGTTCTTGAGGAGGAGCGCGGCCAGCACCAGCACGCACACCGCCCGCAACCCGTCCAGCCCCGCCTCCGGGCCGAGCCACCCCCCCGCGATCCCGTCGATGAAGCGCTCCGCCGCGTTCCGTCCGCCGCCGGGGAGGGGCGGCCCCATGCCGAAGAGCGAGCGGAGGAACGGGATGAGCAGGAGGAGGCTGAACGCCTCGAGTCCGGCCGCGAGCACGCCGAGCGCCAGGCTCGCGAGGAAGGTCCAGCGATAGGGGCGCAGGAACCGGAGCAGCCGCCGATACGACGAGGCGCCCCCGACGTTCCGCCCCGGGCTCATCGCGTCACCGCGGCGTGAGCAGCGCGGCCGGAAGCACCATCTCGTCGGGGCTCACCCCGCCGTGCAGGAAACTGTCCCGATACCGGTTCTGGTATTCCCGCAGCCTCGTCGGATAGACGAAGAAGTAGTCCTCGCGGCAGAGGGCGAAGGTCTTGTTCATCCCGCCGGGAGGCAGCCGCCATTCGTCCGCGTCCGAAGTCGACATGACCGCGGCCGGGTTCTCCACCTTCATGTCGTCGCCGATCTTGTAGCGCAGGCTCGTCGACGCGTCGCGTCCGGCGTAGATCGTGGCGGGCCGCCGGCAGTGAATCGAACCGTGGTCCGTCGTGAGGAGGACCCGGACGCCCCGCTGCGCGGCCAGCCGGAGCGCCTTCAGCGCCGGCGATCGCTCGAACCAGGTGACCGTGAGCGAGCGCAGCGCGCTAGTGTCCTGCGCCATCTCCCAGATCAGGCGCGACCGCGCCCGCCCGTGCGTGAGCATGTCCACGAAGCCGAACACGAGTGCCGTGGCCGAAGGGGACGACAGGTAACCGCCGAGCCGCGCCAGCATGGGTTCGCTCTCCTGGGCCGAGAAGATCTTCTCGTAGTGCACGGGGATCCGCGACGCGGTCAGTTCGTGGATGTGCCGCTCGAAGAGTTCATCCTCGAACGAGTTGTAGCCGATCTCGCTTCCCCTCTCCCACCACTCCGGATAACTCTCGGCGAGTTCGTCCGCGAAGGTGCCTCCGAAGATCGCGTTGCGCGCGAACGGGGTCGCGGTGGGCAGCAGACCCGCGTAGAGCGCCTCCTCGATCTCGAAGTACTCGCTGACGATGGGGAGGACCGCCCGCCACTGGTCCAGCCGCATGCAGTCCATCACGACGAGCAGCGCGGCCGGATCCTCGTCGAGGATCGGCCGGAAGAAGCGCGGCAGCACGTCCACCGAGAGGGTCGGCCCCCGCTCGCCCCCCTCGTGCACCCACTCCCCGTACCGGTCCGCCACGAGATCGCAGAACCCGCGGCTCAGGTCCGTGTGCAGCCCCTTGAGGATCTCGCGCAGGCCCGACTCGCCGGCCTCCTCCAGCTTCAGGTCCCAGTCGACGAGTTCCGAGTACAGGTCGGCCCAATCCCCCCACGAGGTCGCCGCGGAGACCCGCTCCCGCAGTTCGCCGAAGCGGCGCGAGAAGTCGCGCGTGATGTGCTCGTGGCGCAGGGCCGGGCCGGCGAGGAGCCGCGTCACGACCGACAGCACCTGCCGGGGGCTCGTCGGCTTGACGATGTAGTCGTCCGCCCGCCGTCCGATCGCCTCGTGCATGGTCGATTCTTCTTCGCTCTTCGTGACCATCACCACCGGGAGGCGCGGGGCGGAGCTCCGGATGCGGTCGAGAACCTCGATCCCGCGCAGCCCGGGCATCCGCTCATCCAGCAGCACGAGATCGTAGGAAGCCGCCGTCAGGAGTTCCATCGCGTCCTGGCCGTTCATCACGGCATCGACGTGATACCCGGACGACCGCAGCAGCATGAGGTGCGGACGCAGCAGGTCGACTTCGTCGTCCACCCACAGGATCCGGCCCGCCACGGTCTTCGTCCCTTCGGTCATGTGCCGCCTTTCAGCTGTTCAGACAGGAGCGGATGGCCCGCTCCAGCTTAAGCACGACGTCCTCGACGCGGATCCTCGACATGCGTCCGCGCCGGGTGGCCCGGGACGGCATTCTCTCGCCGTCGGAGCCGGCCGAGGCGCGAAACCGGTCCACCGTGAGATCCGTGAATCGGCCGTAGGGACCGCTGCGTCTGGGGTCCGTGTACCCGTACAGTCCGATGGTCGGCGTCCCCAGCGCCACCGCCATGTGCAGAGGACCCGTGTCCGGCGCCAGCACGAGGTCGCTCGCGTCGAGCCGGCCCGCCAGCTCCCTCAGCGTCCCGCCCAGCGCGACGCGCGGCGGAGCCCCGCACAATTCCCCGAGGCGGCGGGCATCCCGCAGTTCCTCCTCGGAGTCTCCTCCCAGGAGGACGGGCTGGAGACCCAGATCGCCGGCCGCCATGTCGATTACCCGCGCCGTCCCCTCGAGGGTCCAGTTCCTGCGGGCGTTCGAACTCCGCGGCACGACCGCCAGGACCGGGCGGGAGAATCGCTCCCGCCACCGCGCCGAAACCCGCCGTTCCTCCGCCGTGAAGTGAAAGCGCCACTCGAGGCATCGCGGGACGCCGAGGTGATCGAGGAACTCGAACAGTTCGTCCTGAATGTGGGCCACGGGGGCCGGCGGGATGCGGCGGTTCGTGGCCACCCAGCTCAGGTCGCGGGCGCGCGCGCGATCGTGGCCGAGGCGCTCCGGGGCGCGCAGGAGACGCGTGACCATCCCTCCCTTGAAGTTCGGCTGCAGACAGATGACGAGATCGAACGTCTCTCCCGCCACCTCGCGCCGAAAGCGGGAATAGGCGCGGGCGCCGAGACTTCGGTGAAAGAGCAGGATCCGGTCCACGTCCGGCCGGCCGGCCATCAGGGTCGCCGGGCCCGGCTGCAGCACCCAGGTGATGTGCGTGCCGGGCCACGCCCGCCGGAGGGACGCGATGATGGGCATCCCCTGGACGGTGCTTCCCACCGCGCTCATGAGCACGATGGCGACCCGCCGCGGCGCAGCGCCCGCGACCCGCAGGGATCTATCCGGCTGCATTCCGGTACAGAAGTTGGCGGACCGTGAAGAATCCGCGGGGCGGAACCGGCCCCTGAAAGACCCGCCCGGGCTGACAACGGCCCGAAAACACAGTAATCTCGGGGCGATGCGAACTCTCACCCGCTATATCCTGAGCCGTCACGCCGGGCCGTTCATCTTTGCCGTCATCGGCACCACGGTGCTGCTCCTCCTCGACCAGGTGAGCAAGCGCTTCGAGCGGCTCATCGGCAAGGACCTCGAGTGGGCGGTGATCGCCGAGGTCTTCGTCTACTCGATCCCCTTCATCCTCGCGCAGACCCTGCCGATGGCCGTGCTCATCGCGGTCCTGTACGTCTTCAGCCGGATGGAGGGCGACTTCGAGATCACCGCCGTCAAGGCGAGCGGCATCCCCCTGTCGCGCGTGATGGCCCCGCTCCTCGTCTGTGCCGTCATCCTCGCCGGCGGAATGACCTGGTTCAACAACACGGTCCTGCCGCAGTCGAATCATCACCTGCAGGTGCTGCTCACGGGGATCGGCCGCAAGAAGCCGACCTTCAACCTTCGGGAACATACGATCAACGAAGTGCTCCCGTCCTATGTCTACGTCCATCCCGGCATGATCGACCGGGAGGAGAGCGTGGTGCACGACGTCGCGATCTACGATGAGCGGAACGGCCAGGAGAGCCGCTCCATCTACGCGACCCGCGGGAAGATGGGCTTCTCGGAGGAGGGGGAAGACCTCTACTTCGACCTCGAGGACGGCGTCGTCCAGGTACGCATGAACGAGCGTCCGCACGCCTTCCGGCGCATCGCCTTCGAGCGGATGCTGCTCAAGATCCCGGATGTGGCGAACGGGCTCGAGCGCGATACCGCAGCCATTCGCGGCGACCGGGAGATGAACATCGCCGACATGCGCGTGGAGGCGGATCGCGGGGCGCAGATGGCGGACGCGGCGCGCTCGGAGAGCCTCGTGTACGCGCAGGCCATCACCCGCATGCTGCTGGACTTCGAGCAACCTCTCGCGGACGCGCCGGATCCCTGGGACGGGCCGGCGGGCGGCGCCGAGGCCGGGCAGAGCGACGTCCCCGACCCGGCGGATTATATCGCGGACCGGAGGGATGACATCGTCGACCTGGAGCGCCGGAGAGATGGCCTCCCCGCGCCACCGGAGGCGCCCGCGCGACGCGAGATCGAGCCGGGACCCGCGCAGGAAGCCGCCGCCCCGGATTCCACGACACAGGTCGCCGAGAGCGCGGCCCGCCGCTTCTACTCCGCCTCCGATGCCGCGAACCAGTTCCAGTCGTACGCCGAGCGCGAGGTCACGGGCCTGCGGCGGATCAACCAGTACTGGGTCGAGATTCACAAGAAGGGGACGATCCCGGCCGCGTGCATCGTCTTCGTCCTCCTCGGCGCCCCGATCGCCGTCCGGTTCCCGCGCGGCGGCGTCGCGCTCGTCGTCGGCGTCAGCCTGGGCATCTTCGGGGCCTACTACGTGTCCCTCATCGGGGGCGAGCGGCTCGCCGACCGCCTCTGGATCTCGCCGCTGTGGGCGATGTGGGCCCCGAACGTCATCTTCGGCGCCGCCGGGCTCGTGGCCCTGGCGCGTTCCACGAAGGTGATGCGCTGACGCCGTGAAGCTGCTCGACCGGTACGTCCTTTCCCAGTTCCTGAGGATCTTCGCGGCCTGTGCCCTCGGCGTGCCTTTCCTCTTCATGGTCATCGACATCGCCGACAACCTCGACCGGTTCCTCGACCAGGGGTCGACCTGGTCCCAGATCGCCCTCCACTACGTGTACGAGTTTCCGTACCAGTCGCTGCTCGGATTCCCGATCGCCGCCCTGCTCGGGTCCGTGTTCACGGTGGCCTCCATGTCCCGGCACTTCGAGGTCGCGGCCGCCAAGGCGGGCGGCGTTTCCTTCTACCGCCTCGTCTTCCCGATTCTCTGCGGCGCCACGCTGCTCAGCTTCGTCGCGCTCGGTCTCACGGAACTCGTCGCCGTGACGAAGCGGAAATCGGCCGAAGTCCTCGAACAGGAGGAGGCCCGCAGCCAGACGATCCGGAACTCGTTCGTCTACCGGGGCGACGACGGCCTCGTGTACAAGGCGCGGCTGCTCGACACGCGCGAGGGTCGGATGGACGACGTGCAGATCGAGCGGAGAGGATCGGAACCCGACTTCCCCACGGTACACATCACGGCCAATGTCGCACGGTACGACTCGGTGTCCGCTCGCTGGGTGCTCCAGCAGGGGTGGATGCGGGAGTTCCGCGGCCCGGAGGAAGAGTCCGCCTTCGAGTTTGCCGAACTGTTCGTGCGGCAACTGGACGAGACGCCCGAGGAGCTGCAGGCCAGACCCAAGGAACCGGACGAGATGCGCTACGCGGAACTGGGACGCCTCATCGAATCCGTCGAGCGGTCGGGCGGCACGACGAACGGGCTGAGAACGTCTCGCTCGCTGCGCATCGCCTTCCCCTTCATCTGCCTCGTGATCGCCGTGTTCGGCATACCGCTTGCGCACAGCAACAAGCGGGGCGGCGCGCCGACCTCGATCGGAATCGCGCTCGGGACGACGATCCTCTTCCTGACTCTGATCCGCATCGCCGAAGCGATGGGCGCCGGAGGAGCGCTGTCACCGGCGGCGGCGGCCTGGCTGCCCAACATCATCTTCGCCGGCGCCGGCCTCCTGCTCTTCGCAAAACTGCGGACCTAGCGGCCCGTACCGGGCCGGCCGGGCTAGCCGGCCCCGGCGTCGATCCGCTCGATGTCGGTTCGCACCATGAGGCGGATCATCTCCTCGAACGACATGCGGGGTTCCCAGCCCAGTTGCCGCTTCGCCTTCGACGGGTCGGCGCAGAGCCGCTCGACCTCGGCCGGCCGAAGGAGCGCGGGATCCTGCTCCACGTGCTCGCGCCAGTCGCGTCCGATCTCGTCGAAGGCGATCTCGATGAGCCGCTGGACGGAGTTCGTCACGCCGGTCCCGATCACGTAGTCCTCCGGCGTCTCCGCCTGGAGCATGAGCCACATCGCCTCCACGTAGTCGCCCGCGAATCCCCAGTCGCGCTCCGCCCTGAGGTTCCCGATCGACAGACGGTCGACGAGGCCGCCGTGGATGCGGGCCGCCTCCCAACTCACCTTGCGCGTGACGAACTCGCGGCCCCGCCTGGGGCTCTCGTGGTTGAAGAGGATCCCGCTCGTCGCGAACAGGTCGTAACTCTCCCGGTAGTTCACCGTGATGAAGTGGCCGTACACCTTCGCGACGCCGTACGGGCTGCGCGGATAGAAGGGCGTGTCCTCGTTCTGCGGCGTCTCCCGCACCTTCCCGAACATCTCCGAGGAGGAGGCCTGGTAGAAGCGGATCGCGGGGTCGACCGCGCGGATCGCCTCGAGCATGCGCGTGACGCCCAGCGCCGTGAACTCACCCGTCAGCAGCGGCTGGTCCCAGGAGGTGGGCACGAAGGACTGCGCCGCGAGGTTGTACACCTCCCTGGGCTCCACGCGTTCGAGCACGCGTATGAGCGACAACTGGTCGAGCAGGTCCGCCTGGTGGAGCGTGACCCGGTCTCGGAGATGCGAGATGCGGTCGTACTTCTCCACCGAGGAACGGCGCACGACGCCGTGCACCTCGTACCCCCTGTCGAGCAGGAACTCGGCCAGGTAGGAGCCGTCCTGTCCCGTGATGCCGGTGATGAGCGCGATCATGGCGGCCGAATATGCGCGGCCGGCGCGCCGCGGCCAAACGGGCCGGCGCACGCGAGGCCGGCGTCCCCCCGCCGCTTGACCGAAGACAACCCGAAGCGGACATTGCCCGTCCCACGGCCGGCCGGGCCACGGGAAACCGAAGGTTGAAGACAGAGGAGGTCTCGCGATCGCGCGCGCGACGCCGGTTCCGGAATGGGTGCCCGACCTTCCCGCGACGCCGGGCGTCTACGTCTTCGTGGATGCGCACGGGCATCCCCTCTACGTGGGGAAGAGCGTGAACCTGCGGCGGCGCGTGCGGGGCTACTTCTACTCGGGCGGGCCTTCGAACGAGCGGCTGGCCGAGATGTTGCGGATCGCGCGGGGCGTCGAGGCACACCCGACCGGGAGCGACCTCGAGGCGCGACTCGTCGAGGCGGAGCGCATCCTCGGCCAGCGTCCGCCCTACAACAAGGCGCTCAAGCGGCGCGACGCCGGCTGGTATCTGGAACTGCGACGCAACGAACCCTTCCCCCGGCTGCGGGTCGTGCGCCGGCCGCGCCGGGCCGAGGCCCGCTATGTCGGCCCCTTCTGGAGTCGCCGGCTGCCCGAGCGCATCCGTCGCCTCGTGGAGAAGATCGTCCGGCTGCGGAGTTGCGCCGAGTCCGTGCGCCCGGACCCGGCGCGGAGCCCGTGCATGCAGTTCGACATGGACCTCTGCACCGCGCCCTGCGCGCGCCGCGTGGGGCTCAACGCGTATCGGCGGCAGGCGGAAGCCGCCGGGCGCCTGCTCGCCGACCCGGGCTTTGCCTGGGAACTCATGGACCGTTTCGCCGAGGCGCGAGACGCCGCCTCCGACAGGCTGGAGTTCGAGCGGGCGGCGGCGGCGCAACTTCGTCTCGAATGGATCGAGGAACTCGAGGAACTTCGGTTTCTGCTGGAGCCGGAAGCGGAACCGCACTCCTGGCTTATCGTGCTCCCCGGGCTCGACGCGGCGCACCGGATGCTCCAGCCCGTCGCGCGCGGACAGGTGCTGCGGAGGCGCCGCGTGGCGTGGGTCGAGGGCGCCTGGGAGCGGGCCGTGGAAAACGCCTGCTACGCCGTGCGAGTGGCGGAGTTGCGGGCGCCCACCGTGCTTTCCCCGCGGGAATCCGTGCCCAGCGCGATGGTCGGCCGCTGGCTCGAGGAGGGGGCGGACGACGGACACGCGATCGACCTGACCCGCCTCGACGCCGCCGGCGCGATCGACCGGCTGCGGCGCCTCGCGTCCTGACGCCGGCCGCGGAACCCCGTCACCGTCAGCCGGGTCTTGATTGCCATGCTCAAATCGACTGCCATGCTCACGAACTCAGATGTCGTCGCGGCGCGTGAACGGATCCGGTCCGGAGTGGCGCGGACCACCTGCCCGCAGTCCTTCGCCCTCGAGGCGCGCGCCGAAGGGCGCTTCCATCTCAAGACCGAGTTCCGGCAGCGCACCGGGTCGTTCAAGGATCGGGGGTCGCTCCACAAGCTCCTGCGCCTAGGCCCGGCCGCCCGCGAGGGCGGTGTCGTCGCGGCCAGCGCCGGGAATCACGCCCAGGCCCTCGCGTATCACGCATCCCGGCTGGAGATCGCGTGTACCATCGTGATGCCCACGCACGCGCCCCTCATCAAGGTCGCCCACACGCGCGGCTACGGCGCCCGCGTGATTCAGACCGGGGAAACCCTCTCCGACGGGATGGCGCTCGTCGACCGCCTGGCCCGCGAGGAGGGACTCACGCCCGTCCACGCCTTCGACGATCTCGACGTGATGGCGGGCCAGGGGACGATCGGGCTGGAGATCCTGGAACAGGTGCCCGACCTCACGACGGTCATCGTCCCGGTCGGAGGAGGCGGGATGATCTCCGGCATCGCGACCGTGGTGAAGGCGCAGCGGCCCAACGTGCGCGTGATCGGCGTGGAGGCCGCGGCCTCGCCGGGGGCCCGGGAGTCGCTGGCCGCCGGGAAGCCCGTACACCTGGAGAACTCCGACACGCTCGCGGACGGCATCGCCGTGAAGCGGATCGGCGACCTCGCCTTCCCGCACCTGGCGACGCTCGTGGACGACGTCGTCCTCATCGAGGAGGAACAGATCACGCGCGCGATCTTCTTCCTCCTCGAATCCGAGAGGTTCGTCGTGGAGGGCGGCGGAGCGGTGTCCGTGGCCGCCGTCCTCGAGGAAAAGGTCGAGTTCGGCCCGTCCGATGTCACCGTCTGCATCCTGTCGGGCGGCAACATCGACATGAACCTCGTGTCGCGGGTCATCGACCGCGCGCTCTGGGCCGATGGCCGGCTCGCGCGCCTCGCGGTCGTCGTTCGCGACCGCCCGGGCTACCTCAACGAGGTGACGGCGCTCGTCGCGATCGAGGGCGCGAACGTCCTCCACATCGAACACACGCGCGCCTTCGGGGACATCTCGGTCGGAAAGGTGGGGATCGAACTCACGATCGAGACGCGCGGCCACGACCACGTCGCGACGATCGTCGCCAGGCTCCGCGAACTCGGTCACCGGGTCGAAGAGCTTTCCTGAGGCCGGGAGTTGACCCGCGGAGGCGTTCGGCGCATCCTCGGGGCACGACAGAATCGGCCGGGGGGGCTCACGGAAGCCGGTGTGAATCCGGCGCGGCCCCGCCACTGTGAGAGGTCCGGGATTTTTCCCGGAACGCCGACTCGGACGTGCCACTGGGACCCGCGCGGGTCCCGGGAAGGCGAGCCCCGGCGGCCTCGAGCCAGGAGACGTGCCCATCCGGCGCCCAGAACACACCTCCGCGGGGAGGTGAGGGGTCGTCTTCCGGGCACGGCACACCTCGGAAATCTCCCTCTCTTTTCCGCGAGAAGGGAGAACCGAGATGAGACATGTGAATCCGGCGCGCGGGCGCCCCCTTCACGCACTCGCCGTAGCCGCGGCGGCCTGCGCCGCTCTCGCCGCGTCCCCGCTTCGGGCACAGGAACCGATCAGCCTCGAGGGACTCGTCGTCACCGCCCACCGCTGGGCCGAGCCCGAGTGGACCGTGGCCGCCAACACGACGGTCATCGAAGGCGAGGAACTGGAGCGGGCCGGGATCGAGTTCGTGTCCGACGCGCTCCGGCACGTCGCCGGCCTGGCGGTCGCCCGCAACGGATCCTTCGGCGCCATCACGTCCGTGTTCCTGCGCGGGGGCGAGTCGGACTACGTCCACGTGCTCGTCGACGGCGTGCGCGTGAACGAGCCCGGCGGATCCTACGACTTCGCATCGCTGACCACCGACAACGTGGAGCGCATCGAGATCGTGCGCGGGCCGGCTTCGGCGCTGTACGGCTCCGACGCCGTGAGCGGGGTCATCCAGATCTTCACGCGCCGCGGGGCGGGACCGCCCCGGGGCAGCGTCTCGTTCCAGACCGGGAGCTTCGGGACGACGCGCTGGCAGGGCGACCTTTCCGGAGGCGGCGGCGGACTCTCCTATGCCTTCTCGCTCGGCGGCAGCGCGACGGATGGGATCCTCGCCTTCAACAACGAGCACCGGCAGACGACGGCCACGGGGCGCGTGCAGGCGAACCTGGACGCGGACACCGACGCGACCTTCGCCATCCGCTACAACGACTCGCGCTTCCACTATCCGACGGACGGGTCGGGAAACGTGGTCGACCGCAACGCGTATTCCTTCGGCGACGCGCTCACCGTCAACATCGACGCGGGCCGCCGCTGGACGGACGCGCTCGAGACGCGGCTTTTCCTCAGCGTCTGGGAATCGGACCGCGGAACGGACGACGGGCCCGACAACCCCGCCGACAGCCTGGGCTTCTTCGGGTTCAAGAGTCTCACCGACACCCGGCGCGTCACCGCCGGCGGCCGCGCCGTGTGGCGCCCCGCCGAGGGGATGGCGGTCACGGCGGGGGTTGAGGAGGAGCGACAGTCCGTCCGCGGCTTCAACCGGTCCTTCTCCCAGTTCGGGGAGAGTGCCGGCAACTCCGAGGACGACTGGTGGAACCGCGCCGCCCACGCGCAGTTCTCATGGGCCCGCGACGCGCTGGCGCTCAACGCGGGCCTCAGGGCCGAGGACGACGAGCGGTTCGGGGCGGCGGCCACCTGGCGGACGGGAGCGGCGTGGCGCGCCGACGCGTCGGGGACGCGCCTCCGGGTCTCGGCCGGCACCGGAATCAAGGAACCGACGTTCTTCGAGACCTTCGCCACGGGCTTCGTCACGGGAAACCCCGACCTCACGCCGGAGCGCTCCACGAGCTTCGAGGGGGGAATCGACCAGGACGTCGGCGGCTCGCTGAAGCTCTCGCTGACCGGCTTCAGCCAGAACTACCGGGACCTGATCCAGTACACCGGCTCTCCGCCCGCCGAGGGCGACCCCAACTTCTTCAACGTTGCGAAGGCCCGGAGCCGGGGGCTCGAGGCGGAGGCGTCCGTGGAGGCCCGACAGCTGCGGCTCACCGGTAGCTGGACGTACCTCGACACCGAGGTGCTGGACTCCGGCTTCGACGAGGGACCCGGCGCGACGTTCGTGGAAGGCTCGGCGCTGTTGCGGCGGCCGAAGCACGCCATGGCGGCGTCGGCCTTCTATCCGGTCTCGTCGGCGGTGGGGCTGGACGTGAGGTTGCGGCGCGTGGGAGAACGGGAGGATCGCGACTTCTCCTCCTTCCCGGCGGAGCCCGTGATGCTTCCCGCGTACACGGTGCTCGATGTCTCGGCCAGCTTCGACATCGCCGGACGTGGCGGAGGTCCGGGATTCACGCTCACGGTGCGCGGGGAGAACCTTCTCGACTCCGCCTACGAGGAGGTCTGGGGTTTCGCGGCGCCGGGTCGCGGGCTGTACGTGGGCGGCCGTGTCATCCTCGGCGGGGGTCCCTGACCGGGAACTCGCCACGGGCGCAGATTCCCGGGGCCCCGCGGCGGCGAATGCCGCGGGGCCCGCCGCGGCACGGAACTACGCCGTCGCGCCGGGAGTCTCCTCCACCTCGGCCAGCGCCTTCTGCAGTTCGCGCCGGGCCACGCGCGTGACGAGGACGACGACGGCGGCCGTCGCGGCGAGGCCGGCGACGAGCAGGGCGGTCTGCCCCCAGCTCGCGGCACCGCCGGACGCCTCGGCCACCTCCGCCCCGGCCGCGCCGATGTACACGTACAGGAGCGTCCCCGGGAACATCCCCACGAGCGAGGCCGCCACGTACTGGGTGAAGGTCACGCCGGTGAGGCCGTAGAAGTAGTTCTGCGCGCTGAACGGAAATACCGGCGAGAGGCGGGTGAGGAAGACGATGCGCCAACCCTGGGTCTCGACCGCGCGGTCGATCGCCCGCAGCGCCGGGCGGTTGGCGAGGAGCTTCTCGACGCGGTCGCGCAGCACGTAGCGGGCGATGAGGAAGGCGAGCGCGGCCCCGATGTTCGCGCCCACGAACACGGTGAGGGTGCCGAGCGCGAGGCCGAAGGTGACGCCTCCGGCGATCGTCAGCGCCGAACCCGGCACGAAGAGGACCACGGCGAGCGCGTAGAAGAGTCCGAAGAAGAAGGGCCCCAGCCACCCCAGTCCCGCGGTGGTCTCGCGCAGCCAGGTGACGAGTCGCGCGAGAAAGCCCAGATCCTCCGCCGCCGCAGGCTCCGTAGCCGCGGGCTCCGAAGCCTGGACCGTCTGCGCGGGGATCGGCGCGGCGGCGGAGGCCTCGAACTCCGGACCCGCGTGGACCGATGGGGCGTCGACCACACCCGCCGCCGACCCCGGTACGAGCAGTCCGAGAAGGAGCGCGGCCCGGGCGACCACTACGGCCTCTCCAGCCGGTTATGCGCGGCGAGGATGCGCCGCACTTCGTCGTGCGGGAGGCCGGGCACCATGTTCCCATCGCGCCCCACCATGGTCCGGCCCGCAACCATCGCGTTCGTGATCGCCTCCTCCGTCGCCTGGGCCGTCGCGAGCAGCAGCGGCGAAACGGCGTCGTTCGACATCATCTCCACGGTCGTGTTCTCCCCGCGGCTCCACGCCCCGCTGTTCGCCGTCGAGAAGGCGATGAAGATGTCCCCGGAACTGTTCGCACCGTAGCCCCCCATGCGCCCGATCCCGATCGGCGCCCGGCGCGCGAGCCGCTTCAACTGGTGCGGCAGCAGCGGAGCGTCCGTCGCGATGACGACGATGATCGACCCGAGGCCGTCGAACGCGCCTGCGTCCGCTGCACCGCCCGCGCCGCCGGGCGGCGTCCAGTCGAGGAGTTCCTGCCCCACCGGCACGCCCGCGATCAGCAGTTCCGGCCGGCGCCCGTAGTTGCACTGCACGAGCACGCCGACGGTGTAGTCCCCCACGAGCCGGGACGAGGTCCCGATCCCGCCCTTGAACGAATTGCAGACCATGCCGGTCCCCCCGCCGACCGATCCCTCCGTGACGGAGCCCGCGGCAGCGCGCTCGATCGCCGCGAACACGTGTTCCTTGCCGACGTGGAACCCGTTGATGTCGTTGAGCCGTCCGTCCCAGGTCTCCGCCACCAGCGGCAGGCTCCACCAGATCCCCGGGGCGATGGGATGGTTCGCGCGCGCGTCGCGCGACCACTCGATGACCGCCTGGTGGACATCTCCCACGCTGTGGGTGTTGGTGATCATCACGGGACCCTCGAGGAAGCCCGATTCCTCGACCCAGGTCGTCCCCGTCATCTCGCCGTTCCCGTTCAGCGAGTACCAGCCGGCGAAGACGGGTTCGTAGCTCTCCGTACGCGGGAGCACGGCGGTCACGCCCGTACGCACGGGACCCTGGCCGACGACGAGCGCCCCCTCGCCTTCGATGATCGTCGCGTGCCCGACGCGGACGCCGGCCACATCGGTAATCGCGTTCCAGGCTCCGGGCTCCCCCGGAAAGGGGATCCCGAGGTCCCGCGCGCGCGGCGGGGTCTGGGCGCTGAGGGCGCCGGCGACCAGCGTTCCGGCGGTGAGTACTCCGACGGCGGTGGCCAGCATCGGCGCGACCGGGCGCCGGCGGGCCGATCCCGTTCGTGGCAAGAAGAACATCGACACCTCCACGCGAGGGACTATGTGGTTCGGCTTATGCGACCACTATCTGAACGTGCCCTGGATCCCCAGCGTCCACAGGACGTCCGGCCGCAGACCGGCGGCCCGGATGGGGAGCAGGGCGTTCGTGGCGAGAATCATGTCTCGGCCGAGCATGTACTTGAGCCCCACCGCGAGGTCGATGAAATGGCGACCGACGTCCGGGAGGGATGAGGATTCGACCGTGAGCGCCGGGTTGCCGACGAAGGTGACGGGACCCGGCAGCGGATGCTCCGGATCCGCCAGTTCCCAGCGAGTGATGAGGTCGGCGGCCACCGTGAGGACATCGGACGCCTGGGCATCGAACCCCACGGTCGCGAGCATCGCGTCCCGGTCGAAGTTCCTGTCGCGCAGGTTGCCTTCGCGCAGGAGATAGCCGGCGTTCAGGTGGGGCGAGAACCGTCCCCGGTTGAGGGAGAGAATCGCCACGGCGCGGCCGCGGCCCTCGCCGAGTCCGAGCAGATCCTCCTCCTGGCCCGTGGGGAAGGTGACGTCCGCCAGGAGCGCCATGCCGACCGGCGGCGGCGCGCGACCCACGGTCGTACCCCCCATGAGGTTGACCTTCACGCGGGCGGAGATATCGCCGATGCCCGTCGCCGACCCTCTCACGGAGTTGCTCGCCTCGAGGACCGGCGCGGCGGCGGTGCCGCCGAAGCGGTGCGCGAGCGCGTTGCCGAGCGGCAGGATCTGGGCGTGGGCCGTCCCCCTCAGGTTGGCCCGCACGACCGGCACGGCGAATCCCACGTCGAGGAAGGACGCCAGGCCGGCGCTCAGGACGGCCGTGGCCACCGTGTAGTCGAGGTCGAGGTTCGTCCGCACCCGGAGCACATCGCGCTCGAAGAAGGGCAGGCCGAGCCCGGGGTCCGGACCGAGAGCCACGTCCGAGTCCTCGTGGAAGAAGTTCAGGACGAGGTTGTCCGTGGGCACGCCGCTGAAGTTCGTGACCTGGAACGCCGTCGCTTCGAGACCGAGGAAGAACCGCCCCATCCCGAGGGTTTCCGCCCGTTCCGCGAAGATCGGGCCGAACGATGCGCTCCGCTCTCCATCCGACCAGATGCGGCCGCCGGACATCGCGGTGGGGGGAAGGCTGCCCACGACGCCGGCGATCCCCCCCTGGAAGGCGAGGATGAGCGCGTCGTTTCGCGGGACCCGTTCGCGCAGGTAGTGGCGGCCGTGCTCCGTATTGAAGACCCCGGTCTCCTCGAAGTCCGGATCGAGGCAGAGAGGCACGCCGCACTGCCCGAACACGAACAGTTCCGACACGAGGTCCGTGAGCGACTGTGCCGCGGCCGGCCGGCCCGTCGCCGCCGTCAGCGCCACCGTGACCATGAGCCCCGCGACGGCTCGTCTGTGCATCGCGCCCCCCATCGAGTTTCCGCTCCGGTGGCGCTGAAGGTTCGCGCACCGGTCGGACGCGGCAAGATGACCCGTTGACCTCCGGCGCCCTCCGCGCTCATTCTCGGGCCATGCCTTCATCGCACCCGCGTCTGACAACAGCCGCCTCGGCGCCCGCGTTACGGCGGCGCAGCCAGGACGCCCACGACGTCATCATCGTCGGCTCCGGCGCGGGGGGCGGGATGGCCGCCTACGTGCTCGCCTGCCACGGCGTGCGCGTCCTGCTCCTCGAAGCGGGGCGCGACTACGATCCGGTGTCGGAGACCCCGATGTTCCAGCTCCCCGCCGACGCGCCGCTCCGGGCCGCGGGGACCGCCGACAAGCCCTTCGGCTTCTACGACGCGACGGTGGACGGCGGCTGGCGCGTCCCCGGCGAACCCTACACGAGCGCCGAAGGGGTCAACTTCATGTGGTGGCGGGCGCGCATGCTCGGGGGGCGGACGAACCACTGGGGCCGGATCTCCCTCCGCATGGGTCCCTACGACTTCAAGCCCTACAGCCGGGACGGGCTCGGGTTCGACTGGCCGATGACGTACGACGACCTCGCGCCGTGGTACGACCGGACCGAGGCCTTCATCGGCGTCTACGGTTCGAGCGAGGGCCTCGAGAACACCCCCGATTCCTCCGACGGGATCCTCCAACCCCCGCCCGCCCCGCGCGCCTACGAACTGCTCGCGAAGAAGGCCTGCGGGGGACTCGGGATCCCGGTCGTGCCCGCGCACATCGCGATCCTCACCGAAGCGCAGGACGCCGAAGGCCTGTCGCGGATGCTGTGGCCGGGCAACGCGCTGGGCCGCCGCGTGACGCGCGACGCCATGCGGGGCCGCGCGCCCTGCTACTGGGCGACGCCGTGCGGGCGCGGCTGCTCGATCAAGGCCAACTTCCAGTCGACGACCGTCTGCCTGCCGCCGGCGCAGGCGACCGGCAACCTCACGACGATTACCGACGCCATGGTGCGCGAGGTGACGCTCGATGCGCGGGGGCGGGCGAACGGGGTCCACTACGTCGACAAGAAGGCGCGCGCCGACCGCCATGCCGCGGCCCCGGTCGTCATCCTCGCGGCCAGCGCCCTCGAGTCCGCCCGCATCCTCCTCAACTCCCGCAGTTCGCTCTTCCCGGATGGCCTCGCCAACGGGAGCGGGCTCGTCGGCAAGTACATCATGGACACGGTGGGCGCCGGCGTATCCGGCCAGATCCCGGCGCTCGAGCACCTGCCCCGGCACGCGGAGGAGGGGGCCTCGGCGATGCACATGTACATGCCGTGGTGGCTGTACGGGGAGCAGGCGGCGGGACGCCTCGATTTCGCCCGCGGCTACCACATCGAGTTCGGGGGCGGGCAGCGGATGCCGGGCTACGGCGCCTTCAGCGGCATCGAGCCGCTCACGCAGGGTGCCTACGGACAGCGCTTCAAGGAGGAGTGCCGCCGCTACTACGGCTCGTTCATGTACATGGACGGCCGCGGCGAGATGATCCCCAACGAGGACTGCTACTGCGAGATCGATCCCGAGGTCGTCGACCAGTGGGGGATTCCCGTGCTCAGGTTCCACTGGAAGTGGTCGGACCACGAACTCAACCAGGCCCGGCACATGCAGCAGACGTTCGCCGGGATCATCGAGGAGATGGGCGGGCGCGTGCTCTCGACGGTGCAGACGGACGGCGCCCGCGCGATCCTGGCGCCGGGCCAGATCATCCACGAGGTGGGCGGCGTCCGGATGGGAGACCGGCCGGAGAACTCGGTGCTCAACCAGTACTGCCAGTCGTGGGAGGTCCCGAATCTGTTCGTGATGGACGGCGGGCCGTTCGTCTCCAACGCGGACAAGAATCCGACGCTCTCCATCATGGCGATCGCCTGGCGGTCTTCCGAGTACCTCGTGGATCAACTGCGGCAGGGAGCGCTCTGATGGCGGACCGTGACCGCGAACGCACCGGGGACCGCCCACCGGAATCGGAGGCGGCCGAGGGACTGACCCGCCGCCGGGCGCTGCAGGTGCTCGCGGCCGGGGCGGCGGGCGCGGCGGCCATCTCCGCGGGGGCGTGCGCCGACGGCGGAGAATCCGGCGTGCCCGGCACCGAGGATGCGACCGACTTCGAGGGCGCCACGAGCGGCGGCAACCCCCGGGCCGCCGGCACGCCGACGGACCCGGACCTCGTCTCGCCCGTCGTGTGGTGGGACCTGGTCCTGACCGAGGACGAACTCGCCACCCTCGCCGCCCTGTGCGATGTCATCATCCCCGAGGACGAACACTCCCCCGGCGCGGCGGCGCTCGGGGCGCACGCCTTCATCGACGAGTGGGTGAGCGCGCCCTACGACGGAAACCGGGACGATCTGACGCTCGTGCGCGGCGGGCTCGTGTGGCTGGACATCGAATCGGCGGAACGTTTCGGGGGCCGCTTCACCGAACTCACGCTCGAGCAGAAGCACGCCATCTGCGACGACATCTGCTGGGCCGAGAACGCCGCCCCGGAATACCGGGTCGCGGCCCGTTTCTTCGACCGCGTGCGGGATCTCACGTCGACCGCGTTCTGGACGACAGCGGAGGGGATGGCCGATCTCGGCTTCGTGGGGAACCGCCCCATGCCCCGCTTCGACGGCCCGCCCCCGGAGGTTCTCGAACGCCTGGGTCTGGCCTAGACGCCGTCGGCGCGAGACCATGCAGGCGGGCTTTCTTTCGCGGACCTGACCCGGAGTGAGGCGCAGCATGACGCTGAAGAACAACTTCTCCCGGCGCGACTTCGTGCGGGCCTCGGGCGCGGCCGGCGTCGGCCTGAGCATCGTACCCGCGCATGTGCTCGGCGGGCCCCGGCACCGCGCGCCCAGCGACACGCTGAACCTGGCGCACATCGGGGTCGGCGGCATGGGCGGCGGCGACGTGCGCGGCATGGCGGGGGTCGGCGAGAACATCTACGCCCTGTGCGACGTGGACGAGCGCCAGGCGGCCGGCTCGTGGAGCGCCTTCCCGCGGGCCAAACGCTACCGCGACTTCCGGACGATGCTCTCGGAAGAGGCCGACAACATCGACGCCGTCCTCATCTCCACGCCGGACCACACGCACACCGCGGCCGGCATGATGGCCCTCTCGCTGGGCAAGCCGACCCGCATCCAGAAGCCGCTCGCGACCACGATCTGGGAGGTGCGCCAACTCGTTGCCGCCGCGGAGCGCGCCGGGGTCGCCACGCAGATGGGGAACCAGGGTCACGCCCAGGACGGGACGCGGGAAATCCGCGAGTGGTACGAGGCCGGCGCGATCGGCGAGATCCGGCGCGTGGAGTACTGGACGAACCGTCCCATCTGGCCACAGGCGATCCTGCGGCCGACCGAGGCACACCACGCCCCGCCCTGGCTGGAGTGGGACCTGTGGCTCGGGCCCGCGGCCGACCGGCCCTACCACCCGGCCTACGCCCCCTTCAACTGGCGCGGCTGGTGGGACTTCGGGACCGGCGCGCTGGGCGACATCGGGTGCCACGCGATGGACGCCGCCTTCTGGACGTTCGACCTCGGCACGCCGGAGCGGATTTCGGCGGAGTCGACGACGCTCTTCGCGGAGACGGCGCCCGCGGCGTCGCGCATCGAGTACGACTTCCCCGCCCGGGGGGATCGGCCGGCCGTGAAGGTGGTGTGGCGCGACGGCAACCTCTCGCCGCCCCGGCCCGAGGAAGTGCCGGACGACGCGCGCTGGCCCTTCGAGTCGAGCGGACAGCTGTGGATCGGGACCGACGGCAAGATGTTCGCGGGGATCTACGGCGAGAACCCGCGGCTTCTCGACGCCGAGCGGGACGCCGCGATCCGGGCCGACCCGCCGGCGGAGAAGTACCCCCGCACGGACGGCGTGTACGCGGAGTTCGCCGCCGCCTGCAAGGACGGGCCGCCCGCGGGTTCCAACTTCGTCGAACACGCGGGGCCGCTGACGGAGATGGTGCTCCTCGGCAACCTCTCCGTGCGCAGCGGGCGGGAAGTCCGCCTCGATCCGGCGACGGGCGAGATCCTCGACGGCGTCTCGATCCCCGAAAGCTACGTGAAGCCCGACTACCGCTCGGGCTGGGGGTGGTAGCGGCCCGCTTCCCGGCCGCGGCGACCGTGGACGCACGCCGGCGGCAGGTGATCCCGTGCAACTGAACGGCCTCGACTGGATCGTCCTGGCCGCGTACGGAACCGTGGCCCTCGGAGTCGGGCTCTGGTTCGCCCGGCGCGCCGGCTCCGGCACGAACGAGTTCTTCCTCGCGGGCCGGAAGCTCCCCTGGTGGCTGCTGGGGACGTCGATGGTCGCCACGACCTTCTCGACCGACACCCCGAACCTCGTCACGGACCTCGTCCGCAACGGCGGCGTGAGCCGGAACTGGGGCTGGTGGGCGTTCCTCATCACGGCGATGTGCACGACGTTCTTCTACGCGAAGCTGTGGCGGCGCTCCGGCGTATTCACCGACATCGGCTTCTACGAACTCCGCTATTCCGGGCGCGCGGCGACCTTCCTGCGCGGCTTCCGGGCCCTCTATCTGGGCGTCTTCTTCAACGTCGTCATCATGGCCACCGTCACGCTCGCGGCGATCAAGATCTCGGGGGTCCTGCTCGGGGCGGACAAGTACACGACGGTGCTCGTCGCGGGCACGGTGGCGGCGCTGTACTCCGCGACTTCCGGGCTGTGGGGCGTGGTCGTCACCGACCTGCTCCTGTTCGCGATCGCCATGATCGGCGCCGTCGCGGCGGCCTCGTACGCGCTCGCGCAGCCGGAGGTCGGGGGCCTGGCGGGGCTCGTCACCCACCCGGAGATCTCGCAGAACCTCTCGCTGCTGCCCGACTTCTCGGACTGGCGGACGGCGGCGATGGTGTTCGTCATCCCGATCGCCGTGCAATGGTGGGCGAGCTGGTATCCCGGAGCGGAGCCGGGCGGCGGCGGGTACGCGGCGCAGCGCATGCTCGCGGCGCGGAACGAGCGCGACTCCATGCGCGCCACCCTGTGGTTCAACATCGCGCACTACTCGCTGCGGCCGTGGCCCTGGATTCTCGTCGCCCTCGCCTCGATCGCCGTCTATCCCACGCTCGACTCCATCGGAGCGGCGTTCCCCGACCTCGATCCGAGCCTTCTGGGGCACGACCTCGCCTACCCGGCGATGCTCGTCTTCCTGCCGCACGGACTGCTGGGACTCGTCGTCGCTTCGCTCGCGGCCGCCTACATGTCGACCATCTCCACGCACCTGAACTGGGGGTCGTCCTACGTCGTCGACGACTTCTACCGCCGGTTCGTGGCCCGGGACCGGGATGAGGCCCATTACGTGCGCGTGGCGCGGATCTCCACCGGGCTCCTGATCGTCCTCTCCGCCGCCCTCGCGCTCTTTCTCGACAGTGCGAAGCAGGCGTTCGAACTCATCCTGCTGCTGCACGCGGGGAGCGGTCTCATCTTCCTCCTGCGCTGGTTCTGGTGGCGGGTGAACGCGTGGTCGGAGATCTCGGGCATGGCGGCTTCCGCGACGGTGGCGCTGTGGTTCCCGCTCTTCCACGAGCGCGTGGGGCTGCCGGCGCTCGACCCGGCGGTCAGCCTGCTGCTGGGCGTCGGGCTGACGACGGCCGTATGGCTCGTCGTGACCTTCCTCACCCGACCCGTGGACACGGCGACGCTGCAGGGCTTCTACGACCGCATCCGCCCCTTCGCCCGCGGCTGGCGCAGGGCCGTGAACACGCGGCCGGACGCGCCCGGGAGCCTGGCCGCGGGTCTCGCCGCGTGGGGCCTGGGCTGCGTGACCGTGTACGCCGTGCTCTTCGGCACGGGCATGGCCCTGTACGGGAGACCGGCCGCCGCGACCGGATTCGGACTCGTGGCCGTCGCCGCCGCCGTCGGGCTGTTCCGGGCGCTCCCCCGGGTGGGCTTCGACTGACCGAATCCGGCTGACGCCGCACCGGTGCGTGCGGGTCGCGGACCGTCAGGGGTCGATTTCGAGGTGGTCCACGAGGAGCACATGCCCCGGCGGACCCCAGCCGTCGAGCGAAATGCGATCGACGCCGAGCGGAGTCTCGATGCGGACGCGTTCGGCCCGGAAGAGCGAGCGTCCTCCGGGGCTGTAGGTCGCCGTCCCGGACCCTGAATCGTCCTCGGGGGCGTAACGCAGGTCCGGCGCGTGGGCCCGGGCCGAGGCGGGCAGGCGTTCGCCGCCGCTCCAGACGATCACCTCGAAGTCCTCGATGAGATCGGGGCCGAAGAGCGTGAACGTCACGCGCCGGGGACGTCCGGGGAAATCGAGGTGGATGACGCCGACCTCCAGACCCCGGTCTCCCGCCAGCGGGAAGCTCAGCGCGTGCATCGACGCGTTCGGGGGCAGGTAGCCGCGCGCGTCGAGCACATGAGGCCGGGTGGCGTCCGCCGTGTAGGAGTCGAACGACAGCACGAGGCCCTGTTCCCGCCATTCCTCGGCCACCGCTGAGTTGGCGACGACGGGCCGGCCATCGGCGTAGGTCTCGAACTCGATCCGCTCATGCCGTCCGCTCGCCAGGGGACCGCGCGCGGGGGGCGGAACGTCGGCCTCTTCGCCGCCTTCCGGCGCGTCCGCGGCCCCGCTCGGCTCCGAAGGCGGCGGGGCTTCGCGGAGGGCGGGCGCATCGGCCGTCGGTGGGGGCGTCGGATCGAGGTCCCACCGGAAACGGAAGCCGGCGGAGCGCAGCCCGGTCCAGGCGGCCACGCCGACGAGTCCGGCCACGGTGAGGACGGCCAGGCCGCGGAGCACCCGCAGCGCGAAGGGCGGACGGCGCGTCCGCGCCTTCGTCAGGCGCGGACGACGCCGAGCTGCGGCCACGTCTCCCACCGGCCGCGGGTGAAGTCGGGGAAATCGACCGGCCGGCTGCGGTCCGCCACGGACTCCTCGCTCACCGCGCACACGGCCGACAGCGCCGCCGCGTCGTACACGTTCATGTCCGTGGGCAGTCCCTCGCGCAGACACTTGATGAGCCGGTAGTCCTCCAGGTAGTCCATGCTGCCGTGTCCGCGGCCCGCGCCGGCACCCGCCATCTCGCGCCACAGCGGGTGTTCGAACTCCTCGAGGTAGTCCTCCGCTTCATCCCACCGGTGCCCTTCGCTCCGGCCCTCGACATACACGCGGTCGGGATAGCCCTGGAAGAGGCCCCGCGTCCCCTGGACGAGGTGGATCCGCGAGTACGGACGGGGGAGGTTCGTGTCGTGCGAGACGTAGATCGTGCGGCCGAGGACGGTCTTGATGAGGGTGACGTTCACGTCGCCGAGCGCAAAGGTCTCCCGGCGCTCGGGCGCGGCCTCGGGGAAGTGCTCGCGCGCGAAGTCCTGCAGCCCGCGCGACGGCCCGCTCATCGAGACCGCGTAGTCGAAGCGGTCCCCGCGGTTGATGTCCATGCAGTTGGCGATCGGTCCCAGTCCGTGCGTGGGATAGAGGTTGCCGTTCCGCGTCTTCGAGTGTTCCCGCCGCCACAGCCCCTCGCCGGTGTCGGCGAACTTTATTCCGCGCAGGTCGTGGAGGTATCCGCCCTCACCGTGCAGGATCTCGCCGAACAGCCCGAGCCGCGCCATGTGGAAGACGAGCATCTCCCAGCGGCCGTAGTTCACGTTCTCCATCATTACGCAGTGCCGGCGCGTCGCCTCGGCCGTCTCCACGAGGCGCCAGCAGTCCTCCATCGTGTAGGCCGCCGGAACCTCCGTCGCCGCGTGCTTCCCGTGCTCCATCGCGGCGACGCAGACGGGCACGTGCCAGCGCCACGGCGTGGCCGTGTAGACCAGGTCGAGGTCCTCCGTCTCGCACATGCGGACGAAGTCCGTCTCCCCGCGCGTGTAGAGGGTCGGCTCCGGCCCCCCGGCTTCGAGCACCCAGTCGCGGGCACGCTCGGCGTGCGCGGGCCGGATGTCGCAGAGCGCCGTGAGTTCCACGCCCTCCATGTCGAGGAGATTGCGGACGTGGACCGATCCCATGCCGCCGATCCCCACGAACCCGATCCGGACCGTCTCCATGGGGGGCGCCGAGAAGAGGGCCTGCGGCGCCGCGTCGCGGTTCTGTGCCCCGGGCGCCGATCCACCGCCGGCGTCGGGTCCGCGGCAGCCGCCCAGGACCGCGGCCCCCGCCCCCATCGCGCCCAGCTTGAGCAGCGTCCGCCGGTCGACGCCCGCGGGTGCCGGCTCGCCGGTGTCGTTCGATTCGCGCCTCGTCGGTTCCATCTCCACCGTCCATCCCAATGGTCCGGAGTTTGCCCCAGGCGGCCGGACGTGACATATGGAATCCAACTTCGGATCGGCGGGGAGCGGATGGCAAACATGAGGCCCTACAGGACGCATCGAACGTTGCGCGCGGCGGCGGCGGCCGGCGTCGCGGCCGTCCTTTGCGTGTCGTGCGAGTCGGCGCCGACGGGCCGGGATCGCCTCCTCGACGCGGCCGCGGCCATCCAGCGGCTGTCGAGCCTCGCGTACGAGTACGCGTACGAGGGGAGCGGCAGCGCCGCGGGGTCCTACAGCGGGAGGGTGCGGTTGCTCAGCGCCGCGGACGAACCCCGGATCTACTGGGCCGAGCTTCGGCCATCGCCGTCATGGACCCCCGCTCCGCCGGCGGGCGAACCGCCCCCGGGCGAAGCGTCCACCGACGCACCGGTTGTGGCGCCCGCCGACACGCCCGCCGAGGCACCCGCGCTCATCCTGTCCGGGGGCGGCGACTACGTCGCGGCGCGCGACGAGGCGCTGGGCGGGTTCCGTCACGGGACGATCTCGGGGGGCTCCGGGCATCTCGTGGCCAACGCCCCCTTCGCGGTCCTGTCGGCGTTCACGGATCCGCAGCCGTTCCGGGCGGAACTGGCGAGCGACATGGAACTCGTGAGCCGGGAGACGATCGGCGGCGTGCTGTGCGACGTGCTGCGCGGCAGCACCGACGAGTTCGGACCCGCGCAGGTGTGGTGGCACATCGGAGTCGAGGACGACCTGCCCCGCGCCTTCCGCTGGGAGGCCGATGACGGGAGCGGGGCCCTCGCGTTCGAGATCCGGAGCATGCTCGTCGATGCGACGATCACGGCCGACCAGCTCGCGATCCGCGTGGACCTCGACGGCCCGGAGGGCGGAGACGTCATCGACGAGGACGCGAGGCGCATCGAGCCCGGCGTTCCGGCGCCCGACTGGACGCTCGAAACGGCATCGGGGTCGTCCCTCCGCCTCTCGGACCTGCGCGGGGACATCGTCGTGCTGAGTTTCGGGGCGAGTTGGTGCGCCCTTTGCCGGGACCTCGCGGCCGCGTACGCCGCCCTCCCGGGGCCGGCCGCAGCGGAGCGCGTCCGCTTCCTCAACCTCAACGCGTGGGAAAGCCCCGAGGTCGATCCCGGCCCGATCCTGCACGAATGGGGACTCGACGCGCCACTCCTCCTGCGCGCGGAGCGCATCGCCGCCGACTACAAGCTCGCCTCGGTTCCGGCGCTCTTCGTGGTGGACGCCGCGGGAGACCTCGCGCTCGTCCGGCACCCGACGCTCGCGGATCCCGAGGCTCAGGCCGGCGAACTCGAGCGGACACTCCGGACGCTCCTCGACGCGGACCCCTGACCGCCCCGACCCAACGGGGCGCTTGCCACGGCCCGCCCTACTTGTCGATCGGCAGTCCGCTGGGCACGGTCGCCGGCGCCAGGTGCGACAGGTCGCGCGCCGCATCGTCCGTCAGTGACTCGAGGAAGGCGACGAGGTCGTCCGCTTCCGCGTCGTCGAACGTGACCGGGATGAGAATCGTGTCCCGCGTGGCGAGGATCTCGTCGAAGTTGTTGAGCAGCGTGCCCCGCAGTTCGGGGTCCACCTGCGACACGTCGTAGTCCCGGAGACGGTTGTCGATGCTGTCGTAGTGGACGACGATCGCCTTCAGCGTGGCGAACTGGCCCGCGTGGCCGTACGGCCCCGTGAGTTCGACGTTCCGCATCGGCGGCGTCTTGAACAGCCGCCGGTGCGCCGGGTCTCCCGTCACGCGCTCGCGGCCGAAATCGTCGTTGCCGCCCGGCCCGTCCCCCAGCCCGGGTCCGATCTGCGGGAGAGCGGCGTTGTGGTGCTCGTTGTTGCGGTCGTCGAACTGGTCGGTTTCGTGGCACAGCATGCAGCGAATCGTCATGAAGCTCTTCGCGCCGCGCAGCGCCGAATCGCTGAGCTGGTCGTTGTCCCCCTTCAGGAACCGGTCCCACGGCGTGTCGATGAAGGTGAGTTCGGAGACGTAGAAGCCCGCGATCGCGTTCGCCGCGTGCGCGAAGGACATGTCGTCGAACGCCGTGCCGGGATACGCGGCCTCGAACATCGTCCGGTATTCCTCGATCTCCCCCAGCCGCGCCATGAGCGCCGCCCACACGCCGGTGAAGTCGTCATCCTCCAGCGCCGCCACTTCGTTGTCCTCGCCGAAGCCGCGCATCTCCTTGCGCCGCAGCACGGGAATCATGGGCTGCGCCGAGAGCGCGCCGAACTCGAACACCGCCTGCATCTCGGGCGTCAGTTGATCCCCGGCCTCCGTCGAGATGGAGCCGTCCTCCATTTCCTCCACGAATCCGTCCCAGAAGAACTGCGTCGAGAGATGGAGGTTGAAGAGCGCGGGCGAGTTGCGCGGGATGAACTCGCCCTCGGGGTGCGTCCGGTTCGGACCCAGCCCGCGTCCCCCGACGCCGATCGACAGCGACCGGCCGTCCCCCATGGCGAAGCTGGGCAGGTGACACGTCATGCAGGAGATGTCCCGGTTCCCGCCCAGAATCCGGTCGAAGGACAGCGCGCGCCCCAGTTCGACGAGTTCCGGCCGCACGGGGGGCGGCGGCTCGAGCGGGTCGAGGTTCCGGTGGTCCGCGAGCAGGCGCACCGTGTCGATGAGCATGGCCCGCACGACCTCGGGAGACGGCGGGGGCGGGGGCGGGGGTTCCGGCGGAGGCGCGGGCGGCACCGCCGGCGGAACCGGCGGCGTGACGGAACCGTCCCCGCAGGCGGCGAGGCCGAGCAGGAGTCCCGTGGCCGTGAGGGCGATCGCCCTCCGAGTGCGATTCAACATGCGGGAGACATATGCACCGGGGTCGTGGAACGCTCCCGTCAGGGGCTTTCCACGATGATTCGCACATCCATCATGTACTCGTGGTAGCGGCAGAAGAACACGTACTCGCCCTCGACCCTGGGACGGTAATCCCAGACCGTACCCGGCCGCAGATCGTCGCTGTCCACCGCTGTCGCGCCCTCGGGGACCTTGCTGAACTCCACCCGGTGGATGTTCGTGCCGTTCTGCGTCCAGGTGATGGTCGCGTGCCGCTTCACCGTCACCTGGGCTTCCTGATCGTGATTGCCGTCCGGATCGACGAACGTGTCGTCCAGGATGTCGAAGTTCGCGTCCGACCCGAAGGGCACCTCCACTCTGGGCGGCGGGGGCGGTGGAGGCGGAGGTGGAGGCGGCGGCCCGACGGGCGGGGGCGGCGGCGGTGCGGGCGGAGGAGGCTCGATGGGCGTGCCGACCGGGCCCGTGCCCGAACCTCCGCCCCCGCAATTGAGGGCGATGCCCATCGCAAACAGCAGGGCTGGCCAACGACCCTTCATTCAAGACCCTCCCAGGGGTACCGCGCTCACGATCCGACCTGAAAAAATGAAACGGCCCGCGTGCCTCAGGCAAGCTCCGGCAGCTTCGCCGTCGGCCCGGCGTTGCTGTGGGGCCCGATCCGTTCAAGATTCGCCGACATGCGAACCTCACCCCATGTCCGCCCGGTGACACCCGTCATCGGCGCCGAGGTCGACGGCGTGGACCTCGCCGCCCTTGATGATGACAGTTTCGAGACCATCCGCGATGCGTTGATGGCGCACTGCGTCCTCTTCTTCCGGGACCAGGACATCTCCATCGAGAGCCAGAAGGCGCTCGGGGCCCGGTTCGGCGAACTCGTCGAGCACCCCAACGAGCCGGGGATCGAGGGACATCCCGAGGTGTTCCGGATCCATGCGGACGAGAACTCGGTGCGGGCGACCGGGGAGCGCTGGCACTCGGATGTGTCGTGCGACCCCATGCCGCCGATGGGTTCGATCCTGCGCCTGCACACGGTGCCCGGGAGCGGCGGCGACACGCTGTTCGCGAACATGTACGAGGCCTACGAGGCGTTGTCGGACCGCATGAAGGCGCTGCTCGATGGTCTCACGGCGGTCCATGACGGCGGCCCGTTCTACCGGGAGGTGAACCGGCTCATCGGGCGCGACGACGGGGGCCGCTCGTACCCGTCGGCGGAGCACCCCGTCGTTCGCACGCACCCCGTGACGGGGCGGAAGGCGCTGTTCGTGAACGAGATGTTCACGGTCCGCATCGCGGATCTGCCGCGGGGCGAGAGCATCGGGCTGCTCGACTTCCTCTTCCGGCACGTGCAGCGGCCCGATTTCCACTGCCGCTTCCGCTGGCGCCCGCTCGCCTTCTGGGACAACCGCTGCACGCAGCACCACGCAATCTGGGACTACTTCCCCGCGGTACGCTCCGGTTACCGCGTCACCATCCGCGGCGAACGCCCCACCTAGGAGTCCGGATCATGCTGAAACGCACCCCGATTTCGCTAACCGTGTTCGCCATGGCAGCGGCGCTTGGGGCCTGCAGCGCGGACTCGGAGGTCGCGCCTGCGGCGGCGACCGAGGCGGCGGCGCTCGCGATCGTCGGGGCGACCGTCATCGACGGCTCGGGCGCCGAACCCGTGCCCGACGCGACGGTCCTGGTCCGCGACGGGCGCATCGAATCCGTGGGACCTTCGGCGGAGGTCGAGGTTCCGGCGGACGCCGAGGTTCTGGACGCGGCCGGGAAACATCTCGTCCCCGGTCTCATCAACGCGCACGGCCATGTGGGCGCGACCCTCGGCCTCGAGGGCGGGCACTACTCGCGGGACAACGTGCTGCGCCAACTCGAACTGTACGCGAGCTACGGCGTCACCACCGTCGTGAGCCTCGGCGGGGACGAACCCGTCGGGGTCGAGGTGCGCGACGAACAGGACGTGCCGTCGCTCGACCGGGCCCGGCTCTACGTGGCGGGTGCCGTGGTGGCGGGGATCACGCCGGGGGCCGCGCTCGAGATGGTGAACGGGAACGCGGCGATGGGGGTCGACTTCATCAAGATCCGGGTCGACGACAACCTCGGAAGCACGTACAAGATGACGCCGGACGTGTACGGGGCGGTGATCGAGGGGGCGCAGGCACTCGGGCTTCCGGTCGCGGCGCACCTGTTCTACCTCGAGGACGCGCACGGGCTGCTCGACGCCAACGTGGACTTCATCGTGCACAGCGTCCGCGACCGGGACGTGGACGACGCGCTCGCGACTCGGCTCATCGAAGCCGGTGTCTGCTACTCGCCGACGCTCACGCGCGAAGTCTCGACCTTCGTGTACGAGAGCGAGCCGGAGTTCTTCTCGGATCCCTTCTTCCTCGCCTCGGCCGAGCCGGCGGTGCTCGAAGCCCTGCGCGCCCCCGAGAGCATGGCGCGTTACCGCGAAAGCGAGTCGGCGCAGCGCTACAAGGAGGCGCTCGCGCAGGCGCAGGAGAACCTCGGCGCGCTGTCCGACGCCGGCGTGACCATCGCCATGGGCACGGACACCGGTCCGCCCGCGCGCTTCCAGGGCTACTTCGAGCACATGGAACTCGCGCTCATGGCGGAGTCCGGCATGTCGCCGATGGAGATCCTCGTCGCCTCCACGGGCGACGCCGCGCGCTGCGCGGGGCTCGAAGGCGTCGGCACGATCGAGGCCGGAAACTGGGCGGATCTCATCCTCCTCAACGCGGATCCCCTGGAAGGCGTCGAGAACCTGCGCGCGATCGAATCCGTCTGGATCGCCGGTAACCAGGTGCCTTCCGTCTCCGGCTAGCCCGGGCTCCGTTCGCGAAGGTCGACGATCGGGGGGGCGTCCTCGGGGATCGTGGCCGGCTCGACGGTGCGGACGTCCACGCGGAGCCGGGTCGTCTCGCGGAGGCGGGCGGCGAGTTCGTCGAGGTCGGGCTGTCGGTCCCCCCTGGCCTCGATGGCGACGACGAGGACGTCGCGATGGTCCTCCTCGGTGACCGACCCCTGGTAGCGCCGGACGCCGGGAGCGCCCTTGAGGGCTTCCGCCAACTGGCGCGGATGGACGAACATGCCGCGCACCTTCACGCCCTCGCCGGTCCGGCCCAGGAATCCCGCCAGTCGGGGAGAGGTCCGCCCGCAGTCGCACCCGTCGGGCCGGAACGTCGACAGATCGCCCGTGCCGAAGCGGACGAGCGGGTAGACCGGGTTGGCGATCGTGACGACGACCTCGCCCGGTTCGCCGGGCTTGCACGGCTCGCGCGTCCCGGGGTCCAGCACTTCGACGACGATGCCCGGCGCGACGTGCCAACCGTCCTTCGCGTCGCATTCGTAGCCGATGGCCCCGGCGTCGGCGGTCCCGTACGCCTGAAAGACCGAGACTCCGTGGCCCTCCTCCAGCAACCTGCGTAGATCGAGAGGCAGGGGCGCCCCGCTGACGAGCGCGCGGCGCAACGTCGCGGGGATCCCGTCCTCCCTCCCCCGCTCCAGCAGGGCGAGAAGGAACTGCGGCGTCCCCACGTAGCCGGCGGCGCCGATCTGCGACGCGAAGGCGGCCTGAGCCGACGTGTTCCCCACCCCGCCCGCCACGACCACGCACCCCACGGCGCGCAACCCCGCATCCATCATGTGACCGCCCGGGGTCAGGTGATACGAGAACGTGTTGAGCACCACGTCGCCGCGCTCGAACCCCGCCGCGCGGAACGCGGGGGCCATGCGCCAGTAGTCCGCCCGCTGGCCCTCCGGGTCGTTGATGGGGCCGGGGGACCGGTGGATGCGCCGGAGGACCCCGAGGTCCACGCCCAGCATGCCGCCGAAGGGCGGTTGGGCCGCCTGCAGGTCCGGCAGGTCGTCCTTGGCCAGGACCGCCACGTCCCGCAGCCCCGCCACGCCGCGCGGCTCGGGGTGGGCGATCCCGGCCTCCCGCAGGCGGACCCCGGCTTCCCCGCTGCGCTCGAGCGCCAGGCGGACGGCCCGGTCGGCCAGCGCATCCTGCGCCGCGTCCCAGTCGGGCGGCGCTTCCGCGGCGTCCACGGGACGACGCCCCGCCGGGCTCATGACAGCCACCGCTTGCGGCGGCGATAGTGCTTCACATCGCGATACGAGCGCCGCCCGATCTCGCTCAGGCCCAGGTAGAACTCGCGCACGTCCTCGTTGTCGCCCAGTTCCTCCGCGGAACCCTCCAGCACCACGCGGCCCGACTCCATGACGTACCCGTAGTCCGCGACGGAGAGGGCGAGGCGCGCATTCTGCTCGACGAGAAGGATGGTCGTCCCCTCCTCTTCGTTGATCCGCCGGATGATGCCGAAGATCTCCTGCACGAGAATCGGCGCGAGCCCCAGCGACGGTTCATCGAGCAGCATGAGCCGCGGGCGGGCCATGAGCGCCCGCCCGAGCGCGAGCATCTGCTGTTCCCCGCCCGACAGGTAGCCCGCCCACTGGCGCTTCCGTTCCGCCAGCCGCGGAAAGTACCCGTAGACCCGCTTGAGGTCGTCCGGCACCCCGCCGCGGTCCCGGCGCGTGTGCGCGCCGGCGAGCAGGTTCTCGTGGACGGTGAGGTGTTCGAACACGTGCCGCCCCTCGACGACCTGGAAGATGCCCCGGCGCACGATACGATCGGCGGGAAGGCCGTGAATCTCGTGTCCGTCGAAGCGGATCGATCCGTCCGTGACCTCGCCGTCCTCGACCTTGAGCAGGCCCGAAATCGCCTTGAGCGTCGTCGTCTTGCCGGCCCCGTTCGAGCCGAGGAGGGCGACGATGTGCCCTTCCGGCACCTCGAGGGAAAGTCCGCGCAGGACGAGGATCACGTCGTCGTAGAGGACCTCGACGCTGTTGAGTTCGAGCAGGGCGCTCACCGAGCTCAAGGGGCTGTGAGGACTTCCGTCAGCGGGGTCCACCTTCCGTCTTCGGCCCGGAAGAGCCGGAGCCCCTTCGACCCCCGGTGGTCGCTCGGCGTGAAGGTGAGCGGCGGGCCGGCGCCGCCCGTGTCGAGCCCGTCGATCGTCTCCAGCGCCTGCTTGATGTTCTCGCCCGTCAACTCCTGTCCCGCATCGAGCACCCGCCGGATCCCCTCGACGAACACCGCCATCGTCCACCACCCCTGCGTGTACGCGTTCGTCTTGTCGCCGTGGTCATCGCCCCGGGACTCGAGATAGTCGCGGATGTCGCGGACCCCCGGCACGTCGGCGGTGAGCGGCGCCCACGGGATCGCCCCGACCACGCCTTCGGCCGCGTCATCCGCCAGCCGCCACAGGAGCGCGTTGGCGCACCAGTTCAGGCACACGAAGGTGGCGTCGATCCCCAGCCCCCGCGCGTTCCGCAGAGCGACGGCCGCCGGCGCGGAGGTGTTCTGGAACACCACGTACGTCGCGCCCGACTGGCCGATGCGGGTGAACTCCGCCGTGTAGTCGGTCGCGCCGCGCGGCATCTCGTAGGGCGTGACGTTGACGCCGATCTCCCGCGCGTAGTCCTCGCCCCCCTGCACCCAGGGCGACAGGCCGAAGGGACTCGCGTTGTGCATGAACGCGACCCGCGCGTTCCCCGCCCCGCCGTTCGCCCGGTGGTCCTCCGCGATCCAGCGCAGCACGATCCGGAACTGGTCGCTGTAGCTCGTCGCCACGAGGAAGTTGTAGGGCGATTCGTGCGCGTCGCCGAGCACGTGCGAGAGGGAGGCCGACGAGAACGGGATGCGATCCTCGGCGATCCTCAGCCGGAGCGCCTCCGTGTCGCCCGTCCCCCACCCCATGAAGATGAGGGCGCCCTCCTGCACGAACTGCGTGTAGAGTTGCTCGGCCCGGTCGACCTGATAGCCGTAGTCCTGGTAGATGAGCCGGACCGGCCGCCCCGCGACGCCGCCCGCCGCGTTGAGCCACTCGACGTGCCCCTGCACCCCTTCGGCGTAGTCGAGCCCCACGTCGGCCGTCGGCCCCGTGAGGTCGAAGATGGCCGCGATCAGGATCTCGTTCTCCGCCCGCTCCCCCGAGCCCCCGCACGCGGCGAGCGCGACGGACAGAATCAGACCGCCGGCGGCGGTGAAAGCGAATCGGCTGGAGCGCATATCCCGAGACCTCTTCATGTCGCGGAGTCTTTCCGACTTCGGAGCGATCAGCGGCCCTCTCCGCGGCGGTACGCGAAAGGCCACACGTAGAAGTAGTCTTTCACGTTGCGCCACAGTTTGGACAGGCCTTCGGGCTCGAACACGAGGAAGAGGATGATGACGAGCCCGAACGCCGCCTGCTGTACGCTGGGCAGGAGGGCCGCGACCGCGGGCGCCGACTGCTGCAGTTCCCGTCCCGCCGTCGCGATCATGGCGGGAAGGAGGGTGATGAGCGCTGCCCCGAACAGCGAGCCGCGGATCGTCCCCAGTCCTCCGACGATGATCATCGCCAGGTAGAGGACGCTGGTCTCGAGCGTGAAGCGCTCCCACGAGATGATGTTGCGGTAGTAGGCCGTGAGGGCGCCGGCGAGCCCCACGAAGAACGACGAGGTCGCGAAGGCGAGGAGCTTGGTCCCGAACACGTTCACGCCGATGACGCTCGCGGCGATGTCCTGGTCGCGGACGGCGACGAAGGAGCGGCCGATGCGCGAGCGGAACAGGTTCGCGGTGAAGAGCGCCGTGGCTCCCGCCAGGGCGATGCCGAGCCAGTAGAAGCCGAAGTCCGTGTTCAGCCGCTGGCCGAAGAGGCGCGGGGCCGGGACGACGACGGCTTCGACCCCTCCCGTGAGCGCGGGCCAGTGCGTGACGACCCACTCGACGATCTCCTGGGCGGCGAGCGTGGAGATCGCGAGGTAGAGCCCCTTGAGCCGCAGCGAGGGGAGGCCGAAGAAGACGCCCACCGCCGCCGTCGCGAAGCAGGCGGCCACGATGCTCACGCCCCACGGCAGGCCCAGCCTCAGCGTGAGCAGCGCGGAGGTGTACGCGCCGACGGCCATGAAGGCGCCCTGCCCCAGCGAGACCTGTCCCGTGTAGCCGACGAGGATGTTGAGGCCCAGCGCGCCGATGGTGGCGATCGCGATCTGGTTCGCGAGGTTGAGCCAGTACGGTGACGCGAGGAACGGGAAGACGAGGAGCGCCGCCGCGAACAGACCGAGCCGGAGGCGCTCCGCCGGCACGCGCCGGAGCCCCATGTCCGTTCGATAGTCCGTGTGAAAGACGCCGCTCTCCAAGAGATTCTCCCGTTCGCCTGTGTGCGCGCCTACACGCGCTCGATGATTTCTTTTCCGAAGAGTCCGTACGGGCGGACCATGAGGACGATGATCAGCACGACGTACGGGATGATGAGGTTGAGCCCGTGGCCGATGTAGCCGCCCGCGTAGAACTCCAGCAGTCCGATGATCGCGCCCCCGACGACCGCCCCGCGGATCGAGTCGAGTCCGCCCAGGATCACGACCGGGAAGACGCGCAGGCCGATCTGCGCGACGTTCGGCGTCACGCCCACGATGTTGCCGAGCATGATCCCGCCGATGGCGGCCGTCACCGCCGCCAGCGCCCACGCGGTCGCGAACACGCGCGGGATGCTGATCCCCATGCTGAGGGCGGCCTGCTGGTCGTCCGCGATGGCCCGCATGGCGATGCCGCTCCGCGTGCGCCGGAAGAAGAGCGCGAGTCCGGCGAGCAGCGCGAGCGCCAGCGGGATCGCCACCAGGCGGTCCGCGCTCACGACGGCGGATCCCAGCATCACCTCGCCCTCGGGCAGGAAGGACGGGAAGGTGCGGGGCTGCGGTCCCCAGATCGCGTGCACGACCGCGCGCAGCACGCTCGAGAGGCCGATCGTGACCATGATCATCGAGATGATCGGCTCGCCGATCAGCGGCCGGAGCACGGTGCGCTCGACCGCGACGCCGATCCCCGCCGCCACGAGCATCGTCAGCAGTACGCCGACCGTCCACGGGAGCCCGATCTGGACGAGGGAGAAGAAGATGAGATAGGTCCCGAACAGGAGGAGGTCCCCCTGCGCGAAGTTGATCACATCGCTCGCCTTGTAGATGATGACGAAGCCCACCGCGGCGAGCGCGTAGATCATGCCCGTGCCCAGGCCCGCCACCGTGAGTTGCAGGAACTGGTCCACGCTCACTCCGCTCCGTCGAGCCGCTCGATCCGCAGATCGTGCTTCACGGTGGCCGTGCGGCCGTCCTGGTAGGCGATCTCCATCTCCACCTCCACGGCGTCCTCCTCTCCGTACAGCGCCTCGATCAGGGACTCGAAGCGCTCGGCGACGAAGCGGCGTCGCACCTTGCGGGTGCGCGTGAGTTCGGCGTCATCCGCGTGCAGTTCCTTGTGCAGCAGGAGGAAGCGCCGGACGCGGGCCGCCTCGGGCACGTCCCCGTTCACCGACTCGACGTGGGCCCGCACCAGGTCGTAGACCTCGGGCTTCTGCGACAGGTCCGTGAACGTCGTGTACGCGAGTTGGCGCCGCTCCGCCCACTGCCCCGCGTTCTCGAAGTCGATCGCGATGATCCCGGCCACGTACGGGTGCTCGCCGCCGAAGACGACCGCCTCGCTCACGTAGGGGCTGAACTTGAGCAGGTTCTCAATGAACTGGGGTGAGAACGTCGTCCCGTCCGCGAGCGACATCACGTCCTTCAGCCGGTCGACGACGACGAGGTGGCCCTCATCGTCGAAGTATCCGGCGTCGCCCGAGTGCAGCCAGCCGTCCACGAGCGTCTCGCGCGTCGCCTCCGGGTTCTCGAAGTACCCCTGGAAGACGGCCGGCCCGCGGGTCAGGATCTCCCCATCCCCCGCCACCCTCACGTCCATCCCGGGCAGCGGCTCGCCGACCGTCTGGTACCGGATGTCTCCGTCCCGGTGCAGCACCGAGATCCCGGCGACCTCCGTCTGCCCGTAGATCTGCTTCAGGTTCACGCCCAGCGCGTGGAAGAAGCGGAACACGTCCGGCCCGAGCGCGGCCCCGCCGGTGTAGGCGTCGCGCAGGTGCGTCAGGCCGAGCTGGTTCTTGATCGGACGCAGGGCGACCGCCTCCGCGATCCGGCGCCGGAGGCGCCCCCGGCCGTCGGGCGTCCGCCCCTCGAACGCGTCGTCGGCCGCCGCCCCGCCGACCTTCATGGCCCACGCGTGAACGCGGCGCTTCAGCGGCGTCGTGTCCTCCACCATCACCTGCACCTCGGAGACGAGGTTCTCCCAGATGCGGGGCGGCGAGAACATCACGCGCGGCCCGATCTCGCGCAGGTCCTGCCGCACGGTGCCCGGCTCCTCGGGGAAGTTCACCGGGAAGCCGACCAGGACGTGGCGGGAGACGGTCATCATCTGCTCTCCGATCCAGGCGAGGGGGAGGAACGAGACGAACTCGTCCTCGGCCTCCATCGGGTCCACGTCCTGCAACTGAGCGGCCATGCTGAGCAGGTTCGAGTGCGAGAGCACGGCGAGCTTGGGCTTGCTCGTCGTGCCCGAGGTGGTGCACAGGAGCGCGGGGTCGTCGTCCCGGACCGCCCCGAGAGCAGCCGTGTACTCGTGCGGCATCGCCTGGTCGCGTTCGCCCCCCCGTCGCTCCACATCCGGAAACGCGAGAAGCCCGGGCGCCTCGTAGCGGCCCAGCCCGCGCGGGTCGTAGTAGATGATGTACTCGAGGCGGGGCAGCGCCTCCCGGATCTCGAGCACCTTGTCGACCTGTTCCTGGTCCTCCGCGATGACGACCCGCGCCCTCGAAGCCGCGAGCAGGTACTCGAGTTCCGTGGCGACCGCGTCCTGGTAGAGGCCGAGGGGCAGCGCGCCGAGCGACTGCGCCGCCAGTTCACCGATGACCCACTCGGGACGGTTGTCGCCCACGATCGCGATCCGGTCGCCGCTCTCGAGACCGAGTTCGCGGAGCCCCATCGCGAAATGGCGCACGCGCCGCGCGTATTCGGTCCACGTGATGCTCTGCCAGATCCCGAACTCCTTCTCGCGCATGGCCACGCGCTCGCCATGGTTCGCCGCCTGCAGGCGAAGGAGTCCGGGCAGGCTGCCGTCCACGAATCCGATGCTCATCGTCCGCTCACGAGACGGCTCCGGCCGCCGTTTCCCCGTGGCCCAGGTACGCCTCGATCACGCGGTCGTCGGAGCGGACCCGGGCGGGAGAGCCTTCCGCGATGACCTGCCCGAACTCGAGCACGACCACGCGCTCGGAGATGTCCATGATCACGTCCATGTCGTGGTCGATGACGACCGGGGTCGTCCCCCACTCCTCGTGCACGTCGAGGATGAAGCGCGCCATCGACTCCTTCTCCTCCGAGTTCATCCCGGCCATCGGTTCGTCGAGGAGCAGGATCTCGGGATCGAGCGCCAGCGCCCGGCCGAGTTCGACGAGCTTCTGCTGTCCGTAGGGGAGGTTGCCGACGACGGCGTGCCGGATCGGCTCCAGATTCAGGAAGTCGATCACCTCCTCGACCCGCATGCGGTGCCGGATTTCGCGGCGCCGCTGGACACCCCAGAAGATGCCGCCCGACAGGACCCCGCCGCGCATGTGGACGTGGCGTCCGAGCATGATGTTGTCGAGCGCGGTCATGTGCTTGAAGAGCTCGATGCTCTGGAAGGTGCGCGCGACGCCGAGCCGGGCGATCCGGTGCGGCTGCAGGCGGTGGAGCGCGTGCGACCCGCCCGCCGGGTCCCGCAGCGTGATGGTGCCCTCGGTGGGACGGTAGAGGCCGGAAATGCAGTTGAGCACGCTCGTCTTGCCCGCTCCGTTCGGGCCGATGAGCGCGAGGAGTTCACCGCCGCGAATGTCGAGGCACACGTTCTCGAGCGCCGTCACGCCCCCGAAGCGGAGGGTGACGCCGTCCAGGTGCACGCTGGCTCGGCCGTCGGACTCGTTCATGTGGGCGCCTGCCGCGGCTCGGGACCGTTCGGGGAACCCCGGGGAAAACGGGAAGTAGTTGACGAGCGGGCCTCCGGCAATCCTTATGAACATATGATGCGTCTCCGGCCGCCCCCCGCCCCGATTCTCGCCACCGCGCTGGCCGCCGTGCTCGCCGCCGCCGCCGTGGCGGGCATGACGGGGCGATCCGACCCGCCGCCGGACGCGGTCGCCGGGGAGGCGAGTGCCGGGGAGGCGAGCGCTTCGGCCCTCCGCGAACGCGCGGCCGCGCGGGACCGGCTCCTCGAGCGCGAACCGGGACTGGCCCAGGCGCGGGCGGAATGGGGGCGGGACTTCTACTTCACGCGCGCCATCTACTCCGGTTCCCGGGGCTGGTGGGGGGGACGGGGACGCGGCACCTGGGCCACGGATTTCCCGAAGGCCGACCGCCAGTTCCTCTTCATCCTCCATCGTCTGCTCCAGATGCTGGACCTGCACGAGTGGGAGAACCCGGTCGCGCTCGACGACCCCGAACTGCGCCGCTTCCCCTTCCTCTACATGCTGGAAGTCGGCTACATGAACCTCTCCGAGCCCGAGATCGAGGGTCTTCGGGGCTACCTCGAGGCGGGCGGATTCCTCGTGGTGGACGACTTCTGGGGAGAGGAGGCGTGGTACAACCTGGAGTACCACATGTCGCGCATCCTGCCCGGCCGCCGGATCGAGCCGATTCCGATGGAACATCCGATCTTCCACCAGTTCTACGACATCGACGAACTCAAGACCGTTCCGAGCGTCAACAACGCGATGCGCGGGCGCTATGAGGAGTGCTGGGGACCACCCTGCACGCCCACGGTCCGCGGGATCTTCAACGACCGCGGCGAACTGATGGTCGTCATCAACCACAACACGGATCTGGGCGACGCGTGGGAGTGGTCCGAGCACCCGTACTACCCGATCGACCGCTCGACCTACGCCTACGAACTGGCCATCAACTACATCATCTACGGCCTCAGCCACTGATGGGCCGGATCTCCCGGCGGCGGTTCGGGGCGCTCGCCCTCGGCGCCGCGGGGGCGGCGGCCACCCCCTGGCCGCTCCGCGCGCTGCGCGGCCAGCGACTGCTCGTGGACGGCGACCGGCTCAACCGCCGCCTCGGCGAACTCGCGCGCTTCAGCAGCGCCGAAGAGGGCACGACGCGGCTCGCCTACAGCGACGAGGACCGGGCGGCCCGCGCCTGGCTCTCGGACATCATGTCCGACCTCGGCCTCGAAGTGCACGTGGACCGCGCGGCCAACCTGATCGGACGCCGGCGCGGCGCGGACCCCTCGCTCGCCCCGATCCTCCTCGGCTCCCATATCGACTCCGTCCCGGCGGGCGGCAGCTACGACGGACAGGTCGGCTCGATCGCCGCGCTCGAGGCGATGGCCACGCTGGTGGACGCGGGTCGCGAAACCCGCCACCCGCTGGAACTCGTGATCTGGGCCAACGAGGAGGGCGGCAAGACGGGAAGCCGGGCGATCGCGGGCGAGACCCTGCCCTGGGAGGTCGACATCGTCACCGCGAGCGGGTTCGCGATCGGCGAGGGCACGGAGCGCCTGGGCGGCGACCTCTCGGACCTGGCCGCCGCCCGGCGGGAGGCCGGCAGCCTCGCGGCCTACCTCGAACTGCACATCGAGCAGGGGTTCGTGCTCGACCGGGGCGGGCTCGACATCGGCGTCGTGCAGGGGATCGTCGGCATCCGCCGCTGGACGGTGACCGTCGACGGCTTCGCGAACCACGCCGGCACCACGCCCATGGACATGCGGCAGGACGCCATGGTGACCGCGGCGCGCATCATCGATGCCGTGCACGTGACCGCGCGGGAACTGCCCGGGCGGCATGTGGCCACGGTCGGCCGCCTGACCGCCGAGCCCGGCGCGCCGAACGTGATCCCGGGGCGGGTGACCTTCAGCCTCGAGATCCGGGACCTCGCCATGACGGACATCGACGCCGTGTTCCGGGCCATCCGGGGGCGGGCCGAGGAGATCGCGGCGGCGGACGGCACGACGGTCTCCGTCGAGCAGTTCTACGAGAGCCGCGCGGCGCCGACCGATCCGCGCCTCCGGGACATCATCGAAGCCGAGGCGCTCGATCTCGGACTCACGGCGCTGCGCATGCCGAGCGGGGCGGGCCACGACGCGCAGAGCGTCGCGCTGCTGGGGCCGGTAGGGATGATCTTCGTGCCCAGCCGCGACGGCATCAGCCACTCGCCGCTCGAGTTCACGGAGCCGGATCAGATCACGGCGGGGGCGAACGTGCTGCTCGCCGCCCTGCTTGCGGTCGACGCGCGCGGCCTATGAACCCCGGCCGTCAGTTGCCGATCACGTCCTTCGAGATGCGCATGGCGACGAGCATGTTCGGCACGTCCACGACCTCGGCGATCTTGAGGTCTCCGGCCATCGAGGCCAGCTGGTAGGCTTCCTGCCGGGACAGGCCCCGCGAACGCACGAGGTAGTCGATCATCGCCTCGACGGCGTTCCGCGCCGCCTCGTCGATCGTCGGCGCGAAGCCGGTCACGGCGTAGAACTCATCGGTCTCGTAGTGGGGCGACGGGATGGGTCCGATGCCCTTGATGACCTCCAGTTCGTAGACCACGCGCAGCGGCCCCTCGATCGCCGTGCCGCCCACCTCGCCGTCCCCCTGTGCGATGTGCGGGTCGCCGATCGAGAAGAGCGCCCCTTCCACCAGCACCGGGAAGTGCACCGTCGTGCCTTCGACCAGGTCGCGGTCGTCCATGTTGCCGCCGTTCTGGCGGGGCGGGATGGTGACGAGCATCGAGTCGGTGTCCGGCGCCACCCCCATCACGCCGGGGAACGGCCGCAGCGGAATCCGGATCCCGGGCGCGAAATCGACGCTGGTGTCCCCCGGTTCGAACTCGAACGTCCTCAGATACGGTTCGGGAAAGCGGTCGGCGAGGAACCCGAATCCGGGGACGTTCGCAACCCAGCCCCAGTCGCCGAGTTCGATCTCGTGCAGCGTGACCGCGAGGAGGTCGCCCGGCTCGGCGCCCTCGACGTACACCGGTCCGGTCAGGGGATGGATGGGATCGAAGCTCAGCCTGGCGAGATCCTCGAACGTGGACTCCGGAGTCAGTTGTCCGTCCGAGGCTTCCTCGAGATACGCCTCGATGACGGCGCCCGACTCCACGGTCAGGATCGGCGGAATCGTCCGGCTCCAGCGGTTGTGCGTCTGGTCCGCCGTCAGCGTGTGCTGCGGCTCCGGCGTGGGCGGCCCTTCGTCGGCCCCGCCGCCGGGCGCGCAGCCCGGCGCGAGGACGAGCGAGAGGAGCGCAACTCCGGCGGAGACCCTGCCACCCGGCATCACGGCTCGTTCGCGACCGTGAAGTGGAGGGTGTCCACGACCGGCGGATCGAGCGGGATGTGCGCGGGGTTGGCCACGACGGCGATGAGGCGGTGCTCTCCGGCCGCGAGTCCTTCCAGCATGTACTCGGTGCTCCCATCCCCCATGTGGATGATCTGGGGGTCGTTCTGCGGGATCAGCTCGGAGAGCGGCGTGAGATCCACGTCGACGTACAGATGATGGTGCCCGGTGCCGACGACCGGTGGCGTGATGGAGACGATCTCGATCCCTTCCGTCTCCATGACGACCAGGACATCCGGACCCACCGTCGCGCCTTCTTCCGGCTGCGTGATGCGGACGGTGACGGCCGGCTCGGCGGGCATCTCTTCGGCCGGTTCCGCGGCCATCTCGGTGTCCTCGGCTTGTTCTCCTCCCCCGCAGGCGACGGCGAGCGAGAGCGGGGCGACGAAGGCAACGGGGATCCATCTCGAGCGCGGGAAACGCATGAAACCTCCTGGACGAACGATCCGTCGATGCGACACGGCTTCGGGATTCGCAGATTAGGGAAACGGACCCGCGCGCGCGAGACGCGCGGATCGATGCGGCACCGGATACAACGTTTCCGTCCACCGCATGTTCTGAAACACAGAGCGGAAGTCGACGAGGCAGAAAGGCGGCGAGCGCATGTCCTTCAGTTCAAACCCGGAGTGCCGATGAATCCACGCGCGGCCCTCCTCGCGCTGGGCCTCTTTCTCGCGTCCCCGGGTCGAACCGCGGCGCAGGAAACCCTGGCGCCGCCCGTTCCCGGCCCCATGCCCCTGGGGGCGGCGTGTGTCGTGCCGGATTCCATCGGGGACGGACTCCGCCGCATCGCGCGACGGGTCGGCGACGCCGTCGGCGTCTCCGCGCTGCACGTCGAGTCGGGCGCCCGCATCTCGTTCAACGGCGACCGGCCCTACCCGATGGCGAGCGTATCGAAGGTTCCGATGGCGCTCGAGTTCCTGCGGCGCGTCGACCTCGGGGAGATCGATCCCTCCGAGACCCGCGTGGTGACGGTCGAGGAGTTTCGCGCGGGACACAGTCCGCTCGCCGACTGGTCGGGGGCGCGATCCGTGCGCGTCACGGTGGACAGCCTCTTCTCGCTCATGCTCGCGCAGTCGGACAACACCGCGACGGACGTGATCCTCAACATGTCGGGCGGACCTGAGGCCGCCACGCGGCACCTCCGCCGGCTGGGCGTCGAGGGCGTGCGCGTCGACCGCTCCGAAGCCCGCACCTTCGCGGACCTGGTCGGACTGCCCGACACGATCCCGGAGACCGAACTGTATCGCTACCAGTACTTCCGGCTGCGCGACGCCCTGCCCGACGCGCACCGCCAGGCCGCGCGCGAACGCTACGGCACGGACCCGCGGGACACGGCCACGCCGGACGGGATGACGGACCTCCTGCTCACGATTCACGAGGGCAAGGGACTCACCCCCGAATCGCGCGCCTGGATCCTCGACGTTCTGAACCGGTCGCGGTCCGGACGCAGCCGGATGCGGGGGCGGCTGCCGCAATCGACGTTCGTCGCGCACAAGACGGGAACGATGGGCGGCGCCATCAACGACGTGGGCATCGTCACGCTGCCGGACGGCGCGGGGCACCTCATCGTCTCGGTGTTCGTGAACACGCTTCGGCGCCCGACGTGGCGGCGGGAACGCACGATCTCGGAGATGACGCGTCTTCTGTACGACTACTTCGGGGAGGAGTTCAGGGAGCGGGGCGCCGCCGTCGCGCTCGCGAGACGCTTCGGCACCCCCTGCGCCCCCTAGCAGCCCGCGGCAAGAGCCGCGGCAGGAGCCCTCAGGAGTTCCGGTTGCCGTTGGCGAAGATCCTGTACAGCGCCGCCCAGCCCACGGCGATGTAGACGAGCCGGGCGAGGGGGCCGAAGGCCGCGGCCACGAAGTTGAAGCCGATGAGGCCGATCAATCCCCAGTTGAGGGCGCCGGCCAGCAGCAGCGCGTTCGCCACTCTGTTGCAACTCTTGCCGTTCATGTATCTCTCCCGACTGAATCTGGTTGAAGATATAGTACGAACAAAAACCGACCGGGTTTCGCAAGGCCCGAATGCGCTCGGACGGGGTCCTCGGCGCCGAGACGATGCGGAGATGATCATTTGAGACGTCGCGAGTTCGTTGCCGCGCTTTCCGGCGTGCTCGCCGTGGCCGCCTGCGGAGACGGCGCCGGGCCCGCGCCACCGCCGCCGGAGCCGCCGCCCGCGCCACCGCCCCCGCCGCCCGGTCCCGTACCGGGCGCGAACGTGACCGTGAACATCGAGGACAACGCCTTCGTCGACCCGGCGGGGCGCCGCAACGGCGACGCGGAGGTGACGATCCGGAGCGGCGAGACGGTGGGCTGGCGGCACGTCGGCGCGAACCCGCACACGGTGACGTCGACCGACGTTCCCTCCGGCGCGCAGGCCTTCGACAGCCGCACGATGAGCAACAACGACACCTTCACCGTCACGCCGAGCGTGGCGGGCACGTACGTGTACTACTGCGCCACCCACCCGAGCATCATGGTGGGGTCCCGCATCATCGTCACCTGACCCGCGATTCAACCCTCCCCCAGACGCGCGTGTCGTCTATCTGAACCTCACCTGAACCTCGGCTGAGGGCAGACGACTACTACCCGGCCGCGAGCAGCCGGCCACGACCCCGGGATCGACGCCGATACAGCGGACACCGATGACACGCGCGCGCCTCGTTCGGCGGCTCTCGGGGCCAGTTCTCGCCCTTGCCGTGCTTCTCCCCTGCGGAGTGCGCGACGTCGCGGCCCAGGACGGCGGTGGCTCCGTCATCCAGGCCGCGCGGCTGACGGCCGAGGAGCGCATCGACCTCGACGGCCGCGTCGAGGAATCGTTCTGGAGCCGCATCGAGGCGATCAGCGACTTCCGGCAGCGCGAGCCCGTCGAGGGCGGCGTCCCGTCGCACCCCACCGAAGTCCGCGTCGCCTACGATCGCGACAACCTCTACATCGCGGCGATTCTGTTCGACGAGCCCGGCGAGATCCTCGCCCGGCAGCGGGCGCGCGACGCGTTCCTGTTCACGGACGACCGGTTCGCCTGGGTGCTCGACACGTTCGGGGACGGCCGCACCGGCTACCACTTCGAGACCAACGCGGCCGGCGCCCTCAGCGACGGACTCATCACGGGCACCGGCGGCGGCGGGCCGGGCGGCGGCGGCGGGTTCGGCGGCGTGAACCGCTCCTGGGACGGCATCTGGGAGGTGCGCACCGCGCGCCGTCCCGACGGGTGGTCCGCGGAGATCCGGATCCCCTTCCGCACCCTGAACTTCGTCCCCAACGGCGAGAACTGGGGCATCAACTTCCTGCGCTCGATCCGCCGCAACAACGAGGAGATCCTGTGGCGCGGGTACGGACGGAACGAGGGTCTGAACCGCCTCGTGTTCGCCGGCGAACTGGAAGGACTCGAGGGCCTCTCGCAGGGCATCGGCCTGGAGGCGGTGGCTTCGGGCATCGGCAGTTGGCGCAACACGCCCGACAACGCGGACCCGACGACGTTCCCGCGCGACGTGAGCCTCGACCTCAACTACAGCGTGACGCCGAGTCTCCGCGCCTCCTTCAGCGTCAACACGGACTTCGCCGAGGTGGAGAGCGACCAGCGCCGCGTCAACCTCACGCGCTTCCCGCTGCGCTTCCCCGAGCGGCGTGACTTCTTCCTCGAGGGTTCGAGCGTGTTCACGTTCGCGCCCCGCAGCGGCCCGCAGCCCTTCTTCTCGCGGCGGATCGGGATCGAGGGCGGCCAGCAGATCCCCATCGACTACGGGCTTCGCCTCACCGGCCAGCTCAACGGCGTCGACCTCGGCTTCTACCAGATGGGCACCGGCGCCCACTCCTACGCTCCGGAGGATGCCCTCGCGAACGGGGCCGCGCCGGACCCCGCCGACCTGATACGGTTCGCGAGGGAAGCCTTCACGGTGGCGCGAGCCCGGGTCCCCATCTTCGAGCAGTCCGCCATCGGAGCCATCTACACCCGGCGCTCCACCGCGGCCGATGCGAACGGCTTCCTGCCGGCGGACCGGCACACGCTCGGCGCGGACCTCGACTATCGGACGAACAGCCTGTTCGGAAACCAGAATTTCGAGGCCGAGGCGTTCATGGTCTGGAACTCGAATCCGGACCCGGCCGTGTCCCGGAGCTTCCAGGATCTCTCCGCCTGGGGGGGCCGGATCAACTTCCCGAACGACCTCTGGTCCGGGCACGTCTCCTACCGGGAGTTCGGCGACGACTACAGCCCGGCGGTCGGGTTCGTGGCCCGGAACGACTTCCGCCGCGTGGAACCGCGCATCGGGTGGGCTCCCCGTCCGGCCATCGACTGGATCCGGCAGGTGGAGGTCTCGGTCCAGCTGAGGAATCTGTGGGAGATGGGGTCCATGATCCTCGAGGAGCAGGAACTCCAGCTGAACTTCATCGACATCGACTTCGAGAGCGGGGACAACCTGAGCTTCGAGGCGGTGCGGACGTACGAGTTCCTCGACCGGCAGTTCGAGATCAGCGACGGCATCGACATCGTGCCGGGCGACTACACGACCTGGGACTACCGGCTCCGCGGCCGGACGACGAGCCGCCGTCCCGTTTCGGTCCGGGGCGGGGCCAACTTCGGCGGCTTCTGGAACGGCGACCGGGTGCGGGTCGACCTGAACGCGAACTTCCGGCCGAACCCCGGGATCAACCTGGAGACAGGCTACGAGCGCAACGCCGTGTACCTGCCGCAGGGGGACTTCGTCACGAACCTCTATCGCCTCGAGGGTTCGTGGGACCCGACCCCGTGGATCGGCGTGACGAACCAGTTCCAGTACGACGATGTGAGCCGGGTGCTCGGACTGTTCATGCGGTTCCGCTGGATCCTGAAGCCGGGCAACGATCTGTTCCTCGTCTACACCCACAACTGGCGGAACCTGGAGTCCGGGCTGCTCGATGCACCCGACGATTCGGACCCGATGAGGTGGATGGACCTGAGGACCCTCTCCCGCGGCGCCTCGATCAAGCTGAACTACACCTACCGCTTCTAGCGGGGCCTCCCGCGACCGGGCGGCCCGCCCCCTTTCCGGCCAGGACCCGAACTTCCCGGCTATCCCCCGAACGCCTCGAAGAAGGCGAGTTCGTGGCGCATGGCCTCGGCGTAGGCCTCCGCCGCCCGCTCCGGCGCGTCCGCGGCGAGGTCGTCGAGCAACGCCTCGAGTTCCGCGGCGAGCCCCTCGAAGTCCGGCGAGGCGTACGTCTCGATCCAGTCCCGATAGGGATTCTCCGTGTGATCTCCCGTCTGGAGACGCTGCCCGAGCCAGGCGTAGAGCCGCATGCAGGGGGTCATGGCGGCGAGAATCTCCCCCGCCTCGGCGTGCCAGGCCGCGCGGGCGAGGAAATCCGTGTAGCCCTTCGCGGCGGCGTTCGGCACGACGTGGTCGAGATCGATGTCGAGTCGCTCGGCGTACGCGCGGTGAAGCTCGAGTTCGTCGAGCACGCCCTGCATCAGGACGTGCAGCCGGCGTGCCACTTCCATCCGGTCGGCGGTGCGCGCCGCGGCCAGCGCGTAGGCGCTGAAGAAGGCCCGAAGGAAGAAGGCGTCCTGGGCCACGTACCGCCGGAACGCCTCCGGATCGAGCGTCCCGTCGGCGAGGCCGCGCACGAACGGGGAGTGGAGGCAGGCGTCGGCGAGGCCGGCGTTCCGGGCCCAGAGCACTCGGTGCAGCGGTTCCGCCATGCGTCTCGAACCCGTCGCTAGCTGAACAACGTGCCCACGGCTTCGGGGGGCGCGTGGAAGTGGAAGCGCGGGATCGGGGCGCGGAAGACGGAGCCGTCGCGGCGCCGGAAGTGGTAGAACCCCTCCATGTGACCCGTCGGACCGCGCAGGATGCAGAAGCTGTTGTACCGGTGCGAATCCCCCGGGCTCAACACCGGAGACTGTCCGACGACGCCCTCCCCCTCCACCTCGTGGTCGCCCGCCACGAGATCGTGGATGAGCCAGTGCCGCCAGAAGAGTTGCGCCGGCTCGGTTCCCACATTCTCGATCGTGATGTGGTAGACGAATACGTAGCGCCAGGCCGCCGGATCCGAATGTTCCGCCGCGTACTCCGGCCGCACGTCGATGGCCATCGCGTCCGGTACGATGGGGGGAGCGCCGGCATCGGGGGTGGTCTCGTGAGGGGCCATTCGGGCGGAGGATACGCCGTTACCGTTGCGCGGGCCACGCCTCGCGCCGCAGAGTATCAGTGCATCGTTTTGTTCGGGCCGCACTCCCGGTTCGCGGACGACGGCCGGGTGACAGGAACTTGAGGGAGCATGGAGGAAGCGATGGATTCCCAGCACACGTTCTCACGCCGGCACTTCGTGGGCGGCGCCGCCGCGGCCCTGGGTGTTGCGGGCCTGAACCCGACGGCGGTCATCGGCGCCGGACTGAAGCCTCCCCCGAAGGGCGTCGAACCCCTCGATCCGTACGACGATCTCGCCAAGCTCTCCTCCAACGAGAACCCGTACGGGCCCTCGGAGAAGATGCTGGAGGCGATGAAGGGGGCCTGGAAGTACTCGAACCGGTACGGCTATCCCGATGGCGACATCCTCGAGAAGATCGCGGAGTCCCACGGGGTCCCCACCGATCACGTGATGATCAACGCGGGCTCCGGCGAGACGCTGCGCGTGGCGGGCCTCGCCTTCCTGCGCCACGAGGAGAAGGTCGTCGGCGTTTCGCCCACGTACCTGACCGTCTACCGGACCGCCTCCGGGATCGACGCGGATGTGATCGAGCGGCCGCTCCTGCCCGACTACACGCAGGACATCGACGACCTCATCGAGGTCACGAACCGCAACTATCGCGATGTGGGCATGGTCTACATCTGCAATCCCAACAACCCCACCGGCGTCATCGTGCCGGGGGACGACATCCGGCGCCTGCTGGACGGGATTCCGGAAGACGTCCCCGTCCTCATCGACGAGGCGTACCATCACTTCATCGAGGACCCGCGCTACGAGACGGCCGTCCCCTACATCAAGGAAGGCCGCAAGGTGCTCGTGACGCGCACTTTCTCGAAGATCTACGGGCTGGCGGGCATGCGTCTCGGCTACGGGATCGCGCCGCCCGACATGATCGACCAGATGCGGGACTACGCGACGGGCAGCGTGAACGCACTCGTGAAGTGGGGCGGCGTCGCCGCGCTCGAGGACAAGGAGTACGAGGCCTGGATCAAGGAGACCTCGAACACGCTCCGCGACCAGACCGCCGACGTCCTGCGGGGCCAGGGCTTTGAGGTGCTCCCGTCGGAGACGAACTTCTTCATGGTCCGCACGGGACGGCCGACGGCCGAGGTCCGGGCCGAGTTCCGCAAGCACGAGGTGGCCGTGGGCCGCGACTTCCCGCCCATGCTCGACTGGCTGCGGGTCTCGGTCGGGACGGAAGACGAGATGAACCGCTTCCTGACGGCGTGGAACGAGATCTTCCCCGACGGCATGACCGCGGCGGACAGCAACAGCCGCTCGTAACGCTCGGGCACTCACATGCCGGGAACACGCCAGGGACTCCCCGGGCCGCACAGGCGCGGCGGGGCGATGTGGCTCGCGCTTGCGGGCACGATCCTGCATCTGACCGTCGCGGCGCCGGTCCGGGCCCAGTTGGACGCGAACGCCATCATCGATCGGGTGGACCGGATGCTGCGCGGCGATTCCAGCCGGGGCGTCGCGACGATGGAGGTCGTGACCGAGCACTGGGAGCGGCGGATGACGATGGAGATCTGGTCGCTCGGCACGGACTATTCGCTCGTCCGCCTGCGGGCGCCGCGGCGGGAAGCCGGAACCGCGACTCTGAAGGCCGCCGAGGACATCTGGAACTACCTCCCCAAGGTTGATCGGACGATCAAGGTTCCCGCGTCGATGATGGGCGGATCGTGGATGGGGTCGCACTTCACGAACGACGACCTGGTCAAGGACAGCAGGCTGGTCGAGGACTACGACATCGAGCTCGTGTTCGACGGAGAGGATGCGGACGGCGTGGCCGTCTGGGACTTTCGCCTGACCCCCAAGCCCGAGGCACCCGTCGTCTGGGGGCACATCGATTACCGGATCCGGCAGTCCGACGACATGCCGATCCGGGCGGAGTTCTTCGACGAGGACGGCGAACTGGCCAGGACCGTGGAGCACGGCGACTACACCGAGTTCAGCGGGCGGATCGTCCCCAGGGTCATGAACATGCACCCGGCGGACAAACCGGACGAACGCACGACGATCCGCTACGAGGAGCTCGAGTTCGACATCGACATCGATCCGTCCTTCTTCTCACTCCGGACCCTGCAGCGCGGGAGGTAGCGACGCGTGACGGGCCCGTTGTGGCGAATCGGGTGGCGCAACCTCGGCCGTAACCCGAAGCGAACGATTCTCACCGCGCTCGGCCTCGGGGTCGGCTACTTTGCCGTGGTGTTCATGGTCGGATGGGCTGAGGGCGTCTCGACGGAACTCGTCGAGAACGCCACGTCGCTCGTCAGTGGACAGATCGAGATCCACGATGCCGACTACCGGCCCGAGCGCAGCCTGTACGAGACCATCGGCGGCCGCGAGGGTGCCGACGTGGGGGAGATCCTGCGCACCCTCGAGGCCGACCCCTCGGTCGTGACCGCCGCGCCGCGCGTGTACGCGAGCGGGCTCGTGAGTTCCGGCGAAGCGACATCGGCCGGCGTGCTGCTCGGCGTCGACCCCGAGCGCGAGGTGGCGCTGACCCGTTTTCTGGATCCCCTGGCAGCGGGCCGCCTGCCTGCCACCGGCCGGTACGAAGCCGTGGTGGGAGACGAGATGGCGCGGCAGCTCGAGGTGAGCGTCGGGGACGAACTCGTCGTCGTCGCCTCGGCGGCGGACGGCTCGATGGGCAACGACCTGTACACGGTCACCGGCATCTTCCGCACCGGCCTGCTCGAGTTCGATGCCGGCACCATGGTCATGCCGGTCGCAGACCTGCAGACGCTCGTGGCCTTCGATTCGCGTCGGGTCCACGAAATCGCGGTCAGCACCGAAGATCCGTCGGAAGCCGACCTGACCGCGGCCCGCCTGGCAGCCGCCCTTGGCGCCCCCGAACGGGCGATGTCGGTCGCGCCGTGGACGGAGCTCAATCCGGTGCTCGCGCAGTATGTCGCGCTCGCCGATGCGACGTACTGGATCTTCATCGTCCTCATTTATTCGGTCGCCAGCTTCGGGATCGCCAACACGACGCTGATGGCCACCTTCGAACGGCGCCGCGAGTTCGCCGTCATGCTGGCGCTGGGCGCATCGCCGCGGTCCGTGGTCGGCACGGTGCTGTCCGAGGCGGTCGCGACCGGCGCCATCGGGCTGGGCCTCGGAGCCGCCGTCACGGTGCCGCTGCTGGTCTGGTTCTCCACGGCGCCGCCCGACCTCGGCTGGCTCTACGGAAGTCTCACCGTGGAGGGCGTCCTGCTGACCCCGAGTCTCCGTGTGGGGACCAACGTGCCGGCATGGACCTGGGCGACCATCGGCCTGATCGTCACGGCACTCGTCTCCGCCCTCTACCCGGCACTCCGGGCGGCGCGGGTGCCGCCCGCCGACACTCTGTCGGGCCTGTAGCCGTGCTCCTGCGCGTCCTGGTTCGGCTCGCCCTCAGGAACCTGCGCCGCCATCTGCGTCGCACCGTGCTGACCGCCTCGGCGATGATCGTCGGCGGCGCATTCCTGGCCTGGTCGATGACGGTCGACGACGGCAGCCACGAGCAGTGGGTCGATTCCGGTGTGCGCATGGGGAGCGGACACGTGACCGTCGAGCGGCCCGAGTATCGGCTGCGCCGTCAGATCGACAACCGGCTGACGACGGACGTCAAGCGCGCCGCGGAGCAGGCGCTGGCCTCACCGGAGATCGCACCGCATGTCGTGACCATGTCCGCCAAGCTCGGCATCAACGGGCTTGCGAGTTCGGCGGCCGGTGCGCGCCCGGCGCAGATCGTGGGGGTCGACCCCGTCGCCGAAGCGGGTTTCGGCATGATTGACGACGGGGTGGTCGAAGGGCGCTACCTCGAGCCCGACGATCGGCTGGCGGCCTATGTCGGCGCCGATCTGGCCCGCAGCCTGGGGCTCGAGATCGGATCGCGCTTCGTCGTGCAGGCGCAGGGTGCCGATGGCGAGATTACGGGGCAGTTGCTCCGCGTGGTAGGGATCTTCCGCAGCCGCGTGCCCGCCATCGACCAGGCGACGATCCACATCACGCTCGCGACAGCCGGCGAGTGGCTCGGCTCCGGGAGCGACGTGACCCACGTCGCGGTCGTCCTGGAGGGCAGTGGCAGGACCCGACGAGTCTCCGACCGCCTGGCGCGGGCGCTGGCGGAGCCGGTGGAACGCGGCGAGGCACGCGTCGTGGGGTGGCGGGAGGCGAACCCTGTCCTGGCGGCGGGGATCGCGATCGACGAGTTCGGAAACTATGTGATTCAAGCGTTCCTGTTCGTCATCATCGCGTTCGGGATCGTCAACACCGTGCTGATGTCGGTGATGCATCGCCAGCGCGAGTTCGGCGTGCTTCAGGCGCAGGGGCTGACGCCGGGTCAGACGGGCACCGTCGTGCTCATCGAGGGCCTCACGCTGTCCGCGGTCAGCGGGCTGGTCGGCGTCGGCCTGGGACTCCTGGGCACCTGGTATTTCTTCGGCGACGGACTCGACACGTCGGTCTTCATGCAGGACATCGACGAGTTGACATTCTCGGGTGCCGTCGTCGACCCTATCATCGTCCCGATCTTCGGGATGCGACGCATCATCCAGATTGTCGCGTTCATTCTCGGCATTGGCATTCTCGCCTCGGTCTATCCGGCGCTGCGCGCCGCCCGGGTCGACGTGACCGAGGCGATGAAGTTCGACCGGTAGCCGCTCTCGCGCGGTCCCTCGCCGCGCAAGGAGAATCGAGGTGTCATGGCAGTGCGCGACACGGTAGCCGCCCGGACCGACGGCGTCTGGAAGGTCTTCCAGCAGGAAGCCGAATCCGTGCAGGCGGTCCGCGACGTCAGCCTGACCATCGAGCGCGGCGAGTTCACCGCGCTCGCGGGGCCGTCGGGCTCCGGCAAGACGACGCTGCTGAATCTGATCGGGGGCCTGACCCGCCCCACGGAGGGACGGGTCTGGGTCGCCGGGCGCGAGGTGAGCCGGATGTCGAACCAGGAGGTGGCGCGACTCCGGCTCAAGGAGGTTGGCTTCGTCTTCCAGGCCTATAACCTGCTCCCCGTGCTCACGGCGTTGGAGAATGCGGAATTCCCGATGCTCCTACAGGGCGTGCCTGCGGAGGAGCGTCAGGCCCGGGTCCGCGAACTCTTTGCGCGGACGGGAATGGAAGGGCTCGAAGACCGGCGCCCGGGCAAGCTGTCCGGCGGCCAGCAGCAGCGGGTCGCCGTCGTGCGCGCGGTGGCCAGCCGTCCGGCCCTCGTGCTCGCGGACGAGCCGACGGCGAACCTCGACTCGGTCACCAGCGAAGCGCTCCTCGATGTCATGGGCGAGCTGAATCGTGACCTCGGAGTGACCTTCGTCTTCGCCACCCACGACAGCCGCGTCATGGAGCGGTCTCGGCGTCTGGTCCGCATGGTCGACGGCACTGTGCGTGACGACGAGCGCCGATCCTAGAGGGTCATCGCCTGAGGCGCGAGCCATGGACATCCACGAGGCGATAGCCATCAGCCAGGAGCGACTGGCGGGAGAAGGCGCCACCATGCATGACCTGCTGGGGCGCCTGCGAGACAGAATCTCTCCCGTTCTGATCGGGGAGCAGGAGTGGGAACACCTGCTGGCACGGGCCGGGACGCTCCCGATAACCATGGGTGCCCAGCCGTTCGGTTTCGAGCTGCCGCTGCACGACCGTCGGCCGCGGGCGGATTTCGGCGTCTCGCTGGCGAGCGGCAACCGGTCGGGCGCGTTCTTCGAAGAGCAGGCGCGACGCGATCCATCGGATCACACGGCGGCGGCGGTCCGTCGCCTGTTTCGCAGCATGGAGGCCGCGGACTCGCCCCTGCGCGCGATTGTCGGCCGCAAGTTGATGCTGGAGTACGACATCGGGTCGGGGGGCGACGGCGATCCGCGGCCGGGGATGTTCCTGCGGCCCAACGAACGCATGATCGTCGGCGGCGCCGGGCAGCAGCACGACGTCGGCGTCGTGGTTGACGGACTCGTGGCCTGTCACGGCCTGGAACCGAGCGCGGCGGAGCGGAGCAACGCCGAGCGGGTGTACCTCGCGCAGCCGGAAGACACCCGCCTCGACTCGTTTGGCCTGTTCCCGTCGCGCGCCCGCACGATCCGCCTGGCGATCATGGGCTTTGCCGGGCAGCGGGATGTCTGTTCCTTTCTCGAGGAAGTTGGCTGGCCCGGGAACATCGCGACGGTGGAGACGGTGCTTGCACGCTTCAGCGAGCGCACGGATGTCGTCAGGACCGGGGTGAACGTCGACGCACAGGCGGATGGCATCGGTCCGACGCTCGGCCTGACGCCCATAGTCAAGCAGAGATATACGGCTGCTTCCCGGGTCTGGATCGATGGACTGACGGATTGGCAGCCGGTGCTCGAGGCCCTGCGCCACGAGGACCGTGTAGTGCCGGAGAAAGTCGAGGCGCTGGCCGGCTGGGTCTCGCAACCGACCATTCTGTTCGGCAGAACAGGGCGCTTTATTCTGTTGCGCGGAATTCACCACATTAAGCTGGTCATCGCCGGAGACCGGGTTGAACAGATCAAGGCCTATGTCTACATGGTGCTTTCGGGTGCCATCGCGCCCTGACGTCAGCCTCGCGCGCGGGAGGTCGCCACGGTGAAGGAACTCGGCAGCACGTCGTGCAGAAAGATCGCGGTCATCGGACGCGGCACCGCGGGCGCGCTGGCCGCCGCCAGCGTATCGCGGCTGCACCCGGAGCACGATCATGAGTTGCACCACATCTACGATTCACGCATTCCCATCATCGGCGTGGGCGAAGGAAGTTGGCCCAGTCTGGTCCGCGACCTGCAGCACCTGTTGCAGTTGCCCCACGAGACGATTCAGCAACGCCTGAACGGCACCCGCAAGTTCGGCAACCGCTTCGAGGGATGGGGTCGGCGCCGGCAGGACTTTATTCACTACTTCACGCCGCAACAGGTGGCCTATGCCTACCACCTGTCGGCCGATGTGATGGCGGACCTGTTGTGCGCGAGTACGCGGGCTCGCCACATCGACGCGAAGGTGACCGCGATCGGGAGGGTGGACGGAGGCGCGCAGGTGGAGTTCGAGGGCCGTGAGTCCGAGCGCTACGACCTGGTCTTCGACGCCCGCGGGTATCCGCGGCAACTGGACCCGCAGGAGCACATCGACATTTCCTTCATCCCCACGAACTGCGCCGTCATTCGCCGTTGCCCCCCGGTCATCAAGGCGCCGCCGGACGGGCCGGTCCGGGAACCCATGTATACCCGTGCGGTGGCGCGTCCGCATGGATGGGTGTTCGTCATTCCGCTGACCGTGCACACATCCTACGGCTATGTCTTCAACAAGGACGTGTCCGGTCTCGATGCGGTCGAGGCGGACTTCGACGAGCTGCTTGCGGAGGAGGGCGTGTCGGATTTCGAGCAACGCGGCGTCATCTCGTTTCCCAATTTCGTCCACCGCCGGATCTATGACGGCGCGGTGGTCCGCGTCGGGAATGCCGCCGCCTTCATGGAGCCGCTCGAAGCGACCGCCATCAGGTTGGCGCAACTGCAGGTCGCGCTGATTCTGCGCATGCGGTTCCACCGGCCTGCGGAGTATGTGCAGGGCGACGCGTCCGTCATCAACCGCTTTCTGGTCACCGACGCGCTCCTGGCCGGCCTGTTCGTCGGTTGGCACTATTGCTGTGGTTCGAAGTACGACAGTGCGTTCTGGCGCCACGCCCGGGACCGCGTGTGGCCGAACTACCGGGAGGCCACCGATCCGCTGGCCGTGGACTGTTCCGCCTTGCGCAAGTTCGACGAGATGATCGAACTGGTCGATGCGCAGATCCCCGATCCGGCGGACTGGGAGCGGCAGTGCGGGTTCTTTCCCGTGAGCAGCTTCGCGCAGATTGCCCACGGTCTGGGCGCGCCATTGGGGCGGAAGCGGGAATCCCGGCCGACGTAGCCGGCCGGCAACCGACGCGGGTCAGGCGCCTGGCGCCTCCGCCCCGCCGAGTTCGCTCAGAAGTACCAACTCAGGGAAAGATACACCGACAGTCCCGCCGAGCCGTACGCGGAAGGCAGCGGACGGGCGGCCGTCGCGTCGTCGTCACCCAGACCGAGGAATGCGCCCGTCGTCACCGTCACATCGCTGCTGGCAGAGTAGGCGACGCTCGTTCCCGTGGTTGCGCTCAGGTCGTTCAGGTTCCAGAGCACGAGACCGCTCAGGCCCCAGAGCGGATGCACCTGGTAGGACGCCCGGACGACCGTCTCGTCCCGTCCGAGCACCTGATGTTCGCCGCGCCGGAATGTGGCCGATCCCAGCGTGGCCAGGTACGCGTCCGGTCCGTCCGCGCCCAGGCCGTCGCGCTGGTACTCGAGCGCGAGCGTCAGATCCCTTCCGCCGACCTGAAGCTGCCGGTCGAGGCCGAGCGTGCCGCGAAGAACGACCCGGTCCGGGAGTTTGCGCAGCACGGCCTCCCCTCGGACGGCCCAACCTCCCACCGATCCGGCCGCCCCGAGGGCCGCCGCCGGATCGCCGTACACGAGTCCGCCCCATGCCGAGAGTTCCCAGTTCCGCGCCGTCGTGAGGCCGCGTATCAGCGCGGTCAGCACCTCCTCGCCCGCCGGCGACCGGGTCGGTCGCACGACGAGGTCGACCTCGCTCAGCGCGCTCGGGAAGAAACGGAGTCGGGCCGCGTCGACCCCGGCGCGGAACTCCCGGAACGGGTCGACCGGGTTGAAGGGCGTGAACGGGTCGCTCGGCGTGAGAAAGAGCGCGGTGCCCCACGACACCGCCTGCCGCCCCACGCTGATCTCGAGGCGTTCACTCCCCCACTCGACGTACAGGCGATCGAATCGGTGCCGCCAGACGACGTGGTCCCGCTCCTCCACCGTCCACTGGAGCCGGAGCCACTCGCCGCCGCCCGGCACCGCCCCGAGGTGGAACTCGGGCGCCCCGGCGAAGCGCCGGAAGGTCAGCAGATGCTCGTAGGCGGCGCCGAATCCGAAGGCTCCCACTCCCGACTCGCCGAAGAGTCGTAAACGGTTGAACTCGCCCACCTGGCCTTCACGGGTCCCGGCGAGAGGAACGGCCTGGACGTAACCGTTCAACTGCATGGCCTGACCGGAAGAAGTGTCGCAGAGGACCGAGAGCAGCACGGCCGCCGAAGCGGCCCCGGCGCGGAGGCCTGCAGGGCTCCATCGGGCGCGGCCGCCCGCCTGCCGGGCCGGGCTACGGGTCCGAGCGGCCGAGTTCGCGACCTGCTTCAGCGGTGGCGTCACAACCTGCACCGGGCCCACGGACGTGCTATATTTCCCTGTTTTCCGCTCAATCCGAATGGGATTGTCCCTGCTCGATACTTGGTGAGGAGGCGATGCCGGGTCGTGTTCAATAATCCGTTTGATTCGTTTCACGATACCGTTGCCGAAGCAAAGCAGGAACGGGAACAACTCGACCGGCTGCTGACGATTTCCACGCCGCGCGAGCGCCTGCTCGTCGCCGCCATCGCGCTGTGGCTGCTCATCTTCGTGGCGTGGCTCTTCTTTGGCAACGTAGCCCGCAGCCTCGCGGTGGACGGTGTGCTGGTCGACCCCGGCACAAACCTGTCCGAAGCCGGCCGGTCCGTGCAGGCGCTCGTCTGGATCGAGAACGACGTCGTGCCGCAGATCAGGGCAGGGATGCCGGCGGTGATAGAACTGGGTACGGCGGATGGAGAAGCGGGCACAATAAGCGTAGAAGTCGCGGCGATTTCCGCCGTCCGCCTGTCCGAGGTTCCCGCGGCCTTCGAGTCTGCGGTGCCGGTGTCCGTGCACCGCCTCGATATCACGCTGGATGAGAGCCTCGACCTTTCTTCCGTTGCAGGCAGGGAATGCCGGATCGTCATCGAGACCGGCACGCAGTCTCCGGTCGCATTCTTGCGGATGCGACGGTCATGATATGGCGCTGAGGGTCACCACGCCGATTCTGTTGCAGATGCACGCGTCGGAATGTGGCGCCGCCTGCCTCGGCAGCATCCTCGCCTACTTCGGACGCTGGGTTCCGCTGACGGAATTGCGGGAAAAGTGCGAAGTGAGTCGGGACGGGAGCAGTGCGGCGAGCATCGTGCGCGCCTCCAGGCACTACGGTCTCGAATGCAGTGGACTCAGCGTACGTGCCAGTCAGCTGAAGAAGTTGCAGTTGCCTCTGATCGTGTTCTGGCAATTCAGCCATTTCGTTGTTCTCGAGGGGTTCGACAGTCGCCACTTCTATCTCAATGATCCGGCCACGGGGCGGCGCAGGCTTTCGGCGGAAGAGTTCGAAAAGGGCTACAGCGGAATTGCGCTGCGATTCGAGCAGGGCTCCGGTTTCACACCGGGCGGCGAACAGCCCGGATTGTTCACGCAGCTGGGCACCCTGCTCAGCGGATCGCGGAGCGTGCTTGCCTGGGTGATTGCCTGCGGTCTCATGTTGACGCTGCTGGCCCTTGTTGTCCCCACAGCTCTCGGCGTTTTCGTGGACGATGTTCTGGAGAACCGGGGGCCCTGGGGCGGACTCGTGGCGGCCCTGCTCGGCGGCGGTGTCCTCGTATACATCCTTTCCCTGCTCAAGCACCGGTTCCTGAAACGGTTCGCGGTCCGGATTTCGGTGATGGGCTACAGTCGAGGCCTGTCGCGGCTGCTGCGGTTGCCGGTGGAGTTTTTCGAACACCGCCTCGTCGGCGATCTGACGGATCGGGTCTCGTCCATCGACAGAATCTCGAGAAACCTGACGGAACAGTTTCTGGTGCTCATTATCGACATGGGAATGAGCGCTGTGCTGCTCATTGCCATGTTGGTCTTCGATGTCCGGCTCACGCTGGTGGTGCTGTTTCTGGCCATTCTCCACGGCGTGCTGGCCCACTTTCTCAACGGCTTCAGGGCAGTTCGAAGCCAGGCGATGAGGCGTGAACAGGGACTGTTGATCGGCGTCGGCATGCAGATGCTGAATCACGCCGACAATCTGCGCATGACGGGATCGGACGACCGTTTCTTTTCGCGCTGGAGCGGCCATCAGGCGCGCGAACTGCACGCGCGCCGGCGCTATTCCGCACTGGGATCCGTCAACACCGCGCTCCCGGGCATGATCGCCGCACTTCGCAGCGCGGCGGTCCTGGGCATCGGGGGAAGCATGGTCCTGGTCGGAGAGATGACCCTGGGCACGCTGGTCGGGTTCTATATCCTGGCCGAGATGTTTCTGGCGCCGGTTGGGCGCTTTCTGGAGTTCGGCGAGAAACGCCAGATGCTCGAAACCGATCTGCAGCGACTCGAAGATATCTCCAAGGCCGCGGAAGACCCCGCCTTCAGCCGCCGGAGTCCCCAGTCGGAGTCGATTCCCACCTTCAAGGGCCGACTCCAGCTCACCGGCCGGCTCGAGCTGCGAGACGTCAGCTTCGGCTTCAACAAGAGCCGGCCCGCCCTGATCAAGGACTTCAACCTCCTGATCAGGCCGGGGCAGCGGGTTGCCGTGGTCGGTCCCAGCGGTTCCGGCAAGTCGACGCTCGCGCGTCTGATTGCCGGTGTCTATCAGCCCTGGTCCGGCGAAATCCTGTTCGATGGCCATCCCCGGGATGAGATTCCCGAGGAGGTGCTGCGGCGGTCCATCTCCATGGTGGATCAGGAGGTCGTGCTCTTTTCCGCATCCGTGCGCGACAACATCACGCTGTGGAACCCCGCCGTTCCGGATGAGGCCATCTTCGCGGCGACACGCGATGCCCAGATCCATGAAGAAATCCTGCATCGGCCGGACGGGTATTCGACCCGGGTCGAGGAAGGCGGCGTGAATTTCAGCGGAGGCCAGCGTCAACGGCTGGAGATCGCCCGGGGGCTGCTGGGCAATCCGACGCTGCTCATTCTGGATGAGGCGACCAGCGCCCTCGATGCCGCGACGGAGGAATACGTCGATGACGCCCTGCGACGTCGCGGTATCACCTGCCTGATCGTGGCGCACCGGCTGAGCACCGTGCGGGACTGCGACGAGATCATCGTGCTCGACAAGGGCGTCGAAGTGCAGCGCGGGACGCACGACGAGTTGATCGCGGATCAGGACGGCACGTACTACAAGCTGGTCAAGTCCGGCTGATGGGGGACACGAGGCCGGGGTACACGTCCATCGCGGAACTCGCCGCCCGCTCGGGCGAGTCCGTGCCCTGCGCCGGCAACCTGCCGGTGAAGCTCGACGACCCGGACACTGTCTGGTTCATCGATCAGGGCGCCGTCAATCTGTTCCTGGTCGAATTCAGGGACGGGGTGGAGCAGGCGGCGCCGCAGCATCTGCTGCGCCGCGAATCGGGCTGGCTGCTGCCGGGCGTCGCACCGGACGGACCACGCGATGAGGAAGACACCACGCTCAGCCTGATCGCCAAGGGATCGCCGGGCACCGTTCTGAAACGTCTGCCGGCTTCCGTGCTGTCCGAGGTCGATCCGGCGGAGCTGGCGGAACAGATCGACACCTGGCTGACCGCGATTACGGACACACTCTCGCGTTTTGCGAGCCGCCTTCCGCGTCCGACCGCGCTGGCCAAGCCCGGTCCGACGCGGACCCCGGCTCCCTGTACGCTGTCCGTACAGCGCGGCGTCGTATGGGTATCCGAACCGCCGCGCGGCACCAGCCTCTACATGGATCTGGTCGACCAGGCGGAAATCGTCGAGGCGGGCGGCCCGCACGAAGCGGTGATACCGCTGACGCGGACGAGCTGGCTCATCCTGTTCGACGAGGCGACACTCTCGGGCAGGTCCACCGAGACACTGGCAAAGCAGGGCATCCTGCTCTCGGCGCTCGCGTCCTTTCACGCGGTTGCCTTCGCCCTGGAGCGCCTGAACCGCCAGCTGGCCGTGGCCGATGACGCGAATCTCGAGCGCGCGCGGACCACGAGCCGCCGCACGGTCGAGAGAGCTGCGCGGCAGCGGCTCTTCAACATCTATGATCTGCCGATTGACGGGGATGCCGGTGTCGAGGACACGTCGCTGGCGGACGCCCTGGAGGCGATCGGACGTCGTGAAGGAATCGACTTCAAGATCCCGGCGCGCTCGGATCCCTCCGGTGATCCCGTCAGCCTCGTTGACGTCCTCGATACGTCGGGCGTGCGCGCCCGGCGCGTGCGGTTCGGGGCCGAGGGCGCCTGGTGGCGCGGCGACAGCAACGCGATGCTGGCATTCCGCGCCGAAGACGGCCAGCCCGTGGCGCTCCTGCCGGGATGGTTGGGGCGCTACCGGCAATTCGATCCGGTCAGCAAGCGCAGCGTCCGGATGACGGCGGATCGTGCCGCTGCGCTGGCGGACGAGGCCTGGATGTTCTACCGGCCACTGCCGGTGGGGAACGTGAAGCCGGCGGACCTGCTGAGGATCGCGCTGCGTGGATCGGCGGCGAATCTGGCGCGGCTGGTGATGGCCGGGCTTGCCGGCGGCCTGATCAAGCTCGTGCCGGCGTTCGCGCTTGGGTTCGTCGCGAACCAGACGGTGGCGGGCGGCACCGCCGGAGCGCTCTATGCCGTGGCCGTGGCGGTGGCGGGGTTCGGTCTGCTCGGCGCACTGCTGCACCTGCTTCAGAGCACCGTGATGATGCGGATCGAGGGTCGCTCGGCTTCACGGGTCGAAGCGGCCTTCTGGGACCGTCTCATGCGCCTTCCGCCAAGCGTTCTGCACGGCCGTCGGGCTGGCGATCTGGCCGTCTCGGGGATGACGTTCCAGAATCTCCGCGACGGGTTGCAGGGAGTCGCGGCCGACGGTCTGCTGTCGGTCGTTTTTCTGCTTCCGGTGCTTGGCGTCATCTTCCTCTACGATGCCACGCTCGGGACCGTTGCCCTCGCCTTCAGCCTGGCTTCGCTCCTGATCACCGTCGTCCTCGGGCTGCGCCAGATTCCGCCCTATGGGCGGATGATCCGCGCGGCGCGTCGCGTCTCCGGCCGGCTGTTCCAGATCGTGGGCAGCATAGGCAAGCTGCGGGTGGAAAACGCGGAAGCGTCGGCTTTCGCCATCTGGGCGCGGGACTACCGGGAGCAGAAACGCACCGAGCTCGAGTTGGGTGCGCTCGAGGGACATTCGCGGGCATTTGGCGCCGCGCTCCCCTTTCTTGCCGCCGGGGTCCTGCTGTTCGCGGTCGTAGCCTGGGGCGACGGGAACCTCCCGGTCGGCGATTTTCTCGTCGTCTACCTCGTCTTCGCCGCCTTCCAATCCGCCGTGGCCCGGCTCGGCGAGTCCTTTGGCACGGTCGCCGCCATGCTCCCGGCGTTCGACCAGATGCGCCCGCTCCTCGCTGCGGTTCCCGAGGCCGAAGTCGAAGGAGCGCCGGTCGAGTACCTGGGCGGCGACATTGTCTTCGACCGCGTTTCCTACCGGTACGATCCCGACGGCCCGTTGATCCTCGACGATGTCACGATTCATGCCCGGCCCGGGGAATTCGTCGCGATTGCGGGCGAGTCCGGCGCCGGCAAGAGCACCCTCTTCCGGTTGGCGCTCGGATTCGACCGGCCCACCGCCGGCGCAGTGTGCTACGACGGGCGTGATCTGAGGAACCTGAACCTGAAACAGGTGCGCCGCAGAATCGGCGTGGTGCCGCAGTCCGTCGGACTCCATCCCCTGGATATCTGGGACAATCTCGTCGGTCACCACGACGAGGTGGCGAGCGACGAGGTATGGACGGCGGCGCGAGTCGCCGACGTCGAACAGGAGATCAAGGGCATGCCCATGGGCATGATGACCATGGTCGGCACGAGCGGGGCTGTCCTGTCGGGCGGCGAGAGTCAGCGCGTTTCGATCGCCCGGTCGGTGATCGGCAGCCCGCGAATCATGCTCTTCGACGAGGCGACCAACTGGCTGGACAACGAGAGCCAGGCCAAGGTCATGCGAAACCTCACCGCCCTGACCTCCACCCGGATCGTCATCGCGCACCGCCTGTCCACGCTGGAACAGGCCGATCGCATCTATGTGCTGCAGGCCGGAAGAGTCGTACAGAGCGGCTCCTTCAACGAACTCATGGAGGCCGACGGGGTGTTCAGAGACCTGGTCAGGAGGCAGGTCGCCTGATCGATGAAGGGACCCATGGACGCGGACGATCTCCTCGCATCAAGAGCGGCTGAAGACAGCGACTTTCGCGAACGTCTTCTCCGGAACCCCAGGGAGACCATCGAGGCGGAATTCGGGGTGACGCTGGCCGAGGACCATGAGATTCACGTGCACGAAGAGACGTATGCCGCGACGCATGTGGTGCTCCCGCCGCGGAGCAAGCTCAGCGAGGCCGAACGAGAGGAGGCAAGGACCGGTGCGGCGTCGCTCGAGTTTCTTCGAAGGACACTCCACGACCCCGCGCCGCCCCTTCGCCCCCCTGCGCCGAAAGAAGAGGGGGCCCGAAGCAGCGGGGCCACCTCCGGGGCGCTGGCCAGGGCGGCGAGGGAAGGGATCCGCCGCGGGCTTGCCTTCCTGGAATCCGCGATCGACGAGAATGGGGCCTGGCACTGCATCCGGTTCAATGTGGCCGACCCGGAGATCCCGAGGCATTTCGAGAGGCCTCCTTTCGTGTCGGCTCTCTGCGCGCTTGCCCTCGAGAGCTCCGATGAGCCGCAGGCCAGGGCGATATGCACCGCTACGAAGGCGTATCTCATCGACACCATCGAATATCCCGGATGGTGGCGGTACTACCGTCACCTGCCCCCGGATCTCGACAGTACCTCACTCTGTTCGCTCGTCATCGGGACGCACCCCTGGATCTGGCTGGGGAGGAACGTTCCGGGGATGCTGGCGAATCGCGATGAGGCAGGCCGCTTCATGACCTGGGTGCTGGCGGAAGACGAACCCGACGTCGTGTCGCGCTTTCGTATCGAGGCCGACCCGGTCGTCAACGCGAATGTCCTCGCCTACCTGGGCGACCATCCGGGAACCAGGGATGCCCGGCGATGGTTGGAAGCCCTGGTGACCGAGGGCAACCTCGAGGGCTCATCGAAGTGGTATCCCGACACGGTCTCGATCTACTATGCGATCACCCGCGCGATGATTCGTGCGGAGCCCGCCCTGGATCCCCTGCGCCCGGTCCTCGCGGATCGCATCCTCGGCCTGCGTGACGAGGAGGGCGGATTCGGCAATGTCCTTCAGACCGCTCAGGCGGTGACGGCGCTCTACAACATCGGAAGCCTCGAGCGCATCGATGCGAAGCGCGAGGTGGAGATGCTGATGAGCTTGCAGCGCGAGGACGGCAGTTGGCCGGAGCTGCTCGCGTTCGGCGACCAAACGTTGAAGTGGGGCGTGGTCGGCCAGATCGGGCATGGATCCGAGGCCGTGACCTCCGCGTTCTGCATTGAGGCCCTGGAGCGTCTCGTCGAAGTGCTGGGGACCTGAGCGTGCCGGGTGATGCGGCCCGTAAGCACGCGCCTCCCCGGCAGGGGATCCTGACCCGAACGACGCGTGCGGACCGGGGCATGGTCAAGCTTCCCGCGCTCACCCCGCACCTCCGATTCCACGAGATCGGCGAGGCGCAGGTGCTTCTCGTCTCCGAGTCGTTCAACACGCTGCTGCACGGCAAGCTGCACTGCGATCTGCTGCCGCTGCTCGACGGTCGGCGCCCCCGGGACGAGATTGTCGCGGCCCTCGAGGGCGCCCACGCGGCGACCGATGTCCTTGCGGCCATCGCCGCGTTCGCGGCCAAGGGCTACCTGGTCTCCGCCGATCACGGCATGGACCGGCGCCAGGCAGCCTACTGGTCGTCGCTCGGCGCGTCGCCGCGCTGGGTCGAGGAGCGGCTGGCGCAGTCGCGCGTCACGGTCGAGGGCGACGACGGCGGGCTCGTCCGGCACCTGGAGGCGAACGGCGCCAGGGTGGGGACCGGCGAGCCCAGGCTCACCGTTGTGGTCTGCGGCGACTATCTCGAAGCACATCTCGCGGAGGTGAATCGGCGTCAGCTCGAGGCGGGAGCGCCGTGGACGCCGGTGCGGCCGAGCGGCATGGAGCCGCTCTTCGGCCCCATCTTTCGGGCGGACAGGCAGGGGCCGTGCTGGGACTGCCTCGCGTACCGCCTGCGCAGCCACCGGGAAGTCCACGGTTTCCTGCGCAACGTCGCCGGCGAGGACGCCGCCTTCCGGCCGTTCGCGGCTCAGCCCGCCGTGCTGGAAGCGATGTGCGGGCTGATCGCGGCGGAGATCGTCAAGTGGCTGGTGCTGGGTGAGTCGGCCCCGATTCACGAACAGGCCATCGCGATGAATGTCGCCACCTTCGAAAGCTCGCAGCATCGGGTCGTGCGTCGGCCGCAGTGCCGGACCTGCGGCGACGAAGCCTTGCACCGACCGGATCGACCACCGGTTCCGGTGTCTCTGAAGGCGAGCCCCAAGGCCCATCGCAACAGCGGCGGCGCGCGCGCCGTGGCGCCGGGTGCCACCCTGGCGAAGTACCGGCACCTGGTGAGCCCGATCAGCGGCGTCGTGACCTGGCTGTCGCGCACCACCGATGAGGCCGACTCCTGGCTGCACGTCTACTGGGCCGGGAGCAATCTCGGCATGAGAAGCCGGAGCCTGAGTTCGCTCAGGCGCAGCCTGCGCAGCAAGAGCGCCGGCAAGGGCAGCACACGACAGCAGTCCAAGGTCAGTGCCCTCTGCGAGGCGGTCGAACGCTATTCGGGCGCCCGTCATGGGGACGAGATCCGTATCCGCAAGCGATTCAGCGAGTTCGGAAGGGGAGAGGCGATCCACCCGAACGAGGTGCAGCTGTTCAGCGAGCGTCAGCTCGACGAGGCGGGGAGCATCAACGCGAAAGGCCACCCCTACAACGTCGTCCCGCCGCGTCTCGAGCCCGACGCCGAAATCGACTGGACGCCGGTGTGGTCGCTGACGCAGCAGCGGCACCGCTACCTGCCGACGTCCATCCTCTACAGCATGCCGGCCGAGGAGCGCGGCCCCTCGGACCTGATCGCCGACTCGAACGGCTGCGCCGCGGGCAACACCCTGGAAGAGGCCATCCTGCAGGGCTTCTACGAACTGGCCGAGCGCGATGCGTTCGCCATCTGGTGGTATAACCGGTTGCGCGTGCCGGTCGTCGATCTTTCCAGCTTCGACGACGAGTACGTCGCAGCGGCCTCCGACTACTACGGCCGCCACGAGCGGGATCTATGGATGCTCGACGTCACCTCCGATATCGGCATCCCCACCTTCGTTGCGCTCTCGCGCCGGCCGGACGCCCGGACCGAGGACATCATCTACGGTGCCGGGACCCACGCCGACCCGCGCATAGCAGCCCTGCGCGCGCTTTGCGAATTGAACCAGTGCCTCACCTGGCTGCCGCGTCCCGGGGCGGGGGACGGCCGGCCCAGGATCGATGATCCGCTGGCCCTATGGTGGTGGAAGACCGCCCGGCTCGCCGACTGTGCCTGGCTGGCGCCGGCGCCGGACGAGCCGCCCCGCACGGCTTCGCACTATCCGGTGACCGAATCGGCGGACACGCGCGAAGATGTGGAGAATTGCCGCGCGCTCGTCGAGGCGAGGGGCTTGGAGTTCCTTGTGCTGGATCAGACGCGGCCCGATATCGGCATGCCCGTGGCGCGGGTCATCGTGCCGGGCATGCGCCACTTCTGGGCAAGGTTCGCGGCCGGGCGCCTGTACGACGTGCCCGTCAGCCTGGGCTACCGGGAGTCCCCGCTCGCCGAAGCCGACCTGAATCCCGCGCCCGTGATCGCGTGAGGAGCGCGCGGGAAGTCCGCACTTAAAACGCCGACCTCGGCGAAGCCAGATGTCAACTGACCTCGCCGAGGCCGGGTGTTTCAGAGGCCGGCTGTCGGGTCTCGCCGGCCGCGGTGAGCTACCAGCAGCAGCAGAGGCCGGCCGAGATGGCCTCCATCTGCTCCTCGGTGATGTGCGGATCCGGCGGCAAGGCGAGATGCACCGTCTGCATGTCGCTCTCATGGATCTGGATGTTCATCGAATCGGGAATCGTGATGCCCAATTCGCCGCTGATCGCCGTCTTGGGATCCGCGAGAAGCTGTTGCCTGAATCCCGCGTCCACGGTGGACTTCTCAACGATCTGCGCAAGCATTTCATCGCCGCTTCTCATGGCATTCTCCGTCGTTTCTGCATTGGGAACCATCACCACTCTCACAGGAGTGGCTATTCCGAAGGATTAAGTCAAGCCTTGTGCCCCCCCTGTTCGGGGTGCGCAAGCGCGGCGATGTCGGTGGCAGCCGGGGACGCGGTATCGCGGGACGACAGATCCGGTTCGACGTCGCTCGGGGTGGCTTCGCGCGACTCGGCCATCAGCACCTCGCGGGCGGCACTGTGTCCCAGAGCGCCTCCCAGCGTCTGCGCGAACCGATCCTCAATCCCGCTGTCGCCCGACACGAACACGCAGCGCGCCCCCGCGAGCGCCACAAGCTCGCGACCCGAACCGGGATTCCGGAGCTGTTCCTCGAACTCGGCGAGAGAGTGGAGGCCGTCCAGCCCGCCGCGCGGGACCGGCGCCAGCAGCAGGTTGTTTCGCGACAGCGCACGCAACGCCTTGCGGACGCGGCGGCACAGCGCTTCGTAGTACCTGGCCGGGCCGCCGTCGTACACGAAGCGGACATCGAGCTCCGCGCCCGGCAGCGCCTCCCCGTCTGCCAGCGGTCCCAGAACCGCGACCGCCACGCCGCCGCTGGCCTCCGGAACGCCGCGATCGGCGAAGTCCTCCTCGACCGCCGCCAGGACGGTGACGATGGAGGCTTCGGCGACGCGCGACAGCGCCGTCGTCGCCTCGCTCACGGACAGGCTGCCACGCATCGCGTGCACGGCGATCTGGAAGACCTTGCCGTTCGACCACTCCAGCGCCGCCTCGACCGCCTCGCCGGCGTCCTGCACGGGGATGTCGTCGAGTTGGGCCCGCATTTCGGAGAGGCTGAGTTCGTGCGTCCAGTACAGGCGCGCCAGCCCGCACCGGGCGATCGCCTCCGATTCCGAATCCGACAGGAATCCCTCCGGCAGCTCAAGGTCCGTGAATTCCCGCTCCCGCAGCGTGTCGAGCAGGGCCGGCGAGCGGTTTATCCACCCGGCGAGACCGGGGGCGGCGGCGTGAATCTCCGCGATGACGTCGAACGCGTCGGGACGCGCCGCGAACGCCCGGCTGTCGTAGGCGCTCCAGTCGTCGATCTCCGGATAGAACTGGGCCCGCTGACGGTCGAGCAGCGGATCGATGGTCTCGAACCACCGCTTCGGAAAGAGCGCCATGCCGTTCATCTGGGCGTAGCTGCCCGGGAGCTGCGGGGAGGCGGCCTCGCCGTGATGCTGCAACAGCGGATAACGATGGTTGGACGTATGGTGGTCGGCGTGGCGCTGCATGTTGTAGTACAGCCAGTTGGTGAACTTGTAGGCCGCGCTCCAGGCATGCCTCGGCTTGACCGGCTCGTACCTGCCCGTGGGCATGCGGATGCGCCGCAGCCCGTAATGTTGCACGTAGTTGCTGATCTTCATCGAGAAGACGACGCTGCCGCACAGCGCAAGGTAGAGCAGCAGGGCCCAGGGGCCGCCCCACCACAGGATCAACCCGTACCAGAAGACGATCTGCACGGTGTAGCGCCAGAACGCGTTCGTGTAGTGCCACAGCGGCAGGTGACGGCGGGTCAGCCGGCGGCGTTCGAACCGCCAGGCGCCTACCAGGTTGTTCGCCACCTCGGCAGGCAGATACTGCCAGAAGCTCAGGCCCTTCGGCGCGGATCCGGGGTCGAGCGGCGTACACACGCGGGGGTGATGGATGTAGACGTGCTCGGTCGCATAGTGCGGGTAGGAGACGGAGGCCAGCAGGAACTCGCCGAGGCGCCGTTCCCACAGAGCCCGCCGATGCACCAGTTCGTGGCCCACGATGAACACCGTCTGCGCGACGAGCGTCAGGATGGCGGCCGTGACACCCATCTCCCAGAGGGAGAGGCGGCCGACGACCAGCACTTGCCAGAGCGCGAACACGAAGGCCAGCGGCCAGAACGCGGCCCACAACCAGAGCGAGAGCTTGTACAGGAACAACTGGCTCTCGCGGGTCGTGGCCGGATCCATGTTCCGCTCCTCGAGGCCGAAGAGGTGGTCGAACCGGTCCGCGAGCATGAAGAAGACGAACGGACCCGCGAGCCACCAGCCGCCGTACATGGCGGCGGCGAACACGAGCGGAAAGATGAGAAGCGGGACGAAGTGCGGCAGCGCGTTCGCGACGGAGGGCTCGACGACCCGTCGGCCCGCCGCTATCGAGGCGCCGGAACTATGTGCTTCCATCCTGGATATCCTCTACCACGGTGACTCGGTGCGCGGCTTCGTTGCCCGGCACCTACCCCATCGAATCCATCATCACAAAAATCTAGCCTCAAGGGTAGCCCACGCCAGCAACGACGCGGACTCACGGGACGAGGACGGGCGGGCGTTTTCTGAGCAGGAACAGCCCCTCGTTCCAGCTCGACACGGCGATCACGCCGCTCTCGAAGTACGGGTAGTTGCTCCACGTCCCGCCGAAGGCGGTCGCGTCGTCATCCGTCGGCACGGTGTCGAAGAACGCCACCTCGACCGGGTTCTCCGGGTCGCGGATGTCGAGGATCCGGAGGCCGCCCAGCAGGTTGGACTGGTAGAGGAAGTCGCCGCGCACGTACTGATTGTGGTCGATTGCGCGCGTCTCCGCGAAGTACTCCGTCGCCAGCACCGGATCGTCGAGTTCCTCCACGTCCCACACGAGCGTCCGCGTGTTCGAGACGGTGCCGCCTTCCTCGTCGAGTTCGTCGCCGAGGAAGAAGTAGCGGTGGTCCTCCGTGAGCCACCCCTGGTGGGCAGCGACCGCGCCCGGGTAGTTCGCGCTCGCGAGCGCGACCGGATTCTCCTTGTCGGTGATGTCGGAGATCCCGAGCGCGTCGATCGAAGCGTGGAAGCAGATCTCCCGTCCGACGTAGTCCTCGTCGGGTCCGGCGTAGACGACGCACTGGGCGTCGTGCGTGTAGCCGCCGCCGAGGAAGCCGCCGATGTCGGGGTCCGCGAAGCAGCCGGCGAAGCGCGGGTTCCGGGGATCGCGGATGTCGATCATGTGGAGGCCGCCGCCGCACGCCTCGCCCCCGCCGCTGCTGCCGACGGCGTGCGCGAACCCGGTCTCCTCGTTGATCACGATGTTGTGCGAACTGAACACGCCGTCGTAGTGGGCCGTCTCCGCGAACATCACCGGGGGATCGCGCACGTCGCGCAACTGGGTGAGGTCGAAGATCTGGACGCCGTGCGCGCCGGCGTTGTCCGCCACGATGAAGGCGTGATCCGCATAGGTCTTGATGTCGCGCCACAGGTTCTCGACGCCCCCTTCGGTGAGCGGGAGTTCGCCCACGTAGACCGGCGCGTTGGGGTCGGTGATGTCGACGAAGGACGTGCCGTTGGACTTGCCGAGGAGGACGTATTCGCGGCCCGTCTCGGGATCGGTCCAGCCCCAGATGTCGTTCGCGATCGACGTGGGGCCCGCGCCGAGTTCGGCGAGCGGGAGGAAGGCGACGAGATCCACGTCCGTGCAGGCGTAGTCGAGCGCGGTCCCGTCCTGGCAGCTCACGGTCTCGCCCGAGATGGCCGTCATGTTCGGCCGCTCCGGGTCCCGCAGCGTGCCCGAAGCCACCCAGGAGCCTTCGGCGTCCGAGGGCTCGAGGACGGCGGCCGCGCCGAGCCTGAGGTCCGCCTGGCCGGCTCCGACCACGGTCATCTCCGCCCCGGCTCCGAGGCTGGACCCGAAGGCGGCCCCGGGACCGAACGGAGCGGCGTCGACGGACTGAACGTGGTCGAGCGAGGTCGGGTCGACGGCGTACGCCGCTCCGGCCCCCGCGGCGGTGCCGGGCGCGCCAACCCACAGCAGCCCGCCGCCGACGGCCAGCGAGGCGCCGAAACCGGTCGCGTCGGAGCCTTCCGGGGGACTCACGAGTTGTGGCGCCCCGGGGGGCTCGCTCACGTCGAACGCCGCGACGACGCCCGTGCCCGCCTGTCCGGGCGCGCCCGCGAACAGCGTGCTGCCGTCCAGGACGAGCGACGCGCCGAAGCGGGCTCCGGCCGTGAGGCCCTCCAGCACGAACGCGCCGGCAGGCCGCCAGGCGTCGCCCTCGCGCTCGAAGCGGTACACGGCGCCCCGGCCGCCATCGCTCCCGGGTGCGCCCACGACGAGCAGGTCGCCGGCCGCGACCAGGGCGGCGCCGAAGCGGTCCGCCCCCTCCGGCGATGGGCTCGTGAGACGGGCCGCCATCGCGGCCGCGCCGTCCGGCCCCACGGCGTAGACGTAGACGGCCCCGGGTTGCGCGGGCGCCGGCTGGCCGAAGCGCGGCAGGTCACCGAGTCCGCCCGGAGCGCCGAGAAACGCGGCGTCGCCGGCGATGGCGACGGCGCTCCCCGCGCCGGCGCGCGGCTCCGTCGCGGGATCCAGCGTGGCGCGCTCGACCCACTCCCCTTCCCGGCGCTCGAACAGGTAGGCGCGACCGCGCATCTCCGCCGCACCCGGGGCGCCGACGAGGAGCCGCTCCCCGGCGTGGGCGATGTCGGTGCCGAACTGGTCGCCCACCGCGCCCGCCCCCGGCCGCACCGTCCCCTCCACGGCCCAGGCGGCATCGCCGCCGCGCCGGAACACGTACACGGCGCCCGCCTCGGGGTAGGTCGGGAGTCGGATCTCGGCCCCGTTGCGCGAGACGAGGATGTCGTCCCCGACGAGCGCGATGGAGGCCGCGAATCCCGAGGCGGTGTATCCGGGCACCGTCGGAAGGGTCTGGGCCAAGGCGAACCCGGGCGTAACCAGGAGGCCGGAGATCAGGAGCGGGAACCTTGCGACACGCATCGTTACCTCCAGTGAAAACCGTCTACCGCGCCAGCGGGTTCACGCCGGCCAGGGCCGCGCCGGCGAAGGGGAGCGCCAGTACCCACAGCCTCAGGCCGAGCGGGCCGGCCCCGTCCGCCGCGATGCCGCCCAGGGCGAGGAGCGCCAGTCCGGCGCAGGCCGCCGTCCCGCCGGCCGCGAGCAGCCAACCCGGGCGCGTCCCTTCTCGGCGGCCGCCGCGCTCGAGCCGCCCGAATGCGAGCACGCACGGGACGAGCACCACCGCGTACAGGGCGAACCACAGCGGCCGGACGGTCCACCACGCGCCGGAGGCGGGGTCGACGCCGAGGCCCACACCGCCCAGGAGGAGCGCCGCGCCGACGACCAACGTCGCCGCCGTCAGGTGCCAGAGAAAGATCGTCATGATCATCCCGTTCACGAGCACCGTCGCCGTCCACGGGACCGCGCGCCCGAGCCAGCGCCGCATGGGGCCCTCGATCGACAGCAGCAGCCCGGTGTGGACGAGCGCCAGCGCCAGCATCGGCAGCTTCGGCGGCAGCGAGTTGCTGATCTCGTCGCCGGGGACGCTCACCATGCTGACCGGGTACGGCCCGAGCGTCACCATCCCGACGAGCGCCGCCGCGCCCAGGGCGGCCCACGCCGCGCCCTTCCGCAGGCCCGCCGCGTACCCGTCGCGCCACGCGTACCCCAACTGGTGGACGGCGACCCAGATGAAGGCGTAGTTGGCCCAGCCCACGACGGTCAGATCGGCGGCGAGGAAGAGGACATCGTCCACGACCGCGGCGGCCACCAACACCCAGAACGACCACAGCCCGTAGCGCCGCCAGGCCGCGTACGTCAGCGGCACGATGAGCACGACCATGACGTAGACGGCGAGGAACCAGATCGGGATCAGCGCCATCTGCGACAGGTCGCCGACGAGGGTCGCGTCCACACCCCCGAGTCCCATGCCGACGCCGAGCAGCACCCATACCGCGAGCAGGGCGAGGACCGGGCCGAGCAGTCGCCGGAGCCGCGTGTCCAGCCACTCCGCGTAACTCTGCCCCCGGTCGCTGGCGGATCGCCACGAGACGCCGTTCGAGTAGCCGCCGACGAGGAAGAAGATCGGCATCACCTGGAAGACCCACGTGAGCCACCGCGTCCACGACTGGTGTTCGAGCGCGCTCGAGAGCGCGATGTCCCCGCCGCCCGTGTACGGCGCCGCCTGGATCCAGTGGCCGACCACGACGGCGCCGATCGAGAGGGCGCGCAGGAAGTCCACGTACCGGTTGCGCGACTCCGGCGTTTGCGCGGCCACCCCTGCCGCGCGGGACCAAAGGCGGCTCATCAAGCGCCCCTCACGGCAGGCCCAGCGCCACGTACTCGGCCGGCTGCTCGCTCCCCCCGACGGCGACCACGATGTACTGCTTCCCCTCGTGGACGTACGTCATCGGCCCGCCCGTCGTCCCGGACGGGAGTTCCGTCTCCCACACCACCTCTCCGGTCGCCTTGTCGTAGGCCCGGAAGGTCGTCCCCCAGTGCGTGTCCGGCGTCCCGATGACGGCGTTGCTCCCCTCCCCGATGAAGAGCAGCGACCCCGTCACGAGCGGCGCCGGTCGGTTCGCGTTCCCGAGCGGCGGAAGGTCCAGGCCCTCGAGAAGCGGATGATCGTTGGGACCGTCGCCGTTCGCCGCCATCCACAGGTGCTCGCCCCGGTTCATGTCGATCGCCGTGATCCGTCCCCACGGCGGCTTCACGAGCGGCAGGCCCTCGATCTCGGCCCGCGGCCACCCGCCCTGCGTGCCGAACTCCATCTCCCCCGGTTCGGAGTTCTCCGACAGGCTCCAGACGTTCGGGAGCGTGTGCGACACCGCGTAGTAGACGCCCGTCTCGGGGTCGAACGCGCCCGTGTTCCAGTTCCCCGCCCCCCACGCGCCCGGGATGACGTACGTCCCGATCTTCCCTTCCGCCGTCCCCCGCTCCATCGGCGGCGTGAACAGCGGCCCCATGACGAGCGAGTCCGCCAGCGCGAGCGCCCGCTCGCGGATCTCGGGCGTGAAGTCGATCAGATCTTCCGGCGTCACTCCCTGGCGGTCGAAGGCGGGCGGGCGGCTCGGAATCGGCTGCGTCGGCGACGTCGCCTCGCCCGGCACGGTCGACTGCGGCACCTCCACCTCCTCGATCGGCCACACCGGCTCCCCGGTTCGGCGATCGAAGGTGTAGAGGAAGGCCGTCTTGCTCGCCTGCATGACCGCGTCGATCGGGCGCCCGTCCACGTGGATCCGGCCCAGCACGGGCGGGCCCACGGTGTCGTACTCCCAGATGTCGTGGTGCACCATCTGGAAGTGCCACACGCGCTCGCCCGTCGCCGCGTCGAGCGCCACGAGGCTGTTCGAGAACAGGTTGTCGCCGGGCCGGTGTCCCCCGTAGTAGGCGGAGGTCGGCGCCGAGAGCGGCACGTAGACGTAGCCCAGTTCGTCGTCCGCGCTCAGGCAGCACCACGAGCCGAGGTCGCCGGACTCGGCAAGCGACCCGCCGCCCCAGGTGTCCGCCCCGAACTCCCCCTCCTCCGGGATCACGTGGAACGTCCACAGGAGCCGGCCGGTGCGGGCGTCGAAGCCGCGGATGTCCTCCCGCACGCTCCCCCGCCACTCGGTGCCGCCGTCCCCGGCCCCGTCCACGGTCCCCGCGAGGACGATGACGTCGCCGACCACGATCGGTCCCGAACTCCAGCCGTACCGTCCCCCCGCCGGAAGCTGCAGGTCCACCCGTCCGCCATCGCCGAACGACGCGATCGGCTCGCCGGTCGCCGCATCGAGCGCGTACATCGCGGGCCCGCGCACGGAGATGATCCGCCCGGCGGAATCCCCGTCACCGCCGTCGGCACCACCGTCCCCGCTACCCGTACCGGCGCCGCGCCAGTAGGCGACGCCCCGGAAGCTCCGCCCGCGCACGTCTTCCTCCGACTCCGGCCGCTGGAACCAGCGCGTCTCGCCCGTCCCCGGATCGAAGGCCTCGACAAGCCCGACGGCGTTCGGCGCGTACAGCGTCCCTTCGACGAGGACGGGCGTTCCGCGCAGGTAGTTGTTGAAATCGAGGTCCGGATACTCGGCCGTCAGCGCGCCGTCGACGGCCGGCCGCCGCCACAGCACCTGCACCGCATCGACGGTCTCACGATCGATCTGCGTGAGCGGCGAATACCGGTTGAAGGAGTTCTGCCCACCGTAGTACGTCCACTCATCGCTCGGCGGCGGCACCCGGTCCGCTCCACCGTCCGCGCACGCCGAGAATACGAGCGCCGCGCACACACCAAGTCTCCGCCACCTGGTTCGCATGGACACCTTCTCCTTGCCGCGTTGATCCGGCGTTGTTGGCCAACCGGTATCTCTGGTCTACCAAGATCGTTCGAGAACTTGCTGCGCGGGAGGGGTAACTGGTTTGGTCCAGCTGCGAAGATTAGGGTACAGGATACCTGTACCAGTACCTGAGAACAGGATGAGGGAGTCGAAGATGATTCGGGAGACGACCTACACCGGGGCCCGTAAGAACCTCGCCACGTTGATGGACCAGGTCACCGACACGCACGAACCGGTCCTGATTCGGCGCCGGGGCAAGGCGCCGGTTGCCCTGATCGCCGCGGAAGACCTCAGCTCGTGGATGGAAACGGTATACGTACTTCGCTCACCGAAGAACGCCCAGAGATTGCGGGAAGCGATCGCCTGGGTCGAAAGTGGGCAGGGAGAGCCTGTGGACCTCGACGAGCTCGCCCGACGGCTTGGCCTTGAAGGCGCCTGACGGGAAGAGCACGCGGGACGCCGTCCTCGCGCCTCAGTGTCTGCGGGATCTGGAGTATTGGACCCGAACGAAACCCAAGCGTGCTCGACGGGTGTTCAAGCTCGTTCGGTCGACGCTGCGGGATCCGTTCGACGGCCTTGGAAAACCGGAGCCGCTGCGCGGAGAGTTCGCCGGTTCGTGGTCCCGCCGAATCGATGGAGAGCATCGCTTGATCTATCGGGTCACGGCCACGCGAGTCTACTTCCTGTCCGCCCGAGATCATTACTGAGCCGACGGTCAGGTCTTCCCGCAGATGCCACTACGAGAGGATGAGGACGAGGTGAGAGAGATCAGCCATTTCAAGGCACGCCGGAACCTCGTGGCGTTGACGGAGCCACGCATGTTGATTTTGGGATCGTTACGACAAACGGTCATCGGAGTCCTCGCGGTCTGTCTGGGTTCGCCGGGTGCAGCTGTCGCCCAGAACGTCTTCGCCTCCACGCAGTCCGCGACTCTGCCGACCGCGGCTCCGTCGCGCGCGGGCGACCTGCACATCGAGATCTCCCATCGGTTCGGTTACGTGTCGGGCGGTGCGAGCGACCTCTGGGGGCTCGACGGATTCGTGTTGAATCGCCTTGGATTGGCGTATACGCCCCAGGACCACGTCACCATCGGCGTGCTTCGTTCCAACAGCCTGGACAACCTGGAGTTCAACGCCCGTTTCGCCGGGCTGCGGCTCGATGGCGCCACCGGTCCCGTCGAGTTCGCTGCGCAGACCGGCATGGCGTGGAACCTGCAGGTCGAGCCGGACGACAGCCACGCCGGCCACGGGCACGCGCTCGCGCCCCGCAGCAGCATCTACGCCGGCGGTCGCGACGACGGCACGGCCGCGGACAACGAGATGCAGGCCTATGTCCAGGTGATCGCCAACACCAGGGTCGCGGACCGCGTCGCACTTGGTGTCGTGCCCACGCTCCTCTGGAATCCGCGAATCGAGGACTCCGACCGGGAGACCGCGGTTTCCGTCGGTGCGACCGGCCAGATCTACCTCAGCCGCATGTGGAGCCTCTTCGCCGAGTGGATCTTCAGCGGCTCGAGGAAGGACCAGGAGTACGATTCCGCCTCTTTCGGCGTCGAAATCCGCACGCCCGGGCACTTCTTCAAGATCGTCGTCACGAATCAGCACCGGATGAATCCGACGCATACGCTCGCTGGCGCCGCCGAGGACTTCTTCGACACGAACTCGTGGCGCCTCGGATTCAACATCCAGAGAAGACTCCGGCTGTAGCCACTCGGCCTTGAGGGCTAGAAGATTGCGCCGAGGCGGAGGTGCAGCTTCAGGGTGGGGCCGGCCGCACCCCCTCCGCCCCGCCCCAGGCCGTGGGCCACATCCAGTCGGATGAGGCCGTCTAGAAAGACGAGTCCCGCTCCCACCGCGTAGAAGTTGTCGCCTCCGGCGGAAGCCCAGTCGCCGAACACGGAGAGGCGGAGAAAGCCGATCCGTCGCTGCAGGTCGATTCTCGCCATGTGGAGTTGCGTGCCGCCGACCGATCGCGCGTGGCCCCGGAGCCAGTGGCCGCTGGTACCGGTGTGCCAGAGATGGTACGGCGCCGGGTCGCCCCACACCCGGGCCGTGCCCGCCCGCATTCCCAGCAACAGGCCGGATGACAGGGGGATCACCAGCGCCCCCTCGACGATGGCGCGCACGTGTGGATTGTCCCCCGCCGATGCTCGGACGCCGACGTGGCCGCCGACGCCGATTGACCCGGGCCGTTGCCCTCCCCACCAGGGCCGCCACGCGACGGCCGTCCCGATCCGGTTGCGCCGGATGTCGGTCGCGATTTCGGCGTCCTGCTCGGCGAAGAGGCGGAGGGACAGCCAGTTCCGCTCGCCGACGCCAGGCAGGAACCGAAGCGCGGCGCCGTGCGACCAATGGAAGCCCGCGGCGTCTCCAGTCACGAAGAGACCGGGCGTGGCCGCCCCTGCGCCCGGCGCGCCGCTCCGCAACGACCGGTAGAAGGACAGGAACATCGTGTGGCCGGGGTGGGTGCGCTGCAGGGTGAGGTCGACGTCCGGCGCCACGCCTGCGGTTCCGACCCTCGCCGTCAGCGCCGCGCGCCCCCAGCCGAGGTCGCGCTGCAGGCGGGTTCCCAGCGACATCCCCTCTATGGGATTGTACCGCAGGAGTCTCAGCGTCGTGCCGGGGGGATCGAAGAGCCAGGGGCTCGGAGCCTCGGCGCGCTCCCCTCCCTCGGCGGGCTCCCCTCGGTCGCCGACGCCGATGGCCGCGAGTTCGGCCGCAATCCGCCCGATGGCGGCATCGTCGACGGCGCCATCCTCCTCCCATACGGTCGCGGGCAACAGGTCGCTCGCGACCAGGGCCTCCCGGTCGGCCGGCGTGATCGTGACCATCTCGCCGGGTTCCGCCTCCTCCAGCGCCGCGCTGATGCTGTCCCCCTCCTGGCGCCAGAGCCGAAACGCCGCCGCGGCCGTTGCGGGCGTCCCCGGCGTGGCTCCCGCGCCGCGTTCGCGGATGTCCTCGACTTCGAGTGTCCAGTCGATCATCAGCGGAGCCGAGAGAGGCGCGAGGCCGGAGGCCGTGACGCCCTCCATCGCACTGATGTCCGACCGCCAGGTCACGCTTCGGGGCAACCAGTGGCGCATCTCCCAGAGTTCGTACTCCGCGACCACCGTCGAAATATCCCACCGCAGGCGAGGCCAGACCTCGTTGAACGCCCCGTTGACCAGCCGGTCGAAGAAGCTGGGACGCTGGGGGGTTGAATCGGGTGCGGGTGCACTGTCGGCGGAATCACGGGGACCGACGTCGAGATACAGTCGCGGGCTCCAGCGCCCGCCGCTCCGGAGGTGCCAGTTCATCTCGCGGTCGACCGGTTTGGCCAGCCGGTAGGCGACGCGTGCGAGCCCGAAGGATTCCGTGTCGATCCACATGATCGCGGACACGAGGCGGATGCTCGAGTAGCGGGGAATCACCGTGACGGCGACCGCCCGCAGGGCGCTCCCGTTGCTCAACCGCACCGCGATCGTATCCCCGGAACGGAACTGGTAGTAGCGCTCGGCTGCCGGCCCCAGCGGGCTGCGCGTGATGGTCTCGGCCTCCAGGAAGCCGAACTTGAACGGGTCGCCCAGCGGGTCGGCCGCGAACTGTTCCGCCCGCAGCCCACCGAAGAACTCCGAATCGTCGGGATCGAAGATTGGCTGCCGGAACCGTGCCGCGAGCACGTGCACGATGGCGGGCTCGTCACGCGACCACCGCACGCGGGCCGTGCGTTCGCCGTGCAGCGAGGGACGATTGCGCTCGTAGGAGGGAACCTCGGAGCCGATCCGCTCACGGATCAACGCCGTGTACGCGTCGATGGTCAGGCGTGCGGTGTCCCGAGCGGCCTTCAACCCGAGCACGAGCCGACGGGCGGTCTCGTCCAGGTAGGCGTCCTCCGCCGGATCCGAAGCAGGAGTATTGGAGGGAACCGATTCTCGCGTCTGCGCGGAAGCCGTTCCCTGCAGGATAGCGGCCAGCAGAATGGCGAAGGCGGTGACCCTCGATGATGGGGTCGGCCGCTCCCTTTCACGCATGCGGAGTCCCGTGGTCTCAGAGGTTCACGATCAGCCTATCGGTGATCGGATGACCCGCCGACGTTACATCGTTGCCTCCATGGAGACGGTAGCCGCGGTTCGGGCCGCACCCCAGGTCGGTCTAATGTCGGGTTCCAGGGCGTGGTTCAGAGCTTCCCGCACCGGTCCAGCAATTGCTCGGCGTCGGAGACACCGTTGCTGCTCGGAGCTTTCCCGCTGGGCCGGGAGACCCTCACCTGGATCGTATCCTCCGATTCGTCGTCCACCGTGCCGGCGGCGACGTAGTTGACGACCAGGACATCGGTTTCCCGAAACAGCCCATGCGTGCGCTCGGCTCTTACAAACCCGAGTGAGCGGTCACCGGCCGTGATCATGTATCCGAGGCGCTGCAGCGTCGCACTCACGCAGTCGAATCCACCCGCGTCGACGTTCGCCGGCCGGGTCATGATCATCGGTCCGCAGCCCGACAGGACGATCGCAAGCGTCAAGGGCGCAGCGAGGCGTTTCATCGATGTCCTCCAGGAGTCGGGAGCGCGGTCTCCTCCGAAGCCGGAGGCCTGCCCGTCATCCCGATGACGCGAGAACGTCCTGCCCGGTCACATCCGGGGGAAACATCGGAGACGCGGCCGCCAGACCGAGACGGTCGGTGGGTTTATGGAACCAGGGGCTGCAGCTTGCCGAACTCGTACTCGGGGGGCGGCTCGGCACCGAGGAGGTGGCGGACGAAGTAGTCCCAGCGGCGGCGCATCATGTAGGGCTCGTTGCCGAAGCCGTGGCCGCGGTTCGGGAGGAGCAGGAGGTCGAAGTCCTTGTTCGCGGCGATGAGGGCGTCGACGACCAGCATCGTGTTCGAGTGCGGGACGTTCGTGTCCATCGTGCCGTGCGCGATGAGGAGCTTGCCCTTGAGGTTCTCGGCCACGAGCGGGTTCGCCTGGTTGTCGTAGTTCGTGGCGCCGTCGGCGTACTCCTCGAGCAGCCCCTGGTACTTCTCGCCCCAGTCGTCCTCGTAGTTGCGGTTGTCGTGGTTCCCGGCCTGGGAGACGGCGACCTTGTAGAAGTCGGGGTAGCGCAGGATCCCGGAGGTGGAGGCGAAGCCGCCGCCGGAGTGGCCGTAGATCCCGACCCGGTCGATGTCGATCCAGGGGTGGCGCTCCGCGAGTTGGCGGATGCCCGCGATCTGATCCGGGAGCCCGTTGTCGCCCATGTTCCCGTAGTAGGCGTCCTGGAACGTCTTCGAGCGCCTCGGCGTCCCCATCGCGTCGAGTTCGATGACGACGAACCCGAGTTCGGCCAGCGACTGCAGGTCGCGGTGCGCGGCGCGGAAGTTCCGGCTCCCCACGCTTCCGCTCTGCGGTCCCGGGTAGAGGTAGTTGATCACGGGATACGTGGCGGCCGGATCGAAGTTCGAGGGACGGAACATCAGTCCGAACAGATCGGTCTCGCCGTCACGGGCCTTCACCGTGAAGGGGATCGGAGGCTGCCAACCGGTCCGCTCCAGGCGCGAGATGTCGGCCCGTTCCACGGTCTGCAGCAGTTCGCCGTCCATGTCGCGGACGACGGTCACGGGCGGGATCGTGGGCGTGGAGTACTGGTCGACGAACGTCTCGCCGTCGGGCGCGAGCCAGACCACGTGGTTCGCGCTGTCGGGCGTGAGGAGTTGGACGTCCCCGCCGTCGAGGCCGGCGCGGTACAGGTACATGAAGTAGGGATCGCCCGGCTCCCGCCCGTTCCCCATGAAGAGGATCTCGCGGGCCTCGGCGTCGACCGCCATCACGTCCTCCACCTGCCACGCGCCCGAGGTCACCTGCCGCTTCGGTTCTCCGGTGTTCGCGTCGTAGAGGTAGAGGTGTCCCCAGTCGTCCCGCTGCGAGTACCAGAGGATCTCGTCGGACTCGGAGAGATAGCGCCAGTTCGCGTGTGACTCGAAGAACGTCTCCACGACCTCCTCGAACAGGTCGCGGACCTCGCCGGTGCTCGCGTCGGCCATGCGGACGAGCGCCCGCTTGTGGTCGCGCGAACTCGACACGAAGACGAAGCGGGAGCCGTCGGCGCTCCACTCGACATCGGAGAACGTCCCGCCGCAGGCCACGTGGTCGCACACGGTGGAGCGGTGCTGATCCGGGGGCATGTCCAGGCGGACGACGCGGCTCGCGGCCGGCGCCTCCGTGTCGATCACCACGCGGTGGATGCGGAAGATGACCGAGTCCTCCGGGAGCGGGTAGCGCCACGCCTCGAGTTCCGGGTGCCCGACCTCGGTCGTGACCATGTACATCATCCCCACCCCGCGGGCGTCGTGCTGGAAGGTGGCGATGCGGCGCGAGTCGGGAGACCACTTGAGCACGGGGCGGTCGCTCTTCACCCACCCCGCGTTGTTCGTCGCGTATCCGAAGTCCTCGACCCCGTCCTCGGTGAGTTGCGTCGTCTCTCCGGTCGTGAGATCCCGGAGCCACAGGTTGTGGCCGCGGATGAAGGCCGCCTTCGTTCCGTCCGGCGACAAGATGTCGAAGCGGCGGGCCGTCGTGCCGTCGGGCGTCGGGACCGCCTCGCAGCGGTCGGGGTCGAGCCCGCAGGCGTACGTCTCTCCTTCGGTTTCGACCTCGAAGCGGACCGTCCCGGCGTCGAGGGCGAGACCTCCGAACGGGAGCGCGAAGGCGGCATACTCTTCGCCGGTCGCCGTGGCGAGCGCGGCGGCCATGCGCGCGTGGTCGAAGGCGCGCTCCCGCGTCCCCGCGGCCGGATCGACGATGACGTACTCGGTGCCGCCCTCGAACCGGTTCCGATACCAGAACCGCCCTTCCTCCAGCCAAACCGGGATCACGGAAGCCCCGAGCACGAGCGGATTCACCTGGCTCGCGAGCCGCCCCTCCGCCCGCTGGTAGTCCGCCACCGTCAACGCGTCGGGAGCCTCCTGGGCGAGCGCACCCGGCGGCGGTGAGACGGTGGCGGCAATCAGCAGCGCTGCGTTGGCTATGCGGCTCATGCTTGCGATCCTGTCGGACGTCCTGGGTCCTCTGCGGCATGCGAAGTCGCAAGATGCCGACCGCCCTCTTGGCCGGCCACCGCCCTCCATGACCTTTTGTGATGTTGCCAAGACATGCGATATGGCATAAAATCGTTCATACCATGCTAAGAAGAACACCATCTACGAGGTGGTTCCATGATTGAAGCGGTGAACAGCCCGGCCGGTGATACGGTTCAGAGCGAGCTGGTGGCGATCGACGCCGCTGGCCGGTTGGTTGTGCCCGGAAAATTCCGGAAGGCCCTCGGAATCAGCGGCCCGCAGCAGCTACTGGTTGGACTCGAGGGGAACACGCTCAGGGTCACTACGACAGATGGGGTCATCCGTCGCTATCAGGAACTTGCCAAGCGCAGGAAGCGGACGACCGGTAGCGTTGTCGATGCGTTCATCGCGGAGAGGCGTAGAGAGGCCGCGGAGGAATGAGGCTCCCCGCGGCGCTGCTGGACGCATCGGCGCTCCTGGCTCTTGTCTTCAAAGAGAAAGGTGCAAACCGGGTGTGGGATGTCGTGCGGCGGGGCGCGGCGATATCGGCCGTAAACGCTGCCGAGGTGGCCTCCAGGCTCGGCAGCGAAGGTTGGACCGAGGAGGAGGTCGAGGGCTTCTTCGAAGACTCCCGCATCGAAGTCTTCCCGTTCGACAGACCCGCAGCCCTGCTGAGCGGGGCGTATCGGCAGTCGACCCGGCAGCTCGGTTTGAGTCTCGGCGACAGGGCGTGCCTGGCTACCGCGCGCCAACTCGGCCTCGCGGCACTCACCGCCGACCGGGCCTGGGCCGAACTGGAGCTTGACGGCGTCAGCGTCATCTGCATTCGCTGAACACAAGGCCAGGGGGCGCCTGTTCTCCGCAGTCAGGGCGAAGCGGACGCGTCTGCCTCAGTGCGGAGGGTGTCGATGCGGCGGGCGACGCCCTCTTCGTAGCCGGACTCGTAGAAGCCCTCGCGCTTGAACTGGATGAATCCCGCCCGGTCCAGGTAGAACGTCGTCGGGTAGCCGAGGATCTCGTAGTCCAGCGCGAGGCCCTGCTCGTCGAAGAGAACCGGGAAGGTGAAGCCGCCTTCCTCGATCTGCCTCGCGACCTCTTCGCGGGGAGATCCCGCGGTGGCAACGGTGAGGAACACGACATCTTCGTCGTCTTCGTACGTCTTGAGGAGTTCGACGAAGTGCGGGAATTCCTCGATGCAGGGACCGCACCACGTGGCCCAGAACTTGAGCACGACGATCTTCCCCTCGAGGTCGGACCGTTGCCACTCGACCCCGTTCTGGTCCGCGATCGCGAATTCCGGCGCCTCTCGCCCGATGCGCCGGCCCAGTTCGCGCCGCTCCATCTCCTCCTCGACCGCGGGGCGGCGCGCCGCGAGTCGTTCGTCGACCGTCTCGGGAGGGAGATCCGCCGCGGCGGCGGCTTCTTCGGCGAGGGGCTCGAGCCCGGATCCGCCGAAGGCCATCGCCTCCACGAAGGCGTCCAGGGCCTCTTCGGGCCGGTCCGTGCGCAGCAGGTGTCGGCCGTATTCTCCCAGCGACCGGGTGCCCCTTGATTCGTTCGCCACCTCCACGAACCGTTCGCCGGCCGCTTCGATCTCCCCGAGTTGGGTGAGCGCGCGGGCCTGGAGGATGCGGGCGCTGTTGATCGCGTTCCGTCGCGACCGCTCGCGCTCGTCGCCCTGGAGGCCGGGGTACAGGTATCCCGGAGAATGTGCTCGCAGGTCATCCTCGATCGCGATCGCCGCGTCGAGCACGGCCTGCGGCTCGATCCCGAAGTAGAGCAGGCTGCGGAGCGCCGAGAACTGAGCGCGCGACTGCCAGCGCACCACGTCCATTGCGGCATGGAACAACGGCTCGGCGACATCCGGATCGAGTCCCGTATGGGGAGGCTCCGCCGCAACGGTCACGGCGCCCGTCACGGTCCTGCCGCTCGGCGCATCTCCGGCTAATGAAGCGAGTGCACGCTCCCTCACCGCCGTGAGATTCCGGATCACCCACGCGCTCCGTCGCCCCAGATCCCTCGACTTCAGCCCCTCGGCGGCGAGGGCCGACACGTCGACGGTACTGTCCGCATATCCGCGCACGGCCATCTCGAAATCGATGGTCAGGTCCCAATACCGCAGGTCGTCGGCCAGTACGCCCCGGTCGGGCGCCGCCTCGAGTCGCTCCAGCCATCGGTCCGCGTCGTCTTCCCGCTGCGGCATGTGAGAGTCGTACCCCGCCGCGAGCCGGTACAGAACGGGCGCCGCGACGGCCGGGTCGCCTTCGGCCTCGGCCGCAAGCGCATCGAGGGCGGCGCCGATCGAATCCCGCACGACCAGGCCTCGGTCCCCTTCCTCCTGTTCGGCGCGCGCGACACGGAGCGCATCCACCGCGTGGCGGAGGATCTGGTCGCCCGGCCGCATCGCCTGCACCTCGGCGAGGATCGCTCCATACGCCTCGAGTTGTCCGAGATCCTCCGCCGCGTCCTGCGCTTCGTCGTAGATGACGGGCCGGTCCGGCGCGCGACGGAGCGCCTCGGGGACGATCCGCAGGATCTTCTCCGCGTACCTGCGATCCGTCCCGTAGACGCCGGCCCACCGCAGGTCGGCGACGTACGCCTCCCAGGCGGCGGAGTCGTCGGGATCCAGATCGAGCGCGCGCTCCCACGCCAGCACGGCCTCCGCTCTGAGATCGAAGTAGCCGGCCAGCGTGGCGTACTGCCGATGGGCCTCGGCGTCGTCGGGTGCGGCGGCGCGGGCTGAGTCGTAGCGGGCCATGGCACGCTCGAATTCGATCGCATCCATGTCGGCCGCCGCGTCGGCCATCAGTTCGGCGTGCGAGCGGGCGTCGGCGCAACCCGCGAGGACCGACAGGCACACGACCGTGAGGGTCAGATGCCATCTCATGGAGTCCGCTCCTGTGGACGCTTGGTTGCCATGCCCGGGCGCTGCCGTGATCGGTTGTGGGAAGCGCGCATCACGAGGGATCGAGGCTCGGGGTCACGATCAGGATGAGCACGGGGTCCTCGGCGGAACGGCGAGCCGATCCCAGCACCACCCTCTGGCCATCGCGGATCGTGACGGAGGCTTCGAGAAGGGGCCCCTGCAACTCCATCACGACGAACCTCCCTTCGCGTGCCTGATACGTCGGGTCGGCGGAAGTCCTTTCGGCAAGGGTCACCTTGGCACGGACGTTCCCCGTGGAACGGCGGGCACTGACTTCTGCGTGGATCGCCAGCAGCGTTTCCGAATCATCAGCGACAATCCTCTGGGACCCGGTGCCGCCTACCATGACGTTTGAGGTCCGCGCCAGGCCGATGTTCAACACTGAAGTCGACAGGAGCCGGTATCCCCGGAAGTTGAACAGCTTCCGGAGTTCGCTCACGACGTCGCTGATCTCGGGGTCTTCATTGGTGAATCCGTCCGCCTCGACCAGGTGGAAGACGAGCTGCACGTTCTGCACGGTCTCCACGGCATCCTCGCGCTCCTGCGCGCTCGCGACGCTCGGATGGAGGCCGAAGGCCAACGACGCGATCAGGGCGTATCGGATGCTTCGTTTCACGTACTCGATCATCAGTCGCTCTCCTCCGGGTTGAGCAGCCATACGACGGCGATGTCGGGGTCGTTCGTGGGGAAGACGACGAACGGCCGGTCGGCCTCCACGTCCATGTCGCTCACCATGCTCCGCGTGGGGGACGTGAGGGGGACGCCGCCCTCCTCGATAGCGCCGTTGGGCAACAGGAGCAGGGCCGCCACGACCGCCGCCGCCGCGAGCGGTCCCACGGTCCACCTTCGCCACGCGGGGCGCCGACCCATGGGCTCGACGTGTTCTACGGCCGCGGCGTGCTCCGGGGGCGTGGCGGGCAGGCCCTTGCTTACCCGGTGGGCCATCGCCGACAGGACGGCGTGCATGTTCCGTTCGTCGCGGGCGATTCGCTCCGCCTCCTGACGCCTTCCGGCGTCCCGTTCCGTCATCGTTTCCCCTCGGTTCGCGTCTCCGCGGGTCGCGCCAACATCTCTTTCCGCATCCTGCGCCGCGCGCGCAGCAGGTGTACGCGCAGCGTGTTCGGGTTCATCTCCAGCAGCCGCGCCGCCTCCGCGGGTCTCAGCCCCTGCAGGTCCACCAGGTCGAAGACCTCCCGCTGTGTCAGGGGCAGTTCCGTCACCAAAGTCCGAATCAGGCGCAGCGTCCGCTTCATCTCGATCTCATCCAGCGGATCCTCCAACTCGGGCGCCTGCGACTCGGCCAGCCACTCCGCCTTCTCGGCCAACCGTTGCGCCTGCCGCTTCTCCCGCTGGCGATCCAGGCTGACGTTCCGCGTGATCCGGTACACCCAACTCGTCACCCGAGCGCGACCACCGAAGCTCGCGAGCGAGTTCAGCGTCTTCATCAAGACGACCTGCGCGACATCCTCGGCGTCATCCGGATCGCCGGTCATGACCAGGGCCCACCGGCAGACCAGGGGACGGAGGGCGCCCGCCAGCCTCTCGAGCGCCTCTCGCTCTCCCTGCCTGGCCCCTTCGACCAGTTCCAGGATCTCTCGGTCGGAGAGCATGGCGCTCCCGGTCCCTTCCCCCTCGCGTGGTTTCAAGAAGTGAGACGGGAGAAGAAGGTAGAGCGTTTACCTGCGCCTCTTGCCGCGTCTATCGTTCCGGGAAGTTGAAGGTCTTATGATGGGAGGAGTCCAGTTCACTCTTGGTATCGAGGTTCAGATGCGTTCCCTCTCCGTCGCTCTCGTTCTTCCCGTCGCCGTCTTCGCGCTGTCGCCCGAGGCTCCGCTCGCCGCGCAGGAGCGGCCGTTCACGTTCATGGATGTGCAGGAGATGAAACGCGCCGGTTCGATGACGCCGAGCCCGGACGGGGCGTGGATGCTCTACACGGTGACGACGCCGGACTGGGAGGCGGCGGAGTCCCAGACGGACATCCACCTCGTGTCGCTGAGCGAGGGCGTCCCGTCGGACCGCCGGCTCACCTACACGGAAGACAAGAACGAGACGAACCCGACCTGGGCTCCGGACGGGTCGTTCTTCCTCTTCGCCTCCAACCGGGACGGGGACGACACGCAGCTCTACATGATGCGCCACGACGGGGGCGAGGCCCGGAAGATCACCGACGCGGCGGAGGGCGTGTCCGGCTTCGCGTTCAGCCCCGACGGGCGCTGGCTCGTCTACCGCTCCGGCGAGAACGGCCGGGAGCAACTCTACCGGCTGCCGGCCGACGACCTCACGGGGGCCGATCCCGAACAGATCACGGACGGCGAGGCGGGCGTCGACCAGTGGGACTTCTCCCCCGACGGAAGCCGCGTCTACTTCGCGCGCCCGGATTCGTTCGACGAGGACGAGGTGCAGCGGCGCGACGAGGGCTTCACGGTCGACGTCCGGAACGCGGTCACGCCGCTCTCGAGCCTGTGGAGCGTGGAGATCGAGACCGCCACCGAGAGCCGCGAGACGGACGATCCATCCTACAGCGTGAACGGCTTCACGATCTCCGATGACGGACGCTGGATCGGGATCACCGGCGGCTCGACGAAGCGCTACGAGCGCAACATCACGGCGCAGCGGCTGTACGCGGACCTCTATCTCATGGAAGTGGCGACGGGCGAGATCGAGCGCCTGACGGACAACTACGAGGTCGGCGAGGGCGGGCTCAGCTTCTCCCCGGACGGGCGCTGGCTCGCCTTCTCGGCGCCCGATGAGATGGAGCGCTACTCGATGACGGAGAACCGCGTCTACATCCGCGAGGTGGACGACCGCGGCGGCGCCTTCCGGAAGATGGGGGCGGACTTCGACCAGAGTTCGAGCGTCGGGTTCTGGTCCCAGGATTCGAACACGATCTACTTCAACGCCGGCGTGAAGGTGACGACGCAGTTGCACGCCCTCGACGTGGAGACGGGGGCGGTGCGGCAGCTCACCGACGAGCGGGCGGCGCTTTCGGTGTCACGGGATGACGACACGGGCACGCTTCTCATCGGCTACAGCGACCCGAAGACGCCCCCGACGGTGTTCGCGGTCGCGAGCGTGGACGATGTCCCGGACCGCTCGAAGTGGACGCAACTGGTGGATGTGAACCCGCAACTGCGCGAGGTGGCCTTCGGCGACGAGGTCGAGGTCAACTGGCGTTCGTCGGACGGGAAGATGGTCGGCGGCGTGCTCGTCTATCCCGTCGGGTACGAGGCGGGGACGCGCTATCCGCTCATCGTCGCGATCCACGGGGGCCCGGCGTCGGCCGACATCCTGCGCTTCAACGGCGGCTACAGCGCCCAGGTGTACGCGGGCGCGGGCTACGCCGTGCTCAAGCCCAACTACCGCGGCTCCCGCAACTACGGGAACGCGCACCGCACGGACATCGTCGGCGACTACTTCACGATGGGCTACGAGGACATCATCACGGGCGTCGACCACCTGATCGCCGAGGGGATCGTCGACGGCGACCGCATGGGCGCACTCGGCTGGAGCGCGGGCGGCCACTGGTCCAACTGGATCCTCACCCAGACGGACCGCTTCAAGGCGATCAGTTCGGGCGCCGGGACGATGAACTGGATCAGCATGTACGCGCAGAGCGACGTGCAGCGGAACCGGCAGTTCTACGTGGGCGACGGCTTCCTGTACGAGGACTTCGACACGTACTTCGACCAGTCCCCGCTCAAGTACATCATGAACGCGAAGACGCCGACCATGATCCACGTGGTGGAGGGCGACCCGCGCGTGCCGAGCCCGCAGTCGGTCGAACTCCACATGGCGCTCAAGAAGCTGGACGTGCCGACGGAACTGTTCATGTATCCCGGCCGCAGCCACGGCATCCCCGACCCGCGCAACCGGCTCGTGAAGGCCGTGAGCGAGATGGCGTGGATGGATTACTACGTCCGCGGCATGGGCGAGAAGTTCCAGTGGCGCCAGGTCCTCGAAACCCTCGAGCCCGAGGAGGCCCCCACCGTAGTCTCGGAACGGTAAGCGCAGCCCGGAAGCGGGTGAAACCGTGAGTCGCCTGATCTGGCGGGCGATCTGGGTTGTGGCCGCCGTCGCGCTCGTCGTGGTGCCTTTTGGTTATGCAATCACCGAGGTCCACCGGGACGTCCTGATGGGGGCGGGCTGCGGGCTCGCCATCGGCGTAGGGATCGGCCTCCGGGGAGGCGCGCAGGCCGGTCCGTGGATGGGGATCCTGATCGGTTCGATTGTCGGTATCTCCACCGCGTTGATCGCCGGCGTGGCCCCGTGGGACGGGTTCCTGGTTCTTGTCCCACCCATCCTGGCCCTGGCGGTCGGCATGCACGATGGGCTCCGCGAGACCTCCTTCTCCCGTTATCGGGACATGAGCCGCGAGACGTTCATCGTGTCTGCCCTGCTCGCCCTGGGGTTCTTCCTCGCCCGGATCGTGTTGGGAGAGTTGGCGGCCGCGGTGATGTTCGCGGTGGCTCCGTTCGTGTGCATGCCCTGGATCGCACTGATTTCCGGCATCCTCAGCCACCGCCGCCAGGGATGGCAGGACACCCGTCCTCCCCGACTCCTCGTCCTGAGTGCGGTGCTCCTGTTTGCCACGCTGCTTTTGCTGTTGGTGGACGAGCAGTTGGGATACGGTCGTGTGAGCCCGCGCATCGTTCCGATCCTCCTATTTGTCGGCGTACAGGGGCTCGCGCTGGCTGCAGTTACCGCCGCTACGTTTCTGCTCGGGCGCGTCGGAATGATGTGGTTGCAGCCACGGCTCCGGGTGTACGGCCGGCTTGCCGAATACCTGCGCATCATGTGGGTGCCCATTGGCGGGTTCGCGGTCGGCTACCTGATGATCATCGTTCTGTTCGCCGGCTTCTACGGTATGCTGGAGCGCTTCAGCCCCGGCGCCTTCGCCGACGCCGCCGTCGGCATCAAGGAGTGGATCTTCTTCGCGTTTTTCACCGGCCTCGCCCAGGACTACGCGACGATCGCCCCGGTTTCGGACAGTGCGCGCGCGCTGGTCGGCCTTCACCTGATCCTCTCCGCGGGTTGGATCGTGGTACTGTTCGCAGCGGTGATGTCATTCATGGGTCCGAGGCTGGACCGAATTGCCAGGCGCCATGCGGAGGAAGAGTCGTGAGCCGTCTGATCTGGCTGGCGGTCCGAATTGCGGCAGCTGTCGCCCTCGTCGTCGCGACGTGCGGGTATGCGATCACGGGGAACCACACGGACGTCCTGCTGGGAGCGGGGAGTGCGGTCGCCGTCGGCGTGGGCGTTGGCCTGCGGGGGAAGTCGAACGGCGGTCCGTGGGTCGGCATCCTGATCGGCTCGATCGTGGGGGTCGTCACGGCGTTCCTGGCCGGCGCCCTGAGCGTCGGCTGGGGCGTCATCATTACGCCCCTTGGCCCATTGGCAGTCGGCTTGATCGGCGGGCTGGACCGGTCGTCCCTCTCTGGGTACGGGGATGTGACCCGGGAAATGTCCTTCGTGGCTGTCCTGCTGACCCTGGGGTTCATCCCCGCGCTCGTCGCCGGTGACGTTGCCATTGCGCCGGTCGTGGCGGCGTTCCCGCTCGCGAGCGTGCCCTGGGGAGCGCTCCTGATTGGCCTCATCAGCCGGCGCCGCGAAGGGTGGGAAGACGCCCGGCCTCCCCGGCTGCTGGTCCTCGGCGCCGTTGCGTTGCCCGTGTTGACGGGCCTCCTGTTCGCGTTCGGGGTGCTATATGAGGACGTCGGATTATCGGGCATCGCCGAGATTCTCGTGATTGCCCTCATCGTGATCATCCCGCTTGCGGTGCTGCCGCTGACCGCGTTTCTGATCGGGCGCGCCGCCGCCACCTGGCTCCGGCCGCGCCTCCAGGTATACGGCCAGCTCGCGGCCTACCTGCGGGTCATGTGGGTCCCGATCGGCGGATTCGCGCTCGGATACCTGACGATCATCTTCCTCTTCGCGGGCTTCTACGGAACGCTCGAGCGTTTCCGCCCGGGGTCGTTCGCCGACGCCGGCGCGGGCCTGGCCGACTGGGTGTCCTTTGCCTTCTTCACCGCCCTCGCCCAGGATTACGCGGCCATCGTCCCCGTCTCGGCCGGCGCCCGGATGCTGGTCGGCTTCCACCTGATCCTCTCGGTGGGCTGGGCGCTCGTGCTGTTCGCGGCCGTGATGACGTCCATCGAGCCGAAGCTCGCCCGGATCGCGCGGCGACACGCCGACGAAGACGCCGACTCACAAACTTTGGAGGATTCCCAATGACCAGGAGAAAGCAGGCGAGCGACTTCCCCCAGGAGGTGCTGGCCCTCTTCGATGGCTACGTGCATGGGTTCATTCGACGGCGGGACTTCCTGAAGGGAGCCGGGAAGGTGCTGGGCAGCAGCGCGGCCGCCGTGGCGGTCCTCGAGGCACTTCGTCCCAACTACGCGTGGGCGCGGCAGGTGGCGACCGACGATGCCCGAATCCGGCAGGAGTACGTCACCTACCCTTCGCCGGACGGCTCGGGGACCATGCGCGGCTACATGGCCGTGCCCGTCGACGCGACGGAGCCCAGGCCCGCGGTCCTCGTCATCCACGAGAATCGCGGCTTGAACCCTTACATCGAAGACGTGGTCCGCAGGTTCGCCGCCGCGGACTTCGTGGCGCTGGGGCCGGACGCGCTTACCCCCCTGGGTGGCTATCCCGGCAATGACGACGAGGGCCGGGTGATGCAGCGGCAGCTCGACCGGGACACGATGATGGAGGACTGGGTGGCCGCGTTCCGGTTCCTCCGCGACCACGAGACGACCACCGGGCGAGTCGGGGCCGTCGGGTTCTGCTACGGCGGCGGCGTGGTGAATCAGCTCGCGGTCCGCCTTCCGGATCTGGGCGCTGGCGTGCCGTTCTACGGGTCGGCCGCGGCCGCGGAAGACGTGCCCTCGATACAGGCGCCCCTGATGATCCAGCTCGCGGGCCTGGATGAGCGGATCAACGCCGCCTACCCGGCCTACGAAGAGGCGCTGGAGGCGCACGGAAAGTCCTTCGTGGTCCACGTCTACGAGGGAGCCAACCACGGCTTCCACAACGACACCACCCCGCGCTACGACCAGGAAGCCGCCAGCCTCGCGCAGGAGCGGACCATCGCGTTCTTCAACGAGCACCTGCGGGGATGAGGCCTCCGTTCAAACTGCCGTAACTCCTGACGACGGCGGGTCCACCGCGTTCACGGCGCCGGGCGTGGACGCGCGCTGCGCCTCCACCAGCGCGGCACCGTCGTCGCATGCACGTCGTAGAGGTGCCGCAGGTCGATGATGTCGCGCGGCGAGCCGAGGATCGTGAGGCGGTCGGCCGTCTCCACGATGGTGTCGTCGTGGGGTACGATGAGCTGTCCGCGCCGCCGGATCATCGCGGCGAGCGTGGTCTCCGGCAGCGCCATCTCCCGAATCGTCATCCCCGCCAGCGTGCTGCTGGCGCCCTCCGGCAGCACCTCCACGACGAGCATGCGCTCATCGCGGAGCATGACCTCGCGCAGCTCCAGGTTGTCCTCCGCCTCGAGCCACTCGGTCAGGAAGCTCTCGTCGTCCACGCGACCGGCGATCTGCGCCAGGATGCGCAGGTGGCGGCCGTGGTCGGCCGCGGGGCTCGCGAGGAAAAAGGCGGCCTGGATGAGTTCGTCTTCGGCCGGCGGTACGTCGGGCTCCCCCGTATCGATCTCGATCCCGCCCTGAACGCGGGCGAGGACCATGCGCGGTCCGGGGATCGAATCCAGGTGCAGGTGCGGCAGGACGACGCCCTGGGACATCGGCGTGAGGCCCGTGCCCGTGCCCTCGAGAAGTCCCTGCTCGATGCGGGCGGCGCTCACGCCCAACTGTTGCGAGAGCGCCTGCGACGCGCGGTCCACCAGCTTCGAGAAGGGCACCGCGCCCTCGTAGTCCAGCACGTCCGAAGACGCGATGAGTTCCTCGAAGGGGTCCGCGTCGCGCAGCCCCTTCTCCTTCAGGATGCCGCGCAACTCGCGCTCCAGCCCCTCGTTCCGCTGCTGGCCGAGCCGCTCGAACACGTGGTAGATCGCCCCCTCGCGGCGCACGTGGTCCCGGGCGTAGATGCGGTACCAGAGGAGGCCGAACACGACGAACGCGACGCTGAACAGCGTCGCCAGCCATCCCATCTGGACGATCAGCGGAAACGGCATGACGATGCCGACGATCTGGACCCAGGGATAGAAGGGAGCGCGGAACCCCGGGTCGTACGGCGCGAGGCCGCTTTCGCGCATGACGATTACCGCCAGGCACGCGAGCGCGAACATGATGAGCTGGAAGGCGCTTGCCAGCTTCGCGATGCCCGATGGGTCGAACAGCACCAGCCACAGGACGATCAGTCCCGCCGTCGCGAGGATCGCGACCCACGGCGTGCCCCAGCGGCTGATCCGGCGCATGGCCGCCGGCAGCACGTGGTCGCGGCTCATGGCCAGCGGGTAGCGGCTCGCGGACAGGACCCCGGCGTTGCCGACCGACGTGAAGGCCAGGATCGCGGCCACGGTCATGACGGCCTCTCCCGTGGGACCCGCGACGGCCCTCGCCATCGCCGCCGCCGGGGCCAGGTTGCCGCCATCGGCGGAGAGCGCCTCCACGCCGACCGCCCCCACCATCGCCCAGGTGCCGAGTACGTAGACGAGCAGCACCGTGACGAAGGCCAGCAGCATGCCCAGCGCCAGATTGCGGTCCGGGTTCTTCACCTCTTCGGAGACCGAGGCCACATGGGTAAGCCCCATGTAGGAGACGATCACCAGCCCCACGGTGGAGAAGAACGGCGAGGCCCCCAGGTCGAACGCCCCGGCGAAGGCATCGGGGTCCACGGCCGTCACGCCGGCCCCGATGAGCCAGCCCAGCATGGCCAGGAGGACCACGGTCAGAACCATCTGGATGGAACTGGTCTTCTTGGCGCCGAAGAGGTTCACCGCGGCGAAGCCCAGCGCGAAAGCGAAGGCGATGGGACCGGCGGGAGCCTCCGGGAAGTAGACCTGCAGGTAGGCGCCGAGGCCCACGAGCGCGAAAGCGGACTTGAGCGTCAGCGTCGTCCAGGTGCCGAAACCGCCGATCGCCCCCACCCGCTGGCCCATGCTGCGGTCCAGGAAGTAGTAGATGCCGCCGGCGCGCGGCATGGCGGTCGACAACTCCGCCATGCTGAGGATGCCGGGCAGGAGCAGGAGGCCCGCCAGCAGGTACGCGACGGGGATGGCGCCGCCGGCCTGCGCGGCGGCGAGCCCGGGCAGCAGGAAGAAGCCCGAACTCAGCGTCGCGCCGGTCGCGATCGCGTACACGTCGAACAGCCCCAGTTCGCGCTTGAGTGTGGCCATGGCGGCTATGTGGCTCCCTGCCGTTGTCGCAACGATGATCGCATCGGCCGGCCGGACTGGTGCCGGGACGTATGGGGGACGAACATCCTCACATGACGTTCGAAATCGTATTCGTGCTGGTGCTGACCCTGGCCGCTCTCGTCCTGTTCGCCATGGACCGGCTGCGGCTGGACCAGGTCGCCATGTCGGTCCCGGTGGTCCTCCTCCTGAGCGGCATTCTGACGCCGGCCGAAGCCGTATCGGGCCTGTCGAGCCGCGCGACCGTGACCGTCGGCTCGATGCTCGTGCTCGGCCTGGGGCTCCGCAAGACCGGTCTCGTGTCCGCCATCGGGGCCTGGGCGCGCACCGCTCCCCTCGGCGGCAAGTACTCCCGCATGTTCGCGCTCTGCCTCGTCTGCGCGCTCCTCTCCCCCTTTCTCATGACCACCGCCGTCGTGATGGTGTTCCTGCCCGTCTTCGTCGCGCTCGCCGACCAGGCCGAGGAGCCGGCCTCCCGGTATCTCATGCCCCTCTCCTTCGTCTCGATTCTCGGGGGCACCGTCACGCTGATGGGGACCTCCACCAACCTGGTCGTGCACGGCGAAGCGATGAGGCGCGGGTTCGACGAACTTCACATGTTCTCGATCACCCCGCTCGGCCTGATCTGTCTCGCCGTGGGTCTGCTGTACCTCTTCACCGCCGGCCGGGTGCTCCTGCCGCGCCGCGTCCGGGCGCCGGATCTGTCCAGCAAGTACGACATCCGCCGCTTCGTCACGGAACTGCACGTCCCGGAGGACTCGCCGGCCAACGGCCGCTCGCTGGCCGAACTCAAGTGGGGCGAACGGTACGGCGTCACCGTGCTGGACATCGAACGGGGGGAACAGGAGATCACCGCGCCGCACGGAGACCGCCACATACGGCCGGGCGATGTCCTCTACGTGCAGGGATCCGCGGAACGCCTTCTCGAACTCGCCCGCCGGCAGCGACTTGAGACCCCGCGGGAGCGGAAGGAACAGGGACTCGACCTGGCCGGCGGCAGCGGACGGCTGGTCGAAGTCCTCGTGGCGCCCGGATCGAGTCTCGTAAGCCGGACGCTGCGCGATCTGAACTTCGCGCAGCGCTACGATGCGGCCGTGCTCGCGATCCAGCATCACGGCGTCACCGTGACGGAGCGGCTGGCGGAGGTCTCGTTCCGCGTCGGCGACCTGCTCCTGGTCCACGGGACGGCGAACGCGCTCGGACGCCTCGTCGAAGATCCCGGGTTCGTCCCCGTGGGAGAAGTGAAGGCGCAGACCGGGCGCAGACCGCGGGCCGGCGTGGCCGCGGCGATCATGGTCGGCGTCGTGCTCAGCGCGAGCCTCGGCGTGCTCGACATCATGACCGCCGCGCTCTCGGGCGTCGGCCTCATGGTGTTCACGCGCTGCGTGCGCGTCGAGGAGATCTACGCGGAGATGGAGTGGATGGTCCTCTTCGTGCTGGCCGGCCTCATCCCGCTCGGCGTGGCCCTCGAGACCACCGGGGCGGCGGAGTTGCTCGCGCGCGGGGTGGTGGCGGCGACGGCGCCGCTGGGAGCGTCCGGACTCGTCGCGGCCTTCTACCTGGTGACCGTCCTCATGACGGCCATCGTGTCCAACGCGGCGACGGCCGTGATGCTGACTCCGGTCGCGATCCTCGCGGCCACGCAGGCCGGCGTGAACCCGTACGCGCTCCTCATCGCCGTGATGTTCGGCGCATCGGCCTCGTTCGTCACGCCCTTCGGCTATCAGACCAACGTCATGATCTACGGCCCGGGCGGGTATCGCTTTTCGGACTTCGTGAAGGTGGGCGGCCTGCTGAACCTCGTCCTGCTCATCACGGCCAGCCTCCTCATCCCCATTTTCTGGCCCAGCTAGCGTGGTTTTGCTGGCAGTCCGGATTGCGGCAGCGGTCGCGGTCATCGTCGTGCCCTTCGGCTACGCGACGGCGGGCAACAACGCAGGCGTCGCGGTCGGAGCCGGGTGCGGCCTCGCGATCGGCGCCGCGGTCGGCCTCAGCGGGAACCGGGGACCGCGGCCCTGGACCGGCATCCTCGTCGGCTCGCTGGTGGGGATCGGCGCCGTGTTTGCCTCCACGGTGGCCGTCACCAGCGGAGCGATCGCCATGTCGCCGGTGCTCGCCCTGGGCGTCGGCCTGATCCACGGCGAAGACCTGCTGGACGGGGTCGGCGGCACCTCCTTCTCGGGGTATCGGGACGCGTTCAGGGAGACGCTGTTCGTATCCGTTCTCCTCGCCCTGGGACTCCTGCCCGCCATCTATACGCTGTCGGAACCGTCGCTCTTCGTGGACATCTTCCTGTTCGTGCCCTACGTGGCGCTCTCCGCCGGCCTCCTCAGCCATCGCGCCGCGGGATGGCGCGACCCGCGACCTCCGGCGCTGCTGTTGCTCGCCACGGTGCCAACGGTGGGGTACGCGGGCGGCGCGATCGTGTTCGCGCTGATGCAGGAGGACCCCGGGCTGGGCATCGGCCGCGGCCTCGGGATCGCGGGCCCCCTGCTGCTCCTCGAACTGGCCGTGACGGCGGTCTTCTTCATCGCCGGGCGCGCGGCGATCATCTGGTTCCGGCCGCGGTTTCGCGTGTACCGCGGCCTCTCCGACTACCTGCGCGTCATGTGGGTCCCGATCGGCGGTTTCGCGATCGGCTACGTGACGATCATCGTCCTGTTCGCCGGGTTCTACGGCACGCTGGAACACTTCAGCCCGGGGGCGTTCGCCGACGCCGGCGCCGGGATCGTCGACTGGCTGTTCTTCTCGTTCTTCGCCGCCCTCGGTCAGGACTTCGCGACCGTGGCCCCGGTTTCCGTGGGCGCCCGCGCGCTCGTCGGCCTCCACCTGATCCTCTCGGCGGGCTGGGTCGTGGTGCTGTTCGCGGCGGTGATGACCTCCATCGGGCCGAAGCTGGAGCGGATCGCCCGGCGCCAGGCGGAGAACGACGGCAACTGACCCCTCAGGCTTTTCTGAAGCGCCAGCCGTACAGGATGCGGCCGTAGTAGTTGAACATCTTCCTCGCTTCGGCATCCTCGAAGGGGTAGTCCGCGCCGATCTGTCTCGCGGCCGCGAGTCCGGTGACGAAGGCCGTTTCCTGGCTGTTGATCAGCGTGTGGGCGCCGCAGTGCCAACTCCCTTTCCTCCCCTGAATGAAGCGGAAGAGGGGGACGAGCCACGCGACATGGCGCACGTCGTGTACGATGTGCTGGAACCACCGCCGCTCGATCACCTTCTCGGCGTCGATCTCGCTGATCGGGTTGTACGTCACCAGGCAGGGCTTGTCCGAGCGCTTCGCCCACGGCTGCTGGTTGTGCATGATGTAGGTGATCTCGTAGTTGTCGGGCCGGGCGCCGTACTGCTCGATATGGTTGCTCCGCGTTTCCAGCGCCTTCACCTCGTCGTCCGGCAGGACCGAGGCGTCCGAATGCACGACGGTGTGGTTGTGGAGTTCGCTCTCGTAGCGGACCGATGAGAGGATGTAGCGCTCCAGAAACGTCGGCTCGTCGAGCATCATCAGCGTCTGGTTCGCGTTGCAGGCGAAGATCACCGCGTCGAACGTCTCCTCCCCGCCGTCCTCGTCCTCGACCACGACCCGGGATGGCCCTCGAACCACCCTCCGGACGGGCCGGTTGAGGTAGATCTTCTCCCGGAAACCGGCCGACAGGTGCTCGTAGATCCGGCGCGTTCCCTGGTCCCAGGTCTGCATGGTCGTCGCGGCTTCGATGTCGAAGAACTCCAGGTACCTGGAGAAGAGGGAGGCGGGCATGTCGAAGACGTTCGTCGCCATCAGGAAGTTGACGAACATCGGCTTCAGCACCTTGTACCTGAAGTCCCCGGAGAAACCGGCGACGTTGAGGACCGTCCCCATGCTGATGTAGTTGAACGGGTTGAGGCTGTTCACGAACTTCGACCGCGAATGGGTCAGCCGGCCGAACCGGTGCAGGAGCCGCAGGATGCGCTGGAACTTCCGGATCTCGAGCTGCAGCTGTTCCCGGATGTCGGAATCGAAGTCGTGGGCGTAGGTCCCTCCGCGGTACTTCACGCTGTAGCTGAACCTCGTGTCGATCAGGTCGATGCCGAACTGCTTCAGCAACACCACGAAGTGCTGGTATACGGAAGGGATGCAGGCGGTGACGGAAATGTCGAACGGGATCGACCCCCCATCCTCCTGGGGCATGTCGACGGTCACGGCGTTCCCGCCCAGCTGCTCACGGGCCTCGAACAGGCGGAAATCGAACCGGTCCGAATCGTGATGCAGCGCCCATGCGGCCCCGAGGCCCGAGACGCCTCCGCCGATGATGGCGATTCTCCGCATTCCTCTCCCCTTCCCTCCGGTGTCGCGTCCGCCCGCCGGGTCGATCGTCGGCCTTGCTGTTCCGGGGGCGCCCGCAGCATTTTTTTCGGGCTTCACCCACGCATGAGCCACGAGATGAACGACATGATTTTCCCTGGAGATGAGATGATCAAGCGGACCCCACTGGCGATCTTCGCCGCCGGGCTTCTTCTGTCGACCGCGACTCCGGCGCTGAGCCAGGAGGTCATTCAGTCGGCGTACCACGACTACAGGCTCGTTCCGGTCGTCGAGGGGCTGGCGCAGCCCTGGTCGATCGCGTTTCTGCCGGACGGCGAGATGCTCGTGACCGAAAAGGCGGGCACGCTGCGCGTTGTGCGCGACGGGATGCTCCTGCCCGAACCGGTCAGCGGCGTGCCGGCCGTGATCTCGGACGGACAGGGCGGACTCCTCGACGTCGTGCCGCACCCCGACTTCGAGAGCAACCGGCTCCTCTACCTGAGTTTCTCGCAGCCGAACGAGACGGAGCGCGGGACGACCGCGGTCATCCGCGGGCGGTATGAGAGCGGCGCGCTCACCGACATCGAGGAGGTCTTCGTGGCGGTGTCCGAGGGCCGAGGTCACTACGGGTCACGCCTCGTGTTCGACGGGCAGGGACACCTGTTCATCACCGTCGGCGAGCGGCAGGCTCCGACGCGGGGCGATCTCTCCGCGCACCCCGCGCAGGATCTCTCGAACCATCACGGCACCGTGAACCGGGTCTACGAGGACGGCACGATCCCGGAGGACAACCCGTTCATCGGCGACCCGAACGTACGCCCCGAGATCTGGAGCTACGGACACCGCAACCAGCAGGGGATGGCCATCAACCTCGAAACCGGCGAGCTGTGGGCGACGGAGCACGGCCCGCAGGGCGGGGATGAACTCAACCTCATCGAGCCGGGGCTCAACTACGGCTGGCCCGTCGTCGGCTACGGGGTGAACTACCGCTCGGGCAGCGCGATCCACGAGGGGACGCACAAGGAGGGCATGGAGCCTCCGGAGCACTTCTGGGTGCCGTCGATCGCCGTTTCCGGACTTCTCTTCTACACGGGCGACCGCTTCCCGCACTGGAAGGGGAACCTGCTCGCGGGCGGGTTGGCCGGGGAGCAGTTGGCGCGCCTCACGCTCGACGGGCAGGAGGTCGTTCGCGAAGAGACGCTCGTGCAGGGCTTCGGGCGCATCCGCGATGTCCGGCAGGGGCCGGACGGGCTGATCTACATCGCGATCGACGGCCGGGGGGGCGGGACGACCGCGATCCTCCGAATGGAGCCGGTCGCCACGCGCCAGTAGCCGCTTGGCAGCCCGCGGCAAGACCCCTGCTGCGGGCTGCTAGCCTTCGGGGGCCACGGCTCGCCGGTAGGCCTCCGACAGCGCCCGGGTGATCTCGCCCGGGCGTCCGCGTCCCACGGGCCGGCGGTCCAGTTCGACGGTCGGCCGCACCTCGGTCGTCGTCCCCGTGAAGAAGATCTCGTCCGCGCCCCGGAGTTCGTCCGCCGTGAAGGCGCGTTCCCGGGCGGGGATGCCCAGCCCCGCGCAGAGTTCGAGCGTGAAGGCGCGGGTGACGCCGTGCAGGATGTGGTTCGTGGCCGGGGCCGTCGTCACCTCTCCGCCGAGCACCGCGAACACATTGTTGTGCGTCCCCTCCTGCACCATTCCTTCGCGGATGAAGATCGCGTCCTCGACCTCCGCCTCCACCGCGGCCTGCTGCGCGAGGACGTTGGGCAGGAGGCCGGTCGTCTTGATGTCCGCGCGGGCCCAGCGCTGGTCGGGCAGCGTGATGGCGCCGAAGCCGCGCTCCCAGCGCTCCGGCGTCGTGCGGACGAGTGCCTTCGCGAAGGCGTAGACGGTGGGCGGGACCGCCTCCTTCGGGAACGCGTGCGTGCGGGGGGCGGCGCCGCGCGTGACCTGCATGTAGAAGACGGAGAACTCGGCCGCGCCGAGGTCGTTCCGCGCGATGAGTTCGTCACCGACGCCGGCGAGGGGAGCCACGTCCGCCTCGATCCGGAGCGTTCGCAGGCCCCATGCGAGCCGGGCCAGGTGGCGTTCGAGCAGGAAGCAGCGGCCCGCGTACGCCGGGATCGCCTCGTAGACCGCGTCCGCGAACAGGAAGCCCCGGTCGTTCACCGAGACCCGCGCCTCGCCGACGGGGAGGTAGTCTCCGTTCAGATAGACGATGATGGTCTGCAACCCCTCCGCTTTCGGGAATCGCCCGTGGTTCCGCCGCGCCTCCGCACTCTCGGCAGCTCGCGGGTTTCCGGGACACGACACTAGATGCCCGTATGCGGCTCGGAGGGGCAAGTTCGGTCGCGATCTGGTTCACGCTCGTACGCCGCGTTAGCGTCCAGCAGGCGGGTTCCGCTTTCGGCCCGTTTTCTTCTGCTTCCGGAGGACCGATGAAGGTTTCGCGGCGAGTTCGCGGCATCCCTGCCGCTCGGTGGCTCTTCCTGGCGATCATCCTGCCCTCGACGATCCTCGCGGGCGCGACGCGGTTCGCTCCGGCGCTGGCGGCGCAGGAGGCGCGCACGCTCTCCTACGGCGAACCGGAGGAGGTCGGCATGTCCCGCGCCGTCCTCGAGGGCGCCCTCGGCCTGTACCACGAGGCGGTCGAGCGGGGAGACATCGTGGGCGCCGTCCTGCTGGTCGCCCGCAAGGGGAAGATCGTCCTCCACGAGGCGGTCGGCATGCGCGACAAGGAGCGCGGGCTGCCGATGGAGCGGAATTCGATGTTCCGCATGGCCTCCAACACGAAGCCCGTCGTAGCCACGGCGGTCGCGCAACTCGTCGAAGAGGGCAAGCTCTCCTACGACGACCTCGTGCGGGAGTACATCCCCGAGTGGGACAACTACCGCGCGGGGTTCATCACGGTCGGACACCTGCTGTCCCACAGCAGCGGGCTCCGGATCCCCACGCTCTTCCTGCAGCCGCTGGGCGAGAACCCGACGCTGCGGAGCGAGTCGGCCCGCTTCGGCGCGATCGGCGCCGAGGTGACGCCGGGCGAGACGTACTCCTACAACAATCCGGGCTACAACACGCTCGGCGCGCTGGTCGAGATCGCCTCCGGCCAGTTGCTGGAGGACCGGCTCATGGAGACGGTGTACGGACCGCTCGGGATGGCGGACAGCTACAATCACCACGCCGAGCACCCCGTCGGCGGGAAGGTCGACCGCATGGGCGCCGTCTACTACCAGCGCGGCCCCGACGGCGACTGGATGCCGGGCGGCACGCCGGGAGGTCCGGTGGCCTTCCCGTTCGCGCGCGCCTCGGGCGGGATGATCTCGTCGGCGTGGGACTACGCGGTCTTCGGCCAGACCTTCCTGAACGGCGGCACCTATGACGGCGCCCGGATCCTGACGCCGGAATCCGTCGAACTCATGACCTCGCCGAAGATCCACATCGCCGGCGAGGGGGACGAGGCGAGCTACTACGGATACGGCTGGCGGCTCGCCGACGGCACGTTCGGCCACGGAGGCTCGGACGGCACGAACGCGTGGCTCGACCCCGACCGCGAGATCATCGGTCTCGTGTTCACGCAGACGCCGCGCGGCGACAACCGCGGCACCCGCCTGGAGCGCTTCCGCGAACTCGTGAACCTCTCGCTCGAGGGCAACTGACGGCGCGGAGATTCAGGCGGACGACCGGCGGCGGAGCCATTCGACGGTCAGCAGCAGCGCGAGGGCAAACACGACGAGGAAGGTGGCCACGGCGAGGATCGCCGGGCTGATCTGTTCGCGGATGCCCGCCCACATCTGCCGCGGGATCGTCCTCTGTTCCAGTCCGCCCATGAAGAGGACGACGACGACCTCGTCGAACGACGTGGCGAAGGCGAACAGAGCCCCGGAGATCACGCCGGGCGCGATGAGCGGCAATTGCACCGTCCGGAAGATGCGCACCGGCCCCGCGCCGAGACTGGCCGCGGCCCTCGTCAGGTTGCGGTCGAAGGCCGACAGCGTGGCGACCACGGTGATCACGACGAAGGGCAGGCCCAGCGTCGCGTGGGCCAGGATCAGCCCCAGGTGCGTCTGGGCCAGTCCGAGGTTCGTGTAGAAGAAGAACATCCCCGCCGCCGAGATGATGACCGGCGTCACCATGGGCGAGATCAGGAGGCCGGTGATGAAGCGGCGTGCCGGCATGGCGGGGCTCGACAGCCCGAGCGCGGCCAGCGTCCCGAGCGCCGTCGCGAGCAGGGTGGCGGAGACGCCGATGACCAGGCTGTTCACGAGACCGCGTGTCCACGCCTCGTTCTCGACGATCTCGCGGTACCAGCGCAGCGACCACGCCTCGGGATCGAAGCGGAGCATGCCCTCGGTGAAGGTGAAGTAGGGTTCCGCGTTGAAGCTGAGTGGCACGATCACGATGATCGGCGCCACGAGAAAGATGAAGACGCAGGTGCAGAAGGCGAGGTAGCCGACGCGGCCGACGCGGGCCCCGGTCATGAGCCCAGGCTCATGCGCTCTACGCCCACCAGCCGGTCGTAGAGCAGGTAGAGGACGAGCACGCCCACCAGCAGAAGCGCGCCGAGCGCCGCCGCGAGTCCCCAGTTGAGCGACGTCTGCATGTGGTAGGCGACCATGTTCGAGATCAGCTGGCCGCTGCTCCCGCCGACGAGCGCCGGCGTGATGTAGTAGCCGATCGCGAGGATGAAGACGAGGAGCGAGCCCGCCCCCACGCCCGGCAGCGTCTGCGGCCAGTAGACGCGGCGAAACGCCTGCGCGGGCGTGGCGCCCATCGAGGCGGCGGCCCGCATGTGCAGGGGCGGAATGGACCGCATGACCGAGTACAGGGGCAGCACCATGAACGGCAGCAGAACGTGCGTCATGGCGACGAGCGTGCCGGTCATGTTGTAGACCATCGAGAGCCGGCCGTCGTCCCCAATGAGGCCGATCGCCACCAGCAGGTCGTTGATCACCCCCTGTGTCTGGAGCAGGACGATCCACGAGGTGGTCCGCACCAGGAGCGAGGTCCAGAAGGGGACGAGCACGAGAGCGAGGAGAAGGCCGGCCCGGCGCGGCCGCGCGTGCGCGATGAGGTGTGCGATCGGATAGCCGAGGACGAGGCAGAAGACGGTGATCGCGAGGCTCACGAGCAGCGTGCGCCACAGGAGCGGCAGGTAGATGCGCCGCTCCTCGGGCTGCCGCGCGACGGAACCGTCCGCCAGCCGCTGCATGTCCAGCGCGTTCAGGTAGTGGCGGGCCGTGAAGCGCTCGCCGGCCGCGCGGACCGCGTGCCAGGTTCCCGGGTCGACCCAGGCGGAATCGATGGCGGCCATGGCTTCGCGCCACGGACCCTCGGTCACCTCCCGAAGGTCCCGGCCCGTCCGCGTGAACACGCCCCGCAGCCCGCTCTGGAGCCGGTTGGCCCGGCTGGCCACCTGCCCCAGCGTCCTCGCCTCTCGTGCCGCCCCGATTTCCCGTGCCGCCGCCTCATACGCCGCCTCCGGGGGGAGCCCTTCGCCGTCCCACCCGCGGAGGGCCGTGAGCGTCGCGGGCAGGGCGTCCGCCACGACCGGATCGTAGACGCTCCGCAACAGCATCGTCCCCAGCGGCGCGAGGAACGTGACGCCCAGGAAGATGAGGAGAGGCAAGACGAGCCCCAGCGCCCGAAGCCGGTCGCGGTATCCCGGTCCGACCCCCGCGACCCCGCGTCGCCGGCGTGCCCTCATCCCGTCAGCGCGCCAGCCAGGCGCTGAAACGCTCGTTCAGCTCATCCTGGTGGTCCACCCACCAGGCCCAGTCCCTCCAGAGCGCTCCGGTCATGTTGGAGGGATGCGTGGGCAGGTGCGGCCCCATCTCCACACCCGTCTCCAGGTGGGTCGTGATCAACGGCGCGGCCGAGGCCCGGGCGGGGCCGTACGAGATTCGGCGGCCGAGCGCCGCGAGCGCCTCGGCGGTACTGGCGAAGGTGACGAGGCGCATCGCCGCCTCCAGCCGCGGCGTGCCGGCGACGATGGCCAGTTGGTTGATGTCCAGGAGTTGCCCGTCCCACACGATCTCGAACGGCTGGTCCTCCAGCACCTGGGCGTTGAAGATGCGTCCGTTGTAGGCCGTGCTCATCACGACCTCGCCGTCGGCCAGCATCTGAGGCGGTTGGGCGCCCGCCTCCCACCACACGACGTGATCCTTGATCGTGTCGAGCTTGCGGAACGCCCGCTCCAGGCCCTCCGGCGTGTCGAGCAGGGCGTACACTTCCTCCGCCGGCACGCCGTCCGCCATGAGGGCGACTTCGAGGTTGTACATGGGAACACGGCGCATCCCGCGGCGCCCGGGGAACCGCTCGAGATCGAAGAAATCGGCAACCGTCTCCGGTCTTGCGCCCTGGAAACGGCTCGCATCGAAGGCGTAGATCGTGGACCAGACGACGACCCCGGCCCCACAGTCGGAAAGCGTCCCGGACACGAAGTCCTCCGCCGCCGGCGTCCCGTCCGCGCCGGGGGGCAGCATCTCCGCATCGATATACTCCAGCAGCCCCTCGTCGCAGGCGAGCATGACGTCCGACGTGTTGAGATCCACGACGTCCCAGTGGATGTTGCCCACTTCCACCTGGGCGCGGATCTGCGCCAGAGCGCCGGTGAAGTCCTCGACTTCCACCCGGATCCCGGTGGCGGCGGTGAACGGTTCGAACCACGCCTCCGTGCTCGCCTTCTGGTACGAGCCACCGTAGGAGACGGCGGTGATCGACTGGGCGGCCGCCTGTCCGGCGAGACACGCGACCAGAGCGGCGGCGCATACGGACGCGCGCGTCACGGCACGCGCAAGCAGGTCAGTTCGCACGGGTCAGCCAGGCGCTGAAGCGCTCGTTCAGCTCGTCCTGATTGTCCACCCAGAATTCCCAGTCGTTCCGCAGGGCGCGCGCGGCGTTCTCGGCGCTTGTGGGCATATGGGGCGCCATTTCGACGCCGGTCGCCAGGTGCGTGGTGACGAGCGGTTCTCCCGACCGGCGGGCCGGACCGTAGGAGATCCGGCGGGCGACGGCGGCCAGCGATTCTCCCGTCGTCGCGAAACGGAGGAAGCGGAGCGCGTCTTCCAGCCTCGGCGTCCCCGCCACGATGCTCAACTGACCGTAGTCGAGCAGTTGGCCGTCCCACACGATGACGAACGGCTGCTCCTCGAGCACCTGTGCATTGAAGATGCGGCCGTTGTAGGCGGTACTCATCACGACTTCGCCGTCCGCGAGCATCTGGGGCGGCTGGGCGCCCGCCTCCCACCAGATGACCTGGTCCGCGATCGTATCCAGCTTGTCGAAGGCCCGGTCCAGCCCTTCCGGAGTGCGCAGAACGGCGTACACCTCGTCGAGCGGCACACCGTCCGCGATGAGCGCGAACTCGAGGTTCACCTGCGGCACGCGACGCATGCCGCGGCGCCCGGGGAACCTCTCCAGATCGAAGAAATCCGCCATGGTCGCCGGCTTCTCATCCGGGAAGAGGTCGGCGTTGTACGCGTAGACGGTGGAATAGAACAGCATGCCGGCCCCGCACGGGCCCTGCATCTCCGGATAGAAGTCGTCCCTCGCGGGCGTCCCGTCGGGGGCGGGCGGCAGCATGTCGAGGTCGATCGTCTCCAGCAGGCCCTCGTCGCAACCTCGCATCGCATCGGCCATCTCGAGATCGACGACATCCCAGTGGACCGCTCCGACGTCGACCTGCGCCCGTATCTGGGCGAGGCCGCCGTTGTAGTCCTCCATGTCGACCCGAATCCCGGTCTCATCCATGAACGGGACCTGGATGGCTCCGCGATACGCCCGACCGTAGGAGCCTCCCCAGGAAACGGCCGTGATCGCCGGACCCTCCGGCGCCTGCGGCCCGCACCCGAGCGTGAACGCCGCCGCGACCGCGAGGATGACGAGCGTTACGTTTCGCGAAGCGTGGACCATGGATCTCACTTTCATGTTCATGCGTTTCTCCGAGCCTCCTCTTCCCCTTCGAAGTCCAGCGCGCGGCAGTCGTTGACGGTCCAGCCGATGCGGACGGCGTCGCCCACCATCATGGCGCCGTGGCCCACGATGTTCGGGATCTTGGCCACGACATCCCGGTGCCCGCAGGCGGACAGCCGGACGCGCAGGTGGTCGCCGAGAAACGTCATGTCCTCGATGACGGCCCCGACCTCGTTGTGGTACAGACCGTCCTCGGGCTTGATCGCGATCCGTTCGGGGCGAATCGAGAGCGTGACCATGTCGCCGACCCCGCACGGGGCGATCCGGAAGGCGCGGATCCGCTCGCCCCCCACATCCACTTCGCACAGGTCATCCTCGACGAGCGCCACCCGGCCGTGGAGCCGGTTGTTCTCGCCGATGAAGCGGGCGACGAACGCGCGTTCGGGCTCCTCGTAGAGCCCCTCCGCCCCGGCGATCTGCTCGATCCGGCCGCCGTTGAGGACGGCGATCCGATCCGACATCACCATCGCCTCCTGCTGGTCGTGCGTGACGTAGACGACGGTCACGCCCAGCCTCTGGTGGATGGAGCGGATCTCGTACTGCATTTCCTCGCGCAGGCTGCGGTCCAGGGCGCCGAGCGGCTCGTCCATCAGCACGAGGTCGGGTTCGAACACGAGGGCCCGCGCGATGGCCACGCGCTGCTGCTGGCCGCCGGACAGCTGGCCGGGGCGCCGGTCCTCGAGGCCGCCGAGGCGGACGAGGTCGAGCGCGCGCTCGACGCGCTCGCGGCGCCGTTCCTCGGCGATGCCTCGCACTTCCAGCGGAAACGCGAGGTTCGCGCCCACGGTCATGTGCGGAAAGAGCGCGTAGTTCTGGAACACCATCCCGATCCCGCGCTTGCGCGGCGGAAGGTCCTGGACGGAGCGCCCGCCGATGCGGATCGCGCCGGACGTCGCGGTCTGAAAACCCGCGAGCATCATCAGGATGGTCGTCTTCCCCGAACCCGAAGGACCGAGCAGGGTCACGAACTCGCCCTTGCCGATGGCGAGGTTCAGGTCGTCCACCACCAGCGTGCGGCCGTCGTAACTCTTGCTCACGCCCTCGAACTCGACGTGCGCGGCCTGGCTGCGACGGTCGCTCTCCGCGCCGTTGGGACCCGCGATCATCTGGCGATTCTGCCTTGTTGTTCGGAATATGAAATGGTGATCGACCAATATGGGATGGTGATCGGTCCCGGTTGAGGTCGACCAACTTGAAGGTGGCGGCGCCAATCCGCGAGTGCGCGCGGCCGAGGCTGTCTTGAGCGGAGGAGGAACGATGAAGATCAGGAATCGGACAGCGGGACGGGTGACGTGGGCAACCTGCCTGCTCGTTCCCGTGGCCGCGTTCGCGCTGGCGACCGGAGGAGCGCCGGACGCGAAGGTGGATTCGGCCTCCGCCGCACAGGCCTTCATCTCCCTGCTCGACGAGGCGGGACGGGAGAAGGCGCTCTTCTCCCTGGAGGACGAGGAGCGGTTCAACTGGCACTTCGTCCCGAGGGCCCGGAACGGACTGCCGCTCGCCGACATGACGACCGCGCAGCGCGGCGCCGCGCACGATCTCCTTCAGGCCGCCATGAGCAGCCAGGGCTTTCTGAAGGCCAGCGCGATCATCGAACTGGAGCGCATCCTCGGACTCCTGGAAGGACGGCCCGAGCGCCGGGACCCGGAGAACTACTACGTCGCGATCTTCGGCGACCCGTCGGGGGACGGTCCGTGGGCGTGGCGGTTCGAGGGACATCACCTCTCCCTCAACTTCTCATCGCCCTCGGGTTTGCTCACGGTGACGGGACCCGCGTTCATGGGCGCGAATCCGGCCCGGGTGCCATCGGGTCCGAAGGCGGGCTGGCGGCCGCTGGGGCGGGAGGAAGATCTGGCCCGCGCGCTCATGCGGAGCTTCACGCCGGAGCAGCGCGAGCGGGCGACCATCGCGACCGAGGCCCCCAGCGACATCCTCACCGGGAACGACCGCGAGGCCCGGCTCGACGCGTTCGAGGGCCTTCCCGCCGATGCCATGACGGCCGAGCAGCGCGCGGTCCTGTTCGAGATCGTGCAGGAATACGCGGGGAACGCGACGACGGGCGCCGACTGGATGGCGCGGGTCGAGAACGAGATTCCGGCGAGCGACATCCACTTCGCCTGGGCGGGACCGCTCGAACCCGGCGAGGGACACTACTACCGGGTCCATGCGCCGGTCTTCCTCATCGAGTACGACAACACGCAGAACGACGCGAACCATGTCCACTCGGTGTGGCGGGATCTGGAGAACGATTTCGGGGGCGACGCGCTCGCGCGGCACTACGAGGAGTCCGACCACCACTGACAGGGCGCCACGGACCCTGGCGGGGCGCGGCGGACCCGGCCCCGCCAGGGGGCCGGCGTAACTAGTTGCCGATGAGTCTCAGGAAGCGGGGATCGTCGCGCACGCGCTCGAAGTCGTCCGCGTCGGGCAGGGTGCGCCGCCGTCCGGGGTTCAGTTCCACCGCCCGCTCCAGGGCGTCGAAGGCGTCCTCCTCCTCTCCGCTGTCGAGCAGGAGCGCGGCCAGCGTCACCCACGCGTTGTCGTTCTCCGGCGACCGGGCCGAGGCGTCGCGCGCCAGCGCCAGGGCGCCCTCCAGGTCGCCGTCCCGCCTCAGCCGTGAGGCTTCGCGCAGCATCCGGCCCGAACGGTACATGTCGAGGACCCGGCGCAGTTCGGCGAGCGGTTCGTCGTGGTCGTCCACCCGGATGTCGACGACGCGGTCGCTGTAACCGCCGTTCACCCTCGGCGCCACGACGAGGATGGCGCCCGACTGCATGCCGCGCGCGTCGCCGCCGGCCGCCTGCGCGGCGTCGAGCGCGTCCATCAGCCGCTCCGCGAGCGGTCCCGTGGACGATTCGAACGAGGCCGCCATCGCGTCGACCACCTCGGGCCCGGTGAGGATGTTCCCCTGCGCGCAGTAGTCCACGCCGCACCTGTGGCCCTTCCAGTCGCTCGCGCCGGTGCCGGTCCAGGCGGCCGTCCGCCCCTGCTGGTCGAGGATGGCGACCTGGCGGCGGTCCCGGCCCTCGTCGCTCCCGACCATCATCTCGAGGGCCTCCTCCGGCGAGTAGCCGGCCTGGAGGAGCTCGATGCCGATCGCCCCGTACATGGGGTTCGCGGCGGCCTGGTGGGCGATGATCACGAGGCCGCCCTTCGCGTGCATGGCGCGGTTTCCGGCCCCGAACGCTTTCGACTGCACGCCCATCCCCAACTCGCCGGTCGCGGGATCGCGCCCGATGATCGAGTACGTGCCGAGGTAGTTCGGGTCGAGGAGGTTCGCGGCGCCGGAGGCCGGCACCATCTGCGGCTCCGGGACCGTCTCGGGCGAAGCCCAGGCGCCACCCAGCGCCCGATGGACGGCCAGCCTCGCGAGGGCCAGGTCTCGCGTCGCACCCGCCAGCGCCGCCTCGACGTTCAGGAGCGTACGCAGGGCGTCGAGGTAGTCGGTGTAGCCCACGACCCCCGACTCGTATCGCTGCGACTGCAGCTCCATCGTCGCCAGCGCCTCCTCGCGCTGGGAGGCGAGGAACGCGTGCCGTCGCGTCTCGTTCTCCAGACCGGCGAGGGCGGTTTCGACTTCGTTCACCGCCGTCACCACGGTCCGCCCGTACGCCGCGGCGGCCTCATCGAAGCGGCCCTCGGCCAGCGCGAGATTGTTCCGGAGGCGGCCGGCCTGGAAGATCGGCGCGGTCAGGTTCGTGATCAGATTCGTGAACCACTGCTGCGCGTTGAAGAGTTCCCCGGCATCCGCGCTTGCGAGCCCGATGGAACCGGAGAGCGAGAGGGACGGAAGCAGTTGGGCCCGTCGCGCGCCGATGCTGTAGCGCGCCGCATCCAGCCGCTGGCCCGCCGCCCTCACGTCGGGCCGCTGGTGCAGGAGATCCGCCGGAATTCCGGCGGGGACGGGGTCCGCCGCCAGTTGCGGCTCGAGCGAGTCGGGCAGGATCGCATCGACATCCTCCCGATAGCCGCCCAACAGAACGGCCATGCGGGCCTCGGCGCTCGTGAGCTGCGTCTCGAGCTGCGGCAGTCCCGCCTGCGTGTTCCTGAGGTCCTGGCGAACCTGGGACAGCGTCCAGGAGTCGATCAGGCCGCGATCGTAGCTGGTGGAAGCCAGCGACTCGCGTTCGAGCAGCACCTCCACCGTCTCGCGGGCCAGTCCGGTCTGCCGCCGCAAGGTGACGATATCGAAGTACGTGGTGATGGTCTCGGCCAGGATGCCGATCCGCGCCGCGTGGAAATCCGACTCCGAGGCCAGGTATTCCGACCCCGCCGCCCGCGCGTCGTTGCGGGCGCGTCCCCAGAAGTCCAGCTCCCAGGCGAAGTCCGCGCTGACCGCATACGTCGTCAGATCGATTCGGTCCGGAAACACGAAACCCGCGATCGAATCCCCCGGACCGCCCAGCCCGAGGGCCTGTATCTGCGCGCCGATGCCGGCGTCCGTCGGCGTGTCGGTATCGGTGACGTTTCCGCTGGCCCCCACGCTCGGGAAGAGGTCGGCCCGCGCGATGCTCGCCCTCGCGCGAGCCTGCCGGACGCGCGCGACCCCCGCGGCGAGGTCGAAGTTGGAGGCGAGCACGGAGTCGACCACGGCGTCGAGCACCGGATCCCGGAACGTCGTCCACCACTGCAGCGCCTCGTACGTCCCCGGCTGCAACTCCGCCGAGAAATCCTCCGGCATCTCCGCCACCGGTTCCGGAAGGGACGGCCCTGGAGCCAGCGAACAGGCGGAGAAAAGCAGGAGCGGGGCGGCCCCCGGCCATTTCGTCACACGCGGTGCTCCCGTGCGCGTCATCGCGTGCTCAGGGCGCGATGCTGAAGCCGAACACGAGGTGTGCCCGGTCCTGATCGGGATTCAGGATGTACGCGACGCTCACCGGCACGGCGAAGGTGTCCGTGATCGCAAGGTCCTTGCTCGCCGTGACCCCCAGGTTGACCAGGGCCGCTTCGTCGGTGCCGTAGAAGTCGCTCTCGCCGCCCACAAACCCCATGTGCACGCCGACACCCACTCCGGAGATCTCGAAGGGCACGCCCACCTCCGCGTACAGCACGCTGCTCTTGGTAAGCACGCCTCCGAACAGGGAGATCGGGAAGGTCTCCGGACCCGAGAAGGCGAGCGACATCTCCACCGTGTGCGCCGCCCCGGCCCCGAAACCTGCGTCGGCGCCGGGCGAGGGGAAGTAGTAGTCGGTGATTCCGACGGCGACGGAGAGGCCCGATTCGGCCGTCACCGTGTAGGTCGCCCAGAGGTCGTTCTCGTTGGCGGAGGCCCCCGACGCGGAAATGGAGTACGAACCCCACGCCCCGAACTCGAGCCCTCCGGCCCCGAAGGTGATCGCGGGCTGCACGGCCATGGATTCGCCGAAGTCGACGCCGCGCCAGACGTAGCGGCTCACGACGTCGGCCCCGATCGAGGCGGATTGCCCCCACACGGGAACGGCAAAGGCGAAGAGGGCCGTGACGGCGGCGGCAAGCCGGAGGCCCCGGAACCGGAAAGAATCAACGCGGATCACGGGCACGATGCTTCTCCTCTCTCAATGGTGACCCGGGTGCGAAGCATCGACTCCGCCGAACCCCGGAAGACGCCGCGAGTGGGCGGAACATCGGCATAATCGCGGCCCACCGCGACCCGCACATGGCGCACATCACATTGTGTGTCGTTGGTCGGATCGAAGCCGACCCATCCCGCGCCGGGAAACCAGCTCTCGACCCAGGCGTGGCTTTCGCCGCTCGTCACGCCGCCGCCGTTGCCGCTGTCCGGACCCAGATAGCCCGACACGTAACGGGTCGGGATCCCCCAGCCCCGCAGGATCGAGGCCATGACGTGAGCGTAGTCCTGGCACACACCCTCACGGCTCTCGAGGATGCGCTCGATCGGCGAATCCACGGCGGTCGTACCTGGAATATAATCAAACGACTCGTGGAGCCGGCCCCGGAGGGCCGTGGCGGTCGCCAGCGGATCATCCCCGCGTTCGAGGCCGCAGCTCTTGATGAAATCGGCGAGGAGCGGCGAGGAGCGGACGAAACGGCTGGGCTGCAGCATCAGCCCGAGTTCGGGAGCGCTCGTCGCGGCCTCGAGCCGGACCCATGCCTCTTCCCCGACCTCCGCGGGCGCCTCCGGTATCGGACCCACCTCCACGGTCGAACGTCCGACGATCGAGAGACGGCGGTGCGTGCCGGGGCGATCGAAGAAGTGGCCCCGGTTGTGGAAGGGTCCTTCGAATTCGAACACGGGGCCGGACGGGTCGGTCTCGATCGCGAACCCGCGCACGACCTGCCTCCGATCCTGCACGGGGTGCAGATAGAGCGTCATGACGGACCCCCGAACCGGCGCGCTGTACACGAACTCGACCGCGTGTTCGATCGTGTAGCGCGCGATCATGACGGGAGCCCCGCGGTCACCGGGTAGTCGACGTAGGTGGCCTGCACGAGGTCGTGCAGGGTCCGGCTGTCGCGCGTCAGAGATCCGAAGACCTCCCCGGATGCGGCATCGGGCGCGTCGGATGCGGCATCCGCCTCGCCCGGATCGAGTTCGAGGGCCGCCGAGATGCGAAGCGCCAGGCGGTGCGGCGCGGCGAGGGGCGGGCGCCCGCCCGCCGGGTCGATTCCTCGCAGCGTGGACTCGATCCGGCCGGTCGCGAAGTGCAGCGAGCGGGAAACCTCCGGGTTCCGCATCAGAAAGCCGAGCACGGAACCGCGCTGCAACGTGAGCGACCGGTCCCGGCGGTAGGGTTCGAAGGCGCCGCACACGCGCAGCAGATCGGCCCAGGCGAGGGCCAGGCCGTCGCCGCCCGGCCGCGCGATCCGATCCCACACGTCGAGCAGCACGATCTGCTGCTGCAGCCGTTCCACGTAGCGGCCGAGTTCGAGGAAGCGCCACGCGTCGTCCCGCGCCATGTTGGCGTCCACGACCCCGGCGAGGAGGCGGAGCCGGTCGATCGCCTCGCTCACCAGAGCCGCCGGGCCTTCGCCCCAGGCGTCGGCGAACTCCGTCTCCTGGAGCCAGAGGTATCCCTGGTTCAGGCACACCCACACGCGCAGGGGCAGTCGGGGCCGGATCTCCCTGGCGTTCTCCCGCGCCATCCCCCAGCACGAGATCATCGACGCCGGGTTCGTCGTGTCCTCGACGAGGCCGCCGGTCAACGTGTAGGCATCCGCGATGAGGAAGGCTTCGGCCTCGTCCACATCGGCCGGCGCCTGGGGCGGGGGCTGACTCAGGGCCCGATACACGACGCGCCACCCGAGGGCGAGTTCGTCGGCGTCCGCATCCACGAGGCGGGTCAGCTGATACTCGAGCAGGCGGGCCGTGTTTTCGGTCCGTTCCGCGTAGCGGCCAAGCCAGTAGAAGTTCGCCGCCATCCGGGCTAGCATCGCCCGTCGCCCCTCACCCGGCCGCCATGCACGGCGAATCCGCCGCTACTCACGGAGAATCCAGAGATCCTTGCAGCCTCCGCCCTGGCTGGAGTTCACGACGAGGCTGCCCTTGCGCAGCGCAACGCGGCACAGGCCCCCGGGCACGACATGCTGCGTTTCGCTCCCCTGGAGGACGAAGGGGCGCAGGTCCACGTGGCGGGGCTCCAGCCGCCCGTCCACGAAACAGCCCGCCCGGGAAAGGGGCAGCACCGGCTGCGAGATGTAGTTCGCCGGGTCTTTCCGCAGTTGCTCGGCGAACGCCTTCCGCTCCGCCTTCGTCGCATGCGGACCCACGAGCATCCCGTATCCGCCGCTCCCTCCGACCTCCTTGACGACGAGTTCCTTCAGGTTGTCCAGCGTGTAGGCGAGGCCGTCCGGCTCCCGGCAGAGATGGGTTTCCACGTTGGCCAGGATCGGCTCTTCATCCAGGAAGTAGCGGATGATGCGGGGGACGTACGCGTACAGCGCCTTGTCGTCCGCCACGCCCGTACCCGGCGCGTTGGCGAGCACCAGGTTGCCGGCGCGGTAGGCGTGGAAGAGGCCGGCCGCCCCGAGCACCGAGTCGTCGCGGAACGCGACCGGATCCAGAAAATCGTCGTCGATCCGCCGGTAGAGCACGTCGATCCGCCGCAGGCCCGCGGCCGTGCGCGCGTACAGCGTCGCGTCGTGCACGACGAGATCCCGCCCCTCCACCAGGTCGACGCCCATCTCGCCGGCCAGAAACGCGTGCTCGTAGTAGGCCGAGTTGTACCGGCCCGGCGTCAGCACGGCCATGCGGGGCGTCCCCGCCGTCCGCGACAGCGACGCGATCGTCGAGTAGAGGCGCTCCGGATAGTCCGCCACCTCGCGGACCCCGTACGCCCGATACAGGTAGGGGAAAGCCCACTTCATCGCCGTGCGGCAGGCGAGCATGTAGGAAACGCCCGACGGGACGCGGAGATTGTCCTCCAGCACGGCGAAGGTGTCGCCCGCGCGCACGATGTCCGTCCCGCACACGGCGACGTAGACGTCGTGCGGCACCTTCAGCCCCCGCATCTCGAGACGGTACTGGGGACAGCCGAGCACGAGGTCGACCGGGACGATGCCATCCCGCAGCGACTTCCCGTCGTGGTAGACGTCGCGCAGGAACAGGTTGAGGGCCGTGAGGCGCTGCTTCAGCCCCCGCTCGATGTGATCCCACTCCTCGGCGGTGATGAGGCGCGGCACGCAGTCGATGGGGATGATCTGCTCCGAGACATCTTCGACGCCGAGGACCGTGAACGTGATCCCCTCATGGACGAACCGGCGGTACACCCCGTCCTGGAGCCGCTCCAGGTCTTCCGGGGGGATCCTGGAGAGGGCGGCCCCGAGCCGGCGCGCCCGCGCCCTCGGGGTACCGTCCTCGTGAAACAGCTCGTCGTGAAACGCGGCATCCAGTTCGTAGTGGCGGAAAGGCCCGGACCCCGCCGAGATCGCGGGGTCCGGGTCGGCATAGCCGTGATCGACGAACTTCACCGCCGACATTGAACGCTACCCGTGGGCGGACGCTCAGTCCGCGTCGCGGAAGTCGTTGTCGTCGTCGGGATCCACCATGAGGACGAACTCCGGATAGGCGTCGATCCCGAGTTCCGCCGCGTCCTGGCCGATGCTCTCGACGCTCCGCGACACGCGAACGCCCAGCGTCCTGTCCAGCACCGTCCAGAAGATCCAGGAAACGGAGAAGACGAACACGCCGACGGCCGCCACGCCGGTCAACTGCGGGACGAAATCGCCGCCGGCCGCGATGCAGGTGGCGAGCGTGCCCCAGACTCCGGCGAACAGGTGCGCGGGCACGGCCCCGACCACGTCGTCGATCCGCCGCACCTCCAGCAGCTTCAGCCCGAACATGCACAGGAGGGAGCCGACGGCGCCGATCAGGATCGCCCACAGCGAGTTGGTGATGTTCGGTCCCGCCGTGATCGCCACCAGGCCGGAGATCGCCCCGTTGAGCGTGGCGAAGAGGTCGACCCGGCCGAGTATGGACCGGGACAGGCAGAGCGCCGTGATGACGCCGGCCGCGGCGGCGAGGTTCGTGTTCACGAGGATGTTGCTCATCGACACCGCGTTGACGACGCCCGAGAGGGCGAGTTCGGAGCCGCCGTTGAAGCCGAACCAGCCCATCCAGAGGATGAACACGCCCAGCGTGACCGCGGGGATGTTCGACGGAGGGGTCGGCTTGATGGCGCCGTCCTTGCGGTACTTGCCCCAGCGCGGACCCACGACGAGCGCGCCCGCGAGCGCCGCCCAGCCGCCGGTCGAGTGCACGATCGTCGAGCCGGCGAAGTCCGTGAAGCCCATCTGGTCGAGCCAGCCGCCGCCCCACGTCCACGCGCCGACGATGGGGTAGATGACCGCGGTGAGCCCGCCCACGAAGACGAAGAAGGTCCAGAGCTTGACCCGCTCGGCCAGCGCGCCGGAGACGATCGAGGCGGTCGTGGCAACGAAGACCATCTGGAAGAACCAGTCCGACATCACGGAGTAGCCGTTCTCCACGACGGCGGCGGCCGCGCCTTCGTCCCCGCCGATGAGCGCGACCTCCTCGGCGGAGGGGCCGTAGAGGAGGCTGATCGAACCGATCACGCTCCCCACATCGACGTACATGAGGTTGTAGCCGATGACGTAGTAGGCGAGACCCGCGATCGCGTACAGTCCGATGTTCTTCATGCAGATCATGGACGCGCTCTTGGACCGCACCGACCCGGCTTCGAGCATCGTGAACCCCGCGCACATCCACATCACGAGCACGCCCCAGACGAGGAACGAGTACGTGTTGAGGACGAACCCGAGATCTCCGGCGACGTCCTGCGCGGCGAGAACCGCCGGCGCCAGGAGGAGGCCCGCGCCGGAGAGCAGCGTGGCGGTTGCGAGGTTCCTGCCCGCCGCGAACCGGCGGGACCAGCGTACCTGATGGGTGCTCACGGCGGCTCCTTCTTCAACAGGTTTTTCGTCCGATCATGGCCCTTCGCGACTCGCGGTTTAGGTTGCGTCGCTGCTCGGCATCGCGCAACGGGTTCTCGGTGCGCCGGTAGCCGAACGGCGGCGGCCGGCTATCTTCGGGTGTGACCGGACGACACCGGAATCTTCGACGAGAGGGCAAATCGCTATGTGGAAACGCTCCTTCGGAGTGGTCGCCGCATTTGGGCTGGGGCTGACGCTTTCGGCAGTCCACCCCCTCCTTGCCCAGGAAATCCGGGCGCGTGGCGGCTCCACCGTCACGGTGGGCGCCCGGGTCCAGGCGCAGTACGAGGCTTCGAGCGTTGACGAGGCGCCTTCGTCCTTCTTCATCCGCCGCGCGTGGGTGACGATCGACGGGCAACTCAACGATCTCGTTGGAGCCAGGGCGCAGTTCAACATCGACGGCGCATCGGTTCTGGAAGCGTACCTGGAACTCACGCCGAGCGAGGCGCTGGAGATCCAGCTGGGGCAGTTCAAGAAGGGGATGTCGTATTTCTGGCTGGTGCCCAACTCCTGGCTCCCGATCATCGAACGAGACGCCAGGGTCACGGGCGTGGATCACTGCCCCGGCGTGGGCAGCGTATGCACCTTCGGCCGCCTCACCGGCGCGCTGGGCCTGGACAACTACGAGCCGGGCATCCTCGCGCAGGGGCGCTTGAGCGAGCTGTTCGGCTACCGGTTCACGCTCACCAACGGCGAGGGGATCGGGAACAAGGACGTGAACACCGGGAAGTCGGCCTCGGGCCAGCTCTCGCTCTTCCCGACCGGAGGGAACACGCGCGTGTCCGCCTACTTCGCCCTGGACGAGACGTTGAACAGCCGGGACGAGACGATGGGCGTCCCGGCCATCGGGGCCGAGGTGGAACTCGGGACCTGGCTCGGCGGCCCCCACCTGATCGCCAACGTTCTGCAGGGCCGCAACTGGAAGCTGAACGATGACGCGAAGTTCTCCGCCTTCCAGTTCATGGCCTTCTGGTATCTTCCCACCGCGCCGGAGTCCGGGTTCTCGGGGATCGAGCCGATGCTTCGGGTGAGCTGGGTCGATTCCGGCGCGGAACATCCGGAGAAGGTCACCGGGACGGTGGTCACGCCCGGCGTCATGGTGTACTTCACGGGCCGCAACGGGATCTCCACGAACGTGGACTTCTACAGCTCTGGCGGCCGGTCGGACTGGTCCTGGAAGGTGCAGGCGTTCGCTTTCTTCTGATCGGGCCCGGACGGGCCGCGACGAATCAACGGATCAGGGGGCGCGCTGGCGATCCGGCGCGCCCCCTGATCCGTTTCCCGGTCTTTTTTACTTGAAGCTCGCCTGAGCTTCCTCGACCGTATCGAAGACCTTGGTCAGCCGCACGAAGCCGCTGACCTCCAGCACTTCGAGGATATTCTCCGGGACTTGGCACAGGGCGAGCCCGCCGCCGGCCTGGTTGGTCTTGCGGATGGCGATCAACAGCGCCCGCAGCCCGGCACTGCTGATATAGCGCAGGCTCCCGCAATCCAGGACCAGGTTGGTCGCTCCCCCATCGATGATGCCGGAGAGCTCCCCGTCGAAGTCCTTGGCATTGCTGGAGTCTACGCGCCCGCTGACCACCCCTACGGCGGTATCTCCCGAATAGCTGGTCTCAATGTTCATCTGGCGATTCCTCGGTTCCGGCAGCCCCCAGCGGCTGCCTTAGGGTAAGGCAGTTGAAACCCTCGACCCGCTCGTACGCAAGCGTGTCAATAAACGACTTCGTAAGGTGGATGCCAAGCCCCCCGATGGGACGATCCTCCGCCGCAAGGCTTATGTCGGGGGTCTCCGCGTCCTCCAGCGGGTTGAAGGGTTGGCCGTTGTCCCGAATCGTGATCTCAATGTCGGCGTCTCCGAGGCGAATGTCCACCGTGATGACCGGATCATCCTTAACTCCCTCGAATCCATAGGAAACGACGTTCGTCAGGAGTTCGTCCAGCGAGAGCTGAAAACGGAAGATGATGTCGTTGGAAAGCCCGCGCTCGAGGCAGAAGCGCTCGACCTCGTCCACCACGCGACGTGGCTCGCTCGGGTCCGGCTTGACGGCGATCCGCACTCCCGCTCCGCTCCTGTTGGCTGGCTGCCCACTCGCTGTTCCGGACGCCCTTGGCGCCGCAACGACGCACGCTGCCGAGGTTCGACATATTGCGCGGCCGGTCCCCGGTTGTGGAGATTCCCGCACCGCAGCGCGGGGACCCCCGCGCCAAGATCGACAGGGACGATGACGACTGGACGCGGTTTCGGACAAGGGCGGGAACCCGTGACCGACGATTCACCTCAACCGAGGCCTCGATGCCGAAGATCCTGGTAGTAGACGACGAACCCGATCTGGAGCTGCTCCTCCGGCAGAAGTTCCGGCGCCGGATCCGCTCGGGCGAATTCACGCTGGTCTTCGCCCAGAACGGGGTCGAGGCCCTCTCGGAACTCGAGAACCACGACGATGTCGACGTCGTGCTCTCCGACATCAACATGCCCGAGATGGACGGCCTCACACTCCTGGCGCAGCTCGGCGAGCTCGACCGCGACCTCCGCGCCGTCATGGTGACGGCCTACGGGGACATGAAGAACATCCGCACCGCCATGAACCGCGGTGCTTTCGACTTCGTCACCAAGCCGATCGACTTCGGAGATCTGGAAACCACCATCGCCAAGACCCTGGAGCACCTCGCGGTGATGCGAGCCGCGCTCCGCGACCGGGACGCGCTGGTGGCGTTGCGCCAGGAACTTGGCGTGGCGGCGAGGATGCAGGAGTCGATTCTGCCGACGAACTACCCCAACGACCCGCGCTACGAGCTCCACGCCTGGATGACGCCGGCCCGCGAAGTGGGAGGGGATTTCTACGATTTCTTCCGCCTCGAGGAAGACCACATGGCGATCGTCATGGCCGATGTCTCGGGCAAGGGCGTGCCGGCGGCCTTCTTCATGATGGTGAGCCGCACGCTGCTCAAGGGGACGGCGATCGGAGAGGCGGATCCCTCGATCTGTCTCGACGAGGTGAACCGGCTTCTCATCAACGAGAACGAGGAGTCGATGTTCGTGACCCTCTTCTACACCAAGTTCAATCCCGTGAACGGTCAGGCCACGTTCGCGAACGCCGGGCACAATCTTCCGTTCCTCATCAAGGCGTCGGGAGAGGTCGAGCAGATCGTCTCCGATCCGGGACTCGTCCTCGGGATCATGTCCGGGGTCGACTTCCCCAAGGGGTCGATCACGCTCGAGCCGGGCGATGCCGTCTTCTTCTACACGGACGGCGTGACGGAGGCCATGAACGAGGATGGCGTCGAACTCGGCGAGAAGGAGTTGGCCGAGGTGCTGGGCGAATGCCACGGCGCGTCGGCCGAGGACATCAACCGCCACGTGATACGGGCGGTGCAGGAACACGCCGGCGAGGCGGACCAGTCCGACGACATCACCTGCCTGACTCTCCGCTACCTGGGGGCGCCCTCCTGATGCGGCGCCGGTCGTTCGCGCTCGCGGCCGTCGTGGCGGCCGGCACGCTGCCGGGCGCCGCCATGTCACAGCAGGGCGAAGCCGCGACCGAGGGCGTGTACGCCGATTCCATCGTCTTCGGCCAGTCCGCGGCGCTCGAAGGGCCCGCCGGCGAGCTGGGCCGCAACATGAACCTCGGCATCCGGGCCGCGTTCGAGGAGGCCAATCGCGAGGGCGGCGTCCACGGGCGCGCCCTCCGCCTCATCGTCCGCGACGACGGCTACGAACCCGAACCCGCCGTCGCCAACACGCAGGCGCTCATCGAGCACGGCGTGTTCGGCCTCATCGGCGCCGTCGGCACGCCGACCTCCGCCGCCGCGGAACCCGGCGCGAGCGACGCGGGCGTCCCCTACATCGGGGCGTTCACGGGCGCCGGCCTGCTGAGGGGCCCGGACCAGCGTTACGTCGTCAACCTGCGCGCGTCCTACGACCAGGAAACCGCGGAGATGGTGGAACGCCTCGTGCGGGACCTCGGCTTCCAGCGCATCGCGGTCTTCTACCAGGATGACAACTACGGGCTGGCCGGCCTGACGGGCGTCCGCAACGCGATGGACGCGCTCGGCATGGAACTCGTCAGCGAGGCCCCCTACATGCGGAACACGCGGGCCGTGAAGCGCGGGCTCCTCGACATCCAGGCCGGCAACCCGCAGGCCGTCATCATCATCGGCGCGTACATCCCCGTGGCGCATTTCATCCGGTGGGCGAGGAAGATCGGCCTCGACGCCCTGTTCGTGAACATCTCCTTCGTCGGCAGCTACGCCCTCCTCGACGAACTGGGCCGCGCCGGAGACGGCGTCGTCGTGACGCAGGTCGTGCCCTTCCCCCGCGACCCGAGCGTCCCCGTGGTGGCGCGCTATCAGGCCGCGCTGCGGGCGGTCGATCCCTCCGCCCGGCCAGGCTTCGTGTCGCTGGAGGGCTATCTGGCCGGGCGGCTGGTCGTGGAGGCGCTGGCGGCCGGCGATCCGGATGTTCGGCCCACGCGGGAGTCCTTCCTCCGCACGCTGACGGAATCCGGCCCCATCGACCTCGGCGGATTCACGGTCGAATACGGCGTGGAGGACAACCAGGGCTCGGACCTCGTGTTTCTGACCGTGATTCGGGAAGGCGAGTTCGTTCCCGTGACCCGGCTCTCCCGGTGAGTACCGAGGGGCCTCCGGTGAAACAGAGCGACGAGCGCATCCACCGCGCCTTCGAGTGGGCGCTGGCGCGGCTCCCCGGCCGGCTCGGGGCGCGGGCGCGGGACGCGACCGGCGGGCGGTTCGGCATCGGCAGCCAGATCGTCGTCGGACTGGGCGGCGGCGTGCTCCTGACGATCAGCGCCATCCTTCTCGCGCTCCTGCTGATGACCATCGTGGAGCGGGGACAGAGCGAGGTGACGCAGGAACAGATCCCTTCGCTCCTCGCGGGCCACCGCGTGACCCAGCACAGCGAGGCGCTCCTGCGCGCATCCCCGCAGCTCCTGTCGGCCGCCGACCCCGCTACGCTGGCGGACGTCCGGGCCGCCGTCCTGCTGGAACAGGACAGCCTCCAGTACTGGGTCGGAGAGGTCGGCGGCGGAGCGGGCATGGATGCGGATGTCGGGGGCCTGGCCGAGGGCCTGGTGGCGAACATCAACGAAATCTACGAGTCGGTCAACAACCGGATGACCTACGCTGCCCGGCTCGCCGAGATGGCGGCGACCGTCGAGGAGACCGGACTCCGTCTCCAGTCGGTGCTCGAGGAGGCGATCGACGATCAGTATTTCTTCATGAGCACGGGGCTCCGCCAGCTGACGGACGTTCCGGCGCCGAATTCCCAGCGCCAGGCGTTCGACGAAATCGAGCAGCTCGACGGCCTCCTGAACTTCAAGGCGTCGCAGAACCAGGCAATCACGCTCATCCAGCAGGCCTTCGCCGAGACCGATGCGGAGCAGCTCCTCGCCAACCAGGGGCGCGTGGAGACCGCCCTCCGCGATGTGCGGGCGACGCTGCCCAGGATCCGCCCGCTCCTGAGGGAGACGCTGGCCGACGCGGTGAGCGTCCCCAGCGAGCTGTACGGAGGCTCCGGCGGCATCTTCCAGACCCGGCGGCGGGAACTGGAGGAGGTCGGCCGGGCCGAGGAACTGCTCGAGCGCAACCGGCAGACGACGGCGGAACTGGACATGGGGGTCCGGACGCTCATGGAACGCGTCGAGGAGACCGCCCGGGATGCGGCCGGCCGCTCGGAGTTTCTCGTGCAGCTGGGGTTCTGGTTCCTCCTCGCCGTGATCCTGTTCACGATCGGCGCGGCCCGCGTCGCCTGGAAGACGTTCGGCCGCTCCCTCATCGTTCGGCTGAACAGCCTGTTCGCGACCACGCGGCGCATGTCGGAGGGCGACCTCGAAGTGAAGGTGGAGGTCGAGGGCAACGACGAGGTCACCGACATGGCGCACGCGCTGGAGGTCTTCCGCAAGCACGCCCTCGAGGTGCAGCGGCTGAACCTCGTCGAGAAGCTGGCGCAGGAGGTGCAGACGAAGAACGAGGCGCTGGAGCAGACGCTCGACGACCTCCGGCGTACGCAGGAACAGGTCATCACCCAGGAAAAGCTGGCCTCGCTCGGCGCCCTCACGGCGGGGGTCGCCCACGAGATCCGCAACCCGCTCAACTTCGTGAACAACTTCGCGGTGCTCTCGAAGGAGCTGATCGAGGAACTGCAGGAGGAGATGAAGGAGGTCGCGGAGGGGAACGCGGAACTGGACCGCGACTTCATCGATGAGGTCCTCGGCGACCTCGAGATGAACGTGACCAAGGTTCGGGAGCACGGGGGCCGGGCCGACCGCATCGTCGAGGGAATGCTGGCACATTCGCGCGACGAAGCCGGCGCCGCGGAGACCATCGACGTCAACCAGCTGGTCGACGAGTACGCGAAGCTCGCCTACCACGGTTTGCGCGGCACGGACTCCTCCTTCAACGTGACGCTGGACCGCGATTTCGATGACGAAGCCGGCGAGGTCACCGGCATCGCCCGCGATTTGAGCCGTGTCTTCCTGAACATCGTGACCAACGCCTGTCACGCGACGGCCGCCCGCAAGGAGGAGGAGGAGGACGCCGACTATTCGCCGACCGTCGCACTCAAGACGAGGGGCTACGAAGACCACGTCATCGTGTCGATTCGGGACAACGGCACCGGCATTCCGGACTCCATCGTGCGGAAGATCTTCGAACCGTTCTTCACGACGAAGTCGGGGACGCAGGGGACCGGACTCGGGCTGTCGATCTCCCGCGACATCGTCGTCGGCCACGGCGGCGAACTCGAAGTGGAGAGCGAGCCGGGCGAGTTCACCGAGTTCCGGGTCAAGCTGCTCCGCGAGAGCAACATTTCCGAGGTGGCGGCGGCCGTGACCTGAGGGTTCGCCGCATGGATCATGGAGGGATCATGAGAACGAAACGGTATTGGCAGAGCGCCCTGACGATGGCCGGGTTCTTCCTGCTCGGCGCGGGATCCCTGCTCGCGCAGGTCGGACGCCCGGAAACGACTCCACGCGGCGACGACGAGGGCGATGGCCCGTACGACCGCCTGATTCTTCGCGGCGTCACGATCATCGATGGAACCGGCGCGCCGCCGCAGGGCCCCGTGGACATCGTCATCGAGGGAGACCGCATCGTCTCCATCAACACCGTCGGCTTCCCGGGGCTCGACATCAACGAGGAGCGGCGGCCCGACGTGGAACTCGAGGACGATCCCGACGCGAACGTGCACGAGGTCGACCTCTCCGGGCACTTCGTCATGCCCGGCTTCGTCGACATGCACGCGCACACCGGCGGCCTCCCCAAGGCGCCGCAGCCCGAGTACGTCTACAAGCTGTGGATGGCGCACGGGATCACGACCTCCCGCGGCGTGGGCCACGGGCCGATGATGTGGTCGCTCGAGGAGAAGGCGAAGGCGGCGCGCAACGAGATCGTCGCCCCGCGCATGTACACCTACGTGCGGCCCGGCGAGGCCTGGGGCCAGGGGCTGGTGCACTCGCCCGAGACGGCGCGCGAATGGGTGCGCTGGGCGGCGGCGCAGGAAGTCGATGGACAGAAGATCGACGGGCTCAAGCTGGGCTCCTACGACCCGCCGATCATGGAGGCGCTCATCGACGAGGCGCGGCAACACGGGCTCGGCACCGTGGCCCACCTCGGCCAGATGGGCGTGGGGCGGATGACCGCGCTCGACGCGGCCGAGATCGGGCTCGACATGATGACCCACTACTACGGCCTGTTCGAGTCGATGCTGTCCGACTACAGCGTCCAGGACTGGCCGCTCGACTACAACTACCAGAACGAGCAGCACCGCTTCGGCAACGTGGCCCGGCTCTGGGACCAGGTCGACGGCCCCGGCTCCGAGAGCTGGAACGCGCTTCAGGAGCGCTTCCTCGAACTCGGGTTCGGGATCGATCCGACGATGACGATCTACGAGGCGAGCCGGGACGTGATGGCCGCCCGCAACGCGGACTGGCACGAGGAGTACACGCTCCCCAGCCAGTGGGATTTCTACCAGGCGAGCCGCGCGGCGCACGGCTCCTACTGGTTCTACTGGGGCACGGAGGAAGAGGTCGCGTGGCGGAACTTCTACAAGGTGTGGATGCAGTTCCTCAACGAGTTCAAGAACCGCGGCGGCCGCGTGACGACGGGCTCGGACTCGGGCTTCATCTACAAGCTGTACGGCTTCGACTACATCCGGGAGTTCGAACTGCTGCGCGAGGCCGGGTTCCACCCGGTGGAGGTCATCCGCTCGGCCACCCTGCACGGGGCGCAGGAGTTGAACGATCCCAAGGGGCTCCCGCCCGACTTCGGGATGATCCGCCCCGGACTCAAGGCCGATTTCGTCGTCATCGAGGAGAACCCGCTTCAGAACCTGAAGGTCCTGTACGGAAACGGCGCGCCGAAGCTCAACGACGAGACCGGCGAGACGGAGCGCGTCGGCGGCATCAAGTACACGATCAAGGACGGCATCATCTACGACGCGAAGCGGATGCTGGCCGACGTGCGCGAGATGGTGCGGGCGGCGAAGGCCCAACTCGCGACGGAGGATGACGGTTGAAGTTCACGCGCGGGGCAGGGCTTCTGCTCGTCGCGCTGGCGGCGTGCCGCGGCGAGGCGGGCGAGGGGGAGGCGCGGACCGTCCAGCCCGGCGCGCCCGGCGAGGCCACGCGCGTCCTGACCGTGGAGGAAGCCGCATCCCTCGAGCACATCACGCACACCGAGGCGGACGTGCGCTTCATGCAGGGGATGATCCCGCATCACGCCCAGGCGCTGGAGATGGCCGCGCTCATTTCCGAGCGGACGGAGCACGAGGGACTGCACCTGCTCGGGCGCCGGATCGAGATCTCCCAGCGGGACGAGATCGCGTGGATGACGCGCTGGCTCGAGCGCCGGGGCGAGACGGCTCCGATGATGGGGGCCGGACACGCGCACGGACTCGGCGAGGGCGAACTCATGCCGGGGATGCTGTCGCGCGAGGAGATGGACGCCCTCGCCGCGGCGCGCGGCTCCGAGTTCGACCGGCTCTTCCTCGAAGGCATGATCAAGCACCATCAGGGCGCGCTCATGATGGTGGCGGAACTGTTCGACAGCCCTGGCGGAGGCCAGGAGACCGAGATCTTCCGGTTCGCGGCGGATGTGGACGCGGACCAGGACATGGAGATCCTGCGCATGAGCGACATGTTGAACGCGATTCCATGAGCGCTCATCGGCGATTCACGGAGGTAGGAGGTAGGAAGATGTCACGCAGAGAGACCTTGACCGCGGGACGGCGGATCGGCCGCCCGGCGGCGTTGTTCGTGTTGGCGTTCGGCTGGCTGGCCGGCGCGGAGGCCCTGGCGGCCCAGGACCCGCCGCCACCCCCGCCGGAGGCCGTCTGGGAATGGGATCCGGACGATCCGCGCATCGGGCTCGCGCCGGGCCTCCACGATGCCGGCATGGCGATCGGCAACCTCGAGCGGCTGATCAGCCTCCCGAAGCCCGATCCCTTCCTCACCGACGAGGCCGGCGGACGCGGCCCGACGAACTCGGACCTGGCCTTCCAGGGGGACCTCGTCTTCCAGGGCAGCTACTGGGGCTTCCAGGTGTTCGACGCCTCGGATCCGGCCCAGCCCGAACTCGTCGTCGCGGTCGTGTGCCCGGGCGGACAGGGCGACGTCAGCGTGCACGAGAACCTTCTCTTCATGTCGGTCCAGCAGACGTCGGCCCGGCTCGACTGCGGCACCGAGGGGGTCCAGGACAGCGTCAGCACCATGCGCCTGCAGGGGATCCGGATCTTCGACATCTCCGACATCGGGAATCCGCGCCAGGTGAAGACCGTCCAGACGTGCCGCGGCTCCCACACGCACACGCTCGTCACCGACCCCAACGACGATTCGCGCGTCTACATCTACGTGTCGGGAACGGGACGCGTCCGTTCGGGAAGCGAACTCGAAGGCTGCTCCGGCATGCCGGCCGAGGAGGACGAGAACACGGCGCTGTTCCGGATCGAGATCATCGAAGTGCCGGTGGCTGCGCCGGAGGATGCCGCGGTCGTGAACATGCCGCGCATCTTCGCCGACCCCGAGACCGGGGATATCGCGGGTCTGTGGTCGGGAGGCGACCACGGCGAAGGCACGCAGGCGTCCCGTCTCACGAACCAGTGCCACGACATCACGGTACGCTCGGATCTCGGACTCGCCGCCGGAGCCTGCGCGGGGAACGGCATCCTGCTGGACATCTCGGACCCCGAGAATCCGATCCGCATCGACCAGGTCGTCGATCCGAACTTCGCCTACTGGCATTCCGCGACCTTCAACAACGACGGGACGGCGATCGTGTTCACGGACGAGTGGGGCGGGGGCGGAGCGCCTCGCTGCCGCGGCTCCGATCCGGAGACCTGGGGCGCCAACGCGATCTTCACGATCCGCGACCGCAAGATGGAGCTGGCGGGCTACTACAAGCTGCCCGTGCCGCAGACGGAGCAGGAGAACTGCGTCGCCCACAACGGCTCCATGATCCCGGTGCCGGGCCGCGACATCATGGTGCAGGGCTGGTACCAGGGCGGCCTCTCGATCTTCGACTTCACGGATCCGGAGAATCCGTTCGAGATCGCCTACTTCGACCGTGGGCCTCTCGACGCGGTGGAGATGCTGAGCGGCGGCTACTGGTCGGCGTACTGGCATAACGGTGCGATCTACGGCGCGGAAATCGCGCGCGGCGTGGACGTGTTCCAGCTCGCCGCGAGCGAGCACCTGTCGCAGGCGGAGATCGACGCGGCGATGTCCGTGATGGTCGGCGACTCCAACGTGCAGAACCAGGAGCGGTTCGATTGGCCCGCGAGCTTCGCGGTCGCGCGGTCGTACCTGATCCAGATGCAGCGCGGCAGCGGCATCCGGGCCGAGCGCGGGGAGCGGGTGGCGTCGCTGCTCGACATGGCGGAGAGCCAGTCCGGCGCCGAGCGGAACGCCACGCTCGATGAATTGGACGCGGTCGCCGCCGAACTCGACGAGGACGCGCGTCTCGCCGCCAACGCCGCGGCGCCGGGAGATGCGCGGCGCCTGGCGCTGCTGGCCGACGCGATCCGCGACCTGACGGCCTCGCTGCGCTGAGCCTGGCCTTTCGCAGGAAGCTCCGGGGGTCTTTCGGGCGGCCCCCGGAGCGAATTTCTGCCAGCGCGGAACCCGGAGCGCGCGGGACCGTATGACGGTGTGACCACGTCGAGTTGAGCAGGTCCCGCGAAGCGAGCCCGTGACGAACCACGACACCTTGAGCGATCCACCCCCCGCCGGCGAGCTGACCCGGGGCATCGTCCCCGGAGGCACGTTCCTCGCCGATTTCCTCTACCCCGAGCCGGCGGAGCGCCGCGTCGGGGCAATCATCGGCTGGTGGGAGAAACGCCGCCTCCCCTACAACCTCATCGTCGGCGGGACCGGACTCGTGACGATGACGTTCGGCGCGGCGCTCACGGCCGTGGTCGCGACGCTTCAACCGGTCGACCTGGTCCGCGGGGCGATCTGGTGGGCCGTGTGGGCAAACGTGTGCTATTCGCTGGGTCCCGTCGTCGAGATCGCACTCCAGAAGCTGTTCGGCGAACGGCTCCTTCCGGCCGGCCCCCTCCTCTTCCGGGCGGGCGTGACCATCGCCGTCGGCGTCACGCTGCTGCCCATCATCCCTCTCACGATCGGGTTCATCCTGAACTTCCTCGGAATCCTCTGACAGCCGCTGCGGCGACGAACGGCGCCATGCCGGCGTCGCGCGTGTCGAGATGGAGCCTTTGGCTCGCGTGGGTGCTGGCGAGCGGAGTCGGCGGAGCCGTGGGCGTCGTCCCGGCGAGGATCATCGGCACGGCGATGGGCGAGGCCGTCCTCGGGGCCGTCGCCCTGGGCGGGGTCCTTGGCGCGATCGCGACCGTCCAGTGGCTCATCATGCGGCGGCGGCTGTCCTGGGCCGCCCGGTGGGCGACCGCAAAGGTCGTGGGAGGACTCGTCGGGGGAGCCGTCGCGCTCGGCCTGTTGGACGCTCTGTCCGCGAACGGGAGTGAAACCCTCGGCGCCATCCTGGGGACGCTCACGGGACTGGGCGCGTTCGGCACCGTCCAATGGCTGATTCTCCGACGGGTCGCGCGTGCCGGCTGGTGGGTGGCGGCAAGCGTCGCGGGTCTCCTCGCGGCCGGCCCCCTCGGCGTGGGCGTGCTGGGACTGCTCGTCGGAGACGGCGGTGGATTCGGGGTCGTCTACGGGGCGATAACCGGCGCACGGTTCGTCACCGCCATCTCGAAGCGCCCGGCTTCCCAATTCAGAGATCCTCCCGACGGGACGTCCCCCTAGGATTCCAAGCCAGGGTCTTGCCGCTTGGCCCTCACAGCATCGGGTGAGCAGCGGGTTTTTGCCGCGGGCGGCTAAATCGTTTCGAGGTCTCCGGCTCGCACCCAGCCGACCTTGCCGTCTTCGAGCACGATCTCGAGCCAGTCGCTCGATCTCCGGTCGATCCGGACGACGGCCCCCTCGTGAATCGTGAACAACTGCAGCGAAGGATCGTCGGAGGGCGCGCTCTGGACGGCGGCCTCCGTCTGCAGGATCACCCCGCGTTCCGCGCGCCCGATGCTGAATTCACGGATCAGGAGGTTCGCGACGACGACGAAGGTGAGCGCGGCGGCGGCGACGGCGGCGTGGCGGGTCCAGCGCGGCGGTCCGGTGGAGAGGAGCCGGTAGAGCAGGATGGACGCCAGCCCCAGGTAGCCCAGCGCCACGATCGCGATGAGCCACGCGCGCGGCACGAGTTGCACCGCCCACCCGGCGACGCGGGGCACCCAGAAGCCGGGCAGCGGCGTGATCTGGTCGGCGGTCAGGGAGCGCGCCAGTGCCAGATTCGTGCGCACGCTCTCATCCCGGGGCAGCGCGACCCTGGCGCGCTCGTAGAAGAGGATCGCCCGGCCCAGTTCTCCGAGCCGGAAGTAGGCGTTGCCGATGTTGTAGTGAAGTTCGCCGCTCTCGAACCCGTCCTCGTACAGCCCGAGCCAGGCCTCGAGGGCCCCCTCATGGTCTCCGGCCTGGTAGAGGCGGTTCCCCGCCTGGAACCGGTCGGCGAGCGCCGCGGCGGGAGCGGCTTCCTGGGGAGTGGGGAACCCGGCCGCCGAAGCCGGGGCGGTCACCGAGGCGACAGCGAGCACGACCGCCGAAAGCCCGGCGGTCGCGTGTCGACGCCGGGCGGGCCGGCGGGCGGTCATCGGAGTTCTCCCGCGAGGGCGGACAGCACGGACTCGGCGCGGGCCAGAAACGCCTTGCGCTCCTCGATCTCGGCGCCGACCGGGGCGAACCGCTGCCGGTCGCAGGCTTCGAGGACGGCGAAGTACTCTTCGACGGCGGGCTCGCGGGCGCCGCGGTGGAGCAGGGCGGCGCGCAGGTCGTCGCGGATCATCCCGGCCGCGGAGGTGTCGAGCTTGTCGGCGACGAACCCCTCCAGCGCCTGGCCGGTCTCGGCGTAGAAGGCCCGCGCATCGCCGCCTCCCGCGAGCCCGGCCGCCCGGGCGAGGCGCTTCTTCGCCACGCGGGCGGCCCGGCGGTCGCGGGCGTAGGCCCGGTCACCGGCGAGCCGGTCGCGGCGTCGGCGCAGCCCGGCCGCGCCCGCGACCATGCCGACGGGCGCAAGCGCGACGATCCAGAACCATGCGTGGTCGAACAGCGTCTCACCCCGGCGGCGGAAGCGCGGCGTATCGGTCCGGATGAAGCGGATGTCCGAGCGCAGCGCCTCGACGGAGCCGCGCGCGCGTGCTCCCGGCAGCGCGTCCTCGACCGCCCGGCCCGTGACCCGCAACTCGACCGGCCCCGCCGACGCGATCTCGTAGCGGTCCGCCGCGGCGTCGTAGTACCCCATGTCGACGCCCGGTATCGTCAGCACCCCGGGCGCCCTCGGGATGAGGACGTACTCCCAGGTCCGCGTCCCCGAAACGCCCGCGTCGGCGGTCCGCAGACGATCCGAAACTTCGGGAGGAAAGGCCTCCACGGTCGGCGGGAAGGCGAGTTCCGGCGGCGCCAGCGCCTTCAGGTTGCCGGAGCCCGACACCTCCACGCGCAGCGTGACCGCCTCGTTCGCGGCCAGGCTGTCCCGGTCGACGGAACTCGCGACGGCCAGATCTCCGACGAGACCCGTGAAGTCCGCGGGCCGGCCCTCGGCGGGGAGGGGGAGCACGTCGATCTCGACCGGACGAGACGCGGCCCCCGCCGTCACGACGTCTCCGAACAGGGAGCTCCGGTTGAAGAACCCCCCGAACACATCGTCGAACGGATCGCGCGAACGCCGCTGCACGCGGACCTGCGCCTCGATCGCGAGCGGTTCGAGCGTCTTCGTGCCCGGCCCCGTCGGATACAGCGCCACCTTCCGGATCACGGCCGTCGCGTACGCGACCCCATCGCGCACGACCTGTTCGACCTGCGGCTGCTGCGGGAGTTCGAACTCCTCGACCCAGAAGCCCGCCGTGCCGGGGAGTCGCGTGACCCCGTACGAACTCACGTTGACGCGCGTGAAGAGCCGGTATTCGACGATGACCGGCTCGTTCTCCCGCACGCGGCGCTTGTCCGGCTCGGCGACGATGAAGAGGTCGTCCGGGCCGACGGTCCCCGGATCGGAAGGCTGCCCCGCGGGCGCTCCACCCGCTCCCGGCGCCGGCTGGGGAGCGGACGACACGCGCAGGCTCAGCGGCTCCGTCGTCAACGTCTCGCCGCCCGCCTCGACCGTCACCGGCCCGATCTCGAACGTCCCCTCCATCGTGGCCTGGAAGCGGTACTGCACGGTGAGCGAGACGGTCGTCTGGCCGTTCACGATCCGGACCGAGCTCTGGGTCCCGCTGCTCAGGAAGGCGGCGAAAGCCCCCATGTCGGGAAGGACCGGGTCCTGGTCGAAGCGCTGGACGCCGTCCAGGACGACGTTGAGGGTGAAGGTCTGCCCCACCCCGACCTCCCCGCGGTCGAGATGCGCGGAGGCCGTGACCTCCTGCCCGGCAAGCGTTCCCGGAGCGAGAAGGCAACCGATGAGCCAGCCGAGCGCGGCAACCGTGGCCGGGCGCCCGCGGCGGGCCGGGAGTCCAGGGCGTCGCATCACCAGTCCCGGCGCGGCCTCGTGCCGCGCGTCGGCGTGCGCGGCTGGCGGTTCACTTCATCCTGATCTTCCCGGATCGCGTCCAGCAGCCGCTCGGCCTCCTCCCTCGTCATCTCGCCCGGCGGGGGTGTTCCGTCCTGCGGCTGCGGTTCCGATTCGTCGGGCTCCTGCTCCGGGTCCTGTTCGGGCTGATTCTGCGGGTCCTGTTCGGGGTCCGGGTTCGGCTCGCCGCCCTGCGGTGGTGGCTCGCCCTCGTCTTCGTTCTCCTCGTCGTTCTCGCCGTCGCCCTGCTGCTGTTGCTCCTGCTCCTGCATCTGTTCGAGCACGCGCTCCAGGTTGTGCTTGGCGTCGGCGTCCGCCGGGTCGGCCCGCAGCGCCTGCTTGAAGGCCTCCAGGCTCTCGGGGAGCGCCCCCTGCCGGTAGAGCGTGTTCCCGAGGTTGTACCAGGCGGCGGCCGCCAGCTCCGGGTCGCCGCTCTCCACCGCGGCGCGGAAGGACTCCAGCGCGGGCTCGTAGTTCTCCCCCTGGTAGAGCGCGTTCCCATCGTTGAACCGGATGACGGGAGAGTCGGGGGCCTCGAGGAGCGCTTCCAGGTACTTCTCATGCGCCTCGGCGAAGCGTCCCTCTTCGTAGAGGCGGTTCCCTTCGCGCGTCTCCGCCCGTCCCGCCTGCGCGCGCACTTCGACCGGTGCCGCGGCCGCGAGGGTCGCGATGACCAGGGGCAGCCACAGCCGCCCGCTGCCGCCGCGCGTCGTGCTCACGAGAACCTCCCTCTCCAGACCCTCACCGTCGTCTTCCGGTCCGTCCACAGGCCTTCCAGGAACAATAGGAGAATCGCCGCTCCGAGGAAGATCTGGAACTGCTCCTCGTACTGCGTGACCTCGCGCGCGTCGATCTCCCGTCCGCCCAGCTCCGACACCTCCTCGATGAGCGCGGTCAACTCGCTCGCTTCGGGGGTGCTGCGGTAGAGCTGTCCACCCGTTCGCATCGCGATCTCCCTCAACGTCGCCTCGTCGAGCCGAGTCGTGACGACCGCCCCCGCTTCGTCGCGCTTGAACCCGGCCGGCCGGCCCGCCGCGTCGTACTCGGGAATGGGGACGCCGTCCGTCGAACCCACGCCGACCGTGTGGATCGTAACCCCGGCCTCGAGCGCGCGATCCACGGCCGGCTCGATGCCTCCCTCGTGGTCTTCGCCGTCGGTGACCACGATGATGATGCGTTCCTCCACCGGCGCGTCGGAGAAGGCGTCAAGCGCGAGTTCGAGCGCGGCGCCGAGGTCCGTCCCCTGCACAGGCACGAGATCCGTGTCCATCGCGTTGAGGAAGAGGCGTGCGGCCCCGTAGTCCGAGGTCAGCGGGCTCTGGACGAAGGCCTGGCCGGCAAAGGCGATGAGGCCGATGCGGTCCCCATCCAGCCGTTCGATGAGGCGCTGGATTTCGAGCTTCGAGCGCTGCAGGCGGTTCGGGGCGAGGTCCTCCGCCAGCATCGAGGTGGAGAGGTCGAGGGCGACGACGATGTCCATCCCCTCGCGGCGGACCGTCTCCACGCGCGAGCCGAACTGCGGGCGGGCGACGGCGACGACGGAGAGTCCGAGCACGGCGAGGAGGCCGACGGCCTTCCAGGCTCGGGCCCGCCGGTTCACGCTCCGGCTCAACTGGCGGACGAGCGCGAGATCGCCGAAGCGGGCCAGCGCCCGGCGGCGGTGCGCCGCGCCGCGCCACATCAGTCCGGCGGCCAGCGGGATGAGCGCGAGCCCGAAGAGCGCCGTGACGAACCCGAAGCGGAACACGATCCCCCCTCGCCGCGCTACGGCAGCCTTCTCAGGACCGTCTGCGCGAGCCCGATCTCGAGCAGCAGCAGTCCGAGTCCCGCCGCGAGCGGGAAGTGGAAGAGTTCGCCGTACCGCGTGAAGCTCTGCACGTCGATTTCGGTCGTCTCGAGGGCGTCGATTTCCTCGTAGATGCGTTCGAGACTCTCGCGGTCCGTGGCCCGGAAGTAGCGACCTCCGGTGACTTCGGCGACCTCCGTGAGCGTCGGTTCATCGACGTCCACCGGAATCGAGACGAGGCGCCGCCCGAAGACCGGATCATCGACGGGAACCGGGGCCGTCCCCCGCGAACCGGCCCCGATCGTGTAGACCCTGACCCCCAGCGCCCGGGCCATTTGAGCGGCGGTCGCCGGATCGATCTCGCCGCGGTTGTTCCGGCCGTCGGTGAGGAGCACGATGATCCGCGATTCGGCCTGGCTGGACTCGAGTCGCTTGAGCGCGGTCGCGAGTCCGAGTCCGATCGCGGTCCCGTCCTCGACCATCCCCACCTCCAGTTCGGCCATGACCGCGGAGACGGCCGGGTGATCGATCGTGAGCGGGGCCTGGGTGAACGACTGGCCCGCGAACACGACAAGTCCGATGCGGTCGTTGCGCCGGCGCTCGACGAAGTCCGCCGCCACCTCCTTGGCGGCCTCCAGCCGGTTGGGCGCCAGGTCCTGCGCGAGCATGGAACTGGAGATGTCGAGGGCCATGACGATGTCGACGCCCTCGGTCGACACGTCCTCGCTCGTCGAGGCGGACTGGGGGCGGGCGAAGGCGACGATGAGCGCGCTGAGCGCGAGAAGTCGCAACGCCAGCGGCACATGGCGCAGGCGGCCCGTGCGCTCGGCCCCCGCGCGGCGCAGGAGCGCAAGGTCCGGGTAGCGCAGGGCGCCGGTCTTCCGCCCGCCCTTCGCCAGGTGCCGGTACGCGAGCGCCGGGACGAGGAGAAGCAGGAGCAGGAGGAACGCGGGATCCGCGAATCGGTGGATCATGAGACGGCCGCGGCCGCTTCGGACTCCGCCAGGGGCGGGGGCACGAACTTCGTCCGCTCCACCAGCGTGCGCGCGTCGGCGAGAATGTTCCGGCAGGCCGCGTCATCCGGTCGCCATTTCGCGAACTTCACGAGGTCGCAGGCGTCCAGAAAGCGCTCGAAGGCCGTGCGAATGCCGGGGTCCACGCCGGCATGCCCCAGGCTCGATATCACGTCCGGCGTGACCATCTCCAGCGCCCAGATCCGGTAGCGTCCCTCGAGGTACGCGCGGATGATCCGGGACACCTCGACGTGGTACGGCTTGATCTCGCCGCGCTCCAGGAGAGGGGACGCCTCGAGCCGGTCCAGCGCCTCGAGCGCGATCTCGTGCGCCGGTCGGGCCGGCACCGGCGGCCCGGAGTCGACCCGGTCGGGGCGGCGGCGCCGACGGCGCCCCCACCAGTACCCGCCGCCGGCGAGAACCACGGCGAGCAGGAGCCACGGCCACAGGAGCAGCCAGTTGCGCGCGACCGCGCGCGGGCCCTTCACGTCGCGGATGTCCCCGCTCTCATCGAGCCCGACCGTGGTCACGCCGATGACCACCGGATCCGTGGAGACGGTGGCCGTCCCGTCGCCCCCGTCCGTGAGTTCGAGGGTAAAGGACGGGATCTCGAGTTCCCCGAGTTCGAAGGCGGTCACGTGAAGCACCGCTGCGGTCCGGGCGCCGTCCGCCGAGGCTTCGGGCGGGCTCGCTTCGAGCGCCAGCGCCTCGAAGGGGCCCAGCGAGAGCGAATCGGGCCAGCGCACCGCGAAGTCCGCCGGGTGCTCGATGGCGAGCCGCAGCGCAAGCGGGTCGCCCACGTGGATCTCCGTCGTGTCGGGCTCGATCGTGACCCGCGGCGACTGTCCCCGAAGGTCCCCGCCCGCGCCGAGCGCCCCGCACGCGAGCAGGAGGCCCACGATCACGGCCCGCCGGTTCCCGCGCCCCGGTCCCCGACTCATATGCGCCGCCCCCGTTCCTCGAAGAAGCGCATCAGCGGCCGCAGGTAGGGGCGCCCCGGACTGAGGTCCACGACGTCGACCTTGCTGCGCCGGAAGGTCCGGTCCTGTCCCGCCCGCGCCTCCTCCCCGCGGCTCGCGAACGCGGCGCGGAAGTCCCGGTTCGAGGTGTCGACGACGAGCCGTTCTCCCGTCTCGGCGTCCTCGAGTTCGACGAGTCCGATGGACGGCAGTTCCGATTCCCGCCGGTCCCTCACGCGGAGCGCGACGATGTCGTGCCGCCGGCCCGCGACCCCGAGCGCCTTCTCGAAGGGTTTCGACACGAAGTCGGAGACGACGAAGACCACGGCCCGCCGCCGGATGATGCGCGACAGGTATTCGAGCGCCGCGCCGAGGTCCGTCGTCCGGCCCGCGGGCTCGTGGTAGAGCATCTCGCGCAGGACGCGCAGCACATGCCGGCGGCCCTTGCGCGGCGGGACGAACTTCTCGACGCGGTCGCTGAAGATGATGAGCCCGACCTTGTCGTTGTTCTTGATCGCGCTGAAGGCGAGGAGGGAGCACACCTCGACAGCGAGGTCTCCCTTCATCCGCTCCCGGGTGCCGAAATCGCCGGAGGCGCTCACGTCGACGAGGAGCATCACGGTGAGTTCGCGCTCTTCCTCGAAGATCTTGACGTGGGGCGTTCCGGTGCGGGCGGTGACGTTCCAGTCGATGGTGCGGATGTCATCGCCGTAGTCGTACTCCCGGACCTCGGCGAAGTTGATGCCGCGTCCCTTGAACACCGAGTGGTATTCGCCCGAGAACACCTGGTCCACGAGCCCCCGCGTCGTGATCTCGATGCGGCGGACCTTCCGGAGGATCTCCCGCGGAATCATCCCTCGATCCCCTCCAATCCCCCCGGATCCCTAGGGGACCTCGACGCTGTCGAGGATCCGGTTCACCACGTCTTCGCTCGTGACTTCCTCGGCCTCGGCCTCGTAGGTGACGAGCACGCGGTGCCGCAGGACATCGAGGGCGACGGAGCGCACGTCCTCCGGCGTCACGTAGCCCCGGTGCCGCAGGAAGGCGTGTGCCCGCGCCGTGCGCGCGAGGCAGATGCTGGCTCTGGGCGACGCGCCGTAGGCGATGAGGTCGGCGAGGTCGTCGAGTCCGTGGTCGGCCGGCGCGCGGGAGGCGAAGACCAGTTCCACGATGTACCGTTCGACCTGCCGGTCCATGTAGATGAGGTCGACGGCGCCGCGCGCCCGGAGAATCTCGTCCGGCGTGACGACCGTCTGCGGCTCGGGCGCGGACCCGACGCCCATGCGCCGCATGATCTCCAGCTCTTCCTCCTTGTCGGGATACCCGATGGAGAGCTTGAGCATGAAGCGGTCCACCTGCGCCTCGGGGAGCGGGTACGTCCCTTCCTGCTCGATCGGGTTCTGCGTCGCGAGGACGAGGAACGGGTCGTCGAGCCGGAAGGTCTCGTCCCCGATCGTGACCGTCCGTTCCTGCATCGCCTCGAGGAGGGCGGACTGGACCTTGGCGGGGGACCGGTTGATCTCGTCGGCGAGGATGATGTTGGAGAAGATCGGACCCTTCCGGGTCTGGAACTCGCTCCGCTTGGGGTCGAAGATCAGCGTTCCAATGAGGTCGGCCGGGAGGAGATCCGGCGTGAACTGGATCCTCTGGAAGCCGGTGTCGATCGCCTGCGCGAGCGTGCGCACGGTGAGGGTCTTCGCCAGTCCCGGCACCCCTTCCATGAGCACGTGGCCATCGGCGAGCAGGCCGATGAGCAGCCGCTCGACCATGGTTCGCTGCCCCACGATGACCCGCCCCACCTCGTCGACGAGCCGCTCCACGAAAGCGCTCTGCTCGCGGATCTTCTCCTGTATCGCTTCGATGTCGTGACTCACCGCGGTGCGTTCCTCTCCTCTCGAATCGTCTCTCGAATGATCTGGCGCGAAGCTCTCGAACAGCCCCGGATACCCGGCGCCGATGGGGATCGGCGCTTGAAAGACATCTTATCGAATTTCGGCGTTGCCCGAACGGTTTTCGGCGCCCCCGCGTTGACGGGGGCCGTGGCGGCGGGCACCGTGAATCCAGACACTCCGTCGCGGAGTGCCAACCGGGAGCGCCGAATGTACGACACGCCGGAGCCGGGATCGGAATCGAAGGCCGTCCACCGTCGGGACCTCCTCCGCTGGCTCGCCGCCAGCCCCCTCCTTACCGCCTTCGCCGGGTGTGACCTGGGCCTCGTCGGGCGCGCAATGGCACAGGAGGCGCCCGCGCGGTCGCTCGACGACCTCGTCGGGTCGGCGCAGGAGGCGCTCGATGTCTTCGACCTGGAGAAGGTGGCCGCGCAGACGGTTCCGACGGCTCACTGGGGGTACATCAAGACGGGCGTCGACGGGGAGGGGACGCAGGCGAACAACCGGGCCTCGCTGGAGCGGATCTACATCCGCGCGCGCCGGCTGGTCGACGTCTCGAACCTCGACATGCGCGTCTCGATCTTCGGGCGGGAGTGGCCGACGCCGCTCATGATCGCGCCGGCGGGGAGCCAGGTCGCCTTCCACCGCGATGGTGAGCTTGCGACCGCGCGGGCGGCCGCGGCCCGCACCCACCTGCAGACGCTTTCGTCGGTGAGTTCCACGGGGGTCGAGGCGGTGAACGAGGCGCGGGGGGAGCCGGTCTGGTATCAGCTCTACGCGCCCCGCCACTGGAACGCGACGGTCGCGCTCGTGAACCGCGTCCGCGAAGCCGGCTGCCCCGTCATCGTGCTCACGGTCGATCTCCTCGGCGGAAGCAACCGGCTCACGCTGGAGCGCTACCGGCGGATCGACGACCGCAACTGCGAGAGCTGTCACCGGAGCGGCGGCCGCGCGGACCCCGTCAAACCGATGTACGAGGGGCTGCCCCAGGGCCCGCCGGACAGCGGCGGCCCCACCATGACGTGGGACTACGTGCACCGGCTGCGCGACATCACGGACCAGCGGATCGTCGTGAAGGGACTCGTGACCCGCGAAGATGCGGAACTCGCGCTCGAGCACGGCGTGGACGGGATCTGGGTCTCGAACCACGGCGGCCGCGCGGAAGGCAGCGGCCGCGCGACGATCGACGCGCTTCCCGAGATCGCGGAGACGGTGGCCGGCGAGGTGCCGATCATCGTCGACGGAGGCTTCCGCCGCGGCACGGACATCTTCAAGGGCCTCGCGCGCGGCGCGACGGCGGTGGCGATCGGGCGTCCCTACCTGTGGGGCCTCGGGGCATTCGGCCAGGCGGGCGTCGAGCGGGTGCTGGAAATCCTGATCGAGGAGCTGCGGATCACGATGGGCGCCGTCGGGACGCCGTCACTGGCCGACATCGGCCCCCACTCCATCGGCGTCGACTGACGAAGCGGAACTTCCCGGCGGGCTACTAGCGCGTGCCTCGCCGCTGCATTTCCGTCGTGTAGTACTCCCAGAGCAGCCGCGCCGCCACGCTCCGCCAGGGTCGCCAGAGGCGGGCGATGTCGCGGAGCGTCTTCTCATCGGGCCGCTGCTCGAGGCCGAGCGCGTGTCCCGCCGCGTTTCGCAGCGCAAGGTCGCCCGCCGGGAAGACATCGCTGTGTCCGGCGCAGAAGAGCAGGTAGACCTCGGCCGTCCATACGCCGATGCCCTTGAGGGCCGTCATGGCCGCGATGGACGCCTCGGCCGGCATGAGGCAGAGCGCCTGCGGATCGAGACGGCCGCTTTGAACCGCCTCGGCGGCGCCCTTGAGCGTCGCCTCCTTGGACCGTGACAGCCCGATCCGGCGGCACTGCGCATCGGAGAGCCCGGCGACCTGCGCAGGCTCGCAACCCTCCGCTTCCTGGACGAGCCGCTCCCAGATCGCGGCGGCCGCCGCCTTCGAAACCATCTGCGCAACGATGGTCCGGGCAAGGCCCTCGAAGCCCGGAGCCCGTCGCCGCAGCGGCACGGGCCCTGCCTTTTCGACAACCTCCGCGAGCCGTCCGTCGATCCGCACCAACGCCTCGAGGCCCACCGCGATATCGTCCGGCGTTTCTATCGTTCTTCCCTGCATTCTCCCCCTCCGCGCGTTCCCGCGGGAACGTTTCGACGCGCTCTCTGGCCGATCCGTGTGCCTGACATCAGTCTTATTGCGTGAAACGTCGAACGCTGATCAAGACCGTGGGCGCCGCGGCGCTGGGCTCGAGCCTCGGCGCGTGCTCCCCCGCGTGGCGCCGTTTTCCGCCCGGCCCCACCGCCTCGAGCCTCCCCCTCCTCCGCGTCGCGCCGGACCGCGTCATCCGGACCTCCGTGGGTCTCAGGCCCTTCCGGCCGGCCGGGTTCCGCGTGGCCGCGGAGCGGCTGGACGAGAAGACCGTCATCCACAACTACGGCCACGGCGGCGCGGGGATCTCCCTTTCGTGGGGGACGGGACTGCTCGTGTCCGAACTGGCCGAACCTCATCCTTCGAGGCAAGCCGCCGTCATCGGGGCGGGCGCCGTCGGCCTCGCCACCGCGCGGCAGCTTCAGCGCCGCGGGTTCGACGTGACCATCCACGCGCGCGCCCTCCCGCCCGACACGACCTCGAACATGGCCTATGCCGGGTTCTCGCCGCTCTCCAACCTCGTGTCGGCGCCCGAACGGACCCCGGCCTTCGACACCCAGTTCGACCGGGCCGTCCGCGCCTCCTACGAGCAGATGCAACGGCTCGCGGGCGCCGGACGCGGCGTGTCGTGGATGACGACGTACACCTGGACGAACCGCCTCACGGGTCGGCGGGTGGAAGATCCCGGACTCGACGAGACCGAGAGCGGCCTCGACCCGGGCCTCGACGTGGGCCCCACCGTGCTGCAGCCGGGAGAACACCCCTTCCCCGGCACCTATGCCCTCCGCCGGCCGACCCTCCGCATCGAGCCGTCGATCTATCTGGACCGGCTGATGGAGGAGTTCCTCCTCTTCGGCGGACGCGTGCGGATCCGGGATTTCGCGACACCCCGCGACCTCATGTCGCTCGACGAACCGCTCATCGCCAACTGTACGGGTCTCGGCTCGCGGGCCCTGTTCGGCGACGAGACGATGACCCCCATCAAGGGCCAACTCACGTTTCTCGCCCCGCAGCCCGGCATCGACTACAGCCTCGAAGGCAGCGCACCGGGCGGCGGCCGCATCGGGATCCTGCCGCGTTCGGACGGGATCGCGCTCGGACACGTGATGGAGCGCGGCGACTGGAGCCTCGAACCGATCGAGGAGGCGATCGCGACGCGGCTCGACCGCGCGGGCCGCCTCGTGGCGGCGATGGCGGACCACCCCTCCGGACTCGGCGGGGTCGCCGCCGCCCCGCGGTTACCCGCGATGCGCGCCGCGCTCGAACACGACGCCGTCCCGGCGACCCCGCCCCCGGTCGAGAGCTTCTACGACATCGAGTCCTAGCCGTCCGACAGCCGTTCGCGAATCCTGCGCCCGATGGCCTCGAGCACTGCGGCGTCTTCATCCGCGACACCGCGGACCGAGAGCGTGACGCCGGACGCAATCTCGATCCGCGCCCATCTTTCCACCCCACCCACGGGGTCGGCGCCGCAGTCCGCCACCTCCCGGAGCGCGATCAGCAACGCGGCCAGCTCCGGATCGTCGGCGGGAGACGCCGCCGCGCGAGGCCAGTCCACTTCCCCCTCTCGCACCATCAGCCGGTCCTCGAGGGCCGCATGCCGCGCTTGGGGGGCGGCGAAGGCGGCCGGCGCCTCCGGCCGTTCCGCCGCGTCCGCCGTTCGTAGCGAGGAACCCGTTCCGGCGGACGAGCCGGAGAGGAGGTCGGCGGTCACGGCGATCCGTCCGTCCGCCACGCCCGCGATCAGTTCCGGCGACGATCCCTCGAACACGGCCCCGATCTCGCGGAGCGGGGTCGCGGGCACACTCCCCGCCCCCTCCGCGTCGCGGACCCGTCGAATGAAGAGGAGGCGGTCCCGCACGAGCTTCGGATAGCGGGTCTTCGGCCCCCTCCGGCCGACGCGCGGAAGCAGTCCGACCTGCACGTAGTAGGCGATCGTGCGTCGGCTGAACCCCGTCTCCTCCTCCAACTCCCGGGCCGTGTAACTGCGCATGCCGTTTCCGCCGTTCCAGTTCTGAGTGACGTATACTGTCGTTTACAGACGACAGCCGTTGACTTGTCAGAATCTCCCCGTTACTGTCAACAGCGTATCAACACTGACAATATCAAGGAGGGGAGACATGAACCAGATCACGACCGCCATCGCCGGCCTCGAGGTCGGCGAACCGACCTTCCGCGGCGGCCTCACGGTGTTCCCCCTGCTTTCCCGGGAGACCTCGGACCTCGACTACCTGCTGCTGGGAGACGGGCTTCGCGAGGACCGCGTCGTCGTGCGCGAGGTATCCATGGGGGGCAGCGTCCCCGACCTCGAGGTGGAGAACCGGTCCGACCGTCCCCTGCTCATCGTGGACGGCGAGGAACTCGTCGGCGCCAAGCAGAACCGGGTCGCCAACCTCACGATGCTGCTCCCCGCCGGGAAGACGACGATCATCCCGGTCTCGTGCGTGGAACAGGGCCGCTGGTCGTACGACCGCCCCGGGTTCCAGGTGACGAACCGGATGCACTTCGCGAGCGGGCGCGCGGAGCGATACGCGAGCGTGCAGGAGTCGATGCGGAGCGAGGGGACGCGGCGCTCCGACCAGAGCCGGGTGTGGAGTTCGATCGACGACAAGGCCGCGGCGATGGAAGCCCCATCGGAGACGGGCGCGATGAGCGAGATCTTCGAGCGCCACGCGGCGGCGCTGGACGACTACGTCCGGGGAGTGGAGGCGGCTCCGGATCAACTCGGCGCCATCTTCGCGGTGGCGGGCGGCAACTACGGACTGGACCTCTTCGACCGTCACGCCACCCTCGCCGCGTTCCTCCCCAGGCTCGTGCGAAGCTACGGCGTCGACGCGCTGGAACGGCGCTCGGAGGGGGGCACGGCGGCGCCGGCCTCCGCGGCGCGGGACTTCCTCGACCGCTTGCGAGCGGGCTCCTTCGATCAGCACCCGGCGGTCGGCCTCGGGCGCGATGTGGGAATCGTCGCCGAACGCGCCATCGGAGGCGCGCTCGTCGCAGACGACACCATCGTGCACCTGACGGGGTTTTCCAACCCCCGGGCCGGCCGCGGCGAGCGCGCCGGAGAGCAGGTGTATGCGAACTACCACCAGAGGCGCGACGCCCTCCGCCGACGGCACGCGAGCTAGTAGCTTATGTGACCCGCCAGCGCGTTGGCGGCGTTCCGGCTAACGATCGCGTGGAGGACGGTTGAAAGCTCCCGGGCGGGGCCGCGAGGCGGCGATGGTCTTCATCTTCATCACCGTCTTCATCGACGTGCTGGGGATCGGGATCATCGTCCCGATCCTTCCCGAACTCATCAAGGAGTTCACGGGCGGAAGCACGGCGCGCGCGGGACGCTGGTTCGGCGTGCTCGCGGCGACCTACGCCGTCACCCAGTTCTTCTTCGCGCCCATCCTGGGGTCGCTCTCGGACCGGGTCGGGCGCCGGCCCGTCATTCTGATCTCGCTGTTCGGGCTCGGGATCGACTACATCATCATGGGGCTCGCGCCCTCCATCGGCTGGCTCTTCGCGGGGCGCCTCATCGCAGGCGTGATGGGCGCGAGCATCACCACGGCGAACGCATACGTCGCCGACGTGTCCGAGCCCGAGAAGCGGGCCCGGAACTTCGGACTCATCGGCGTCGCGTTCGGCCTCGGCTTCATCTTCGGCCCCGCGGTCGGCGGGCTCCTGGGCGGGATCGATCTGCGCCTCCCCTTCTTCGCCGCGGCGGGACTCGCCCTCGTAAACGGGCTGTACGGCGTCTTCGTCCTCCCGGAATCGCTGCCGCCCGAGAAGCGCGACGCCTTCAGCTGGCTGAAGGCCAACCCGGTCGGGAGCCTCTTCGTGCTGCGCTCGTACCCGCTGGTGGCGGGCCTCGCCGTGTCGTTCGTTTTCATGATCCTCGCTCAGCGCGGCCTCGAGACCGTGTGGGTCCTCTACACGGGCCACAAGTTCGGCTGGGACGAACTCGCGAACGGCCTGTCGCTGGCGCTGGTGGGACTCATGGCGGCCATCGTCCAGGGAGGACTCGTTCAACCCATCATCAAACGCACCGGGGAGCGCCGCGCCATCCTCGGCGGGCTCGCGCTCGCCGTGATCACGTACCTGGGCTACGGCCTCGCCACGCAGGGGTGGATGCTCATCGCCTTCATCATCTTCGGCTCCATCGGGGGCGTGGCGGGCCCCGCGCTCCAGAGCCTCGTGGCCGGAGCGGTGGAGCCGCAGGACCAGGGGAAGGTCCAGGGCGGCCTCCAGTCGCTCATGAGCCTGACGAGCATCCTGAGCCCCCTGATCTTCACCAGCCTCCTGTTCAGCTACTTCACGTCACCCGCCGCCCCGGTGGAGTTGCCGGGCGCGCCCTTCCTGCTCGGCGCCGTGATGTACGCCACGGCGTTCGTGCTCGTGTTCCGCCTCTTCCGCCGCATCCCGGCCGCCGGATAGGCGTCGGCGCCCAGACGTCTGCTGGCACTCGGCCTCAGGACACTCCGAGTTGCTGGAGGAGGAAGGCGAGTTCCATCGCGGCGTTGCGGACGTTGCGGCTGAAGGAGCGGCCGCCGGCGTGGCCCGTGCGCTCGTCGTAGTCGAGGATCACCGGCAGGCCGGAACTCGAGGCGGCCTGGAGGCGCGCGGCCATCTTGCGGGCCTGCAGCGGCGGCACCCGGGTGTCGAGGTCTCCCTGGGTGAGCATGACGGCGGGGTAGGCCACGCCGTCGCGCACGTTCTGGTACGGGGAGAAGGTGCGGAGGACCTCGAACTCCTCGGCCACGGCCGCGTTCCCGTACTCCAGGAGCGCCGGCATGTTGTTCGTGTCGGTGAACTGGTAGAAGCGGACCATGTCGAGGTCGGGCAGGCCGCAGTAGACGGCGCGGAAGAGGTCCGGCCGCTTCGTGAGGGAGGCGGCGACGAGGAGCCCGCCGTTGCTCCCGCCGCGGATCGCGAGCCGGTCGGGGTTCGTGTAGCCGTTCTCGACCAGCCACTCGGCGGCGGCGATGAAGTCGGCGAACACGTTCGGCTTGTTCTCGAGCATGCCGGCCCGGTGCCATTCCTCGCCGAACTCGCCGCCGCCCCTCAGCGTCGCCATCGCGTACACGCCGCCCTGCTCCAGCCACGCGGCGGCGCGGGCGTCGAAGCGGGGCAGCAGGTTCACGTTGAAGCCGCCGTATCCGTACAGGAGGGCGGGACTTCGCCCGTCGAGCGCCAGTCCCCGGCGGTGGGCGACATACATCGGGGCCCGCGTCCCGTCCTCCGAGGTATACCAGACCTGCTTCAGTTCGTACTCGGAACCGTCGAAGGGGACGGATGACGGCCGCCACTCCTCCGTTTCCATCGTCTCGAGGTCGAGCTTGAGGATGGTGGAGGGGGTGAGAAGCGATGTCAGCGTGAGGAGGGCCTCGTTCTCGTCATCTCCGTGCGAGCGCAGCGTCGCCACGTGGTGCGCGGGAATCGGGATCTCGCCCTTCACGGCGCCGTCCGGCCCGTAGCGCACGATCCGGCTGCTCACGTCGCGCAGGTAGTCGGCGTACAGGTCGTCGCCGATGAACCGGTAGCCGGTGAGGAGATCCTCTCCCTCGGGCAGCACCTCCCGCCACCGCGCCGGATCCGGGTCGGGGTTGTCGAGGTCCACCGCGAGGATGCGGTTCCTGGGCGCGTCCAGGTTCGTGAGCAGGTAGAGTTCGTCGTCGACGAAGCGGGTGCTGAAGCGGGCGGGCGCGCCGACGATGAGCGGTGCGGGCGCCGTCCCGGAACGGAGGTCGTGCAGGTAGACGTCCGTCCGCGCCCAGCCGTGCTGTACGGTGTAGACGTGCCACCGGCCGTCGCCCCCCTGCGAGAAGCCCACGAACCGCTCCGGGCCGTGCCCCTCCCCGAACAGCTCCTCGTCCTCCTCGAGGTCGGTCCCCAGCCGGTGGTAGCGGATCCGTGCGCCCGTCTCCCGCGACCGGCGGCTGTAGTAGAAGCCGTCCCCTTCCGGATCGAAGGAGACGTTCCCGTACAGGTAGGTCGGCAGGCGGTCGGGCAGGTCCTCGCCGCTCTCCAGGTCGCGGACGCGGTACTCCCGCTCGTCCCGTCCCCCGTCCCGGACGGCGTAGATCATGAGGCGGCCGTCCGGCGAGAAGTCGATGATGCTCACGCTGGTCGTGGCGTCATCGCGGAGGTCGAGCGGGTCGATGACGACCTCGAACTCGCCTGCGGGGTCGATCGGGGTCTCCTGCGGTTCGTCGGGCGCCGGCCTGCGGTAGATCGCTCCGACCTCCCGGCCCGGCTTCCGGAACGAGAAGTACTCGTAGTCCCCCGCCCGGCGCGGGAAGATCGCCCCGGGCGCGTCCATCAGCTCGCGCAGCCTGCCCTCGAGACCCGCGCGCACCGGCGTGTCGCCGACGATGCGTTCCGCGTAGGCGTTCTGCTCGGCGATCCAGGCGCGGGTCTCGGGGCTCTCCTGGTCCTCGAGCCACCGGTAGTCGTCCGTGAACTCGACGTTGTGCAGGGTGTCGACGACGGGAATCCGGGCCGTCTCGGGCGGGGGCGGCCAGGCCTCGCACGCCGCCACGCAGACGGCGAGCGCGGCCAGCCGAAGCGGCGGGAGAGCCATGGCGCCTCCTGTCAGGCGGTCAGGGGGTGACGGTCACCCGGACGTAGGCGTTGCTCCAGCAGCACTGGTCGCCGCCGGCGCTGTCGTTCGCGTCCCAGTTGTCGACGCGCGCGCGCAGGACGTACTCGCCCGGCTCGCTGAACGTCGCCGCGGTCATCGTCTCGCCGGTCCCGCCCTCGACCGTGATCTGCCACGGCTCGAACTCCACCGGCGCGGCGGGCCCCTGGTGCTTGAACCAGCTCACCTCCACGTCGACCGCCTGGTTCACGAGGTCCTCGGGGTCGCGGACGGAGACCTCCTCGGTCCACAGGTGCAGCGTCAGGGGTTCGCCCACCCGAGCCGTGCGCGGTTCGCCCCACACGCCCTGGACGTGCTGGCCCGCCTCCCCCTCGGGGTCGAAGCGGACGAGGGGCGGTATCGACCCCATGGCACGCGGTCCGTAGTCGAGCTGCAGCGCCGGGGCGAACACGCGGGCCGGCACGGGATACGTCACGCCGTTCGAGGTGATCGTCCACACCACGCGCTGCTCGCCGTCACCGTACGACGCGGGCACGGTGACGGAGAACACGCCGCGGTCCCGGCGCGGCCGCACGGGGAAGTGCGTCGGCTGCACGCCATCGAACTCGGCCGGCTCGATGAAGTTGTCCGGGCCGATCGGGATTTCGATGACTTCCCGGGTGTTCAGGTTGAAGTAGCCGAAGGAGAAGGTGAAGGTGCCGTCGTCGTTCCGGTACCAGCCCTCGAAGAACGGGGCCACCGGCTCGCCCTTCGGAGGGATGGGCGCGAGCGGAAGGCGCTGCACCTGCTGGGCGTGAACGGGCGCCGGCCCCCCGACGAGGGCGACCGGCGCCACCTGGGCTGCGACCATGGCGGCCGCGATATGTAGGCTGCGCATGCCTCGGCTCAGTTGTCGTCGTTGCTGCTGTCGCCGGCGTCGTCGTCGGTCGCGAGTTTCTTCTCCCGCTCCTCGACGAGCCGCTGGTAGCCTTCCTCCGTGAGGTGCGTCACGGCGAGCCACGCGTGCGACATCTCATCCCCCGTGCGCGCGCCGCGCGCGTACCAGATCTCCGGATCGGGGGTCAGTTCGTTCTCCGCCGTGTTGTCGTACCACCCGGTCATGACGAGCACCGTCCCGGGCGGGAGCAGCGGCGCCACGTCATCCTCGTAGATGTAGCTGTGATGCCAGCGAGCGTCGAAGTCCGTGACCATGCTGATGAGTTCGAGCCTGCCGTCGGGGTAGAGCGCCTGGATCGACATCGCGTGCAGGTGCACATGCCCGTGCGGTTGGAAGCTGTCGAGCCTCACGGGGTGGTCCCACCGGTAGAACCCCTGTGTCATCGCGGTCCCTCCCGGCGCCAGCGCGATGTCTCCCCTGAGAGGGTAGAGTCGCAGGTCCTGCTGGAACTCGGGCTCGTAGCCCTCCTCGTGGAACCAGATCCCGAGTTCGACCTGGTCGCCGGGCACGTCGTATCCCATGGGATAGTAGTGGGCGTCCCACTCGATCCTGTCGTTCACCTTCAGGAGCCGACCCGCATCCGTGGGCACGATCTCCCCGACCTTGCCCATCGCGTACTCGGACAGGCTCTGGATTCGCTGGTACTCCCCTTCTTCATTGAGTCTCAGGAGACGGGGGATCGCGTGGTGCACGACCTGACGCCCGGCGGGGAAGGAGGGACGCGTCTCGAACGCCATCACCCAGCGGTCCTCCTCGAGTCCCGTCGGCACCTGCGGCCGCCACCAGGTGTCTCCGCCCTCGGCCGGGACATCGAACGGCTTCGACTTGATCACGTGATCGGGCGGGCCGAGGATGTCCTCGAGCTGCCACTTCTGCTCGTTCGGCCACTCGATCGGGGGCGGCATGTCGGCCGGATCCCCTTCGGGCGCCCCGGCGTCGGCCCAGGCGACGATCGTCCCGATGTCCTCCTCGCTCAGCCGCCAGTCATCCTTGATGTCCTGGATGCCGACGCCCGTGTCGAGGTGGAACGGGGGCATGAGCCGCTTCGAGACCAGCTCCTTCATGCGAGACGCCCAGCGGCGCGTGTCCCGGTATTCGAGGAGCGGCATCGGACCCACGGATCCCGGCCGGTGGCAGTTCTGGCAGTTCGCCTGGAGGATCGGTGCGACGTCCTTCGAGAACGTGACATCCGCCTCGGACCCTCCGGCACCGTTCGCGGCCGGGCCCTGTCCGGCGAGATCCCGGAACGTGAGACCCAGGGCAAGGGGCACGATGAAGACGGCGAGGGCCGCTGCATGCGACCAGGCATGGCTCGAGTGACGATGCGATCCACGCATGAGGCAACCTCCTCCAGATGGAACGGCTCCGCCGCTGCTTCCGGCGACTCCTCTTTAACGCCCTGATACAGTGCGAAGAAACATCGCCTGCGTGCAAGGAGACGTTGCGTCCCGGGAAACGCGCGTCCACGATGGAGTGTTATCCTTGCCGTACACCGGACGGCGAACTTCGGAAGAGAGAACAGCGAGAGCGGACGGATGATGAAGAACCACTGGAGCTGGCGGCCGAGCAGCGCCCTTCTTCTCCCCCTTCTCTTCGGAGCCATCGCGGGCGCCCCCGTCGCGGCGCAGGGCCCGGGCGTGGAGGGAGCCGCGTGGACCTACTACGGGGGCGACGCCTGGCACACCCGCTACACGCCGGCGACGCAGATCGACGCCTCCAATTTCGAGAGCCTCGAGGTCGCGTGGCGCTGGGACGCTTCGAGCTTCGGGCCGAGCACGGCGCGGGCCACGCCGTCCTACGTCGACGGGAAGCTGATGACGGTCACGGGCGAGAACCGTCACGTCATCGCCCTCGACCCCACCACGGGACGGCTCCTGTGGAGCTTCGCCGAACCCATGACCTGGCGGCACGAGTACTCGATGCGGAAGGCCTACGGGAAGGGCGTCGCCTACGCCGAGGTCGGGGGCCGCGGGGTCGTCTACATCATCAGTCCCGGGTTCTTCCTCTACGCGCTCGACGCCGAGACGGGACGGCCGCTCGAGAACTGGGGCGAGGCGGTGCCGCTGCCGGGATTCCCATCCTCGGGGACGGTGGACCTGGTGGCGGACCTCATCGAGGGCTGGGGACCGTGGGAGGACCTCAACCAGGAATACGATCCGGATCAGGGGATGCCGCTCGAGATCGGCTACATCACCGCGTCGTCCCCTCCCATCGTCGTGAACGATGTGGTCGTCGTCGGCAACTCCGCGGAGCAGGGGTACAACCAGACCCGGAAGGAGATGGTCCCGGGCGATATTCTGGCCTATGACGCGCGCACCGGCGAGTTCAAGTGGAAGTTCCACATCATCCCGCGGCCGGGCGAGTTCGGGCACGAGACGTGGGAGAACGACGCCTGGCAGTGGACGGGTGACGTGTCCCCGTGGGCGCCGCTCTCGGCGGACCCGGAACTCGGACTCGTCTATCTCGTGACGAACGGCGCCACGATCGACTACTACGGCGGTTTCCACCCCGGCGACAACCTCTTCGGCACGAGCATCGTCGCGCTCGACGTGGAGACGGGAGAGCGCCGCTGGCACTTCCAGTTCGTGCGACACGACATCTGGAACTACGACACGCCGACCGCCCCGATTCTGATGGACGTCGTCGTGGACGGCCGACCGATCAAGGGCGTCTTCCAGGCGACGAAGCAGTCGTGGCTGTACGCGCTCGACCGCGAGACGGGCGAGCCGATCTGGCCCATCGAGGACCGACCGGTCCCGCAGTCGAAGGTGCCGGGCGAGAAGCTCGCCGAAACGCAGCCGCACCCGACGTGGCCCCTGCCCTACGACCTGCAGGGCCGCACCGAGCAGGACCTCATCGACTACACGCCCGAACTGCGCGACATGGCGCTCGAGTACGCGCGTGATAACGACCTCTTCGTGCCGCTGTTCAACCCGCCCACGCACGTCGGGAACCCGGACGGCGAGGGCGCGGCGCTCATCTGCCCCGGCGGGGGCGGGGGCGCGAACATCACCGGGCCGCCCGTCGCGGACCCCGTGAACGGGATCGTCTTCGTCACGTCGACCAGCGGATGCTCGCCGGTCATGGTGGCGCCGGGGATCGAATCCGAACTCGACGGGCCGGACCAGACGGGCGTCACCCACTCCGAATTCTCCCGCGCGATCGGCGTCGTGACGGAGAGCACGGCGGACCAGGCGACCATCGAGGGGCTGAGGATCTGGAAGGGGCCGGTGGGGCGGATCACGGCGATCGACGTGAACACGGGCGAACACCTGTGGATGATTCCGCACGGCGATGCGCCCGAGCGGCAGCAGGCGGTGATCCGCGACCATCCGATGCTGCAGGGAGTGGACGTGAATCCGAACCAGGGCCGGCGCGGCCATTCCGCCATGGTTGCAACTCCGACGCTCCTTCTTGCGTCTGGACAGACGACCGATGGCACGCCGCACCTGTTCGCGATCGACAAGCGGACCGGCGAGCGCGTGGGGCAGGTGGAGTTGCCCGGCAACACGCGCTACGGGATGTCGAGCTGGGTCCACGAGGGCAAGCAGTACGTGATCATTCAGCTGACCGATGGGCTTGCGGCGCTGGCCCTGCCCTGACGGCCACTCGGGCCGGACGGGCTGAACCTTTCTCAAGAGCCTAAGGAAGAAACAGAAAATGCTGCGTGAACATCTGAATTCCGGACGCGCGGGCGTCTGCATCGCCGTGGCGCTGTCCGTCCTCGTCGCGGGGGCATGCATCGAGAGCGAGGACACGATGGAGCCCGTGCCCGCGAACGAAGCACCGGTCGCGGTCGGTGCCGTGCCGCCGCTGGCCGTGGCGGCCGGCGACCATGTCATGGTGGACGTGTCGGGCTTCTTCCAGGATCCGGACGGCGACCCGCTGGTGTACGGCGCGGGCACATCGAACGCGCTCGTGGCCGGCGTCTCCGTCTCGGGCAGCACGATGACCGTGGTCGGGGTCGGGACCGGCCAGGCGGCCGGGTTGATCTTCGCCCGCGATCAGGCCGGCGGCGAAGCCGTGCAGAACTTCCTGATCACGGTGCCGAACCAGCCGCCGGTCGCGGCCCAGGCGCTCCCGGCGCTGAGCCTGACCACGGGCCAGGTAAGCCAGTTGAACCTGTCGCAGTACTTCAGCGATCCGGAGGGCGACGACCTGACGTATAGCGTCACGACCGGCAACACGCTTGTCGCGGTGGGCGCGGTGTCGGGCAGCACGCTCACGGTGGTCGGCGTGACGGTGGGGAGTACGACGATCACGGTCACGGCGCGGGACTCGGACGGCGGCGAGGTCCAGCAGCAGACGCCGGTCGTCGTGAGAAGCCGCTAGCGGGATGTGACCCGTCCGGGGATTGCTTCGTGTTAGGAGTGGCAGACGGACAACCCGGTTGGCTTGAAGGAGGCAACGTGAAGTACCGATTCAGACAGTCCTCGGTGGCGGCCGTCCTCGCCGTCGTCGGGGGAACCTGGGCGGCCGAAGCGCTCGCGGCGCAGGACTTTCTCTTCGGGCGTCCTGCCGCCACGCTCGGCGTCCGAATCGGGTACGCGATACCACGCGCGGACAGCGAGATCTTCGATTTAACGCGCAGGGAACTGACGGTCGACAAGGAGGACTTCAACGCGGTGGCGCTCGCCGCCGACCTCGGCATCCGGCTCTCCGACCGCATCGATCTTGCGCTGGGCATCGGGTTCGAGAACAGCGAAATCGACTCCGAGTCGCGCGAATTCATCGGCACGGACGACCTGCCGATCCTGCAGACGACGGATTTTCGCCGCATCCCGTTCACGGTCGGCCTGAAGGCCTACCTCACGGAGCGGGGACGGCGGATCAGCGATCTCGCCTGGATTCCGGGCAAGCTCGCTCCCTTCGTCGGAGGCGGCGTCGGCTTCATGTGGTACGAATTCGAGCAGGAGGGCGAATTCGTCGACTACGAAACGCTGGACATCTTCCACGACTACTTCTCGTCCAGAGCCGGATCCTCGCTCGCCTACGTGACGGCCGGATTCGACTACTCGCTCGGGCTGCGGTGGATTCTGACCGCCGAAGCACGTTATTCTTGGGCCAGCGCGGATATGGGCGGACACTTCATCGGGTTCGACAGGATCGACCTGAACGGACTCCGTGCCGCGTTCGGCTTTTCGGTACGGCTGTAAACCTCGAGGTATGGTCACATGACGAAACAGCGAACTGCTGGAATCGGCTCCGCTCTTTTCGTGGCGGCCGGGATGATGCTCGCGGCCGGGCCGCTGGCGACCGCGGCGGCGCAGGAGATGGACGAACGCTGGCTCGCCTGGATGGGTTGCTGGCAGCCTGTTCGTACTTCCACGAGCGCGGACGCGCCCGAAACGCTGCTCTGCTTCCGGCCCAGTGCCGACGAGGCCGGCGTCGAGATGATCGCGGTCGAAGACGGCGAGATCGCGTCCCGGGAAGTCGTGCGGGCGGATGGACAGCCCCGCGAGGCGACCCTGGAGGGCTGCAGCGGATCGCGGCGCGCGGTCTTCGCCTCGCGCCCGGGCCGGGTGTTCATGGATATGGACCAGGTCTGCGAGGGCGGCGTCGACCGATCGTCGAGCGGGATGTTCGCGATGATCTCGTCCGACTCCTGGATCGACGCACGGGTCGTCACCGTCGGCGGCGAGAAGATGACGTGGGTGACGCGATACCGGCTGGCCACGCAGAGCCAGGCCGAGGCCGTCGGCCTGGGTGAGATCGCGGCCGACCGGAGCATGGCCGTGCGCTCGTTGCGACTCGCGGCATCCGGACGGTATTCGGTCGGCGACATCATCGAGGCGCAGGCTCACGTGGATCCCGAGGCCGTGGAGGCCTGGATCGTCGAACACGAGACGCCTCTCGCGGTCGACGCCGACCGGCTCGTCCAACTCGCCGATGCCGGCGTGTCCGAAGGGGTCATCGACATGATGATCGCACGGAGCTACCCGGAGCGCTTCGCGGTGTCCACGGGCGGCGACGGCGGCGGACAGCCGTGGCTTGGCACGGCCGGTTACTACGACCCGTTCTACGGGGGTTACGGCTGGGGTTATCCCTACTACGGCCGCTTCGGCTACCGTTACGGTTACGGCTACTCGCCCTTCGGTTTTGGCGGCTACTCGCCCTTCGGGTACGGCTACGGCTACGGTTATGGGTACGGACCGACGATCATCCGTACGCAGCCCGCGAACAGCGGCGGCCGGGTGATCAGCGGACGCGGCTACAGCAGCGGAACCTCCAGAATCGGAACGCGTCCGACCGGGTCTTCGCGGGGGACGGCGTCGATCGGCACCTCGGGAGGCCGGTCGAGCGGGGGGAGCTCGACGGGACGGACGGCGCGGCGGCGCGGCGGCGGAGGTCTCTGAGTCCCGCTCTCCAACCCAGCGGACAGCTCTTCGAAAGGGCCCGGTCTTCCGGGCCCTTTCGCGTTCCACGTCTCGCGCCCGAAGCTCGCGAAGCGCAGATTGCCGATGCGGTCGATTCCGATGCCGGCACCGAGGAGGAACGATGAACGTGGACCGACCCGCCGCGCGCCCCTTCACCTACGTCGCGATCGGCGTCCTCGGACTCGCTGCTGCCGCCGCGGTACTCCTTCAGCCCGACGCGGCCCGCACGCAGACCACGGCCGGCGACTGGGAGCCCCCCCTTACGGCGCACGGCCATCCCGATCTCCAGGGAAACTGGACCAACCAGACGCTGACCCCATTCGAACGTCCGGAAGGCCAGGGACCCGTGCTGAGCCCGGACGAAGTCGCCGCCGTAGAGGGTGGCCAGGCGCAGACCGTCGCCGAACGGACGGCTCCCGTCGACCCGGACCGACCCCTGCCGCCGGGCGGTGAGCACCGGGTCTGCATCGACGGGGCCACGACCTGCTACGACGAGTTCTACCGCGAGCCGGGCGAACGCGTGGCGATCGTGAACGGCGAGCCGCGCAGTTCTCTCGTCACCGACCCGCCGGATGGACGGGTCCCGGACCTGACGCCGGAGGCGCGTCGGCGGCTGGAGGCGGCGGCGGAGTTCCGCGGCCGATTCGGCCAGTACGACCACCCCGAGCTTCGGCCGCTCGCGGAACGGTGCATCGTATCGTTCGGATCGAGCGCCGGGCCGCCGATGCTCCCCAACTACTGGTACAACAACAGCTACACGATCGCGCAGAACGAAGACTTCATCGTGATCATGGCCGAGATGGTGCACGACGCGCGGATCATCCCCATCCGCGACCCGCGGGAGCAGCTCGAGAGCCGGCCCGAGCCGGAGCACGTCACGCCGTGGTTCGGAAGTTCGGTCGGCTGGTGGGAGGACGGAACGCTCGTCGTCGAGACGACGAACCTGAACCCCGAGCACGCGTTCCGGGGGGTGCCGCCCTCGAAGGATCGGAAGGTCGTCGAGCGCTTCACGCGCGTGGACGAGGAAACGATGCTGTACGAGTTCACGATCGACGATCCCGCGGTGTACACGAGCCCGTGGGGCGGACAGGTCCCCTTCAAGCGCTTCGACCATCTGCTCTACGAGTACGCGTGCCACGAGGGGAACTACGCCATGTTCAACGTGTTGAGCGGCGCGCGCTACCAGGAGCGGATGGGGGGGAATCCGTAGCCCGCTCGCCGGGTTGCCTGCGTTCGCTCGTCGCCGCGCTGGCGGTGGCGGGCTGCGCTGCCGATCGTCCGCCGGAGAGCGCGGCCGAAGCGGAGCGCGCCCCGGCCGGGGTGTTCGGCCTGCGTCCGGGCCCCTCGCCCGATCGATCCTCGCCTGACTGGGAGCCGCCCGTGAAAGTCGTCGTCGCCGATCTGTGGCCCGGCCGCACGGCCGAACTCGCGGAGGTCGCCCCGGGCGTGGACCTCGTCGTCGTCGGAGACGGGCAGGCCGCGGCGGCCGAGGCGCACGACGCCGACGCGGTCCTCGGCGTGCTGAACGCGGACATCCTCGCCGCCGGCGACCGGCTCCGCTGGGTGCAGCTCGCCTCGGCGGGGGTCGAACGCTACCTCGCGCTTTCCGGGCTCTCCGACGCCGAGGACCTCGTCATCACGAACGCGCAGCGGATCTTCGCCCCCGGCGGCGCGGAGCACGCGCTCGGCATGGCGCTCATGCTCGCGCGACGGTTCCACACGGCGCTCGACCTGCAGCGCGAGCGGCGCTGGGACATCCGGCCGCTGACCGGGCCCTCTCCCTACCGAGGCGAAGGGAGCGAACTGCTCGAGCTCCGGGGCCGCACGATGCTCGTCATCGGCCTCGGCGGGATCGGGACGGAAACCGCCCGCATCGCGCACGGGATCGGCATGCGGGTCATCGCCACGCGGAACAGCAGCCGGGAGGGGCCCGACTTCGTGGAGAAGGTCGGGCTGGCGTCGGAACTGCCGGATCTCGTTCCCGAGGCGGACGTCATCGTGAACGCCCTGCCGCTCACTCCGGAAACGGAAGGCCTCGTCGACGACGCTTTCTTCGAACTGACGCGGCCGACCGCGCTCTACATCACGCTGGGACGCGGACGGACGACGAACACGGGGGCGCTCGTCCGCGCGCTGCGGGAGGGCCGGATCGCGGGCGCGGGTCTGGACGTGGTGGACCCCGAGCCGCTCCCGCCGGACCACGTCCTCTGGTCGATGCCGAACGTGATCATCACGCCGCACCTCGGCGGCGACTCCGATGAACACATGGAGCGGATGTGGATCCTCTTCCGCGAGAATCTGCGCCGTTTCGCGGCCGGCGAGCCGCTTCTCGCGGTCGTCAACCGGGAGCGCGGCTACTAGCTACTAGCGCCGGCTAGCCGCCCCGGATCTGGAACGTGAGCGTGGCCCAGTTGGACTCGTAGTCGAGGTCAGGCTCCGACGGCGTCTCCACCATGTGAATCGTCCGGATGTACCAGCGTCCTCCGCCGACGAGCGGGATCGTCGCGACGCCGTCCCCGTCCGTGCGAACCTCGACCGCCTCGTTGTGTGCACCGGTATCGTCGTGCGAGTGGGGGTTGAATTCGTAGTTCGCGTAGAGGAGTGCGTTCTCGACCGGCTCGCCTGCGCGGAGGAACCGCACCTGGAGCTCATCACCCACGACGAGATCGTACGGGTTCTGCAGCGGGATGATCTCGACCGGATAGCCGAGCTCCTCCGCCCATTCGCCGCTCCGCTCGTCGCCCACCTGGACGATCGCCTTCACGTGTTTGCTGTAGCGCTCGGCCGCGTCGTCGTTCGTCTTGCCGGCCGCCTCGCGCTGCGCGATCTCGTCGACGAGGCCCTCGTGAACCAGGTAGTCGTTGAACTCCGGCCCCGTTAGCGGGATCACGCGGGCCGCCGTCGACACGCCGATCGTGTAGGTCCCGGCCGAGCCCGTCTCGAAGGTCAGCAGCGCCGTGTCGACGCTGTCCGCGTGCCAGTGGAACATCGCCGTGTCCCGCCACGCCTCGGTCGGCGGGTGCACGACCCCATCCGGTCCCACGATGCTCACGTCGAGCATGCGGTCGCGCGTGATGTGATTCTCGCTCTCGTCGAAGTCTCCGTTGAAGAGCGCAACGACGTTCGTCGAGTTCGGCTCCAGGAAGAAACTCTCGAGCTTCAGGTACATCGTGTGCGCCCGCGCCGTCGCGACGATGGCAACAGTAAGGGCGGCGGTCGTCAACAGGACACGGCGTCCGATCTTCATCAGGGATCCTCCGGAGTCTCCGGCTTCTCGGGTTCGGTAGCGCATCGCCGAGCAACATGCGCCGATCCGGGCGAGTTCGGCCATAGTCGGCGACAGGCCGACGTGGTTACCATGGCGGGAAGGGCCGATCATGGGCTTCGTCGCCAGCAGCGACTATCCGGCGACCACCTCGAAACAGGGAGCAGTCATGACGCTTCGCATCAACGACACGGCGCCGGATTTCACGGCGGATACGACGCAGGGCCGAATCCGCTTCCACGACTGGATCGGGGACGGGTGGGCCCTCCTCTTCTCCCATCCGAAGGACTTCACGCCCGTGTGTACGACGGAACTCGGCGCGGTGGCCGCGCTGCAGGACGCATTCGCGGCGCGCAACTGCAAGATCATCGGGATCAGCGTCGACGGGGTGAGCGACCACGAGGCCTGGTCGAAGGACATCGAGGCGTCGCAGGGGCACGCCGTCGGCTACCCGCTGATCGGCGACCCGAGGCTCGAGATCGTCAAGGCGTACGACATGCTGCCGGCCGACGCCGGCGATACGTCCCAGGGCCGCACACCCATGGACAACGCCACGGCGCGTTCGGTGTTCGTCATCGGCCCCGACAAGAAGATCAAGGCCACCCTCACCTATCCGATGAGCACGGGCCGCAACTTCGCCGAGATCCTCCGGCTCCTCGATTCGTGCCAGCTCACGGCCGAAAAGCAGCTCGCCACGCCGGCCAACTGGGAGCAGGGCGACGACGTGATCATCGCGCCGGCGGTCACCGACGAGGAAGCGAGGAAGCGGTTCCCGGAGGGCTGGGAGCAGCCCCTTCCCTACATCCGCGTCGTCCCGCAGCCGCAAGACCGCTAGCCGTTGCGGTTCGCGCCGACACGAAGCATCGCCGGAACCGGCGGGGGGCTGCTCCTCGCCGGCGTTCTCCTCTCTGCGTGCACGGCCGGTTCCGATGCGGGCGACACAGCCTCGGGGGGCGGCCGGCTCCTGATCGATGGCGGTACGGTCGTCGTGATGGACGACGCGGGCGCCGTCCTCGAGGGGGGCGCGGTGCTCGTGGAGGGGGACCGGATCTCCGCCGTTCTCGACGGTGAAGCGCCCCGCCCCGCCGGCGTGCCGGTGCTCGACGCGACGGGGCACCTCGTGATCCCCGGACTCGTGAACACTCATGGCCACGCCGCCATGTCGCTCCTGCGGGGACTCGCCGACGACATGCCGCTGATGACCTGGCTGAACGAGCACATCTTCCCCGCCGAGGCCGAACTGGTCGACCCCGAGTTCGTCTATTGGGGCACGCTGCTCTCCTCCATCGAGATGCTGAAGAGCGGGACGACGACGTTCGCGGACATGTACTACTTCCGCGATGACGCGGCGCGTGCGGCCATCGATGCGGGCATCCGCGCCGTCATGGGCCCGCACGTCATCGGCTTCCCCGCCCCCGACTTCGCCTCGCCGGCGGCGACGATGGCCGACGCCGCCGAGTTCATGGAAACGTATCGCGACCACCCCACCCTGGTTCCCGGAACGGCGGCGCACTCGCTGTACACGACGTCCCTCGACGATGCGCGCGCCGCGCTGCGGCTGGCCATCGACCACGGCGCGCCGTTTCAGATCCACACGGCCGAAGATGCGAGCGAGTTCGCGACGGCGACGGAACGGACCGGGATGGGCGTGGTGGAGGCGCTCGAGTCCATCGGCGCGCTCCGCCCGGGGACGGTGCTCGCCCACTCCATCTACCTCTCGGACGAGGACATCGAACGCATTGCAGCCGGGGGCGCCGGGGTCTCACACAACCCGCAGAGCAACCTCAAACTCGGGATCCCGCGGGCGGCGCCTGTCGTGGAACTGCTCGCCGCCGGGGTCCCCGTCGGGCTGGGCACCGACGGACCGGCAAGCAACAACGACCTCGACCTGTTCGACGAGATGGACGCCGCCGCCAAGCTCCACAAGTTCACGAACGCCGACCCGACGGCGCTCCCCGCCGAGACCGTCTTCCGCATGGCGACGATGGGGGGCGCCCGCGTACTGAACCTCCACGACCGCATCGGCTCGCTCGAACCGGGGAAGCGCGCCGACATCGTGCTGCTCGACACGCGGCGCGCCGGGCTCACGCCCCTGTACAACGTCTATTCCCACCTCGTGTACGCGGCTCGAGGGAGCGATGTCGCTACCGTCCTCGTGAACGGCCGCGTCGTCGTCAGGGACGGCCGGGTGCTCAGCGTCGACGAAGCGGAGGTCATGGAGCGGGCGTACACCTTCCGCGACCGGGTACGGGAGGTCATCGCCCGGGTCGCCGAGGAGACGCGCTAGCCCCGCCCGGCAGAATACCGCTGGCAGGTGTGAAGGCTACGCGCCGCTTGCGTGTCCCGGCTGCGGGGGCGGCTCCCAGCCCGTCGCGGCGCGGCGCTCCTGCACGCAGCGCCTGAAGCGGAAGGCGTTCTCGGGGAGGGCGAAGTCCATCCCGTAGTTGTCGGGACCCACGGCGTCGACCCGGGCCACGATCACGCCGAGGTCGTCCCGCTCCATCGCCTCGACGAACGCTTCCCCGAACGCCATCGGCGAATCCACGGCCACCGCGTGCTCGATCCCCGCCCCGCGCGCGATCGCCGCGAGATCCGTGACGCCCGACGTGGTGTGCGACTCGAATCCGCCCGTCGAGAGGAGGCTCCCGTTGTCGAAGATGATGTGGAGGAGGTTCCGGGGCCGGTAGCGCGCGAGTGTGGTGAAGGTGCCGAGGTTCATCAGCGCCGATCCGTCCCCGTCCAGCACGATCACCCTCTCGTGCGGCAGATGGTTCGCGAGGCCGAGACCGATCGACGAGGCGAGCCCCATCGCGTGCTGCAGGTAGAAGAAGTTCTCGCGGTGGCCGAGGTCGTACAGCTCCTGGGCGCACGCCCCCATGATCGTGACGACCAGCTTGTCCTCGATCTCGGGGTAGATCAGTTCGAGGCAGTGCACCCGTTCCATCCGTCTACATCCCCCTCAGACTTCCATGAGGTCGCGCGTCAGCAGCAGCGCGACCGGCGAGAGCGAACTCTGCGACAGCGTGTACGCCTCGGCGATCTCTTTCGCGACGAGCGCCGGATCTCTCGCGTGGTGGTAGGGGATGTTGAGCGCCTGGAGCAAACCCTCGGTCACGATCCCGCCACGAGTGTGCCACGGGTACGGCTCGCCCCAGTGGCCCCGGACCGCGATGAGCATGCAGAGCGGGACGGAATAGAGCTGGGCGAGGGAGATGATCCCGTTCATCGCCGCGAAGAAGCCGTGGTTCTGCATGAGCAGGATGTGCGGCTCGCCGGCGAAGTACGCCCCGGCCGCGACTCCGACCGCCTCCTCCTCCTTGGCGACCTGGATGAGATCGACCTCGGGGTCGTCCTCGGCGCGCTGCAGGAGCAGACCGAGCCAGGTCTCCGGCAGGGCGGAGATGCTCCGGATGCCGGCGGCCTTGATCCCGTCGAAGACGGCCTTCGAGTTCTCGTAGGAGACGGTCATGCGCCGAACGGTGCGCGGACGGCTCGGGCCGCGCAATCCCGCTCGCCCGGCGGCTCGTCGCGTCAAAACGGCGGACAGGTTGCGCCACGCGGCGGCCCGTGAACACCATGAACGCAGCAAGGAGTGCGTATGGACGAATCTGAAGGGCGGCCGGTCGACCGGCGCGGATTCATCAGGGACGCGGCGGTGGGTGCGGCCGCGTTCGCCACCCCGGGAAAGCTGATGGCAGAGCAGCCGGAGTCCTCTCACGCCCACGAGACCGGGCACGGACACGGGCACGACCACGATCACGACCACCAGGACGTGCCGCCGGACATCGCCCTCCGGGTGCGGGCGCTCGAGTCCGTCCTCGTGGAGAAGGGGATGGTGGACTCGGCGGCGCTGGACCAGATCGTGGACACGTACGAGAACCGGATCGGCCCGCGGAACGGAGCCGAGGTGGTCGCGCGCGCGTGGGTCGATCCCGCGTACCGCGAGCGGCTCCTCGCGGATGGGACCGCGGCGATCGGCGAACTCGGCTATCTCGGCGGCCAGGGCGAGCACATGAAGGTGGTGGCGAACACGCCGGAGGTGCACAACCTCGTCGTCTGCACCCTGTGCTCGTGCTACCCGTGGCCGACGCTGGGCCTGCCGCCCGTGTGGTACAAGTCCGCCCCCTTCCGGGCGCGGGCGGTGATCGAGCCGCGCGCCGTGCTGAGCGAGTTCGGCCTCGACGTGCCCGAGGATGTCGAGGTCCGCGTCTGGGACAGCACCGCGGAGATCCGCTATCTCGTGCTCCCGGAGCGGCCCGCCGGCACCGAGGACATGACCGAGGAGGAGTTGGCGGGGATCGTCAGCCGCGATTCGATGATCGGCGTGGCCCGGGTCGAGGCGCCGTCGGGAGGCGACCGGTGAACACCATCCACGACATGGGCGGCATGGACGGCTTCGGCCCGATCGAGCCCGAGGAGAACGAACCCGTCTTTCACCACCGCTGGGAAGGGCGTGTGTACGCGCTCACGCGCGCGGTCGGGCCGTGGGGCCGGGGGCGCGAATGGCCCTCCTTCCGCTACACGCTCGAGAGCATCCCCCCCGTCGAATACCTCAGCATGTCCTACTACGAGCGCTGGTTCCGGATGATGACGACCCGGCTGCTCGTGAGCGGTCTGATCTCCGAGACCGAACTGGAGACGGGCTACCCGGATCCGGGGACGCCGCAGCCGGAGCTGCTCCCGGCTTCGAACACCGGGGGGCCGGGCGCCGGGCTCCTCGACATGGATGTACCCGCCCGCTTCGCGCCGAACGACCAGGTGCGCGCGCGGAACCTTCACCCGCGCGGCCACACGCGGCAGCCGCGCTACGTCCGCGGGCGGCAGGGTACCGTGGTCGAGGACTACGGCGTCTACGCGCTGCAGGACACGGACGAGGAGGGACGGCGTCCCCTCGACCGCCGGCCGCAGCACGTCTACTCGGTGCGCTTCGAGGCGCGGGAACTGTGGGGCGAGCGGGCCGCCGCGGGCGACGCGATCTACGTCGACCTGTGGGAAGACTACATGGAGCCGGCGTGATGACGAGCGCCGGACGGGGCGGAGCCGAGCGTGTCGACGCCGAACGTCTCGCCGTACTCCCTCCGCTGCCCGCGGACGAGGAGGGCCCGGTGTTCGAGGCGCCGTGGCAGGCGCAGGCCTTCGCGCTCGCGGTGAAGCTCTCCGAGGAAGGTCACTTCACCTGGAAGGAATGGGCCGGGACGCTCGCCGACGAACTCGCCGAGGCGGAGGCCCGCGGTGAACCGGATGACGGCTCCCGGTACTACCACCACTGGGTCGCCGCGCTCGAACGGCTCGTCGTCGACCGCCGGCTCAGCACCTCCGCGGCTCTCGACGATTGCAAGGAGGCGTGGGCGGACGCCTACCGCCACACCCCGCACGGCCAGCCCGTGGAACTGCACCGCACCGACTGAACACAGCCACGCGTTCCCGCGGGAACGTCTTTCTCGAAGCTGGGAGGCGACGATGCGCCATCACGATCACTCGCCGTCGCTCGGGACTCTTCTCGATCTTCCTCATCCCCTTGGAACGCGGAAGCCAGCTTGTGACTTGATTGGTCATTATGCCGAGACTAGACTGAACTTATGACTACCGTATCGATTTCATCTCTCAAGGCCAATCTCTCGCGTTACCTTCGCCACGTCCGGCGGGGCGGCGAGATTCAGATCCTCGACCGCGGGGTGCCGGTCGCCAGGTTGATCGCGGCCCGGCCGGGGGGCGACGACGCCGTGCGCGACCGGCTGATTGCCGATGGTCTTCTCCGGCCCCCTCGGGATCGGCCGCATCGATTCTCGACCATCCTCCCATGAAACTGTCGACGCATTTCGCAAGCCTTGGCGACCGGCTGTGAGGTATTGGGATGCGTCGGCCCTTGTCCCGCTGATCGTCTCCGAACCCGGGAGCCCTCGAGCGTGGCTCCTCGACGATCACGTCGTGACTTGGGCCTGGACCCGGACGGAGATCACGAGCGCTCGAAAGGCGCACGCGCGAAGGGACGCTGACCCGGGGGGAGCGGCGGACGGCTCTCGACCGCCTTCGTGGCTTCGCCGCCGGCTGGGACGAAATCATCGATCTGCTTGCCGTCCGCGTCCGGGCGAATGCGGTGCTGGCGCGGCACCCCCTCCGGGCCGCCGATGCCGGCCACCTTGGCGCCGCCCTGCTGGTGAACGAGCAGCTCTCGGACCCACTGCTGTTCCTTTGCCTCGATCAGCGCCTTTGCGACGCCGCCGAGCGCGAAGGCCTCGGCGTGGCCGACACCGGCGATTGAAGGCGACGGGCCCGGTCGGCGGTTAGCGCCGCCAGACGCCTACGCCGTTCTCATACGTGATTTGGGTGCCGTAGGGGCGCGACAGATCGGCAAGGTGCTCGATGATCCTGCGGCCGAGTTCCTCGGGCGCGATCCGCGGCGTCCCGCGCCGGCCGCGTGGCGCCTTCCAGCTCAGTTCGATCGGGTGGAAGATGATTTCGACCACCTCTTCGCCCTCGAAGGTCGCGACCGGAACGACGCTCTCGTACCACTCGGACCCGATGGGGAAACCCGTCGTGGGGTTGCCGTCCTCGTCCACCTGGAAGCGCGTGTCGTAGATCTCCGACGCGAGCCGGTCGAGCGGGATCCCGTAGCGGTCGCGCTGGTCGGAGGGCATGGGGTCGATCGTCTCGTTCTGGAAGATGAAGTTCGCCAGCGAGTAGAAGATCGGCCGGCCTCTGTAGATCTCCACGCCGCGGAGCTGGTGCGGCCCGTGGATGATGAACGCGTCCGCCCCCGCGTCGATCGTCTGCCGCGCGAACTCCTCCATCCACGCCGGCGCCGTCACGAAGGCGTTGCCGGGCTCGTGCGAGTGGCTGTTCACGACGACGTAGTCGGCCTGGTCCGTCGCGTTCCGCACCTCGTGCAGGACGCGTTCGCGGTCCTCGTCGTTGAGCGACACGGTCGCGCGGTCCTCGTCTCCGGGGAACACGGTGGAACCGAATACGCGGACGGGCGCGTCCGCGTCGTCCGACACGTTCGTGCCCTGCCGCCGGGCGACGTCCCGCAGCGCGGCCATGGTCTCCGGCGAGCCCTCGTAGCGCGTGCTCAGCCGGAGCGGGTTCAGCCCCGGGCGACCCTGCACCGTGGGTCCGGCCTTCCCGGCGCGCGACATCGGAGTGAAGGTCGACGCCATTCCGATGAGCGCGATCCGGCCCTTCGGCGTCTCCAGATACCCGGGGCGGCTCGCCCAGCCCAGATTCTCGCCGGTCCCGGAGTGGATGAGGCCCCACTCGTCCATCAGCCGGTTCGTGAGGCGCATGCCCTCGACCCCGTAGTCCGTCGAGTGATTGTTCGCCCGGTTGTAGAGGTTGAACCCCATGTCCACGAGGTCCTTCAGCGTCTCGGGCGAGCCCACCTCGTAGTTGCCGCCGTTCTCCGCCGCCGGCCAGCCCGTGAACTCCTGCAGCCGGAACACCGACTGCTCGAGGTTCAGGAAGGCCGCATCCGTCGCGCGGATAATGTTGGCGAGGTCGTGGAAGCCCGGATCGCCGGGGTGATCGAACGGCGCCGTGCGGCGGTTCATGATCACGTCCCCCACCGCGGACAGCGTCCAGCGCGTCTCGGAATCGATCGGCGAAAGGCTCTGCGCTCGGATTTTCGACCCGATGGCCGGGGCCAGGGCGGCAAGAGATAGAACAAAGCAGAGAGCGAGAAGAGCGGGGCGGCGCATGGGGTCCTCCTTGTGACGGGATCCTGTCATTCGGGAAAAGCAGCGCCCGCGGCGCGGGCGCGGTCGAGGAGGGCCTGGTAGCGGGCTTCGGCTTCCTGCACGCGCGGTTCGAGGCGGAGGCGCTGCTGTTCCCATTCCTCCTCCAGGAGGCGGGTCGTCTCCCAGTATTCGAGATCGCCCGCGGGCCGGATGGGCTCCGTGAGCAGTTCCCGGAGCTTGGCGCGGTGGCGGGCGACGAGTTCGGGCACGGCTTCCAGCTTCCACCACGGTTCGTCCTCCACGACGACGAACACCGGAGCGCTGTGGGCGACCGTCATGTCCCGCTCCCCGTCGCGGTCGCCGAAAGCTCGGACGGCGACCCACAGGCTTTCGTCCGCCTCGATCTCCGTTTCGAGCCGCAGCCGGTCGCCGTCCCCGAACGCCTGGGTCGCGGCGGCGACGACCTCTCCGTGGACGACCAGTTCCAGCCGGTTCAGGCGGTCGATATCGGGGTTGAGTGACGCCTCCGCCACGATCTCGAGGCGCTCCCCGCGCTCGGCGCGAAGCTCGGAGCCCATCTCCCGCCCGTTCACGCGGAACTCGAGGAAGGGCCCGTTGCTCACATAGGTGTGGCCCGAACGGTAGGCGTTGTACCACTCGTTCGGGGCGAACGGCCCGTCCAGCTTCACGTACGTGCGCTCGACGCCCGGCAGCGTGGGCCCGAAGTACGGGTAGTCCGCGCCCGCGATGGGGCGGACGTTGAAGCCGAGGTTCAGGAAGCTGTACCAGATGTCGTCGTACAGGCGCCCGCCCTGCAGGACCTCGATGAAGTCGACGAGGTCGAACGGCACGTCGAGCGCGAGCCCCCGCTCGCCGTTGAAGAGTTGGCCCATGTGCGCGTAGCCGGAGATCCCGCCCTGAGCGCGCGATTCCTCGAACACCCGGTGATAGAGGAAGTAGGACTCCGGATCCGGGCGGATGGGACGCTGCAGGTTGTGGTGGATCGTGTGCCCCCGCTGGACGGTGCGCGGGTCCTCCTGCCCGGACACGAGCGCGTGGCCCTCGCGCACGTACTGTCCCGCTTCCCCCCACGCCGGCTGCTTGAAGTGGGTGACGGCGATGTTCCCCATCTCGAGCAGGTTCGCGACGTGGATGTCCTCGGCCGCGATCTGGGCCCATACGGCGTCGTCCTCCGTATGCTCGCGCGCGATGTGGACGTGGGAGTCGCCGGAGTACCAGCCCTCGGCGGGGAGGTTTGCGTAGCGCTCCAGGGAGACGGTGAGATCGGTCGTCTCATCGGCGCGCACCTCGACGGTCCGCTGATACCCTCGGTATTCGGGGCCCCGCGTCGCGACGAGTTCGTAGCTCCCGACGGGGATGCGGGCCTCGTACTCCCCATCGACGTAGAAAGCGAGGCGGTGTTCGGACGGCCACCACGTGCGCGGGTTCACCCACAGGAGCCGGACCTCGTCGACGAAGCGGTGCACGAGGACGGAGCGCTCGGAGGGGAGCGGGGCGCGGCCCGTCTCGTCGTAGAGGCCGAAGCGTGCGGGGACCGGACGCCCGCTCGCCGCATCCTCGACCGCCAGGCGCAGCGTGCCGTAGCCGTCCGGGACGGGCGTGGCGTGGCTGCGCACGACCTCGATGTCGCACAGGGCGATCCCCTCCGGGCCGCCGATGGCGAGGTCCGTGTCGCGGATGCCGTGCGCGGCGAAGCGGGCGCGCTCGAGCGTCACTCGTGCGGTGGCGAAGGTCGAGCCGGACGCGGGGCCGGACTCGGGTTCGATGGTCGCGGACTCGCCGATCCCGTCGCCGCCGTTGTCGTTGAACCCCACGCTGAATGGGCCCGTGATTTCCGGCGCGTAGGTGACCACGAGGTCGACGGGCTCATCGATGTCGAACGCGAACTCGTCGTCGATGTCGAGCGCGAAGAGGGGGCCGACGACGCACGTGAGGTCGCCGATGTCGCGCGTCTGGAACGGGTTGCCTCGGCCGTACATGCCGAGTTCCGAGCGGGCGACGCCGAGCGTGCGGGCGATGTTCTCGCGCGGCCACTCGAGTTCGACCACGAAGCGGGCATCGCTGTCGTGCGGCGGGGAAGGCGCGCCCTCCCCCGCCGGGCCCGCGGCTCCCGACACCAGGAGGCCGGCCCCGGCCAGAAGGCAGACCCGGCGGACGCGGGCGATCACCGCTCGTACACGACCCGGCCGCCCACCACGGTCAGATCGACCTCCATCGATTCCAGGCATGGGTCCTCGCACTCCAGCACATGGTCCGCCGTCACGACGAGGTCGGCGGCCATCCCGACCTCGAGCGTCCCCTTCTCGTTCTCTTCGAAGGTGAGGTGCGCGTACGCGCTTGTCGCCGCGCGAAGCGCCTCCTCGCGGGTGATCGCCTGGGACGGATCGAGCACGCCGGCGCTGATCGTGCCGCGCGTGGTGAAGTGGTGCAGCATCCACCACGGGTCCCACGGGACGACGGGGGAATCCGTCCCCAGCGACACCGGGATCCCGGCGTCGAGGTAGGCGCGCACGGGCGTGGTCCAGGCGGCGCGCCACGCGCCCCAGTACTTCACGAGGCTCGGCGCCGCGACGTAGAGGTGGTTCTGCGCGGTCACGGAGAGTCCGAGCGCCCGCATGCGCGGAAAGTGGTCATCGCGCGGGATGAATCCGTGCTCGATGACCCAGCGCAGGCCGTCGATCGGCGCATCGGCGTGCGCGGCCTCGTAGCCGTCGAGCACGAGGTCGATCGCCGCGTCGCCCACCGCGTGCGTCGCCACCCGCCAACCCTGCCGGTGAAGCTCGCGGACGGTCTCGATGAAGCGGTCGGTCGGCACGGTCTGCAGGCCGTGGAAGGTGCCGCCCTCGCCCCACGGTTCCTCGTACGGCTCGCGCATGAGGCCGCCCTCGAAACCGCCGTCCACGCCGACCTTCACGCCGCCGACGCGGAGCCAGTCGTCGCCCTCGCCCATGGCCGGCCATGTGGCAAGCGCGTCGGCGAGCGGCGGCGCCCCGGCGCCGCGGGGGGCGCGGAGGACGTAGTTCACGCGCAGGGTGAGCCGGCCCTCGTCCCGGAGGCGCTCGATGGCCCGGTACTGATCGGGGGGGCCGCCCGGGTAGCGGATGCTGGTCAGGCCGCGGGAGTTGAGCGCGGCGTACTCCTCGGCCAGCGCGTCGAGGACGGCCGCCGGGTCGGGCGGCGCGGCCGCCGGCAACGTCACGAGATCCTTGGCGCGGTCGACGAGTTCCCCGTTCAGCCGCCCGCCCGGATAGCGGCCGATGCGGCCGCCCGGCACCTCCGGCGTCGATTCGTCGATGCCCCAGCGGGAGAGCGCCGCGCTGTTCAGCACGTACTCGTGCCCGCCGCGGACGACGACGACCGGCTGCCCGGGCGCCGCGCCGTCGAGATCGTCACGGTAGGGGAGGCGGTGCTCGGCGAGCTGCCCCTCGTGCCAGTCGCGATTCGTGACGATGAGTTCGCCGGGGGCGGTCTCCAGCGCGAAAGCGGCGATCGCGTCCTCTACGTCCTGCAGGGAGCGCGCGGCCGTCAGGTCGACCCCCGGACCGCCCCCGATGCCATGGTAGTGGTTGTCGGCGAGCCCCGGGATCACGGTCCGGCCACCCAGTTCGACGACCCGTGTGTTCGGCCCCGCGAGCGCCCGAACTTCTTCCGACGTTCCCACCGCCGCCACACGGCCGTCGGCGACCGCGAGCGCCTCCACCATCCCCGGCTCCCCCATCGTGAGGATCTCCCCGTCGACGAGGATGAGATCCGCCGCTTCAGACGGGGCCTCCGAGCAGGCCGCGAGTCCAAGCGCCGCGAACCCAAGCGCTGCCAGCGCGACCCCGGGTCGTGCAGGCAGGATCTTCGCCATCACGGGCCTCCTCCCGTCTCGCGGCGCAGGAGGCTGCCGGGCTGTGCTTCCGTCAGCGTGCCGTCGTCGATCACGGGCACGCCGTTCACGAACACGTAGTCCATCCCCTCGGCATAGCGCATCGCGTCCCCGAACCGGGCCAGGTCCCGCACCGCGTCCGGATCGAAGATGACGAGATCCGCCGCCATCCCCGGCGCGATCAGGCCCCGGTCCGCCAGCCCCAGCCGGCGGGCGGCGAGCGACGTCATGCGGCGCACGGCGTCCTCCAGACTCAGGATCCCGTCCTCTCGCACGTATTTTGCGATCACGCGCGGGAAGGCCCCGAACGCCCGCGGATGGGAACTCGCCGTGGTCGCCGGATTCACCGGGGAGGCGTCCGTGTCGATCATCACGAACTCGGCCCGGAGCGCCTGCCACTTCTGCTCCTCGTTCATGCTCTCCGGGTTCACGCTCACGCCGCCGGCCTGCACGAGATCGAAGAACGCGTCCCACGGATCCGTCCCCAAAACCTCCGCCGCCTCGGCGACCGAGAGGTTGATCACCCGCTCGTCCACCTCGTCGGGAGCGGAGACGATGAGGACCTTGTCCCAGTCCATCCCCACATGGCGGTACCAGTTCTCCCAGTCCGACGTGGTCTCCACCTCGCGGCGGAGCTCGGCCCGCACCGCGGGGTCGGAAAGGGTCTCCAGGAAGGGATCCCTGCCGCCCGCGTAGTGCCGCGGGTGGAGGAAGGACCCGAGGCCGATCCCGTTCCGGATGTAGGGATAGATGTCCGCCGTCACGTCGATCCCGGCCACGCGCGCCGAATCGATGAGGGCGAGGGCCTCGGCCATCAGCGGCCAGTTTTCCTGTCCCGCGGCCTTGAGGTGATAGATGTGGACGGGGGTGCCGGCGCGGACGCCGACCTCGATCGCTTCCCGGATCGCCTCCAGCACCGAGTGCGATTCGTTCCGCATGTGCGTGAAGTAGGTCCCGCCGTACTCGCCGGCGACGCGCGTGAGTTCGACGAGTTCCTCCGTCGTCGCGTACACGGCGGGCGGATAGATGAGGGAGGTCGAGGTCCCGACGGCGCCGTCCTCCATCGCCTGCCGGACGAGCGCCTTCATCTCCTCGAGTTGCTCGGGCGTCGGCTGCACGTCCTCCTCGCCGAGGACCACGCGCCGCACCTGCGTGAGTCCCACGTCGTGCACCACGTTGATCGGGATCCCGATACGCTCGACGTGCGCGAAGTACTCGGCGTAGGTCCGCCAGCGCAGTTCCTCGCCGTTCACGACCAGCCCCCAGGGCTGGGTGGCGTCGCTCTGGGGCGCGGCGGACCCGCCTTCGCCGGAGAGGTAGGTCGTGATCCCCTGTCGGAGCTTGCTCTCGGCGCTCGGGGGATCCGTGATGAGGACGACGCTCGACTGACCCATCATGTCGATGAAGCCGGGGCTGACCACGCGGTCCGCCGCATCGATCGTGCGCACCGCCGGGTGGCCCGCGAGGTTCCCGACGGCCGCGATCCGGTCGCCGCGCAGGCCGACGTCGCCCCGCACCCAGGGATTCCCCGCCCCGTCCACGATCCGCGCCCCCGTGATGAGCACGTCGAACGGACCCGCCGACGTCGATCCCGCCTCCATCCCGCATCCGGAAAGACCGGCTGCGAGGAGACAGACTCCCAGCACAGCGGGCAGCGGAGCCGTCCTCGGAGCCCTCCTCGGAGTTCCCCGCGGCCCGTCGTGTCTCGCGTTCACCGATTTCATTGGCCAGTCCCGGGAATGGGCAACTTGGGTGTTCCATCAAGGATCGACCGGGCGTCGTCTGGCGGCAACCGCACACGCCAGCCAGTGTTGGGGACCGATTCCTGGCTCCACCGTTCCGGAGGCTGACATGACGCCGACGCCGCGCGCCCTTCGACTGTTCGGATTCCTCCTGATCGCCGGCGGCGGGTTCGCTGCGCTGCCGCTCGCGGGGCAGGACGACGTGGCCAAGTATCCGGGGCCGTTCCCCGGCGGATATCCGGCGATGAGCGGGATCGGCGGGTCGGGGAAGATGTACATGGAGAGCTACTTTCCACCCCCGGTCACGGCGTCTCCCACCTATCCCGCGTTCTCGCCCGATGGCGCGTCGATCGCCTTCGCCTACCAGGGGCGGATCTGGGCGGTGCCGGCCGAAGGGGGCGTGGCCCGGCAGCTCACGTCCGGGGCCGGATACCACTCGCAGCCGAGCTGGTCTTCAGACGGGCGATACATCGCCTACGCCGCGGACATCGGCCTTAATCTCGACATCTTCCTGCTCGACCTGGAGAGCGGGGCTTCCCGCCGGCTGACGGAAGATCCCGCGATCGACATGCGGCCGCGGTTCTCCCCGGACGGCTCCCGGATCCTGTTTACGACCGGACGGGACGGGACGTTCGATCTCTGGGCCTACGACCTCGGGGCGGACGCGCTGGAGTCCGTCATCGCCCACCCGGGGGCGAACGACATGGCCGGCGACTGGATCGGCGACACGGGCGATATCGTCTTCGTCTCCAAGCGCGGCGAGGCGGCGCTCGGTTCGGGCTCCCTGTGGCGGTGGAGCGCCGACACCGGCGAGGCGGAACTCCTCATCCGCATCGAGACGAACTACCAGGCCTCACCCGTCGTGGCCCCGCATGGCGGCTCGGTGGCCTACGTCACCGACGCCTCCGGGAACAACGACATCTACCAGGTCCCGACCTACCGGGCATCCGCGGCGCAGGATCGCTCCAGCCCGGGAATCCAGCAGGTCCGGCTCACGCACACCCGCACGGACGAGTACTTCCCCTCCTGGTCTCCGGACGGGGAGCGCCTCGTCTACGCGCGGAACGGGGGCCTCCACGGCGAGGAACGGACGATCGACGGCGGCATGGGATTCGGGCTCTACACGACGGGGCGCGGGGGCGGCGAGCCGGTCCCGGTGCGAATCGAGGATTACGCGTGGTCCGAACCCACGGGCCGGGTGCAGGTCCGCGTCACCGACCCGAGGGGGCGGCGGGTCCCCTCCCGCATCTACCTGGAGGGGTCGGACGGGCGGAGCTACTTCCCGGACGGGAGCTTCCCGCGCGTCCTGAGCGGGCCCGAGGACTACTACTTCCACACGGACGGGAGCTTCTCCGTCACCCTCCCGGTCGGGGCGGCCGAACTGGAGGTGTGGCGAGGCTTCGAGTACGAGCCCGCCATGCACACGGTCGACGTGCGGGCCGGCGAGTGGACGAACGTGGACGTTCGGCTCGAGCGCTGGATCGACATGGCGGCGGACGGCTGGTATTCCGGGGACAATCACATTCACCCGAACTATGGCGGCCATTACTTCGTCACCCCGCTCGACCTCGGGAACAAGGCGCTGGCGGAAGACCTCAATGTGGCGAACGGGATGATCGCCAACTATTGGGCGAACAGTCGCGTGGAGGACCTGGAGCACTTCCTCGGCCACCCGCATCCGCACCCGGACCCGCGCACGATCGTCTACTACAACGAGGAGTACCGGCCGAACTTCTTCGCCCACATGTCGCTGCTGAACCTCGTGGAGCTCATCACGCCGTTCTACATCGGTTACGAGGGGACAGCGTTCCGGGAACTCTATCCCGACAACGCGGCGGTGCTCAGGCGCGTGCACGAACAGGGCGGCATCGGCGGCTACGTGCACCCGTTCGGGCTCAGTCACCGCGGGCCGGACCCGGCGCCCGGCGGGGCGCGCGAACTGCCCGTCGACGCGATCCTCGGGCTGGCCGACTTCGTGGACGTCTCCTGCATCTGGAGCGATGAACTGGGGACGGCCGCCATCTGGTACCGCCTCCTCAACACCGGCTCCCGGATCCCGGCCACCGCGGGGACGGACGCGATGACCGACATGTGGCGGCATCCGGCCGTGGGAACGACGCGCTCGTACGTCTACACGGGCGAGGAGGACCTCGACTACGACGAGTGGGCGGACGCGATGGCCGCGGGTCACGCCTTCGTGACGAGCGGACCCATCCTCACGCTCGACGTGGACGGCAGGGGGATGGGCGAGGAACTCGCGGTGTCACGCGGCGAGAGCGTGAGGGTCGCGGTCACCGCGCGCTCGCTGTTCGAGATGGAGCGGCTCGACATCATCCGGAACGGCGAGATCATCCACACCGTCGAGGCGACGGGCGACGGCCGGACGCTCGAGGCGGAGATCGACGTCGCCATCGACGGAAGCGGCTGGATCGCCGCGCGGGTCCTCGGGCCGGCGCAGCACGGCGCGATGGACAGCTACCTGTTCGCGCACACGAACCCGGTGTTCGTCATCGCCGATGGCGAACCGATCCGGTCGCCGGAAGACGCCGCGTTCTTCGTGCGCTGGATCGAACGGACGCTCGACGACATCCACTCGATGGACCGCTGGGACGACCCGGCCCACAAGGCCGAGGTGGTCGCGACGTTCGAGGAGGGTCTCCGCCTGTACCAGGCCCAGGCGAACGATGGTCGCTGAGGGCCGCGGGGCGGCCATGTCGGCGACCCCGGAACTCGAAGTACCCGGCGACTTCTTCAACCCCGAAGTACCGCTCGACGCACTGCCCGGCGCCGAGAACGTCGACTGGATGCCGCTTCACCCCCGTTTCGCGAGGCGCCTCCAGGTCGGGGCGACGATCCGGGCCGTCGTCTACGTCCTGGGGGCCGGGGCGTTCCAGATGGCGGTATCCCCTCGCAACCGGGCCGCTATCGCGGAGTCCGTGCCGTGGCTGCCGGCCCTCCTGTGGACGGCACTGGGGGTCTTCTGCATGTGCTCCATCGTATGGCCGCTGATCGCCGTCCCGCGTCGGGGGTATGTCGTCCGCGAGAAAGACCTCCTGTACAAGTCGGGCGTCCTTTGGCGCTCCGTGAAGGCGTTCCCCTTCAATCGCGTGCAGCACACCAAGCTCCACAGCACGCCGCTGGACCGCCGGTTCGGGTTGGCCAGCCTGTCGGTCTTTCCGGCGGGAGGCGGCCTCGGCAACCACGTCCGCGGTTTGGGACGGGAGACGGCAGAGCGGCTGCGCGTGTACGTCTCGGAACGAATCGAATCCGGGGCGCTCGCCGCGGATTCCGACGAACGCTTCGAAGCCGCGGGGGACGCCGGCCGGTGAATCCGCCGAACCCCGGCGATTGGCAGCGCTCCTCCCCCTTCGCCCTTCTCTTCTTCGCCGGAAACGTCGTCAGGATCCTGGCGCGAGCGATGCTGGGTGCCCTGATCCCGCTGATCGCGATCATACCCCTGGTGCGGGACGATCCCGGCGCTCTCGGGATTCTGCTCCTCGTGCTCGGGGCGGTTCTCCTGCTGCCCTTCGTCGTGGGCGCGGTTCAGTGGGCTTGCTTCAGATTCCGGATCGCCGGCGACCGACTCCTCATCCGCAAAGGCGTCCTCAAGAAGACCGCGCTGGACCTCCCTTACGAGCGCGTGCAGGGCATCAACGTCAGGCGGTCCCCGGTCGACCGCCTGTTCGGGCTGGTCACAGTCACTCTCGATACGTCGGGCTCGGTCCAGGCCGAGGGCAAACTGCCGTCGATCAAGACGGAGGTCGCCCACCGGCTGCAGCGCAGCGTGACGGCGCTTCGACCCGTCCTCGGAGGCCCCGCCGCGGGCGAGGGGGACTCGGCGGGCGCGGGCGCCAGCGGGTCGGCCGCTCCGGTGGAAGCGCGGTCCGGCGTCGGACCGGACCCCGTCCTTCTCCGGCTCGGCTCGGCCGATATGGTGCGCATCGGGCTCGCCAGCCGGAACTTCATCTTCGTGGCGGCGCTGGTCGGCGTGCTGACCGACCTGCTCCAGCCTGGGGATTCCCTCGATCCGATCCTGGAGGCGATCGAGGCCGGCTTCGACAGTGCCGCGAGCGCGTTCACCAGTCTCGGGGCGCTCGCCCAGGTGGGGCTCGCGGCCGCCGTGATCGCCTCCATCGCGGGCGTGGCGCTCCTCCTCACGGTGACCGCCGCGTTCCTGCGACACCACAACTTCACGCTGCAACACGACGGCGGCCGGTTCCGTTCGCGCGCGGGTCTCCTCACGCAGCGCGAGGTCGTGGTCGAGGCGCCGAAGATCCAGCAATTGACCGTGAGCCAGGGCCTCGTGCTGCGGTGGCTGCGGCGGTACCGGCTCTACGCCCTCCCGGCCGCGGCCGTCTCCCCGGACGCGGGCCGGGTCTCCGCCGTCGAAGTGCCGGATGTGCTCGAGGTGCCGCTCCTGGGTGACCGGCTCGCCGAGGAGTTGCGGTCGCTGATGTTCGAGCGGGAAGCGACGGCGGTTCCCGTTCTGCCCGGAAGCCTGGGTCTCAAGCGGGTGTCGCCCCACTACATTCGCGCGCTTGCCCTGCGTTACGCGCTCGTCCTGGTCGCCGTCTTCGGAACCCTCCTGTTGCTGGCGGACGCCGGAGTGTTCGCCCGCACCTCCACGATCCTCTTCTGGTGGGCCGCATCCATGCCGGCTGCGGCGCTCGCCGCCTGGCAGCGGTGGCGCCGGCAGGGATACGCGTACGACCGCGACGGACTGGCGAGCCGCAGCGGATTCCTGGGAAGCGAGGTGAAGGCGTTCCCCCTGCGGAAAGTTCAGTCCGCGACCGTCCGGCAGTCTCCGCTGCAGCGCCGGAAGGGACTGGCCACGCTGCGGGTACAACTGGCGTGCGGGAGGATCACGGTCCCGTACATCGACCGCCGTGTGGCTCGTGCGCTACGGGACTACATCCTGTACCGGGTGGAGTCCTCACGCCGACGCTGGCATTGACCGAGCAGTCCGTGGGAAGCGACGCCCGCCACTTGCCCGAGCCCGGCTACCGGCCCTTGAAGTTCGGTTCGCGCTTTTCCGTGAAGGCGCGGGGGCCTTCGGCGTGGTCCTCGGAGACGAGCATGCGCTCGTAGGCGGGGAACCGGCCCTCCTGGACGGCCTCGAAGGCGTCCCGCACCGACAGACCCTCGATCTCGCGCACGATCTCCTTGATCGCCCGCATCGAGAGCGGGGCGTTTCGGGCCAGGCCCTCGGCAACCTCACGCGCCTTCGAGAGCACCCGCTCCGAAGGGACGACCCAGTTCACGAGGCCCCATTCGTGCGCCTCCTCCGCCCCCATCCGGCGGCCGGTGAGCAGCATCTCCATCGCGACGTTCCGCGGCAGCCGCCTCGGAAGCCGCTGGACGCCGCCCGCGTCGGGCACGTTCCCCAGGCGGCCCTCGGGGAACCAGAACTCGGCGCCCTCGCTCGCGACGATGAGGTCGGCGGCGAGCATGATCTCGCACCCTCCCCCCACCGCCAGGCCGTTCACGGCGGCGATCACGGGCTTCGTCAGGTCCCACAGTTCCGTGATCCCGCCGAAGCCGCCCGCCCCGTAGTCCATCCGCTCGTGCTCCCCTCCGGCCGCGGCCTTCAGGTCCCAGCCGGCCGAGAAGATGCGGTCGCCGGTCGAGGCGAGGATCGCCACGCGGAGGTCATCGTCGTCGCGGAAGCCGCAGAAGACCTCTCCCATGCGGATGCTCGTCGCCGCGTCGATCGCGTTCGCCGGCGGCCGGTCCAGCGTGACTTCGAGGACGTGCCCGCGGCGCCGGGTGCTCACCGGATCGGACATGATCAGCGACTCCTTTCGCGGTAGCTCCGCAGGCGGGCGAGGTTCCGGATGTCGGCGTCCGCGCCGTCCTCCCCCTTCGGGGTCTCCAGGATCTTGGGGACGTGGCGCAGGCGGGCGTCCCGCATCAAGCGCCGGAACGGGCCCTCGCCGAGGCTGCCTTCGCCGATTTCCTCATGGCGGTCCTTTCGCGAGTCGAAGGGGTGCTGCGAGTCGTTCACGTGGATGAGCCCCAGGCGTTCGAGTCCCAGCGCGCGGTCGAACGCCTCCCAGACGCCATCGTAGTCGCCAACCAGGTCGTATCCGGCCGAGTATGCGTGGCACGTATCGAAGCAGATGCCCACGCGCCCCCGCTGCGACTCCGGGATCCGATCGAGGATGGCGCGCAGGTTCTCGAAGCTCGCCCCAACGGTCGTCCCGGCGCCGGCCGTGAGTTCGAGGAGGACGCGGGTCGGGCCCTCCACGGCCTCCAGCGATTCGGTCACGCCCCGCGCGTTGCGCGCGAGCCCTTCTTCGATATCCCCATCCGTCGCGTTCCCGGGATGGGTCACCAGAAAATCGAGATCGAGGCGCACGCAGCGCCGAAGCTCGCTCTCGAAGCTGCGTTGCGACATCCGCCACAGCCGCCGGTCGGGGGAGGAGAGGTTGATGAGATAGGAGTCGTGGGCCCCCGCGACGGCGATCCCGTGCTCGGCGCGTGCCGCCTTGAACGCCGCGGCCGTCTCGTCGTCGATGCGCGGCTCGGCCCACCGGTTGGGCTGCTTGGTGAAGATCTGGAAGTTCGCCGCCCCGATCTCCGCCGCGCGCCGCGGCGCGGTCGGCACGCCGCCCGCCACCGAGACGTGGGCGCCGAGTTCGTCGCGGGCGCCTGCTCCCGCACTCTCCGGCGGCGCGGTCACGCCTTCCGCGGTGGCTGCGAGGGACGCAGTTCGACGCGGCTCACGTGGGCTTCCTTCGGATAGGAGAGCAGTTGCATGACCGCCGCCGCGCAGTCATCCACGTGGAGGCGCCAGGTCCGTTCCGGCACCTGCTCCCGGCCGTTGAAGTACGTGTCCACGCTCCCGGGCATCACGATGCTCACCCGCACGTCGTCATAGCGCACGTCGAGCAGCATCGCCTCGGTGAGTCCGAGCAGGCCGTACTTGCTCGCGTTGTACCCGGTGCCGCCGTGGAAGGGATGGCGGCTGGCGAGCGACGCGATGTTCACGATGAAGCCGTCGCCGCTCGCGCTCAGGTGGGGGAGCGCGGCCCTGGAGCAGTAGAAGACGCCGCCGAGGTTCACGTCGATCTGGAGTTGCCACTCCTCGACGCTCATCTCCCGCAGCGGTTTGAAAATCCCGAGTCCGGCGTTGTTCACGAGGATGTCGAGCCGGCCAAGCGGGCCACGGTGTCCTCGACCATGCGGTCGCAGGCATCCGCGTCTGCCACGTCGCACACGATGCCCAGCGCCCGGTCGCCGAGTTCGGCCTCGGCCGCGCGCACATCCGCCCCGGTCCTCGCGCAGACCGCAACGGACGCTCCCGCCTCCAGCAGGTGCTCCGCGATCGCGCGCCCGATCCCCTTCGTCCCGCCCGTCACGAGCGCGACCCTGCCCATCATGTCCGGTTCCATGCCACTCCTCTCACGGCTGCGACCCTTCCGGGCTCCTCAGATCGGGAGCCAGTAGGCGACCTTGAGCAGGAAGACGTGTTGCCCTCGCGCGCGCAGGCTGTCGACGAGACGGCCGGGATCCACGAGTTCGCCCGAAGTCCGCATGTCGGAGCGGTCCTGCTGCCAGACGAGGAAGAGCGTGCTGCCCGGCTGCCACTCCCAGCGGAGGACGACGTTGCTGCGCAGCGAGAGGATGTTGAAGTCCCCGTCGGGGAGCGTAAACGATCGGCCACCCTCGGTCACGTCCCACGACCCGTCACGGCGGCGATCGATCCTCGATCCCATTTCGCCGTACAGGAGCAGGTGTCGCTGGCCCGGTTCGAGGAGTTCGCCCAGTCCGTGGCGCCGTCCGCTCGCCGCGAACGGCTCGAAGTAGGCCTCGAGCGTGAGGTCCGGGCCGAAGGCGTAGGCGCCGCGGAGGCGGAGGGCGAGGGTGCTGCGGTCGATGGCGGAGAAGATGTAGCGCCGGTCGAAGGTGGCCCGCCGGCCGCCGGCCCGCGTCGTGAGGTACTGGCGCGATTCCGTTTCGCGCCGGTAGCTGGGTTCGACTTCGAGTTGCAGGGCGGCCCCCGGGCGGAGCGTGAGCGCGCCGGCCACGTCGTACGACCACCCGCCGGTCTCGTCCCGCCCGTAGGCCCCCCTGAGCCGGAAGCCGGTCCGGAAGGAGCGGTCGGTGGCGAGCGCGAGGCCGGCCTGCCAGCGCGCGAGCGTCTCCATGAGGGGGCCGCCGCGCGTGAGGTGGTCGCTGAGCGCGCGCGGGTGGTATCCGCCCTCGAGCGTCGTGCGCAGGTAGTTGTGCCAGGTGGCGGTCGCCCGGGCCCCGATCGTCGTCTCCGTGCGCACGCCGTCGAAGTTCCACGAACTCGCCGAGGTGAGGCCGACCTGCCATGCGCGGGCAAACGCGGTCGGAATCGTCTCGCGGATCGCGATGTCGGCTGCGGCCGTGAGCCGGTCCGCGTTGAACATCTGTCCCACGTCGTTGATCTCGAAGCCCGGCGAGACGGCTTCGCCCCGCACGCGCCACAGCCAGCGCCGTCCGCCCACCTTCCGCATCCCGAGGGCCGCGGTGTACCCGGAGAGCGCGGAACGCGACGGGTCCAGCAGGGCGGTCTCGCGGTCCGGCCGCTGGAAGAAACGCGCGCTCGAGCGCTGCACCCGCAGGATCGCATCCGGGTTCCCGCTGAGGTGCGAGAACCCCGCGTGTCCCGTGAGTTCGTACTCGCCCCCTGCGAAGCGCAGGTTCCAGTCCGTGCCGCCCGCGTAGGCGCGCCACGGGAGGAGCGCGGCGAGTTCCGGACGGCCCTCGCGGCTGAGCGTGGTCCCCGTGAAGCCGAGCGTGGACCCCTCCTCCCCGAACTCCTGCTCGAGTCTCGCCACCGCGAAGGCGCTCAGGGGGGCGATGGGGACGGCGCTCTCGATGGTGTCCGTCGCGGCCGGGCGCCGGGTGAAGTGGAACGCCCGGGCATCCTCGCGACCGGTGACGGCGAAGAGCGCGCCCACCGAGGTCCCGCCGGGGAGTCGGCCCGTGACCTTCCCCGCCCCGAGAATCGTCGTTTGATCCGGCGCGACGACGCTGTCGGCGTCCGCCCGTCCCGCAGGCGGAGCCCCGATGCGCCGCGAGTAGAAGTAGCGCGGGCCCAGCCCCTCCATGAGTTGGCGACCTTCCGTGAAGAAGGGGCGGCGCTCCTCGAAGACTTCCTCGAACGCGGTCAGGTTCACCACCGCGGGGTCCGCCTCGACCTGTCCGAAGTCCGGGTTGACGGTGGCGTCGAGCGTCAGGCTCGAACCGAGACCGACCTTGAAGTCCGCCCCCACGCGGGACTCGCTCCGCGTCACCACGCCCGCCATGGGACCGCCCGTGGGCGTGCGCAGATCGCCCGCCACGTAGGGCAGAAACTCGATCCCCCGGCTCCCCCGTACGCCCTCGAGTCCGGTGAGGTCGCCGAGGCGCGACGACCACCCCGGCTCGCTCCGCACGACGAGTTCCCACAGGAGGTTCTCCTGGATGTCGGGCATGTAGCGGTTGATGTTCACGCCCCACGCCGACTCGTCGCCGTTGAAGCGCAGTTGCGAGAATGGCATGCGCATCTCGGCCGTCCACCCGAGCGAGTCGCGCTGCACGCGCGCCGACCACACGGGATCCCACGTGTAGTCGCGGTTCGACACGTTGTCCTCGGGGTGGTACCAGTCCGTGCGGCTGCCCGCCGCGTTCACCCCGAAGGAGACCGCCGTGCGCCGGTTCAGGTAGGGGTCGAGCGAGACGAGCAGGCGCTCGGAACCGGTGTTCTGGTCGCGGCGCGTGCGGTAGGCCTGGATGCCGGCGGGGTCGTCCGTGTACATGCGCCCGGCGATCCACAGCGCGTCGTCGTCGAACGCGAACGCGACTTCGGTCCGCCGCGTGGCCGGCTCGCCCTCGTCCGGCTCGCGCTGCCAGAACGTCGTCGCGAATTCCGCCCGCGACCACACCGCGTCGTCCAGATGGCCATCCAGCAGGAGAGTCCCATTCGCGTCGCGCGTAGCCCTGAGTTGCTGCCGGTCCTCCGGACCCAGGCCCTGCGCGCCGAGCGCCGGGGCCGCGGGGAACAGGATCAGGATGACGGCGGCGACGGCCGGCGGAATGCGGCGCGAGCTGTCAGCGCTCAAGGAAGACATCCTTCGGGATGAAACCCGTGACGACCTGGGTCAGGTCGACGACCTCGCTCACCCGGAAATCGACGGCGATGCTGGCGAGGGAAAGCGCCCTGTCGGGCGCCAGTCCCTTCTCCTCGACGAGGAACTCCACCACGAGCCGGGTCGCCTCGCGCGCGGCGCGGTCGAGGTCGAGATCGATGCCCATGATCAGGTAGTGCGTCGGGGTCTCCGCGCGCGGGGCCGGGATCGTCACCCCCTTGTGCACCACGAACTGGAACACACCCGTGAGCGACTGCTCGATCGCGGTGCCGCTCACCTCCCCGTCGCCCTGCGCGCCGTGCCCATCGCCCGCGTAGAAGAGCGCCCCCGGATGGAAGACGGGGAGGTACAGCGTCGTCCCGGCCGTGAGGTCCTTCACGTCGAGGTTGCCGCCGAAGGCGCCCGGCGGGCGGGATCCCTGGACGCCGGGCACCGTCACGCCCGGCTCGCCCACGACCGGATCGGGGGCGACGGCGAGGATCCCCATGAACGGCGCCAGCGGCACCTGGATGTCGGACGAGAAGAAGGCGACTTCCCGTCCGTCCGCGTCACCCGTCCGGATCAGGTGCCGGCCGGCCGGAATGTCGAGCGGTTCGTCCCCTTCGCGGGCGCCGGGATAGCTCGGGGAGAAGACCCCGCCCCGGCCGCTGGTGGAGTTCACGCCCCACGGTACGCGCGTCTCAATGTCCAGGATCCGGACCTCGAGCATGTCGCCGGGCTCGGCCCCCTCGATGTGGACCGGACCCGTGATGACGTGCCCGCTCCGCCCCTCGCGTGGACGGGCTTCGCGCGAGGCCCAGAAGTCGATGACGTCGTCGAGGATCTCCTCCCGCGGCACACCGAGTCCCGTCAGAAACTCGACCGGGTGCTCGTCCTGCGTGGCCCCCACGTGGGTCAACGTCTCGATCCGCACGGTCTCGCCGGACGCGATCCGCAGCACCGGCTCCTTGTCGATCGGGAACCAGCCCCAGTTGAGCGTTTCCGGCCGCGACGGGAGGAAGTGGTCGGCTTCGACCTCCCCGGCTTCAGCGACATTCATCTCTTCGCTCACGGGCGGGGCACACCCCAGCGCGAGCGCACAGCCCATGGTCACCAGCCCCGGCCTCATTTGACGCGACATGGAACGCTCTCCCACGCTGAGGGTCAGCGTTTACAGTGGATCTTCCCGTTCCGGGAGGCAACGATCCCGGACATGACGCAGAGGGCGGCCATGAAAGACGGCATCCGGCGCGTGATCTTCCTCCTTCCGATCGTTCTTTCGGCGTGTTCGAACCCGGGGGCGGGCGCCTCCGCCGAGGGTGGCCCCGCCGAGGGTGGCGTGCCGACGTTCGCGGTGGACCCGAGCTGGCCGCGCGAGATGCCCAACCTCTGGATCATGGGATCCATCACGGGCGTGTTCGTCGACGCGCGCGATCACGTCTGGGTCACGCACATCCCGGAGTCGCTGACGCCGGAGGAGACGTCCGCCGTGCAGGACCCGCCGCTCGGCACCTGCTGTGTTCCCGCCCCGGTCGTGACCGAGTTCGACCCCGAGGGGAATCTCGTCCAGGGGTGGGGCGACCCGGCCACGCAGGACGTCTCGGAGTTCCCGCGCAACGCGCACGGCATCTTCGTCGACCATAACGACTACGTGTGGGTGGGCACCTACCGGCACCACCGGGTGATGAAGTTCACGCGCTCCGGCGACCTCGTGATGACGATCGGCCGCTACGACGAGAACGCGGGCAGCCACGACACGGAGCTTCTCGGCGGCCCCGCCGGCATCTGGGTGGACCCGGAGGACAACGAGGTCTTCATCGCCGACGGCTACCAGAACCGCCGCGTGGTCGTGTTCGACGGCGAGACCGGAGCCTACCTCCGCCACTGGGGCGCCTACGGGGAGCCGCCGGACGACGCCTACGAGTACGACTACGCGGGGCGGACGCCGGACTCGGAACCGCCGCGCCAGTTCTCCACCGTGCACGACCTCACCGGATCGAACGACGGCCTCATCTACGTCGCCGACCGCCGCGGGAACCGGATCCAGGTGTTCGATCAGGAGGGCGCGTTCCAGGCCGAGAAGATCGTGGCCCCCGCCACGCGCGCCTCGGGCTCGGCCTTCGTCGTCGCCTTCTCACCCGACGAGGAGCAACGCTGGCTCTACCTGGCGGACGGCACCAACCACAAGGTGTGGATCATGCGCCGAAGCGACCTCGAGATCGTGGGCGAGTTCGGCCGCGGAGGGCGCCAACTCGGCCAGTTCCTGCGCCCGCACGGGATGAGCGTCGACTCCCGCGGCAACATCTACGTGGGCGAGGCCTCCACCGGCCGCCGAATGCAGCGCTTCACGCCGCATTGATACGCGACAAGATTGCGACACGCCGGTTCCGGAGGCTCAGGCACGACCACGTGAGCAGCGAACCCGGCGCGTGGTGGATTCACCGGGTGGCACCGTTCCCCGCGTCGGGAGACCCGGTCAACCTCTTTCGTCGCCTCCGGGCAGTCGTCGCCGCCATGCCGCGTACCCGCATCGTCACGGCGACGGACGATTACCTGCATGCGGTCTGCCGAACCCGGCTCGGGTTCCGCGACGATCTGGAGTTCCGATGGTGCCCGTCGGAGGACGTCGCACATGTAGCGTCGGCGTCTCGCATCGGTCTCTTCGATTTCGGAGTAAACCGGCGGAGGGTAGAGCGGGTGCGCAGGAAGCTCGAGGCTGAAGTCAGCCGCGGTTGCCCTCGCCCCATGCGGACGTGAGCGGCTCACCGTCGATGAAGCGGCCCGGGCGGAAGGGTGAGATGTCGATGTCCGCCGCCTCGCCGCAGATGACGTCGGCGAGGGCCTCGCCGATCGGGGGGCCGAGCTTGAACCCGTGGCCGCTGCCGCCGAAGAAGGCGTAGTAGCCCTCGAGACCGGGCTCCGGGCCGACGATCGGGTGCCAGTCGTCCGTGATCGTGTAGAGCGAGGCGTAGCCGCCCAGGTGGCGGGCGCGTGGACAGCGCCGGGATCCGCTGGAAGAGCGGGCGCTCGATACGCTCGCGCATTTCCGGATCGAGGGCCGGATCGCAGTCGTCCGGATCCACCGGCTCGATGTCCTTGGGCGCCCCCAGCCCGGCGATGATCCGGTCTTCGCCGTAGGGCCGCAGGTAGACGCGCAGACCCGGATCGGAGACGACGGGGAGGTCGCCGAACCTGGCTGGCTTCTCCACGAACAGATCGCTCTCGCGGCTCCAGCGCAGCGAGTACCTCAGGCCGAGCCAGAAGCCGACCTGCCCCGCCCAGGGACCCGCCGCGTTCACGACAACGTTCGTTGCGATCGTCCCGTCTTCTGCCTCCACCGCGACCACCCGGTCTCCATGCAGGCGGACGCTCGTGGCGGCGACCCCAGGCGCGGGGCTCAAGCCCCCACGGGCGGGCCGCCGCCACGAGGTTCTCCGTCGTGCGCGTCGGGTCGGCATAACCGGAGCGGGGCTCGAGGATGCCGTACGAGACGCCGTCCAGGGAGAGAGGAGGCGCCAGATCGGCCACTTCTTCCACGCTGAGCCGCTCGACGTGCAGCCCGTGCCGCCGCTCCGACTCGAGAATGTGCTCCCCGGCCGCGCGCAGACGCTCGCCGATCAGGAGGAGGAAGCCGATGGGCCGGAACCCGCAGTCGCCGCCCAGCAGGTCCCGGTCGTTCTCGAACATGTGAAGGGCGCGCTTCGCGAGTTCGAGCGTGACCGGGTTCGAGTAGTACGTGCGGACGATCGCGGCGGAATGTCCCGTGCTCACGCCCGCCAGGCGCCCCTTCTCGAGGAGCACGACGCGTCCGAACCCTCGCTTGGCGAGGAAGTGCGCGGCGCTCGCGCCCATGATCCCGCCACCGATGACCACGGCGTCGGCGGTCTTCGGTCCCGCGGTCATCGTCCCTGCGCTCGGCGCAGTCTCCTCGTCTCCGCGAGGTCGACGGTCCATTCGCCCGGCTGGATGGCCACGCCGTAGGCTGCCCGCGCCCGGGCGCGGGAGATCTTGCCTTCCCGCACGTCCCGGAGCACCGCGTCCGGATCCCGTTCGTGCGCCGGTCCGAACCCGCCCCCACCCGCCGTCTCGATCCGCACGCGATCACCCGTCTTGAGCTGCACCGTCGCCTTCGAGCCGAGATCCCGCGCCTCGCCGCCCGAGATCAGCCGGTAGCTCGCAACCTTCCCATCATCTCCCCCGTGCAGGCCGTGGGCCGGGAACCGCGCCCGGTCGGCCAGCGTCGTGAACGTCGGCTCGTGGCCCACGAACTCGTACTCGCGGCACAGCGCGAGGCCGCCCCGCCGCCGGCCCGCCCCCTCGGAGTCGGGAACGAGGCTGTACTCGTGGATCCGCACCGGATAGTTGAGTTCGGTCTCCTCGATCGGCGCGTTCTGCGTGTTCTGGATGTGGGTCTGGACCGCGTCCGGGCCGTCTGCGTCGTGCCGCCCGCCGTACCCCCCGGCGAGCGTCTCGAGGAAGCAGTAGTACTCCCCGGTCGCCGGATCCTCTCCCCCGAACCCCACATGGCAGATCATCCCCTTCGTTCCCGCGGGAACGCGCTCCGGCATGGGGCCCGCGAGCGCCCGGAACATGATGTCGCACAGCCGCATCGCGACTTCCCAGCCGCCGACCACTCCGGCGGGCGGCCGCACGTTCACTGCCGACCCCTCCGGCGCGACCACCTCGATCGGACGATAGAACCCCTCGTTCAGCGGGATGTCCGGGTCGACCAGGCACTTGAGCACGTAGACGCAGGCGGTGAAGCACTGCGTCAGGTTGCAGTTCATCGGCGCCGCGCGCTGCGGGTCGGTCCCCGTGAAGTCGAAGCGCGCCGTCGAGCCGTCGAACCGGATCCGGACCTTCAGGTGGACCGGCTCCCCCGTGATTCCGTCGTCGTCGAGGCACCCCTCCGCCGCGAACTCTCCCCGCGGAAGCTCCGCCAACTCCGCCCGCAGCCGCCGCTCGCTGTACTCGATCATGCGCTCCATGTACGAACCCAGCATCTCCGCCCCGTAGCGCTCCCACAGCGCGGACAGCCGCCGCAGCCCGATCTCGTTCGCCGCGTGCTGCGCCCGCAGGTCGCCCGCCACTTCCTTCTTCGCGCGCACGTTGGCGAGCATGAGCTTCAGCACGTCGTCCACCAGGTCGCCGCCGTCGAAGAGCTTCACGACGGGGAGGATGATCCCCTCCTGGTAGATCTCGCGGAACGCGCCGATGCTCGCCGGCGCCCCACCTCCCACGTCCACGTGGTGGCAGCAGTTGGCGACGTATCCCGTGAGTTCCCCCTCGTGGAAGAAGGGCGTGATGAGAAAGACGTCGTTGAGGTGGCTCGCCTGCCGGTGCGGATCGTTGACCAGCAGCCCGTCCCCCGGACCCAGCGTCCCCTGCCCGTGCTCCGCCTCGTACTCGGCCACCGCGCGCGGGACGAGGCGCCCGATCGTCACCAGGTGCGCCGGCTGGCAGAACGCCTGCGCGATCATCCGCCCGTTCGCGTCCACGAAGGCGCACGAATAGTCGAGCCGCGTCTTGATGTTCGTCGAATAGGCCGTGCGCTGGAGCGTGACGGACATCTCCTCCGTCGCCTCGACGAGCGCGTTCCGGATCACCTCGAACAGGACCGGATCCACGGAACTCACGGTCCGACTCTCACGGTCCGACTCTCACGCTGTGGCATTTCGGCCCCCGGTTCGAGTCTCGAGACGCGCCCCGATCCACAGAATCAGGATCGTGAGAGGCAGTCCGACCAGGATCGGATCCAGTTCCCAGATGATGACGACGGCCCCCACCTCGCGGATCGCCCCGAACGTCTGCCATACCGCCTGCACCGCGGCGCCGATGAGCATCGCCGCCATCACCGTCCGCGGCGCCTGCCGAAGCGACGGGAAGAGGACGATCCCGATCAGCGCGGGGGCGACGGAGGCGCCCATGATCCGTCCTCCGATCCAGAACAGTTCGATGAGGAGGGGGAGCGCCAGGTAGAGGGCAGCCGCGAGCGCCCCGACGAGGAGGACGTTGAGGCGGTAGACCCAGAGCTGTCGGACGGCGCTTGCCGTGGGCGCGATGAAGCGCGCGTAGAGGTCCAGCGTGAAGTTGGAGGCGATCGTGTTGATGGTGCTGGAGAGCGTCGACATGCTCGCCGCGAGCACGCACACGACGACGAGGCTCGCGAGTTCGTTCCCCGCCGTCCCGAAGGCGAGCGTAACGAAGGCGTCCTCCGCCGCGAGGTCCGGCCCGTAGATCGTGCGGGCGACGATCCCGATCAGGGGCGGCGTCATGTACCAGAGCGAGGCGATGACCCCGCCGTACAGAAACCCGCGCCGCGCCACGTCCGCGCTCTTCGCCGCGAAGCCGCGCTGGATGAGCCCCTGGTACGCGCCCGTGATCGCGAGGCCGATGACGATCCACGCCATCACCTGGGTGACGCCCGCCCGCCCGAAGATGTCGATCAGCGCCGGATCGAGGCCGGCGCTCAGCCCGCCGAGTCCTCCGGCGGCAGCGAGCCCCGCCACCAACACCGCGATTGAACCGGCCAGGATGATGAAGAACTGGATCGCGTCCGTCGCCATCACCGCCCACATGCCGCCCAGGAACACGTAGACGGACGTGACGCCGAGCCACAGAAGGAGCGATTCGGCCACCGAGATGCCGAGCACCGCGGTGGTGACGAGGGTCAGCGCCCCGATCGTCCCCGCCGTGACCCCCATGTCCCGGAGGATGACGAGAAAGAGGGAGACGATCCGGTGCCGCGGGCCGAAGCAGCGGCCGAAGAGTTCCGGGATCGTGATGACGCCGGTCTCCCACAGCCGCGGGATGATGAAGTACGCGATCCAGATCGTCCCGAGCATGAAGGAGCCGCCGCTCCAGTAGGCGTCGAGGCCGAAGTCCGCGCCGAGCGCCGAGATTCCGATCAGGGTGGTGCCGTTGATCCAGGTCGCGGCGACGGAGAAGGCGATGAGCCACACCCCCGAGTGGCGCCCGGCCACCGCCATGTCCTCGACGGAGCGCACCCGCCGCCGGAACCACACGCCGACCCCCAGCATGAGGGCGAGGTAGGCCCCGATGAGCCACCATGACAGCTGCAGGCCCTCCGTCACGGCTGCCCTCCCAGCAGCCAGCCCCAGAGCCCGATGTAGCCGAAGCCCAGGAGCACGAGGATGAGGAGCGCGAGCCACGGGTTGAGGCGCGGGAGCGCGATCCGGTCCATGCGGGCCGGGTCCGGGCGGCCCGCGGCCGGGTCCGCCGCGCCGCCGTCGGGTCGACCTCCGCTCGGGTCCCGCTCGTTCACGCGGCGCCTCCCGCGGCGATCAGGAGGTTGCCGAACTCGTCCACGGTGGCGCGGTATCCGGCATGCACGAGTATCGTGGAGTCGACTTCCTCGATGACGGCGGGGCCGGCCACAGCGTGGCCTGCCCCTAGCCGCGCCCGGTCGTAGATCGCGGTCTCGACGAAGCCGCCGGCGTCGGCGAAGTACACCCGCCTCGTCCCCCGCCGGGCGTCCGAAACGCCCTTGCCGTTCGAGTCGATCCTCGGGAGCCGGGGGCGCGCGATCCTGCCGATGGCCGTGACCGTGAAGTTCACGAGTTCGACGGGCTGCTCGGGGTAGCCGTGCCCGTAGGCCCGCTGGTGCTCGACGTGGAAGCGGCGCACGGCATCGGCCAGCGTCGCGGTGTCCATCTTCCGGTCCGGCCCGTCGTCCGGCCCATCGTCCATCCCCTCCCGCGGCAACACCACGGGCACCTCCGAGGACTGGCCGGCATACCGCATCTCGATCCCGCGCCGGAACTCCATGTCCTCCGGGGCCACGCCTTCGCGCCGGAGCGTGCGCCGGCCCTCCTTCTCCATCGTCTCGAAGAGCGACCGGATCCGCGCCGCGTCCGCCTCGTCGGCGGCCGTGACCCGCGTGCGCGAGAACTCGTGCCGCAGGTCCGTGACGAGGAGACCGAGGGCGGACGCCGTCCCGGGGCTCGGAGGCACCACGAGCGTCGGAATCTGCATCTCCATGCACAGTCGATTCGCGTGCAGCGGCCCGGCCCCGCCGAAGGCGACCATGGTCAGTTCGCGCGGATCGTTGCCCCGCCGCACCGTCACGAGCCGCAGCGCGTTGATCATCGTCGCGTTCGCGATCTCGATGATCCCGTTCGCCGCCTCGACCGGGTCGAGGCCGAGCGGCTCCGCGCACCGCTCGCGGATGCCCGCGGCGGCCGCGTCCACGTCGAGCGCCATCTCGCCACCCAGGAAGTAGTCCGGGTTCAGCCGGCCGAGCACGAGGTTGGCGTCGGTGATCGTCGGTTCCGTCCCGCCCTTCCCGTAACAGATCGGCCCCGGGTCGGCGCCCGCGCTCCGCGGTCCGACGCGGAGCCCCCCTCCGGCGTCCACCCAGGCGAGGCTCCCCCCGCCCGCGCCCACCTCCACGAGATCGATGACCGGCGTGCGGATCGGGTAGCCGGCGGCCCGCGTCATCCCCTGTCCCGGCTGGGCCTGCGCTCCGACCTCGTACTCCTTCGTGACGCGCGGTCGGCCGTCGAGGACCAGCCCGGCCTTGGCCGTCGTCCCTCCCATGTCGAAGGAAATCAGATCCGCGTGGCCGAGTTGGCCCGCGATGAAGTTGGCGGAGACCACGCCCGCGGCGGGTCCGGACTCAACCATGAACACGGGCTTGCTCGCCGCCTGTTCCGCGGTGAGCACGCCGCCGTTGGACTGCATGACGAGAAGCTCGGCATCGAGACCGGCACGCCCGAGCCCGTCCTCGATCCCGGCGAGATAGCGCGCCACGACGGGGACGATGCAGGCGTTGATCACACACGTGCTGGCCCGGAAGTACTCGCGGAACTCGGGGCACACGCTGGATGAGAGCGAGATGAGGAGGCCGGGGTCCTCTTCCCTCAGGATCTCGGCCACGCGCTCTTCGTGCACCGGGTTCGCGTAGCCGTGCAGGAGGCACACGGCTACGGACCGGACCTCTCGCGCCCGCAGCGCCGCCGCGATCTCCCGGACGGCGTCCTCATCGAGCGGCCGCAGGACACCGCCCGCCGGGTCCAGCCGCTCCGGCACCTCGTAGCACAAGTCGCGCGGGACGAGCGGGCGGAGCTTCTCGAAGTGGACGTCGTAGAGAGACGGCCGGACCTGGCGGGCGATCTCGAGCATGTCGCCGAAGCCCTCGGTGGTCACGAAGGCCGTCCGCGGCGTCTTCCCCTCGATGAGCGAGTTCGTCGCGACGGTCGTGCCGTGGACGAGGTGGGCGATGGCACCCGGGTCGACCGCGCTGCCCTCGAGGGCGCGCTCCAACGCCGCCATGAAGCCGATGGAGGGATCAGCGGGCGTGGACGGGACCTTGGCGGTGTCGATGCGCCCCGTCTCCTCACAGATCAGGACCGCGTCCGTGAAGGTGCCGCCCACGTCTATCCCGAGGTGGAACTGGTTGCCCGTCATCGCGCTTCCAACGTTCGACGCGGGCGTTTCCCGTGACAAGGCACCGCCGTTTGCGACCAGATTCGCCGCCGCCCGCCACGTCTGGACGCGGTGGTCGGCGTCCGTAGGTTGGGAATCGGGCGCCCGCTGCCAGCGATTGTCCCGCCTCTCACGCCCACCGGAGGGCCACATGGACCGCAGATCGTTCGTTCGAGCCGGACTGGCCGGAGCGGGGTTCGCCGGAATCGGCGCCGCCCTCGACCCCCACGCGCTGGCCGGGGGCACCGAGGGG